>CBFGKH010000005.1:0-187936 GCA_965649295.1 Caldifarciminota bacterium
ATCACGGGTGCATTTGTCCGCGACTTCGCCCAGACCCACCCCTAGTGCTCAACGCCTTTCGGCATCAGAGGGTTCATCACCCGCTGTCGCGAGTCTGGGTAGGCGTTTCGGATTCGTGCTCAACGCCTTTCGGCATCAGAGGGTTCATCACGGGTGCATTTGTCCGCGACTTCGCCCAGACCCACCCCTAGTGCTCAACGCCTTTCGGCATCAGAGGGTTCATCACTCAGTCTCTGGGTCCCGCGGCGAAAGTGGCCGGTCTAGTGCTCAACGCCTTTCGGCATCAGAGGGTTCATCACGACTAGATAGACGTAGTGCCGCTTGATGCCGTATTCGTGCTCAACGCCTTTCGGCATCAGAGGGTTCATCACATACTCGGCCTCAGTAATCGCCGAACCTGGCCGAGCGTGCTCAACGCCTTTCGGCATCAGAGGGTTCATCACCTGGATTGGCAGCACTGATTCCACCGCCACGACAGAGTGCTCAACGCCTTTCGGCATCAGAGGGTTCATCACTCTCGATCAGCTGGAGAGCTCTTTCCCGCGGATTGTGTGCTCAACGCCTTTCGGCATCAGAGGGTTCATCACATTTGTAGTGGTTGGTGTCAGACTCAAATTTTTCTTGTGCTCAACGCCTTTCGGCATCAGAGGGTTCATCACATGCGCATCCAGAATTGCATCCATAGATGCCGTAAAGTGCTCAACGCCTTTCGGCATCAGAGGGTTCATCACTCAATTCGTCCAAAAAGGTCATGTTCTTTTTAGATATGTGCTCAACGCCTTTCGGCATCAGAGGGTTCATCACTGTCATCTGGGTCTTCCATCGGTTGTAGATAATCACGTGCTCAACGCCTTTCGGCATCAGAGGGTTCATCACGTTATCTTCTTGGCAAGCTGGGTAGAAGAGTTCATACGTGCTCAACGCCTTTCGGCATCAGAGGGTTCATCACCGCTCGCCCTGTAGGTGGTTCTTAGTGCGTATGTTACGGCGTGCCGTTTCAGGCATCGGATCGGGTTCGGTTCATCGGCGAACAGGGTCATTACTTTCCTATTACTGTCATCTTTGCAAGTGTTTGTGATAACACCGCTACGGTGTTGGTCTGGTGCGTCAAGCACCGAGGCTCGGCAAGTGGCTTGCCAACCTACTGTGTTTGCAGCAGATACTGCTGCAGCCGCCAGATGAGTGGCGTCACAACTAACGGTGCTTGATTGCGTCATATCGTCACCCAGCCTGGCGGGTCTTCGGGCCAGTTGCCGTGCGTGTCTGACTGGCGAAGGCGCTGAATGCAGGCATTGCACAGGCAAGCGATGAGCAGACCGTCTTCTGGCTTCATTACTTGCGAGAGCTTCCAACGCATCTGTTCTCTTGCCCGGTCGCTGAGTCGGCAGCGGAAAACGCTATACTGAAGTCGCGTGCCGAAACCTTCGAGTACCTTTGCTACTTTGCGCAGTCGAACCTCGTCCCGCACGTCGTAGGCAACCAGATACCAGTCTTTGGTGTCGAGTCGCGTCTTTGTTCTGTTTCGGTTCATCGGAGTCGTGACTGGGCAAAGAGGCCAGGGCTACCGGACCATTCTTTTTCCAGTAGCCGGGCTTCGAGCTCAATGGTTCGCGCGTAGGAGAGCGAGTATCGGGTGACGGGGTGTTTCCAAGTTTCGTGCAGACGCCGCTCGTAGATGCCGATTGCTTTCTTGCGGCCGGTATCGCTAAGCCAGACGCGTTCACGGGTGACTGAGAAGTCTTGGCTGGGGTCCCATTGTTTGCGGTTGACCGAACCAATCAAAGGGATTTCCCAAATCGGCAGGCGAAACAGTTCCATCAGGTCAAGAACGAGCGGATGGGCGGCTGAGCGCGGCGTGTGGTAGAAACCGAGTGCCGGTTCGAGTTGAACGGCAATCAAAGCTTGCATCACTGAGCGATAAAGCAAGGCGTAGCCGAAAGAGAGCAGAGCGTTGAAGCGATCCTGAGGTGGTCGGCGGCTGCGACCGGATGGTCTCATTTCGTCAGGCAATGAGTCTGCGAGCAGGGAAGGCAGGGCAGCGTACCAGGCGCGTGCTGCAGCGCCTTCAAACCCGCGAACTGCATCAATGCCTTCAGCATGAGCCATCCCTTTGAGCGCTGCCCGCATCTGAGCGAGTGACTTGGTGATTTGCTGGCTGCGCTCGGTGCCGCGAGTCGCCCTGAGGAGGTACTTGAGTTGGCTTTCGGCACGGGCCATTGCCAGTTTGCGTGCAAGTCGCAGGCAGACACCTGGGTCGGATAGTGCCTGAAACTGGCGGACACGACGCTGTACCTTGCCAGGGTCTGTGGACATGCAGCCGACATACTGGCCCGAACCGGTCAGCCAATGAACAGTTATGCCGTGGGATGCGCAGAGGTGCAGGGCTTGGGTTGTTACCTGCGAGTTGCCGTGAATGACCAGAGTTTGGACGTCTTCGATTGGGAACTTTTGTTCGTTGGCACCCTCAACCGTGATTTTGAGCCGTTCGCCGGTGCGGCCGACAGTACTGCCAGGTGTTGTGACGTGGATGACCCGGCCGTCCGGGTACTGAGGGAAAAGCAGCAGAGCTTCCCATTCCGAATTGCGCACGATGCGTTCTTCCTCGGGTAGGCAGACCGGGGCCAGCGAACACTTGATACAGAGCTTCTCGTTAGTCGTTATCGGTGGCCGTTCAGTGGACTCGCGTAGCTCAACGGCACGGAGGACGGCCAGTCTGACCTTTCGGCGGACCTGGTCGTTGATGGGCACACGAACGGTCTCGTTGTCGGCGTGGTAGCGGATGCGGCCTTCGGGTACAGGTTGTTTCAGGTACTCTTCGAGCAACATGCAGTAGGCAGCGATTTGGAGAACGTCCGCTGGCCAGGCTTCAGCCGCGCCGTCGGCAGCTCGGCGTGCCCGACCACGTTTGTGTTCATATGGAATCCAATGGCCGTCACGATGGCGGATACAGTCAACTTTGCCGGTAAGTCCGAGCTGCTCGCTTGCCAGCTCGAACGTTCGCTGCTCCTCGCCTTGCTCTAGTTCAACATGGAGCGTGCGGCCGGCCAGAACTGCGGCGTCTGCAAGCTGGATATCTTCGACCTCTTCGAGATAGAAAAGCCGTTCGCAGTAGTCGAGGGCCCGCAGCGCGAAGACCCGAATCAGTGGAGAGTGGCTGTCAAGCATCCGGCGGGACGATGCGGGTCCAGGCCTGTTCGGGCAACCGGTCGCAGGGCAGGGTGCACTCGGCCAGCCGGTACTGTGCCCAGCGTGTGCCAATCGAACCGACATGGTCGGGCCATACTGGCAAAGATAGTTCGCCATCATTGTGTTTTTCCAGTAGGCGACCAATGGCCGGGTCGCTGTCACGCCATGGTCTTACCTCGTCAACGAGATGGGTGCTTTCACCAAGGGATAGGCCACCGAAACGTCTCACGCTCGATGGACTGCTAATGGTGGCAGCGACACGTTCGACCAGCGTGGGGCTACGCGTTTCCGTGCCGGCCCTCAGCCAAACTGAGAGGCGTATATCGCTTAGCAATTCCTGGAAGTCCGGTCGCTTGTTGGGCCCGACGCCGGGTGCCGATTTTTTGCTCTTCAGTCGCCAGAGCGTGCGCAAGACAACGGAGCGGGCTGGGTCACTGAGAAGTGCGACTGCCAGTTCTGCGCCAGCGTGAACGAGCCGATTCTCTTCGCCGACGAGCGATAGTAGCATACCGTAGAGAGTTGCTGGCGGTGGCAGTGGATAGGTTTCCCAGTATTCACGGGCTTGAGCAACGCGAAAGCACGCGACCGGGACTGAGACAAAGAGCCTGAGGGCTTCCATGGCGATTCCTATTCGAGCTTCAGGTCATCCTTGAGACGATTTTTCATCTTCTCGACCGCGGCCTTGACGCCGGGCTCAAGCGAGGCTCCTTCAAGAGTTAGTCCGTTGCAGACTGGCCCGCCGATTATGAGCTCGTCAGCCTTGATGTCACCGGCCTGGACGCGAGCGAGAATCAGCGGGATGGCAAGGTTGCCTTCTTTGTCAAGTTCAAAGCCGTAGAGTAGCCGTGGCGCAAAATCGTCGGTCCAGCGCAGGACGATTGCCTCGGGCGAGAAATCGAAGAGAAACCGGGCATGGTTTCCGGCAACTTCGTTGAGGTTGGCAATTGCGTCAAGCACAGCCAAAGCGCGACTCTTGTCGGCTAGCTCTTCGGGAGTGAGTGCAAAACCGTACTGATAGCGCGTGGCGTGGACTTCGGTGCCGTAGGGGACTGGGTCTTTGCCAGTACTGCTGGCGGACGGTGTTGCACCGACGCTGGCGGCGTTGAACGTGATATCGCCGGCAAATGGCGTAAGCGATATGGCGCGCGTAACTTCGAGTCGGGAACGGCGCTTGTCGCAAGTGCCTCTGGCGCGATTTTTCTTGTTCTTGCTCGCTTCTTCCTCGTTACCCTCCTTTTCGCCGGCCTTTGCCGACATGAAGCCGAGGACGTCGTCATCGAGGAACCCCTCCCAGCCGTCGAACTCAGGTCCATTCCACTTGTGGGAGTCGGCCTTGTCATCCCAGGACCGGTGCAGGGTATGGCCGGCTCGCTGCCAGTACCAGCGGATGGCGTAGCGGATAGCTTCAGCCGACACAGTGGTGTGAACTTCTCCGTGCCAGAGTATTTTCTGCAGCGTTGTGATGTTGCCTTCGGTCTCGCCGCGATTGTTGGCGGCGGTGCCGTAATGGGTGACTACCAGACCAAACAGATGCTTACTCATGATGCTTCTCCTTTCTCTTTAGAACCTGGGTAGGATGCCAGCGCCAGCAGGGCAAGGTCCTTGGCCTTCCGCCAATTCTGGTCGCTGAACAAGGGCAGGACCTGCTGCCACCAGTCATCACCGGCAACGAGCAGAGTGTTCTCGCCTTTGTGCAATGCTCCGCCACGCGACCAGAAGCTGGTGATTGTTTCGCGCAAGGCGGCCGCGTTCTTACAGCGGGCGATGCTGACTCTGATTCTTTCAAACTCAGTCGCCCAGTCAGCGCCACCTGGACGACCATGTTTCTGGCCCATATGCCGGCGCAGGGCTTCGTGACAGGCCTGAACGAAGATCAGCTCAGGGCCTGTGGGCAAGACTTGCGGATTCGATACCATAGCTACCAGACCTCCCTTTTCATATTCAAAGACATGTCGGCGGCGGTCTTTGTCGGCGACAAGGTCGGCAAAACCGACATACCAGTCTTGACCGGCGATAGCGTTTCTCGCAACAAGGTCAGGAACCAATGGAACGTCCCAGAACGGGTCGCTGTTCTTCGGTCGGACTAGCCTCGGGAAAAGTACTGCGCGGCTGACTGCATAGGCCTTGAGGGCCGACGCCGAGGTTGGACGTACTTCCATCAGATGGACGCGGGACTTCTGCTGCTCAGACCATGGCAGCGTACCGAAGGAAATCACGCGACATGATGCGGATTTCAAGTCCGGTAGCAGCCCGGCTGATTCCAGTTCGGCAAGGACCCGGAGGCCAGCGTCTGCAGTCCCGGCGGCCAGTGATTCGCGGACGCCGTAGGTGAGAAAACGACTACGGATGCGCGCGTAATCAGCTAGACTTGTCACTTCAGGCAAGACCAGCGAATAGCTGGGCCGCGCACCTTCGCCGACTGTTTTGATTTTGAAGTAGATGGCGCCAACAACGGCGAACCGCAGTAGTAGCGCGTGTTCGGCAGGTGCTGTGAGTGAAGTCGCTCCGAGAGCTGAGTGGCGTTCGGCTCCGCCGGGCAGCGTCCAGCCTGCCAATCTGGTGTGCTCGCCGGGTGTGATGTCTTCGTTCTGATGAGCGTAATGTTTGACTCGGCGGAATTGCACAAAGTGAGTAATGTCGTCAATGGTGTACGCTCTTGAGCCAGTCGGCTTTTTCACTGGGTCGGCCTTGCGCGTCAGCCCATGCTGCAGGAATGTCCCGAGCAGCGCATCTTGCAGGACTATGGCGTGCTGGTAGTTGCTTGAATCGGACGGCGAACCCAAGGCAGCGAACCAGAAGAGCCCTTCACTGTCTAGTCGAAAAGATGCCCTTATCAGCCAATCGCAGAAAGGCTTGGGTTGTTTGCCATAGACGAGTGTTACGGAGCGGTCATCAAGTCTCCAGCCTGACCCGGTGGGGAGGCTGCGTATCACTGCCGCATCCTTTTCGAGAGCTTTGAGCGTCATCCAGAGTCCGGCAAGGCCGACTTTGTGCATAGCGGTCATCCCAGGGTCTGAGAGGGAGAGGGTGACTTGCTCCGGCACTATTCGTGATTTTGGTTTGCCCATACTCCTCCTGTTTCATCTGAATAGTCAATGTAGCCTTCGGGCACTACAAATGCCGAGCCGATTCGTTCCCAATAGCCGATTCTAGTTGATACTTGGCGGTTCAGTGGCATTGGTAATGACCGGCGGACAACTTCGGACATCAGCGGTCTGCCGTTGCTGTCTTTGCAGTCGGACGCGTCTGATGGTAGTAGTACTTGTATTGACTGGTCACTTTCACGCAATGGTGCCTGGAACGATAATGGGCCCGAGTCCAGCCATGCCGATTTCAGCGCATCGGGCGGAAGGGTCGAATCGAATTTCTCAAACTCTGCGGCGAGGTCGAGCTGTGACACCGGTCTGCCGCCGAGAGCTTTGAGCCAGCGTCTGACGTCATCGCGGGCGAACTCATCACTGCCGTAGGGCAGTTCGCTCTCCGGTTCAAGGAATATCGCGCGGCATGGTGGGCTTCCGGCCTGGGCACGACGATTGAGCCGGCCTAGACGCTGGATTAGGGCGGGAATAGGAGCGAGGTCGGAAATGAGCAGGTCGGCTGAGATGTCGAGCGAGACTTCGCAGACCTGGGTAGTTATCACCAGTACACCGCTGTCCGCTCTGAATTGGTCAATGACAGCCCGGTGCTTATTGACTCGGTCGCAGTAGCGAAAGCGGCTGTGGTACGGCAAGGGATTGTAGGCCTGTGCTGCCTGCCAGAAACTGACCGCACGCGGCACGGTGTTGGAAACCCACAGCACTTTGCCGCCGCGTTCGAGCGTGTATTTGATGTCATCCCAAGGTGGTTCAGCAACCGGCGAGGCGATGTCGTATCTTGGCAGCGCTTCCAGTTCCTTCGGGCCAGCGACAGAGTCAAGATTGGCTTTGGTCGCTGCCACTGCCTCTTGCAGTACTGCAAATCGGGCCCGGGGCAGTGATGCGGTCATCAGAAGCATTGGCAGGCCCGGGAATGCGCGAATGAAACGTAGCAGTGCCCCGAAAAGTCTGTCGTCATACTGGTGAATCTCGTCGAAGACGAACCCAGCGGTGGCAAACGCCGGGAATGTAAACAACGGGCGGCGGTAGTTCTGTATCAAGCCGAGTACCTGGTCGGCAGTGCAGACGACGAGCGCGGCGTCCATACCGGCCAAAGACTCGAAGCGGGTTGCCTGCTCCAGGGCATCGCCAGAACTGTCCTCCAGCAGGTCTTCGAGGTCAACTTCGCTGCGGCTGTGAAGAAGGAGTGACTCAGGACTGGAATCTGTCCTGGCAATGTAGTCGCGGAATCCTTCCGTTGCGGTGCCGGTCGTAGGATAGCAGAAGAACAGCTTGCGTCCAGCAGCGTGACGGGCGGCCCACATATAGGCAGCGACGGTCTTGCCGGTTCCGCAGCCGGCGCGGGCAAACGTCACCCGCCCTGCCGCCTCGGCAATCTGGTTCTGGAAGGCACGAGGTTGGTTGGAGCCCAGGCGGGTGTGAGCAATGGCGTTCAGGTCATTGGCGCTGCAGACGCGGTTCAAGACCTTCTTAGTCCATGCGGCGATGTCAGTGTCTTGTTTGGGCAGGGCTGAGCCGATGGCGTCGGCACTGATGAGCAAAGCCTTGACCACTGCCACGAAGTGGCACAGCTCTTGCTGGTCGTCAGGCAATTTCAGCAGCCAGTCCTTGAGTGCGGCCAGCGGCCGGTCTTCGGTGCTTCCTAACGTGATTAATGTCAGATGAGGTGGCTCGACAAGATTGAGTCTGCGGCGAACCAGTTCAAGACAAGCCATGAAATCGGGATGGGTCGCGAGAACGGTCAACGGTTTGGGATTGCTGCTCGGCCGCCATTCGAGGTCCGAACCGTCTCTTAGCTTCAGATGATGTCCGGCGACCGCCGAGAGCACAGCGTCACGGAAGCGGCGTGGAAGTCCGCCAAACAACCAACGGTCGAGGTCAGCATTGGCTGTCACCAGCCACGCAGACAGCCAGTCGTGGCGCAGACCCTGGGGGCTGCCAAGGCGGACTGCTTCCTGAAAGTGGGTGTTCGCCTTACCCAGGTCGTGGAGCGCCGCTGCCCTAAGGAGTGTCAGGCGCAGCTCGGATTCGGAGACACAGCCGCTCAAACCGGTTGCAGACAGGATGGCTGATCCGGAAGCCTGCAGAATAGCTTCAGCGGCCATGATGACAGCGCTCAGGTGGCCGGGCAGGGTCTCGGGTTCACGCGGTGCCTCTGGTGTTCTGCTGCCTTTTGCGAGAAGGCGCACGAACGTCATCAGCGCACTGGCACGAAGATGCCGCAGCCGAGGCGGCGGCGGCCGCCGAGACCGTATTCCTGTAGCCGAAGCGATTCGTCGGCGGTGAGACCCTGCACCATCATGGCGTAGCCGACTACCTCTTTGTCATGGATGCGGAGTGTGCGGCGGACGAATGGCGAGCGACCAACGGTGTCCTCTTTGTGGCCTTCGAGTGATTTTGTGCCACTACGTTTGATGAGACCGGGCGTGGCTTTGATATTGTGCTTGGTGAGTTCTTCTTGCGCCCTGACGAGGAAGCTGTCGGGTTCCAAGTGGTGCTTGAAGGTGACAAGGCGACTGCGGAGGGTTGCAGCAGGTCGTAGTGCACGGCTTGTGGGGACGCCAACGCGAAGCTTGCTACCGTCGAGGTCGAGCTCCTTGCCGGCTAGTGGCAACACCTCGCGAATCAGGCTTGTGTCAATGCGGAACGTGAGACGGCTGCGGGGGGTGATTGCCAGCCAGCGGTCGCCAATGAGCTGGCCATTGATAGGGTGAATCCCGAGAAGCCGCAGTGGGGTTGCTACTGTTGCACTGCCGGCAGTATGGACAACGGGCAAGAATCGTGATATCGCTGCGTAGAGTGCATAGCCGTGGTCAGCAGGAATTTTCTTGCCCTGAAGTCGAAAGCACAGGTCAATGATTGGCATCGTCCACTCCTGTTGTCATGAGTCGGTTGCCGGCTTGTCGCTGTAGCACGATAGTCCTCCTTTAGACCAGTCCGGATGGTGGCATTATCCGCAGTGGCTTGGGGTTGTCAATACTGGTGAAGCGGACTTGCCAATTGGGCCGGCTAGACAGGGGCGGCAGGTTTGGGTAGGCTAGGTTGATGGTGAACTGGCGAACGGTGGCGAGCGCCGCGGTGGCGGCGCTGTTGCTGTTTGGGGTCGGGTGTGATGCCGACCCAGTGGTGCCGCGTAACCGAGCGCCGACAGTGACGATTGTTGCCGGGCCGTGTGATGTGGTGCGGACTGATACGGTGCGGTTTGAGTGGCTTGGTCATGACCCGGATGGCAATCTTGCCGGTTACTACTACGGTCTGGACAATCCCCAGCCGAATATCTGGACTGAGTCGGCGTTTGTTGTGCTAAGCGGGCTGGCGTATGGCGAGCATGATTTTTATGTCCAGGCAGTGGATGATTCGGGTGCACGCTCGCTGGCAGCAGTCCGTTCGTTTGTGTCGCAGTTTGCGACGATTGTCCGGCCCAGGGGAACCGATACGACGATGGAGATTGCGACGTGGAATATCGAGAACATGCCCAAGAGCGCGAACACGTTGCGGACTCTGCTGGCCTTGATTCCGGCGCTGGGGCTGGACATCTATGCCGTGCAGGAGATTGCCGATACGATTGTGTTCAAGCAGTTGCTGGTCGGGCTTGATGGCTATGACGGGTTGTTTTCGCGTGATGATTACGGCAGTTCGTATCAGAAGACTGGTGTCGTCTATCGCACTGGGGTGGTGAGTGTTGCCGGGGTGCGGCAGTTGTTCTGGAGTTCAAGCGCGTTCCCGCGGCCGCCGTTGGAGATGATGGTGACGGCCAGCCATCGGGGAAGGGTGTTCGACTTCCGGTTGATTGTGCTGCATCTGAAGGCGGGGTCGAGCGCCAGTGACCGCGAGCGGCGGCGGCAGTCGTGTCTGCTGTTGAAGAGCTATCTTGATTCGGTGGTGGCAGCCGGGGGAGACCGTGATGTGGTGGTGGCTGGTGATTGGAACGACCGGCTTGATGCGCCGTCGGCGGATAATGTCTTTTTGCCGTTTTTGCAGGACTCTTTGCGCTATCGGTTCTTGACGCTGCCGCTGGCGGGTGCGAGTGAGAACGCCTCGTATATTGGCGGCAGCCTGATTGATCACATACTTGTCACTAGCGATGCGCTGGATGAGTATGGCACTGGTTACACCCAGACGTTGCGGCTGGATGATGAGCTGCCGAGTTATGAAGCGGATGTTTCTGACCATCGGCCGGTGATGGCAGTTTTCCCGGTATTTCGGAATTGAGAGCTAAGCCAGCAGGCAAGCCAGCAGGCTGGGTGATTTCCTACCTGCCGGGTGCGCTGGTGATTTTGCCGCCGGCAGATGTGCGCGCGCGGGTGAACCGGTTGCGGCGCCGGCATGATCCAATGTCAGCTTGGACGATTCCACCCCATGTTACGGTTACGCAGCCTTTTCGAATAGAGCCGGGCGCGGCTGAGCTGGAACTGGTTCGAGAGGTGGTGATGCGGCACGAGCCGCTAGTGCTGCGCTATGGGCCGCTGCGGAACTTTTTGCCCTATCCCTGTATCTGGTTTGAGATTCAGCCGGCAGCAGCGATTCTGGCCTTGCGTGAGGACTTGCATCGCACCGGTCTGTTCAATACCGACCTGCCCTATACTGAGGGTTTTGTGCCGCATATGAGTGTCACTGATGGTTCGCCAGATGCAGCGACCACCGAGCGTCTGTTTAGGCGAATGGCCGGTCGCGTGCGCGGTGGTAGGTTCCGGGCAAGTGAGGTTGTGTACACGCGGCCGGACTGGCGATTCCGTTTTCGGCCGGTGACGGCGTTTCGACTGGGCCGCAAGTAGAGCCGAGAACTGCGGTTCGGAGAGTGGGGAGCGCAGAGCAGACTTGATTCCCGTAGAAAGCAGTAGGCGGCACAAGGCCGCCCACTTTGATGCCGAAGGAGGGAGTCGAACCCACAAGTCCATCGCTGGACGGAGGATTTTGAGTCCTCTGCGTTTGCCAGTTCCGCCACTTCGGCGTACTAATCTGAACCAAGGTCAAGTGGCGTGCGTCCCTCTGGGACATAGCCGCCAGACTCAGGCCGGACAGGTGCGATTCTAGGGATGCTAGCGGATTAGTCAATGAGTGCTGGCGGTCATTGACTTCGGCGATGGAGAGGTTAGAAGTAGTAGCTGTGACCCGGCGATTACTGTTTCTTGGTATCTTGGCGCTAGTCGGTTGCGAGCCGCCGACGCTGCCGAACCGTCCGCCGGTCATCAACTGGATTGACGGAGCCAGGCGGCTACATGCCGGAGACAGTGCTGATTATTTCTGCAACGCGAGTGACCCCGAGGGGAAACAACTAGATTATCACTGGCGAGCAACGGTCGGGACGCTTCGGTTCAGTTGGAGCCGAACTGCCCGCTGGTATGCGCCGGATTCGGCTGATACGGCTTGGCTGGCGGTAACGGTTAGTGATGATGGTGATAGTACTGTGACTGACAGCTTCGAGGTCGTAGTGATGCCGGATACTGAGACGATTGTCTGGTGGGATGGTGCGGTGCGGGGTGGTGAGTATCTTGACTGGTCAGATACTGTCCGGGCCGGTCACCGTATTGCTGGCTATAGTACGACGGTTGCCGATACGATTGGCGAGGTCTATTTGATCGTGTTTGATGAGGGAAGCTTTCAGCGCTGGGCTGCCGGTGAACCGGCAGTGGCGCTTCTGCGGCGCATCGCCTATCGGGCTGACTCTTTTTCAGTGCGGGTACCGGTGACTGACCAGTATCGTATTGTCATTGACAACACTCTACGGGCGGCTGACTACAACTACTGGCTTTGGGTTTTTAGTGTGACGCCCTAGCTGGCCAGCCGCTTTCTTCTAACAATCGGAGCAGCAGCGGAACCGGCAGGCCGATGACGTTCAAATAGCAGCCGGATACGCGGCTGACAAAGATTGCGGCCTTTTCCTGAATTGCATAGGCACCGGCCTTATCGTAAGGCTCGGGCGTACGGATGTAGCGTTCGATTTCGGTGAGGCTGAGCGGACGGAAACTGACGAGAGTGGTTTCGGCAGCGCTGCGAATGGTCTTGCCGGGTAGGGTGAGGACTGCGATGCCGGAGATTACTTGGTGGGTGCGGCCGGACAGCGCCCGCAGTATTGCACGGGCCTCGGCCCGGTTACCGGGTTTACCGAGGATGGTCTTGTCGAGAACGACAATGGTGTCAACGCCGATTACCCAGCCGCGTCTGATGCGGTCGGTAACTGAGAGGGCCTTGGCCTCGGCGCAGGCGATTGCCCGACGCTGAAAGCTGAGCCGGCGGTGGCTGTAGAGGATATCATCCTCGTCGGCATTGGGTTTCGTGACGCGGAAGCGCAGCCCGAGCTCTTGGAGTAGCCAGCGCCGGCGGGGTGAAGTCGAAGCAAGCCAGAGCATCAGGGGCTGGGCAGCAGACTGCCGAAGGTGGAGCGACCGAAGCGGATGTCGGGCAGTTTCTTGATCCGGACCAGAAAGTCGTAGTCCCAGCGAGCGCCAAGCTTGCGGTAGGTAAAGATAGCCTCCCAGCAGTGGAGGTCGCGCCAGAGCGAGATGTCGTAGTTGGCAAACTGCCGGGTAGTAAAGTTGTAGCCAAGCGACCCAATAGAGAGCTTCCAGCCGAATCCGGCCAGGCTGGCAGAGGCGGTGAGCATGTTGGCTGCTGGTGCCAGCGTGTGGTTCAGGCCGAGGGCAAGGCCGCGTTCGCGGCGGGCCGAGTCGGTGGTCAGACGGTTCCAGTTGAATGATGTTATGATGTTGTAGTCTTGAGTTGGTTTGAGTGAGTCGAGAACGAATCCGGCATTGGCATCAACTGCAAGCTGAAGGTCTGCCCGTTGTAGGGGCCGAAATCCAAGCCCAATCCGCACCGGGTTGGGGCGGCGGCCGATTACATCATAGCCGCTGGTAAAGTCAAGGTAGCCAAGGTCAAGTTTGGTGCCGGCAGTGTCGGTCTTGGCTTGAAAGGTGTTGCGCAGGGCAGCGGTGATGCTGGTCTGGGCGCTGTCAATCCAGCCAAACTGGGGTCGGCCAAAGATGCCGCCAGGCAGGACTCGCGGTGAATAGCTGATGCTGGCGCTAGGCGTGACAGTGTGGAGCAGGCCATGAAGCCCTAGGCCGTGGGCAGCGAAGACGCGAAAGAGCCGGACCTGGGCAGAGAGTGCAGCACTGTAGCCAGCAGTCGTTGCCAAGGTATCGGTCAGGTTGTCGTTCTGGTTCAGGCTGACTGACTGGGTGAGTATGCCGGTGTTGAGGAAGGTCTGTTGGGTGCTCAGGGAAAGGTTGTGCGAGAGGCTGAGGGCGCTGTCGCGCACGCCAGGGTTGCGGCTGGTCTGGGTGAAGCCAAGACCGATGTTATCGGCTACGGCTAGTGATGTGACCCTGCCTAGCTGGTATTGGGGGCTACTGATGCTAAGACCGGCACCAGCAGAACGGCGGGTGATTTCGCTCGTGTCGCGGCCAAGCGAGTCGCTGGAGTAGGTCTCGACCCGGTTGGCGGCTGAGATGCTTGGGCCGGCGTTCCAGCCGCCGCCCAAGGGTACGGCACTGAATGAGAGGCGGGCTGACGGTAGCTCGTAGTAGCGAAAGCCGCGCAGGAAGTCAACGTCGCGGGCAGCCGAAATCGAAAGTGAACCGATTCGTCCGAGCCGACGCGAGAGTCGGCCCGAAGAGTAGGAGTTGGGCTTGAGCCAGTCGAGCTTCTCTTCGCTGTAATCGGAGACGTAGCTGGCGTCAGAGACGAGGTCAAGCTGACCGGCAAACTCCGAGCCGAATAGGAAACGCTGGGACTGGTGCTGGGCGTTGACGCTGTAGCGGCGCTTCTTTGTATCCCACTCGTTGATGAACCCGGCTACGACCGAACCGGTGGCGTAGGGCCGGACAATGTAGATGCCTTCAGTGCGGAACTGGACGCCTTTCTTCGTCATAACGTCGGCGAATAGTGTTAGGTCGGAGTAGTCGTTGATTACCCAGTAGTAGGCGATGTTTTTGGCAAAGAAGCCCTCGGTTGAGGAACTGCCGACTTTGAAGGGCAAGAGCCCGGACTTGCGCTGGGAGGCAATCGGTACAAGCCAGAATGGCGCGGCCAGTATTGGCACGCCAAAGAGCTTGAAGAGGACTGGTCGAGCGATGGCGACGTCGTCCATCAGCAGCCGAACCTTGGGGCCGTAGAAGGCATAGTGGGGATGCTCGTACTCGCAGGTGGTGTAGGAGCCACCGCGGGCATTGAGCACGCGTTCACGCACGAGCCAGACCTCGCCAGCAAAGAAGAAGCCGTTCTCGACAGCGGTGCGAGCGGTGCGCATCATTCCTTTGCGGGTGTCAATGTCGTAGCCCAGCTCGATACCGGTGATGTTCTCGGTCCTGCCGCCGGTGCTCGAGCTGAACAGGACATCACCACGGGCGGTCAGCCGGTGCAGCTTGATGTCGTAGTGAATCGAGTCCGCATAGACCGTCATTCCCCGATAGCGCACCCAGGCGGAGTCAAGGAGGATGACCTTCTCCTGCTTGGCCAGAAAGGTGACCTGCTTGCCGCCGTAGTAAACGATGTCAGTGCCAGCGCTGTCGGTTGGCAGAGTGCTGGTCACTGGTCCTTGGCTGACCAGTGCCAACAGCAGAATCAACATCGGCAGATGTTAGAGACTGAGGGCACAAAGTCAAACCGACGAGCCGGATGGGCGTTGACTCGGCGTGGTGCGGGTCTAAGATTGGGCAGATGAAGCAGCTTCAGGCCGTGTATCGTCGCCATAGTCCGAATGGGCCAGGCACTTTTGACGGTCTTTTCGTCGAGAATGCGGTTGGCTGCCGGGTGAGGACTACTGACGGCAGGGAGTATCTTGATTTCGCATCTGGTGGTCAGGCGCCGCTGGGGCACAGCCATCCGGTGCTTGCTCGGGTGCTGGCCGAGGTCGGACACCGGCCAGCAGTGAATAGTGGTCTCTGGCCGGACACAGTCGAGCTGATGGCAGAGTTGGCAACAGTGGTGCCAGGTGGTACCAATCGGCGGGTGCTGGTGTGTGATTCGGGACGGGAAGCGCTGGCGGCAGCGGTCGCGCTGGCGCAGGAACGAACCGGTCGCTCGCGGGTTAGCTACCTAACAGACCAGCGTGGTTCGGATGTAGTCGTCGGAGCTGATGTTGCGGCACTGGTCGTGCATCCCCTTGACCCTCGGCTGGCAGCGGCAGTTGCTGTTTGTGCCAAGGCTGGCGCGTTGGTGATTGACGATGAGACCCGGATTGGGCCTGGTCTGACCGGAATGATGCTGGCGATTGAGTCGGCGTCAGCACGGGCTGACCTTTATGTGCTGGGTTCAGGTTGGACTGGCGGGCTGCCATTTGGTGCCTGCGTGAGCGGGAGTTCGACCCTGCATTGGCGGCATCGGGATGTGACCAATCCATTGGGCTGCTCGTTGGCGCTGGCCACACTTCGGTCGCTGCGTGCTGGTCTTGTTGAGCAGGGCGTAGCCGCAGCGACTGTGCTTGAGAGGGCGCTGGAGTCGGCCCAGTTACCGTGGCCGGTGTTTGGAACTGGGCTTGTTTGGACCGTGGTTCTTGACTCGGGCAGGGGACTGGCTGAACGGCTGATTAGCGACTGCCGTAAGCACGGTCTCTTGCTCTGCGCTGTTGGTGATGATGCTGTTGGCATCAGGCCACCGCTGGTCGTGACTCCGGCCGAAATCGAACAGGCAGTTGATGTCTTGAAACTGGTCAGTCAGGCACTGGTAGGATGACAGCGCGGCGCAAGTCTATCCTGGCAAGCTTTCTGGCAACGGTGCGCGAATATGACCTGCTGGCGACCGGGGATGCTGTGCTGGTTGCGCTCTCAGGTGGGGCTGATTCGGTCTGTCTTCTTGACATGTTACAGGTGGTCAAACGACGGTTCCGACTGCGGCTGGCTGCTTTTCATCTCAACCACGGTTTACGGGAATCGGCCCAGCGAGATGAACGGTTCGTCGGTGAGATTTGTCGCCAGCTTGGTGTTGAGCTGGTAGTCGAGTCAGTTGATGTCAGGTCGTATGCTCGTTCGCAACGTCTCGGTATTGAGGATGCCGGCCGCAGATTGCGTTATGCCCGGCTGGAGGAGACGGCGAATCGGCTTGGCTGTAATCGCATCGCGCTTGGTCACACTGCTGACGACAATCTCGAAACGATGTTACTGAATCTGGTGCGGGGAACCGGGCCGGCTGGTCTGGCCGGCATTCCGGTGTGCCGGGGAAAGTTCATCCGGCCACTGCTTGATGTTGAGCGGCCGGCAATTGAAGCCCATTTGCGTAGTCGCGGGCTCGGTTGGGTCAACGATGAATCGAATCAGGAAGCGGTCTATCGGCGCAACCGTATCAGGCAAGCGGTGGTGCCGATTCTGCGCGAGCTCAACCCGCAGGCGGTTGCCAATGCGCGGCGCACGGCCCGTTTGCTCTGGGATGAGAACCGGGTGCTCGATGAACTGGCAATAGCAGCGCTGCCACGGCTTGTCCGCAACG
Source organism: Caldifarciminota bacterium (assembly GCA_965649295.1). Classification (GTDB taxonomy): domain Bacteria; phylum Hydrothermota; class Tepidihabitantia; order Tepidihabitantales; family Tepidihabitantaceae; genus CBFGKH01. Next base: position 16,707 of record CBFGKH010000005.1, read on the forward strand.
ACCGCGCCGGCCTGGAGATTGACACTGCTGGACTCTGCTCCTATAATCCAGCACTGCAACGAAGGATCGTCAAGCGACTGATTCCCGAACTGGACGCATCAGCGGTTGATCGGCTGCTTGAGTTCGTCGCTCTTGGTCGCAGCGGCCGACTGACGCTTACGCGCGGCCGAACTGTGAAGCTGGCGCAAGGCAGGCTGAGGCTCATTAGCAAACTAGGAGATTCCCTTCAATGGCCGACAAGTCATCACGAAGTCGAGTTCTGACACCGCTGCTCGTCTGGCTCCTGGTCTTTGCGGCAGCTTGGGCTGCTTGGAACTTCTTTGCCGGCCGGCGTAGTGGCCGTGTCACTATCAACTATACCGACTTTGTTCGCGAACTGGGGGCAGGCAATGTTGCCGAGGTCGTAATCGTTGAACGTGACATGGCGGGCAAACTGAAGCAGGAGTCTGAGGTTCAGACTGCCAAGGGGCCGGTGCGCTACACCGAGTTCAAGACCTACACGCCGGAGGACCCGCAGCTTGTGACTCGTCTGCTCGAAGCCGGGGTCAAGGTGCAGGCCCGGCCGCCCTCGCAATGGCCGACCATTCTTATCAGTATTCTGCCCTGGGTGCTGATCATCGGGTTTTGGGTATTGTTCATGCGGCGAGTCTCTTCTGGTCAGGACCGCGCCTTTACCTTTGGCAAGTCCCGGGCCAGGCCGATGACCTCAGACCGACCGAAGGTAACGTTTGCGGATGTTGCCGGTGTTGATGAGGCTAAAGAGGAACTCAAAGAGATTATCGCCTTTCTGATGGCTCCGCACAAGTTCCAGAAACTGGGCGGACGGATACCCAAGGGAGTTTTGCTCGTTGGGCCGACCGGTACCGGCAAGACGCTATTGGCCAAGGCAGTGGCTGGTGAGGCGGGTGTTCCGTTCCTCTCAATCTCGGGCTCGGACTTTGTCGAGATGTTTGTCGGTGTTGGTGCGGCGCGGGTGCGCGACCTGTTTGAGCAGAGCAAGCGCAATGCGCCCTGTATTGTCTTCATTGATGAGATTGACGCGGTTGGCCGGCAGCGCGGGGCTGGCTTGGGTGGTGGCCATGACGAGCGCGAGCAGACACTGAACCAGTTGCTGGTAGAGATGGATGGCTTTGAAACCCAGGATGGTGTCATTATCATGGCCGCGACCAACCGGCCGGACATTCTTGACCGAGCCCTGCTGCGGCCAGGCCGATTTGACCGGCAGATTGTTGTTGACCGACCTGATGTCCGTGGCCGGGAGGAGATTCTGAAGGTCCACGTTCGGAAGATTGCGGTAGCGCCGGATGTGGACCTGAAGGTGCTGGCACTCGGCACGCCTGGTTTCTCTGGTGCCGACCTCGCCAACATGGTGAACGAAGCTGCTCTGTTGGCAGCCCGGCGGGCCAGGCAGGCAGTGACAATGCAGGACTTTGAGGACGCCAAGGACAAGGTATTGATGGGGGTTGAGCGTCGCAGTCTGCTGATTAGTGACAAAGAGAAGCACTGGATTGCCATTCACGAGGCTGGTCATGCCCTGGTCTCAAGGATGATTCCTGGAACCGACCCAGTACACAAGGTGACAATCATCCCGCGCGGCCAGGCTCTGGGTTTGACCCAGCGGTTGCCACTGGATGACAAACGTATCTACTCGCGTTCCTACTGCCTTGACCAACTGGCAATCATGCTTGGCGGACGGGCAGCCGAGCAATTGGTGTTTGGTGATCTCTCGACTGGTGCGCATAACGATATTGAGACCGCCAGTGAGCTCGCTCGTAAGATGGTCTGCGAGTGGGGGATGAGCGACAAGGTTGGACCGCTGACGTTTGGCTCGCCGCACGATGAGATCTTTCTCGGCCGGGAGCTGGGTATGCGGCGGACGTTCTCGGAGGAGACGGCGCGCTTGTTGGATGCTGAGATTCGCCGATTTGTTGATGAGCAGGCAGAGCGGGCTCGTCGAATCGTGACCGAGAACAGGGATCGGCTCGAGGCCCTGGCCAAAGCACTGCTTGAACGGGAGACCCTGACTGGCGAGGAAGTCAATCGGGTGCTGGGGATTGAGCAGCAGGTGACTGCTGCTGCGCCAACTGCCAGCTAGTATTCGATAACCAACCGGAGGTAGTTGTGGTTGAACTGAAGCAAATTCGCTGCGTGACGGCGTTGGTGACGCCGTTTGCCGCTAACAAGCCTGACCTTGAAGGTCTTGCTGCCAATGTCAGGTTTCAGATGCAAGCGGGCGTTGACTGTGTGTTGGCATGCGGCTCGACCGGGGAGTCGCCGAGCCTGACTGAGGCCGAGTACGATGAGGTCGTGAGCACGGTTGTCAGCACGGCGCGGGGCCGGATTCCGGTGATGGTTGGCGCGGGCACAAACAATACTGCGAAGTCCGTGGCCCAGGCCCAGCGGGCTGAGAAGTTGGGTGCTGACCTGTTGCTGGTGGTCGCACCGTACTACAACAAGCCAACACCCGATGGCATTTACCGGCACTTTCGAACCGTAGCCGAGTCAGTCAGTCTGCCGATCGTCATCTACAACATTCCGCCCCGTAGTGTTATCAATGTTGCTCCGGCAACAATCGAGCGCCTAAGCCGTGACTGTCCGAATATCGTGGCGGTGAAGGAAGCATCAGGTAGTCTGGACCAGGTGTCAGAAATCAGACTGCGTTGCGGGGAGAGGATGACGGTCTTCTCTGGCGATGACTCGCTTACACTGCCGATGCTGGCGGTGGGCGCGGTCGGGGTCATTTCGGTTGTTTCCAACATTGTGCCCAAAGATGTGACTGCCATGGTTGAACGGTTCCGTAGCAAAGACACGGCTGGTGCCGAGCGGCTGCACCGTAAGCTGTTTCCTTTGATCAAGGCGATGTTTGTTGAACCGAATCCGGTGCCGGTCAAGTATGCAATGGGGCTTTTGGGCCGGGCTGCTGGTAAGCCGCGCCTGCCGCTCGTGGAGCCGTCACCGGCTAGCCGTCGCGTGGTACGTAAGGCCCTGCTTGACTATGGGTTCGAGCTGAAGCGCTAGATGGTCAGGGTTACGATTGTTGGGTGTGCCGGTCGAATGGGGCAGGAGGTCGCGCGGCAGCTGGCCCAGCAGACCGATATGCGACTGGTCGCTGGGATCGAGTCGCCGGCTAGCTCGAGCATTGGTCAGCAGTGCGGAACCGGCATTGTCCACGGTCGACTTGCCGACGCCATCCAAGAGACGGATGTCGTAGTTGATTTCTCAGTTCCGGCTGTTACTGCTGCTAGTGCCGAGCTTTGCGCAAGCCATCGCCGACCGTTTGTCAGTGGCGTCACTGGTCTGACCGATGAGCAGACTGCGGTGCTCAGTCAGGCTGCGAACAAGGTCGCAGTGGTCTGGGCGCCGAACTTCTCGCTTGGCGTCGCGGTTCTGGGCAAGCTCGTTGCCGAGGCAGCGCGATTGCTTGGCGATGAGTATGATATCGAGCTGGTTGAGACGCACCACCGTCTTAAGCAGGATGCTCCGTCCGGCACAGCCCGACAGCTAGTCAGTATCCTTCGGACTGCAACCGGCAGAACTGAGGTCGTGTCTGGCCGGCAAGGGAGTGTTGGGCCAAAGTCGGTCAGTCAGATTGGCGTGAGTGCGGTCCGTACTGGGTCGGTTGTCGGTGAGCACACAGTCATCTTTGGCGGACAGGGTGAGCGAGTTGAGCTGAGCCACAAAGCTGAGAGCCGGATTGCCTTTGCCAGTGGGGTGATTGCGGCGGTGCGTTTTGTCAGTAGCGCCAGACCCGGTCTTTACGGGATGAGCGAGGTGCTTGCCAGTAGGGTTTGACTTCGGTTCTGCCGACCGTATCATCATCGTTCAGCAAGTTGACCAGACTGAGCAGCATGATTGGCATCCGTCGTGAAGATAAGAACATCTGGGAGCGGCGTTCGCCGCTGATACCAGAGCAGGTTGGTCAGCTCATTGGCGACCACGGTCTTCAGTTCCGCGTTCAGCCGTCAACAATTAGGGTCTTCAGTGACGATGAGTTTCGTGAGGTTGGCGCCGAGGTCAGTGATGACCTTTCCGTCTGCCCGCTCGTGTTTGGCGTCAAGGAGATTCCGTCGGAGCAGTTCCATCCGGGGCATACCTATGTGTTCTTTGCCCATGTCGTCAAAGGGCAGCCGCACAACATGCCGATGCTGCGGCGCATGATGGAACTGGGCTGCTCACTGGTTGACTATGAGAAGATAACCGACGATGCCGGTCGCCGCCTCGTCTTTTTTGGTCGCTTTGCCGGGATTGCCGGGCTGGTTGATACCTTGGCCGGGGTCGGCCAGCGGCTGGCCAGGTTCGGTTACCAGACGCCACTGTTGCGGGCTCGGTTGGCACATGAATATGGTCGAGTGGCGCTGGCCAAGGCGGCACTGGCTGAGGTTGGTCGCGACATTGTTGAGGAGGGACTGCCGGCTGAGTTGTCACCGTTCATTATCGGGGTAACCGGTTACGGTCATGTTGCTAAGGGCGTGTGGGAGATGCTCGATGCTCTGGGCGCGACCGAGGTCAGTCCGGTTGACTTGCCGACGCTGGCCATGGACGGCAGCCCCCGGGCTGTCTATCGGGTGATGTTCCGTGAGGAGCACATGGTCGAACCTGTTGAGCTCGGTCACCGCTTTGAGCTGCGCGAGTATTTTGAACGGCCCGAGCTCTATCGAAGTCAGTTCGAGCGTCACCTTCCCTATCTATCGGTGCTGGTCAACTGCATCTACTGGGATGCTCGCTATCCACGGCTCGTAACGCGCCGTTGGCTACAGCAGGCTTATGCGGACCAGCGGCCCAAGCTCATGGCCATCGGTGACATCTCTTGTGACATCAATGGTTCGGTTGAGGCGACGATCAAGGCCACCAATCCCGGTGAGCCGTTCTTTGTCTATGATCCTCACCGGCACGCCGCCAGTGATGGGGTGGACGGCGATGGTATCCTAGTGATGGCTGTTGACAATCTGCCTTGTGAGTTGCCATTTGATGCCTCGCGTGAGTTCGGTGCTGCGCTTTTGCCGTTTGTGCCGGCGTTGGCCCGTGCTGACTTCAACCGTCCGCTGGCAGAGCTGGAGCTACCCGATTCAATCCGGCGGGCGCTGATTCTGCATCGGGGAAAGCTGACGCCGGAGTATGAGTATATCAGTCGTTATCTTGAGAGGAGCCACTAGATGAAACGGATTCTTGTCCTGGGCGCCGGATTGGTGTCGCGGCCAATGGTGCGATACCTGCTGGCGGTCGAGGATTTCGAGGTGTCGGTTGCCAGTCGTACCGTGAGCAAGGCCGAAGAGCTGGTCGGCACGCATCCCCGGGGTCGAGCAATCGCGCTGAATGTTGACGACAGCGCGGCGCTGGAAGGGCTTGTTGCCGCGACCGACATTGCGGTCAGCCTGCTGCCTTACACCTACCATGTCACTGTCGCCAAACTCTGTCTCAAACACCGCAAGCCGCTGGTGACGACGTCTTATGTTAGTGATGCGATGCGGGCGCTCGATGCCGAGGCTAAGACGGCTGGTGTCCTCTTTCTGAATGAGATCGGGCTAGACCCAGGCATTGACCACATGTCGGCGATGAAAATAATCCACGCGGTTCAGCGGCAGGGCGGTAAGGTTACGAGTTTTATGTCCTACTGCGGCGGATTGCCGGCACCAGAGGCAAACGACAATCCGCTTGGCTACAAGTTCTCCTGGAGCCCGAAAGGTGTGGTCATGGCCGGGCGCAACGATGCCCGCTACCTCAAGGATGGCAAGGAGGTATTCGTACCCGGTGCAGAGCTGTTCGGCCATCGCTGGACCCTGCGAGTGGCTGAGGGCTATGAGTTCGAGGCCTATCCGAATCGCAACTCGCTTCCCTATATCGAACTCTATGGGCTGCAGGGTGTGAAGACGATGTTTCGGGGTACATTGCGCAATCCGGGCTGGTGCGCAACGCTCAAGGCAATTGCCGACCTAGGCTTGCTTCGGGATGACACCGTTCGCACCGGTATTGCCAACCTGACGCCGGCTGAGTGGCTGCGTGGGTATGTACCGGGCAGCGGAGACCTGCGGCAGGATACTGCCAAGCGACTGGGGTTGAATGTTAGTGACCCGGTTCTTGACCGATTGGCCTGGCTCGGGTTGTTCGAGCACAAGCCGATTGGGATTGCCCAAGGATCGAATCTCGACATCCTTGCCAAGCTGATGCTCGACCGGATGGCGTACAAGCCTGGCGAGCGGGATATGATTGTCCTGCATCACGAGTTTGTCGCTGAATATCCGAACCAGCCGGCCCAGCGAATCTACTCGACGATGATTGATTTCGGCATCCCCAATGGCGATTCAGCAATGGCGCGAACAGTCTCCTTGCCGGCAGCGATTGCCGTGCGGATGATTCTGCAGGGTCAGCTTCGGCTGACCGGTGTGCAGATACCGGTTGTGCCTGAGGTCTATGAGCCGGTCCTGGCTGAGTTGGCGAAGCTGGGCATTGAGTGTAAGGAGCGAGTCGAGAAGGCGTAGTTCCAAGCAGCCGAACTATCAGCCTGCGGCCCGAGTTCGGGCCGCAGTGCTTATGGTTATGGCAGTTAGGCCGGCAGTCTGGCTAGGTGCGTTCGGCCTCGAGCGTGAACTCAGCCAGGCCGAACCAGAACCCGTCCTGTTGGATACTGTCAAGTTCGGCCTGAATCAGGGCAGCATGGGCATTCTCCATCTCTGCGAGTCGGCTATACATCGCCCGGGCTGGTTCTGGTAGGTTCGACGCGGCCTGTTCTGCGTAGAAACGGGCAGCGCGCTGTTCGAGGTCGAGCGCAGTGCGCAGGGCAGCCAAATCGTTCTGACCACTGGTGCCACGAATACGCTGGTCAGTGGCACCGAGGCGCGGCACAAGCTGTTCAATTATCGTCGGCTCAACTTGGACCGGCTGCCACTTGCCAGCGCCGTTTAGCGCGTTCTGCTGTTTCTCTAATAGACGCAGGTGCTCAAACTCATCAATCGCCAGCCGAATGAACATCTGCCGGCCACTCGGGTCGCGCGTCTGCCAGGCATAGTGGAGATAGTCGCGCAGGCTCTCCTTCTCGGCCTCTTGAGCAGTAATCAAGGCCTTGAGGGCAACTGGGTCGGTCACTGGCGGATGGCCTCCATAATGCCGGCGAGCTTGCGGATGTGGGCTTTTTCTTCGTTGATGAGCTTGTCCACGGCCGGGCGGTTGTGTTCACTAACCATGTCGCGAACCTGGACGTAGAAGACAAGCGTTTCCTTCTCAAAGGCCAGCGCATTCTTCAGTGCGTCGAGCGGGGTTGCTGACTCCTTGGCTAACGAAAGCGCGGTCCCGGAACCGAGAAAATAGCGCGACTCAGTCACGGCCCGTAGATAGGGGACGACCTCTTCCCAGTTGTACGGTTCCTCAGCCGGCGTGACCCGAATTGAGCGGGCAATCTCCTCAAAGGTGCGAATGTGATTCGCCTCCTCACCGGCGAGAAACCCAAACAAACTCTTCAAGTTCGGATCCTGCTGCTGGGCGGCCACGGTTTCATAGAAGAGCTTACCGCCTTTCTCAGTCTGGATGGCCATCTCCATCACTTCCGGCGCGGAATACTGTAGCGGCATTCGTTCCTCCGTTTCTGGTCAGTCGCTTCGCATCGGTTAGTACGAAAGGCTAGATATACCAATGCTATAGTCAAGCTAGGTCAACTTGTTAGTGGTTAGACGCCGCGAGACGGGAAGAGAGTGCAGAGAACAGTGCGGCTGAGGCACGGACAGTGCTGCCAGGCGTTGGCTGCGGTCTTTCACGAGGACGAACGGGTGGGAGGGGAAACGGATTGGGGCGAAGTTCTCTCCACCCCGGCGAGAACGCCGTCGGTCGAGATGACAGAAGATGGCGGTCTTGTGAAGACGGTGGGTAGGGGGGGGCTCGGAATGGTTGAACGGATGCGGGAGAGCTAAGTGAAGACAGTACGGTTGATTGGCGGTGGCTAGTGGACGATTGCTGGGGCGCGGTATTATCCGGTCGAGCAGGTGCTTGTTATGCATGGGGCCGAGGTGAATCGGGGGGGTGACTCCCCCCAGTCAGTCTCGGATGAAGCCTGAGGTTGGATGGCGGAGGCAGACTTGCGGTAAGCTGTAATTCTAACTGCTTATGAAGTAGTGGTTTGAGCTGACATACGAGAATGGAAGTTAGTATGAGAGGTAGTGGTGGAGGAAGGTGTCAGGGGAGACCCGATTTGAGAAGTGGCAGTAGTGGTGAGGTTACTTGTGATGCGAGTCAGACCGTCGTCTGCGACTGCAATGCGAAAGCCTATCGTTGGTCGAGAATCCGGAGGGAATGAGGGCGGCAGGGTTCGGCTGTCAGGTTAGAGCGAGCCTGGCCGGAGCTGGCGATACTGCTTTCTGTGCTTCCTTGGTAATCTCCTTGCGCATTGTGGAGCGGTTCCGTCAGAACAAGAGGCCGGCCAGAATTACGGCGAGAGCGATGAGACTGACGGGAGCTGAGATGGCGGCTAATAATGCGCTGAACCTGGAAGCTTGTCGTCCCTGCAGCGTTGTGCTTACCCTGCGGCAAATTGTGTCGGTGCGGATGTGGGTTGCTCATATTAAGTCAAGGCTGTGAGCATCAGCAGTAGCAGACTGAGCAACGAGTATTGCCAACCGGTGAGTCTGCCTTGTGCTGCGAGCCATCGGGCCATACCATGTCAGGCAGGCGGCGTGTCAGGCTGGGGCAGGTAACCGGTTGCTGAATTGACTGGGCACGTTGGTGCGTCTAATCTAAGTCAGTGGAATATAAAGACTACTATCAGATTTTGGGTGTTCCGAAGGATGCCGATGAGAAGACTATCAAGTCGGCTTATCGTCGTTTGGCCCGGCAGTACCATCCTGATATCCATCCGAACAAGAAAGAGGCCGAGGCGAAGTTTAAGGAGATAAACGAGGCCTATGAGGTGCTCTCTGATAAGGAGAAGCGCCAGAAGTATGATGCGCTCGGTGCTGACTGGCAGCGGTTCCAGCAAGCAGGTGGCCGGGAGGGGTTTGACTGGAGCCGGTATCAGGCCGGAGCCGGCCCGACCTACACGCGTTATACGACTGAGGACCTGCATGACCTGTTTGGTGGGGAGTCGCCGTTTTCGGACTTCTTCACTTTTGTCTTCGGCGGTCAGCCGGGTGGAGTTGGTTCGGTGCGACAGCAACGCGGCCAGGATATAGAGCAGGAGCTGAGCATCTCTCTTTATGAGGCGTTCAAGGGAACAACCCGCCGGTTGCGGCGCGAGGGCGGGCCGACTGTTGAGGTGAAGATTCCGCCTGGTGTCGAGACAGGCACCCGGTTGCGGGTGAAGGGTCAGGGTATGCCGGGCCGAAGGGGACCGGCTGGTGACTTGTGGCTGATTATTCGGGTTGAACCTGACCCACGATTTGAGCGGCAGGGTAATGATTTGCGAACGAGGATTAGTGTGCCGCTGTACACTGCTTTGCTGGGTGGAGAGGTGATGGTGCCGCTGCTCGAAGGCCGAGCGAGGCTGCGGATTCCACCAGAGACGCAGAACGGCACTGAGCTACGGCTGCGCGGCCAGGGTATGCCGCGGCAGGACCAGCCGGACCAGCGTGGTGACCTTTTGGTGACGGTTGAGGTGCGGCTGCCGGAAAGACTGACCGAGCGGGAGCGAGCGCTGCTGCGTGAGCTGGCGAGTTTGCGGCCGGAGGCAGGGTGATGCCGAGATACGAGCTGGCGACATTGGTGGAGCTGGTCGGTCTGGACAAGGGCCTGCTGTATCAGGTAATTGAGCGGCAGTTGGTTGCTGTCCAGTTGGTAGATGAGCAGACTGTTGAGCTAGATGAGAGTCAGCTCGCCCGGCTGCGGCGGATTCGCCGGCTGATTGAGGATTTTGACTTGAATGTTGACGCGCTGGAGCTGGTGCTGGAACTGCGTGATGCGGTAGAGCGGCTCCAGCGGGCAGGTTGAATCCGGTCAGGAGCCTGGCCGGTCTAAGTATAGCCGGGTAGTGGCGTGAACTGCCCGCCGATTGCTAGCACATAACCAAGCCAGGAGGCACGGTGAATATCAAAGGTACCAAGACTGAGAAAAACATCCTCACTGCTTTTGCCGGTGAGTCCCAGGCACGCAATCGCTATACCTATTTTGCTAGTCAGGCTCGCAAGGAAGGCTACATCCAGATGGCGCTCATCTTTGAGGAGACAGCGAATCAGGAGAAGGAGCATGCCAAGCGGCTGTTCAAGCTTCTCGAAGGTGGCGAGGTCGAGATTCAGGCCACTTTTCCTGCCGGCAAAATTGGCACGACTCTTGAGAACCTTCGTTCTGCAGCCGCTGGTGAGAACTACGAGTGGACCGATATGTATCCGAGTTTCGCTAAGGTTGCGGAGCAGGAGGGCTTTCCGGAGATTGCGGCAATCTTCCGAGCGATAGCTGTGGCTGAGAAGCAGCACGAGAAGCGCTACAACGACCTGGCGGCGAATATTGTTGGTGGCCGGGTGTTCAAGCGCGAAGAGAAGAAGCGCTGGCGCTGTCTCAACTGCGGCTACATCCACGAGGGCGAAGAGGCTCCGGTGCAGTGTCCGGCCTGTGCTCATCCCCAGGCTTATTTCGAGCTACTGGGCGAGAACTGGTAAGAAGTTGGTCGAGTCGTGAATCAGGGAGTTCAGATCGAAGGCTGGGCGCGCTGGCTGTGATCGCGGTCGTTAGCGGCCCGGCGCTAGTTTCTGGCTAGGAGAAAGGAGCGCAGCGTGACAGAACGGCAGGGATTAGTGACGATGGGTGGCAGGCCAGTTACGCTTGTCGGTGAAGAGCTAAGAGTTGGCATGCCGGCTCCGGATTTTACGGCGGTCGGCAATGATTTAAAGCCAGTAAAGTTGTCTCAGTACCGGGGTAAGGTAGTCATCATCTCTGCGGTGCCGTCGCTTGATACGCCGGTCTGCGATGTTGAGACGCGTCGGTTCAATTCCGAGGCGGCGAAGCTTGGGCCGGATGTAGTGGTCCTGACTGTCTCAATGGACCTGCCTTTTGCCCAGAAGCGCTGGTGCGGGGCAGCCGGTATTGACCGGGTGATTACGGTTTCGGACCATCGGACTGCCGAGTTCGGCCAGGCCTATGGGGTGCTGATGAAAGAGGTTAGGTTGCTGGCCCGAGCGGTGTTTGTGGTTGACCGAGACGGGGTGATTCGCTACATTCAGCTTGTACCAGAAGTCGGCAGCGAGCCTGACTACGGCCCAATAATCGCCGCGGCGGCAGGGCTGGTGCAGTCGCCCGGGAAAGGATGATTAGTTGACAGCCAGACAGCAAGTTTACAGTTGTTCGGCATGCGGCCAGCTTGTGGCCGTTGTTCATCAGGGCGGTGGGAGATTGGTCTGTTGTAGCCGACCGATGCAGCTTGCCGGTGAGGAGAGTTCAACGGCGAGTAGTGGTGCCAGAAAACTGCGGCAGCAGCCGGCTCCAGCCGTGGCGGTTGAGCCGAGCGCACCCTATTGGAAGTGCTCGAACTGCCAATATGTGCTGCAGGCCCAGCAGCCGCCTGAGGTCTGTCCTTCGTGCGGGCAGAATTGTCAGTTTGTGGACGTGACCTGTTACATTCCGGAGTGCGGTTTCAGTGGTCCGGATAGTCGTCTAATCTAGGAGGTTACTTTGGCCAAAAGGCTTGAAGTCTATCGTTGTGAGGTCTGTGGTAATGTTGTTGAGGTGCTCCACGGCGGTGCCGGCCAACTTGTCTGCTGCGGCAAGCCGATGAAGCTCCTTGTGGAGAATACCACGGATGCGGCCCGTGAGAAGCATGTGCCGGTGATTGAGAAAGTCGCCGGCGGCTACAAGGTGAATGTGGGGTCGGTAGCTCACCCGATGGAGGAGAAGCACTACATCGAGTGGATTGAGTTGGTTGCGGGTGAGAAGGCATATCGTCAGTTCCTCGCGCCGGGCGTAGCGCCAGAAGCGTTCTTCTCGGTCGAGGCAGACGAGGTTTTTGCCCGCGAGTATTGCAACCTGCACGGGTTGTGGAAGGGGCAGTAAATGGTACCAGCTAAGATTGAGCAGGAGTTCAACAACCAGATCAAGTATGAGCTGGAGTCGGCCTATCTCTATCTGGCGATGGCGGCCTATTTCGACGCGCAAGGGCTCGCGGGTATGGCCAACTGGATGCGGGCTCAGACCCAGGAGGAAGTGACTCACGCGATGCGTTTTGTAAAGCATCTCACCGAGCGCGGCGGCACTGTCAAGCTGCAAGCGCTAGGCCAGCCGGCGGCAGAGTGGTCGTCGGCACTGGGAGCATTTCAGGCAGCCTACGAGCATGAGCAGTTCATCACCGGTCGCATTAACCTGTTGATGAAGCTGTCGCGCGAGGAGAATGACTTTGCATCGCAGACGCTCTTGCAGTGGTTTGTTGATGAGCAGGTTGAGGAAGAGGAGTCAACGCTCGCAATTGTGCAGAAGCTGAAGCTGGTGGCTGGTGACGGCCGCGGGCTACTGATGGTTGATAACGAGCTGGCTGCCCGTCGGTTTGCGCTGCCGCCGGAGCTGGCTGGGTTTTATGCCCAGTCACCGACTGCGGCCTAGCTGATAGGGAAGTAGCATGGCTGGGTCTTTTGAGGCGGTCAGGGTTTCTGACCACGTCTGGTGGGTCGGAGCGATTGACTGGGGCCTGCGGGATTTTCACGGTTACTCGACTCAGCGCGGTACGACCTACAACGCCTATCTGGTGATGGGCGAGTATCCGATATTAATTGATACGGTGAAAGCCCAGTTCAAGGACGAGATGATGGCCCGCATTGCCTCGGTCGTTGACCCGAAGCAGGTGAAGGTCGTTATCTCGCATCACTCGGAAATGGACCACTCTGGGGCGCTGCCGGCATTGGTCGCCGAAGTGCGGCCGGACAAAGTGTATGCCTCGGCAATGGGTTTGCGTAACCTACATGAGCAACATCTCGATACCGCTCCGATAACTGTTGTTCGCGACGGCGAGACGCTCAGACTGGCGGGACTAGAATTCACGTTCTTCGAGACGAGGATGCTCCACTGGCCGGACTCGATGATTTCCTATCTGGCTGAGGATAGGGTCGTCTTTTCGCAGGATGGGTTTGGAATGCACTTGGCCGACTCACATCGCTTCGCCGACGAGACCGATCCTGGTCTTCTACATTATGAGGCGAAGAAGTACTACGCCAACATCCTGCTGCCTTATTCGTCGTTGGTGACAAAACTCCTCGACCGCATTGCTGAGGCGAAGCTCGATATTCGAGTGATTGCGCCGGACCACGGCCCGATCTGGCGAAAAGACCTGGCAGTGTTACTGGGGTGGTGGCGGAAGTGGGCTGAGCAGCAACCGGAGAATCGGGCAGTTGTCGTCTACGATACAATGTGGCAGAGTACGGCACTGATGGCTCGGGCAATCGCTGACGGGCTTGCTGACACCGGTTCGACGGTTAGCATGGTGCCGTTCTGCTGCAGTACGCGTTCGGATGCGATTACTGAGGTACTTTGTGCCGGGGCGTTGCTCGTTGGCTCGCCGACGATCAATAACGGTCTATTCCCGTCACTGGCTGACTTCCTGACCTATGCGCGTGGTCTCAAGCCACGAAATCTCATCGGCGCAGCGTTTGGTTCTTATGGCTGGAGCGGCGAAGCCTGCGGTCAGATTGAAGAGTACCTGAAGGCGTTTGATGTCGAGCTGGTCGGGCCGGCGTTGCGGGCCAGGTTCGTGCCAGATGCAGCCATGCTCGGCCAGTGCCGCGAACTTGGTCGGAAAGTTGGCGAGCGGCTGCAGCAGCGGGTGGGGCGATGATTGAGCAAGCTGGCCTCGCTGCTCATTGTCCGGTTGACCCTGCCAAGGTTGACCTGCAGGCGATGATGATGTTCAGCTACGGTCTCTATGTTGTTACTGGCCAGGCCGGCGGAAAACAGAGCGGAGCGATCGTTAACACTGCTCTCCAGGTTGCGCTTGAGCCTTGTCAGGTGTCGGTCAGCCTGAACAAGAAGAGCTTGACTCATGACCTGATTCGTGACGGTGGAGCTTTTGCTCTTACCATCCTCGAGCAGGATACGCCGCTGACGTTCATTGGTAATTTTGGGTTCCGCACCGGTCGGGAGCACGACAAGTTCGCCAAGGTCAACTACACTACCGGCGAGACCGGTTGCCCGGTGGTAATGGACCACGCGCTGGCTGTTGTTGAGGCGCGAGTGCGAATCGCCGTTGATTGTGGTTCGCACACGACGTTCGTCGGCGATGTGGTGGCCAGCAGGGTGGTGAAGTCAGGGCAGCCACTGACTTATGCATACTATCATCAGATCAAGGGCGGTAAGACCGGTAAGGGTGCGCCGACCTATGGACTAGACAGGTTCAGTAGCGATAAGGAACAAAGGAGTAAAGAGATGAAGAAGTATGTCTGTGCGGTCTGCGGCTACGTTTACGACCCGGCAGTCGGCGACCCAGATTCGGGTATTCCGGCCGGGACGCCGTTCGAGAAGCTGCCGGACGACTGGGTCTGTCCGGTCTGCGGCGCGTCCAAAGACCAGTTCGAACCGGAGAGCTAGCGACTACTGCGCCTGGCGCGAGGGCAGCCGTCTGAGTATATACTCAGGCGGCTGTCGGTCTCTAATCGTCGCCGGCGTGATGATGCACTCGCTGACATCAGGCCGCGATGGTAGCTCGAACATGATGTTGAGCATCGTTTCTTCCAGCACTGAGCGCAGGGCCCGGGCGCCAATCCTTCGCTGGGCAGCAAGTTCGGCGACAGTCTGCAACGCCTCAGGCGTGAACGTAAGCTTCACGCCTTCGAGCTCGAAGTAGTAGGCAAACTGACGAATCAGTGCGTTGCGGGGTTTGGTCAGGATGTCCACCAGCGCTTCACGCGACAAGCTGTGGAGGCTGGCGATAACCGGCAGCCGGCCGACAAGCTCGGGTATCAGACCATACTTCACTAGGTCGTCCGGCTCGACCATTGGCAACAAGTCGTCGGAAGTGCGACGACGGCGGTCAGCGAGGTCGGCGCCGAAACCGAGTGCGCTGGATCGCACCCGCCGTTCGATGATTCGTTCGAGACCGTCGAATGTCCCACCGCAGATGAAAAGGATGTGCCGGGTATTGATCGGGATGTAGTGCTGTTCTGGATGCTTGCGACCACCCTGCGGCGGTACATTGGCAATCGTGCCCTCGAGAATCTTGAGCAATGCCTGCTGGACACCTTCGCCAGAAACATCGCGGGTAATGGAGGCTGAGTCGGCCTTACGGCTCAGCTTGTCGATCTCGTCAATATAGACGATACCGGTCTCGGCCCGGCGGACGTCGCCATCTGCTGCTTGGATTAGTCGCAGCAGGATGTTCTCGACGTCCTCACCGACATAACCGGCTTCGGTTAGCGGCGTCGCATCGGAAATTGAGAACGGAACCTGAAGCAGTTTAGCCAGTGTCTCAGCAATCAGGGTCTTGCCTGTGCCGGTCGGGCCGATGAGCAAGATGTTGCTTTTGTCAACTTCGACGCCGCCGGCACGGGCAACAAGCCGTTTGTAGTGATTATAGACGGCAACCGCGATTACTCGTTTGGCGTGGTCTTGCCCGATGACATATTCATCGAGGAAGCTCTTGATGTCGGCCGGCCGCGGTATCTTTCGCGGCGGTTCAGGTGCGGCTGTCTGTCGTCCTTCGCAAAAGACGCTGACTGCGGTCTGGGCGCAACGTTCGCAGATGCGGCCGGTGCGGCCCTGGACAAGACGACGACCAGGCCCGGCTTCCAGTCCGCAGAAGGAGCATCGACTAGGGCGCGGTCGCTTTGGGGTTTCTCTCACCGTCGCTTCTCGATGACTTCGTCAATCAGTCCGTATTCCTTTGCCTCCTGAGCCGACATGAAGAAGTTGCGGTCCGAATCGGCGACAATCCGTTCGAGCGGCTGACCGGTATGTCGGGCAAGGATTTTCGACAGCTCATCTTTCAATTTGACTATCTCGCGGGCGTGGATGGCAATGTCAGTAGCCTGACCACCAATACCGTGGGCGGAAGGCTGGTGAATCATGATGCGGGCGTTGGGAAGCGCAAAACGCTTGCCGGGCTCACCGGCTGCCAGCAACAGGGCGGCGATTGAGGCTGCTTCGCCGATGCAGGTTGTCGAGACCTTGCACTTGATGTAGCGCATCGTGTCGTAGATTGCGAGACCCGACGAGACGATGCCTCCGGGTGAGTTGATGTAGAGGTTGATGTCCTTTTCAGCGTCCTCGGCCTCCAGAAACAGCAGTTGGGCAACAACTAGATTGGCAACTGTGTCGTCAACCGGTGAGCCGAGAAAGATGATACGTTCCTTGAGCAGACGGGAGTAGATGTCATAGGCGCGTTCACCGCGGCCCGTTTGTTCTATTACCATTGGAATCAGCACTGGTACCTCCGTAGCTTCTTGGCCGATAGCTCTATTCAATTCTTGCTCTGTCGCGGATGAACCGCAAGACTTTCTCACGCAGGAGTTGGTTACGATAGACCGGGTTGTCAATCAATCGGGCAATCTCTTCGACTGTGGTCTTACTCTGTTCGGCGAGAGCTTGAATCGCCGAGTTAATCTCTTCATCGCTGATAGAGATGTTTTCTTTGTCAGCGATTCTGGCAACCACACAGTCGAACTTTGCCCACTTGGTAGCAACCGGCAGCAAGCGTTGTCTGGTCTCGGAGTCGTCGGGGAGGTCGTACTGACGGGTGAGCCGCTCGAGCGCTGCCTTCACCCACGTCTCGGGCGGCTCAAACTGGTGCTCGCTTGTCAAGTATTCGAATATCTGGTTCTTAAGACCGTTTTCACTCAACCGCTCGCGATCGGCCAGTATCTCTTCATTGATATCGATGCGCAAGGCATCCAGGCTCTCAAAGCCGAGGTCGTGAGCGAGCTCCTCCGAGACATCTGGTAGATGCCGTTCTTTGACATCCCGCACCCGAAAACGGTAGGTCACAGTCTTGCCGGCAAGGTTCTTGTCAGAATAGTCCGAGGGATAACTGACGTCAGCCGAACGTTCGTCGCCGGCCTTTGCACCGGTGAGTGCACGGTTGACTTCGTCGGCAGCAAGCTTGTCGCCGACTTCAAGCATGACGTTCTTGCGTTCCTCGCCGACGACGCTGTCACCGATTGTCGTCAGGTAGTCAACGACAACGAAGTCGCCGACCTGAGCAGCACGCTGGACAGTGTGGAATGTGGCGCATTTCTCTCGCAAGGTTTGAAGGCGTCTTTCGAACTCAGCATCAAAGCCGGCTGGCTCTTCGCGGCGCAGTGCGATGCCAACGTATGGCCGAAGTTCGAAATCGGGAATGACCTCAAGCGAGATGCGGAATCGAATCGCCTTGTCCTGAGTCACCTCGAGACTCGTGATTCGTGGTGGAGCGGCAATGTGGAACTCGGATTCTGAGACAAGTTCGTGCACGGCTGCCTCGACAAGTTCTTCCACTGCCGACGATTCCATTTCTGGCCCTAGGCGTTTCTCTAGTACGTGCCGCGGCACCTTACCTGGTCGGAATCCGGGCAGAGAGATACGGTCTTTGTACTGGTCGAAGACATTATTGACCTTCGCTTTCAATTGGTCTGGTTCGATTTCGACTTCGATTTCGCGCAGCCATTCGCTGGGTGCGGTGATTGTCTTCTGCAAGAAGTATTCCTCCGAATTCGCTTACTGCTGGGGTCAGCGACTTTCTATCAGTGCGAGGAGGGGGAGTTGAACCCCCACCCGGTTAAGGACTGGATCCTAAGTCCAGCGCGTCTGCCAGTTCCGCCACCCTCGCATCTCTTTGGTCCCTGACCGGCGCTAGTGAACCGCTAGTAACGTTACAAGTCACCCGATCAGGGCAGCTAGTAGACGGCTGAGTATATCGTTCCTGTAGCGAGAGTCAACTTGATGGCTAGCCAGGATTGGTATCGAGGCTGCCCTTGCGGACAAAAAGGTGATGTTGATTTGCCGAGGTTGTCATCACGGCTCTCCATTACTGGATTCAGCCGGTGCGGGTTGGGGAGTGACTGTCACTAAGTCACGTAGTGCCGCGTAGCGTTTCGGCCCAATGCCGCTCACCTGCTGCAGTTGTGCAATGGCGGTGAAGCCACCAAGCTGGTCTCTTAGTATGAGGATTCGTCTTGCCAGTGTTGGGCCAATGCCGGGTAAGGCCTCAAGTTGGGCAACGGTGGCGGTGTTGAGGTTGAGTGGCGCGGCAGTGGGAACTGCTACTGCCGGCTTATCGGCACGAGCAACTACAATTTGACAGGCTGATGAGAGACGAACCAAGCGCCAGCGTTGCAGGTAGGCAAGACCGGCCCCTACAACCAGGGCGGCGATGATGAAACCGGCAGCTACCTGTTCGCGACGGTTGAGAATGTTGGGCCACTCACGGATTCCTGCTAACTTGATTCGGACTGCCACGCTTCGATGCTATTTGTCCTGCGCAGAGTGTCAAGGTCAGCGAGTTCTTTGGAGCCATAGAGACTGCGAGAGGCGCGTAGGCGCCTCTCGCAGACTAGTTCAGGAACTGGCTAGCCAAGCAAAGTGCGAGCGATGACGATCTTCTGGACTTCGGAAGTTCCTTCGTAGATTTCCATGCACTTGGCGTCACGATAGTATCGTTCGACTGGGTAGTCCTTAGTATATCCGTAGCCACCGTAGATTTGTACTGCCTCGCGGGTGACGAAGACCGCCGTCTCAGCAGCGAATAGTTTAGCCATAGCTGATTCCTGGTTGAACCTCGGCTTGCCCGAGTCCTTCTGGTGAGCAGCATAATACACGAGCATGCGGGCAGCAGTAATGCGCATGGCCATCTCGGCAAGCTTAGCTTGAATCATCTCGAACTCACAGATCGGTCTGCCAAATTGCTTTCGCTCTTTGGCGTAGGCGATGGCCTTGTCAAGAGCGGATTGAGCGATACCGACTGCCTGGGCACCGATGTCAATGCGGGAGACATCGAGGGTGCCGAAAGCAACCTTGATGCCCTCGCCAACTCGGCCCAGTACGTTCTCAGTTGGCACCTCGCAGTCATCGAACATGAGTTCGCAGTTGGCGGTGCCGCGGAGCCCAAGCAGGTTCTCGTGTTTGCCGAGGGAGAAACCCTTGAACCCGCGCTCAACGATAAAGGCGGTGATGCCCTTGCTGCCGGCTGTTGGATCGGTCTTGGCAAAAACAATATAGACACCGGCAACACCACCGTTAGTGATGAAACGTTTGCAGCCGTTCAGCACATAGTGGTTGCCTTTCAGTACAGCAGTTGTCTCCATCGCTACTGGGTCAGAACCGGCATTGGGCTCGGTCAATCCAAACGCGCCGAGCAGTTCGCCGGTGGCCATCTTCGGCAGATACTTCTGCTTCTGTGCGTCGGTGCCCCAGTTCACGATTGGCCAGCACGCCAGTGAATTGTGAACAGCCGTGATGACACCGGTCGATCCGCAACCCCGCGATATCTCCTCGATAGCAATAGCCAGCGAAAGAAAGTCGAAACCAGCACCGCCGTATTGCTCAGGAATGGTCATTGAGAGGAGACCGAGTTCGGCCATCTTCTTGATGGCTTCGTGGGGGAACTCACCTTTTTCATCAACCTCGGCTGCCTTCGGCTCAAGTTCCTTCTGGGCGAACTCGCGGGCCATGTTGCGGACCATCAACTGATCATTTGACAGACTCAAGTCCATCTATCGCTCCTTTGGTGGTAAATGGTCATTGGTCTAGGGCTGCGTCTGGGCCAACGCATCCTTGATGACTTCTTTGGCAATGATCATACGCATTACTTCTGATGTGCCTTCGCCAATTTCACCGAGTTTGGCATCACGATAGACACGGGCGACCGGCAGACGGTCGGTGATGGCGAGCGGACCGATGGTATCGATAGCTGTCCCGGCTGCCCACACGGCAACCTCAGAGGCAAAGAGTTTGGCGAAGGCACATTCTTTGTCGCAACGGATGTTCGCGTCCTTCATGACTGCCGCATGATAGACGAGCTGGCGGGCAGCCTCGACCTGAGTGGCGACATCGGAGATTGCCTTAGACTGGAGCTGAGTTAGCTCACGCCGTTTGAACCAGTCAACCAGCGTGTCAAGGGCAGTCTGAGCCATCCCAACGCAGAAGGCACCTATCGAGATTCGACCACCGTCGAGCGTTTCCATGAAAATGCGATAGCCATCGAGTTCTCGGCCGAGCACCGCATCCAGCGGCACAAGCATGTCGTTGAAAGCGAGTTCGACCGTGTTCGAACCCTTCAGACCTAGTTTCTTCTCGTGCGAGGCGACGATGAATCCGGGGGTTTTGGTTTCGACAATCAGGCAGGTTATGCCCTTGCGGCCGAGTTTGCGGTCTTGGGATGCGGCAACAATAACAGTCCCGGCGTAGGCAGCCGATGTGATGAAGCGCTTGGATCCGTTGACGACGAAGCCTTGTTCGGTCTTGGTTGCAGTCGTCTCGATGCCGGCAGCGTCGGAACCAGCATTGGGTTCGGTCAGTCCGAAAGCTCCGAGGTACTCGCCGCGGGCAAGCGGCGGGATGTATTTCGCCTTCTGTCGCTCGGTTCCAAACTTGTAGATTGGGTAGGTTCCCAGCGAGGTGTGGGCCGCCATCGTCAGGCCGGTCGAAGCGCAAACTCGTGATACTTCCTCGACGCCGATGGCATAGGAGACATAGTCGAGGCCAAGCCCACCGAGTTCGCGAGGCCAGGGTATGCCAAGATAACCGGCTTGGGCGAGCGCCTTGACGTTGGCTTCGACAAAAGTGCCTTCGCTGTCACAGCTACTGGCATTAGGGGCGATTACCTTGGCGGCAAAGTCGCGAATGGCACTCTGAAAGGCCCTTTGCTTTTCCGAGAGCAGCAACGCGACCTCCTAGATGTAGTAACGGTCACGGTCAACTTCGTCGCGGAGCAGCCGGAGCTGTTCGTCGCTCGGTTCTGGGTTAACCACGACCTTGTCGGCGATCAGTAGCTCAAAACCAGTATTCTTGACAACATCCTCGACGGAAACACCGGGGTGAACACCGATTAGGCGCATTCGTTTCGTCACCGGCTCAAAGTCCATCAATCCGAGATTGGTGACGACACGATACGGGCCGGTGTCGGGAGGTAGTCCGGCAGCCTCGCGGCTACCCGGGCCGGTCAGGTAGCCTGGAGTCGTAACAAAATCCACCTTGGGCACAAATGAGCGCACATCGTGTTTACGCATTATCACGATGGTCTTCCAGCAGAACGAGCCGACCTCGTTGGCTCCGCCTGATCCCGGTAGTCGCACCTTTGGTGGCCAGTAGTTACCAATGACAGTTGTGTTGAGATTGCCGTACGTGTCAATTTGAGCACCGCCTAAAAATCCATATTCGACAAAGCCGCGTGCGGCAGTCTCCATGATATCGGCGATGCCGGATGCGGCGACTGCTTTGTGGAAGGTTCGAGAGTCCGCAACGGCCAAAGGTAGTTTCTCCAGCGACGCGCCGGTGCCGCCGAACTCGAAGATAGGAACGAGGTTAGGTGCATGCGTACGCTTTGCCAGCGCCGCGGCGAGCATCGGGATGCCAGTGCCAACAAAGGCGGTTGTCCCGTCTTCCATCAGGCTTGACGCAAGGCAGATGAGAAACTCTGTCTCGTTGTAGCGTGCCATTTATCTGCCTCCGATTTCCGATTCAAGTTGTCTCAGACGATCGATGCCGACGAGTTTGACGTACTCCTGGTGGTCACGGACACCGTAGACCCACTTGTCGAGGTAGGCTCTTGTTTTGACCGGGTCGGCTGAGTCCTTTAGGTAGTTCTGCAGATGCTCGGCGTCACGCCAATAGCGGTAGCACATTTCACCGGGGTGAGAGCCGTATTTGGCCTCGACTACAGCATCCACAAGATAGTAGGGGATAATCGTCTGTTCGGGATACTTTCTGATTTCTTCGGTTGTGACTATTTCCTCTGTGGAGATGACGAGGCGTTTGCAGGCGCGTGCCATCTCAAAGGCGAAACCAGTTATGCCCTCGATGCGCGCATTGCCATATCTGTCAGCCTGATGGACATGGATGAAACCGACGTCGGGAGAAAGCGCTGGGACCAGGCAGACCGGCTTGCCGGTCCACGGATCTTGAACAACTTTGGCAGCCGAATGGCGCAGAGTGTCAGTGCCGAGCATTGAGCGGATCGGAATGAAGGGTAGTCCCATTGCTGCCGCTTTGAAACGCCAGGTGATACCACCGTTCGACCAGTCGCAGGTCTTGACCTTGCCTGATTCGACGGCACGGCGTAGCGTAGCCGAGATACCATAGACCTCCCAGGCAATGTAGGTGATGTCGAGCGACGCGACGGTACCTTCGGCTGCTAGCAAGATGTCAATGTCGAACACACCCTGGCCGGCGACGCGGAGATTCTTCTTGCCCTGCCGAATCACTTCGCGCATTAGGGACATCGGTGCTCGCACCGTCCCATAGAGTTCAGTGGCGAGGTAGTCACCGTCAGCCACAAAGCGGCTGACGGCTTCGTGCTCTGACATTAACTTGTCCACCATCTTTGTGTTTTTCTGATGGTGGACGAAGTGGCGGAATCCGTCAGGATCGGGTGCGCTGAACAATTCACCTAGACCGGTGTCAATCACTTCCATACTAATCGGCTCCTTGAGTCTATGTTAACACACTCTGCTCTTGCCAGCAGTGTGCAGATCCGTTCTATCGGTCATTCCGTGGTCATGACCAGCTCTAGGATACTAGGTGATGAGGCACAGAAGTCAACCTGCGCAGGGCAAAACTTAACGTCGGACTATTGGGGCAGGTCGAGAACTGTTGGGTGGCGAGTAGCGGGGGCTGGATTCGAACCAGCGACCTTGAGGTTATGAGCCTCACGAGCTTCCAGGCTGCTCCACCCCGCAATTTGATGAGAAATTTACGCGAGATTCACCCAGAAGTCAAGGCATGATTGCCAGATGGTGCCTGCGGCAATAGCGGGCGCGACGGGTTGACCCTTGCCGGTCGGGACATATACTCAGGACAATGAAAGGCGTTGTGCTCTGCGGTGGCTTGGGGTTACGACTGCATCCGCTGACGAAGATAACCAACAAGCACCTGCTGCCGGTTTATGATCGGCCGATGGTTTACTACCCAATCATGCAATTGGTGGGTGCCGGTATTACTGATGTCATGATTGTCACCGGCGGCAATAGTGCCGGTGATTTCTTGCGGTTGCTCGAGAACGGCCGGGAGTTCGGCTTATCGCGGATTCATTACACCTACCAGGAAGGTGCAGGCGGAATTGCAGCGGCGTTGGCTCTGGCTGAAGAGTTCGTTGAGGGCGACCGAGTCGTCGCCATACTAGGCGACAACATCTACCAGTATCCCTTGGATCGCTATATTCGACGCTTTGAGCAGCAGCCGAGTGGTGCCCGGGTGCTGCTGGCTCGTGCAAGAGAGCCGTGGCGGTTCGGTGTTGCCACGATTAGGAACGGTCGAATTGTCCGCATCGTTGAGAAGCCGAAACGTCCTCGAAGCAGGCTGGTTGTCACTGGCTGCTATATGTACGATGCTCGGGTGTTTGACATCATCAGAACGCTGCGGCCGTCGTCCCGCAATGAACTTGAGATAACCGACGTGAACAGCACGTATCTGCGGTGGGGTGAGCTGCAGTTCGACATTCTTCGCGGTTGGTGGCGGGACGCCGGCTCGTCATTCGAAGCCTACTATGATGCAGCAAGACTGGTTCGCAGCCTGCGAACCAGCAGAAACAGGTGAAACGACTGCTGCTGATTGACGGGCATTCGGTACTCTATCGTAGTTTCTATGCGTTCATTCACCGTCCATTGCGCAACGCCGACGGACTCAACACTTCGGCGGTCTTCGGTTTTGCAAGACTACTGCGGCGGTTGCTGGCGGACTGGCAGCCGCGTTATGCGGCGGTTGTTCTCGATGCTCCGGGGGAGACTTTTCGTCATCGTCAATTTGCCGAATACAAGGTAAACCGACTAGCAGTCCCAGATGAATTGCGGCAGCAGATTCCGTTTGTCAAGGAGATTGTTACTGCCTGGGGCCTGACCTACCTTGAGCAACCGGGCGTTGAGGCTGACGATGTTTTAGCTTCGGCTGCGCGGCAGGCGGTTGCGGCCGGCATTCCTTCAGTAGTAGTTGTCTCTAGCGATAAGGACCTTCTGCAGTTAGTCAACGACCGGGTCGTCGTCCATGATCCTTGGAAAGGTGTAACTTATGGAGCGGCCGAAGTTAAGGAGCGTCTTGGTGTTGCGCCGACACAGGTGCCAGACCTGCTGGCCCTGATGGGTGATGCGTCCGACAATATTCCTGGTGTGCCAGGAATCGGCCCCAAGCGAGCGGTCGAGATCATAAGGCAGTACGGCTCACTGGCTCAGGCGCTGGCCACAGAGCAGCGGGTTCGGGCCCATGCGGACGCTGCGAAACTTGGTCTGAAGCTGGCGACTGTCAATGACCAGGTTGAGCTAGCAGTTCGTCTTGATGACCTGCGGCTACGTCCGCCTGACCGTGAACGGCTGGCAGCCAGCTACCGACTGTTGGGTTTTAGTGAATTGCTCCGTGACCTGCAAGTGCAGCCGGAAACGCGAGTGACCGAGGTGAAGGAACGGCTACTCGAACCGAACGTTGTTGTCATGGAGCTCAACCAGGATGGTGGCATCTCGGTTCTTGATAGTAGTGGAGCGATTCAGTGTTTGGACCTGGCCGAGGCGACAACCGCTGAGTGGCTACACCAGGAGAATATCCAGAAAGTTGGTTTCGACTTGAAGCCTCAACTGAAACATCTGTGGCAGTCCGGTTTGGATGTGCGGGGGCCGTTGTTCGACGTGAAGGTCGCGGCGTGGCTTGTTGATCCCAACCGCGGTCAATACCAATTACGCCAGTTCAGTCCTGACAACCAGTCGCCGCAGGCAACTGAGGAACGGCTGCATCTGATGGCGCAGGCCTGGTGCGATCTGCGCAACCGAATTGTTGCTAGTCGACTTGAAGATGTGTGCAACAAGATTGAGATGCCACTGATTCCGGTGTTGGCAAGAATGGAGCAACGTGGCATCAGAGTTGATACTGAGCTGCTGGCTAGGATCGAGGGGGACCTCGAGACAGAGGCAAAGGCGCTGCAGCAGAGTATCTACGAGCAGGCAGGCATTGAGTTCAATCTAAACTCGCCTAAACAACTTGGTGAAGTACTGTTCGGTCGACTCGGTTTGCCCAAGGGCCGAAAGACAAGTTCCGGTTTCTCAACCGACGCCGACGTTCTTGAACGACTGCGGCATCGGCACCCGGTCGTTGGCTTGCTACTGCGATACCGTGAGCTTGTCAAGCTGACGCGGACCTATACGCGACCGCTGTGTAACGCGGTTGACCCGGCGACCGGCCGTGTGCATGCAACTTTCGAACAAACCGGCACTGCCACAGGGCGTCTTGCTGCCGCCAGACCCAATCTGCAGAACATCCCGGTGCGGACGCCAGCAGGCGCCAGGTTACGTCGGGCATTCGTAGCTGATCCAGGTAACCTGCTGATTTCGGCTGACTATTCCCAGATTGAGCTGCGAGTACTAGCTCATTTGTCCAGCGATGAGGCATTGATTGGTGCGTTTAGTCGTAATGAGGACATTCACATTTCTACTGCGGCAGCAGT
This sequence comes from Caldifarciminota bacterium, assembly GCA_965649295.1. Lineage (GTDB taxonomy): Bacteria > Hydrothermota > Tepidihabitantia > Tepidihabitantales > Tepidihabitantaceae > CBFGKH01. The sequence continues at coordinate 42,202 of CBFGKH010000005.1, forward strand.
ATTGAACATTCCAACCGGAGCAGTGACCCAGGAACAGAGGCGTCTGGCCAAGGTCATCAACTATGGTTTGGTATATGGTATGGGTGAGAGATTGCTGGCTGCTGAGGCAGGCGTCAGCATTGAGGAGGCGCGAGCTTTCCTAACGGCACATCTTGCTCGATTTGCCGGAGTTGTTGAATGGCGAGAAAAGCTACTGGCTGAGGCAGCGCGGACCGGGGTAGTTCGCACTCTTTCGGGCCGGATGCGGCCAGTCCCGGGGATTACTGATCGTAATAGTAACGTGGCCGAAATGACTAAACGAGCAGCCGTAAGCACAGCGGTGCAAGGCTCGGCAGCAGATATCGTCAAACTAGCGATGCTGCGAATTGAGGCGAAGCTGGGCGGGGCTGGCGTTCGACCGGGGATGATACTGCAGGTTCACGATGAGTTGCTTTTTGAGGTGTCGGCAGAACAGGCAGACTGGGTGGCAGAAGTTGCGCGGACCGAAATGGAAAGTGCCTGGTCGCTGACCGTGCCATTGCAAGTGGTAGTTCAGATTGGTAGTAACTGGGGAGAGATACACTGAGATGTCTGAGCCGATTAGGGTTCTGGTTTCGGTGGGGACGCGGCCTGAGGCAATCAAGCTGGCTCCGGTGATTAGGACATTGCGTGGACAGCGTCGCTTCCGCGTCAGCGTGCTGGCAACTGCCCAGCATCGCGAGATGCTTGATGATGTGCTCGATGTCTTCCAGATCCGACCGGACTATGACCTTGATATTATGCGACATCGTCAATCGCTAACCGATGTGACGATTCGAGCGATGAGCGGCTTGGGTCGGATTATTGATGATCTACAGCCGCGCCTGTTGGTTGTGCAGGGTGACACGACCACTGCCTTTGCCTGTGCGCTGGTTGCATTCTATCGGCAGGTGAGGGTGGCACACGTCGAGGCCGGCTTGCGGACTTTCGACAAGTTCGCTCCTTTCCCGGAGGAAATGAACCGGCGATTGATCAGTGCGCTCGCAGATTTCCATTTTGCGCCAACGCCCCAGGCTCGGACCAACCTGCTAGCTGAGGGTGTCAACCGGCGGCGGATTTGGCTCACTGGTAACACGGTTGTTGATGCATTGCGTTACATCAGCCGACAGAGACAGTGCCGGCTGCCATCAGCACTAAGGGGCATTCGTGCCGATGCGAGAATCGTGCTTGTGACTGCGCACCGGCGCGAGAATTTCGGTCCCGGGCTAGATGGAATCTGTCAGGCCCTGCTGGAACTGGCACGGACTCGGCAAGACATAACGATAGTCTATCCGGTTCATCCTAATCCCAATGTGCAGCAGCCGGTGCGAAGGTTGCTAGCTAGGCAGCCGCGGATACTCTTGTTGCCGCCGCAGAGCTATCCGAGTTTCGTCGCCTTGCTCAGACGTTCGTGGTTGATTCTAACTGATTCGGGCGGGATCCAAGAGGAGGCAACTGTGCTCGGTAAGCCGGTGCTCGTCCTGCGCGACAAGACCGAGCGACCAGAGGCAGTTGCTGCTGGCGTCGCGCGGGTGGTTGGCACTAGACCACAAGCAGTAGTTGCGGCGGCTACCCGGTTGCTTGCAACCGGAAAGGCAGACAAGGTGAGATTACTTCACAAGAGTCCATTTGGCGATGGACGTGCTGCCGAACGTATCGCAGCCATACTGCTTCGCGAGCTGCGCTAGGGCGGTCATCGAGCAAGAAAAGAACAACTGGTTCGATGCCTCAGCGAGCGCGGCCAGGCAGGCCGGATAGAAGTTGGGGCAATGGCTGTGGTTTCGGCGAGTTGCGAGGTTGGCTTGAGAATTGGTCCAGTCACTTTCGCCGATGCTTACCTGGTGGCGCGAACTGGAGTATCGTCCGTTGTCGATTCTAATACTTGCCTGTAAGCATTTGCTCTAACAGGATTTGAATGTCATTGGGCTACTCTGACCGAAGGGCCGCATCAGGCGCTGGCGGGGATGAGAGCAGCGGCTCACCCACTGGTTGTACCACTGACCATTCCGGGGACAGTCCCGGGGGTGGGCGTCAGAAAATTAGCTGGTTGTCTAACTTGCTGATGCTATGTTGGTTGCGTCGTGCAAGATTGGGGGATTGTTGTATACTATGTGGTACACAGAAGGATTGTCGCCATGGTCGCTCGGCTGCTAGCGCATGGGGCGGTTTGTGAGAGATACGACATTGGGGTTGAGCGACTAGTGTGGGGAGAAGGTTTTCGATTCTGAAGTGAGGTTGGGTTAGCTGTTGCTTGACTTGGGCGGAAGTGGTAATAAGCTGATAGCAAGCATGGACGAGCTCGTCCGCAGTTTCCATACACATCTGAATCGGCGCGAGTATGACCAGATGGAGAGCGTCTGGCTCGAGCTGATTGATTCTGGTTTACCACTGGAACGGTTGCTCGACCTAGTCGAGGCAGCTCGGCGGCATGGGCCGGAAGGCAGAGCCCCGGTCTTGTTGTCGGTGTTGGCAGCCTCTCTCGGTGAGAGGGGTAATTGTGTAGACCAGTTACGAGTACTGCGGCGTCAAGCTGAGCTGATGCCAGATAGTGCGCCGCTGGCGAGTGAGATTGCGCGCTGCCTGCAGCGGTTGCACAAGGACATACCTGATCTCGAGCAGTTGCTGCACAAGGCAGGGATTGGTTACGGTCAGTCGCTGAAGACGGCGTTGCCTAAGCTCGATCAGTATCTTTCGTTCTTACCGGGCAAGCCGGTGCTGGATCCGGATCGTGGACCTGGCCGCGTGAAGAGACTCGATCTGCTGCTGGACCGTGTTACGGTTGATTTTGATATGGGCGCTGAGTTGACATGGGTCATCGGGGCAGCGGCAAGGCGTCTGCGCGTCCCTGCCGTTGACGGCTATTTCGCTGGTCTGTTGCAGGATCGATCGAAACTGGTGCAGCTCGCTGCTGATGACCCCGGTCGGCTGGTTGCGTTGTACTTGCGTGACGTCGGGGTTGCTCAGAGTGTGCGGCAGATTCAGGATGGGTTGGCGCAGGTTGTGTCGCAATCGGCCTGGGACTCATTCTGGAACCGAGCACGGGGCGAGTTAGGCCGAAATCCCCACGTTGTTGTCCGAACTACACCAGTTCGGACCTATCAGTGGACTGACACTCCTCAGGCAGGAGCGGCTGAAGCTCGGGAACGAGCTAACAGGTTGGTCAGGCAGCGGGTGACAAGCGACGAGCTTGCGGCAATCGCTCCGGAAAAGGTAGTGAGCGAGTTCGGCAGGCTAAAGACATTCGCTGAACGAAAGCAGTTCATTGACACGTTGGTCGCGGCCCGACCCGATGATTGGCCAGAAATACTGGCCGCGTTGTTTCGGACAGGCGTTGATGGTCGAGTCCGTTCGTTGATCGAGAGGCAGTTGGCAAGTACCAAACCGGTTCTCTGGGAGCAACTGTTTGAGTCAGCATTGACGAGTTATCGACAAAATCCGGATGCGTTTGTCTGGTTGGTCGAGCATGAGCAGCGGGCAAAGGTGGCGACGGCGCGAGGACTGCTCTCGCGATTGCTCGATCTGTTAGAATCAGATCTGTACAAGTCGCACTGGACTAAGTTGCGCAACGCGCTGGTTGCCGGCAACTATCGGCTGCTGACCGAAGCTTTGGCTGAGATGAGTGAGGTTGATGCTAGCCGACTGGTGGCGAGGCTACGGCGAATTAGGTTACTGGAGGGTTTTCGAGCCGACGAAATGGTAGCGATTCTTGCGGAACATTTTCCCAGCCTGCGGCAGCAGGACGATGAGGATGTGGTGCAGACGACGGCGGCCGGTCTGGCGCGGGCCAAGCAGGAGCTGCGACAGATGACCGAGGTTGAGATACCACAGGTCGCAGAGGAGATAGCCCGGGCTCGGGCACACGGCGACTTGAGCGAGAACTACGAGTATAAGGCAGCAAAGGAGAAGCAGGCGCGGTTGATGGGACGTGCGAAAACTCTGCGGGACGAGATAGCCCGGGCTCGGGTGGTGGAACCGGGAGAGGTTGATACGTCGGAAGTTGGATTTGGCTGTCGAGTGCGGTTGACCGATGACGAGGGTAAGGAATCGGTTTATACGATACTTGGGCCGTGGGATACCAATCCGGATGCCGGCGTGATTTCGGCTGGATCGCCGCTCGCCTTACTGCTGATTGGTCGCAAGGTCGGCGAGACCCTCGAGACTGGTGGTCGCCGATTGACGATTGCGGCGATTGAGCCGGCCTTATAGCAGTTGCCAGTCTTCCTGCGACCCGACAGTGCCGGCATCAACCAGGCCGCTGCTGTGCTGCGGGACGGTGGTGTTGTCGTATTCCCCACAGAAACAGTCTATGGCATTGGTGTTGACCTGTTCAATGTTGCTGCAGTGCGACGGCTCTTTGAAATCAAAAGTCGTCCCTTGGGCATGCCGCTGCTGGCGCATTGCGCTAATGAGGCGCAGATGCGTCAACTCGCAGCTTCGGTCGGAGTGGCAGCGGAACGGCTGATAGCTCGTTACTGGCCAGGTCCGCTAGCATTGGTGTTTTTGGCAGACGCGGCTGTGCCGTCAGTTGTCACCGCTGGTACCAGGACGATCGGTATTAGGATGGTTGCGCATCCAGCTGCCAGGGCGATGATCAGCAGTCTTGGTAACGCAGTGGCTGGTACGAGTGCCAATTTTCATGGGCAACCGGCGACGAGTCAATTCGCGGCACTTGACTCGCAGTTGCTGGACAGGGTGGACGCAGTGATTGATGCTGGCGTGTGCGGTGATGACGTACCGTCAACTGTTGTTGACGTCACTGCCGAATTGCCGCGTGTCATTCGTCGGGGCGCTGTCAGTTGCGACGAACTTGCGGAAATTGTCAAATTGCGGTTAGGCTGACTGGTTTTCTGCTAGTTACTGGTATCGATACTCCAGACGCAGGGAAAAGTTAATCCCGTCCCGCCTACTGCCTGGCAATCCCTGGTAATTGCGGCTGGTCCAGATGGTCATGTCACCAACAAGCCGCAGGCTGTATCCGAGGAGAATCTCAACCGACGGCAGTAGGCGTAAGGCCTGTTCGACCTGCCAGTCGGCGCCGAGTGTATCGCCAGTCACGCTGATACCACGAGCTGGGAACTCAGTTGGTAAAGATTCACCGAAGAAGAAGCTGCGGCGCAAAAAATCGCCGCGGTTATAGAATCCGCGACGTGTATAATCACCCCCCAACGTCAGCCGTAACCAGGAGAACACGGTGAGACGCAGCGAGCCATAGAGCTGGTCAGCATCGGGGCCAAGGGGGTGTCCAAGCGGTACCTGCCAGTTCTCATAGGCGAGATTGTGTTTGCGATGGTAGTAGGTGAAAGGGGTGACGCGAGTGTACTCGAGGCGTGTCTCAACTGGGACCAGTGGCACCCAGTAGGCACCGAGCTGTAGTCCGTAGGCGTTGGGCGCATCGCGGCGGGTATTGAACTCGAAGTTGTCGAGAAAGAGCTGGACGTAGGTCTTGGTCTGCGGAAGGTAAACGGTGACATCCCAACCGATGAGGAAATTCTCGCCATGGCCAAGGGTGGCAGTGGTCAGGTAGATGGGGATGAGTGGATTGATGAGGCCGGCCAGTTCGTAGGGGTGGAGCGAGTCCCAGGACGCGATTGCCATCATCGCACCGCCGAATGTCACCCGATCGGCAACTGATAGCTCCAGTCGCTGGGCCGAAAGAAAACGCGGTAGGGTCTGCCAGCGCGAGAGGAAAGCCGAGAAACTATAGAACCGAAAGTTCGGGAAGACTGCTGCCAATTGGAGATTGTTTAGAGACGGTGCGTCGTCATCGAGCATCAGCGAACCAGTATAGCCTGGTCCCCAGTAGAACTCGTCGCGGCCGAAGGCTACGCGTAGCCATGGCGTCTTGAATGCCAAGTAAGCCTCTTCAGTTGCAAGGGTAACCAGCCCGCGCCAGGGAGTGAGTCGGGTACCAGGCAAATGCACGCCGGCCGAGTCGTTGACGACCGTTGAATCAGGCCGAAAGAGCGTCAGCTCAGAGCGGTTATAGAAGGCGAACCGATCAGCGGGCTGGTTGTCGAGCACGCTGCCGAGCGAAATTGATTGGTGTTGTCGCGAAGCGAAACCCCGGGAGAAGATGTCGAATCGCGCCGCCTCGTTAGGGCCTGCCGGTACCGGTAGCACTAAGATTGGGCGACGACTCCAACCGGATGACGGATGGGGCAGCTCGTCGCCAAACTCGGCAAGTAGTCGTTCAAGGGCCGACTGCACGGCAAGGTTCGGGTGCCGGTGGCGAGCGATCGATTCGGCTTCGGTCAGCAGACGAACAGCCTCAGCCTTGGTCCAGGGCCTACTGCTAGGCGGTAGCGAGTGGAAGAGACCGGCGGTCCGCAGTAGATCGAAGTCATCGTAGAGGCGCGAGTCAGTCGGTATGTGGATAAGACTTCCGGCCAAGCTTACGGTAAAAGCCGCAAGGAGCGCGGGACACAAGCGGGTCACTGTTAGCGGATAACTCCCAGCCAGTCGCGCAGCAGGAACTGGAACCGGCCGATGAGCAATGACATTCTGGCCATTACCGTGTAGCCAAACGAAGCGCCGAACCCAACCATCAAGAAAACGATGCCGGTTTCCGACGCGATGCGCAAGGCGCCTTTGTGTTCTTTAGAGAAGAAAAAATAGACCACCGAACAGATTACGCCGATGAACGAAATGATAGCCCAGAGCAGTACATCCCAACGTTGAAAGATGCCTGGCGTGAGTAGTGACCCCTGAATCTGTTTGAGGATACTAGCTTGGAAGATGGCTGGGATGGCAATGCCCGAGCCCCAGCCGAGAACAAAAGCCATCGGGAAACGCACGAACCACGAAACCCGGGGTATGAAGCGGCAGAAATAGCAGAGTCCGAGCAGCAGTGGCAACACCAAGAGGAGCTTCTGGCCTAGTGGCACAGCCGAGAGCGGTTTCAGAAAGAGCGGGTCGAACAAGTCAGGATAGACCGAGTTGTACCAGGTCAGGGCAATGGTGTAACCGACCGACACGCCCACGAACAGGTGCTCGCAGAACTTGTAGAATGGATTGTCGCGCCAGAGGAATGAGAAGATGCCGAGTGTAAGGATTGCGGCAATCCAGGTCAGGAAACTGTGCGAAAGTTGCATCTAGCTCCTCCGTGTTCGGGTGGCAAAATAGGCGATATTGCCAATGAGAACAAGCAGCAGGATAACGACGTGAGCTAGGCTCTGGGAGTCCATCGCTGCGACTGCTGGCATTGAGGCATGGCTGTAACCGGCTCTTGATACGAGAATCTCGTATTCAGCGCCGCCCTTCATTCCGGCAAGCAGGCCAGTGAGTTGGCCGGTTTGGAGAAACGGGTAGGCATCGGCAGCCGACACCGCAGTGACGCCTGCCCCGACCTTCATTCCGTAGCGAGTCTGTGCATAGAGTAACCAGTCGGTGTAGCCAGGTGTGCCAGCTGAGATAGAGACTGCTATTGGGATGTCGCGTAGCCGCAGGACTTCGTTCATCAGCGGCAGCGAGTCGAGGGGATGGCCGTAGAAGTCAACCGGGAATACGCTCTTGATGTTTTCACCCATGCCAAGGATAACAGCATCAACTCCGGCTTTCCAGCCGAGATAAACGATGTCTTTACCGTAGGTCTTGTTGAATTCAGGCGGAATGGTCTGCGTTGCTCGATCAGCCAGACCAGAACCGGGTAGCCATAATCCGGTCACCAGCACTTTTAGGTCTTTGGCGAATGCGTGACGCATGATTGCCGTGAGCATTGGATAGAGTTCGGGCATCGAGCTTGGGTCGAAGTCCACCGATAGCAGAACCGTTTTGCCCGCCGGCAGAGCATCAATCGCTTCGAAGAGGGCGCGGGCGCGTGGGCCAGAAGAGACGCCGAGCCCAAGTGGCCGAAAGAGCGGAAACATAACGAGCGCCGCCATCAGCAGATAGATAATTCGGCGATCAATGCGCAGCAATGCGTTGAGAAACTTCATGACTTACCTCCGCCCAGCCAGCCGCGCTCAATTCCGAGAATGACTTTGAGCGAAGTCGCGATGCTCCCGAGGGCCACGCCGAAGAGAATCGCCCGCTTGGCGGCCATGTTGGGCACGGAGAGGATCCATTCGGCTAGGTCAGGTAGCCGACCCCAGATGGCAGCGCCGACCGGCACCATGCCCAACATTACGATAAAGGCAGCAATGAGCAGAAGTGCTGCTTCTTTGGTGCGGGCACGGAAAGCGCGATAGGCAGCAGAGGCCATGTAGAAGGCGAGGATAGCAAACATCGAGGCGTTGAGCGGAACCAGTAGATTAGTGAAGATGATGTCCTGCAAGATTGATCCCGGTTTGACACCCCAGCCGAGACCAATGACTGCTGTCGCGATCATTGCTAGCAGCGTGACAATCGAGTATATCCAGCCTGGACGCCGTCGTTGCATCCGGTCGAGGTGGTACATAATCAGGCTACCGGCGCCGAGCACTAGGGCGAATGCCGATACGATACGCACCCATTTGGTGGTTAGATCGTAGAAGCCGACCGAGACCGGATGAGGAACAAAGAACTGTACCATCATCGCAATACCCATGAAGAGGCAGACAGCAAGCGGTATCGTCCGTTTCATCAGTGCCTCCTTAGATTACGTTGAAGAGTTTGACGATGTCGCCGAGCCGGGTCAGTCCGGGTAGCTTGCTCAGTAGTAACAGCGCTGAGCCGAGTGTGATGACAGTAAGAATGAGTACCTTACCATAATCTTGGCCTTTGAGCGAGCCCAAGAGCAGTGGTTCTCGGGAGAGGTAGGCCGACGCGGCGTATAGTTCCTCACCAATGAGAGTGTAGTCGCAGGCAGTAATAAAAAATGGCAGCTGGAACACTGAGTCGGTGCCCGCGATCTGAATTGCACCGGTCGTGGCACCGGTTTCAGCGAGAATCAACGATTCAGCCCAGAAGGTACCGAGGAAGAAGTTCGTCGCCGGTTTTTCGCGCACCATCAGACCGTCTACCGCGGCTGCGTAGGCGAACTGCTCGGATGTCAGGAAGAAGATGTTGTCGGATCGAAAGGCGTCTGGTCGGCCGGCCTTGGTGTAGGCTTCCTTAACAACCTCGCGGACGACAGTATAGACAATCGGGTCGCGGTTAGGCACGAGTAGCGCCGAGTCATATTGGGCCGTCTTCTTTGCAACTTCGCCAAGGATGTTGATCGAAGCGATCGTTGCAATGTCGGAGACACCACCCAAGCCTGGGACATAGACGATCGGTTTACCCATTTCCGTCGCTCTGCCCACAGCCTCCTCAACAGCGTCGAGGCCAGCAATCCGGCGAACGAACAGACTCCGGCCGGATCGGGCGGTCTCAATGAAGTAGATGACTAGTGCGAAGAAGACGAGCATTGCGACGAGCACATTTATGCGGGCAGTATTAAAGAGCTGGGCCACGGCGATGACCGGCCGTGTCTGTTCACTCCAGGCGGTGTCGGAGCCAGCAACTGCCGCAATGCGATAGGTGTAAGGGCGGCGGTTCTTGACTTGTTCGTCGAGATAGCCGTTTTCGGTTGGCGGCAGTTCGGCAATCACCAGGGGAGAAGAATCGCTCTCGGCGCGTTCGACGAGGTACCGCTCGGCCCCACTGACCGGGTTCCAGCTCAGAGTGATGCTACTGCCTCGGTCATTTGGTGTATCCTGAACGTTAACTTCGGTCGGAGCCGCTAGCTGGGTTTCCGGCAACACTTGGTCACTAGTTACTGTTGGTCCGATGAGTAGCAAGACGGTTGCCAATATCATTCGTCCACGACTCCTTTCTTACTCTGCTCTTTGGCGACTGATGATTCCTGGCACTGGCATGGTGTCGAGTGGCACTTCGGGCAGCCGCGAGCGTATTTGGCGATCGCGGCGTCAAGTTCGACGTTCTGCAGTGATGCAAGACTAACCAGCCAGGCAAATACGTCGGCGAACTCTTCTTCGAGGTTTGCCCGGTCCTGTTGGCGTATCGCTCGAGCCAGTTCACCAGTCTCTTCTACAAGCCAGCGGAACGTGCCGTCAACGCCGCGGCGACTGTCCTTCGCATAGTAGATGTCACGGATTAGGCGCTGAAACTCAGCTACGGTCACGCTGCCAGTATGGACAAAACCTGGTCTGTGTCAAGGTAGCTGGCGGCGTCGGTCAATTAGTTGCTGGTAAACAGCAAGATGCCGATCGGCCAGCACTCGAACGTCCCAACGCTCTTGGACGCATTGTCGAGCACGTCGGCCCATCTCTCGAATGTCTTGGCTCAACAACCAGAGTACCTTTTCAGCAATGTCACGGGAGTTGCCGGCCTCGAATAGTACGCCTGTCACTCGGTCTTCGATGATTTGGGGAAGACCGCCGACTCGTGAGGCCGCAACCGGTGTCTCACAGGCGAGGGCTTCAAGGGCAGCAATTGAAGTTTCCTCGAAGAATGACGGAACCAGCGCAATTTCGGCTGAACTAAGCAGGGCCGGCATTGCGGTGTTGGGAAACTTGCCCAAGAAGCTGATGTCGTTTGAGAGCCCAAGGTCTCGGACAAGTTGTTCTAGCTCAGGGCGCAACTTGCCTTCGCCGACGATGTAGAGATGGACAGGATAATGCTTGCGTATCTCAAGCATTGCTTCGATGGCGTAGCGGACACCCTTCTTGGGGATGAGTCGGGCAGAGCAGAGTATTATGCGCTTGCCAGGGTTCCTAATAGTTGGGGCAACACGGCGGAAGATTCGTGTGTCACAGGCATTGACGTAGGGTTCGACTTTGGCGGGGTCGGCCACGCGTGCTGCTGCAGCGGCCTGCGGCAGGCTGTTGGCGAAGATGTGATCAACGTCTCTGTACAGCCAACGTAACCCAGGCCTTAACAGCGGATTTCTTACATACTTCTGAAAACGAGTCTCATGAAGTGTTACTAGAGCGGGGATACCGTAACGTCGTTTGACGACCGAGACTGGCCAACCTGACGGAAAGCTCTCGCCGTGGACGATATCGGCACCTTCTGCCACTTGCAAGAGTTTGGCGATTGATGTCCAGGTATATAGAAACCAGCCGATTGGGTTACGGCCAAACCAGGTAGTTCGGTGCACATGGATGCCATCGAGGAGTTCGTAGGTTGCTAACCCTGGTAATGAACGACCGCAGACAACGTGAACCTCGTGCCCGCGGTCACGCAGCTCCCAGGCGAGACTCTGGATGTGGCTCTCCATTCCGCCGTATTCAGGTAAGTAATAAACCGCGTGGAAGACGATTTTCATGACGGTAGTTCAGTGGCCACGATGGTCTTACTGATGCTTGTGTTCTCTTGTTATGGAGACTATTACTGTGCTAAAGAGAAAGACCAGTGAAGCTAATGTCAGCAGTATTCCAATACGGTCGTAGTTCGAGGAGTAGGCGAAAACAACCTTGTGTTTTCCCGGCGGAACCTTCACGGCACGGAATGTATGATATGCCCTAAGCACTTTTCTCGGTTTACCATCGACCGTCGCTCGATAGTCGGGTTGAAAGTTGTCGCTCAATACTAAGAGGCAGGGCTTAGAGGCGCTGACGTCAAGCACGACGCGATTCGCATCATACGATGCGACCGTCACGCTGCCCGGGGGTGAACTGTCGGTTGAACGCGGTAAATCGGGATCGCTGTAGAGCAACGCAGTGCGTCCGGGATTGAAGCCAGGCGACAGCAATCGGTTGAGCGTTTCATCTTTGTCCTTCGTCACTTCAAAATCGGTGACAAGGAAAGCACGAGGAAGGACATTGCGGTTGCGGTAGATACTATAGCGTTGGCCGCGCATTGCCAATTCGAACTGCGGTTGATCGAAATAGGAACGGAGCTGTGCAATTGTCTGCCGACTACGTTCATCGTAGCGGGACACGTCATCGGGCAAGGCGTAGCTGATTACGTACTTGACGTTAGCAAGGTTCATAGCCGACGCGTTCAGTAGATTACCGGCTGCAAACATCACACTCTGCCCGGCACCGATGAAGTCCTGGTAGCTTTGTAAAGGATTAGGAATCTGACCACCGGTTGACTGAATGCCGTGGATTAGTAGGATACCATCATCGGAACGTTCATAATGTAGCGGTAGTACCCGATATAGACTTGTGTCTTTCTTTAGGAATGCCGTGACTTCGTCTGGTTCGTAATACTCCGCTGGCCTTGGCGCGCCACGAATGTATCCTTTGGTTTCATCCCAGAGATTAAGTGAAATGCCGATATCGACTATCATCACTGCAGCGAGGCAAGCCGCGACTACGTTTGGTCGGAGCTTACCAACCAACAGTAGCCAGACCAGAATTGCACCACCCACGGCAATAGCCGCAGCAAAGAACATACCGCTTAGCAGATTCGAGTAATTGCTGAGGAACGTCTCGTATCTGTTGACAGGAACCATTGACTTGAGAATCTGAACCGTCGGTCCCTTGAACATTGCGAACCAGATAGCTAGCAGGACGAACGCTCCAGCAACAGCGAACATGGTATTCCTGATCCGCTTGGGCTCGGCAGACTTTGAGTGCTCAAGCAGATAATCAATGCCTAGACCAGCAAGGACGATAAGTGAGAAGGCAGCGATAAAGAAGATCATCGCCGGGCCACGGAACTTGCTAATCCCTGGCAAGAGGTGATAAGGTATGCGGTAGAACGGTGTGTTGCCTCCCCAGGCCATTAGCAGTGTAGCAGCAAATGAGCATGCGAAGAACCGAACCCGTTGGTCATGCCACCGGCGGACTATTGCCAACGCAGCGAATAGGAGTGGTATGATGCCCAGATATTCGCTGTGAAGCTTGAACGGGTTTTGGCCCCAGTAGTTGTTCAACCCTCCGGAGAATCTAGGTGTAAGTAGGTCGAACGTTTCGATTATTGGCATAGACCATGAGGTTGCATACTGATAACCACGTTCCGCACCGCGTGAAGCGTAGGGCATGTTGCCGTAAATCGGCAGGTACTGTATAGCGGAGAGGCCAAGAGAGAAACAGGTGCCGAGGAGAAAGTAGAGACAGAGACGAACGGCGAAACGTAATCGGCCAGTCCGTTCTGGTAGGTTGCGAATCGTCGGCACCAACTTGAAGATGAAATACGCTGTTAAGATTAAACCCGTGTAGTATACCTTCTGGACATGGCCAGAAAGGAGTTGGAGGGCGAGCACGACTCCCATGAGTACGAACCAGATGAACCGCTGGAGAGTGAGTCCGCGGTGCAAAAAGAGTAGCGCAAAGGGCAGCAGTGCTGAGCCGATCAGCCGTCCATCGTGGCCGGCGTAGGTGAGTGTCAGAAGGCTGCCAGCTAGCGAGTAGCCAAGTCCACCTAAGGCAGCGGCAATCTCCGCAAGCTTGAGTTCGCGTAGAAACAAGTAGGTGCCTAAACCGGCGGCAAAAATGTGCAGAATGAATGTCCACGTCCAGACGACATCCACTGGCAACAGCATCCGAGCAAATAGGGTTGGATAGTAAAGGTCAGCGTAGAAAGCGGCTCCAGTCGGTTGGCCGCAGAGCAGTCCTGGCAACCAGTACGCAATCCAGCCGTGATTTGCTATGTACTCTTTCATGTAATAGCGCAGAGCGAAACTGCCAGCGCCCAGGAGGTCGGTTCCGAAGAGCATTCGATTGTTCACTAGGTACTTGCCGTAGAACAGCAGTGGGACGATAAGAAAACCTGAAGCAAAGATCCACTTCTGGTATTTGCTGGTGCCGTTTGGGGGTGGTTCGGTTGTAGTGGAGGGGCGTCGTGTTGTCAACTTTCTAGTTTTGGGTGCCACGTTTCCTCCGGCGAATCACGGTGGGTAGCATTACGGCTGCCATAAAGCTCTCACTGAGGGTCATCCATATTCTGGTTATTAGCGCTGACATGATTGCAACCGGTAATGGCATTACGGTACTAAGAATGACTGTATATACCCCTTCGCGTACTCCAAGTCCAGCCGGAGCAACAAGCACGATGAAACCTAGTATCCACGAAGAGGCGTAGCCGCCGAGCAGGATGGGCAGAGTGTTGAGAGGCAGAGCATAGAACGACCGGATCAACAGAAAACAGCCGATGCCCTGCAAAATCCAATCCAGAATGTATAGAGCAACGATTTCGAGCAGAAGGCGGTAGGGTAGACTGATTGTGAAGCTTGGACGTCCAAGCCACCGTAGGACGATTCTCAGCGTAAGATTTAGCAGCGGCGGATAGAGCAGAATGAGACTGAGCGGCCCCGCTAGTAGCAGCCAATATACAGAGCTCGGCAGCGTGCCGCGTGGTACGAACGGAATTGACACGGCCAACAGTAGAACAGCCGCAAAGAAGGAAAGGATGACCTCGATACCAACGCTGACTAGGGTTCTGTCCTCTGAGATTCCTTCCGAACGAGCCATCCCAGCGCGTCCGAGTGTGAACCAAAGCTTGCCGGGCGCATACTTGCCGAGTTGAGTGACCGCCATGATCGCCAGCGCCCGGGTTGGCGCCATGTGAGCACCAAGCGCGGCCAAAATTCGTCGCCAGGCCAGTGCTTCCAAAGGGAAACGCGTCACGAGTAAAATGATGAAAGAGCCGATGAGCAGGGGGAAGGCGAAATGGAGAGTATCGAATGGAACACTCCGCCAGTCGCGGACTAGCCGTGATATGAGAAAATAAAGCGCAGCCGCGGCGATCAGTATGCCGAGTAACGTCCGAACGAGCGTTCCGGCCGCGAACCGAGTCCTGCCGTCGGCCAGTGGCGGCAATTCTCTCATCAGCCACTAGTCGCGGGCTCAAGTGATAGCTTCAGGATTAGTTCTTGCGGTAGGTTCTCGCGCATGGCTGAATGCGAAGAAAAACATCGTCGCAAGGCACAGGCAGCCAAATCAGCTAGGCGCGTGCTACAAGTTCGCGGGCGAGTCGCGATTTGAGCCGGTTGGCGGCCTTGCGATGGATGATTCTTCTGCGAGCAGACTTGTCAATGACCGATTGGACCTCGGGCAGGAACTTGGCGGCCTCGTCCTTACTGGCCGTGTTCAGTCTCTTGATCGCTGCCTTCAATACCTGCTTGCTCTGGCGATTGCGGATGCGGCGCTTCTCGCTTTTGCGAGCATGTTTCTGGCCTGATGCTGTTCTCTTGGCCAAGATTCCTCCGTGTTCGGGGTTTTAAATATGCCGGGACACAGAATCGAACTGTGGACACCGTGATTTTCAGTCACGTGCTCTACCAACTGAGCTATCCCGGCAACTCGGCTCATTGTAGAACAAAAGTCGCGCGTGTCAATCTGTCTTCAGAGTGTCGGCTTCTAGCGAATGTCGATTGCCTTGACATTCACCGTCGCATCACCTAGAATGCCCCGCGCTGTGTATTCTCTGTCCGTCAACATCGACCATGTAGCAACGCTGCGGCAGGCTCGACGGGAGTCGTTTCCGGACCCGATACACGCCGCAGCCGCAGTCGAGGCAGGCGGGGCTGACGGAATCACGGTGCATTTGCGTCAGGACCGGCGCCACATTAGCGACCGTGACGTCATGTTGCTACGACAGACGGTCAAGACGGCTTTGACTGTTGAGATGGCAGTTAGCGCCGACCTTGTGCGGTTCATCAGACGAGTCAGGCCCGACCAGGTCACTTTTGTGCCTGAGGTAAGGTCCGAGGTGACAACAACCAAGGGCTTGGATTTGTTGAAAGGGACTTCGGGGACACGTACGGCGGTTAGATACCTGCAGCGGGCAGGAATTCGAGTCAGTCTATTTGTGGAACCTGATCCTGTCCAGGTGTGCGCTGCCGCTGAGCTTGGTGCGGATATTGTTGAGCTGTGTACTGACCGCTACAGCCGGTACTGGTCACGGAAGCCGGAGCTGTTAGACGAGCTCGTTGCCGCTGCTGAAGCCGCAAGAGCAGCACGGCTTCAAGTGCATGTTGGTCACGGATTGGATTACCGCAATGTTGTGCCAGTCCTTGAGAACAAGCTGGCAGTTGGCTACAGTATCGGATTCGCGATTGTCGCCCGAGCCATTTTCGTGGGCCTCGAGCGAGCAGTGGCAGAAATGAAGCGAATAATGGAGGTCTATTCTTGAAAGGCGCGAGAATTAAGTTTGCTGGCTTACTTGTGGCCGTTGGGCTATCGATTTGGGCTTTGTACCCGACTTATCGTCTTTACGCGGTCATGCCTGGACAGGAGAAGGCGCTTGCCCAGAGGCTTGCCATGGCGACGACCAGTGCGGAGAGTCTGCGAGTACAGAAGGAGATGGTCGAATTCCAGGCACAGAAGACCGCGCTTCACAAGCGTGCCCTACACTTGGGGTTAGACCTTGTCGGAGGGATGCATCTTACCCTTGAGGTGGACAAGTCGGGCCTCTCGGCTGACGATGCTCGTGATGCCGGTGACCGTGCACTTGAGGTAATCCGCAATCGAATCGACCAGTTCGGTGTATTCGAACCCATCATCCAGAAAGTTGGGAAAGACCGTATACTGGTGCAGTTGCCCGGAGTTGATCGTGACCGGGCCAAGGCGTTGATCGGTCAAACCGCGCAGCTCAAGTTCCAGCTCGTTCAAGACGAGCGCAGCTCCTATGACGCTTTCAAGGCAATCGACGACAGGCTCAAGGCTGGAGCAACGTCCTCGACTGGCATTGGTGGTGATACGTTGCGTAGGGTCTCCACTGATGACAACAGTACTTTTCTTGGCGGGGAGACTACTGCCACGCCATCGACCACAACAGAAGGTAGTTTCCTAAGCTATCTGCAAACCGTTGGGGGCGATTTTGCTGTCGAGGAACGTGATTATCCTGAGTTTCGGTCACTGCTCGAACGTTCTCGTCCTTTCTGGCCGGCTGGTTACGAGATTCTGCTAGGTGCGCCGGAGAGGCATGAGGACCGGACAATACGGCGCGTGTATGTGCTTAAAGCGGAACCGGAGATGCTTGGCTCAGCAATCAAGGATGCGCGGCCGGCTCCTTATCAGGGTTCGGAACCGGGTTTGGCGAACACTTGGATTGTCAGCTTGAAGCTCGAACGCAAGGATGCCGCGACGTTTGCTCAAGTGACTGGCCGCAACATTGGTCGTCGGCTGGCGATTGTTCTTGACAACGTGGTTAAGTCAGCACCAGTGATTCAGTCGCGGATACCAGACGGTAACGCGATGATCACCACTAATGATGTTAATCCTGACGATGCCCGTGATCTAGCAATCGTGCTGCGTTCCGGGGCACTGCCGGCACCCGTCAATGTTATCGAAGAGCGTTCAGTCGGAGCATCACTTGGCAACGATTCGATCCGTAAGGGCATCTTAGCAAGTGTTATCGGTGCGCTGGTTGTTTTAGGGTTCATGGTGATCTACTATTCATTCGCTGGCTTCTTGGCTGATTTGGCACTTCTCTTCAATCTGTTGTTCTTGCTTGCTGTGCTTGCTGGTTTGCGGGCTACTATGACGTTACCCGGATTGGCAGCCATCGCTTTGACAGTTGGAATGGCGGTTGATGCGAACGTGCTTGTTTTTGAGCGGATTCGGGAGGAGCTTAAGTGGGGCAAAACGGTGATGGCGGCGGTTGATTCAGGCTATGACCGAGCTTTCATAACGATTGTCGATGCCAATGTTACGACCATCATTACGGCGATAGCTCTCTACTTCATCGGTAGTGGTCCGATTCGTGGCTTTGCCATCAACCTGGCGGTTGGCCTGGTGATCAACGTTCTGACAGCGGTCTTCATGACGCGGTGGGTGTTTGATTGGTGGCTGGCACGATTTGAAGTCAAGAAGTTGAGGATATAGTATGCGACTAATTGGTGATACGCGAATTCCATTTGTTGCGAAGCGAAGGGTGTTCTTCGGTCTTTCGGCAGCTCTCATCCTGGCAAGTATCGGAGTTGTTGTCATCCGTGGCGGTTTCAACTACGGTGTCGATTTCACGGGTGGTTCACTGGTTCAGGTTCGTTTCTCGCAACTCGTCAGCACCGATGCTGTCCGGGCCGCCCTACAGGCGATGGGCGAGCAGGGTGCAGCCATTCAGCGCGATGAGCAGGGAGATTTCTTTATTCGCGTCAAAGCGCGGGAGCTCACCGGCGGCCAGTCGTTTGGGACAATGTTGGGGCAGCAGCTGGCAACTTCTTTCCCAGGCAACGCCTTCGAAATACTGAGCGAGGATACAGTCGGTCCGCAGGTTTCGAAGGAACTGCAGGGCAAGGTGCTGCTGGCGGTGCTGCTGGCGATAGTCGGAATCCTCGTCTATGTTTCGTTCCGCTTCGATTTTCGGTTCGGTACCGGTGCTGTACTAGCTCTCATTCACGATACGGTCATAACTTTGGGTTTTGTGGCTTTGTTCAACAAGGAGATTACGGTCACGGTAATTGCGGCAGTTTTGACCGTGATCGGGTATTCAGTCAACGACTCGATTGTTGTGTCAGACCGGATCCGTGAAGACATCCGTAAGATGCGCAAAGAGTCGTTTGCTGACGTCTGTAACACAGCAATCAATCAAACTCTCAGTCGAACAGCGATCACGTCGCTAACTGTTCTGTTCGTCACGTTATCTTTGTTGATCTTCGGGGCCGCCAGCATTAGGGACTTCGCATTCGTTATGACGGTCGGCACGGTGGTTGGCACCTATTCTTCCATATTCGTGGTTGCCAATTCAGTTGTGGAATGGGAGCATCGGTTCCCCAGCAAGCGCCGACTGCGGTAGCTAAGTCAGAATCAGAAGCGCCGCGCCTGCCCGGCAGGCGCTTCTTTTTGCTGGCTATGTTTGGGAGCTGGTTCTTCACCGGCTACTTTCCGATTGCGCCAGCAACTGTTACTAGTCTTGTCGTCATGCCAATGGCGTTCCTTTTGGCGCGGTGGAAACCCTGGTGGCAGTTGCTACCAATCGTTGTGTTCTTCATTGTCGGTGTACCGGCGGCTACCCGGCTCGAGCGGGTCTGGGGGCATGACCCGGCCCGAGTTACTATCGATGAGGTCGTGGGTGCGTTGGCGACTTTCTTCATGAATCCGGTGTCGATTTGGGGGTTGGGTGTTGGGTTCTTACTCTGGCGGTTTTTCGATATCATTAAGCTGCCCTTTGTTGATCGGGCTCAACGTCTGCCCGGTGGCTGGGGTATCATGATGGACGATTTGCTCGCGGGAGTTTGTGCCAACCTAGCGTTGCGGCTTATCTTGCTCGTGCCTGCCTTCAGCTGCTTGCGTTGCCCTTGAGATGACTAAGAAGAGTTTGCTTGAACGACTGGAGCTCGTTGTTGTGGGCGATGAGCTCCTCACTGGTCGCGTGGTTGATACGAACTCGGCTTTCATCGGGCGATTGCTTGCCAGCGTTGGTGCTGGGCCGAGCTTGGTGAGCAAAGTCGGCGATGATGAAGCGGAGATTAGGCAGGTGATCAGTGCTGCAATGGGGCGTTCGCAATTCGTCATTGTTCTTGGCGGGCTTGGGCCAACCGATGACGACCGGACAATTGCGGCGGTCGCGGCGTTGCTAGGACGTCGGCTGCGTGTCCACGCACCGACTCTGCGACGGATCGAGGTGCTATTTGCAAAGAGGGGACTGGAGATGCCGGAGCCGGCGCGGCGGCAGGCTCTCTTACCGATTGGTGCGAAGTTACTGCAAAACCCTTTCGGGATGGTGCCAGGCATGATTCTCACTGAGCAGTCGTGTACTATTGCTTTGGTGCCGGGGGTTCCGGAGGAGATGGAAGCAGTTATTGTTGGTGGCGTTCTGCCTTACCTCCGTCGTCACTATCAACTACAACCGCGACAGTCGGTTACGGTGCGCACCATCGGGCTACCAGAGTCGGCTATTCTTCGGAAGGCCAGTGGGCTTACTCAGATGTATCCGTCAGCGACTTGGGCTTACTATCCTTCTGTCAGTGGCGTTGACGTCGTTGTTTCTGGTCCGTCGACGCGGATCGTTACAAGCTGTGTGCGGCGGTTGCAGCAGTTACTTGACACAAGCGTGTATGCTGTGGGCGACGATCCGCTTGAGGCAGTTGTGGGACGTCAACTTAAACAGCGACAACTTTGGCTAGCAACGGCTGAGTCGTGTACGGGTGGACTTGTGAGTCACAGAATCACCAACGTGCCAGGCAGTTCGTGTTATTTTCGTGGCGGTGTAATTGCCTACTCTAATGAAGTTAAGCTGAAGTTGCTCGGCGTTCCCGCCGATGTGTTGCGGCGCTATGGTGCGGTCAGTGAACCAACGGTCCGAGCGATGGCTACTGGAGCAATGAGGCTGCTTGGAGCTGACACTGCTGTTGCCGTATCAGGTATTGCCGGGCCTGGTGGTGGTACGCGACAGAAACCAGTTGGGCTTGTTTTTGTGGCGGCAGCGGCAGGAGAAGAGGTGGTGGTTGAACGCTTGCGATTGTTGGGTGACAGACGGATGATCAAGGAACGAGCGGCAGCAGCAGCTTTGGACCTACTGCGTCGCCTACTGCTATCCTTTAAATGACTAACTTGATTCGTTCCTTTGTTGCCATTGACATCTCACACCGCGCCCGTGACCAGGTCGCTGATTTCATAGACAGGCTACGGCGGCAGGTAGGGGGTGTGCGCTGGGTGCGGCCGGACTTGCTGCATTTGACTTTGGTTTTCCTGGGTGAGGTTGAGTCTACGTTCATTGAGGCAGTGAAACCGGGTCTGAGAGAGGCGGCGGCAGCGACAGTCTGCTTTCCGCTTCGTCTTGTTGGTGTTGGTGCCTTTCCAAGTCCGCGACGGGCTCGCGTCATTTGGCTCGGTATGGAAGCCTCTTCGTGCGATGAACTGGTTAGGCTGCAGCGAGCAGCAGTCCGTGCGTTGGTGCGGAAGGGGTTCGTGCCGGAAGCCCGGCCTTTCAGTCCGCATCTTACTATCGGCCGGCTGCCAGTACCGACCGACGTATCATCGTTACTAGCGAGTCAGCAATTCGAATCAGAGCCGTTTGAGGCGGAACGGCTGGCACTCTATCGTAGCGTGCTGCGTACACAGGGGCCGGAATACTCGGTGCTGGCTACGTTCGAGTTTTCACCACGGTCTTGACTTCCTTGTACGGCAGCCGATGATAGGTTGGAGGTTACCGTGTTTGAACTAACGCCTGCGGTCTGGATTGCGGCTGGCATCGTCCTAGCTGTGTTGGAGATGTTCGTACCCGGATTGGTCGTTATCTGGTTCGGGATCGCAGCCATTGTTGCTGGTGTTATCGCTTTCTTCGTACCAAATCCGTACGTCCAGTTTGGTGTTTTCGCCGTACTCTCGCTGGTTCTGATACTTTCCTCGCAGCGTATCGCTCGCAAGATTACTCGTCCCGAACCGGAACCGGTAGGATCAAACCGAATGGTCGGCGTGACCGGCCGTGTTGTGCAGGCAATCGTGCCGCCAGACCTTGGCAGGGTGAAGGTTGATGGAGAGGAGTGGCGGGCTGGTGCGCGGCAGAGAATTGAGGCGGGCGCAGTAGTCAGGGTTATTGGAGTAGAAGGAACACGGCTCACTGTTGAGCCGGTCAATGAAGGGAGCTGCTAGATGACGGGCACACTATTGGTAATCATTCTGGTTTTTCTCTTTCTGCTGGCACTGCTGGGAATTAAGACGGTCCGGCCCTATGAGCGGGCCTGTGTTGAAAGGCTTGGCAAGTACCAGCGGACAGTCCAGCCGGGGTTGAATTTCATCATGCCCTTCCTTGAGAGGATGATCAAGGTGGACATGCGGGAGCAGGTGGTTGATGTGCCGCCTCAAGAGGTAATCACCAAGGACAATGCGACGGTGACGGTGGATGCTATCGTCTATTACGAGGTCACCGATCCGGTCAAGGTACTGTACAACGTTGCCAACTTCCGGCTAGCGACGATCAAACTGGCTCAGACCAATCTGCGTAACGTGATTGGCGACCTGACGCTTGACGAGTCATTGACGTCGCGGGAGCGGATCAATGCCAAGCTTAGGGATGTCCTCGACGAGGCGACCGACAAGTGGGGCGCTAAAGTGACTCGTGTTGAGCTGCAGCGGATTGAGCCACCTAATGATGTGACCGAGGCGATGCACCGGCAGATGAAAGCAGAGCGTGACCGACGCGCGGCAGTGCTCGAGGCTGAAGGCTTCAAGCAGGCGGCCATCCTCAAAGCCGATGGCGAGAAGCAGGCACGCATCCTGCAAGCCGAAGGTCAGGCTCAGGCTATCGAGAAGGTGGCTGATGCCGAAAAGTACAAGCTCCTAACCGTGGCCGAGGGCGAGGGGCAGGCAATCGAGCGGGTTTATCGGGCTATTCATAACGGCAACCCCACTAAGGACCTGATCACAATCAAGTATCTTGAGGCCTTGGCGAAGATAGCTGATGGCAAGGCGGCCAAGCTTTTTGTTCCCTACGAAGCATCGGGTGTGCTGGCTGGGTTGGGTGTCATCGCCGATGTGCTTGGTGAGCGTAAGGGCGAAGAGAGGGCGGCCAAGGATTAGCGAGCCAAGAACACAGTTTTGACTGGGTACCGCTCTTGGACAGAATAGCTGCCCATTGAAGACAATGCATAGTCAACCGGTTGGCGATCGCTGGCACCTTTTGCCGAAAGAAGAAGTTCTGAGCCAGCTTGGTTCGAGTGCGGTTGGACTCGAGCCAGCTGAGGTGAAGTCTCGGCAGGAGCGATTCGGAGCAAACGCGCTGGTCGAGCGTGGTGCCAGACCGCCGCTTGCCATCCTCAAGGACCAGTTTACATCAGTGATGGTTCTACTGCTCATCGGGGCAGCAGTTGTGTCGGTGTTTCTCCATGAGTACGCCGATGCCGCCGTCATCATGGTCATAGTCGTTCTCAATGCCATCCTTGGATTCGTGCAAGAGTACCGGGCCGAGCGGGCAATCCAGGCTCTAAAACTGCTGGCAGTACCGACCGTGCGGGTTCGGCGAGGCGGACACCTTGTGGAAGTCTCGGCTCGTGAGCTTGTACCCGGCGACGTGGTCCTACTCGAGGCCGGGAGCCACGTGCCAGCTGATGGTCGGTTGATTGAGGCTGCGAACCTGCGTGTCCAGGAAGCGACACTGACCGGTGAATCCGAGCCGGTCGAAAAGATAACGGGAACGCTTCCTGCCGGAGACCGAGCACTTGGCGATCGGCGCAACATGGTGTACATGGGTACGGCTGTCGTGGCCGGTCGCGGTACGATGGTAGTCACTAGCACCGGAATGGCAACGGAGCTCGGTCGAATTGCCGACATGTTGCAGAGTGTAGAGCGAGAGCCTACGCCGCTACAAAGGCGGATGGTACAACTAAGTCGCGGCCTGCTCTACGCGGTGATTGTTCTCGTGGTTGTCGTGTTTCTTGTCGGACTACTGCATCATCGGGCTGACATTCGTGTCTTGGTGTTGACTGCAATCAGCATGGCAGTTGCGGCTGTGCCCGAGGCGCTACCCGCAGTGGTGACGATTGCGCTTGCCCTTGGTGCACAGCGAATGCTCAAGCGCCGAGCGTTGCTGCGCAAGTTGCCAGCAGTCGAGACGCTCGGTTCGGTGGACGTCATCTGTTCGGATAAGACCGGTACGCTGACCGAGAATCGGATGGCAGTAACAGTGCTGGATGTGGCCGGGCATCAGTTTGAGATAACGCCGACGACTGGCCCGAACGACGCCGCGGCGGTTGGTGCGCCGGCGTTGGAGTTGCTTCTTGTCGGCGGTGCGCTCTGCAATGATGCTGTACTGGAGGTTGGCGAAGACGGTCGCCATCGTGCTATTGGTGACCCGACCGAGGGAGCGCTTGTTATCGCTGCTGGCCGTTTTGGTTTCGCGAAACCTGAACTAGAAAGGCTCCTACCACGCGTCGCTGAGATTCCATTCAGTTCTGAGCGCAAGCGAATGACGACAATTCACCATAGTAACACCGAGCAGCCGGCAGGGCTGCTCAGTGCGGCAGGAATTTCCACTCCGTATCTTGCGATAACAAAGGGCGCGGTGGACGTCATTCTGCGTGATGCTGACACGGTGCTCGATGGCAAGCTGATGAGGCCGCTCGACGAGAGTATGCGGAGGCGAATTGAGGCCGCCAACGACCGCTTTGCTCGTGACGGAATGCGGGTGCTGGGTCTGGCAGTTCGTCCGCTGGGTTTGTTGCCGGCAAGGATTGATGAAACTAACGTCGAGAAGGAGATGGTTTTTGTCGGCCTGGTCGCGATGATTGACCCGGCGCGGCCCGAGGTCAAAGCAGCGGTTGAGACTTGTCGCGCGGCGGGCATCAGACCGATCATGATTACCGGTGACCATCCGCTGACCGCCCGTTTCATAGCTAGTGAGCTGGGAATGATTGACGCTAGTAGCCGCGTTGTTACTGGCGTTGAACTGGAGCGAATAACTGTTGACGAACTGACGACTGTCGTCGAAGAGACTGCAGTCTATGCGCGGGTTGCGCCGGAGCACAAGCTGGCAATCGTTGATGCGCTTCAGCGTCGAGGTCACGTCGTGGCGATGACTGGTGATGGGGTTAACGATGCACCGGCACTGAGGAAGGCTGATATCGGCGTCGCGATGGGTATCACCGGTACTGATGTCTCAAAGGAGGCCGCTGATATGGTACTCCTTGACGACAATTTCGCCACAATCGTGGCGGCCGTCGAGGAAGGCCGAGTCATCTACGACAACATTCGAAAATTCCTTAAGTACACACTGACGTCGAACGCGGGCGAAATTTGGGTGATGTTGCTAGCTCCGTTTTTGGGCATGCCGATGGCCCTACTACCAGTGCAGATTCTTTGGGTAAACCTGGTGACTGATGGCTTGCCTGGCTTGGCCTTGACTGTTGAACCGGCTGAACGCAACACGATGAAGCGGCGGCCCTACCATCCATCGGAAAACATCTTCGGTCGTGGTCTGGCAATTGATGTGGTCTGGGTCGGTTTGGCGATGGGGGTTACATCGCTCGTGATTGGTTTCCTGTCGTGGCTAAGTAATCGTGATGGAGCTTGGCAGACTATGGTATTCACGACTCTGACGATTAGTCAGATGGGTAATGCTCTCGCTACTCGGTCCGAACGCGATTCGCTATTCTCGGGTGGACGGAGGGCTAACCACGCTCTGACGGCAGCGGTGTTGCTGACACTTGGCCTGCAGCTTGCAGTAACCTACGTGCCGTTCTTGCAGCGGGTGTTCCATACTAAGCCGCTGTCTTGGCTCGAGCTGGCACTTAGTCTTGTGGCCAGCACCGCTGTCTTCTGGAGCGTTGAGCTGGTTAAGCTGGGCCGTCGCTTGCGCAGCCAACGTCGCGCAGCGTCGGCGTAGGGCAGTCTATCCCGCTGGGGTGATCAGACGGAAGTTGGACAGGTCGCTAGACCTGGCCAGTAGCAATCAAAGTAATGTTGGGCAGTTGCAAGGGCCCTGGTTCAGGTCTGCGCCGCAGGTTGGGCACAGGCCTCGGCAGTTCTCACGGCAGCAGGGGGCAATCGGTACGGCAAGGTGAATGGCGTCGTGGATTATTGGGATCAGCTCGAGTTCATCGCCCCAGAGTTGATTCTGGTCAATTTCCTCGTCTCTTATCCGGTGCGGACTGCGCGGTAGCGAGTAGTCGGCGAACTCGGCGGTGAGGGGTTCGTCGAAGTTGCACTCGTAGTCATCGCCACAGAGCGAACAGGCGAGTTCAGCCCGAAATCGGATCCGGCCGTTGAGGAGCAATCGTTGGCCGGTACGGGTGATGCTGAAGTCGGTCAGCAGAGAACCAATGATACGCTTGAAGGACGGGTTCTCACTCACCTCGCAGGGTGCGAATCCGAGGTCGTCTGGTGAAAGCCTGAAGCCGAACCTATTCTCACCCTGCTTGAGCATGGCGAGCCGAATAACCAAATGACGTTGTCTCACAGTTCTCTTACTAGTCTTTCGACAATCAGGTCGGGCTTGATGTTCTCGGCTTCAGCAGTGAAGTTGGTGACGATGCGGTGACGCAGGACCGGCTGGGCAACGGCGCGGACATCGTCAATGGAGGGGGTGTAGCGGCCGGCAAGCATGGCTCGGGTTTTGGCCCCAAGAATCAAATACTGGGAGGCACGCGGACCCGCGCCCCAGGTTACCCAGTCTCTTATCATCTTGGGCGCGGCGTCGGACGATGGGCGGGTGGCGGCGGCGAGCCGGACCGCATAGTCAATTACTTCGTCGGCAACCGGCACACGTCTGACCAGTTCTTGCAGGGCGCAAATTTCGGCGGCGGTTAGAACACGGTTCAAGTCAGGCTTGTAGGCCGATGTTGTGCTCTTGACTATTTCCCGTTCCTCAGCGGTTGACGGATAACCGACGTTGATGGAGAACATGAATCGGTCAAGTTGGGCCTCGGGCAGCGGATAGGTGCCCTCCAGTTCGATTGGGTTCTGCGTGGCTAGCACAAAGAAGGGCGAGGGCAGGGGATAGGTGCGGCCGGCGACCGTGACCTGGTACTCCTGCATCGCCTGTAACAAGGCGGCTTGTGTCTTGGGTGGTGTGCGGTTGATTTCGTCGGCGAGCACCACGTTAGCGAATACTGGTCCTTGGACAAATCGGAAGGTGCGGCGGCCGGTAGTGGCATCTTCCTCGATAATCTCAGTGCCGGTAATGTCTGATGGCATCAGGTCGGGTGTGAACTGCACCCGGTTGAAAGACAGGTCCAGTACGCGGGCGAGCGTGTTGACGAGCAGGGTCTTGGCGAGACCGGGTACACCTATCAGCAAGCCGTGGCCGTGGGCTAACAGACAGATAAGGGTCTGCTCAACGACTGATTGTTGGCCGACAATCACCTTAGCAACTTCTGATTCGATGCGGCGCCGGGCTTCACCGAGGCGCTGGACAGCGGCAACATCGTTGCCGGTGCTATTGGGCATTGGCAACCTCCAAGATCGTGCCGACAAGTTCTCGGCACAGCAACTGGATCAGATATTCGATATCAACCACCAACCGTCTTCGGTCTTCTCGGTCAGTGACCAGTGCCTGGATTCGTTTCGAGCCGCCGTTGAAGGCATCTTTGGCCTGCCAGAGAACCTCGCCGGTCTCGACGTCAACCAGCCGAGCCTGAACGCCGACAGCTGCAGCCGGAGCACGGGGTCGGGTAATGAGAAAGATGATACCGACAATCGAAATCACTGCCAGCGCGGCAGCAAATACCTGCCAAGCATCGTCGTTGCGATCGTCGTCAATAATGACGACTGGCGGCGCTGGGCGGTCGTGATGTCGGCTACGGTAGCGGTGGCGAATGGTGTCAGGCCGGAGCTGGGGATGGGGTTCGAACTTGGTGACGCTACCCAGAATGACTGCTTCGGCGCCAAGCATCTTGCCGATGCGAACAGCGGTGGCCTGGTCGAAGCGAGAGGTTGTGTCTAGGTCCTGTTCCTGCCAGAGCTCTTCGATTCGGCTTCGTTCGATCAGCGAGAATAGCCCGGTGCGACCAAGTTGGAGAGTGAACTCCTCAGCAACAATGCCAGCGGCAGCCGGTTCCTTAGTTAGGTTCTCAAACGGCAGAACCGCGACGCGGACGAGCCTGCGTTCACGCAGGCGAGGCGAGCCGAAGTAGTTAGTGACCCGGTAGGGTCGAACCGTGGCACAATCAAGCGAAAATAGCAATGAAAGGGCCAGTCCGACGCAGAGGGGCCGCCGCCAGGCACCGGTGAAGTTCTGCATCATTGGATAGACTCGGCCAACAATTGACAGAGCCAGCGGGCAAGGTAGTCAGGCTGAGTGCGCAAACGTTCGCGGTCCTCGCGTTCAGTAACCAGCGCCTGGACGCGGGGGTCTGAGCCGTTGAGAGCATCGGCGCCCTGCCAGGCGATTGCGCCGGTTTCAACCGCAACCAGCCGGACATTGGCACTAACCCGGCCAGGCCGGTAGTCGCTGACAGTGCCCATCACCACCGCGTGGGCACCAAGCATCTTACCAAGTCGGACCGCGGTTGACTGATCGATTCGGTCTGGATCGAGGTCTTGCTCGGCATACAGGTCTTCGATACGGCTGCGTTCGACAAGCATGAAGCGATTCAGCCGACCAAGCTGGATTGCGAATTCTTCGGCAAAACGTCTACCTTCCGGGCCGGACATCGGCAGAACCGCAACCCGTTGCTGACGGATGCTGTTCATTGCCTGCTGGTTCTGGGTGTAGTTGGTGAACCGGTAGGGACGGGCAGTTGCGCAGAAAAGCGTCAGCAAGACTGGCAACAGTACGATTAGTCTTCTTAGTGCCATGGCATCTCCTTCGGCATTGCCGCCTTCTAGGCTAGAGTGGCGGCTGCCTTTCTAGCCCTAATCTACTACCGCGGCCTTGGTCTTATTCCCAACTAACGGCTTGTCTTTCCCTGTCTGGCTATCAGCTTCTCAAGCACCTGGGGTAGAGTAGTGTACTCCATGTCTTTCAGTCCCAGGCGATGTGGCTCGAATGGGCCATGGCGTCGCAGATAGTCGGCCTGTTGATTAGCCAGTTCGCGGGCCCGGTCGAATGACGGATCATCGAACATGTCGCGTGGTCCGACAAGCATACCCTGAGCAATCTGGAATCCAAGGGCAATCACGCGCGGCGGGCCATCAAACCGGGACGGCGTGGCCTTGGTCTGGGCTACCGGCATCAGCGGGCCGTAATGTGAGCCACGCATCCAGCCAGAGACTGTGTGAGGGAACGCGAACGGTTCGAGCGCTTCACCAACTGCTGGCAGGCCGGCCTGGCACCGCACGATCATTACCGGGTCGTCTTTGCCGACGTAGCGGCCGGCAATCAGAGCGAGTTTCTGGGTCGAACTGGCAGCCGCAATCTCGCCCGACTTCTTATAGACGTTCTTGATGATGTAGTTCTCGGGTGAACCGATCAGCACCAGCAGGTCATACATCTCTTCTGGGCAGGATAGTATGATGTCGTTGCCCTTGTGCACGTCGTGGACTTCGAACTTGAATCCATCGTGCATTGATGGGTCAATCACCAGACCGATTGTGCAGAAGGGGTCAGCAAACATACGGAATAGTGGCATGTTCCATGCCCCGGGCGCGCACTTATCCCCGCAGAAGACGATGACAGGCTCGGACTTGCGCTCGACAAAGGTCATCTCGGCGACGCCCGGGCCCATCCCGCGGACATTGCCGGAAAAGGCATCGGAAAGAATGTCTTGGCCCGCGCCATAGAGTCCGAGTTTGCGTGCAAGCTTGGTACCGGCAACGAAGACATCCCAAGCCAGTTTGTGGATGGCTTTGGAGTCATTGCCCTTGTTGTGGGTCATTATCAGTTCGAGGTCATCACCGACGCTCGAGACGTGGAAGTCAATGATCGTGCCGTTCTTCTTGGCAACTCCCAGATGCTTGCGGGCAAGCTCCAGAATATCAGGATGGCTGGCCGAGTGGCCAACGTAGCCGCCGATATCGGCCTTGATTACAGAAATGGTCACTGGCTTGGTCGTGTTCTTCATCAGTTTGTCCTCCATGCAGTTGTAGATGAAGACTATATGAAACTGCCGAACAGGAGTCAAGGACGGGCATATCTGGTGAGCTACTAGTCGAGCGAATCATTTGCTTTATGTTGGGCCGTATGGGTCCTGTCCAGCAGCAGCTTTCGGTCTGTCCAGCCGACCCAAGCCGACTGCTGGGACCGCGACACAAGGTGAGACGTGTCTCGAGATGCTGGCGAAAGTATTGTACGAGGTCTGGTCTGAAGCTGGGCCTGAGAGGCTATCGCCAGTCAGTTGCTGAGTTGCATGTATGGTCTTCTCCGAAGAGATGGAACAAATCCATAGGCAGGCCATTCTGCAGGCGCAATCTCAGTCGCCTCTGGTGAGGCATTCGGTGACCAGCTGGAGAGTTCGTCCGCAGACAGTCTTAGGGATGTCTTTCAAAACAGCGTGGGGAAGGGTTGGGGGAACTATTCCCGGGATGATACCCGGGATACCGTGCTAGATGCGTCTAACTTGTTGCTTCGTGGTGGGTTGCGCCGAAAAATCGGCGCAGACGATGGTCCAGTTAGGAGTCGAGAAAATCAACTTGCTGACTGTGTCCAATTCAGGTTCTGCTGGCCATTTCTCGTGCTCTCATACTGTGTTTGGCGCATATAATAATAAGGTGATTAAGGGTGCGGCTGCAGTTGGTCGCTGCCATGTTCTGACAGGCTACGTCGGTTTAATGCGAGAGCGTGACAGAGATAGCGTGCACCTGTTGACCAGAGCAGCGAATGGCGGCAGAATCCTTTCAGGGTGTCGAACCAAAGGAGTCCAAAATGAGGCGAGCAGCAGTGATTCTGGCAGCGTTCGCGGTCGCTACGATGCTGCCGTCGTGTCAGAAGTATGATCCGGCCGCCGACCGGGCAGCGATTGAAGAATTGGTGCGGGCCGACACTGTGCACTTTGCTGCGAGCACGCAGCATGACTCAACCGGGTCTGGTTTCCTGGTGGACGGAGAAACGACTTTTGTTTGGTGGCGCGGCGCACAGACGCACGATTCGGCCTTGGTTGTGGTATCGGTTGAGAAGGATTCAGCAACTGTCACTTGGGCGCGACACAATTACGGCTGGCTGAGTGTGCTGCTGTTACGGTGGGGACAGCCAGCTGTAATCTGGAACAAGCCGCTCACCGAACTGGTGCAGCTCTCAGCAGTCTATGTGCGTGTTGGTAAACAGACTGATGAGGACCGGGGTTGGCGGTTCCGAAGAATATCGCTTGCAGCCGGCAGGTCGGATTCGGTGAACACGGTGCGAATAGATTCGCTGCGTATCCAGAGCTCGCTCAAGAATATTCTCATTACCAATCCGCTTGCTACCTACTATCGTGCCGACAGTCTTGTATCGTTCACGCCCGGCGAGCAGGTGACACTGACCCTGTACACCAATGCGACGGACGGAGTTGCTTTTCTGCACACTTTCATTCTAGCTTGGCCGTTCTACATCAGGTTGCGGTTCGAGGACGCTGGTAACGGTGTTTTTACCGGCACTTGGCATGCTCAGGGCTGGCCGTCGTTCCGGTTTGCCATCTTTGACCTGATGAGTCGTTCGAGCATCTATCAGGAGACCGGGCCTTATGACTTCAATGGCTGGCTATTCCCGTATCGGATACAGACGGCAAGGTAGCTAGTCTTCGGCAGGTGAACTGCTGGCGGCGGGCTTTTTGGCCCGCCGCCAGCTCGTTGTCTTGCCCCGGGTTACTCGACCCAGTCGACGTCGGTGAGGCCGAGTTCCTCTCTGGTGACGTTGCCAATGACCACCATGACGTAGCGGTCAGGGTTGATGTGCGTGCGCGCCGCTGCATTTACTTCCTGGAGTGTTGCGGCATTGACCAGGCGTGGGTAGCGCTCGAGCCAGTCAAGGCCAAAACCGTTCAGTTCGATGCTGGCGACCTGTTCGAGTTTGCCGGTACCGGAACTATAGGTCAGGGGAAAGGAACCGGTGAAGTAGCCCTGGGCGCGAACAAGTTCAGCTCGGGTCAGGCCGCTCTCGCGAATCCGACGGAGTTCGCCAAATATCAGCCGCAATGCTTCAGCCGGGCGATTGGTTTCAACTGAAGAGCGGAAAGCGCCCTGATAGCGAGTACGATCGAACCAGGCATTGACGTCGTAGGCCAGGCCGGCCTTCTCGCGAACAGCAATGCCCAGCCGGGAGGAGAGGGCCGAGCCGCCGAGAATGTAGCTCATCAGCCGGGTGGCGATCATGTCTGGAGCGGTGACCGTTGTCCCGGGATGGCCGAGCATGATACTGGTTTGGTTCAGGTCGGGTCGGGTGACTAACTTGATGCGAGGCCGGTCTGGCCAGTTCGGAGCTGGAACTTCGGGCTTTGCCACCGGTCTGGGCTGCCAGCTAGCGAACCGTCGTTCCACTGCGGCGAGCACGCTTTCGCGTTGGACATCACCAACGACGATCAGGAATGAGTTATTGGGAACCCAGTGCTCGCGATGAAACGAGATGATGTCTTCGCGGGTGATGAGGGGAATCGTTGTCGTGTCGCCGCCGTCGGGGGTAGCCTGTGGGCCGGAGCCGAAGAGCAGGCGGTTGAACTCAAGTCGGGTGCGCGCAGTCGGAAAGTCATAGGCACGGCGCAGGCCGTCGAGTGACTGGGCAAGGGCGAGCTTGAGTTCAATTGAGTCGAAAGTCGGGTGGAGCACCGCATCGGCGAGCAGATCAAAGGCAACCTCCTTGTCCTTGGCGAGGACGCGCAGTTGGAGCCGGGAGTTGTCGAGTTCGGCCCGCCCCGAAAAGCTTGCGCCGAGGAAGTCAACAATGCTGGTTACCGAATCGGCGCTCATTGAACTGGTACCACGTGTCATTAGGTAGGCAGTGTGATGAGCAACGCCAGCTCGACCAGTCGGGTCCGAGGCGTGACCAGAACGGCAGATGAGCGCGATGTCAACGAGCGGTTGACGGTGTTCTTCGTAGGTGAGTACGACCAGCCCTGAGGCAAGGGAGTCACGGAAGAGAGGAAGTGCGGTTGCAGGCGAAATCAGCATGCCGACTGCCGATGTCAAAGTGCACAGCGAGAAGATAGTGGACATGGGAATTCGGTAGCGGCGAACTTCAGTTCGGCTTCTCATCTTGTCCCCTTGTCAGCAACTAGCCAGCCGACTGTCAGGTGATCAGGTTTCAGCCATGTTCGGCAGAAGTCACGTACCTGTTCGCGCGTGACCGATTGAATGCGGTCCGGGTATTCGACAAACCAGCGCCAGTTGCCGGTAGTGATGTGGCTCGCAGCCAGCAGGTAGGCAATATCTGATATGTCATCCCGTTCAAAGATATGATTGGCGAGCACTCGGTTCTTGACGCCCTGTAGTTCTCTTTCGCTTATGAGCTCAGTTCCCATCCGTCTGACCTCATCGGCCACTGCGGTTTCAATTGCCGGCATCAAGCTCTCGGCGCGGGGTGTAATGTGGATGCGAAGAAGACCCGGGTCGCGTTCGACCGAGTTCCAAGCACTGGCACTGGTTGCGAGACCTTGCTCTCTTACGAGTCGGCGATAGAGTCGGGATGAGCGGCCGTCACCGAGTACGGCGGCGGCGACTTCGGCCACATAGAAAAGTGAATCGCGGATGCCAGGGCTACGATAGCCCATTATGAGGCTCGGCACGTTGACCCGACGCCGGACAGTGACTCGACGCTCGCCAGACTGCTGTGGTTCGATGTCGTAGTAGTCAGTCCTGACAACTGGTCGCCCCTTGATCCGGCCAAAATACTTGCGGGCAAGGTTGAATACTCGTTCGGGCTCGACATCACCGGACACGACCAGCAGGGCGTTGGCCGGGTTGTAGTAGCGGGTGTACCAGTCGCGAACCGCAGCCGCGGTGAAGCGGGCCACGTCGTCGGGCCAGCCGATGGTGGGGTTACGTTGGGGATTGGCCAGAAACGCCGTTGCCTCAAACTGCTCCCAGAGAGCTGACGTAGGGCGATTGTCACCCAGCCTACGTTCCTCGGCAACTACCTGGTGTTCACTTGTGAACTCGGAATCGAGGATGACACAACTGCCCATTCGCGCAGCCTCGATGCGAAGCGCGAACTCCCAGCGGTCACTGGCAAAGTCCTCGTAGTATCCGGTGTAGTAGGTTGAGGTGAAGCCGTTGTTGCGGCCACCAGCCGAATCAACGATGCGGTCAAAGTCGCCAGGCTGGTAGATGTTTGTGCGCTTGAAAGTCATGTGCTCGAGCATGTGGGAAATGCCGGTCAGGCCGATTGGCTCATCATAAGAGCCGACTCGGTAGTAAACATTGGTGGAGACGACCGGTGCGGACGAATCAACATAGACGATTATCTCCAGGCCGTTGGCCAACCGGTGTTCGAAAACATGGGACGATAGGTTGTCTTCAGCCCGAGCTAGAGTGGCTGCCAGTAGCAGTGATATCCAACACGAGCCAGAACGCAGTGTTGCAGTCAACATGATGTGTGCCTCGTATTAGGTTGGGATTGTCCTGAAAGAGCATAGCCGCTTGCCGTTGCGCTGCAAGTGGTGCCAGCAGACGGCCGGACTGGTAGTGGCATCTGTCTTCATCATCACTGCGATGGCAGTTTCTCAATCACGGGAGTTTGTCGTACCAGTTGGCGGCTTGACAGGCGGTCTGATTTGATTAGATTGAGATGAGGACCTGTAGTTCGAGACAAACCCTTTAAGGAGGACTGAAAGTGATACAGGAATTCAAAGACGGCGGCGGCATGATGTGGTTCCTGCTCGCCTGTGCTGTCATGGGCCTGGCGTTGACGTTGGAACGGTTGTTCACTCTGACTCTGCGCCTGCCTCTGAATGTTAAGCGTTTCAGTCGCCAGCTCGTCGAAACCATCGACAAGCAGGGCGTGAAGGCCGGTATCGAGCTCTGTAACAAGACGCCGAGTCCGGCGGCTCGAGTACTGGCTGCGGCGCTGGCCAAGGTTGATCGCGGCAAGACCGCAATGGAGGATGCGATTGTGCTGGCCGGGGCGACTGAGCTTGCGTTCCTTGATCGCGGAATGGCACTGATTGCTGGTCTGACAACAGTCGCGCCTTTTTTCGGTTTTCTGGGCACTGTTACCGGTATGATTGGCGCATTCAAAGCAGTGGCAGCAGTGGGTGAGGTCGATGCAACTGTCGTCGCGTCCGGTATCGCCGAGGCACTAATTACGACCAAGTGGGGCCTGATGGTCGCGGCACCGCTGGCGATTGTTCACATCCTGTTCCAGGGCCGTGTCAACGGCTATCTGCGGGACATGGAGACTGCCTCAAGTGAACTGCTTGATTTCCTGATTGCCAAGGGTGTGATTGGTAAGGAGAGCTGATGGCGCTTCGTCTCCGGAAGAAGGCCGCTGGTGCGCCGCCGAACATTCCGACGGCTTCGACCGGTGATATCGCTTTCCTGATACTCATCTTCTTCCTTTCCACCAGCGTTTTCGCCAAAGAGAAGGGATTGAAGATCGTACTGCCCGAAAAAGGTGAAGCAACGAAGATCAAGGCTGAGAACATCCTGCAGGTTGCCGTCAATCCCAGCGGTCAGGTCTTGATTGGCGACCGAGTCGTAGAGATTCCCGATGTGAAAGAGATCATCGTCGCCAAGATTGCCGAGAACCCTGAGTTGGCAATCTCACTGCGTGTCAGTCGTAGTGCTCCATACCACGTTATGGTTGATGTCTTTGACCAGCTCAAGCTGGCCAAAGCTGAACGCATCAGCCTGATACCGGTGCTCACCGAGGAAGGAGCGGCGCCATGAAGCGCATTGCTCAGAAGAAGGCGTCGCGGTCAGAAATCCCCACCGCCTCGACCGGCGATATTGCCTTCCTGCTCATCATCTTCTTTCTTGTCGGCACGACCTTCCGCGTCACCGGCGGTTTCAAGGTTGTCCTGCCAACAGCTGAGTCAACCGAACGGATTCTGAAGAAGCGCAATGCTGAGAACGTTTGGATTGACAAGTCAGGTAGGATATCGGTTGATGATAACCTCGTCATGCTAGCTGGCGTGGCCTCGGTGATGGCCGAAAAGGTAATCCAGAACCCCGACGTGGTTGTTGTGCTGCAGGCTGATAAGGACGTCCCTTATGGTTTTGTTACCGATGTTCTTGAGGCGCTTAAGGATGCCCGAGCACTGCGGGTTACATTTGCCACTGGGTATCGGACCGGAGGCGGAGGATAACGATGGAGTATCGAAGCGCGACTATTCACGCCCTTGAATGGGAGGACCGCTACTACGCTGTTGCTCTTCGATTGGCTACTGTTGTCGCTCTCGTCATTGTGACCGGTGCTTTTCTCATACTGCCCCAGGAGTTCGTTGTTCGGCCATACCAGTTGCGACGGTCGGTTGAGATGGTGATGGAGGACCTGCCACCGCAACTGGAGAAGATTGCCGAACCTCCCAAGGCGGTGAAGCCGGCGACAGTGCCGGTGGCGGCGACCAATGAGGCCGAGATTGAACAGCAGACGATCGAGGCTACGACATTCCAGGAGGTAATCAAGCGAACTGAGGAGACCGACATTCCAGTAGTGCCGTTCTGGAAGGTCGAGATCAAGCCTCAGCCGATTGATATTCCGGTGCCCAAGTATCCGGAAATGGCGCGCAATGCTGGGATTGAGGGGCAAACAGTGGTTGAAGCACTTGTCAACACTGACGGCACAGTCGGTGAAGCTCGGGTGCTGAAGAGTTCGGGCAATCAGTCGCTTGACGCTTCGGCAATCGAAGCAGCAATGCGTGCACGGTTCACGCCGGCAAGACAGCGTGACAAGCCGGTGCGGGTCTGGGTTTCGATACCATTCCGGTTCACGCTGCAGTAGCGGAGGCGGCCTCAGGTTGAGGCAGAGGAGCAATGATAAAGCGTGGCTGGATGCGAGCCACAAGCAAAGAGGGTGGCAGAAGGCCACCAGAAAAGCAAAGGAGGAGTCTGATGCGTAATGTGCTGATGGTCATGCTGCTTGTGCCGATGATGGCACTGGCGGTGGCAACACGACCAATGACCTCGCTGCCGGAGAGTGGTATCCTGCCACCGGCGCAGCCCGCTGGTGATGTCCGGCAGACGCCTAAGGCGTCTGTGCCGCTCGTAGGCAGGGTTGATACGGTCGGCGGTACCACCTATGACTGGTGGTATAATGGGGCTTGCTGGCGTCAGCTAGCCAACACGCCCGGATATGGTTTGCACGCAACCTGGATGTACTCGCAGGATGTGGCAAGCACGGCTTTCCCGGACCGGAACATGCGCTACAACTTCTACGACTACTCGACGAACTCGTGGATGTGGATTGATCCTGATTACATGCAGTCTGGGGTCAACGTTTTTGTTGAAAGGTCCGGATATGGCAATCTTAGCGCCGACAGGACAACCGGCTGCGCAGTGATTGGCCGGCACACCACTGCTGGTAGTGGTGTTATGCACGCTGAGATGGCGCGGGATATCGCACCGGGCGCTGGCATCTTCGAGTATGCAAATGGCGGTGGGGTCACGAACAACTACCAATGGCCACCGCTGGCTGTTGGCAGCGATGGTGTGATTCACCAATTCATGATTACGGCGACCTACTCGCTTGCCTATTCGAAGGTTCAGAACTGGCCAACGTATCAACCGCTTTTTACGACTGGCTGGGACCCAGGGACGACATTCCCAACCCACAATATTGCGGCGTCGCGCGTGAGTCCGAAGGTTGCTTGTACCTGGACCGAGAACAGTGACCCGATCGACTACGGTTGTTTGCGTATATCTGAAGACGGCGGCGCGACGTGGGGAACGACAATCAGACTCACTCCACCGCGTGTGTTCCGCGGCGATACTGTCGCCTCCTGGCATATAACTTCGCTCTTCCCTTTCTACGATCAGAACGATCAGCTTCACATTGTCGGCAACGTCATGCCGGTCATAAACGACACTGGTTACATCATTCCGTCAGTGATCGTTCATTACTTCAATGGGACATACACGACTATCCACCGTGCCGGCTGCGATCCGAACAACCTGCAGGCGGCTGTCGGTTACAATGCCACCTATGCCTGTCGGCCGAGCATGGGCGAGGACTACGAGGGTAACCTGTTTGTTGCCTGGGAGCAGTTTGACTCGGCCAATGTCGAACCATTGACCTCGGTGCTGCGGGCTGACATCTTTGTTGCCGGTTCGCGTGACAACGGCGTTACCTGGTCGCCGGCGTTGAAGATAACCGACGCGGGCACACGCTCGAACCGTTTCCCGACTATCACCGACTGGGTTGACGAGTCGAACAACGTTCATATCCTCTACGAGAATGACCAGACTGCCGGTTTCTGGGTTCAGAACGAGCATCCCGGCCAAATCAATCCGGTCTTTGTCCACACTGTGCCCAAGAGTCTGATAATCGGTATTGCTGAAGGCGGTTCAGCAACGCCGGCGCGCGTTGAGCTTTCGGTCACGCCGAATCCGGTGCAGAATCGGGCGTCGATTTCGTATGCGGTGCCAAGGGCCGGCACAGTTTCGCTCGTGCTCTACGACGCTGCTGGCCGTCCGGTTCAGACGCTGGTTAACGGTACTAAGGCAGCGGGTCGCTACACTGCAACGCTCGACGCCAGCAGATTG
Organism: Caldifarciminota bacterium; assembly: GCA_965649295.1. Lineage (GTDB taxonomy): Bacteria > Hydrothermota > Tepidihabitantia > Tepidihabitantales > Tepidihabitantaceae > CBFGKH01. The sequence goes on from CBFGKH010000005.1 coordinate 79,935, forward strand.
GTTAACGGCGTCTACTTCTACACACTTACGACTGGCGGCAACTCGCTGAGCAATAAGCTCACGGTTACGCACTGACCGCTACCGCGGGGCGGGCAGTCATTTTGCCCGCCCCGCACTTTGGTTGTGAACAAGCTTCGTGGTCGTACGGCCACGCACGCATTTTCCCACCCAGAACAACCCAAGGAGGCATGATGCGCATCCTGCGGCCTTTTTTTCAATCGAAGTGCCAGACATGCGCGGTCACCTTGCCGTTAACGGTCATCACCGCCGTCTCCATTCTAGTCGGCGGCTGCGGTACCGAACCACCGGCAGACTGGCAGTGGTGGTCGAGCGCTGACAGCAGCGCGGTTCGTGCAGAGCTGGCCCGCTGGCGTAATACCATTGACATGCGTCAGGCATTGGTTGATACGTTGCGATTGAATCTATCGCTGCCACTAGTATTTACTGACAGTTCTTCAGCGAGCGGCGAAACTCTCTACAAGTTTAAGCACCTTCTGGCGGTTTGGACTGATATTGATACGGTCGGTCATTACGATGGCTATCTCTTTGGCCGTACCAACGACACTGTCGCGATGACTGACACCTTCTGTCAGGTCAGTTTCTGCGACACGGTGCGGGCGGCGCGGCTCCATTTCCGCTATGATAGCCTGTGGGTAGTCGGCTATCGTCCAGACACCATTGTGGACACGACTCGCACGCCGCCGGAGACATCCATCGTCTATGTTGCTAGCTATACCGGGGCGCGGGGATTCAGTGAACCACAAGTTTTCGTGCGGAGCTACGACTGGACCGCCCGGCGGCTACTGCATTTCAGCAAGACGCCGGGAGTAGCCGAATATCTACTGCGGAGACTGACGGGCTGTGCGATGCTTGTTCCGACTCCGCAGGATGCACCGAGCATTACTTGGGTTACGTTGGCTCGTCCCGGCCAGGTTGATACTTTCTTCTATTCCCCTCGGCCGGCACCAGATTTGCGGGGCCTCTACAATCTTCGTCATGTTGATTCGCTGTACACAATTGGCCAGAACGAGCAGTTTGATATTACGTTTGTGACTAGTGGTGATTCGATGACCGATCGTGAACGGTTCTATGTCTGTGTAAACGGGCTGAAGAGAGACATCACGACCGGACCAAAGCGTGGCAGCGGTACAATCAGCATTGCCGATACCGGCTACCAGCACATCTATGTGCAGGCGGTCTCGCTATCCGGTATCACGACTACGGTTAGCACCTACAAGACTTCCTGCTGGGCGATTCCAGTTAGAGTCACGCCGCGGTGATTGGAGGTCAAATGAAAGCCAAACTCAATCAGTTTACGGGGGTTCTACCAGCAGTGTTTGTCTTGCTCGGTCTCGCTGGAACTGCCGTTGCGGCTGAAACTGGGCGTATCCGCGGCCGAGTGTTTGATGCGGCGACTGGTGAGCCGCTGGTCGGTGCAAGTGTTGTGATTGAGGGCACGGACCTCGGCGCAGCAACTGATGCCAATGGTGAATACCTGATCGTCAATGTGCCGGTCGGGCGAGTAACGCTGGTAGTATCCTACATCAGCTACTCGACGGTCCGTAGGGCTGACGTTCCGGTTCTGCTTGACCAGACCGTTACCGAGAGTTTCGCTCTGCGGGTGGGTGCAATTCCGATGAACGAGGTTGTTGCCACCTCGCGGCGGGCAGCGATCGTTAGGACCGACCCGACTACCAGCCGCTATATGGGCAGCGAGGAGATTGCCAAGATGCCGGTGCAGACGCTGGCTGACATCGTTCGGCTCCAGGCGGGTATTGTCAGCAGTCAGGGATCAGGTCTGGACGCAGGCCTCCATCTGCGCGGTGGTCGGACAAACGAGGTGATGTACTACGTTGATGGTGTTGGGACATCGGATCCTCTCTACGGTTATCAGGCAGCACGTGTCAATCCTGAGGCGACCGCCGAAGTCGTTGTTATCGCTGGTGGTTTTGACGCCGAATACGGTGAGGCAATGTCTGGCATCATTCAAGTAATAACTAAGGAGGGTAAGGACGTCTTCTCGGGCCGACTTGGTTACACGACCGACGAGTTTCTCCCGAACGCGCTGAATTTCGGCGACAACCGGCTCGAACTCTCATTGGGTGGTCCCTTTCCCGCAATTCGAAGACTGCGGTACTTCCTGTCGGGCGAGCTATACGCTACTGATGATTACAACCCGATGCGATATCGGTTAAAGCACCAGCAGCGCGAGGACTACAAGTTGACTGGCAAGCTGACCTACTCGCTTCCGATCAATCAGGGGCTACGGCTTAGTGCTGACGGTTTTCTCGCTCGCGAACAATATGAACTCTATCCTTATGTCAGGGATGACGAGAACCATCTCGGATTCAAGTACAATTTGGACCACTTTCTGTCGCGTCGCGAGAAAGTGGTCAAGATTGGCATTTCCGCTAACCATATGCTGACGCGTCAAACCTACTACACTGCCAGGTTGGGGTACTTCTTCAATGAGCGAGTTCAGGCGGTCAGGGATTTGGAGCGAGAGGCTACCGCGCCGCGGGGATTCTTTGGTGACTATATCTTCAAGGCAGAAGATACGGTTCGTAAGGATCCTTCAGTGCTTTACCGACGAATGCCAGACTACGTCGAGCAGGCCAAGGACAACACTAACAACCCATTTGGTGTCTTCAACCTCTTCTACGGCAAGGGCGATTATCGTGGTTTCCTGCTGCACTGGTCTGATGTTACCACTTTGAAGGGCGATATCACTCATAACATCGGCAAGGTACACGAACTGAAGACGGGCGCTGAGGTGAGGCTAAACGGCCTTCATCGGCGTTATAACTCACTGCCATGGACTGACGACCCATTTGTCGATTCCTATGACTACTACCCGACAAATGTTGCTTTCTTTGCTCAAGATAGGATGGACTTCGAGGACCTGGTCGTCCGCGCCGGCTTGCGGCTCGACTATCTGGATCCGGCGGCAATGAAGCGTGCTAACCCCACTGATATCGGTGATACGAGTATGGTGGCGGCAAAGACGAAGCTGAAGCTATCGCCGCGGCTGGGCGTTTCTTTTCCAATCACCACCAGTACCAAGTTCCGTTTCAGCTATGGCCACTTCTATCAGACGCCTGCCTATCGTTTTCTCTACGATAATATATCTTCGGCTGCCTACACGCGCGGAAACCAGATTATTGGCAATCCGGACCTGCAAGCACAACAGACCGTTGCCTATGAACTCGGGTTGGAGCAACAGGTAACCGAATTGGTTATCGCTGATTTCACCGCCTATTACAAAGATGTGTTCGACTTACTGGGAACACGCTATCAGCCTGCGGTTCCCCTTGGTTACTATCCGCTGGTCAATGAGGAATACGGTAGTGTGCGCGGTTTTGAGGTGGGCCTGCAGAAGCTGCTGGCCAACTACTGGAATGCGCGAGTTTCCTATGGTCTGTCACTTGCTCGCGGCACTGCGTCGTCAACCTATGAGTGGTACTACGAGCGTTACCGCTACGGAACTGACCCGGTCACTGGTCAACAGATGGAGCCGCCGCGTCGAGACTATGCTCTGGAATTCGATGAGCGGCATAACGCAAAGGTGTCAGTTGGGCTTGATTTGCCGTCTGACTTTGGTTTTGCACCGTTGCGCGACCTCTCTGGTTCCATCTTGTTCAATTATGGCTCGGGGCTTCCTTACACGCCGCTAGAAGTACGCAAGCTCAACTCCGGACGCCCGACCGGCGAACGCAATTCGGCGAGGATGCCGCCGCGTTTCCAAGCCGACTTGAATGCCGCGAAGTTCGTTCCAATCGGGCGCTTGCGGCTGGGACTGAATCTGACCGTCATTAATCTGATGGGAACTGAGAACGTCGAATGGGTTTACGGCGCGACGGGACTGCCTGACGATGATGGTTATGCCGCGACTCTCTCGCCCGCCAATTGGGCGGTAGGTTCGCGTATCACGAGCCTTTCAAGTCAATACCACCCTGCGCGGGACCGAAATCACGATGGCTACATCAGTGCGGAAGAGGAGTATGTTAGTTACAAGGTTGCCTACCTCGACTTTGTCAACAATCCAATGAATTTCGGCCCACCGCGTCAGGTTAAGGTCGGTATTACCTTAGAGTTCTAGGGAGGCGAGATGAGAGTTAGCAGAATGGCTGCTCACCGGCAGATTCTATCACTCGCGCTGATAGTTGGATTGGCGAGCATAGCTACCGCACGGACTGCCGGTAACCCGTGGCGACCACCAAGGGTATTGGACTATCGTTCGTATCAGAAGAACCAGTGGCGGTTACCGATCACGAACTACGGAACATTCGGTTACGGTGTGAACGAGGGTGGCGGCGAGTGGCCCGCAGGCTCAGGAGACATCTACATTTACGGTGCCGGTATCTGGATTGGTTCGCTTCGTCGTTCGACTGCTGGTCGCGATACGCTTGTCACCTTCGGTTACAACCCGAACTCGGGGGCGACAGAAATGTCGCCGGGCGCTTACGACAATGCGCCAGGTGGTTATGCCGGCCGCGACTTTGAGCGAGTGTATGTGTACCCCAATGACTGGCCACCGAACCCGCTTGACTTTCCCAGCGCGTTGCAGGACTCAGTCGCGACCTATTTGCGTTTGCCACCAAATCTCGACGACACCATTTACTTCTATTTCGTTCCGCGTGCGGCAGTCTCATCGGGTGATGCTTGGGCGGTGTACAATGACAGAGATCCCGCTCGGCACGTCGCTGGACGAACACCACGCCCGCTGGGAATCGAGGTATATCAGAGCATATACTCCTGGACGCTGCCCTGGAACAAGGATATCGTCTTTTTCAAACTTGACATCAGAAACCGATCGGCTGACACACTACGTGATGTCTATCTTGGGATGGTTTGTGACCCCGATGTCGGCCAGGCCCAGGATGACCGTGCTGGGCTTTGCCTTGCTAAATACGTCTATAAGGACGACGCCAGGTCGGACTCAGTTTATGCTGACAATCTCGGTTACGTCTGGAGCACAGAACCATCACCAGCCGGATTTGTTGGGTTCGACTTTCTCCAAAGTCCATTTTGGCGCGACCAGAATGGCAGGATGCGAGAAGTTGCTCCGAAACCAGGAAACGACAGCATCTATCCCAACGGCCGAGATGACAACGACAACGGCTTGGTTGATGAACCGGCAGAGGGCCGACAGCTAGGAATGACCGCGTTCAAGATTTTCGCACTCTCAAATGACCCAACGACCGATGCAAAACAATACCAGGCCCTGGCTGGTTACGACTGGAATCAGTCACCGCCGGTTTATAACCCATACGATTCGACTGATGCTGCTCCCGATGACAAACGATTCTTGCAGGCGACTGGGCCAGTGAGTCTCGCACCGGGCGAGATGACGACCGTGACCATTGCCGTTATTGGTGCTGTTGCCGATAGAACTGGCAGTCCTAGCACTTGGCCCTACTACCTTGCTCTTGCCTCACGAGCAGCACAGAATGCCTACGATAACAACTGGATAATGCCTGAACCGCCACCAAGCCCGAACCTGACGACAATTCCTGGCGACGGCAGGGTGACGTTAGTCTGGGATGACCTACCCGAAAGTGCCAGGGACCGTTTCTATCCCTTGGCCCCGTCGCTCAACAGCCCCTTCTACCGCGAACAGGACTTCCAGGGCTACAAGGTCTATCGTAGTCGTACTGGTCAACCTGGTTCTTGGCAGCTTCTTGCTCAGTATGATCGCGCCGACGGGATTGTCTGGCAGGATACGAGTGTAGTCGAGTCGCTACGCACCAAGGCGACTGATGTCGGACTGGCCTACAGTCTTGTTGACTCGAGCAGCTTGAGATTGGGCTTCCCGTACTACTACGCCGTGACCTCCTTCGATATCAACTTTCTTGGTGTTGATACAGTGGGCTCAGTTACTGTTCCGCGCGAGACGCTGTCGCTTGAATCAGGTCAGAGTGCAGTTCGAGCCGTACCCCGCACGCAACCAGCCAACTACATCGCCCCCGCGACTGAGGTCGTTCAGGTAGCTGGCAGTGATCGTCAGAATCGAATCCTCACCTTTGAGCCGTTGGCCTTGATTCCTCATGCCGTCAGGGATGATACTTTCCGATTCCGTTTCCTGCCTGCTGTGTATGATTCGGTCCAACGCGCTCCGCGCTATCGGTTTTCCGTCACCAATGCCGCCGGCGAAACCATCGTGCCACTTCAGCAGACAACGGTTATAATCAGCGATACTGCTACTGACACGCGGCGTTTTGTGCCGACACGATTTGACTCGGTGATTACCTTCCTCAAGGAGGAGACGGTACTGGTCGTGCGGGAAGGCGTACAGGTAGAGTCGGTTTACACCGAAACAACCAAAGCCTGGCTGCCAGTTGCGCAGGTGACCGTGACGCTGCGGATGCGTCAGATACCGACACAGTTCTTCGACCGGGTTGTCGTCAGTGGTCGCTATCCGCGGGACTCGGTGCAGTTACGTGATGACGGAGCGTCGTCGAAGGTGCTCTGGGCATACCGTGGCTCAAACTATCGTATCGTTTGGCGTGAAAAGGGCGGTGGCAGTAGTGCGCTGACTTGTGACGTTTACGACATTGACAATGATGTGGCAGTGCCTTACGGCGGCTTGCCGAGTATGTCGCCAGCAGAATCGATCGTCCGAGACCGCGCCAACGGCTGGTCGTTTCAGACAGCGACCGCGGGCGCCGACACGCTGCTGCCTGGTCAGACGCGATTCTTCTACATCTGCGGCTGTCGTTTTCAGTTCCGTCCCGGTGCTCGGCCGATAATTGACACGGTCCTGCCGGCGCCAGGCGATACTTGGCTGGTCTACAACAAGGACCTGAACCCTGCGCCCGTTTATGCGGCTTTCGACGTTGTTTTCCGCAAGATGGCTTATGCTGATACGGCCCAGCGATTGAATGTTAAGGTCGTCCCCAATCCCTACCTGGTCCGTAACGAATGGGAGCGACACCGGGATTTTCGAAAGCTGAAGTTCATCAATTTGCCAGACCACTGCACGATTCGGATCTATAATCTTGCCGGCGATTTGGTTCGTACACTGACTCACGATGCCACGAGTCCGGCTGTTGGTGGCCAACCCAACCAGTACGGTGGTGATGAGGATTGGGACCTGCTCAACGAAAGCCGGCAGAAGCCGGCGCCCGGAGTATACATCTTCCACGTCCAGTCAGAGCAGGGTAGCCAGACCGGCAAGTTCGTTCTCATATTCTAGGAGGCGGCCATGAAACTGATCAGAAACTGTTTGTTACCGAGGACCAGTCGTTGTTGCCAGGGGGTAGTAACAGCCTTGCTTTTGGCCTTGTTTGTTGCTCCGGCTGAGGCAGCCTTTACCAAGATCGGTATGGCCGGTATGCCGTTCCTCAAGATTGGTGTTGGCCGCTGCGCTGGAATGGGCGACGCGTTCGTTGCGATTGCTGATGATGCGTCAGCTGCATACTGGAATCCTGCCGGGCTAGCCCTGATCCAGAGCCGTCAGGCTGTATTCAATCATGTCGATTGGCTTGCCGATATCAACCACGAGTTTATCGCGCTTGTAATGCCTACCACGGCTGGAAGCTTTGGGGCGGCAGTGACGGCTGTAGACCTTGGTCAGTTCGAACAAACAACGATCAACGAACCCCAGGGGACAGGCGTCACTTTTCGTGGTTCGGATATTTGCATTGGTGTCAGCTATGCGCGGCAATTCACTGACAAGCTGGCGTTCGGCGTCACTGCCAAAGTCCTGTCTGAGCAGATATGGAGTGTTGGCGCAACAGGTGCGGCGTTCGATTTTGGTCTGCTCTACAACACAGGCTGGCGCAATCTCCGTTTAGGAATGGCTGTCGCCAATTTTGGCCCGGACATGCATTACTCTGGCGACTTGCTCAACTTTACGCACGACCCGGCCGATTGGGACTGGCCTTGGACACGAGAGCCTATCCCCGGTACCTATCTGACCGAGTCGTGTGCTTTGCCGGTAGTGTTCCGATTCGGACTCGCTTATGACTTCTTGCGCAATGATCATTCCTACCTGACCGCCGCGGCTGACCTCAACCATTTCAACGACGTGAACGAGAAAGTCAATTTCGGCATCGAGTATTACTACAATCCACTCTATCTTCGTACCGGCTATGTCCTCAATACAGACTTCGGTTATGCAGGGGACATCGGCTGGTCGTCCGGTCTTTCGGCCGGTGCTGGGTTCAGGGTCCGGCCCTTGAGCAGATTCGGTATTAGTCTTGACTACGACTATCGAAACGTTGGTCTGCTGGGAGTGTCGCATCGGCTGACGCTGAGCTTCGATTTCTAGCGGCTGCATCGTCTCGTACCCGGTCCCCGATGAGTACATCGGGCCGGGTGCGGTTTGACTACGAGCTTCATGGGGCTAGTATATTTTTGGTGTTCTACGGAGGCGTATGGGTGCTGGTGTGCCTGGCGGACTTCAAATCCGTGTGGTCTGCGATAAGTGGACCGGTAGGTTCGATTCCTACACGCCTCCGCCAGTTCTCGTAACAAACAGACGAAGGAAAGATTGAAAAGACTAGTCGGCGGCGTAGCGTTGATCTTGGCTCTCGATGCTGCTCGAGGAGCGGTGCAGCTCGCTCAGGAGAGACTTAGTCTCGACGGCTGGATACGCGGAGCTGCGCATTACTGGTTCATCAGCAGTGGCGGACTAACGAGCAGTGAGTTCGTGTTCGAGCCGACTGATTGCGCGGTAGGGATGGTTGGGCGTCTGAATGAACGGGTGTCGATGCGAGTTTCAGCCGGCCTCAATTCCTACGGCGCATTCTGGCTCCAGGACGCCTGCGTACGGTTTGAATGGAACGGTGGTTGGGGTCTGACAGCTGGTCAGTTTCTTGTACCAGTCAGTCTTGATGCATCGCTACTGCCCGAGGACTACCCGCTCCAATTCAACGGTGCGCTCCACACTGGCTACGTGAAGCCAGCGGGACTCTACGACGTTGGCTTAATGGGAGAGTACCGTAGTTGCCGACTTCAGGCGATGGTCGGTGTGGTCAATGGCCTTGGCAAGGATGCTTGGTGGGGGGATAATCGCTTTCGCAAGGACCTCTGCGGTCGAGTGATTGGACAGCCGTTCTTAGCGGCTCCTTGGTTTGGTGCTCGGTTATATCGAGCGCTCGAAGCGGATGGTCAGGCTTGGTTAACGTGGGGTATCGAAGCCACCCACGATGTCGGGCCATTGCGACTCGCGGCCGAGTACCACAATCACATCTCGCGTAATGCCCATCACAACTCGGCTTACGTTCAAGGTCTCTACTGTATTGGTCGTTTCGAACCGGGTTTGCGGCTTGAAACGATAGTTCCCGCGGGTAAACGGCCCGAGTACAACATTACAGTCGGGTCGTCTTTTCAACCCTATCAAGGTCTGCCCGTCAAGACGGCAATACATTACTCATTACACGGCAGCCTTGAAGGTCGCTGGTCTGTCGGTGAAGTTCTTGTAAGGCTACTAACTAGCCTCTAGCGGCCGATAGGCCGGCGCGCTCGGTTCAGCTCTGCATCGGTACGGCGCAAATAGATGGGTTCAAGGCTCTGGGCGTCCTCGGGTCCTGATCTGGCCAAGACCTTTTTGGCGATCGCTGCCACGGCAACTGCTGTTGGATAGCGGATTCCAGTATCTAACGCATCAATTTCAGTTGCCGCAAGAGTTTCAAGACAGAGCGGGACACCGGAGCCGGCGAGAGCGATGCCAGATTTCAGGGAGGAGACAAGCTGGCGTAGTAGCCCAGGAACCAAAGAAGTCGCTAGGACCCGCGGTGCCAGTAATTCCTCGTCATCGGCATATAGGGCGGTGTAAACCTCATCCTTGCGGGCGTCAATCAGAGCGAGTACTGGCACATCCGCAGAGGCGGTTGCCGCAAGAGCTGGCAGAGTTCCAACACCGATTGCCGGGACGTCGAGAGCCGCTGCCAGACCTTTAGCAGTACTGAGCCCGACCCGAAGTGATGTGAACATTCCTGGGCCAATGCTGACGCCGACGGCCTCGATATCCTGTAATGAGGCGTCGGCCTCGTTCAGAAGCTTTCTCAACAGCGGCAGAACAACTTCGTTGTGGGTACTGCCACTTGCCAGCGTCTGCATGCGCACCTGCTGGTGCCGTACAATGGCGAGACTCGTATGGGTGCCACTTGTCTCAATGCCCAGGATGTAGCTATCTGTTTTCAAAATTGAGTTCGTAAATTGCGGCTAGGCCGAATGATGATAGATCTGGGTTAATGGTAGCTGTGGTAGTTAGCAATGGGGCGAACCTAGCCGCGCGGCCGCCAGTAAGTATGACATTGTAGCTCCGAGCGGTACTATCTTTGACCTGATTGATGATTCTCTCCACGGCCGCAACGACAGCATTAACCACGCCAGCGTTGATGGCTGTGGTTGTCGAGCAGGGCAGGCTGGGGGTTCTTAGGTGCAGGTTGACCCGCGGCAGCTGAGCCGTGGTTTGTTGGAGCAGTTCGAGCATGGCGTCCGGCCCTGGCAGGATGTAGCCACCGATAAAGACACCTTCGGCCGCAACCACGTTCACGGTGATGGCAGTGCCGAAGTCAACAACGATGACGTCGCTGTTGGACTTGCGCCAGGCGCCAACTGCCGCGCACACCCGATCGGCGCCTAGTTCGCTGCGGCGGTAGCGAAACAGCATTCCCGTGCGAGTTCGGGGAGTTACGATGAGCGGCGAACTGATGCCGAGCTGCTCTAGCTCGGTCATCCAACGTGGTGTCGCTTCTGGAACAACCGAGGCGATTGCTGCACCAGTCAGGTATCCGGGTCTGTCGAGATGCGGTGCTTCCGTTGTCCGGTGTATCTCACGACGGACAATCTTCTTGCCAGCGAACCAGCAGAGGCGCGTGTTGGTGTTACCGATAATGACGGTAAGAATCACTGCAGGTTGCGGACTTGACCAAGCCCGAGCACGACCAGTCGGCCAGAATCAGTGCGGAGTACAATACGACATTCTGGGTCAAGGTCGATGACTGTGCCAACATAGCGACGGAGCAGTGTTGTGACCTCTACCCGTCGGTTGATAACCGCGGAGCGTTGCTTTATCTGCATCAGCAAAGGCGCGAAGTCAGTGCTAGCTTGCCGAAGCAAGGTGTCGGCTTCTGTTACGAATGTCTCTAGCAGGGCGAAGCGGTCCCAGTCACGGCCGGTTGCTTGCCGTAGGGACACAGCCTCCGGCAGGTCGGACGGAAATGATCGCTGGTTGACGTTCAGACCAAGTCCAATCACAACAGCATGATGCCGGCTTTCACAGAGTAGTCCGGCGAGCTTGCGCTGTTGATGAATGATGTCGTTGGGCCAGCGGATTTGCACCTCGAGCCCGGTGATTCTTTCGATAGCGATGGCAGCGGCGAGACCGGCAGTAGGAGTCACATATTTCGGATCGGGGAAAGCGGTTTCATCAGTGTGCAACAAGAATGAGGCGGTTAGACTGTCTCTGTCTGAGAACCAGCGTCGACGGAATCGGCCACGGCCGGCGGTTTGGATGCCAGCGATCACGATGGCGCGACGGTGGCGGCTGGCGAGTGCCAGAGCATGGTCGTTGGTTGATGTCACCGTGTCAAACAAATGAACACTGCCGAAAGTAGCAAGTCTCTCGAGCGTGTCGCCGGGGACTGCTGTCGGTTCGGTCAATTTGCTAGTCCTTAACTCGGATGAGTTTGACGCCGGGGGCACTGCCAAGCTGGGCTAGGTAGATGCCAGGTGTAAGCCTGGATAAGTCAACGATGAAGGGTGAACGCGTAATGGCAAATGATTCGATGACACGGCCGCATGGATCGATAACGCGGAATGTAGTTGAGCCGGCTAGTGAGTCGGAGGTAGAAAAACATACCAAAGACTGGAATGGATTCGGGCTGACTCTCAGACGGTCGGCAGCGAGCAACGGCTGATGTTCATCAATGGCAGTTGGAGTTGTATTCAAGTAGAGACGGTTGCCGCGGGCACGATCCCAGTTAGTTACTGCTAGGTCGCAGTGAGCTGAGTAGCGATAGTGACAGATGACAGTGCTACCCTCCAATGGAGCTGTATTCAGGCAGAACCAGCCCGTTAGTGGGTCACAGCAGTAAGTGGCGGTGGGCAAGCGAACGCCGTCAATGGTCAGGCTATCAAAGAACTGAGCTGGATATCGCCGCAGAGTCCAGAGTCGTCGGCTACCATCGGCAACAAAGGTATCAGCGTAGGCAAAGAGATAGCGATTACGCGAATCGGCAAACACCAGTGCCTCGCAGACGAGTGTGCCATTGTTTTGGGATTGCCAGCCTGGCAAGGTATCAAGTAGGCCAGCTTGGTTCTCAAACACTACTACTGGTTCCCACCAACCGCCAGCAGCAAGTTCTGGAAAACCATCGCCGGTTAGATCGGCCCAGGCGACACAGGCTGAGTAACGATTTCTGTTGAGCAGTGTGTAAGCAGCTACAGTATCGAGTGATCCCTGCCGGTTGCGGAAGACTTTGATGCTGTTCGGTTCGCCGGTCTGGTTGTTTGAGGCGACCGCCAGGTCAGGCCAACCGTCTTGGTCAATGTCCCCAAAGGCAAGACGCAGTACCCAGCCGATACCGTTGTGCGCTGTCCAAGCTGGGACAGGATCGATAACTCCAGCATCGTTACGGTACATCGTTACAAACCCGCGGTCTTCATTCGGGACCACCTGTCCGACAAAGAGATCAAGGTCACCGTCATTATCAACGTCACAAAACCGTACTGCGTCGCTAGGGTGGCCGTTGTGAGCCGTCCAGCCGGGCAAGGTGTCAAAAGTCCCGCCGCTGTTGAAGTATATGCGAACCGAGTCAGTCTCGTTTTGATAGGCGTCACCAGCTGAGATTGCAAGGTCCAGGTCACCATCAAGGTCAACATCGCCGAGACAGCAGTCGAAGGAGCAGTGCCGATCGGCTGACTTCCAGACCGGGAGGGTATCGAGAACGCCGTCAACGTTACGGTAGAATCGGACACGAAACTCACCGACTGTGCCAGCACCGAGATAGGCAACGGCGAGGTCAATATCGCCGTCGTTGTCAATATCGCCAGTATAGCAGTGACCAAAATAGCCGGCATCAGCCGAGCGCCAGCCAGCAAGCGTCTGCAGTCGGCCAGTGACGTTGTAGTAAACACTGTTACTGTTCTGGGCCATGTCGTTGCCATTGGATGTAACAAGGTCTAGCCAGCCGTCATTATTTATGTCGGCCCAGGAGCCGCCGGTCGCGTAGTCGTTGTCTTGGGATTCCCAATCCGGTTGCACTGGTAGCGGTATGGAGGCGAAGGCTGCGCTTGAGAACAAGCAGACAATCAGGCAGCCGGCAGCAGTACGGTGCATCGTTTGTCAGTCTAAGGTACCCGAACTATCGGGTCAAGGCGTTGGGAGTAGCGTGCTGTTTGACAGTTGGTGGCAACGTGCTACGCTGAGGACATGAAGCGATTCCAGTTGCTATTGTTGGCTTGCAGTGTCCTTATGACAGCTAATTGTGGCCGACGGTCGGACGGCGATCGGCGAGAACTAGGCGAAGCGTGGCTTGTCAACTATCTCGGTGACCAACGGGTCGGCTACTCGATGTTCCGGTCGCGGCCAGTGGCCGATGGTTACGTTTTCGACGGCTATATTCGGCTTCGGTTGGCGATGGGCGGCAAGCCGCAGGAGATTCAGTCGCGTTCGTCGGTTCGAACCGGTAAGGACCTGACAATGCGTGAGTTTGATTTCAGCTTTGGTTCAGCCGAGCGCGCGTTCGGGGCTAAGGGCCGGGTTGAGGAAGGCAAGCTAGTTATCAGTCAGGCTGGGCAGCGTTCGCGGGAGATCAAACTGCAGGGTCCGGTTTTCCCGATGGCCGCGATTGGGCGACTCGTGTCGCAGGCGTCTCTGAAGAAGGATTCCCTATTTCGGATTCCGGTCTTTGATGTGTCGGTACTTGACGTTACGCCAGCGGAAATTCGCGTGCTCGGCCGTGAGAAGATTACTGTTAATGGCGAAAACTACAATGCCATTAAGTATAGTACGCAGATGGCGAAGCTGACGATGACAACCTGGGTTGATCAGAATGGAATGATACTGCGAGAAGAGTCACCGCCGCGGATGCGTTCAGAAAGGGTGAGGCCTGAGGATGTGCTAGTCGGTGAATCAGAAGACGGACGGGTTGATATTCTGCGAATGTTTGCCGTTCCGGTTGACACAACCGTACCAGCGGCTGGGACTGTCCGCTACGCTCGAATAGAACTGATTGGGATTGAAGCGGATGAGTATGCGCTGGAGGGTGGAAATCAGCGGGTAGTCTCGAAGAGCCCGTTGATCGTCGAGGTTAATACACCCGAGCTACCAGCGACACCGGTCGTGCTGCCAGTGTCTGGTGGCGATGAGTTCCTGGTGCCGACAGTCTCGCTGCAGTGTGACGATTCCAATGTCAAGGCCAAGGCGGCTGAGCTTGTCGGCAAGACGAAGGACGCCGTCGAGACTGTTCGTAAACTCGCCGACTGGGTCTTCGTTGCGCTCGACAAACAGCCTACCGCTTCTTATCCGACGGCCGCTGACGTTCTGGCCAGCAGGAGGGGTGACTGTAATGAGCACTCGGTCTTGCTTGCTGCTCTCTGTCGCGCTGCCGGTGTGCCGGCCAAGGTGGTGGTCGGACTGGTCTATATGGACGGTGCATTCTACTACCATGCCTGGAATGAGGTGTTACTCAATCGGTGGGTCCCGGTTGATGCGACGTTTGGCGAGTTTCCGGCTAGTGCCCTGCGGCTGCGACTTGCTGAAGGCGAGCTTGCCAAGCAGGCTGAGATTCTTGGGTTGGTGGGCCGATTGCAGATGCGCTTGCTGCAGTTCAAGTAGTAGAGGCAATTGTCACAAGACGCCGCAGCCCCCGAATGCGGGGGCTGCGGCGTGCAACGCTCTGTGGTGGTCTGCTACTTCTGTGAGGGGGTCGGCTCGGGTGTCGCCTCGTCAGGTACTGGTTCAGTTACAAAGTCGCTCTCCTTCATGACGATTTCGATCTGTGCGCGGTCGCGGAGCGAGCGACGTAGCTCTTCGGCCAACTGGGCTTCCTGATTGCGACGCAGCTTGTTTTCAATCTTGCTGCGCACTTCGCTAAATGGCCGAGTATGAGCAGGCTTCAGCTCTTCATTGGTGACAAACACCCATGTTGAGTCATCGAGCTTGGTGACCGGCGATATGCCGCCGACCGGCAGGGCGAATGCTGCCTTGACCAGCTTCGGATTCTGCGCCTTGTCGTCGCGCGCAATCCAGTAGAGGTCGCCGCCGGACCAGCGAGTGCTGGCTCCGGAGAAGCGACGAGCAATGTCAGCAAAGCTGGCCTTCTGAGCAGTATCGCGTTTCGTTGTCTGGAGCAGTAATCGGCCGGCCGTCGTCGTTACCTCGACGAGCCCGGTTCTATTAGGATCATGAAGGGCAGCGGCGACGTGGGCCGGCAACGGTTTGGTCAGTCGGAGATAGGTACCGAGCCTGAGGCTGTCGGTTAGCGCGGCCGAGTCTAGCCGGGAACCAGCCAGCTCGCGTAGTCGGTCGATGGTGCCAACGACAAGCAACTCAGGTTCGTAGAGCTGATCATCGCGTGTGAAATCAGCAAATGCCAGGCCGAACTCGGTAAGCCCGACTGGGTAGGGGCCGACCAGCGACTGGCGCGCACCGATATCGGGGAGGCTCTTGCCGCCAGCTTGAATCAGTGTCAGCCGAGGTAGTTGTTTCGGCGCGGGCGCGAGCGCATGCTGGGCGACGATTGATTCGATGCTTGCCCCTGATCGGAGGGCGGCAAGCAGGGCGGCATTGGCAGTCGTGTCAGGCACGAGTAGGCCACGACCGTGAATCATCGGCGGCAGCCGTCCGGCTATTGCCCAGCGTCGTAGTTGCTCGGCACGTTCACGAGTAGGGGCAGTAATCTCGCGGACGTGAATGCGAGTTGGTTCTTTGAAATCGGCAATGGTCGCCTGATACTCAGCGTAGAGTGTAGCCGAGTCAAGTTTGACTTTGTCGCGGGTCATCATCTGCCGGTAGGTGTCAACAATTAGGGCATTGCGACGGGAGAGCAGATTATCAACCACTTTGTTGACAAGCCAGAGTTTCTGGCGTTCGGCTTCGACGGCCAACAGTCGTTCGAGTATCATCTGGTCAAGGATGCGACGGCGGCCTTCGGGAGAGTCAAACTGAGAACGAAAGAATGGCGGAATAGCGCTTATCCGCTCGTCGAGCATTGCCTTGGTGATGGCGCGGCCGTTGACAATTGCTAGTGTCTCGCGGTTTTGCTCCAACGCCAGACTGTCGGCAGTAATGTTGGCCTTGCGTTTGAGCTCGGCGACTGCCGCCTCGTAGAGGCGGGTTGTGTTCTGCTGCCGCAAGTCGGCAGCGATGGTGCTCTTGACCTCGGCGAGCGGCCGCACTGACTGCGGCTTCTTTTCGGTTACGCGGAGAATGACAAAACCATCCTTGGTCTTGATTGGTTGACTAATCTCGCCAACTGCCAGTCGGAAGGCAGCGTCCTCAATCTCCTTGGGGTGGACACCACGGGCGAACAGACCCATGTCGCCGCCTCGTTCTTTGTCCGGCGCCAACGAGCTGCGACGGGCAACCGAGTCCCAAACTTGGGTGGTATCAGTGAGCAGCAACCGACGCAAGGACTCGGCTTCGGCACGAGTAGCGACGAGTATTTGCCAGCCATGGACCTTTGCCGGTGTGGTGTAGCGAGAAACCCGGTCCCGGTTGTAGGCAGCAGCAATTTCCTTGTCGGTCGGCTGAGCGCGGCTGGTTACGGTTCGTTCATACCACTCCGAGAATAGCGCTCGGTTGCGGCCCTCGCGGAACTCCTCGATAAAAGCTGGGTTTCGAGTCACGCCAGCAGCGAGAGCGGCGGTGTATAGCAACCGGTAGTCGATCATCGTATCAAGCAAGGCAAGCTTGCTTTCATACGATTCGTACGCCGACGGGTTGCGGCTGATGCGGTCGTCAAGTTCAATACGGGTTATGGGGTAGCCATTGACGTAGGCGACTCTCTCTTGATAGTTCTTTCGGAAGCAACGTTCGATTGCGTCAAGCGCGTCAGTTCCGAATCTGCTCCGAGAGTAGCGCGTGGCAACTTTCTCGTAGTTGCGGGCCGCATCAAGGAATTTTTCTTGCAGTTCCTGGGCCAGCGCCAGACGGTAGAGGACGTCGGGCAGTAGCTTGTGTTTGGGATACTGGGCTGCGAGTTCAGTGAGAATTCGTTCGGCTTCGGCGTAGTCGTGCTGCTTGTCAAGAAAATAGTCGGCGCGCTCGAGCTCAACCAGGAACCTATCGCCAGGGCGCTGGTAGCGCTGCGCTAGTCGGGCCAGTAGCCCCTCGGCGGCGGCCAGTTCGCCGGCAGCGTAGAGACGATAGAGCGAGTCCAGGTCGGCGTTCAGGCCGGCGGGTGCGGCCAGGCAGTATGTCGCCAACACAAAGAGAATGGTTGCGACCGATCCTCTTGGCATCTAGTTTACCTCCTTTTTAGCTGTGCCGGAACAGGGCTAGCGGATAACCTGCAATGCAACCATCATCACTGTTCCGGACAGCAGCGGGATTACTACGTTGTCGTTGACATCAATTGGCAGCGCCTCAACTATTGAGGCAGAAACAGCACCAAGGATACCGATACTGAGTGGCAGGTCAAGACCGGGCAGCCGTGAGACAATCCAGGCGACAGTCAAGCAGACGAGCAGGCCGGCCAGCATGCCCTCGAGGGTCTTGCGAAAAATACGAGTGCGACCAATCGCCAGTCCGACAAGTGCGGCAACCGTGTCGCCAAGCACCAGAAAGGAGATGGCAGCGATGAACACGCCGCGGCCGGACTGGCTGGCTCCAAAGAGCAGCATGCATGTCAGCGACGCGAGCATCAGGTAGCTACCGCCAGTCAGACCGGTAAGCTCCTTGCGGCGTAGCATCGAGCCGAAGAGGATGATGAAGATGCTCTTGAACGGGTTGAGGCGCAGCCGCAGAATATCTATCAGGACGAAGCCAGCAGCGGCCGCGGCCATCAAGGTAATAGTAAGCTGACGGGATGGAATCAGGTAGTAGAATACCGGGATGACAATGGCGATGAGGTGGGGAAGCTTGCGATAGAACTCCGAGCCTAGAACTCGACACCTCCGGACAACTGTTGAGGACTACCCAACTCCCTGGCTCCGGGGGCGGCGCTGGTTGCGTAGCCATAGTCAAGATGGAAACGTCCCCAACGGAGACCGACACCGAACGCGAAGTTGTTCCGGTAGGAACCGAGTCGTCCGGCCAAGCGGTCGCGAAAGACGTATTCGACTCCGGAGTTCGGAACCAAGTAGCGCGTTGCTGGGTCAATCTCGGATTCGACCGTTAGTGAAAGTCGGTCCCGACCGAGCAGGAAGTTGCGGGCGAACCCGAGTGCAATCCTAGGTGTGATGAGGTCACGGGTGCCAGTATCCCAGAAGAAAGGGGCGGTGCTGGCATTGCGGACGCGCAAGCCTACATCGAAGTTGAGAAAAGGGGTCAAGGTGGCGCCTAGGTCTATACCCATGCCAAAACCTGAACCGACACCAAGACTACGGTAGATGAGTTTGACATTGCCGCCAATGGCAAGGGCCGGTGCCAGTCGGCGGGCATAGTTGACATAGCCGACAACGTCGTTGGCAGCAACGATATCGGTGACGTAGGGCCGGTTGGTGTCTGATAGCGGCAGTTCTGGGTAGGGTAGGGCGGTGAGCTTGATGTTGGGAATGCCGTTGTGAAGGATGGCGAAACCGAATGACTGATTCTGACCGGCAAAGGCAGCGCCAATGAAGTTATGCTTTACCATCCCGGCAAATTCCTCGGAGTGGAGCAGCAGCACCGAATGGCGCCTGAACCGGGAGGGGAGCGATGGATTGTAATAGATAGCGCTGGCGTCGCTGGCGGCAGCGACTACCGCCCCACCCATGCCGACTGCCCGGGCCGAGGTACCTAGTTCTTCAAAGTCCCCGGCATAAGGCGTGGCAGGGACGAGACTGGTCAACATAATGAGTAAGAGCTGGTAGGCTAGGATTCTTCTTGCTGACATGCAAGCCTCCTCGCTGGTGAGAGCCGGATAGGATGGAACTTGCTGGTTCTCATTGTGGCCGGGCAGTTTGATTGTCGGGCAGCCGTCGGACCGTTCCGACTAGTTGTTTCTGAAAACGATACTTGGGCGGCCGCGGGTAGGTTGGCTCGACAGCCACTGTCACTTGGTATTCGCCCGGGGGGACAAGCTGGCCGCGGTTATCGCGGCCGTCCCAAACGATTAGCACCTCACCGGGCTGCTGACGATGGGGCGGGGTGAGTGTCCGGACGGTCTGGTTTTGAGAATCAGCTACCGTGACTGTGACCTCGGCCAGCTCGGTCACATAGAGGGCAATGGTCGTGCCAGGCTTGTTGGCGTCAAATTCGGCAGGAAAGAAGCCGATGAGATAAGCGTCAATACCCAGCCAGTAATACTGGCCGCCGTCCGCTTCGACGACAAAGAGCTGGCCAAAGCGCGGCCAGATAGTGATGCCACGCGGCGAATTGAGGCGCGAACGGCCCAGGCCTTCCTTGCCATAGGAGATGATGTACTTAAGGCTTGGGTCAAAGATATGGATCTGGTCGTTCAATTGGTCGGTGATGTAACTGTTGCCATGGCGGTCAATGGCGCAATAGGCAAAGGCTGCTTCGTCGAGACCGATGCGTCGCATGTCAACCTGAGCCGTGACCCGGCCTGACAGGTCAAGCCTGTTGACGCGGGTGCGGTGGCGGTCAATTACCACTACCGTATTGTGCTTGAAGTCGTTGTAACGCATGCCTTCGTCAATCAACGCCACCGCGGTCGGTCCTTCGAGATCGGTGCTCCAAGTCGCGAGCAGACTGCCGCCCGAATCATAGACGACTATTCGGTTGTTTCCAGAGTCGGCAACGTAGAGCCGTCCTCGCGAATCGAGCGCGACGTCATACGGCGAAGAGAGGGCCGAGTCAACGACGCCAACCCAGCGGAGTTGACCGCCTTCATACTTGAGGCGCACGACCCGATTGTTGTCGGTGTCGGCAACATAGACATCACCCTGAGGGTTGCAGCAGATGCCGTGTGGTCGTCGGAATTGGTCGGTGCCGGTGCCTTGAGAACCATAGACCTTTGGCTGCAGCAGTCGGACATTATAGACAATCTGGCCGGTGCCGCTGTTGACACTGAACATTGTCAGAATGTGGTCGTCACGCATCGTGCTTGGGTCGTCTTCCTCGATCATTTTGGCCCCACAGATGCCCTGGGGGTCGCTTACCTTGAAACTGCGACCGAGATACATATTGATGAGCGTTTGGCCAAGGCGGTTGTAGCCGAGGGTGTGCTCGAACGGCGGCACCAACAGCGTACTTGGACCAGACCAATTCAGCAGCAGGATAACGAACAGGGACACTTTTTAGAATCTAGCTGGGGGTAGGGCAAAGTCAAGCTGACTGAGGCGACAGAACGCGATTAGTGAGACTGCTCAGGGCAACCGGGCAACAGCGATGAGCGATGAGCCGATGGGAATGTTGACTGACCGTAGCACCATCCGTTCGACTGTCATCATGAGGCCGAACAGGGCATTGAAGGGGCCAAGTGGCGGTCTGACGCTATATTCGGTCCGCTGCCGACCGGTAAGGCCGAGCCTGAGCCGGTCAGCGCTCCGCTGCAGAATGAGCAAGGGCAGAAGCAGGCTTGTGTAATAGGAGATGCGTTCAACAACGAATCCGGCAGTCTCCAGTTTCTGGACAAGGTCGCCTTGGGTGTAGCGTCGAAAGTGGTGGAGTAGGACATCGTGGTCGCTCCAGAGCCAGGGCAGGGCTGGTACGGTTATGAGGAGAAACCCTTTCGGGGTAAGCAGGCCGCGGGCAGCGGCCAGGGCCGCAGTGTCGTGCTCGATGTGTTCGAGGACATCGAGCATTGTGATGATATCGAACTGTTCGCCAAGCGGAACCTGCTCTGGAAAACTCGCCAGCCGGATGTCAATGCCCAGCCTCGCTTGTGCGAGCTCGACTGTTGTCCCATCTGATTCGAGCACGAGTACGTTGCCGAAACGATGCAGTTCCTTAGGGATGAGCGAGCAGGCGCCACCGATGTCAAGAATTCGCCGGTTGTTGCTACCAGGATTGAGCAGAGTAATGTAGCGTTCAACCCATTCTAGGACGAGCCGGCGTTTGCTGACGCGCCAGAAGTGGCCCTGCTCGAGTTCGAAGAAGCGGTCGTAGGCTGAGCGGTCCATTGTTTTCATCATTGTAGCGCCAGTCATGATACTGTCAAAGCGGGCTGGTGCCGATACTGGCGTTGGCATAGCAGTTCTAGAACAGCATGGGCAACGACACCGGTAATAGCCCTGTCAACGCCGGTGCCGGTACTGGTGCCAGAATTGGGCATAACACTTTTGGTGGCAACTGCTTAGTCGGCTCATCTCTCGCGCTGGCCGGCGAATCGCCCCTGACAGCCGGGCCGGTTTCGGCCAAGCCAACGCACAGGGAATGGTCAGACGCCAATCTGGCGGGCCGGGCAAAGGGTTCGGGCAATCTCCAGGCCGGATGCTGTTGCGAAGGCTGGGCCTAGGGCCTGTGGTAAGGGTGAGGGGGACGGCCCCCGTACGGCCCAGGGCACGGTGATAGCCGGGTCCCGAGCCATAGTGTCACCCGTGCACCTCGGCAACAGGGGCGTTGAGGTTTAGGTCTGCCAAACTGCTTGACTGGGCATAACCGGAGTTCTATACTGGGTTGCGGTTCCTCAGCTTGCGGGTCGGCAACACCAGCGGGCACCAGGTGTCGGTGTTGAAGTCTGGTTCAGCATCGTGATTCCGACCGACCTTCTCCATCGGCCCGGGCGGCCGCCTGGGTTACCTACCGAAGCAAGGCATAATCAGTTGAGAGGTCAGCGGCCGAGCGCAGCCGCCTGACTAACGGCTGTCAAGGAGGATTGTATGAAGCGTAGTCGTTGTGGCAGTGTCGCCATGCTTGGTTTGGGATCACTACTGCTGCTGGTTGGTTCTGCGGCGGCCCAGATCCCGGTCTGGGGTGTGTCCTACAGTGGGCCTGGAGTTGTGAGTGGCTGGGATGAAGCGGTAGCCATTGCGCGAACGCCTGACTCGTGCGTGGTTGTCACTGGCTTTGCCCAGGCTGAAGAGGGTGTCGTCAAGTATGATGTGATTCAAACCATCAAGTACCGGTGTGACAGCGGAACGGTTGTCTGGGAACGGACTTGGTCGCTACTGTCTGGTGGCAGCTCGACCCAGAATCCGACGGCGCTGGCAGTTGACGATGCCGGGATGATCTACATCACCGGCTGGGTCTATGCGGCTGCAACTGGGACTGACACCGATCTGGTTGTTCTGAAGTATGAACCGGACGGCAATCTCGCTTGGGCCGTCACCTACGATTATGCGAGCCTGGGTGATGCCGGTACTGCCTTGGTGCCAGACCGGATGGGCGGCGTTTATGTGGCCGGGCGCTGTCGCAATCCTTTCAATAGCGACATCCTGACGATTCACTTCGATTCTGATGGTCAGAATCGCTGGTGGCACCGCAAGAATTCCTTCAACGGCAATGATTGGGCCACCGCGATTGCTCTCAGCCCGGCTGGCTGGCTCTACACCGCTGCGGTCTGCTGGCGTATCCCTTCAAACAGCCACGATTACTATCTCATCAAGTATGATACGACACTGGCTGCACATACCAACCCGAACGATTCGCCGTTTGTCTGGATCAAGGTGTATAGCGGGTCCGGCGCCGGCGGCTACGACGAGCCAGCGGCGGTCCTATGCGACTCAGCCGAGAATATCTATCTCACCGGTACTAGTTACGAAGGCATTACCAACTTTGACGGTACTACAATTAAGTATGCCGCTGACGGAACCCAGCTTTGGGTTAACAAGTTCGACGCTGGCCGTCTCGATGAGGACCGGGTGTACAAGCTCGTTGCTGGGCCGGGGGGCAGGGTCTATTGCGGCGGCTACACGAGCGACGGTAACTACTACAACTTCCTGTTCTATCCGATTGACGAGGTTGCTGGAGCGCCGTTTGTGCCCTGGTTTGTCAACCGCGACTACTTGACACTCGACGACACCGTCACTGCGCTGGCAGTGGACCAGGCTGGCTACCTGTTTGTTGCCGGAGCAGGCGTTGAAGGTGACCGCGGCACTACCGATTGGCTGCTCTTCAAGTATCGGCCAGACGGTACCAATGTCTGGTCAACCGATACCGGCAATTTTGAGGCTGAGGACGTGCCCAACGCAATGGCGCTTGATGACTTGGGCGATGCCTACGTAACCGGCTACTTCGAGAACCAGCTTGGCGGTGGTCAATATGACCTCGCCTGGATGACTATTAAGTATAGCGAGAAGGACGTTGGCGTTACCAGCGTCGTGCTGCCCGATGACAGTTTCCGAGTCGGTGCCCGGGTCAGCCCGAAGGCCTGGGTACGTAGCTACAGTGCCGCAACCCTGCGTTCGATTGACGTCACCTTCAATACCGGTGAGTGGTTACGCAGCACCAGCATCGAGAGTCTCTTGCCCTATGATTCGGTGCTGGTTACGTTCAACAGCAAGCTCTTTGAGCCGAGCGATGTCGGTCAGCACCGGGCTGTCTGCTACACGAGCCTGAGTGGTGACGCTGATGTAGCAAATGACACGAGCCGTATCTGGTTTGAGGTTATTCCCGGTTGGGAGCGACTGGCTGATGTTCCGCGGGGCAGAAGAGAGCTGAAGGACGGCACTGCTCTCACTTGTTTTGGTGATACGCTGGTCTATTGTCTGAAGGGAAGTGGCACGACCGAGTTCTACAAGTATCGGGTTGCGAACGATTCCTGGTACACGGTCGAGAGCATCCCCTATATCGGCCGCGATGCACGCAAGCGGGTCAAGGCCGGGTCGCAGCTGGCCGTTGACACGAGCGGTCACATCTACGCCTTCAAAGGTGGCAACTGTCCTGAGTTCTGGCGCTACTACCCTGATTCGGGAGCACTTGGCGTCTGGCAGCAGCTTGACGACCTGCCGCTTGGCACCAGCGGCAAGCGGATCAAAGGTGGGTCAGGGCTTGTCTATGTGCCGGCGCGGCGTGCTCTTTATGCCTTGAAGGGCAACAACACCGATGAGTTCTACTACTTCGACGTTGCCCGAGACACCTGGCTGCCGCGGCGGTCGGTCATACCGGGCAGCCGTGGCTACAAGGTCAAGGACGGTTCGGCCATGGCCTATGATGGCGCCAATGCCATCTATCTGGTCAAGGGCAACTCGCTTGAACTGTATCGTTACAAGATTGCTCAGGATAGCTGGTACCAGCTCGACAACATTCCCTATAGCGCCATTGACCCCAAGCGCCGCAAGTTCAAGAAAGGCGCTGGGCTTGTCTATGATGAGATTAACAACCGGCTCATCGCCGCCAAGGGCGGCAAAGGCCGCGAGCTGTGGGAGTTTGATATCACGATGGACACCTGGCGTGAGCTGCCGGAGACCGACATGATTCCTGCGCCGGTCGGCACCAAGCTGCCGTTTGGTGGCGCGGCAATGTGCGCGAGCAAGGGCAAGGTCTATGCGACCAAGGGCAACAAGAGCTATGAGTTCTGGCGCTACAATGCCGACCTGCCGTTCAATCCGCGGCTGCCCGGTCCGGGACCGATGACGGCTGGGACTGTTGGGTTGGTGCGGCTGGGCCTTGAGGCAGCGCCCAATCCGTTTGGTAGCAGCACGTTCCTGCGTTATTCACTACCGGTGCCTAGCAACGTTCGGATACTCCTTTACGATGTGATGGGCCGCATTGTGCGAGTTGTCGTTGACGAGTGGCAGGGTTCAGGCTTGCACGTCGTGCCGCTGGCGGCTAGTGGTCTTGCCCGCGGCGTCTATCTGGTTCGGCTGCGGGCCAGTGCCGAGGCCTTCTCTCTTGAGGGGACGCGAAAGATCACTGTCACCCGTTAGGAGGACAGCGATGTTCAGGACTAGTGCTGAAACCGGGCCGCGGATGGCCGGTTGCAATCGGATTCAGGGGGCGCGCTGGTGCGCGCCCCTGGTCTTGCTGCTGCTACTGCCCGTGGCAGCGCAGGCTGCTTTCCCAGATTCACTCTGGACAACGCTATATGAGGGCCCGCCGTCACCGCCTGCGCCCTGGCCGGTGACATGCCGGGCTGCGGATGTAGTGGTTGATACCCTACGTAACCGCATCTATGTCTGTGGTTCAGGTGAGAGCCTGGGCTTGTCGCCACAAACTGACTATGCTAACATGGCTGTTGTTGCTTTTGACCTTGCCGGCAAGTTCAAGTGGGCTCAGTCTTACGGCGGCAACATAAACCAGGGTGCTTCTCCTGAAGACCTTGCCCAGGCGATTGCGGTTGACAGTGTCGGTAATGTCTGGGTAGTGGGCACGACCCAGAACCAGAGTCCGCGCTTTGAGGACATCAGTTGGTGCAAGTTCGACTCGAACGGCAATAGTTTGCTCGGCTACTCCCCATGGCCGCCCTACATGCCCGGCTGGAAGTCACTCAGGAACGGCGCTGATTATGCATTCGATATTGTCATCGGCACTACTGGTGCGGTCTATGTCTGCGGGGCGCACGATACGATGTACCAGGGACAGCAGCGCACCTGCCTGACTGTCGGCCGGCTCCATCCTGACTCCTGCCGCGCGCTCTGGTGGAAGGACACGGTGCTTGACATCAACGCTGACGGCAAGCGGCCCAGACGACAGCGAGACCGGTATCCGGGAATCCTGCCGTTTGGCCTCAACGGCGACCCTTACGCGTATAGTGATTTCGACAATGTCGCATTTGCGGCTGCTCCAACTCCAGATGGCGGAGTGGTTGTCACTGGGCTGGGCGAACATGACGTGACCGACTATGACTGGTTCACGGTCAAGCTCAATCCCGACGGTGTGATTCAGTGGGCAAGGCGCCGGTACGCGCTCCCAAGCCAATACGAGGACGTCGCGCTCGATGTGGCAGTGGCAACTGACGGAAACATCTATGTCTGCGGCTGGGTAACTGACCTCGCTGACGTGCAGATGTCGGTAGCATGTTACAACTCTGCCGGCACCCTGATAGGTTTTTCGAATGGCACCAACAGTGGTGACGACTATGCGGTTGCCTTGGCCCTAGACCAGTCGTCGCCCGAGAAAGTCTATGTCACCGCATACAACGAAGAAAACGACGTCATTATCACCCAGAAGTACACCCACAGCCTTACGCCGGTCTGGGGTCTGAACGGTGCGCTCTATGGTGACGGCGCGGCGAACTATCCCCATGCGATTAGCTGTCGCGGCGACCGCGTCTATGTTACCGGCTGGTATGGCACTGATGATGTCACGCGCTTGACTGATGACGTAATGGTGCTGTGCTACGATACGCTCAACCCGCCCGGCTCGTTGCCCAAGGACACGCTTTGGACCTGGGCCTGTGACGGACCTGATGCCGGCGACGAAGACTTTGCTGCGGCGATTACTGTGCTCGATTCCGAGCGCATCTATGTTGCGGGCCAGTTCGGCCGCGAGGGTGATGTCTGGTCCAGTATGTTCCTTACGCGACTCCGTCCGACCACCCGCGAGGTGTCAGTCGCACGGATTGTTCATCCCGGTGATACGATTCTTGTCGGCAGTCCGGTGACACCGCAGGTTTGGGTCAAGAGCGCACCGACCAGCAACGATACGTTTGTGAACTGCCGGGTAGTTCTCCTGATTGACGGTGGAGTGACCTATGCTGACACAGCCGTGGCGGCAGAGGTGCGGCCGGGAGAATCAACGCTCGTGAGTTTCGACCCTTGGGCCGCACCGACCCTGGGCCCCCATGTCGTGCGTTGTTCGGTTGAGGTGCGGCGCCACGATCCGATTCCGGCGAACAACGTGCTGATGAAGACTGTGATTGTTGCCGAGCTGGACGTGGCCTGCTCGCGGCTGGTCGGACCGTCCGGCGTGTATGACTCGGGGACAGCGGTCGTGCCCCAGGCTTGGGTGAAGAACCTTGGCAACCTGAGTCAGAACTTTGGCGTGCGGATGGCTCTTGGCCAATTCTATGCCGACACGCAGAGCGTCACCCTAGCGCCGGCTGGTCAGCCGGGTGATAGTCTGCTTGTTTCGTTCAGGCCGGTGACACTCCAGCAGCGTGGTTCTTGGGCAGTTACTTGTTCGACGATGCTTGCCGGTGACCGGACAGCGACAAATGACTTCCAGCAGGAGTTGATTCGGGTGCGGGTGACCGATGCCCAGTTGCTCGCAGTAGTGTCGCCGCCAGAGACAGTATTCCTTGGCAGTGATGCTGAGCTGGCAGCTCGGTTCCGTAACGGTGGTACTGACACGGCTCAGTTCTGGACTTACTACCGTGTCGAACAGGGAGGGGACAAGGGCAGCGGCAAGGTTTCGCAATCGCCAATTGCGATTAGTCGTCAGTTGCTCGCCGGTAGTGTTGACTCAGTCGTCTGCAACTGTTCGGCACTCGTAACGCTTGGGCCTTTGGCCGAGACAGTGGTGGTCTATGATACGTTACTCGGTCTGGCTGAGTTGGGTGAGTGGCAGCTAGGTGTGTCGTGTGTTTTGGCCGGTGACCAGCAGCCGGGCAACAATGCGATCAATCGAACGATGTTTGTCTATGAGCATGATGTTGCCTGTAGCCTAATCGTGGCGCCGACTGGCGAATATGACTCGGGAACACTGGTTACCCCGCAGGCTTGGCTTAGGAACCTAAGCAGTCAGAGCGAGACCTTCAACTGTTCGTTGGCGATAGGGTCCTACTATGGCCGGGTGCGGAGTGTGACCCTGGCCGCTGCCGGGCAGGTTGGTGCGAGTCAGCTAGTTCAGTTTGATACGATACGGTTGCGGGTGCGCGGCCCGGCCGCGGTGCGCTGCCGGACAATGCTTGCTGGTGACCGGAATCCGAGCAACGACCTCGTGACCGGCTCAATCCGCGTGCGGGTGACTGACGCGGCAGTGACAGCCATCCCGCAACCGCCAGAGACGGTCTTTGGTGGTGATGATGTGCAGTTCGCTGCAGTCGTGGCCAACCAGGGAACCGACGCCGCCGACATTCGCGCCTACTTCTGCGCGGTCTATGGTGGTGACACTGTTGCTTTCCTTGATTCAGTTGACCTCGTGGTCCAGCCGCTGGCCGATTCGGTTGTAAACTTCCGGACAATAGCTGGTATCAACCGGCTCGGCGTCTGGCAGCTTGCAGCCTGGTGCCGGCTGGCTGGTGATCAGCGTCCGGAGAACGATACGTTCCGGGATATGCTGTTTGTCGGGCCGCCAGGCGGGATAGCCTGGCCGGCGGGCTGGTGGGAAGATGAGTCGCTGCCGCGTGGCAGCTCAAACAAGCTCATCAAGGCAGGCGGCGCGCTGGCAGTGATGGACAAAGGCGGCCGGCCGGTAATCTACGCCCTGAAGGGCAACAAGACAAACGAGTTCTACTCTTTTGACATCCTTGAGACCGACCCGCGAATGTGGCGGCCGCTGACCCCGGTTCAGCCTGGCCCTAGCGGCAGGCTGCCCGGCAACGGCGCTTGCCTTGCGACTGACAATCAGCGTTATGTCTATATGGTCAAGGGCAATAACACGAGCGAGTTCTGGCGCTATGATACGCAGGACTCGACCTGGCTGCGACTGGAGAGCGTGCCGCCTGGGCCAAAGCGCACCCGAGTCAAGGGCGGTGGTGACATGGTCTATGTCAGCTATCGCGACTCCGGCTTCCTCTATTTGCTCAAGGGGATGAAGGACGAGTTCTATCGGTTCAACGTGCTGCGTGGAACCTGGGAGGGGCTTCCGGCAGCGCCGGCCGGCAGTCTCCCGAAATGGAACAAAGGCTCGTTCCTCGTGTATGACGGAGTGCAGACAATCTACGCCTTGAAAGCGAAGAATGGCGAGCTTTGGCGCTTTGACGTTGCCCAAGGCCGTTGGGACCTTGGTGCCAATCTTGAGCCGATGCCGCTGATGAACAGCCGTAACCGTCGCAAGAAGCCGGGCGAGGGTGCGGCCGGAGCCTGGTATCAGGACGGCTTTTATGCCTTCAAGGGCGGCAACACCAATGAGCTGTGGCGTTATTATGCTGCCACTGATTCCTGGCGCGAATCGGATACGATCAAGCCGATTGGCCATACGATGCGTAAGAAGCTGGTCAAAGCCGGAGGAGACCTGGTTGAGGTCGGCTATGCGCTTTGGGCATTCAAGGGTAACAACACCAATGAATTCTGGCGCTATGGCATTCCGCTGGGAATGATGGCGCTGGGGCCGGCTGAACGTTCCGGCGCGCTAGCAGCAGGTCAGGTAGTTGGTGGCAGTTGGCGTTTCAATGTCGCGCCTAGTCTGCTCACTACTGGTCGCGCAACACTGACCTATGATGCGCCAGTGCCGGCAGCAATCAGCCTGCGAGTGTATGATGCGTTGGGGCGGGTTGTTGCAGTACCGGTGGCAAATCTGTCGGTTCTGGGAAGCGGTAGTGTTGTACTTGACCTGACCAACCTGCCGGCCGGCTGCTACCTTGGTCGAATAAGCTGCCCAGGCGCAGGGCCGGATAGGGTGGTAAAGCTGGTCGTGCAAGCCGCAAACTCAAGGTAATGTCGCAAAGCGTCGGTCCTAGGGAATGACGACTAGCTGCTGATTTACGCTTCGGATACCATCTGTCAGCCGGAGGGTATAGACTCCGGCTGACAGGTTATCAAGCCGGAGTTGGACGCGGCTTGGGTGACCGCTATGGTATTGCCGGCTGAACAGCGAGCGGCCGAGGGCGTCGTAAACGGAGATGTCCGCCTGCCGGTTTAGTCCTTCTACTATCACCTGAACGTTACCAGCACGAGAAGGATTTGGAGCAATGCTAGGAAGCGGCTGTCCTTTGCTGACTGTTGTCAAGGCGATACCGGTCTGGGGCAGGCGTGGCCGCAGGGTGCCGTCGCCGATACAAGTCATGCCAAAGAACCAGGCTTGTTCCCATGGTTCCCATTCATAGAACATCCGCCAATACAGCCACTCCCGCAGGGCCGCTCCGATTGTCTTGCCGGCGTTCAGGAAGTAGTAGAAGTCGCCAAATTCGAGCATTGAGCCAGTCTTGGTGGAGCCAACCGCACCTAGACCAGTGGTCGTGCGCAGGACATAGGTGCCAGCGCAGAAGCCGGTTTCGACAAACCGAGCATTGGAGCAGGCAAAGAGGTTGTAGAAGCAGGCAACTGGATCGAGTATCGGTATCTCGTCAGCGTAGAACCAGTCCCAGTTACGGCCGCGGTTGAACTGCATCGCATGGCCGCCCGGCCAGGAGTGAGAGCAGAGTGAAATCCACTGCTGGGCCGTTGTATCAATTCGCCGTCGGTAGTCGAGGCAACGGGTTGTCTCCGGATCAACGATGAGGATGCGATTGGCATAGAGGTAGCCGACGTCGGCACTCCAATCCCCAGCATACGGCGCCCAGTCGTCATCAACATAGACCAGTGCCTGCTCGGCAACCGGCAGTCGGCCTTGGCGATAGGCGTGATTGCGCTGGAAGTACTGCCGCAGGAGAAGAATGGGGTCACCGACAGCCGCAGCGGGCAGGCGGGAAACGGCCAGTTCGGGCAGGATGTTGCCAGAGTGAGTGTCGTAGATGCCATCAGTGCCCGGGACAAGGCTGTCGAGCGTATCAAGTCGGACGAGCGTGTCGAGCCACTCGCCGTCAATGTCCATGTAGAAGATGTCGGTTGGAAACTCCTCGTATTCCTCATCGGGTTCGCGGCTGCCGCTTGAGTTCCAGTCGTCAATCATCTGAAACCAGGCCACCGGCAGATTGCCAATCAGCACTGCTTCGCTAACGCCTGAGCCGTAACGTTCACGCAGGAAGAGTCGCAGTGACTCTGGTTGCGTTCCCGAGACCGCAAAGACTGAAGCGGCTGTGCTCTCGGCTGCCAGGTCGCTAACCAATGTGTCAATTTCCAGAGCAAGCTGGGACAGCAGCGAGTCCTCAACGAGTAGGTCGCAGCGTCGGTTAAAGGAAGTGTTCAGCAGAACCGGACGAACCTGCCACCGAATTGGGCCACCCATTCGTCGCCGCCATTCCTGAAAGCTCGTAGGGCGGGATGAATCTGGGCTGTGCCAGCGTGTTACAGGGATGGCTGGCGGTTTGGCAAAGACCGTCAGTACGAGCAGGGCAACATACATCGGTCAGCGAGTTTTAATGATGAGCTGTCGCCTGCGGCCTTTATCGCCATCAAGTTCCAATATGTAGGCACCGGCCGGTAGTTCGGTCATTGCCAGTCGCTGCTCACCGCTGGCAAGCCGTCGCCGGACCCGGAGCCGACCCTGCGTGTCGAACACTCGAAGCTCGGCCGGAAAACAGTTGGGCGATGGCCTGAGGAGCAGGATGTCGGTGAAGATGCTAGACGCTAATGGCTCGGCGTCGGTGCAGCGACTGGAGGCTGGAGCCAGTTCGTTGACGGCCGTTGGTGAACCGAGGAGCTGGCCGACTTCGGTTATGACAAAGTCCGCCAGACGAACCCAGACAACAAGTCGGGCATAGGCGGTCCCGGTTACGCTGGTGGAGTCCTTGACGCGCCAGACCGAGTCTTTGTACCACTCCCAGGCGCGGACGGTGGTACTCTCGCGCATCGGGATACCCTGATAGGTCATTGCTAGCGACTGGCGCATGGTTGAGCGAATGAGATAAACGCCGCGATAGATGCCGGCAGGAACGGTCACCGTCGTTGTATCGAGAACTCTGACCGTATCGGCCCAGATCTTGAGGGTGTCAACGATTGAGTCCCCGTTGATGTCAACAATGTAGTTACCGGCCAGGCCAGTACGCCACCAGTTGCCGATGACAAAGGGAACTCGATAGATGGCCGCGGTGCGGATGCTGTCACCAAGTTGCCAGCGGCCGTAAAGCAGACTGTCACCAGCCTCATAGGCGGTGTCGGTGGAGGTGAAGGAGGTATCGCCGTTGACAACACTTGAGAGTATCCATGCCGGATCACCGTTCACTATCGTCTCGGCAATCACGGTGGTCGTATCAATGAAGTTGATTGTCTTCACCGAGTCGGCGGGAGTGGGCAGGTAGTAGTGAATCGAGTCGCGACGGGTGTGGGATGTCACTTCCGTCTTACCGACCCAATAACCAAGATAGCTGCCGACCGGTCCACTGATCATCACTAACAATAGCAAAGTGGAGCTCATATTCTTGTTGGGTTAGCTACTGGTTTTTGGCCCCTGAGTGTCGGTTAGCGCTGGCGCTGGTTCGACCGTCAGGGACAGTTTCTCTTCTAACCGGGCAAGTTGTTTAGCTGCTGAATCGTAACGGTTGTGGGCATTTACAAGATGAGTGCCGACTACCTCGAAGTCATCACGAAACCGTTTGAACTCTTGCTGCAGCCGGCCGAAGTGATTCATTATTTCCTGGGCCTGGCGCTCAATCTGTAAGCCGCGCAGGCCAAAGACGATGGCCTGTAAGTAAGCGTAGATGCTGTTTGGTGAGACGGGGATTACCCGGCGGGAGATGGCGTAGCCGGCTAGACTCTCTTCTTCGCCTTCTTCGCGAATGATGGTCTCGTAGTAAACGTTCTCGGCCGGGATGTACATCAGGGCAAAGTCGTAGGTGCCTTCGTCCGGCAGGATGTACTTGCGGCTGATAGCGTCAATGTGTTTCTGGACATCAGCGAGGAAGCGCTTGCGCAAGGAGCGGCGCTCAGCATCGCTGGCCGCGTTCAGCTTCTGAAAGTTCTCCAGTGGAAACTTGGCATCAATTGGTACAAGCTTCGGCCCCAGCCGAACAACCGCGTCAACTATCTCTCCGGAGCGAAAACGGTGTTGCAGTTCGTAGTTGTTGGGCACGACCTGGCGGAGTAGGTCGCCGAGGAACAGCTCGCCGACAACGCCACGTAACTTGGGAGCACGCAAAATCTGCTGCAGCGACGAAATGTCCTTGCCGATGTCGTAGATTTGCTGGCTTGCTTTGGCCAGCTCGCCCATCGTTGCTGAGACTTCGCGAATGACCTTGACCGCGTTGTCAAGCCGAGTATTCACCTGGCCGGTTGTGTCGAGCATCGTTCGGTCCATTGCTTGGAGCCGCTGATTCAGTTGATAGGTCAGGTCGGCAATACGTTGGTCGTAGATTTTGGCGTTGTTGACCAGCGCGTCGGCAGTATCCCGACGCAATGAGACAAGCTGGTCCTGAATTAGGCTGAGCCCGGTATCGTCGCGTGACCGCGCCAACCGTTGGTTGACAGTCCAGACAAGATAGAGCGTGACGCCGGCAATCAGGCCGACAAGTATGACTAGTGCAACCATGGAATCCAGCATAGGCGAACGATTGGACTGGTCAAATCTGACCAAGTGATTGACAGCGAGATGACCGACGTTACCCTTGAACTATCAGCAAGAACTGGAGTCGCCATTCTATCCTACTGGCCGCAGCCATGGTTGGGTTATTGCTTGCCTGTCAGGGTTCGCCACCGCGGACGCCGGTTGTTGGCGGCAGCACTAGTGTCCAGCCGTCGGAGACGGCAAATCTCTGGGCTGTTACCATTGGTTGTAATCGAGTAAATGTGAGCTATGGATTTGATTTTGGCGACGGCAGCGAGCGGCTCTGGACAACCGAACTGGCTGTTGGCGATACGTTCTACCAGTCACATGTCTATTCTGAGCCCGGTCTCTGTACAGTTCGTGTTCGAGCGCGGGACGAGACCGGCCGCGAGTCGCGGGACGCGCGTCACACGGTGCTGGTTGCCTTTCGGGGGCCGATGACGCCGAGTGCGCCAGTTGGGCCAAGTCAGGTTGAGCGAGGGAGCACCGTCAGTTTTATGACCGCGGCTGGTCATGTCCGGGGCGAGAGTGTCAGCATTGGATTCGATTGGGACGGCGTGCTGTCGGACTGGTCTGGCTTTGTTCTGGCGGGAACACCAGTCAGTATGAACGGTTGTTTTGAGAGGCTGGGCAGATATCGTGTTCGCGCTCGGGCCCGAGATAGGCAAGGCAACATCAGCCCCTGGTCGTCGGCGACCTTGGTTACCGTCAATCCACGGCCAGTGGCTGCTCCGACCGGGCTTGTGTTGCGCGCTGTTGGCGGCATCGCGGTCCGGCTACGTTGGGTGCCGGGAGAGAATGATGACTCGGTCGTTCATGTTGTCCTCTTTCGGCCGGTTGATAGCTCCAGTTTCGTTGTCGCTGGCACGAGCACGGGAAGCTCTTTCCTGCACGAGCCGGACGGCGCTACCGGCGATTACACCGTTGCTGCTTACCGGGCCGGTGATACCGCCTTTGCAGCGGAAACAGTTTCAACCCGCCCAGTGGCAACCCCGCTGTTCTGGATTGGCGACCTCAATAGCGATACGCTCTCTGGCTTTGGTTGGGAACGGCAGACCGGTCTTGGTTGGCGCTGGGATATGCACGTTGGTGCGAACGCTGACCATGTTGACTGGTATTTTACCGACTTTGCACCAGGTCGGTCAGGACCGTACTACTATGTCGCAAGTCCTGAGGTTGGAACTGCTGACCCTGGTGGTGGTGTTCCAGCCGGTAGCTGGCGAGCGACTCGCCTGACATGGGTTGCAGACCCGCGGTGGCCATTGCCGCCCTATGACTCGCTCCAGTACCAGACTGCCGTCGGGGTAAGCGGTAGCCCGGTTTACATCGGAGTGCATACCATTGACGGGCATTACGCCCTGATTAGTGTGTTTCGACCGGATACCGCTCTTGGCGTAACGTCAGCAGCAGCTTGGTTCCAGCGGATTCCCGGTCTAAGGTTGTTGTGGCATGGGGGTACGGTCGGTGCTGCGCGTTGATGGCGGATTGGTGATGCGAGCGCTTGCCGTGTTTCTATTCCTGTTGCTCGGTGCTGCTGGTTGCCAATCGGGACCGATTGCGGCTAACCGACCGCCAGCTCGACCGGTCATTTCTGACCCCACTGAAGTTCAGTGTGGAACAAACAGCGAGTTTGCTGTGACCGTCTTTGACCCTGACGGCGACCTGCTACGAGTCTATGTGACTTGGGGTGACGGTGATACAACTGACTACGGCGCTTTTGTAAGTTCCAATGCGACAGTGTTGTTTCAACACAGTTACGTCGCGCCCGGAACGTTTGCCGTCCGCGCCCGCTGCCACGACCTCCAGCCGCTGTTCTCTGACTGGAGTGCACCGTTACTGGTTGTTGCGGCTGACGGCCCGTCGTTGCCTAGTGCTGTTCAGCCGCAGCCGTGTCCAGAGCGTTGAGCAGAGGGTTGAAGAAGGTGTAGGCCTCGGTTCCTGACTGACAGTTGTTGAGAATGAAGCTGAAGGCGTATTCTTCGGCTTTGGTCGAAAGATAGCCGGTGAGCGAGAAGACGCCACGGATGAAGCCGGTCTTGGCAGCGACGCGGTCGCCGACGTCGAGTTGGCGATTGATGAGTGTGCCCGGACGTTGAGGAACAGCCAATGTGGAACGGAACAGCTCGCCATTGGGCGAATTGTGGAGGCGGCTGAGCAGCATTGCGAACGTCAGTGGCGATACTCGGTTGCGGTGGCTTAGGCCGGCAGCGTCCCAGACACGGAGCCCAACGCGGGGGATACCTTTCCGATCGAGGTATTTGGCAATCAGTCGGTGCCCGTCGCAGCTGCGTTGTCGTGCGAGTAGCTCCAGCATCCACTCGGCGATGCGATTTGCGCTCTCGCGATTAGCCAGTACCAGGTGCTGGTAGCCGGCAAAGTCGGGCCGACTGTCCAGACCGAGCGAGTCGGCCAGAGGCCGATTGACGCGGTGCAGATGACTCTGCAGCGGGGTCTTACTTAGCCGACGATCAAGCGAGCAGACAAGCGCCGGGCTCCAGTTGTCGAGGGCACAGGCGGTGACAAGCAGCTTGATTCCTGATGCTGGAATCAAGGGACGGCTGGCATTGTGAGCAAAAAACAGCGATTCGTCTGAACAGGAGACGATGGCAATGCCAATCTGCCAGTGGGGATTGGCTGAGTCAATTACTGGCGTAAATGCGGTGGACAGGTCAGTAGCGGTAGCACACAGAATAGCAATCGCGAGCAGACTCACTCTAGACGCCAGCGAAACGAGCGGCGAGATACTCGTGAGCCATCATCGCCGCAAGAGCACCATCGCCGACCGCGGTAGCAATCTGGCGCAGGCGCGTGGCGCGGACATCGCCAGCAGCGAAAACACCGGGCAGACTGGTCTGGAGACGGTCGTCAGTGACGATTGCGCCGGTGGCGTCGAGCGTTAGCAGTTCCTGACACCAGGCAGTGTTGGGAAGCCAGCCAACGTAGATGAAAGCGCCGCTGACGGGCAGAGTTTCAGCTTGCCCGCTCGGAAGATGGCGGAGAATGACAGCCTCGAGCTTATCCGTACCGCTGAATTCCTGAACCACCCGGGACAAGTGGAAGGTCACATTCGGCCGCTGTCGCAGTCGCTGCACGGCAAAGCTGCTGCCGCGAAATGCCTCACGGCGGTGAACGAGATGGACGTGGCGAACGATATTGCTGAGATAGTAGGCTTCATCTAGCGCCGAATCGCCACCGCCGATGACCGCCACTTCCTTATCGCGAAAGAAAGGGCCGTCGCAGACAGCACAGTAGGAAACGCCTCGGCCGGTGAGTTCCTTTTCGCCGGGGACACTCAGGTTGCGAGGACGAGCGCCGGTACAGACAATCACTGCTCGG
This sequence comes from Caldifarciminota bacterium, assembly GCA_965649295.1. Taxonomy (GTDB): domain Bacteria; phylum Hydrothermota; class Tepidihabitantia; order Tepidihabitantales; family Tepidihabitantaceae; genus CBFGKH01. The sequence continues at coordinate 116,455 of CBFGKH010000005.1, forward strand.
GCGACAATGTTGCCATCGGTTGTGCTAACCTGAAAGCCCTCGCCGGCTGGTGTCAGGGCAGTAATCTCGCTCGTGACCAGGCGGCAGCCAAAACGGGTGGCCTGGCTTTCCATCGCCTGAGCCAGTTCCATTCCGCTGACCTCATTAGCGAAACCTGGGTAGTTCTCGACGTGGGCAGTCATGGCCATCTGACCGCCGACCAGACCCCGTTCGAGGATCAGGGTGTTGTGGCCGGCTCGAGCAGAGTATATGCCAGCACTCAAGCCGGCTGGCCCAGCTCCGACTATTAGTATCTCGCAGTCAGGTTTGGTTGTCAGCTCAGCCGTCATAGGTACGACTAGAATTGACGGCGGCCAGCCAGAAGACGAGCAAGCAACGCTCGCTGAGCATGGAGCCGATTCTCAGCTTGTTCGAGAACCAATGCCTGCGGCCCGTCCAGGACTTCTGAGGTAATCTCTTCTCCACGATGGGCCGGCAGGCAGTGCAGGACGCGAGCATCGGGCTTGGCATGGCGCAGGAGTTCACTGTTCAGCTGATAGGGCCGGAATATCTGGCGGCGCTGTTCAGCTTCGTTCTCTTGGCCCATTGATGCCCAGACATCGGTGTATAGATAGTCGGCGGCGTCGGCGGCGGCCTTGGGATCGTAGGTGAGCAGCAGTTGTGAACCGCTGGCCCGAGCCAGTTCAGTTGCCCGGGTGGTGACCGCTACCGGTGGCTCAAACCCACGCGGGGTTGCTACTCGCAGATTGACTCCGCAGAGTCCGCAAGCCAGCATCAATGAGTTACAGACGTTGTTGCCGTCACCGGTCCAGCAGATTGTGACACCCTCAAGACGGCCGCTGTGTTCGTAAACAGTCAGGAGGTCGGCGAGGATTTGACAGGGATGCTCGTGGTCGGACAGGGCGTTGATTACCGGCACAGTGGCGTGCTCGACGAGCTGCACAATCTTGGTGTGTTCGAAGACACGAGCAATGATGCAGTCAACCCAGCGCGAGAGGTTGGCAGCAATGTCAGGGACTGATTCCCGTGTTCCCATGCCAACTTCCTGAGGCCCGAGATAGATGGCCGAGCCACCGAGGTCGCGCATTGCCTTCTCAAAAGTCACGCGGGTACGCAGCGATGGCTTCTCGAACAGCAGCACTGCCATCATGCCTTGGGCGATATCGAATCGCGGCCGTGACTTCAGTTCAGCCTTGAGTCGCTGGGCCTGGGTAATGATTTCAAGTATTTCACGACGATCAAGGTCGGTGATTGTTGCCAAGCTGTTGGTCATGATTTTTGTTCTCCGTTGTTTGCACTGCCGGAATATAGTAGCCGTCGCTCGGAAGTCAAGGTTTGAGCATAGCCCGGTGCTTGCACTGTTAGCACCAAGCGCTAGAATTGGGCAGTGTCCGTTATCCTGTTGATATTGCTGGCCACGCCCGTTCAGCAGCCGGCCGAGTTTCGCTCGTTACGAATCCTGTTCACAGCGGACATTCATGCGCGGTCGCAGCCGACAGTTGATTTTGAGTCACCGGGCCGGCCACGCAGACGGCTCGGTGGCTGGGCCGGGCTGCGACGGACAATTGATTCACTCCGCACGCCGACGACCCTGCTGGTTGACTGTGGTGATTTTGCTTTTGGCTCACCTGAATCGGATAGTCTTCAGGGGCGTCTCGTGGTGCAGTTCATGAATAGGCTCGGCTATGATGCAGCAGCACTGGGTCCCCGTGACTTCAGTGGCGGGCTTGCTAATGTCGAGTTCCTGGCGACGGCGGCCGGGTTTCCGCTGCTTGCTGACCCGATGCTGAACGTCGCACTCAATCGCCGAGCTCCGCTGTTCAGTCCCTATGTGTTGCGAAAGGTCGGGGGAATGCGGGTGGCACTGATTGCGGTCACTGGCCCGCTGACAGCAGCATTGGACGGCAGGAGCGGAATCAGGGCCATTGCATCGAGCTCAGTGGTTGAACAGGTGCGACGCTGCCTGGCGTTTGCTCAGGACGATTCAGCCGACATTGTTGTCGTCTTTGGTCGCATTGCGGTGGAAGCGGGACTAGCGGTGGCCGATTCCTGCCCGGGTGTAAGCTTGGTCCTCTGTTCTGGTCCCGCAAGGGCTGATTGGCCGACCGGACAAACAGGGACACCGGTGCTGGCTAGCGGTGAGTACGGTCAGCGAGTCGGTGTTGTTGACCTTGTCTATGACCAGACGACGAAAAAGACGCAGTTCTTCTCGTTTACGCTTGCGAATGTCGAGCCGGTCGCGGAGAGTACAACGAATGAGCCGGTGCTGGCCAGCAGTAGTGATGACTTTCCGTCTGATTCAGTCGGCAGACTGAGGCTTGGTCTGCAGGTTGCCGAGGCACTCCGAGCCTTCACTCGAACGAGCATCGCCATTGTGCCGCTATCCTCAATTGAATCCGGTATCGCAGCCGGGCCGATTGGCTCATACGATGCATTCGGCGTAGTCCCTTACCGGGATCGAGTTCGGATTGTTGAGGCTGATGATACGATTCTGGCTGGTTTGCTGGTAACGGCGGGGGATTCGGCACTGCCAGCGCCGGCAGTTGCTGGTGCTGATTTCTTTGTGACGAGCGATACTTCTTACTGGCCGACAGTGGGCAGTGTCGCACGGCTCCGACCGCGCGAGCGACGCTTGGGCGCTTACCGGGTCGCGGTAACCGAGCAGTGGCTTGCCCAGCTTCATTCCCCTCCCAGCGGCCGACTACTGGAACAGGACCTAACAACCGTTTGGCTTTCCTGGTTGCGTGGCGCGGGTGCGTTGCGTTCGCAGCAGTCGGTTCGGCTTTATCCGGCAACGCCCGGTGTCCAGCGGCCGGCTGAGCTAGGGCTTGTCAATATCAACACTGCCGATGTTGAGCTACTCTGTACGTTGCCCGGTATTGGACCAAAGACTGCAGCTCGAATAGTTGAACACCGGCAGTCAATTGGGCGGTTTCGGGCAGTCGAGGAGCTAATGAACGTCCGTGGTATCGGGCCAAAACGTTTTGCCCAGATCCGGTCGCTAATCTGCGTACGCTAGCAGCCTAGCCTAATAGGTCCGAGCGTAGTAGATTACCCGGGATTGCTCACGGCCACAGATAATGCATTTTCCCCGTTCGTTCTGTTCGTGAAGCGGCAGGTTGCGTGGAGTCGTCCGTGTTTGGTCAATGATGGCCCGTTCGCAGTCTGCTGAGCCACACCAGAAGACTTTCACAAAGCCAGGAGCAGCAGTAATCTTCTCCATAAACTCGGCAATCGTGCTTGCCTGAGAAGTTCGGCTTGCGACAAAACGACGTGCACGGTCGAGCATGCCGCGCTGAATCTGGTCAAGCAACCGGCCCAGCTCAACCGGCAGGTTATCGATCGGCACCGCAAGTTTGCCTGAGCCGTCACGCGGCACCAGGACGCACTTCCCAGCCTGGACGTCGCGAGGCCCAATTTCGATTCGCACCGGTACGCCGCGCATCTCATATTCGTTGAACTTCCAGCCGGCGGTCTGATTTGGGCGGTCGTCAAGGTGAACGCGGAAGTTGGCTAGTGAGGCAAGGACCTGGCGACAGGTTGCTAACACGGTCTCATCGTTCTTACCGAACAGTATCGGAACGATAACAGCCTGATGGGGAGCAACGCGAGGCGGCAGAAAGAGCCCATTGTCATCGCCGTGCATCATCACCAGCGCGCCAACCAGTCGCGTGGTCACGCCCCAGGACGTTCCCCAAGGTCGCTTCTCGGTGTTGTCCTCGTCCAGATAGCGAATGTCGAATGCTTCAGCAAAGTGCTGGCCGAGGTCATGCGATGTACCGGCTTGCAGTGCTTGGCCATCGGGCATCAGTGCCTCAATCGAGTAGGTGGCACCAGCACCGGGGAACTTCTCACTCTCTGGCTTCAGCCCGGCAACCACCGGTACGGCAAGGTCATTCTCGACGAAGTCCACATAGATATCGAGTATCCGAAGCGCCTCGGCGCTGGCTTCGGCGTGGGTGCGATGGAGCGTATGTCCTTCCTGCCAAAGGAACTCGAGCGTACGCAGAAAGAGCCGAGTTGCCTTTTCCCAACGAAAGATGTTGCACCACTGGTTGATGAGAACCGGCAGGTCGCGATAGCTCTTCACCCACTTGGCATACATTGTGTTGATAATGGCCTCGCTCGTCGGACGGAGCGCTAGCCGCTCAGCCAACGGCGAGTCACCGCCCTGAGTTACCCATGCTACCTGCGGTGCGAACCCTTCGACGTGCTCAGCTTCACGAACTAGCAGCCCTTCCGGGATGAGGGTGGGGAAGTAGGCGTTGACGTGACCGGTTGCCTTGAGACGCTGGTCGAGAAGTCGCTGCATGTTCTCCCAGAGCGCATAACCATAGGGTCTGATAACCATGCAGCCACGCACCGGCGCATAGTCGGCTAGTTCGGCTTTCAATACGACAGCCGTGTACCAGTCTGAGAAAGATGCTGACTTCGCCGGAATCTGAATAACTGTGCCGTCTGATTTCATCGTCGCGTATAGTAGCTGGCAGAGTGGGCGAGTCAAGTTGAGGCATCACCCTTGGGTTCGGCCATGGCGTGACTTGCCGCAGCCGAAGCTGCCTCATCGGTCACAATACAGCTCTATCGTGACGAGTGTCTATTAGTTATATGGAGCCGACACTGGTTTTGTGCGAACAAAACCGAAGGGCAAGCAATTGAGGAGCGGGGACAGTGACTGCGGACAGTGGTTACGAAAGTGGCTAATAAGCGCTGACAAACAACGGCGATACAAATTGTTAGGATGAGGTAGCTGGGTTTGGATGGTCCCCCCAGTGGACTGTCCCGGGAGTGGTCTCCTGAGCCTGTTCCTAAGCTGTCACTGGAGCTGATTTCGGCGGAGCTGGCGTCACCGCTTCCCGAGGAGATTCGCATTATCAGTGGTTCGCTGATCGCCGACAGGATTGCAGCGAAGTCCCTAGGTCTGCTGCTCAGCGTGTCTCATGATATGCTTACCAATCGCGTTGCGTTTCTCATTCGTGGGGAGACTTAGGTGCTATCTATCGATTAGCTTGGGATTATGCGTCGGTAGGAGCTAGCGACATTCACATCCAGCATTGCGCTTAGGCCCGAGAAGTGGCTGGAAGAACAGAGCAACGCCACGAATCGGTGCTAGAGCAGCTTGTTCCGTTGACTTGTTGCTTTGGCCAGCTATAATAGTACACGAAGAGTGGAAACGATGGGTTACGGTTTCTTTAGCTGCAGGCGCGGACAGACGATGGTCCAGTGGCCTGCTTTTCTGTCTTTGGTGGAGGTAACAGCATGAAAGGTCCCTATCTTTTGCGGCCAATCAATATTGACATGTCGGTGCCGACGCGAGTGGGCGGAGTATATTGCCTTGGCCGTAGTTCACGCAATGTCGTCTATGTGGGCCGGGCCGAACGAGACCTGCGCGACAAGATAAAGTCCCATTGGCCTGAGTACCAGATGTTCTGGTATGAGCCGGCCTTGTCACCCCGTGAGTGCTACATCCGCCATTGCCACGCCTATCATCGTCACGAGAACAATGGTCTCGAAGTGAAAGAACATCCAGTGCCGCCGGCTAACGTCGACGTGAAGTGTCCAGTTTGCGGCGCCTAGCAGGCAACTAGTCACGAGGCCAGAGCTTGGACGATGAGAACGGCCGTTGCGGCCGTTCTGCATTTTCAGGGTAGGTCAGCAGGTGCCGCAGTCTCGGTAAGGTAGCGGAGCGGATTGCGGTTTGGATTCATGCCTACGAAGATGTTGCTGAGTATGTCGCTTTGGATACCGCCATAAAGTTTGAACGATTCGGAAGGTAGTAGTTGGCCAGCAATACCCACCGACAGACTGGCTGGGACCAGATGCAGTAGTACAACATCAAGGCGAAGTTCGCAGCCTACGCTGAGAACGACGTTGGTCAGTTCTGTTCGGGTTGGTAAGCTACCGCCTGCAATCAAGCCAGCATCAGTGAAGACGGCAGCGTTTGGATTCTGAAGAAACAGCGGCGCGGTACTGATGCCGCGTTCCAGCCACCATAGCGGCTTGCGTAGTTGCAATCCGGTAGTGACGATGGTGCGACCGTACATTGGTTGGTTGATGCCGCGTACACCGATGATTGCTCGGTGAGCGAGCTGCCAGGCCCGGTTGACTGCTGAGTCGCCGATTGCTGTTCCCAAAGCAAGATGAGTGCGCAGACTCCAGTCTTGGGGTGGACGGCCAAAATAGTGGACGTAGGTGCCGAGGACCCGAACCAGATCGTTTGGGCCGAACAAACGTCGCGCAGTCGCATCGAGATGAAGTCCGGTGATTCGTCCCTGGACCGGGGCGACGCAGAAGCGATAGCGCAGGGCGTCAGAGAATGTCCACTCGGCATCGAAACGCGCACGAAGTAAGCGAGTCCGAGTAGCTGAGGCAGCTAGATCAAGCCAGTTCGTATGACTGGTTCCGTACCAGCTGAATCCGATACCGGTACTCGCCTGTTGAGTCTTGCGGGCCGCATCAACCACCATGCTCAGTGTCGGCCCGAGACCGCTGTAGCTGTACCCAAAGTTGAGATGGGGCGTGCTATCGTGGAAACGCCATCCGCCAAGAAACGAGTAGTTGTGGAGTCGAAGCGCATCCCAGCCGATGGTGAATAATTCAGCAGTCAAGCCAGTCCCGTCAAACGGCAGCGGTAGCCAGAATTGAGGCCAGAGTGAGGGAAACGGGCTATAGTAGTATAGAGTTGTAGCAACCGTACTTTCCGGACGAAAAACAGGCGGCAAACTCGGTTCGAGGGCTGTGACTTCGTGCCAGTTGGCGGTGTTCAGTTCAATTAGTTCGATGTCATCGCCGATTGCTGAACGGCCAATGACAGCAATCCGCTGGTTGTCAGGCGAAATGGCTGGCTCGAAGTAACCATACAGCGAATTGGTACACTGAAGCAGTCTGCCAGTCGCAAGTTCATAGGCAAACAGGTTATAGACTCCAGTACGGTCAGACGCGAAGAACAGGAATCTGCCCGTGCGAGACCAACAGGGAGATAGGTCATTGGCCAAGTCATTGGTTATTGGAATCGTCCAGCCGGAACGATAATCGATGAGTTCGATGTCGGCATAGCCGCCGGCCCGTTGGACACCCACTGCCAGCCACTTGCCACTGGGCGAGAACCGCGGGCGGTGATAGACAGCTCCATCAGTACCGTCTGCGAGCACATGGGTTTCACCGGTACGGTAGTCAAGAAGACGAACTTCGGTTCGCTCGCCGACTGTTGCAACAAGGGCTATTAGAGTCGTGTCAGGAGCAAAGTCTGGGTCGCGGGCGCGCTGGCCGTGTGTCAGTCGCCGTGTTCTGCCTGTTGCAATATCCAGCCAGAAGAGGTCATCGAACTCGTAATAGTTTTGGAAACGGTGGCGTTCCGAGAAGACCAGCCAACGTCCATCAGGGGAGAGGCTGAGGCTAGAGTTGAGGAGTCCACGGTGGAGCACTTCAACACTGCCGTCGGCGGTGTCCACTGCTTTGATTGCCGGGTACTCGCGGCCGTTACGTGATACGTAATAGACCTTGCCGCCGCCACTCGACCAGCAGGGTGCGACTGTGTAAAACCCCTCGTTAGTCAGGCGACGAGAGGGTGTTGTCGCACCGATGGCTGCGCGGACTGAATCGGAGTAGGCCTTGGCCGCTATCTGCCAGTCGCGCCAGTACCGGCTGAGCGTCCTACCAATACTGCGTCGGGCATTGTAGTTATCGAGAAAAGGAAATGACCGGGCTCGAGCCAGGTTGAAACGGCGCGCGGCGAGCGAATCGTGTTCGGAGATGTATTGGAACAGCCTGCTGCCATACAGATATGGTGCGTTTCCGGCTGGGTAGCGCCGGAGTTCGTAGTTGCCGCAACGATCGATTGGTAGCAATGTACCATTGTCAGCAGCGGCCCGAATCATCGCATCGTAGTCGGCGCTGCGGAGTCTGCCGAACTCTGAGTAACGGGTCTCGCAGAAGATAGCGTATCCTTCATTAATCCAGGCAGGGGCGATGGCGTTGGGTAACGCAACTCGGCCGAATACGCGCCGGAGAATGAGCGGAAGGCCACCAGCCATGTCGGTCTGGAGAATGTGAGCGTATTCGTGCAGTATCAGGGTGCGAAGCCAGTCGTCGTCATTGGTACGGCTACCTGGTTCGGGGGTTGGGATGATTGTGATTGTGTTGTTCGGGAATGGCGTTGCCCAACCGTTGAGATAGTCATAGAAGCTGGCTATCACGATGTCAGTGCGGCCGGTGGGATGCCAGCCGGCCACCGGGGCGAGTGTCGTGTGTATCTCCTCGGCTAGGTTTGCCACACGTTGAGGCAGGACTAGCGATTCTTGGGCGATTGGTCCAGACAGCGGAAAGTGAACCGCAAAGTGCTCACTCTCGAGAGTGTACCAGCGCAGGCGCGGATCAATGCTGACACTGCCCGGTAGCTGACTGCAAACGAGTATCAGGATGAAGAGGCTCATTGAGTCATCACGAGTCGCTTCAGCAGGATAGTGGCGTAGGCACCGGCTGGTAGAAACATCCCGAGAGTTAGCTTGAGTTTATCAGGATAGAGCTCGTCAGGCTCGGGCGCGGTTACGGTTAGCTGCTGTGGTACGATACGGGCAGAACGTAGATATGGTTTGAAGTAAATGCCGTGGATACGAGTCTTGAACTTGAGGTCTGCAAGCTTCAGACCCTGGGCCCGCAGGACTTTGGTAACGATGGCCTCGATGCGTCTATCGTTGAATTGGGTCCGGGGAGCAACGGCCGGTATCTGCAAACCGGTCAGGTAGCCATCTTGATTTGCTGAGAGTTCTGACCAGAAGACGAGTTGGCCATGGGAATACTTTATTTCATTGGTGGCCGCGCCAAGCTGCCGCACAAGAGTCGCAAGGGTGTCATTCCAAAACCAGGCTTGGTAGGCGGCTATGAAAAGTTCAAGCATGGCGCGCGGTATCTGCGCTACCGCACCTTTGAAATCACGGGGCTTGCGGATGAGATGTTCGATTACCGGTCGGGCTTCCCGTGGTACTATCTGAGTAATCTTGGCCCACTGTCCCCAGTTCTCGGCGATTAGTCTCTTTGTCCGCCTCACTTTGGGCGGATCGGCAAACGATGGGGTCGCGAGGTAGAGTTTGAGAGCACCATTGAAGTGTCCGTCAATGAGCTTGCGGGCTACGAAGCCCTCGCGGTGTCTGGCTGAGCCAAGGCGCTGTTCATCGTAGTAGTTCGCGTAGCCGAATTGTTGGACAAGTGGGAGGCCGCGTAGTATCGCGTCAGCTTCCTGTTTGGTCAAATCACGGACCGTTATCAAGAACTCGTTACCCAGCAAGTCGCGCCGACTCACTGGTCGCTGGCTGCGTCCGCAGTAGTCGAGCTGGTAGTTCTTCTCGACTATCTTCCGTGGGCCCTGACCGCGAACCGAAATGTACTGAGTTGAAAGCGAATAGCGGTCCTTCAGTCCGGCCCGACCGGTAGCCATAAGCCCGTGACGACGTTCAAGCTCGCGAATGACGTCAAGAGTATTCCAGAGCCGCTTGCGCAGACGATAGACAGAGTGAGGTCCGGTTCTGCCCAGCGCCAGATTCAGTCGCTCGCAGACCTGGAAGTCTTCAGGGCGACACTTGATACGCACTACGTGCGTAATGTCCGGATGATTAGTAATGCACCAAGGGTTACAAAGATGATGCCGGCGCCAAGGTGCAGCCACTTCACAGGAACAAAACGTGATATCAGTCCACCCAGCAGGCAGGCGAGCAGCGAACTAGCAACAAGGGCCAGCGACGACCCAATGAAGACACTCCACACCGACTGATTGCTACAAGCAAAAGAGAACGTCGCCAACTGTGTCTTGTCGCCGAGTTCAGCAAGGAATACTGAGCCGAAGGTAACGAACAGCAGTTTCCAGTCCATCAAGAGCTCCCGGTTTCTAACAACGTCGCGACCTCCAAAGCCTTGCCGAGGGGCTTGACTGTTAGGTCACGGTTTATCCGTCTCACGAGTCCAGCCAAGACTTGTCCTGGGCCGACTTCGTAAAAATAGGTGCAGCCCATTGTTTGAGCGCTGACAATCGTATCGGTCCAGCGCACAGGATTGGTCAACTGCCGACGCAACTGCTCGCGCAGTTCGGCCGCGTTTCGGGCAGGTTTGCCTGATAGATTGGGGATGACCGCAAAACGGGGTTCGTGGAACTGGAAGCGGTCTAGATAGTCGCTGAACTCGGCTGCCGATTCCTCAAGCAGCGGTGAGTGGAATGCTCCAGACACCGGGAGCATGACAGTTTTCAGCGCACCTCGTTGCTGGCATGCGGCAGCAACCTGTCTTACCGCCTCTATCTCGCCGGATACGACTATCTGCCTCGGTTCATTGTAGTTGGCTGGCACGACGATTCCTGGTGTCTCCTCACAGATTTGCTCAACTATCGCCTGGTCGAGGCCAATGATGGCCGCCATTGTTCCTGGCTTCTTTGAACCTTCGGCAAACATCAATTCACCACGTCGCTTCACCAGTCGCAGCACTGAGTCAAAGTCAAGCACACCAGCAGCATACAGAGCGGTGTACTCGCCGAGGCTGTGGCCGGCGACACAGAGCGGTTCGAGATTGGGTAGCAATGCCAGGACTGCTAGCGAGTGAGTGAGAATGGCTGGCTGGGTGTAACGTGTTTGCCGAAGTTCGTCTTCGGGTCCTTCAAACGACAGGCGGCGAATGTCAATCTCAATAATGTCTGTCGCCCGATCGTAAACATCACGGGCAGCCGGGTAGCGTTCATACAGGTCAGCGCCCATGCCGACAGTCTGCGAGCCTTGTCCAGGGAATAACAGACCGAAGTTCGTGTTCATAGTTCACTCCAGTTTGTTGGGGGCCATCGCCATCCGGCAATCTTACGAGCTACCCTCGATGCGGTCAAGCTGACCGGATTGACTATGCGGCGACGAGAGGTATCATCTAATCACCCGATGACAAGACTACTGATTTTGATTGTATTGACGTTAGCCGTTGCTGTTGGTGCCAGCACCGGGTTCTTGACAATCACAGTCGATTCGATGCCAGCGCAGGTTTATGTTGACGCAACTACGGTGTTTCTTGCCGACGGACCTAGGGTTATCGAGGCTGAGCCGGGCAAGCACTTCGTGTCGCTGTTCCCGCCAAGCAAGGTGTATCGGGCAGCTAAGGAACAAGCTCCTGACCATTTCTGGAGCCGATTGCGTCAAGCCGGTGCAATTGGCGATGAGTATGGCCTGTTAGCGAGTTACGAGGCCGGCGCGGTTAGGGCTGGGACCGATTGGGTTTATGTTGTCCCGGATGAAACGCTGACGGTCGCGCTCTCCCGAGCGGCTGTCGCTAGAACCTATCGCCAGGATTCAGGCTGCGTGGCGCGAACCTTTGTTGGCTGGGCAGCATTGATTGGTGTCGCGATGGTTCTGAGCGTGGTGCTGGCCGCCGTAACTCCCTGAGGCCCGCGTGAGATTCCAGAATCAGGGCAGTCTCACAACCCGCACTCTGCTACCCATGCCATTGCCGGAGTCCTCAAGGACGAAGTAAACACCAGCGCCAAGATAGCGGCCGTCTAGTCCCAATCCGTACCACGACGTGGGAGCGCAGCCGGCCCAGACCATGCGGCCGCTGGCATCAACTATCTGGAATCGTCTTGAGCTTGTTGATGCAATCTTGACTCGTTCACCTGCTCGACAGACGGTTGGCGTGACTGTCAGGTGGTCTTGTGTAGTTTGTTTGGCGTCAGCGATACCGGTAAACCCAATGGGCACGGTGATATCGTAAGGGTAGAGGTTCTTGCCGGTGATTACGAGGCGTAGCCTGCCGGTATCGGATGGGTTGATGGCTAGACTAACTGCGCCCTGCGAGTTTGTGTAGCCGTATGCATAGACTGACGAGTCCTTGCTTGCGCAGACAAGCGCACCCTGGACAGGAACTGTTCCCCGCATCACAGTCACGGGGAATGTCTGCGGGCCAGGAGCAATGCTGGCGGGGTGAGTGACAGTCGGCAGGTAAGGGGTTGCAGTCCAGATGCCAAGGTCAGGGTCACCGAGAAGATTGAAGCCGCGATAGTCGCTGACATAGCTTGGATACTCAAGACGGAGTTGTTGTTTGGCACGCAGGCACGTCCAGCCCAGCTTGTAGATACCGTCAAGAAACAGTCCATCGAAGAAGCCACGACAGACTGCTCCACGGACTGGCGCCACGTCTGATGCTGAGTGGGTGTTACCGAAGAAGGCAACCGCACCACGGGGAATCGTGGCGGTGCCAGTGCGCATCCACGAGTCGCCGAGCATCTGTTCACCAGGTGTCAGCGTCATCGTCGCGCAGGTAATTGAGAGCACGATCGGCAGCTTATTCGGTGTGGTGACGAGCGATGGTCGGACGCTGAATGGTGAGTACCATGTACCGGTTGCGGTTCCGCGATAGAGAACTAGGCCTGTACCATTGTTTACAGACGTGATGATGTCCATCGCATCATCACCGCGGGCTGCCGACAGCGAGTCACAACGGACAAAACCAGCGGCGGCGGCCTGTTGTGCAGCTCGACGGACATTGCCCCAGTAAATGGTGTCATCAGAGTCGCCAGTCTCGCGCACAATCGTGGTGAGGCGGCGCATCCAGAGACTGTCAGTCAGGTCTGGCGTTTTCTCGTAAGCAAGGGTCTTTGCCACCATCGCATCGAGCTGGGCGGTTGTGTAGGCAGGCAGTCGGCCAACAGCCAGCTCCGCAACAGTGTCGCCATTGACATCGCCGTAGATGTTGTCAGAGCTGACATAGACCGATCCATGACTCGTGTACTGACGAGCAGGAAGCAGACTCTGGGAGCCAACCAAGAGAACGCATTCCGGCCTTATCGTCCAGGTATAGTATGCGTTCCTGATGTAATTCTTAATAGCAGTCGTATCGTTACCAATCTCGGAAAGTCGAGTGACGACGCATTTCATGCCAGTTGCGTGTTTCCATTGCGCCAGCGGTAGAATCGAATTGTAGAAGGCGTCGGGCGTGATGATTAGATACCGTCCCCCAGTTTGTGCCAGTGCAGTCAAAACGAAAACAGTCGCAAGCAGGGATACTCGCTTCACCAATAGCTCCTTGGAATAGTCAACTCAGCGGACATAGTACCAAAGGCTGACGCTGTGCTTCGAATGTTCGGTAATATTCTAGTGGTGAGCGGTTCTTTCTGTCAAGCTAGCGAATGGGCTGATTGCGACCGTTTGGGCTTGACAGCGAGCAGACCAGCCGTATCTTGGCGGGCCAGCATGAAGTACCTGCATCATGGTAGCACCGGTGGCAATCTTGCGCGAAAAAGGCGGATTGGGGTGATAGGTGTCGGTCGGGTTGGCAGTGCGTTGGCGTGGCACTGCCGCCGGCTCAAGTGTAAAGTTGTGGGAATCGCTGACAGTTCCAAGGTGAGTCTGCGCTCGGCGCGTCGGCTGCTTGGCCCTGGTGTGCATTCTGTTGAGCCTCGTGAGCTTGCTGCTACCAGTGATGTCCTCTTCATCACTACCACGGATCGGGCAATCAGCACGGTGTATCGGTATATCGCCAATGAGCTTCGTCCTGGCACCATTGTTGCGCATTGCTCAGGAGCGATTGGGCCAGAAATCTTTGACGATGCTTTGGAACGTCGGCTTGGTACTCTGGCGCTTCATCCTTTGCGAGTAATGGCCAGCACTGATCAGGCTGTTAGTAATCTCCCTGGTTCATTCTTTGTGCTTGCGGGCTCACGTGCCGGAGTCAGTTTCGGGCGTAGCTTCGTTCGAGCCCTTGGTGGCGAAGTACTACGGCTGAGAGCCGATTGTCGGCCACTGTACCATGCGATGTGCGTGTTCGCTTCGAACTTTCTGTTGGCCGGGCTTGTTGGGGCCGAGGTCATCAGTAAGCGGCTTGGTATTGCTCGTCAGACTGCGCAACCGGCATTGTTGAAGCTGGCAGTTTCGGCGCTAACAGCCGTTTCAGAACTAGGTCTCCAGAAATCATTGACCGGGCCAATTGCCCGTGGCGATGTCGAGACTGTAGAAGCGAATCTTGCCGCCTTGCAGAGCCATTTGCCAGAGCTTGTTCAGCCCTACCGTGAGTTCTCACGGTTGTTGCTCGAATATGTCAGGAGACGACGTCTGCCAGACTCGACGTTAGGGAAACTGCGTGCTACACTGGGTGCTAATGAATAGCCGTCTCGCTCTGATGGCAATTTGGGCACTAGCCTGCATTTGCGCTGGCTGTGCCAAGAAGATGCTACCGCCGAGTCCGGACCGGTTTGCGCCGCACCTCATCGGGGTTGAAAGTCGGACGCGCGGACTTGTTGAGCTGCAATTCGATGAGGAGGTGGATGTAAGGCGCGTTATGCCGGACAGCGTGCTCATACGCGATGCCAACGGCGGGCTAGTCGTTCCGAAGCGGGTCGCTACTGGTCGCAGTCGTGACCGACTCACTATCTGGGCACCACTGGTCCCAGGCTCGCTCTACGCATTGAGCTTGGCTGTTCCGGATCGATTCGGCAACTGGGCACGGGTGAAGACGCGTTTTGTTGCTGCAACCCGGTCAGATAGCGTTGCTCCGCGGGTCGTACGGGTAACGCCTTCGCCAGGAACCGGTGGCTTTCGGTTTGGTGCCCAGATTCGGGTGAGTTTTAGCGAGGCGCTGGACACCACCGGTGCCCGCGCCCGGCTGCTCGTCATGCCTAGGGAGCGGGAGTCGCTTTTTGATCTAAGCTGGGAGGCCGATTGGCAGACATTGCGCATTAGCGCTCAGGATTCGCTTGCTGGAACATCGCCCATTTATGTATTACTACTGCCTGGTCTTGCTGACTTGGCTGGCAACCGAACTCGCGCTGCTGCATTCACCTACCTCAGCCCGGACTCGGTGTTCACTGGGCCGATAGTCAAGGGCCGAGCAATCTGGCGCAACGCCGGGCTTGGAACTGGCGTGGTCCTATTTGAACATGACTCATCTCCTGGGCTAGCTCCGATCCTGGCTGATGGTTCGTTCCGGACGCAGTTGCTGCCCGGTTGGTACGACGCGGTGGCAGTCGTTGACACCAATCTCGATGGGCTAGCTGACTTGAGCGGGATCAGCCGCAGGTTCAGCACCAACCAGGAGAGTCTTAGTATCGCACTGGAATCTGTTCCTTCTCCAAGGCCACTTGGTAGCTATCGTCGCTAGCGCGGTACTGGCACTGCTGTCAGTCGTTGTCTACCGGCACCTGCTTGGGTCCGGTGTCGGGCGTCTGCTGTTGCTGCTGCGGCTCCTGACAGTCGGTGGCCTTGGGCTAGTCTTGGGCGGAATGGTGCTCGACTGGACCCGGGTTGAGCGCAGTCGGCACATCGCCTTTCTCGTTGACCGTTCCGCGAGCATTACCGCGATTGGTGCCGAGTCAGTAGCAAGTTCACTGGCTGAGTCAGTACTGGTGCCGTCGGGATTCCGACGAGATATCTGGGTGTTTGCTGACAGCACGCTGCCGGTAGCTGCCCGGACTGAGCCTGGTGCTGGCCGGACAAGGTTCGGGCGTGCTCTACGGCGTGTGCTTGCCACACGACCAGCTGCCGTCGTTCTTATCAGCGACGGGCAGGATAATGATGACGAGCCGCTGGTAACAACAAATCTGACAGCACCTGTTTACACGATTGGTTTGGGTCCCCCACAGGCTACCAATCTAGCAATTGATGAAATAATAGCTCCGGCAACAGCTAGTGTTGGCGACAGTATCCGCGTCGCGGTCAGGTTCAGAGCAACAACTGACCAGCCACGGCGTGTTGCCGTTCGACTGGGCAGTGAGGTGCGTCAGGCTGAGCTGGGTTCTGGCACAGCCGACTATGAGCTACCCTTTGTTGTTAGGGCCACGAGCGCCGGTATTCTGACGCTGGTGGCGACAATCGAGAGTGTCCCTGGTGAAGTCACCTACCACGACAACATTGGTTCGACAGCGACTAGGGTTGCGGTAGCGCGTGTTCGTGTAGCCTATAACGCGGGCAGACCTGGCCCGAGCAGCCGAATGATACTTGCTGCCTTACGGGCAGATGAACGTGTATCGTTGCGGCGAACCTCCTTGTTGACTGAGACTGATGTAGAGAGTGCCGACGTCTTCATTCTCGATGAGCCGACTAACAACACTCCGACGAGCAAAGTGACTGCGGCAATCAGGCGTCGTGTCTATGGCGGAGCCGGTCTGATGCTCATCACCGGGCCGGGTATGCAGTTCGATACCGAACTCGAGTCGTTGCTCGGGGCCAGGCCTGGGACAGTTGAACGGCGATCGACCCCTGTTGAGGCAACTGCAGTGGGCCGGATGCTCTCCTGGTTGCCCGATCCTACTACTCTCGCACCATTCACAATTGTCATGCCGCTGCGGACGACGAGACCGGGTAGCGAAACATGGCTTGCTGCTGTCGGTTCTGGTCAGGCCTTGCTACAGGCACACTCTTATGGACGGGGCAGAGTTGTCTATTGTGCGGGTTATCCACTTTGGCGATGGGGATTTGCCGATGGCAGTAGTGGCGTTGTCAGCCCACTAGCCAGTTTACTCAGCGGTATTATTCGCTACCTAGCCCAGGGCAGTGGCGCTCGGTTTGAGCTAGCTCCGGTCCGATCGCTCTACCATGCCGGTGAGCCGGTCGTACTCACGTTTCGGGCTCTGGCCGTGGATGGTTCCGGGCTGGAGCGTCTTGATGTTCGACTGCGCTACTGGCGTCAGGATGCGGCGAACGAGACCCTTGCCACTGTCCTGACCGAGATAGGGGCGGGCAGCTATCTTGCCCGGCTGACTGCTCTGGCACCAGGCCGATATCAGGCAACCGCGGTGGCAAGAGCACCGGATTCGATAGTCGGGCAGGCGAGCACGGAGTTTGTCGTCTTGGAACAAAGCCTGGAGTTGAGCCGATTGGGACGCAACCGTTCGCTTTTGGTCAAAATCGCGACCGCGAGCGGCGGCCAGTACTGGCCGAGCGAAAGCCTGCCTGCCAGTGAGGTCTTTATCAAGCCCCTGCCGCGGCAACGGCGTGTTGTGTTTGACTTTCGGCGGCTGCCTTTGGTTTTTGTTACGATAGCTCTGCTTGCAATCGGGGAGTGGTTACTCCGTCGGCGACAAGGATTGCTATGAAGAAAGCGATTCTCATCGCGTTGCTACTGCTGGCTTTTGTGACCACTGTTGTCGGTTCGACCGGCGAACGAATAGCGGTTGGTTTGGAACAGCTAGGGCTGAGTCGCGAGCTGGTTGTCCTGGTTATCGCCATGCTACCAATAGTCGAACTTCGTGGTGCTTTACCGGTCGGTATCAATCTATTTGGACTCGGGCTGGCACGAACGCTGATACTAGCGATTGTTGGTAACATGCTGCCGATATTTCTGGTCGTGCTGCTGCTCGAGCGAATCACCAGTTGGCTCGGACGATTCCGACTCTTCCGTCGCTTCTTCGACTGGTTATTTGCGCGCACCCGCAGCAAGAGCGGAATGATCGCCCGCTACGAGTTCTGGGGCCTGGTGATCTTCGTGGGTATTCCCTTGCCCGGTACCGGTGCCTGGACCGGTTCGATTGCTGCGGCGTTGCTGGGAATGCCCTACTGGCGGTCGCTGCTTGCTATTTTCATCGGTGTGCTGCTGGCGGCAGTGCTCGTTACGGCACTTTGTCTGCTTGGCTGGTGGGGAGCATTGGTGGCGGGCCTAGTGTTTGCTGGATTGGCGATTCGGGGCCTTTTGGTCGGGCGCCGGCGGCAGACTCCAAGTAAGACGTAAGACGTCGAGTTGACTTGCCTTTGGCTTCTAGTATGATTCGCACCAGTTTCCCAGTGCATTTCAGGAGGATTCGGTGAAAGAATTCGGTTCCGAACACATCCGCAATCTTGGTTTCTTTGGCCACGGCGGTTCTGGTAAGACATCAATTGGCGAGGCGCTGCTCTTCGCCATGAAACAGAACTCACGGCTCGGGTCGGTGGCTGATGGTACCTCTCTGCTCGATTATGATGAAGAGGAGATTACCCGCAAGTTCACGATCAACCTGAGTCTCGGCTACGGTGAGTATCGTGATACGCTAATCAACATCGTTGATGCGCCCGGTTATGCCGATTTCTTTGGCGAGGTCGTTTCGGCCATCCGAGCGGTGGACAGCGCTGTGGTGGTGATTGACGCGAGTTCGGGCGTTGAGGTCGGAACCGAGATGGCCTGGCGTCGGATTGAGGATGCCAAGTTGCCGCGGGTTGTCTTTGTCAACAAACTGCGCAAGGAGAACACCAAGTTTGCGGTGACGGCGGAGGAGGTGCGCAAGGCGTTCGGGTCGCGTGTGACCCCGCTCCATCTGCCAATCGGCAGCGAAGCCGGGTTCAATGGTATCGTTGACATTCTCAACGATAAGGCCTACAGCTATGCAGGCGGCAGCCGCAAGGAGATTCCAATTCCTACCGAGCTGGCTGACACCGTTGCCCAGTGGAAGGAGCGACTGGTCGAGGCCGCGGCCGAGGTAGATGAAGGACTGATGGAGAAGTTCCTGGAGGGCACGCCAATATCGGCTGCCGAAATGCAGGCGGCGGTGCGTAAGGGTATCAAGGCCGGACTGGTCTATCCGTTGCTCTGCGGCGATGCCCTGGCTCAGATTGGCACTGACCTACTACTGGATATTGCGGTGGACGTGTTGCCCAGTCCAGCCGAGATGCCACCGCAATCGGGCGTGGCCCCGGATACCGGCGCGGCCATCGAGGTCCGGCCTGAACCGGACGGGCCGGTCTGCGCCTTTGTATTCAAGACCGTTTCTGAGGCCCACATCGGCGACATGCACTACGTTCGGGTCTTGCGTGGCCGGCTCGAGTCTGGCAGCACGGTTCTGAACGGCACTACCCAGCGCGAGGAGAAGATCAATCAGCTCTACATCGTCAAGGGCAAAGAGCGGGCCGAGGTCAACAAGCTCACCTGCGGCATGATTGGCGCACTGGTGAAGCTAAAGGAGACCCACACCGGTGACACGTTGGCTGACAAGCGTCAGCCGGTCAAGTTGCCGGCCATTGCCTTCCCCAAGCCGTCAATCTCGGTGGCGATTGTGCCGAAGAGCAAAGGCGATGAGGAACGTGTCTCGAATGGCCTAGCCCGGCTCCATCAGGAAGACCCGACCTTCTCACACGAGTACAACGTCGAGATTGGTCAGCAGCTTATCAATGGGATGGGTGAGCTGCACCTCGACGTCATCGTCGCTCGGCTGCGACGGCGGTTCGATGTCCATGTTGACCTTGTCAAGCCCCGCATCCCTTATCGGGAGACGATTACCCGCAAGGCTGAGGCCCAGGGTCGGCACAAGAAGCAGACCGGCGGCCGGGGCCAGTTCGGTGACTGCTGGCTGCGAGTCGAGCCGCTGCCACGGGGAGCGGGTTTTCAGTTCGTTGATGAGATCAAGGGCGGAGCGATTCCGGCCAAGTTCATTCCGCCGATTGAGAAGGGCATTATCGAAACGATGGAGAAGGGTGTCCTTGCTGGCTATCACATGATGGACATCAAGGCGACGGTCTATGACGGCTCGTACCATGATGTTGACTCGTCCGACATCGCGTTCAAGATTGCCGGCAGCCTGGCTTTCACCAACTGCTGCGAGAAGGCTGGACTGACGCTGCTCGAACCGATAATGAACGCCGAGGTTACTGTCCCGGACCAGTACACCGGCGATGTGATGGGTGACCTCAATGCTCGTCGTGGGCGAATCATGGGCATGGAAGTACAGGGCAACCTGCAGGTCATCAAGGCCCAGGTGCCGATGGCGGAGATGTATAAGTATTCGAACAGTCTGCGGTCAATGACCCAGGGCCGCGGTTTCTTCACCATGGAATTCTCGCACTATGAAGAAGTGCCGCGCGAAATCCAAGCCAAGGTTATCGAGGAAGCCAAGCGGGCCAAGGAAGAGAAGAAGTAGCGGCTAGTGTTGCAAGCTAACTAGCCGGGCAACTTGCCCGGCTAGGCCTTTTTCTGTCCTCGTTGCGCAGCGAAAAGAAGGTCGTGGCAGCAAGCAGGCAGAGAATCGGTTCGACTGGTGCCCGAAACCGGGCCTCGCCCACTGGCCCGGTCAATACCGTGAAATAGAGAATCGGTACCAGCAACCAATTGAGGCCGCGCGTCCGGCCACAAAGCAGGGCGATTAGTACTAGTACAAGCAGGACAGTGTTGAAGAGTAGCGCCAGCAGTAGCGTCAATTGCCCGAAACGCGGCAGGTGGGCAAGTCGTGATTCGCGAACGGTAGCAAGTGCAGCCCTGAACCGACCACGAAGCAGCAGGCTTTGGACATGCTGCATGACGTGCGGCTCTTGGGCGACGGTGGCAGCAGCACCAGCATGAACTAGTAGCGGCCCGATGCTAATCGGCAGGACGTAGTTGCCGACAAATCCAGCCAGCATCACCTTGGCAAAAGCGAATGGCCGGCGTGCCAGTTCGGCCCAGGCTACCCGAGCGAGTGCTGGCCAGAGCGTTGCCTCATCAGCGGTATCGAGCGGGCCATAGCGGCGCTGGGCCTGAGCCAGCATCGAGTCACGGGCAGCAGTAATTGTCAGCCCCTGTTCGCTAGCGATGACGGTTGCGGCAGTGTAGAGATAGATGCTACGGTCGGCGATTGTTGATATGACATAGCGACCCGAGGCAGTGTGGTTACGGAGAGCCCAGGGTGCGATGACAATCAGTGAGCAGCCAATAGGCAAAAGAAACGACCACCAGCGGAACCGCTGGCGCTCGCGCCACCAGCGGTCAAGCGCGCCAGCAGCGAGCAGGAGCGGGAAGTAGCTGGCAATCGGTCGGGTGAGAATCAGCAGGCCGGCAGCGGTGCCAGCGCCAATTAGGTCCGCGAGTCTAGCGCTGCTACGGTAGCGGTTGAAAATGAGTAGCGTCGTAAGCAGGATGAGCGAGAAGAGCGTTTCGGTGACGAGCCGAGTGGCGATAAACGCCAGGTTCGGGCTGAGTCCGGTCAGGGTGGCAGCTAGTGCCGCGCCAGCCCGGTTGAGACCACTCTCAAGCGCCAGGCGCCAGACAATCAGGATGATGGCAAGCGAGAGTACGGCTTGAAGCAGGACCGCCCAGAGCAACGACGAGCCAGGTAGGAGATAGGCCGGGACTAGAAAGGCAGGGTAGATTGGCGTCCGGTTCAGTTCTGGCCGAAAAGGCGGGACCGAATCGCGCGAGAATGTCCGGTGACGGGCAAGGTTGGCAGCTAGCCGGTCGTATTCGGTGCCGTCGGCGATCGAGTCAACAACCTTGGTGCGGAGCGGCGTCGCGGGTAGAAAGACAAAGACCAGTCGCAGCCCGAGCGCGATTAGGATGGCAAGCCCCAGCCAGCGACTAGCTGATTTCATACCATGGTCGCCGCACCCGTCCTTTGGCCAGCAGTCCAAAGAGGAAGCCCGCGCCGAAACCACCAATGTGGGCAAAGTAGGCAACACCGCCTGCACCCGGTACTGAGCTGCAGCCGTTCAGGACCTGAAACACAACCCAGAAGCCAAGCAGTAGCGAGGCGGGTAGGTAGATGAGGCGGATGAAGAAGAATATCGGGATGAGGGTCAATACCCGGGCACGCGGAAAAAGTACAAAGTAGGCGCCCATGACACCAGAGATGGCACCGGATGCGCCAATCATCGGTACGGTTGAGTTGGGAGCAAAGAGCACTTGGAGCAACGAGCCGGCTAGACCAGAGACAAGATAGACTGCCACGTAGCCAAGGTGGCCGAAAGCGTCCTCGACATTGTCGCCGAAGACCCAGAGGTAAAGCATGTTGCCAAGGTAGTGCAAAAACCCACCGTGCAGGAACATTGCGGTGAATAAGGTGATGAGCCGCTGGCCGCGGACAATCGCGGCCGGAATCATGCCGTAGGTCTTGATGATAGTGTCAGCCGCGAGCGGGTCAGCAAGTTCGTTCAGAACCTGCCAAGCAAAGACAACAGTGCAGGCACCAATCAGAGTGTAGTTGAAGAACGGGCGGTGTCGGGCCCGAACGTCATCGTATAGTGGTATCACGAGCGGGCCAGTAGCACCGTGACGATAGCGCTGATGCTCTGTTTGGGCAGGGCAAGGCGGGTGCCTTCAGTTGTCTTCGCCTTCAGCCCAATCTGCGCTGGTCTGACCCCGAGGATGGAGGCAATCCTCTCTCTGATGGTATTGGCGACCGGTGCCAGTCGGGGCCTATCGCAGACGAGCGTGCAATCGGCGTTTAGCAGGCGGTATTTGCGTCGGCGTACCTCGGCCCAGACCGCAGCCAGCATGGCAGCGCTGTCGGCGTCTTTGTACTTGGGGTCAGAATCGGGGTAGCGGCAGCCGATGTCCGGTAGGCCAACTGCGCCGAGAATGGCATCGGTAAGGGCATGGAGTAGAACATCAGCATCAGAATGGCCAATAAGCCCCTTATCTTCGGGCAGTTGGACGCCGCCAAGCACGAGGCGACGACCCTTGGCCAGACGGTGCGCGTCGAAGCCAAGACCGATGCGGACAACTGGGGAACGGTTCAAGGTCGGCCATTGTAGCACGGTGCTTGGGCAGGTCAAGGCCGCGTAGAATTGACAGTCTTGGTCATCATTGTATGATTGCACCGTGCTGAAAGTGTTGGTGAATGGCGAAGTTCGGCAGGTCGAGCCAGGACTCACCCTCGAGCAGTTGCTGGCTGACCCAGCAGCCATCGTTGCCCGGGTTGACGGCCGACTCGCCGACTTGACCGAAGTGCTCGACCACGATGCCACGGTCGAGTCGGTTCGGTTTGAGTCACCGGACGGCCGCGAGGTCTATTGGCATTCAGCATCGCATCTGCTGGCCCAGGCAGTGAAGCAGCTCTTTCCGACCGCCAAAGTGACGATTGGGCCAGCTGTGGCCGAAGGTTTCTACTACGACTTTGATGTTGAGAAGCCGTTCAGCGAGGAAGACCTGGCCCGGATTGAGGAGCGGATGCGCGAACTGGCAGCGCAGGCCATTCCGGTTGTGCACCGGCTGCTGCCGCGGGACGAGGCAATCAGGCTCTTTCAGCAACGCGGCGAGACCTACAAGCTTGAACTGATTGACGGAATTCCTGACTCAACGATATCGGTTTACGAGCAGGGCGACTTTGTTGACCTGTGCCGGGGTCCGCATGTGACCAATACCGGCCGGCTCAAGGCGGTCAAGCTATTGAGCGTGGCCGGCGCCTACTGGCATGGCGATGAGCGCAACCGGATGCTCTCCCGCATTTACGGCGTTGCTTTTCCGACTGAGGAGCAGTTGCGGGCGCATCTGGACTGGCTTGAGGAGGCGCGGCGGCGTGACCACCGCAAACTGGGGCCGGCGCTGGACCTTTATAGCTTCCACGATGAGGCAGGGGCCGGGCTGGCGTTCTGGCATCCTAAGGGTGCCACGGTCCGGCGACTGATTCAGCAGTATTGGGAGCAGGAGCATATCGCCGCCGGTTACCAGCTAGTTGTCACGCCCCACATTGCCCGTGGCAAGCTTTGGGAGCAGTCTGGTCATTTCAGCTACTACCGCGACAACATGTACACCATGACCGTGGATGAAGAAGAGTATGTGCTCAAGCCAATGAACTGTCCTGGCCACATGCTCATCTACCGCACGCGGGTTCACTCCTACCGTGACCTGCCGCTGCGCATGGCCGAGTGGGGCACGGTCTATCGTTACGAGCGTTCCGGCACCCTGCACGGTATGTTACGTGTCCGTGGTTTCACCCAGGACGACGCCCATATCTTCTGCACTGCCGAGCAGGTTGAGGATGAGGCTTATGGCGTGGTGGCGCTGTCGCTGAAGATTCTTAGGAAGTTCGGGTTTGAGGATTTTCGGGTTGACCTGTCGGTGCGCGACCCCAACAATCGGGCCAAGTACATGGGCAGTGACGAGCAGTGGGAACTGGCTGAACGGTCACTGGTGCGGGCGCTGGGCCGCCTTGAACTGCCCTATCACCGCGCTGAGGGTGAGGCGGTCTTCTATGGCCCAAAGATTGACATCAAGCTCCGCGACTCGCTTGGCCGAGAATGGCAGTGTCCAACCTGTCAGTTTGATTTCAACCTCGGCCCGCGGTTTGATCTCTACTACATGGGCCGCGACGGCCAGCACCATCAGGTCTATCTTGTCCACCGCACCGTGCTCGGCGGTATCGAGCGGTTCATGGGGATTCTGACCGAGCACTATGCTGGTGCGTTCCCGACCTGGCTGGCACCGGTTCAGGTGCGGGTGCTGACCCTGACCGATGCCCAGGAAGAGTATGCGCGCAGGCTTGTTGCCCGCTGTCAGCAGGAAGGGCTGCGGGTGGAGCTTGATGCCGGCAACGAGAAGATCAATTTCAAAATCGGCGAAGCTGAACGGCAGAAGATTCCGTTCATGCTTGTCGTCGGCGGGCGTGAGGCCCAGAACAACACTGTCTCACTCCGCCGCCACGGCAAGGGCAACCTTGGAGCAGTCCCGGTCGAAGCGGCGCTGGCCCAAATCAAGGAGGAAGGCAACGTACCCAGGTAAAGTAGTTCGCGACGCATTCAAGGACCGTCCCCGCGTCAATGAGCAGATTCGGGTGCCGTATGTCCGCGTCATCGGCACCGACAAAAAGCCGATTGGCATCCTGCCGACGCGTGAGGCGATTAATCTGGCCCGACGCCAGGACCTCGATCTTGTTGTCCTGGCTCCAAACGAAGACCCGCCCGTCTGCGGCATTCTCGACTTCGGCCGCTACCTCTACGAGCAGAAGCTGCGGCAGAAGGAGTCGAAGAAGAAGCAGCACGTCACCGCGGTGCGCGAGATGCGGATGAAAATGAAGATTGGGCCGGGCGACTACGAGGTCAAGATTAGAAAGATGCGGGAATTTCTCCTTGATAAAGACCGCATTCGTGTCACTCTGATTCTGCGCGGCCGAGAGGTTGTCCATGCCGACCTGGGAATGAAACTGATGCAGCGCATCGCCGAAGACCTGGCTGATGTCGGTCGGGTCGAGCAGATGCCGAAAATGATTACCGAAGGTAGAAAGTCTATCCAAATGATGCTGGTGCCAAAATGAAACAGAAGCTAAAATCACTCAGCTCGCTCAAGAAGCGAATCAAGCGCAGTGCCGGCGGCAAGTTTCTGCACAAACGCAGCGGCCGCAGTCACAACAACGCCTGCAAGAGCAAGCGGCGCAAGCGGCTGCTCAACCGGCCGGCGGTCCTCACCCCGGAGCAGGGAAAGCGGATTGCTAAGCTCGTGCCCTACAAGTAAGGAGAGAGGATGCCCAGAGTCAAGACTGGTCCCTACACCCGACAACGTCGCAAGAAATGGCTCAAACAGGCGAAAGGCTACTGGGGCGGCAAATCGCGCCTCTATAAGACTGCCCGCGAACAGGTCGTCCATGCTGGCCGCACCGCCTATAAGGAGCGCAAGCGCAAGAAACGGGTCTTCCGCTCGCTGATGATAATCCGAATCAATGCTGCCTTGAAGCAGTTTGGCCTGCCCTACAACCGCTTCATCAACGGTCTCAACCGGGCTCGGGTGGAGCTTGACCGCAGCGTGATTTCGGAGCTGGCAATCCACCATCCCGATGACTTTGCCCAACTGGTCGAGCTGGCCAAGACCAGCCTGGCCAGCTAGGGCCAACTGCTGACAGCGATGCAGGGGCGCAACTGCGCCCCTGCGCTGTTGCTAGTGGCCTAGGCCGACCGGTTGGGGCGAAACGGAAGACCGGCGCGGGGCCGGTCTTTGACAAAGCGACTGACGATGGAGAGCTAGCGGCCCTCGCGCTGCCGCAGCGCTGCGAACTTGGCCCGCAGGTCCGACTTTTGGGACGGCGGCCCACCCTCGCGCAGCAGCACCACCCGCAACCGGCCATCACTGGCGCGATGGTAGTAGCCGAATCGGCAGCGGACATTGCCGGCCTGACAGAGCTGCTGGGCAAAGCCCAGACTGACCTGCGGCACGACGAGATAGAGCGGTGGGCCCAGTCCGGCCAGCTCACGCCAATGCCCCAATTCAGAACTCTCAATTGTGTCAATGGTCTCGACCTCGATGATATAGCGGACCCGGGTGGTGCCTTTCTCCATGACAAGGATGTCCGGGTAGTGGCGGCCGATGCCGGTGCGGCGTTCGCTGCCGGGATTGGTGTAGATGGCGTATTTGGCGCTGCTAGCAAACTGCTCAGCCGCGGCCTCAATCACCAGGTCGTGTTCGGCTTGTTCCGCAGTCTGCCTCTGCGCCATCTCGGCTTATGGTAGGCCGGACTGGACCGGGTGTCAAGAGGCGGTAGCGCGGGCTTTCGGAGGCAATGGGCAGAACCCTGCTTGGGTCGGTAGCCCCAATGCCGGCAGGAGGAGTGGTAGCAGCACTGGGCCGACCAAATTGCCCGACGCTGGTTTGGATATTTCGGGGCAGGCTTTGCTTGGGTGGTTGGGCAGGGCGGTGGCAGGGACCTAAACAGGGGGCATCGCCAGAGCGATGGCCAAGGCTTGGTCAAGGAGGCTGCCTTTGGCCTGACCAAGTGTCGCCGAAAATGGCCGTCCGGACAGCAGGGGTAAGGGCTGGGGGGACGGCCTCTGGACGGCCCAGGGGACGGGGATTGCCGGGCTTGGGCCGACCGAGCGTATGTACAGTGAGGAGAAAGCAAGACAGGCAGGTGGTAAACGGTCTGGGGTGGTCGGATGAAGGGAGGAGCAGCATGGTCGAAGTAAATGCGAAGAGGATTGAAGAACTGGTACTGGCAATCTGCCGGCCAGTGCTGAATGATGGGGGCCTGCGCCTGCCTGAATATCTGCTTGCCGAGTGGGCGGGTCGGGAGCTTGGCCGACTGGTGCGAACAGCGCCGGCTGACCGGTTTTCGGTCCAATTGGCAGAGTGGGTTGCAAAGTGGACTGCTAACGGTCTTAGCCGGGGGTTGCTGGTGGAGCTGGCCCGACGGGTATTGGCCAAGTTGGGTTTGAGCGAGGAGGAGGTGGGTGATGGCTGGGTCAGGCAGGCGGGTGCCCGGGCAGCCGACCAGGTCGCGGCTGCAGGCGATTGTGACCGCAGCCGGCTGTCCGGATGACCGGCTGCCGGCGTATCTCTCCTTTGCACAGGAGTTTTGGCACAGCCTCCGGCGCCGGCCATATCCTGATTTCACGGTAAGGACCAAGCGGGTGGTGGCGAAGTGGTTTCGGCGCGGACTGTCTGGGCGCCGGCTCTGGCTGGTCGGAGCGGCGATTCTGCGCCAGCGGTTCGGACGCGGCTACTGGACCTAGCTGGAGGTGGTTATGCCAAAATCGGTGGAGCAGATTTGTCGCAAGTATGAGGCCCGGTTGCGCGCCGGCCGGATGGGGCCAGTAAGCGAAGAGCGGGCAAGGCTGCAGTTGGCTAGGTTCCGTCAGGCAGTTGAGCACGACCGAGCGCTGGTTGACGTAACCAGTCAGGTGCTGGCTGCGCTGACCGTGTCCTCAATTGAGTGGCCGTTCTACTACGGGCTGGTGCGGCAACTGGATAGGCTACAGCGGCGAGGATTCTCAGGGCTGACCCTGGCCCTCGAAGCACGGCTGGCGATTGAACGTTGGGCACACCGCGGACTGGCACGGACCGTGCTCGAACGGCTTTGTCGGGACGTGCTGGGGATTGTGCCCCAGCCGTCGGTTAGGCCAGACCGGCCAGCCAGGCCTGGACGCGAGTAGCCGCTAAGGAGTAGAATATGAGCGTAAGCGAGTGCTGGCTAGGGGGCCGGCACGGCGCGTTTGTCTGAGTAACTGACTGGCGCCAGACAATAGGGGCGGTCGCTGGTCAGGTTTAGGTAGCAGTGGGGTTGGGAACTGGTGAGGTGAGGGATGAGCGATGCAGAACTGGTGGAGGGAATCCGAGCTGGTCGGATTGACTATGCGGTGCTCGTGAAGCGCTACGAAGGGACGGTACGCGGCTGGCTTTGGCCGCTGCTCCGTAGTTCGGCAGATGTGGATGAGGTCTGTCAGTGCGTGTTCATTCGCTCGTGGCTGCGGCTGGAGCGGTTCAATCCCGAGGCCGGCCTGAGCACCTGGCTGCGGCGACTGACAGAGCGGTTGGCCTTCAGTTTCCTGCGCCGTCGGCAGCGGCAGCCACTCGGACTGGACCAGCTAGCCGAAGCCGACCTGCCAGCGCAGGAAGGGCCAGCCGAGCAGGTCGAGCGCAGCATCACGGCGCAACGGCTTTGGCAACTGGTGAGCGAACTGCCCGAGCTTGAGCAGGAGACACTGCTTGACCGATTTCTCTTGGGGAGGACCTGGGTTGAGACCGGTCGGGACGTCGGCCGGAGCGAGCGGCAGGCGCGGTACTATGCTGCCCATGCCTTGGCTACGTTGCGCGAGCGGTTGATGAAAACAGGCTGATGCGAGCAGGACTGAGACCGGGCCTGGCCGAGCGTCGGGCCCGGTTTTTGCCAGGTTGGGCGCCGGCGAGCGTATGTAGGGTGAGTGTTCGTGGATAACTCTCAACAACACGGAAGGGGGTGAGAGCAATGCCGATCGATCCAACGCGACGGGTCGAGAACTGGGACTACGGCTTCGATACAGCCGCGGTCAAGACCAAGGTTGATAAGAAGCGTCCCAGAATGCTGGCGCGGGTGCAGAGCCAGTTCCCGGCGCTGACAACGATGGAGGACGAGGTGAAGCAGGTGCTCGACGGGCTTGGCCTGCCGGTCATCCAGTACCCGTTCTACCTCAGCTATGGCCGTGAACTGTGGCGCATCACGCACGAGCGCAACATGTCGGGCGAGTCGGCCGCGATTGAGGCCGACATTCTGCTCAACAAGTGGGTTGCGCGCGGCCTGGTGCGCTCAGCACTGGAGAAGATCCGCAAGGATGTCTTCAACATCAGTGCGCCGGTGACTCCGTGAGCGCAGCAAAGCCGGCCGGAGGCAGGCCTTCCTGCCTCCGGCTACTCTTTTAGCCCGGCGCGGGCCTGAGACTGGACAATTTGCTTCTGGGCAGCGAAGAAGAGCAGGACCAAAGGAATGATGGCCATGGTCGTTGCCGCCATCAGCAGGGTGTAGTTGGTGCTCTGTTCGCGGGAGAAGTAGGCAAGCCCGACCTGGAGCGGTCGAATCCGGTCCGAATTGGTGACAATCAGCGGCCAGAAGAATGAGTTCCAGGAACTGATGATGTTGAAAACGGTGATGGTGACAAGCGGGGCACGGCAGAGCGGAAGGACAATCCGGACCAGCACCCAGAAGTCAGAGCAGCCGTCAATGCGGGCTGCATCGAACAGGTCATTAGGTAGCTGCTTTATGTGCTGGCGCAACAAGAAGATGGCAAAGATATTTACAATCCATGGAACTATCATTGCCGCATAAGTGTCAATCCAGCCGAGCCGGAATAGGATGGTATAGGACGGAACAAGATAGACCGGCAGCGGAATCATCATCAAGGCGAGAAAGCCCATAAAGAGCACCTCGCGGCCCGGGAACCGGAACAGAGCAAAGGCGTAGGCAGCGAGCAAACCGGTGATGAGTACGCCGGTGAGGCTGGCAAAGGCGACAAAGACAGTATTGAGCAAGTAGCGCCAGAGTGGTATCTGGCGGAACACCTCAAGGTAGTTGCTAAACTGGGGTGATGCCGGCCACCAGGTCGGTGGAAACTGGAGCGCTTCGATCGGGGTCTTGAGCGAGGTCGAGACCATCCAGTAGAAGGGCAGGACCATGGCCACGCCGCCAACGATGAGCAGCAGGTGGATGGGGATGTTGCGAGTGCGTATGGTCATGGGCAGCAGGGATTACTCTTAGCCATACTGTACCCGTCGTTCGAGAACGACACGTTGGAGGATGGTAAGCCCGAGGATGATGACGAAGGCGATAAAGGCAATCGAAGCGCCGTACCCAAGCCGCCAGAGTTCGAAAGAGTTCTCGTAGAAGTAATACATCACGACCTTGGTGGTTGAGAGCGGGCCACCGGCTGGCGGACCGGTCATAATCCAGACTTGGGCAAAGGTCTCAAAGGCCGCGATGCAGCTCATGATTAGGACATAATAGGTGGTCGGTGATATCAGCGGCCAGGTGATATGGCGGAACATGGCCAGCCGGCCAGCGCCGTCAATCCGGGCTGCCTCGTAATAGGTTTTGGGGATGTTTTGCAGTCCGGCGAGAAAGATGACAACGTTGTAGCCGATTGACTTCCAGATGCCCATCATGACGAGGGAGAGGAGTGCAACCGACGGGCCGCGCAACGCCTCGGGTAGGTTGACCCTGGCGCCAACGATTAGCTGGAACAGACCGCGTGGGTCCTGGAGCCAGCGCAGGCCGTCAAGGCCAACGAGCGAGAGCAGGTAGTTGAGCAGACCGCGGTCCGGCTGCAGAATCCAGCGCCAGACAACCGAGACTGCGACGATTGAGGTGACAACCGGCAGGTAGTAGATGGTGCGATAGATGCCAAGGCCACGAATCCGCTGGTTGAGCAGAATGGCGATGAAGAGCGAGATGAGCAGGGTGCAGGGTACTTCAAAAATGATGTACCAGCCGGTGTTGAGCAGTGACTTCCAGAAAACCGGGTCGCGCAGCACCGCGCCATAATTGGCCAAGCCGAGGAACTGGCGGGCACCGGCCATGCCCCAGTCGTAGAGGCTCATCCGCACCGAAAGGATGATCGGGACTACACGAAAGGTGAGCAGGATGACCAGGGCTGGTGCCAGATAGGCCCAGGCCGAGAGGGTCTGTCGCGTCTTGCGGGTCATGAGCGGTTAGCAAACACGGTACGGATGGCAGAAGCGGCAGCCTCAGCCTGTTGGCGCGGGACAACGAAGGCGGTTGCGCCACTGCCGGCCGGTGATACCAGCAGCAGCGAACAGGCCTGGCTGACGGCCCTGATAACGGTTGGGAGGAGCTCAGTACGTGTTTGCACCGAATCCCAAGGCAGCAGTAGCAGGGCTACATCAGTGTCAACAGCAATGCCTGATGCCTGATACTCAGCCAGATGGCTTTCGAGGTGGCCGACGACCAGGTCCAGACCACTAGTCGGATAGACGCTGACCAGGTCAAATGTCGGTTCAGACTGATGGGCGGTGAGGCTTGGTTCGCAGAGCGGGCCCAGCCGACCAATATCGGTTAGTAGTGCCGACTTCTTGTCGGCCCGGTTCGAGGCTGAACGAACGGTGATGAGCGCAACATCACGGCGGAGCTCAATGAGCGGACTCATCACGGTTGGCCGAGTATAGCGAGCAGCAGCGACCAGTCAAACGCTTCTTGACCCGCAGAGGCGAAGACCTAGAATCTGGCGTGCGCACCGGCGTTGCATCGCTGCCACTGCATTGGGGTACAGCGCCGCGCTGGCTGTTTGAACGGATGGTGCGGCTGTGCCGGGCAGTGACCGAAGTGATTGTTGCCGAGTTCGGGCCGGATGAACTGCTGCGGCGGGTAAGTGACCCAGTCTGGTTTCAGAGCCTTGGTTGTGTGCTCGGTTTTGACTGGCACTCTTCGGGCGTGACAACCACGGTCTGCGGTGCTCTGAAGGAAGCGGTCAAGGACAGCGAGGCCGAGCTCGGACTCTTTGTCTGTGGCGGCAAAGGTGGAGCCTCGCGCCGGACGCCGATTGAACTGGGTCACCAGGCTGAGAGGTTTGGCCTGGATGGTGACGCGCTGGTGCGGGCAAGCCGACTTAGCGCCAAGGTAGATTCGGCCGCATTGCAAGACGGGTACGAGCTCTATCATCACGTCTTTATCGGCACGACCCGTGGCCGTTGGGCAGTTGTCCAGCAAGGCATGAATACCATAACCCGGCTGGCCCGACGCTACCACTGGCTGGCCGAAGGATTGGAGGACTTTACCTGCGAGCCGCACCAGGCAATTGCCTGTAACAGCCGGGGCACGGTCCTCAACACAGTCGCTGCCGAGGCTGCGGAACTACGAACTGCTACGGTGACCATCGCCCAAGCTCGACCCGAGGTGACGGTGCGTGAGTATAGTCGTGTACGCGCCATCGAAATGCCGCAGCAGCATCCGCTGACACTAGCTGACGTAAGGCCGGCTCATCTTGCCAAGGTGTTGGTCTCCACCTACGAACACCCGCCAGCCGATTTTGCTGACCTACTGTTGCGGCCGGGAGTGGGCCCGAAGACGATCCGTGCCCTGGCACTGGTTGCTGAAGTGAGCTACGGAGCGAGGCTCAGCTTTCGTGACCCGGTCACCTACTCCTTTGCTTTGGGTGGTAAGGACGGTTGGCCCTATCCGGTGAACCGGCAGGTCTATGACCAGACGACCGCACTGCTGGAGCGAGCAGTACGACAGGCTAGGCTCGGTCGCGCCGAAAGTCTGGCAGCGCTGCGCCGGCTCGAGCAGTGGTCAGCACTAGTCGGGCGGGTAGCATCGTGAAATCAGACCGACGACGCTTCCCACCCGAGTTCATCCGTCGCTACGAGCAGATTGTTCCCGACTTTGCTGAGTTTCTGGCCGCGATGCAGGCACCTTTGCTGCGCACCGCCCGCGTCAATCTGCTCAAGGCTGAGCCAGAACAGGTCTTCACTTTGCTTGCCGACCTTGGCCCTAGACCCCTGCCGTGGTATCCGCACGGGTTCACAGTCGAGCAGGGCGAGAAGCTGGGCCGGCGCATCGAGCATTTCATCGGTCTCATCTACGTTCAGGAAGCAGCTTCAATGGTGCCGCCATTGATTCTTGCTCCAGAGCCAGGAGAACGCGTCCTGGACCTGGCAGCAGCGCCCGGTTCTAAAACGACGCAGATGGCCGGAATGATGCGCAATACTGGACTCTTGATTGCCAATGATTCGTCACCGGTGCGGGTGCGAGCGTTGATTGGTAATGTCGATCGCGCCGGCTGCCTCAATACTGTCATCTGCCGTCAGGATGGCAGCGTGCTCGGCCGCGCCCTCAGTAATAGCTGTGACCGGGTACTGGTTGACGCCCCCTGCTCGTCAGAGGGTACGATTCGCAAGTCGGCCCAGGCCCTTGACTCGTGGAGTCCAAAGCAGTTTGAGGGGTTTGCGCGGGCCCAGCGGCGGCTGCTCGTCGCGGGGTTTACGGCACTCCGACCCGGCGGTCTCTTGGTCTATTCGACCTGCACCATTGCGCCTGAGGAGAATGAAGGGGTTATTGCCTGGTTCCTTGATCACCAGCCAGCAGCCGAGCTGCTTGATATTGAGCTGCCTGGACTGGTGATGCGCCCGGGCATCAGTGCCTGGCTTGGAGTTGAGTATCAACCAGCGGTCCAACGTTGCCGTCGAATTCTACCACAGGATAACGATACCGAGCCGTTCTTTTTGGCGCTGATTCGGAAGCGAGCCGATGCGTCAGCTAGCTGAGATTGCTCGTCGGTTCGGTATCCCGGAATCGGCACTGGCCGGACTGCGCTGTATCAGTGAGCAGGAGACAATTTTTATTGGCACCGTTGACGCTATGAATTTCGCGGCAGTGCGACCGATGCGGCGCGGACTGCGCCTCTGCCGGGTGTTTCCCCATTCAATCAAGCCGACAACGTTCGCCATGCAGGTGATTGGCCGCCAGGCCACTCGCAACATTATTGACGTGACAGGTGAGCAGGCCAGTCTGCTCATCAACGGTGGTGAGCTCCGGCTGGATGCTGCAGTCGAGAACGGATTCGTGCTGCTACGCTGGCAGGGTTTCATAATCGGCGTCGGTCACTATCGGCGGCCACTGCTGCGCTCGCAGATTCCCCGCATCAGGCCCGTGGACTAGCTTTCATCGAGCCAGCCCTGTCGCCGCAGTAGTTCATAAAGAACAATTGCCGCGGCCGTCGCAACATTGATTGAGTTCTTATAACCGGCGACTGGGATTTCGATCACTCCAGCGCAGGCAGCCAGCACCGCCGGCTCAACACCCAGTGCCTCGTTGCCAAAGACTAGGCCGACCGGCAGGTGGTAGTCGAAGCGGTGAAAAGGTGTTGCCGGGCTGGCAGTCTCGACTGCCAAGACTTGAACGCCCGACTGATGTAGCTGTCGAACCGCATCCAGCGTCTGTGGGCAGTGATGCCAGGGCACTGACCGGTGGGTACCCAGTGAGGTCTGTTCTAGTTTGGGATGAGGCGGATGAGCCGTGTAGCCGCAGGTGATAACCGCGGCGGCGCGGGCGGCATCAGCCAGGCGAAAGATGGCGCCAACATTGAACGCACTACGCAGATTGTCGAGGACAAGATAGACTGGCCGACGCGGCAAACAGCGAAACTCTTCCGGCGAAAGGGTTGAATCTCGGCTGCGGACTTCGTAGTGAGTCTCAATGCCGTCCGGGGCATGCCAGCCCTGAAGTGAGCGGCCTGGCCGCCGCCGTAGCGGTGGCAGGTTTTGGTTCATCGCTGGGTAGTGCTAAATACCATAATTCTCTTTAGCGAATCTAGACCCCGAACACTTGCTCGTACCAGGCCCTGATATAGCGCAATCATTGCTGCCTTATCGGTAAGCTCAACTAGGTCAAGGGCGGCTGACAATGTTGGACCGCTGGCGATGATTCCATGTCCAGGCCAAATCACTCCGGCATAGCGGCGTAGAGCAGCGCCGGTCAGCTCTGCTAGCTGAGCTGAACCGGGTGGTGCGAACCTCAGCGCAGTTATGCGATTGCGTAGTAAGGTTGGTCCCTCGGAGTGCATCCGGCTGAGCAAAGCTGGCAGTCGGCGATAAGGAATCAGCAGACTGAGCGCGACCGTCGCTGTTGGATGGAGGTGCAGCAGGACTCGATCCTCAGGCCGGCAGCCAATGAGGGTTCTCTGGCCAGCCAGATGGGCTAAATACTCGCTTGTGGGTCTGGCTGTCGGTGGCCAAATAGTAAGCTCAGTACCGGTAGTGCTGACACGGACAAGACAGATTCCTGGCACCGGTCGCCGTCTAATGTCACGCATTCTTGCACCGGTTTGTTTGAGCAGCAACGAGCAGCCAGCCAGTTCAGGATAGGGAAGAGGCAACGGTAATGAGCGGGCAGTAGCAGTCGAGATATCTGCTGACAATCGAATGGAGAAGTTGCCAGCTCCAGCTTCAGCCCAACCGCGTTCAGTTGCGAGGGTCGCGATTTCGGCTAACTCTTTGAACGTAGCTGCGGCAATCCGCTGCAACCGGTGAGCGAGTTTGGCCACGCTCGATAGTAGGCCAGTCGCCGCTCGATGTCAAAGTTAGTAGTAGCTTGACTTGACGGCCGCCAGTGTTACGATAGCCGGACGAAAGGAGTCACTCATGCAGCAGTGGGAATACAAGTTCGTGCAGATTGACATCAACCTGAGCCCGATTCTGAAGCTTGCCAGATGGGGCGTTCAGGTGCCCGGTGAAAAGAAAGCGCGTGATACGATGGAAGGGGTCGAACGCTATGCTACTGAGCTAGGAGCTCAAGGATGGGAACTGGCCGCAATCGTCTCTGGCAGTGAGCAGACCGGCATCATTACACGAGCAGTGATGTTCTTCAAGCGACCGGTGGTAGCCACCACCTCCTAGACTTCTTTTGCGTTACACCACACTCGATACGGTCGCGATTATTCTGCTCGCAGCGGTCGCTGGGATTCAATTCCTGCGAGCGCGGGCCAACGTTGCTCGGGTCTTTTATGAGACCGCATCTTTGGTCGGCGCCGCTTATGGTGCCAATCGGCTATATGGGAAAATCAGCGACCTGACTGGATGGTCGATCGCTGTCTCTTTTCTTGTTTGCTTCCTAGTGTTGGCTGTCGCCGGATTGGTGTTGGCGGCACTGCTGGCCGCCAGGCTGTACTTCGAACTCGGCATGTTCAGCTACCTGATTGGTCTGGCCTTGGCCTTCGTATCGGCCTATTCTTTTGGTCACGCAGCAATGCGTGTTTTCGAGTTTGGCTACGTCCGCGGTAATCCAGTCATGGTCGAAGCAATGATGCGATCGTGGGTCGCACGGGAGCTGCTTCATTTCCGTACCGCTGTTGAGGTCAGGGCCATCCTTCGCTTCGCCCGTTGGCGCAACCTCTAGCCGATGCTAATCAGTCGTAAACCGTTTCTGCCGGGGCAACTTCGGGCGGTCCGTTGGCGCAAAGGGGCAGTTGAGTTACTCGATCAGACCCAGCTTCCATGGCGCATCACTTGGTTGCGGCTCAAAACAGCCAAGGCAGTTGCAGCGGCAATCAAGAGACTGGCGGTCCGCGGCGCGCCGGCAATTGGCGTGGCTGCCGCTTACGGCCTCGCCACCGAAGCGTTGCGGTTGCCGGCAGGCCGACTGCGTGCCGGATTGGAGGCGGCGGCACAGCTACTGGTTGCGACTAGACCAACTGCCGTCAACCTGGGCTGGGCTGTCGAACGGGTAATGCTCGCGGTCACCGGTGACGGCGACAGCGAGACTCTGCGGCGTCGTGTTGTCCGTGCTGCCGTAGGAGTAGAACAGGAGGAAATCCGGCGTTCAATGGCCATCGCCCATTGTGGCAGCCGGCTCATTGGCTGCAACCAGACGATTCTGACCATCTGCAACACCGGCGCTCTAGCCGGGCCCGGGTTTGGGACGGCTCTAGGTGCGATCATCAAGGCTCAACTTGATGGTCGGAATCCTCGTGTCTATGTATGCGAGACCAGGCCTTTGCTGCAAGGAGCACGTCTGACCGTGTTTGAGCTACAACGGGCTGGGATTAGCTATGAACTGGTTGTTGATAGTGCAGCGGCCACGGTGATAGATCGGTGCGACCTGGTGCTTACTGGCGCTGACCGGATAGCAATGAACGGCGATACCGCCAACAAGGTAGGAACACGGATGTTGGCGTTCATGGCGCGGGCTGCCCGAAAGCCATTTTACGTTGCTGCTCCATTATCAACCTTCGATTTGACTTGCCGCTCTGGCAGTGAGATTACTATTGAAGAACGTTCGGCAGACGAGGTGCGACTGGTCGCAGGTCGTCGTGTTACGCTTGCAGAAGCTCCAGTGTTCAACCCGGCATTTGATATAACGCCGGGACGACTTGTAACTGGTTTTGTTACCGACGTCGGACTGGCGAAACCACCATATCGTATTTCACTTCGCCAATTGGCTCGACAATCGGCCACATCCCCGGACGGCGTGCGGGCCCGGGCCGAGTAGCCCGAGCCCGCCAACAAGAGAACGAGACAGCTATTTCGTCGTAACGAAGACTTTCTCCATAATGACCGGCTGTTCGGGTCGATCCCCCGGTCCTGTTTTGACGGTTCCCAGTTTGTCGAGTACGTCCATTCCCTCAACTAGTTGTCCGATGACAGTGTACTGACCGTCGAGAGAAGGAAGGGGTTGCAGACAAAGGTAGAACTGACTGCCTGACGATTCGCGCTTGGGATTTACCATGTCACCGGTGCGTGCCATGGCCATCGAGCCCTTATCATGCCGGCGTTTGATCTCAGCCGGTACTGTGTAACCCGGTCCACCTGTGCCATCACCCTTCGGGTCACCGCCTTGAACCACAAATCCCGGCACAATGCGGTGGAACGTCAACCCGTTGTAGAATCCCTTGATCGCCAAGTTAGCAACGTTCGTCACGTTCTTTGGCGCGTCTTCAGTGTAGAACTTGATTTTCATTGTACCATAGTCACGCACCTTTATGGTCATAAACAGGTCTGACGGTAGCTTCGTGGCAACAAGTGTGTCTGTCAGCATGCTTTCACCGCCTTCAGTTGTCGGTTGACTTGCTGGTGTGGCGCTGGTTGAAGAATCAACTGCCGGCTTGGCTGGTTGTGACTGGGCGACCGGTTTAGGCCCGCCGCATCCGAACAAGAGCAAAACGCCAGCGATTAGGATTTGACCTAACTTCATTCATACCTCCTGTTAGGTATTAAGCAGAACACAAAGTTCAGGACGATAGGGGCAGTTTCTCTGATGACAATCACTGTCGAAGGTCGGTTATCGAATCAGTACCCCCAGCGACGTACACGGCGCTCCCAGCGTTCGCCGTAAGATAGCTGCAGCGTCAAACGCGCAGTTGTCTCACTCAATGATGCTCTGCGCGATATTAACTCTCCAGCGACATCGAGTGAACCAAAACCACGCACCGGCACACTAGCGCCTAAGTGTAGCGAACGTTCGACCACTGGAACTGCCAGGACATCATAGTAGCCTGAACTCATTGCGAATCCTGCTCGCAGTGCCTGACCGGAACTTAGGCGATAATCAACACCGATTGATGCCCGCGAAGAGTTACGGAAACCAAGTCCACGCGGTTGCTGCTGGTTCTGCTGCACTGTAGCGCCTGACCAAGGTCGCAGGGTCAGGCCAAGACTGGCAGTTATCCGGTCAGTTGGATTGACGCTAACCGCAACATGAAAAGTCTGAGGCAGCCTTAGTTGGTAACTGACAGTGGAGTCAGCAACGGTACCATGGACGAGGCGGTAACGAGTGGCGAACATCTGCAAGCTGGGTTCGTACAGAGCAGCAATGACTACCAGACGATAGCGAAGAGCAGCCGACAGCTCAAACGTGCTGCCGGCGTAGTCAATTTCAATTGTGTCAACTGATGTGACCCGGGCGTTGTCAATCTCGAAGCGCCAGTCTTCACGTGCCCCGCCGATGACTCGTTTATAGGTAGCCGCAACGGCCAGGTGGTTAAAAAATGACTTGGTCAGACCAGCGCGTAGCCCATAAATGCCGCCACGGCCGATGATGTGACGGCGATAGGCAATGTCGGGGGCCGAGTCTGACCAAACATCAAAGTCCTGATTGAAGCTTTCCTGCAAAGACCCGCTCAGGCGGAGTCCCAGGGGCAAAGGTGCAGCCAGCCAGAACGAGACCGGACGAATGGCGGCGACCGCTCGCGTTCCGACCCGGCTACTGGCGATTGTCAGGTTACCTACTGCCGTGACGGCGAGTTCAGTTTGGCTGAGTTCAACGAGATTACCAAAGTTGATGTTCGACAAGGCATAAGGGTCACCAACTGCAAGATTTGCAGCATCACCGCTGCCAGTTACTTCGCCTAGTCCAAGCGAGTTCAGGTACGACTGCGCCGTGCCGATGCCTATCAGTAGTGACAGGCTAGCGCACAGTAAAACGGTCAACCGGTGGCAAAACATACTGCACTTTGAGACTGCAACTGCTGGGTAGGCGTAATCGGAACAGTGTTGCCGAAAGATCATCGGGGGCGATCACAACACCGTAGTTGGTCGTATCTCGACCGTCGGCGTTGCGACTAGCAGTCCAATACTGCACTAACGACGTGATGTTAAAACGAACAATAGTATCACCTGCGCGCGGTGAATACCAAACGGTGGTTGTCGGACTGGCGAGGTTGGGGTTGATTCCGCGGGCAGTGACAGGTTCGCTGAGACGCTGTACTGAGAGAGGAATTGAATCACCACGAAGATACTGGACAGTTGGACGGAAGCTAAGCTCGGCTGACGCCACAGTCGCCGAGCTTGGAATTTCTCGGAGTAGAAAGCGAAGCCAGGTTCGAAGAACGAACCCAGACCCGACGAGAAGTTCATAGGGACTGACTGATCCGGCGACTGTATCACACAAGGTGGCATCGTCGGTGGTGACGAAATTGCGGGTATTGCCAGTACCGCGATAGCTGATACGAGTGCGCGGCCGTCTCGTTTCTTCCGCTTCGGCCGAATGGAAGACGACGAAACCCGTGTCGTTGAGGGTCGCCGGTAATAGTAGGAGTCCGTTCGCGCGGATAGCTCGTTGGATACTGGAATCGAGAGCTTGGTACTCAATATTGAGTACGACACTGTCACGAACAACAGCACCGCGCGCCACGACTGTATCATAGTAGTCGCCACCTCGACGCAACCACTGTTCCTCGGATTTCGCCAGAGCCCACGACACCGCTGGTTCTTCCCACTCAGTAGAACAGGGGTAGCAGACAAAGCTGAAGGTGTCACTCCGGGTCGTATCAGCGAGATAGAGGACGAATTGCATTGAAACAACGGAGTCCAGGCTCAAGGTCTCGGGAATAGCAAAACGCACAAGGCAGCGCGCGCGGAAATTAAGGTCTTGTCCCAGCAGAAGTCTCTTAGCACTGCCGAGAGAAACGTAGCGACCGTAACACAAGACAGAGTCGGGGGTGAGCGTAACCAAGCCAGTTTCCGGTATTCGACCAAGCTCGTCGTAGCCCACCGGTAGTGTGTTACAGGCGAGGAAGACGCACGCCAGCAGCCACAAAGGAGCTTTCATGCGTCTGGCGCTTTTCGTTCGGCGAAAGCCTGACGAATATGCTCGCTCAGATTATCACGGGCCGCCTGATCAGCGAAAAGTAGAGCATTCATCATTGCCCTTGGCGACGACCGACCGTGGGCCACAACAACTGCTCCTTGCACGCCGAGCATCAGGGCACCTCCACGTTCCTCGTAGTTCATTCGACCGAGGAACTCAGCCAGCACCGGCTTGGACAACCAGCGGCGCAGACGGTATTCGGTCTTGGATTCGAGATACTCGTGCAGCATGTCTTTCAGCACGTCCCCCAGGCCTTCGCCGTACTTAAGCAGGACGTTGCCAACAAAACCATCGCAGACAGCAACATCAACCGTGCCCTTCATTAGGTCCGTGCCTTCAACATTGCCAATGAAATTCAGTTCGCTGTTTCGGAGCAGTTCATGCGTAGCAAGTGCAAGTTCGTTGCCCTTTGAGCTCTCATGGCCGATGTTGATTAGACCGACGGTCGGGCTAGCTTTGCGTGAAAGATAGCTAACGGCGGTTGAACCCATTATCGCGAACTGAAGCAGTTGGTTGGGCTTACAGTCAACATTTGCGCCGACGTCAAGGACCAATGTCCCACCGCCTTTGACCGTGGGGAACACAACGCCTAGCGTGGGACGATGGACGCCGGGGACGACACCGAGCGTAGTCACTGCAAAGGCCATAATCGCGCCCGTGTTGCCGGCACTGACAACAGCATCGACACGTCCCTGTTTTAGCAGGTTGAGGCAGACTGCCATTGATGAATTGCGTTTGCGCTTGACGACTTCAAACGGTGCCTCGTGCATGCCAACGGTTTCCTCAGCCGCAACGAGTTCGAACCGGTCGTGGTGACGATTACCTTGAACAGAGATGATGTCCGGTCGGCCGACAAGTACAAGCTCCAGGTCGCGCTGTTTGTCAAGCGCCATCTCGGCGCCAAGCAGCTCAGCAACCGGCGCCTGGTCGGTGCCCATGACATCGAGAGCGACTCTCACCTTGACAGCTTAGCTAGTTGGCTGACGGTCTGCTGCCGTCTGTTGGGCTATCCGATTTCCTTCTTCTCAACGAAGACAACCTCTTTGCCTGCGTAGTAGCCGCAGTGGGGGCATACGCGATGCGGCAGCTTCGGCTCGTGGCAATGTGGGCATTCCAATACCGACGGTGCTGTAAGCTTCCAGCCTGTACGTCGCTTGCGCCCGCGTGTCTTCGAGTGTCGCCGTTTTGGTAAGGGCATCGGTCCTCCTGCATTGTTATGCTATTGATTGGCTGTATTCTATCTTCGTTTCGCTGCATGTCAAACAGCCTTGGGAGCAACAGAGTTCTGTTGCCGACTGGGGCTGCAATCATATAGGCTAGCCGGGTAGTTAAAGTACTGGGTTGGTTAACCGCAGGCCACGCTACAAGTAGATTCACTGATAACCAAGAACACTTACTCCGCAGGCCCGCCAGCAACCTTGGGCAAGGAACTGTGTGCTGCTACGTCCACGAGGTCTATGCGAGCAAGGTCCGAAATTCTTCTACAGGCCCGCTCGCATGCCCATCCGGAAGGGCCCTTCGCGGTGGTTACTTCGGCGGCTGCATATGTGGTGGTTTGATGACCATCAGAGACAGTCCCGAGGATGGGGGAGTGGAAGCTAGCGAAAACTTGGCATCATTTCACTACTCAGTGGGTTACAGACGACTTGTGAGACTTCGTGTTGCACCCGAAGACAGGTGCATCGTCATTGCTTCGTTGACTGCGAGCCATTTGCGCGATAGAATTGTTCAGCTCGCAGCACAGAGGGGACTGCGGCGCGCATGACCGTCTCTTGGGTTTAGAGGGAGCAGAGTCAGCATGAAGGTCGTGGGGTTAACATGGCTCGACCTCTGATAATTTGATTGGAGGTCAACATGCCTAGTGCTTGGAACAAAATGATGCTAGCGCTATTCCTGGCCGTAGTAGGGCCATCGGTGGGAGAAGCTAGCAGTGCTGCTGCGTCAGTTGATGCTCTGATTCCTAATGGCGCAGTCGAACTGCCAGGCCTACGAACAGAATGTTCACGAACATTCGCTTTGCCAGATGGCAAACGGCTAGTCGAGATAGCACCCGTTCCCTTGTTCCGGCGCGCCAACGACGGCATCTGGTTACCGGTAGACACCGATTCGACTGATTCAGTCTTTCCCTCAATTGCCGCGTGGTGGACAGGTCATGTTCGCAGCCAGAATCAGGTGGGCACCGTCAAGAACGACAACCAAATCTACTGGCGTGGCGGCAACAGTGCCTCTGCTGACAAGCGACGCGGTTGGATGAAGTTTGACCTCTCACCCGTTCCTGATGATGGAACCGTGAATGCCACCGGGATCGTGTACTACTGTGACGCGATCGACCCAAACGGTGGTCCCAACTCTGTCATAACTCACGTAACAATTGACCCGGTGCCGGCCACGGCCACTACACTTTGGAGTGCAATATACAACGGGACAGCATGCACGAACCCATCCGGCCACGGTGTGGGTTGGGTACTGCGGCCGCTGAACGCTGCTGGAGTTGCGGCTGTTGTCGCCGGTCTGGCCCAGAACTGGGTTTGCTATGGCATCTACGAAACAGGGACCAGCGACAGTCGCTGGGGAACAGCACTCGGCTACTATCCTCGGGCAACAGCACCACGATTGTATGTCACCTATACACCACCTCCGCCGCTTCCTGATATCGGCGTGACCGCTATCGTTGCCCCCCAGGGCAGCTACGATACCGGTTCAATGATAATACCTCAATATGTTGTGCATAACTATCACACGGCCCCATTTGGTTACACAGCCCACGTCTTTCTTAGAAATCCTAGTGGTACAAGGGTCTGGAGTGACTTCAAGGTCGTCTCGAATCAAAGTGCCGGAACTGACACGGTATTGACCTTTGGCGGTTACAACGTCGGTGGGGTGTCAGGTAATTGGACGGTGCGTTGCTCGGTGTTCGCCTCGGTTGATACTCACCGCGTGAACGACACTCTAAACGGCACCTTTCAGGTTCAGCCACGCCACATTGACGTAGCACCGACCGTACTACTGACGCCGGTCGGCTCTCTGGACACGGGTGTGACTGTTCAGCCCTCGGGGATTTGGCGCAACAACACGCCACAATTCCCGGCTAGCTTCAAAGCCTATTTCAAACTCCGGAACCCAAGTAGCCAGATTGTCTATACTGAGTCAATAGCGGTGACCGGCTTAGGTGCCGGGGCTGAGACGACTTTGGTCTTTCCATCATACTACTTCGGAACACAAGAAGGCAACTGGCTTGCCCGCTGCTCGACGTGGTCGCCGATAGACACTAACCACGCCAACGACGTTCGGCAGGAACCCTTCATTGTCACGCGTTGGCGCGTGCCTCAGGACGTTGGCGTGACAACGATATCATCGCCTGTTGGCCGCTATGACACTGGTGCCACAATTCAGCGCATCGCTGTGTGGCACAACTATCTGAGCGGCACAGCCAACTTCTACGCATACATGATGCTGTACAAACCCAATGGCGCGCTGGTATCCACTCAACAGATGGCAGTCAACAATCTCCCCGGTTACGCTGATACAACCATCGTATTTGCACCGTACACCCTGGATACGACCGTTGGAGTCTGGACTGTTCGTTGCTCCACTTATGCTGGCGGCGATACTGTTCACGGTAACGACACCAGACAGCAGACCTTTCTAGTTTGGCCAGAGTATGTTGACGTCGGGGTCGTCGGTATCACGGCACCCGCTGGCTCGGTTGACACAAACACCATCCTGCAACCGACAGCGACAATACGAAACTATGCGACTCAGTTTTCGGCAAATCTCAAAGCTTGGTTCTTCCTTGAAAACCCTCAGGGCCAACGCGTTTACGCCGAATCGGTCCCTGTTCACAATCTTGCTGCTGGCGCGCAGCGCAGTATCGCATTCCCATCGTACAATGTTGGTCAGATGACCGGCGCGTGGGTCGCCCGTTGCTCGACTTGGTGCGCGCTAGATTCTAACCCGACAAATGACTTCGCTGCTCAGGGATTTGTGGTTTCGGCCGCACCACTCTTTGTTGATGTCGGTGTCCGCGCAATAACTGCGCCAACTGGTTCCTGGGATACCGGCTCGGTCGTGCAGCCGACAGCAATCTGGCGTAATTACTCGGCGACTCGACTTGCCTCGTTCTGGGCATGGTTCATGCTCTTCGAGCCCGAGGGAGAAATGGTGTATCGTGAGTCACTGCAGGTTTCCGGCCTCGAACCGGGTATCGAGCTCTCACTTACCTTCCCGCAGTACAACTTAGGTAGTTTCGAGGGCAACTGGCTCGCC
This sequence comes from Caldifarciminota bacterium, assembly GCA_965649295.1. GTDB lineage: Bacteria > Hydrothermota > Tepidihabitantia > Tepidihabitantales > Tepidihabitantaceae > CBFGKH01. The sequence goes on from CBFGKH010000005.1 coordinate 160,652, forward strand.
CGCTGCTCCACCTGGGCGGCAGAGGATTCGAATCGGTTCAATGACGTTTTGCAGCAAGAGTTCACTGTGACTTGTTGGACAATCAGACGTGACGTTGGTGTCAGACGAATTGACTCGCCGATCGGTATCTACGATACAGGTGCAACCGTCAATCGGATTGCAGTCTGGCACAATTTCTTCGCTGCGCCAGTAACTTTCGATGCCATCTTCATTATCGAAAAGCCAGGTGGATTACGTGTATCGGTTGAACAAATCCAAGTAATCAATCTGGCGGGCAATGCTGATACGACGATTGACTTCGGACCATATGTGCTCGACACGACACAAGGCGATTGGACGGTGCGCTGTTCGACCGGAATCGAATACGACACGTGTCGCACGAATAATGTCTTGGTGAGTAACTTCGGAGTCTGGCAAGGGGGTAAGGGCCCGTGGCCGTATGGATGGTCCGAGGTCAGGTCGGTTCCTGCTGATCGGTCCGGTAAACCAGTTAAGGCAGGCGGCTGGCTTGAGTTTATGCCCGAGCGGCGGGTGCTTTTTGCGGCCAAGGGTAACAATACCGAGGACTTCTATTCCTACGATCCGCTTGGCGACCGCTGGACTAGGCTGGCTCCTGTCCCTCCCGGAACTGGCGGCAGACTGCCGAAGAAGGGAGCGATCGGTTGTGCTGACGCCAATCGTTACGTCTATCTCGCTCGTGGAAGCAACACGACTGATTTCTTGCGGTATGATGCGGTCTTCGATACTTGGGAGAACCTGGCCGCCGTACCATTGACACCGAGTAACAAGGCCGTAAAAGGTGGCGGCGATGTGGTCTATGTTGAAATTGCCGACACCGGCTATGTCTACCTCTTGAAAGGCGGCAAGTGCGACTTCTATCGCTACAATACTATTAGCAACACCTGGGAAACAATGCGTAGCGCGCCAATAGGTACGGCGGCAAAATGGGACGGCGGTTCTTGGTTGGCCTACGATGGCTCAGGAACCATCTATGCCCACCGCTCAAAAAAGCATGACCTTTGGGCATACGATATTGCCACTGACTCCTGGACGAAGCAGTTGACAGGTATGCCGTATATGCGGCAGATTCCGGGCCGTGCTAAGAAAGCCAAGGATGGTAGCTCGGGAACGTGGTTTGACGGTTGCCTCTACGCGCTAAAGGGCGGCAACACCTGCGAGTTCTACCGCTACGCGATAGACGGCGATAGCTGGATTGGCCTTGAATCAATGCCGGCCATCGGACGCAGTGGCCGTAAGAAGAAGGTCAAGGATGGTGGGGCAATCGTTGCTTACGGTGACAGCGTGTTCTTTGCCCTCAAGGGTGGCGGAACAGTAGAATGCTGGCGCTATCGTCTATCGGCGCCAGTGTACCGTTACAAACCTCTAACCCAGCCACGTGACGGTTGCGCTTCCACAGGCCCAATAGGAGCTCTTAGCTTGGAATTAGCACCGAACCCAATCGTTTCCGGACGACTGAATCTTCGCTACAATCTGCCATTGGCCAATGGTGAGCTTACCATCGTTGACATTCTTGGCAGAATTGTCTATCGCGTCAGCCTGCCAGACAGAGTTGGTGTCTTGACCATTGATCGACGACGACTGCGTGGTGGCGTATATTCGGCAAGAGTTGAAGCCGGTGGTCTTGCCAAGACTGCGAAGCTCGTTGTGCGCTAAGGTTGCGGCGGGGGGATGTGGGCGGGGCTATTCGATAGCCCCGCCCGACTTTTCGTGGCCGCGCCGAGCTGGCCGCAGCCAGCCAGGATCTGAGAACCCTTGCTACGTCTAATTGTAACTGCGCCGACCAGCGGCCAGAGGGCGCGTGCAAAATCATCAACTCGGCCTGGTGACGAGGGTCGCAGCGAACAGCCTGGGAATGGATTGAGTGGGATAAGATTAAGTTTGCAGGGGAGTCCCCTAAGCAATAGTGCAAGCTGGCGGATATCCCGGTCGCGATCGTTGATTCCAGCAATCATTACATATTCGATTGTGACGCGCTTACCACGCTCGGCGGCATAGTGACGCACTGCCGTCATCAATTCGGTGAGTGGATACTGACGGTTGATCGGCATCAAGCGTGATCGAGTATCATCGTCGGCGGCATTGAGCGATATTGCCAACCTTGTCTGGAGTGCCGACTTGGCAAGGGAAACAATGCCGGCAGGTATGCCGCTTGTCGAGATGGTTATGTGCCGCGCGCCGACTCCGATTGCCTCATCGTCGTTGATGACATCAACAGCGGCACTGACAGCGTCGAGGTTCAACAGTGGCTCTCCCATGCCCATGAAGACTACATTGGTCAGAACCGGCTGAATCTGTCCGCCCTGCCGTGCGGCGACGAAGTCCCTTACTGCCAATACTTGCATGGCGATCTCGTACCATGCCAGATTGCGTCTTAATCCCAGTCTGGCTGTTGCACAGAACCTACAACCAAGGCCGCAGCCGACTTGTGAAGATACACAGACGGTGCGTCGGGCACCATCGGGAAGGAAGACCGATTCGACAATCTCGCCATCAGTCAGCTGCCAAGCGAACTTGATTGTTCCATCTTCGTCAGCATCTATCCGGGCTGGTCGTAGCGAACCGAGGCTATAGTGCTTGGCGAGCTGCTCACGTTGAGCCTTGCTCAGATTAGTCATCGCCTCGAGGCTCTTGACCCCCTTCCGCCAGAGCCAGCCATAAAGCTGGCGGCTGCGATAAGGTTCCCAACCGAGATTGCTACAAAGGCTCTTTATTTGTGAGAAAGTGAGCGAACGCAAGTCAATCAGCTTCATAGGTTAGTCGGACCGCCTGCTCAGATTAAGTGCAAGCCCAACCATTGCGAAGTTAGAGACGAGCGCTGACCCGCCATAGCTAATAAATGGTAACGGAATACCGGTCACTGGCAGCAAGCCGACAAGCATCCCGATGTTGACGACTACCTGGTAAGCGATAACCGTTGTTACGCCTACTACAACTTGAGACGCAAATCGATCGCGTGTCGCCAAGGCAAGCTCCAACAATTGATGGAGCAAGTAGGCAAAGAGTCCTATTACGACCAGGCCGCCAACCAGTCCTAGCTCTTCGGCGATGCTGGAGAAGGCGAAGTCAGTGTGACGATTAGGCAAGAAACCAAGTCGTTTCTGCGTACCACGGAATAGTCCCTTGCCCCAGATTCTGCCTGAGCCAATAGCAATTTGAGATTGAATGACGTTCCAGCTCAAACCATGAGGATCAAGCCAAGGTGCGGCGAAGGCGATGAGCCGTGCCCTCTGATAGTCTTTAAGCAGGGAGAGAACGATCGGTGATAGCAGACCGAAAACAATACTCAGGCCCAGACCAACCAAAGCTCGAAGCAGGGTCGTACGAAGCAAGAGGACTATGGCCAGCAATACGAAGAATGTAGCCCAGGTCTGGAGCGAGAACCCAGCGGCAAAAGAGAGAATGGGTATGAACAATACAAGGACATGGAGGGGACGTGCGCCCTGCCAGTAGAGCATTGTGGCCAGCACTGGCGCAAAGACCAGGCCAGTACTTAGATCAGGTTCAATGATAATCAATAGCGCAGGTAGGACTGCGATGATAACGGGAAGGGCAAGGTCAGCAAAACTGAGCTTGACTATCCTCCTTAGGCTCAACTGTTTGGCTAGCATTAGCACCGTCGCTATCTTGGCAAACTCCGATGGCTGAATCATGAGAGGACCAAGGGCAAACCAACGGTGCGAACCCGGCCCGCTGCCCACAGCTAGGACAGCGAGCAGACTAAGGACGGCGACGGTGTAGATTGCCTCAACCGCTGCATAGAGTACTTTAGCAGGAATTAGGTAGCAGCCGAGACCGATACCGACTGCTATCGGGAGGAAAACTAATTGACGAACGAAGTAGTGGTTGCCACCTGCCGAAAGAATGGCCACTAACCCAACGGCAGCGAGCAGCAGCGTTGCAGCCACGATTCGCAAGTCAAAATGGCGCATGGCTAACGACAGTACATATCAGCGCCCTTATTGGCCATCAACGAGTGGCTTCGGTGTTATCGTTTCGTGAGGCTGCGCGGCCGGCTCAGTATCGATATCGGCAGTTTGCCGCGAAGGTAGCGCAAGCCGATCAGACTCGTCAGGGTAAAACCAGGCTCGGACAAGTTGACCCACGATTGGTGCCGCAATCGCACCGCCGTGGCCAGCGTTCTCAACGATTACTGCGAAGGCCACTTCTGGCGCATCGGCTGGCGCGTAGCCAACAAACCAGGCGTGGTCCTGCCGTGGCGGATTCTGAGCAGTACCTGTCTTGCCAGCAATCGTCACTCCGCTGAAACGAGCGCTCGTAGCCGTCCCATGCTCAACAACACGAGTCATAGCCTGTTTGATTATCGCGATGTCTTGATTGGCGAACCGCATAGGTTCGCGTTCAATCTTTCTACTGAAAACCACGTGGCCAGCAGAGTCGATGCGAGCCACAACGTGTGGCCGACAACGAATACCGTCGGCAGCGACGGCTGCGTAGACGCTGGCCAGTTGTAATGGAGTGACCTGAATCTCGCCTTGGCCGATGCCAAAATTCAGCACTGACCCAGCACCCCAGCCGCCTTTGCCATAACGTTTGTCGAGCCAAGCGCGGTCCGGGATAATACCAGGTTTTTCGCCAGGTATATCAATACCAGTAAGCTGACCAAGGTGACAATCGCGCATGAAACTGGTCAGACGGTCAAGTCCGACAGTCAGCCCCAACTGATAAAAGTAGACATTGCACGAGTAGGTGATGGCACCAATGAGGTCGAGACTACCGTGTGTACCATTGCAACGGAAGATACGATTGCCGTACTTGTAGGAACCGGTACAGGGGGTGAATCGGGTTGTACGAGAAATTGTGCCGTCGTTCAAAGCACCGAGAGCAATTAGCGGTTTTATCGTTGAACCAGGAGGGTAGCACGATGTTACGGCACGATTGTAGAATGGCTTAGACTGATTACTTGTCAGCGATTCCCAAATTGCGGAGTTGATGCGGCCAAGAAAGAGATTGGGATCAAAAGCGGGGTAAGAGACAAGACAGAGTATATCGCCGGTACGAACATCGATGCCAACTGCCGCTCCACGTTGATAGTTTCGGAGAAAACGATATGCTAGGCACTGGAGTCGGTCGGATACGGTCAGATGCAGGTCATGTCCAGGCACCGGTTCCCGAGAGCCCCCTTCCGGTAGCGGCCCGAGTTCCTGTCCCCGGGCATCAACTTCAACATAGACATAGCCGTTACGGCCACGCAGAAACCGTTCATAACCGAGTTCGATTCCGGATCGACCGACATAGTCAAGCCGGCGCAAGCTAGTGTCAGCCTGGAGTTCAGCGTCGGTGACTTCACCGATGTGACCAATTAGATGGGCGTATGGCGCTCCATTAGGGTAGCTGCGAATAGGATCAACGCGAATGTGGACGCCTCCTAGACGAAAGTTGTTCTCTTCAATACGAGCCACTTCTTCAATGCTTAGGTTGCGTTTAATATTGACAGGTGCGGTGTAGCGCGCCACCGGCCGAATCCGGGCCTCGAGTTCGTCGGCCGGGATTTCTAGCAGCTTGGCCAGCAAAGCAAGAGCACCTGGCGCGAGTTCAGTCGGGACAACGGTGCAAGTGAAGGAAGGTCTTGTTTCAGCCAGCACCTTGCCATCACGATCGAAGATCCGTCCGCGAGGGGCAGGTAGTAGTATCTCGCGAATACGGTTGCGATCACTGAGACGAGCATACCGTGGCCCCTGGAGGATTTGCAGTTGTACTAGGCGCAGTACAAGCAGTACGAACAAACCGAGCAGCAATGCCACAAGCCGGCGAAAGCGGTGCTGCTCCGGTCGGATCAAGCCAACTGCCATCTGCGATAGTACACTCGTCCAAGCAATCGGGCAAAGAATGGGCTTAGTATTAGTGTGGCTCCCGACGAGACGACCCAAGGTAACAGTTCGACACGGTTGTGCCCAGTGAGCATCAAGATCGTCCATCTCAGACCAATCCCGACAACAACGAGGAGAGTTGCTGACCAGGTACTACGATAGAGGTGATTGCGGATTGTTGGGCCAAACCAAGCAGTGAGAGCAAGAGTGGCAAGGTGAATACCGGCGGCAGGCGGTGCAACCAAATCAAGACAAAGTCCTGCCCAAAGCCCCAAAAGAACCGCGGCCAAACGTCCTTCGTGCAGAGCAAAGACAGCCACTGTCAGCAAGACTAGATCGGGACCCCACACAGTCAGATATGACTGTATTATGAAAAGTCCATACAGCGTCAAACCGGCAAGAAGATATCGCATCCTAGTCCAAGCCCTCGGGTATTGCGACTTCAAGAGGAACGAGATTGGCGAGCCAACCGGTAACCAGAGTATCCGGTATTATTATGACAAAGACCTCAGTAAGGGTTGTGAGTTCAGCCGCTGGTCGTAGCTTGATTTGTTGAAATAGGCCAGTACTGCTGGCCGGTATCGATGTAACGAAACCAACCACGATTCCGCGGGGGAAAATGCCACCAAGGCCGGCGGTCACAACGGTGTCGCCTACTCGGTAGTCCGCATCCTTAGATACATAGTCAAGGGCAAGCATGCCATCAGCATCGACGCGAGTAAGCGCTGGTACTCGTGAGCGAAGGTTGACGACAGCAACCCGGCAGTCGGTTGCCAACAGCGTTTGAACAAGGGATTGATGCGGACTGCAGGCAATGGTCTTGCCAACAACACCGTTTGCCGTGATCACCGGACATCCCTGGTGCACACCCGCAATGGTGCCTGCGCTTATTACAAGATAGCTGCGAAACGTCGTCAGGTCACGGGCAATTACGGTCGCACGCACCAACGGCAACGTGCTCGGCTTCGATGATGGTGATGTATCGTTCGTAAGCGAGCGCAAACGGGCGTTCTCAATGGCAAGCCTTATCGCGAGGTCCGCGAGCTGCTGATTCTGATGGCGAAGACTGGTGAGGGTCCTGATTATCTCGTTGCTACCACGTAGCGGCGCCAGTATCACTGTTTGCAGCGGCAGCAGCAGCGGCATTTTGATTCGTGCCGGTAGAAGAACAAATCCTAGTGCTATCGCGACAATAGCTAGAGAAATCCGGTCGCTCGTGTTGGTCGAACTAAAGATGCGGCTCACCGTCAAGACCTAGTGTTGTCCACGGCTAAGTAACAACCGCGTGTATCGGAGGAAATTGAATTGCCGACTAGTCTACTTGCTGCGGAAGACAAGCTTCTCGTTGGCGGCAATGTTCTCAAGAATTCGACCCGCGCCGCGTACAACGCTTTCAAGCGGGTTCTCGGCAACAAAGACGGGCAGGCTTGTTTCTTCCTTCACCAGCAAGTCGAGCCCCCGCAACAGGGCGCCACCACCGCACATATAAATGCCACGGTCAACGATGTCGGCAGCCAATTCTGGTGGTGTCTTTTCCAGCGCAAGCCGAACCGCATCAATAATCAGCGAAACAGGCTCTTCCAGTGATTCACGAACCTTGGTATTTGTGATGCGAATTGTCTTAGGTATGCCCGAAACCAGGTCGCGTCCCTTGACCTCCATTGTCTCTTCCTTGCCGGTGGCATAGGCAGAGCCAATGGTCATCTTGATATTCTCCGCGGTCTGTTCGCCGATTATGAGATTGTAGTTCTTCTTTATGTAGTTGATAATCGCTTCGTCCATTTCATCGCCGGCAACACGCACCGAAGCGGCATTGACAACTCCAGATAGGGCGACGACTGCGATTTCGGTTGTGCCGCCGCCGATATCTATAATCATGTTGCCAGTGGGTGCCTCCACCGGTAGGCCAACGCCGATGGCAGCGGCAACTGGTTCAGAAACAAGATAGATCTCGCGAGCCCCAGAAGCCTCAACTGAGTCACGCACGGCCCGCTTTTCGACCTCAGTAATACCAGAAGGTACGCAAACGATCACTCGTGGTCGTACAAACAACTTCTTGCGTTGAACAATCCCGATATAGGTCTTGAGCATTATCTCGACGATTCCGAAATCGGCGATTACGCCATCCTTCATAGGTCGGATTGCCAATATGCCTTCTGGTGTTCGGCCAAGCATACGTTTCGCCTCGGTACCGACCGCCACCACTTCACGAGTTGCCTCGTCGATCGCGACGATCGACGGTTCGCGAAGTTCGATACCTTTGCCTTTGACGTAGATTAACGTTGAGGAAGTACCGAGGTCGATCGCGATATCATTGGTGAAACGTTCGGTGAAACTCCGCATGAGGGAAGCCACTGTCACGCGGATAGCGTAGCCGATAGACCATTACTGTCAAGCGACATTGTGTTTGCCTGCGTTGTGATCTCGAAGCAGTCGATTGTCGTGTCAACGTTTTCGTCAGCCAGCTTACAAGTCGAGACTGACGCCGCCAAGGCTGGTGTCGTCTCGGTAACATCGTCTCTTGCCATTGATAGGCAATCGGCGACTGCTTGATCATATGCAGTTCCGAAAACGATACCTATCCTGCTCTAAGGCAACTCTGGATTCGTAACTGACCACGGGGATTGCAAAGCTGATCTATCTAGTCAGGTGCCAGTTCGTATATCGCCGACTGATGATATCGCTATTTTACAACAATCAGGGGGACAGAAATGGTACCGGAGCGGAGGAAGTAAACGCCTGTGGGAAGACTGGCCGTCTGGAATGTTAGGTCCTGACAAACGAAAGAACGCAAGGGTCTTCCGGTCGCTGAGACAAGCATGAGTCTAGCTTGACTGGCAATAGGGGAGGGCCCCACGCTTACTGAAACACAGGTCCCGCTACGACAGACCGATGGAGTAACGGTCAGTGTTGGTTGGCTATTCTTCCGAGGACAAACTGTCTCGTTCACCGGTACCGAGGCTGCGTAGCAACGCAACAGCGTGCCCGGGCCTGAAGTCACAAGTAGATTCGGTTCGGTCAGTGCCGGACCACTGTAGTAATTATAGGCTATCGGATCATACCAAAGTATCTGAAGCATAGAGTCGAGAGCATACAGGCCTACTCCACCGCTCATCGTGCTGATGTTCGCGTAGATATTGCCATGTCGGTCAACTGACACCCGGGGCACAATATTCTCGGGCGCGAGTTCTGGTGACTCACGTAGCGTCTGCCCAGTAAGACGATCGAGTATAACGAGGCGGCGGCCGTCAGCGGCGATCAGGTTACTATCTCGCGTTGAACCAAAGTTCATCCAGACTCCTCCATCGAGTCCACTGCGGATCCAGAGTTGCCGGAATCCAGAATCCCGCGAATAGCGTAGAGCATAGAGATCACCACCGTCGCGCTGAAGATAGAGTATACCATCAGGGCCGATGGCAAATGGCCACTCTTGGTCGCCATCGCCGGGCAGGACGGCGGATGAGTCTCTGATGACGCCGGTCTCAATGTCAATGGCTAGCAGTCGCTTGGGAGTATTGATGTACCCCGTCCACGTAAAAAGGATACCATCATGTGCTGCCAACCATTCGGCACCGGTGTTGGGGATGGGTCGATTGTTGGTCCACACGGTATCCCCAGTTAAGTGACCCAAACGGACAATTCCAAACTCCCCACCGGGAAAGATTGGATCACCATTGGCAGCGAGAACTGCATCCCAGACAATACCGAGATTTGCCGTCCAACGCGACTGCCAGAGGATATCGCCATTCGCCGCATCAATACAGAAAACAGAGTCGTGACCTGTCTCACGGAAGTTGCGGACATATATGCGGCCGTTCATGAATCCCATTGGAATGAACTTACCGCCGGGCCTATATAGACGAGCCCACAAGCTCTCGCCGGTACGCAAGCTGTGGCAGACCAACGGTCCCTGCATTGGGCTAAAACTGTAGCGCATTGTTACGAGGCGGTCCTGCCATGTATAGACTGGCATGGTTATGGTACCGGGTAGCGTATTGCTTTCCCAGGCTAGCGTACGAACGGCCGGACCGAGCTCGTCAGAGAGACCGTTGCGTTCATTGGCGCCGCCGGTGTTGGGCCAGAATCCGGCAATAGCGTAGCTAAAGATCAACGTAATGGTTACGATACAACGCATGATACTACCTAATTAGTGTAATTGTGACTCGTTGTCTTGCTGCTGTCAAACGCGCGACTTGGGTTTGACAGGCTGACCTCGGTGCCTAGATTAGACGTTGTGGCTGAAGATACCGATCGGATGCATTCGGACGTCAGAGCGGTTGCGCTAGTAAGTGCTGCCTATATTGCCGCTCAGATGCTTGCTGATATCGCCAGCCTGCGAATAGTTGTCGTTGCTGGCCTAAGCGTTGACGCAGGAACGCTAGTCTATCCATTTACATTCACACTGCGCGACCTCGTTCACAAGACTGGCGGGATCAAGACCGCACGGGTGCTGATCGTTGCCGCTGCTGTGATCAACCTGCTGATGGCCGGACTCTTCTGGCTAGTTGCCCGTATGCCGCCAGACATGCAAGTGGGAACCCAGAATGAATTTGGAATGGTTCTCGCGCCGGTCTGGCGGATAGTCATTGCCTCGATTGTCGCCGAAGTCGTCTCTGAACTGGTTGACGGTGAGGTTTATCAGCTTTGGGTAAACCGCTTTGGACACAAACGCCAGTGGCTAAGAGTGCTGACCTCGAACGCGGTCAGCGTCCCACTTGACTCGTTTCTGTTTTGTGGCTTGGCGTTTGTGGGGAGGATGCCACTGCCCGTAGTTGGTGCAATACTCTTGGCAAATGTCATTGCCAAGGGATTGACTACACTTGTGTCGCTGCCGATGATATACCTAGTTCGCGAGCGGCACGCGCTGATCGGTGACTGCTGATTGTTGACTTGGTGTCAAGATTTGGTAGTCATTTATCATAACCGAAATGGAGGCGAGAATGCCGATTTACGAGTATCAATGCGAAAGCTGCGGGAAGAAATTTGACGTGATGGCAACGCTGACCGAGAAGGAAGCCGGGCTTAACCCGGTCTGCCCAAAGTGCGGCAGCAAACGGACCCGGCAGGTCTTTGGTCGTTTTACCCTACTTGCCAGTTCCAAGGCCAGTGACGATTTTGGCGCCGAAGACGAAACAGGTAGTGACTCTGGTTTGGACAACGATGATGATTCCGGGATTGATGAGTACGGAGACGAGGACCTCGACACTTTGGACGGCTCGGGTGACCTCGATGACATCTAGAGAGTTCTGTCGGTCATTTGACTATGACATTGCCATAATGATCTAAAGGAGAACGTGATGCACTGGTACGACTGGGTCGGCTTGGCTACACTGGTGGTAGTTACGGTAGTTCAGACTGTCCGCGGAACAAAGATGGGTATTGGTTTGGTACTCTTTGAAGCAGCTGCACTGATTGTAGCAGCGGTCGGCGCAACCGCGATTGGCGGGCCACTGGCTGAGCTTATTCATGTGCAGAAGGCGGTAGCGATAATCATCACCTTCCTTCTGTTCGGCATTCTCGGTTTCATCGTCGCGCACTGGTTCTACGCACTCTTGCCGTGGTCGTCAGAGTCCCTCGACGGATTTCTGAGCTTGTTCTGTGGGCTGGCTGCTGGTTGGACGATTGCGCACATGGTGCTGCGGATTATTATCGAGTCACAGGGGCCAAACGGGGAGGTCGCGAGCATGGTTGCCAACTCGGTGATCGTACGTGAGCTCTACGGTTTTCATACTTGGAACGCGATTCTCCGGCTGCTTTTCCGGGCAAAGCTTGGGCCGGAAATCAACCCGGACCAGGGTTAGTCCATCGCGTGCTGCAGGTATATACTGGCGACGGTAAGGGTAAGACAACCGCTGCGCTCGGCCTGGCATTGCGGGCTGCCGGCCACGGCTGGCGGGTGGGCATAATTCAATTCATGAAGGGCAGTACGGATTACGGCGAGTTAGCGAGTTTGGCTAACCTGCCCGGAATCGAGCTTACCCAGACTGGTTTGCCAACATTTGTCGAGCGCGGTAATCCAACCCAAGAAGATTTGGCCGAGGCCAAACGCGGACTCCAGCTGGCACAGGTTGCCATTGCGTCAGGCCGTTACCGACTACTAATCCTTGACGAGTTGAACGTGGCGATCGATTATGGTCTGGTACCGCTTGCCGACGTGCTGACGCTTGTTGACGCTTGCCCTGCAGAACTGGAGCTTGTAATTACAGGCCGCCGGGCGCGACCCGAACTCATTGAACGGGCAGCGCTGGTCAGCGAGATTCATGAGGTCAAGCACCCATATCGGCTGGGAATTGTGAACCGTGTCGGCATCGACTACTAGCGAACTAATCGCCGCATTCCGGGCTCAGGACAGGCGCGCCTGTGCCCGATTACTCTCTTTGGTTGAGAATGAACCGGATGCATCTGTTGCCGTACTTGATGAACTGTATCCCAGTACCGGCCGGGCTTTTCGGGTCGGCATTACTGGACCACCCGGCGCGGGCAAGAGTACACTTGTTGAAAAACTGGCTCGCGAATGCCGAAAGCAAGGTAGGAGAGTAGGAATCATAGCCGTTGACCCAACCTCGCCGTTCTCGGGAGGTGCCGTCCTAGGCGACAGGGTACGGATGAGCTCACTCTTCACCGACCCCGGAGTATTTATTCGTTCGATGGCCACGCGTGGCGGTCATGGTGGACTGGCAGTGCGAACCAAGGAGGTCTGTGATGTACTGGATGCATTCGGTGAGGAGCTAATCATCATCGAAACCGTGGGCGTCGGACAGGTTGAACTGGACATCGCCGCAACTGCTCACTCAACGGTAGTCGTGCTGGTGCCGGAATCCGGTGATTCAATTCAAACGATGAAAGCCGGTCTTATGGAGATTGGCGAGATTTTCTGCATAAATAAGTCGGACCGCGACGGCGCAGACCGACTAGCAATGGAGATTGAACTAATGCTCGAGCTGAAACGCTGGGACGGTTGGACGCCCCCGGTGGTGAAGACCGTAGCTACAAGTGGTACGGGCGTTGCGGAGCTATATAGCAGACTCGAACAGCATCGAGAGCACCTCCTTGCCTCCAACACCATGACGAAGCGACGCCGCGAGGCGTTGAAAGCTGAAATTGTACAGCTGGTACAAGAGCGCCTAATGCGTAACATCTGGCGGCGCCCAAGAATCGCCGATGAGCTCTCACAACTAGTCGAGCAAGTCCTGGCTGGCCAGACGACGCCATACCGCGCAGCTACGGTTCTAGAGAAGCAACTCTGGTCTGAGCAACCTCCAAGGAGCAGCAATGAGTGACTACATCGGCCGAATCGAAGCAGAGGAACAGAAGTGGCTTGAGAAGCTGCCCGCCGGTGAAGACGGTCGATTTTGTACGCTCTCAGGCATCCCGGTCAAACCAGTCTATACTCCTGTAGATACCTGTGAACTCGATTACCTTCGCGACCTTGGCTTCCCCGGAGAGTATCCGTACACTCGCGGCGTCCGACACACGATGTACCGCGGTCGGCAATGGACGATGCGCGAGTTCTCCGGATTTGGCACTGCTAGGGATACTAACGAGCGCTACAAGTTTCTTCTCAGTCACGGTGAGACCGGTTTGTCTGTTGCATTCGACTTTCCGACTCTCTACGGCCGTGATTCAGACGACCCCCTGTCCCGGGGTGAAGTAGGCAAGTGCGGTGTTGCCATCTCATCGCTTGCCGATATGGAGACGCTCTTTGACGGAATACCGCTCGGGGAGGTATCAACTTCCATGACAATCAATGGCCCAGCAGCAGTCATTTGGGCATTCTACATCGCCGCTGCTGAAAAACAGGGCGTGCCAAGTGAGAATCTGCGTGGCACCATTCAGAACGATATCCTGAAGGAATACATTGCTCAGAAGTCGTGGCTCTTTCCACCTGAACCGTCCATGCGGATCATCACCGATATCATGGACTTCGCTGCAAAACACGTGCCGAAGTGGAACACGATTTCGATATCTGGTTATCACATCCGCGAGGCAGGCTCAACTGCTGTCCAGGAACTGGCCTTCACGTTGAAAGACGGGCTTACTTACGTTGAGGCCGGCATCAAAGCTGGGCTCGATGTTGACCTATTTGCGCCGCGTCTCTCTTTTTTCTTCAACTCACACCTTGATTTTTTCGAAGAGATTGCCAAGTATCGTGCTGCCCGTCGCATCTGGGCCCGTGAGTTACGTGAGACATTCAAAGCCAAGAAGCCCGAATCATGGTTGCTGAGATTTCATACTCAGACCGCTGGTTGTTCACTCACTGCCCAACAACCAGAAAACAATATCGTCCGCACCGCCTTTCAAGCGCTGGCAGCAGTCCTGGGTGGGACACAGAGCTTGCACACCAATTCCATGGATGAAACCTGGGCCCTACCAACGGAAAAGGCAGTTCTCATCGCTCTTCGAACGCAGCAACTAATCGCCGAGGAAACAGGAGTGGTCAACACGATTGATCCGCTTGGCGGATCCTATTTTGTTGAAGCGTTGACGAACGAACTAGAACAGCAGGCCTACGATTACTTTCGTAAGATCGATTCGCTGGGTGGAATGATAAAGGCAATCGAACATGGATTTCCACAGCGTGAGATAGCTGATGCCGCCTACCGTTACCAGCGTCAGGTCGAGACCGGTCAACGTACGGTCGTTGGTGTGAACAAGTACACGCTCCCCGGCGAGAAGCTTGACATTCCTTTGCTGCGTATCAACCCGGCGGTGGAACAGGAGCAGCATCGTCGTCTAACTGAACTACGAAAGGGACGAAACAATAGAGAAGTTGTCAATAAACTCGATGCGCTACGTCGGGCATGCGAAGGTAAGGAGAACGTAATGTACCCAATCTTGGATGCCGCGAAGGCATACGCGACACTTGGTGAGATCTGTTCGGCAATGAAGGACGTCTTCGGAACGTATGACGAACCGCCGATGTTCTAGGAGGTCTTGATGGCGAGAAAGTTGCGGGTACTCATTGCCAAACCTGGACTGGACGGCCACGATCGCGGCGCCAAGGTCGTTGCTCGGGCTCTGCGTGACGCGGGGTTTGAAGTGATCTACACTGGGCTGCATCAAACTCCGGAGATGATTGCCGAGACAGCGATTCAGGAGGACGTGGACGCAGTCGGGCTCTCAGTATTGTCAGGCGCACACATGACGCTGTTCCCGGAGACAATGCGATTACTGAAAGAGAGAGGGGGCGCAGACATTCTCGTCTTCGGTGGTGGCATTATTCCCAGAGAAGACATGGAGGCCCTCTACCAACAGGGATGTGGTAGGCTCTTTGGACCGGGTACGCCGACCCAGGAGATCGTGGACTACCTGCGAGAGCAGTTTCCTGACCGGACATAGTGTAGTCCCGGCGCGTTTAGGTGGCTGTCTAGCAATAGCGAGCCCTGCCGCATGGCAGGGCTCTGTTATCGGGGCGACCCGATTTGAACGGGCGACCCCCAGCACCCCAAGCTGGTGCGCTAGCCAACTGCGCCACGCCCCGCAGATGTTATCGTAGCCAACAGCATGGCGAAGTCAAATGACTACTTGTGGCCTTTGTCGGGTTCATACTGCAGGACAATAGGCGAGAAGTGCGCTAAGCGGAACCAGTCGTTGACTTCCCACCCTCAGGCCATATAATCAACCGTTGGCTACTGATCTCCGCCAGGACGAAACGCTTTTCGCGGCACTGGGGTATTTACCGCCTCTTTTCCTATTGCCGATTCTAGCCCGCGGCGATAGTGACTTCGCTCGTTTTCACGGCGTGCAGAGTCTAGTTCTGCTCCTCGGCCTTGCAGTTTTCCAGTTACTTGTAGTGGCCGTTGATTTGCTGTTTGGCCGTTTACTTGGCAGCACACTGGTAATAGGTCCGGTTTTTAGGCTTGTAGCCTGGATCTTCCACTACCCCGTTGGTCTGGCGGTTGGATTCGCCTATCTTGTTTTTCTTGTGCTAGGTGCAAGCCAGGCGGCAACTGGCCGTCGCTGGCGGATACCAGTGCTAGGTGCGTTTGTTGACAGAATGTCTGTGTCTTTTGTAGGAGCTAAAACCCGAGGAGGTAGCAATGCCGGAAGGTCCGAATGACTCCAGACAGAGCACGACAGCAGCACCAAGCGATGACATTGAGCAGGGCAAAGGGATGGCCTGGTTAGCTTATCTGGGCATCCTTTTTCTCATACCAATGCTGTCACTTAAAGACAATCAGTTCGCGAAATTTCACGTCAAGCAAGGGATAATGCTGCTTATCTTTTCAGTTGCTGTTGGTATCGTTGGCGCCATACCGTTCATAGGCTGGTTTATCATCTGGCCGGTCGGATACATCTTCAGCTTGGTCATGGCAATCATGGGCATCGTGAACGCCGCCCAAGGGAAGTATTGGACAATGCCACTGCTTGGCAAGATGGCCGCCAACTGGTTCAAGTTCTGATGCCTCTTACTTCGTTCGTGTTCTGATAATAGCTATTATGTAAACTACAGCGGGGCTCGACCTCAAAGGGCTGGATGCGGCATCGAAGTCGGTGTCCGGCTAGGCCTCAGTCTGACAAAAGCGCAGATAGGTTTGGGCAAGCTTCTTCCCCGCTTCACTCCACAGGTAGTGCCTGTGGATATGCTCGCGCAGGGCGCCGGTTTTGGGTTTCGTCAGCGACCGGTCGAGGGCGGCGCTAAGGGAGGCCTCCGAGCGTGGCTCAACATACTCGGCGTAGTCTCCGAAGTACTCCCGTGTTCCACCATACTTTGTTATGCATAGCTTGGCGCCGGCAAGGCCCGCCTCAAGCGCGGCCAGTCCCGGCGTTTCATACAGCGAAGGCAGAACAAACGTGTCACAGGCAGCATACGCCGACGCCAGCAATGGGGAGTCAATCGGCAGTCCTGGTATTACAACTATGTGTTTAGCACTCTGCACCAGTGCCAGACATTCCCGACCGTAGTCGGTGTCCACGATCGGGCCAATTAACACCGCCGGCAGCCTCTTGCGCAGCAACACTCGCAGTAGCGGAAGCAGATTCTTGCGACCCCAGCCGATGTGACCAACATAGAGCACAAAATCCCTCATGCCAAATTGCTGATAAAAGAGCTCGGGGCCGGCATGGTAGAATCGTTCTTCGACGCCATTGGGAATCTCAACTGTCTGCTGACGATTGATGCCAAAGCCATGAACTATCATCTCCAGTTCATCGCGGGTGTTAGGCAAGACAGCTACTGACGACCTACACAGTTCCCAGCAGAAGAGATGCTCCGTCCAGAAACCACCGTGTCGTCGTAGCCGCCGAGCAGTTGCCAAGATGGCCGCAACGCGTCTCGGCGAGTGACGACTGTAAAACACCGGCGTTACGACCAAACGAATACCAAGGCTGTGCATGGCCCGGCCCAGGTGATAAGTTCCGACGTGGGCTCCAAAGAGGTGAAAAAAGTCGTATTGTTGGAGGTCGTAGCGTTGCCAAGGGTCAAACAGATCAACCATCACCCCTAGTGTCCTTAGCTCGCGGGCAAGCGAACGAGTCTGAACCTCAACTCCACCACCAAGCACGGTGAGAGCCGAAAAGCTGCCGAACAGAACTCGCATCGGATGAACTCTAGTCTAGTTCCGGCTCTCCTGCAAGCATTTGCGCAACCGACGTAAGAGATTATCGACCCAGTTTCTTAACGTCCTGCGCCATGTTTGGCTAGCAAACGGCGCAACTAACGGTCTAGGCCGCAACAGCCCAAGGTCGAAAATCCTGAAGACCGGCTGGTTCGGGCAGAGCTCAATGATGCCATCCGGCATCTCCACTACGAGTGGAACTGCCTCCGGCCACCCTGCTGATGCTCGGACAGTACCGGTGTCAGGCTCAACCTCAATCTTTGACAATGCTTGAACTCGCACGCGCCACCACTGGGCGTAATCGGTAAGCGACATTGTATTCTTGAACAGACTGCGTGCACGCGCGAAAATCTCCATTAGGACAGTACCATACTGACTGGCGGCGACCGGGTGGTCGTAGATGAAGCACGGTTCAGCACGGGCAGCCTGTCGCCTCATTATCCGTTCGTAGTAAAGCAACATCTTCCCTGAGTTACACTTAGCTAAGCGTAGAGATCCCGTGCAGATAGGATGGACCGGAACCTGTAGCACAGCCGACCTTTCCCCATTTACAATCGGATATGCCGGTAAGTCATCGTAACCCCATCCGAACTCCGATGAGTAGGACATACCTGCGTCGTTCAATGCACGATCAAGAGTTGGGTTCCAATCTCCATAGGGACCGGCAAAGCCAACGACATTGACTCCCAAACTAGCAAGGCTATCCCTACCGCGAACGACGTTGTTAAGATTGTCACTGCTAGCGGTAAACACCCGGTGACGGTGGCAATGGAGCTGAACGTCCTGACCGTCGGCGACGAGAGCTGCAACTGTCTGCGAATCAAAATGATGTGAGCCAGTATTGATAAACCAAGTGAACTTCATACCTGACTTCACACTCAAGTTGAGCATGGCCATTATGTCTGAACTTCGTCCTTCATCGGTGTCTACTCGGAACCCGAAAACACCGCCAGTAGGCGTGTAGGCAAGATGGACATACGGAAAACCACGTCGCCACAAGAGCACGCGAACGCAATTTCCGACAAGGCGGCGTACCTCTCCTCTAGCGACCTGACTTACCTGCTCGACCGGCATCCCTGTGTCAGGTAGGCCGAACCGGCGCAGACGGGTGCCAAGATGAGACAAAGCCTCAACCGGCTCAAACGGAAGTATGACGACCGCGCCATGACCGACCACGCACAGACGCAGGGCTGGTTGCCGGTCTTGGTTGAACCCAACATTGGCGCCAGTGATTCGCCAGCCCCGACAGTCGAGATCGGTGATACCGACGTTACTGAAGATACGAGAGGCGTCGGGGAGCAAATAGTGCAGACGGGTTCTGGTAATCTGCAAATCGGGAAATAGTCTCCTCGCTATGGCCGCATTTGCGATTAGTCCGCCGCCGCTCTCAACATAGTGATGGAGACCGGCGATGTCTTCATGATCGGGCTCACCGTTGAGTATCACTACCTGATGATTCAACCGGTCATTCCAACCAGTAGTAAACGGAACGCCTTCCTGCTCAAGCAACTGAGACCAATGCGGTTCTGAACGGTAAAGGAGAATCACGCTGTTCGTGTAAAGCCAAAATCGGCGGCCTTGATTCCACCCGTTAGAATTAGAATCAGCAGATAGACAGCTGCGCCGCCGACAACAGCCGTTACCAGACCACAACACATGAACGCAACAACAGCCCCAGCCATCGACACAGTTGCTACAATCGAACTGACGAGGCGAAGGTCAACCTTTGGACGGGCTACCCGCAGAAACTCTGGCAGAAGTGCAGCCAAGATTGTCGCCTCGCCGGTGACAAGAGCCACAGCCGCGCCACGTCCGCCTAGCGACTGTACACCGATTACGGCCAGTGTAACCGAGACAAGAGTGCCGAGGACGGTTGCTCGGAGCAAGACACGTTCTGCCCCGGCTCCAACAAGTGTACTGCCAGCAAGGCTACTTAACATGCTAAGTGGCAGCATCCAGGCCATGATACGTAAATCGGCAGCAGCCGCAATGTATTGGCTACCAAAAACCAGAGTGAGAATTGGTTGCGCCAGAAGTGTCAACCCTGTGCAAAGTGGTAGAGCAGCGGTTAGAACCAAACGAATGGCGACGCCGGTCAGTTCGCCCAAGCGCTCACGCCGTAAGGCAAGAAATCGGCTCACAACCGGCAAGAAGACAGTCTGAAAAACCCGATCAAGAATCATCAAGAAGAACACTAACCGGTAAGCAGCACTGTAGGAACCAACCGATTCGAAAGTACC
Source organism: Caldifarciminota bacterium (assembly GCA_965649295.1). Lineage (GTDB taxonomy): Bacteria > Hydrothermota > Tepidihabitantia > Tepidihabitantales > Tepidihabitantaceae > CBFGKH01. Next base: position 180,299 of record CBFGKH010000005.1, read on the forward strand.
TACGAGCCCCAGCATGATGGCTCCGGCATTAACGTGTAGCTGAGTGAGCGTAGCGGCAAGCCCTATCGGCCAGGCGCGAGCAAGCAGACTTCTCCAAACCTGAAGGTCAAAGCGGATACCGCTCCAGCCGTGCTTACGAGCATGCCCCCACCACAGGATGAACATCCCAACCGCACTAGCAGTGACAAATGCAACCGGAACTAACAGAATGGCCTTTGCCGAGTGAACGAATGCTAACACGAGTCCAAAGTAGCTAAGGCTTGTCGCCGACCTAGATATCGCCACTATCCCTAGCCGCTCCTGACCGACAAACACCCACTCAAGCAGAGCACACTGCATGACCACACCCAGTCCATACAACAACAGCAGCAAGCGAACGGTTAGCGGCTTGGGCAGCAAGAGTGCAAACAGGGCTATCAACACCGCTGCAGCCAATCCTAGGAATAGTCGCAGTGACACAATATCGCCGACCAGTCGCCGACTAGCAGCTCGGTCCTGCGCCACCGTTCGCGCAGCCGTGGTGAGAATCCCGAAGTCGGTTGCGGCCAGAGCGTACGCGAAGACTGCGGTAGCAAAGCCAATCTGTCCGAACCCTTGAGTCCCGAGCCGCCGTGCCAGCACAGCGGTGGTCAGAAAACCGAAGGCACGGGCAGCAACCTCTCCTCCGAAAAGAAAGGTTGCATTCCGAAAAGCAGTCTTCAAGAGAGCATCCGCGAATAGGCTGTCAGTAGCGCCTGTTCAGCCAGCGACCAGTGGTAGTTGCGAATCACTGCTTCGCGGCCGGCCATGCCGTAGTCACGACAACGTTCCGGTGCGGCTAGCAGACTGCCAATGACGGCAGCAATTGCACCGGCGTCTCGGGGGTCAACCAACTCACCACACTGGTGACGACGCACTATCGGGCTTATTTCTGGAAAGTCACTAGCGACAACCGTGAGCCCAGCTCCCATGAACTCAAACAGCTTGTTTGGCTGGCCAGTGTAGTCGTTCCCCCGCTCCGGTTGCAAGAGAATAACCCCTACAAGGCAACGACCGACTATCTGAAGGGTTGTTGAATAGGACTGAGTGCCATGAAAGATGACGGTATCGGTGAGCCCATTTCTGTCAATAAACAGCCTGGCCCAGGTCTCGATATCATCTCTTGGGTCGAATCCACCGACAACGTGCAGCTGCACCGTCGGTTGCTCTCTCCGGATGAACACAAGTGCTTCGAGCAGTTTGACAAATCCCCTCGCACGGCTGATGAGACCGGTCCAGGCAATCCAGGGCTGGCGTTCAACGCTGGGCGCAGGTAACAAGTCAAGCGGTGGGTAGTTGGGTACAAGCGCTGGTCGGCGACCGTACCGCCAGAAGCGGGTAGCGCGTGTCCTGTTTGTCTCAATTATCAAATCCGCCTCACGACACGCCCAACGTTCAACTGCTGTAACGATGCCGGCACTGGCATACCGCAGCGGCAGCGGCAAGTCCGTGCGGTCTCGATAGGTTTGCGGAAACCACTCGCTTGCTTCATAAACTACACGCAGGCTTGTGGTATGGGACTTTAGCCACAGGGCCACCAGCAGCGACCAAGGATCAAGGCAGTGGTAGACATCGAAGCGTCGGCGTAACATCTCGTTACGAAGTCGGGCCAGGCGCATAAGCTTGGCCAGACGTTGCCGGGTCTGACAGGCCACGACTCTGACACCGTCAACAAGTTTTTCGCTATCAGTCGGGCCTAGCCCAATCAGTGTGACATTGTAGCCGGCCCTGGCCAGCGATACTGCCTCACGGTCACGGAAACGGCTGTACGATACTGGGTGTGAGGTTGAGATTAGTCCGACCCGAACCGCTGCTCGGGTTGTTCTCAAGATAGAGACTGATTGTTAGGTGAGTCTGTTACGGTGTGGGCCCCAGGTAGTGACTCTGCTGCAGGTTCTGGCTTCTTGAGTTGACCAAGCACGCGGAGGCACTCACGAGCGGTGTTGTAGTGGATATCAACCGTGTCCTTGGGATCGAGCGCATAGCCACCAGCACAAACAGGAACAACGGCAATGCCCCGCTTGTGACAGTTTTCAAGAACAAGTCGGTCGCGCAAGGCCAGACCACGCTTGGTCAGTCGCAATGCGCCGAGCTGGTCAAACTTGTACGGATCAGCGCCAGCAACATAAACAACCAAGTCCGGCTTGTGGGTGTCAAGAATCCGCGGCACAGCATAGTTCAGACGCTCGATATAGACGTCATCACCAGTCTCCTCGTCGAGACCGATATCCCAGTCCGACTTTTCCTTTATGGGGTAGAGATTCTCCTGATGAATCGAGAAGGTGTAAACCGTTGGGTCATCCTGGAAAATACGGGCGGTGCCATTGCCCTGGTGTAAGTCACAGTCAATCACGGCAGCACGAGTGATGCTACCTGCCCGTTGGAGCTTCCTGATGCCGACGGCAATATCGTTGATGTAACAGAAGCCTTCTCCGTGATCGGCGAAAGCATGATGAAAACCGCCACCCAAGTGCATCACCACCTTGTCCTCAAGGGCAAGTTGACAGGCTGTCACCGTACCCGAAGCAAAGAGAAAGAAACCTTGGACTATCTCCTGGGTTAGGGGTAGTTCGGAGCGAACCGTACGTTGCGACCAACGCAGATTCACCAGGTCATCAACATACTCCTTGGTATGCACAAGCCTAATGTCGTCGATTGATGGTTCCGGCGGTTCAACGAGGTCGGCAGGCTGAATCTGTCCTTCGGCAAGCAGACGCTCTTTGACCGCAGAGTATTTCTCCATCTGAAAGACGTGTGACCCGATGTTGATGTTGTAGCGGTCGGAATAGACAAAACGCATTGCGCTCCCTTAGCTTAGGACGTAACTAGATATTATAGAACCTGGCCCCTAGCTGTCAAACGCCATGACCACAGCTCAGAACTGGCGGAAAAAAACTGCTGGGCCAGTCCTGTGCTCGAAGTTGCGGTCGGGCAGGCGTAACTACATGTCAGACTCCAGTCCAAGCCCTGGCTCCAAACCAGCTGGCCAGCCATACACTGGTCCCGGCGGCTGGTGCCAGAAACCAAAGACTCAGGAAAGGCCGCTAATCCGTCCGTCCTCGGCTATGTCAATCTTCAGAGCATTAGGCCGCTTGGCCAGACCGGGCAGCAGCTCAATTTCGCCCGCGACCGGCACGAGGAACCCGGCGCCGGCGCGGATGTGAATCGTTGAGATAGCAATCTTGAAACCCGAGCACGCCCCAAGACACTCCGGGTCGTCGGAGAATGACAGCGGTGTCTTGGCCACGCAGACAGGCAACTTGTCGAACCCGAGGGCATAAATTCGCTTAAGGTCACGCTCAGCCCGTGGCGTATAGACAACTCGATCTGCGCCATAGACCTTTTGCGCCACCGTCTCGATCTTAGTCTCGACTCGCGCCGCGTAGTCATAGAGCGGTCGATTCTGACCTGGCTTCTCCTCCACCTGCTGTCGTACGACGTTGGCAAGCTCCTCGCAGCCCTTGCTACCCTCAGCAAAACCGTTACTGATAGCGCTCGGCACGCCCAGTTCTTCGCAATACCGGCCGACGAGCCGCAATTCATCGTCTGAGTCATCGGCGAACCGGTTCAGCGCAACCACCGGCTCAAAACCGAATAGCCGACAGTTATCAATGTGCCGTTTAAGATTGGCAAGTCCGGCCCAAAGGTGGGTGAGCGAGCCTTTACGGGCGTCGCGTGCTCCGCCCTGGTGTTTCAAAGCCCGCACTGTTGCCACCAGCACACAACCAGCCACGTTCCAACCAGCTTTGGGCGCGACGATATCAATGAACTTCTCCGCACCCAAGTCTGACCCGAACCCGGCCTCAATGACCACATACTCGCTAAGCTTCAGAGCCATGTTCGTAGCCACAACACTGGCGGTGCCATGGGCAATATTGGCAAAGGGGCCGCAGTGAATCAGGGCTGGTGTGTTCTCAGTTGTCTGCACGATATTCGGCTTGATGGCATCCTTGAGTAGCACTGCCATCGCCCCGGTTGCACCCAGGTCATTGGCGGTTATTGGCTTGTCGTCATAACTGAGTGCAACAAGAATTCGCCCCAGCCGTTCCTTCAGCTCGGCACGTGAGGCGGCCAAACCGAGAATCGCCATCAACTCAGAAGCCGCCGTAATAACACAGGCGTCCTCTCGTGCGGGTCCGTCAGCACGACCGCCTAGGCCAACTACCATCATCCGCAGAACCCGGTCGTTCATGTCAATAGCCCGCGGGAACATGATCTCACGGCCGTCGATCCGTAACGGATTATCGAAGTGAATCGAATTGTCGAGCATTGCCGAAAGCAGGTTATGCGCCGAAGTCACGGCATGAAAGTCACCGGTGAAGTGGAGATTGATGTCCTCCATCGGCAGAACCTGCGAATAGCCGCCGCCAGCCGCACCGCCCTTGATGCCAAAGACCGGCCCAAGCGACGGTTGCCGCAGCACGACAATTGACCGGTGGCCGAGCCGGTTGAGCGCCATAGAAAGACCAATTGATACAGTTGTCTTGCCTTCGCCATATTTTGTCGGGGTGACAGCCGTGACGAGTATCAGCTTACCCGCTGGGCGATCGCTCAAACGCTCCAGCAACCGTAATGAGAGTTTGGCCTTGTAGGCGCCGTTCGGCAGCACCAAGTCATGGTCGGTGATCCCCAGACTATCAACAATCTCGAATATCGGCTTGAGCTTAGTCTGGCGGGCGATTTCAATGTCAGAAAGCACAGCTTCTCCTTCTAGTTTGACAGTTACGCCTTCAAGTAGACCGACAATCTGACCATCGGTCAAGTGCGGTGGGATTAGGACAAACTCCTTGACGATGCACAGTCAACCGTTACAATCGAGGCAGAGCCGACGACGGAACCGGCTCAGCGGTCTGCCTACGACAGGCCGACAGCGAAAGAGAATAGTCTAACGAGAGGAGGCACGCTTGAAAGCTCTGCGTCTGAGTCTATCGGCGCTGGTGGCTTTGGCCCTGGTCTTCACCGGCTGCCAATCAAAGAAGGCGAAGTGGACCATCCTTGCCTACATGGACGGCAACAACAACCTCGACAACTCTCAGAACGGCACGTCGTTTGTAATCGGCGACGCCCAGGAAATGGAGAAAATCGGTTCGACCAAGGACGTCCAGATAATGGCGATGGTCGGTTCACTCAAGACCGGTGGCAACTGCAAGTATTACCACATCGAGAGATACGACAATGAACTGCCTGACTCCCTGCGTTCAACCGTAATTGAGAACCTCGGCGGCAAGGACATGTCGGACAAGCAGACCTTGCTCAACTTCATCCGCCGAGGCATGGAGCTCTACCCTGCCGAACGCTACATGCTCATCATTGATGACCACGGCGGTGGCTGGCGCGGCGCTTGCGAGGACGAACAGAACGGTGCCGGCGGAATGATGTCGATGCCTGATATGCGCTGGGCGCTCGATACCTTCCACTTCGATGTTATCGTCTTCCACGCCTGTCTGATGTCAATGGTTGAAGTCGCCTATGAGTTGAAGGATAACGCTGACTACATGGTGGCCTGTCAGTTCACAATGCCAATGCAGTCAGTTCTCGGCTCAGAGAAGTGGCTGGCTCAACTAGTAGCCAATCCCGGTATGGACGGTCTGGAGATATCAAAGAAGATTGTTGACGCCGTCTATACCACCGCCAACGAGAAGCAGAAAGACTCGCACATGGCTGTCACCGATCTGTCCAAGATGAACTCGCTCGCCGCCAAGATTGCTGACCTTGGCAACAAGCTCATCGGCGAGACCGGCAATAACTGGGGCGAGGTGCTGCGGGCATTCAACGAGACCCACTACACCCAGTACGACGACCCGGCTTTTGTTGACCTGCGTGAGTTCTGTAAGAAGGTTCTGCAGATGCCGAACCTGCAGAACATAAACCTCATCAAGAACGCGGCCCAGGCAGTTGTGGACGGGATCAATGACGCTGTACCGATGACCATGACCAACATCCCCAGCCTGACTCGCGGCGGACTCTGCATTCACTTCCCGTTCCGTGCCGACCTCTTCGATTCAGCCAATTACGTCAAGCTCGCATTCCGCTCGACCAACTGGCACGCCTTTCTTTCTAAGTTCATTCAGTCCACCGGTGGTGGCGGTGGCGGCGGTGGTGACGGCTACATGTCAATACGCTCCACCCCTTCTGGCGCGACGATTTGGGTGAATGGTACAAATACCAACGCTCAAACGCCAGCGGTTCTTTCTGGTCCGCCCAATACCTACACAATCCGACTGACGCTCACCGGCTATCAGGACTGGCAGCAGGATGTCACCATCAGGGCTGGCGAGACAACTTATGTCAACGCTACTCTCACCCAGCAAGGAGGTGGTGGCCAGACGACAATCAGCGGCACAGTTACTTGGCCCGGGCATACGCTATCTAACCGCTGTATCGCAATGCTCGACACCTCACACACAAGCGCAATCATCCCGATAACAACGACCCCAGTGAACCCGGCCACTGGCCAGTACCAGTTTCAGTTCACTCAGGCCGCGGCCTTCGAAACCTATGTTGAAGCTTGGGACGACGTCAACAACAATGGCCAACTCGACGCCGGTGACGGCATCGGCTGGTGGGATGTGAACGGCAATGGCAACTGGGATGACATGTTTATGCTCAACCCCGGAACCACAATTACTAATGCCAACATCACACTGCTAACGATGACCGACAAAGACGCGGCCTTCCTCAAACGGCGTCGGAATCATTAGCCTGACAGCAGCCGATAAAGCTGCGGCGGCGGGCAGGTGCCCGCCGCCGCACTGTTTGTGCAGCCCGAGGGCTGCTTTAGCCTAGCGCTCGACTACGAGCTTCTGGCTCGAAGTGAACCCGTCAGCATTGAGCTTGACGAGATACACTCCAGCCGAGAGCCCACGCAGGTCGAGGCTCTGCACGCCGGTCCGGCCAGCCGCAAACGTCCGCTCCATCACCACTCGGCCAGTGACATCGCAGACGCTCAGGCTCACCAGCCCAGCCCGCGGCAAGGTGTAGCGCACCACTGCCTGACCGCCAGCCAGCGGATTCGGTGCTATCGCTAGACTGTGGCTGACTCCAGTCACACCACTGACCGCGATGCCCTCACGCTGCGGACGAGAGGCATAGACAAGGGTGCCAGGCACATACTTCCAGAACTGGTTCGACTTGTTACCCTTCTGGACGAAGAAGACGCGGGTCGCCGGATAGTAAACCACACCGGCTCCGGCCTTCACCTTCTTCTTCTTGCCGCCCTCATACGCCTGCGGGATTGTATCGAGCTCGACCCAGGTGTCGCTCGTCCCAGGCAGGTACTTCCACGCCTCCTGCGTGTTGTTGCCCTTCATCGCGAACAGGTAACCGTCGTTCGTGTTGAAGGCTGCGCAGGAACCATCGCCGACCTTCTTCGACTTGCCCGACCGGCCGACAAGCGGCATCGGGTCAAGCGTCGGCGTCGTCACCCAGGCCTCATTCACGACATCATACTTGAACAAGGCGTTGTACTTGTTCTGCATGAGGTAGATAAACTGGCTGCCGTCGTAGGCAATCCAGCTACCTTTGTCGTACTTCGGCTTGTTGACGTACGGCGCCGCAGCAAGCGAGAAGAAGGTGTCGCGGAGCACGTCGTAGCGGTAGAACTCGTTTGTGCCTGAACCC
>CBFGKH010000006.1:0-187638 GCA_965649295.1 Caldifarciminota bacterium
TTGGGCAGCCCTAGGGCTGCGTTAGCCTAGCGCTCGACCACGAGCTTCTGGCTCGAAGTGAACCCACTAGCATCCAGCTTGACGAGATATACTCCAGCCGCAAGCCCGCACAGGTCGCAAATCTTGCCCCTACAAACTGATAGGTAACTTTGGCCCTACCCACACCCCACTGTCCCGGGGATGGTTTCCCAACCTCCTTGCCGACCAGCCTCAACGCAAGCCTGCCGACGTCTCTCCCACTTTTGTTCTGAGAACCTCTGCTTCTGAGCTTCTGGCGGAGATTGGCAGCAAGCCTGCTTTCGCCTCTCTTGCGGAGTTTTGGCGAGCCCTGTCCACCGGGCTTAGGCGAAGCTCTAGCCGAATCCTTCCCTCGCTCTTACTAGTTCTGCTTCAGGCCCCGCTCTGAGCAAGCCTTGGGCCAGGCCTCTTGCCTGGGCCTCGGGCCAGGGAGGAGCCAGATTGGTTCTCAGGCCGGCTGACCAGGCCAGGCCAAGAGCACAACCCGGTGTAGTGAGGCTGGGTGCGGTCGCGTTGCTAGTTCTGCTCGGCATTGCATTGTGGTCGGCTGCTGAGTAGTATGCACCGATGTTGCCCAAGAGCATTGCCGGTGAGCTCTGTCGCATTCTGACCGCGGACGGGCTGGAGCTGCACGGCTTCTTCTGTCCAGGTCAAAAGCCAAGCGCCAAGCGGCCAAGGGCAAGGCGGGCAAAGAGAATCGGAGTGCTGCACGTCCACGGCTGGCAGGGCAACTTCTATGAGAACCGGTTTATCTACGCCGCCGCTGCCAGCTACTCTGGCCGTGGCCTTGGTTTCTTGGCAATGAACAACCGCGGCCACGACTACATTGCCGACATTCTCCGGCCAAGAGGCGAAGCCAAGGCTGAGCAACAAGAGAGTAGCAAGCAGCAGCGAGGAGGAGAGACTGGGGTCTGGGCAGACTACGTGCAGCTTGGTGGCGTGTATGAGCGGCTGGCCGACTCTATTCCGGACATTCGGGCCGGGCTTGCTTTTCTAGCCAAGCGCGGTTACGGGCGATTCATTCTCCAGGGCCACAGCCACGGCGCGGTGAAGGCGGCGCACTACCTGGCCACGACCCAAGACCGGCGGATAGCCGGCTTGGTGCTGCTATCGCCGTCTGATGACCTGGCCTGGGGCAGAAAACTGCTGGGCGACCGCTTTTCGGCAGTGCTGCGCCGGGCAACCGCACTGGTTCGCGCTGGCCGGGAACGCGAGCTGCTACCGGCCGGGGCCTTTCCCTACCCGGTATCAGCCGGCACCTTTCTCGACTCATTTGGGCCAGACGCCATGCCGGCGATGTTCAACCTGAGCCGAACCGACCGGAGCGAGTTCCCGGAACTGGCCGCCATCCGGGTACCAACATTAGCGGTTGTCGGCACGGTTGAGGAAGCGTTCGTGCTCGAACCGGCCGACTACCTTGACCGAATGCGGCAGGCGATGGTGCAGGCAGCCACCTTCACCGGCCACGTGGTGAACGGAGCGCCGCACAACTACCTCCGGTTTGAGCAGCAGCTTGCCGCTGTGCTTGAGGCCTGGCTGGACGGGCTCGGGTTGCGCCGTGCCGGACAGATGGCCAGCCGATGAAAGACATCTTTGCGATTCTGCGCGAGCGCGCGCTTGCACTCACCCAGAACGGGCCGGATGCGGCCTTTCTGGTGCGCGGTATCTGGAAGGTCGAGCTGGCATTCCGACCCAATCCGGCTGAGCGCACGTTTCAGTACACCTTCTGGCTGGCAATGACTCAGGGTCAGGGGTGCTGTTACTGCACCGGTGACGATGAACGGGGCCGAGACCTGGTTGGCAGTGATGCCCGCCAGCTTATTCAGGACCAGACCTGCATCGCCATTGCCGCACTCGATTCGATCTATGCCTCGATTCCGCGCCAGCCGGCCGCTGTCCACGAGCTGCGTGGCAACCCAATTGCCAAAACTACCGAGCGGACGCGGATAATCACCGAGGAGGCACTGCGCCTGCTGGACAACCGCTGCCGTCGCCGGCCCCGGGTACTCAATGTCGGAGTGGTTGGCAACCTTATCCGCGACCTGCAGCAGCGTGGCTGCGAGGTGCGAGCTTCAGACCTCGAACCAGAGATGATTGGCCGCGAGGTACACGGCGTGGTCGTCGAAGACGGCTTTCGCACCCACCAACTGGTGGCCGAAGCTGACCTGGCGATTGTTACTGGCATGACCATTGCCACCGATTCACTCGGACTGATTGTTGAGGCCGCCCAGGCTAGCGGCACCAAGCTGTTGGTCTTTGCCGAGACCGGCGCGAACTTTGGCGAGGAATACTGCCAGACGATTGGGATTGACACCGTTGTCGCCGAGCCGTTCCCGTTCTACATCTTCCAAGGAGTGAGCACAATTGAGGTCTATCGGCGGTCAGGTTAGGGGCCGGCACCATGCTCTTTGAGCAGCACTTCTTCCAAGCTGGCCGGTTCACAAGCGATGGTGTCGAGCTTGCCGAGCTATTGGCAGTTCGGGGCACGCCGTGCTATCTCTACTCGGCCGGGCTGATGCTCGCAAAGCTCGAGCAGCTCCAGGCCGCCTTTCCGGGCTTCGCTATCCTCTACTCAGCCAAGGCCAATCCCAACATCGAGATTATTCGACTGCTGGGCACTGCCGGAGCCGGGGCTGAGATTAGCTCGCGCGGTGAACTACTAGCCGCACTGGCCGCCGGGGTTGCCCCCGAAAACATCGTCTATGTCGGCCCGGTCAAATCGCGAGCCGATATCAGCCTGGCAGTGAACCGTGGCATCTTTGCCATTGTCGTTGACTCGGCACCGGAACTGGCCGAGGTTGAGAGCGTCGCTGTCGAGCAGGGCCGCGACGTCCGCGTGCTACTGCGGATCAACACCCACGAGCCAGCACCCCAGGCCAAGGAAGTGATGGTCGGCGGGCCATCGAAGTTCGGTTTCGATGAAGAACTGGTGGTTGAACAAGTGCGGTCGGTGCCGTTACGACGGGCGCGCATCAGTGGTATTCAGGTCTATTCGGCTTCGAGCGTGCTCGACAGCCGGTGGCTTGGCCAGCACATTGACTACGTCGCCGCCCTCGCCCAGCGGCTTGCCACCGCGCTGCGGTTTGAGCTTGACTGCATTGACTTCGGTGGCGGCTTTGGCGTGCCGATGAATGACGAGCAGCCAGAGCTTGTTCTCGGCCCGGTCGCCGCTGCTGCCGCCCGGGTCAGAGCCGAGCTCGGCCGCTGCCGACTGCTCTTCGAGTCCGGCCGCTATCTTGTCGCCGAGGCCGGGCTTTTCCTTGCGCGGATTGTTCGAGTGAAGGAATCTCGCGGTCGGATACTCGCCATCTGCGACGGCGGCATGAACGCCTTTTCCCGACCGGTCTTCATGCGCATCAGCCACCCGGTGCGACTCCTCAATCGGCTCACCGCGCCGCCGACCGCGACCGTTGACATCTGCGGCCCAATCTGCACCCCGCTCGACTGCATCGCCAGCGCTGTCCACCTGCCCCGGCCCCAGCCCGGCGATATTGTCGGCGTCGGCAACGCCGGTGCCTATGGCTACACGATGAGCCTGCTCGAATTCATGAGCCTCGGCCGTCCCGCCGAACTGCTGACCGCGGCCGGCACGATTCGGGTCATCCGCGAGCCCACCCCCAGCGCCAGCGAGCTAGCTAGCGGCCATTGACAGCCGGCCCGGCCGGCTTATAATGAGCATATGCCCATAACTAGTAGTAACAAGCGAGGCGCTGATGCCCAATCGTGACGGTAAGGGGCCGCTCGGACTGCGGCCGCCCACGAAACTCTGCGAGCTGGGCGGATTGCGCTCGCTGCCCGGCGGACTTGGTCGCCGGCTGCGGCTCTTTCTTGGCAACCGGGCAACTGCCCAGCCTGCCCGCCAGCAGCTCGAAGAGTATCGGGCCGCCCTGCAGGCTGAACTGGCCGCGGTCGAGAGGCTATTGGCAGGGACCGATGCCTAGGCCGCGCTGCTGCCGGCGGGTGGCGGTTCAGCCGGGTGCCCAGTTCTACAAGCCGCAGGGCGTGCCGCTCTGTCGGCTGGCGACCGTTCACGTCGCCTTGGACGAGCTAGAGGCGTTGCGGCTCGTGGACGGCGAGGGACTGGATCAAGCTGCGGCCGCGGCCCAGATGGGCGTCTCAAGACAGACGCTCGGCCGGATTCTTGATGCGGCCCGGCACAAGCTGGCCCAGGCGCTGGTCGAGGGGCGGGCTATCGAGTTTGTATCTCATGCCTCGGTAAGAATCGTTGGCCGCCACCGTTGCGGCCGACAACGGAGAACAAAGGAGTCGGAATGAAGATTGTAGTCTGCGCTGATGGCGACACAATTGACAGTCGCGTTGATGCCGAGTTTGGACATTGCCGCGGCTGGCTGTTCATTGACACCGAGACCGATGCCTGCCAGCCCGGGCCGAACCAGACCCCGGCCGGCAACTGCAGAGGAACGGCGCTAGCAATGGCGATGGCCGCAAGCGGTGCCAAGGCAGTGATTATTGACCACTGTGGCCCGGGCGCGTTTGCTGCCCTAACGGCAGCCGGTCTAGCCGTCTATGCCGCGCCAGGGCTGAGCGTACGCGACGCAGTGGCCCAGTTCAAACAAGGACAACTGCCCCGGGTTGAGGCTGCCCGCTGCGGCCACGGCAATCGCCACGGATACTGCCATGGCTGGTAATATCCTCGAACCGAAAGAGCAGGAGAAAATCAACGCTGCCCTGGCCGGCATCAAAAACCGGCTGCTCGTATTCAGCGGCAAGGGCGGTGTCGGCAAGACCACCATCGCGGTCAATATCGCCGCTGGCCTGGCACTCGAAGGCCGCCGCGTCGGCGTACTCGACGTTGACATCCACGGCCCCAATGTGGCCAAAATGCTCGGCGTTGAGAATGCCACCCTCGAACTCGATAAGACTGGCCGGATGAAACCGGTGACCGCGCCGGGCGGCATCAAGGTCCTCTCAATGGCACTACTGCTGGGAGCAGCGGACGCGCCGGTAGTCTGGCGCGGGCCGATGAAGATGCGGGCGATAATGCAGTTCATAAGTGACGCCGACTGGGGCGAGCTCGACTGGCTGGTGATTGATTCGCCGCCCGGCACCGGCGACGAGCCGCTCACTGTTGCCCAGATTATTCCCGCCACCGCCGCGGTCATCGTCACCACCCCGCAGGCCGTCGCTCTCCTCGACACCCGCAAGGCTGTCAACTTTGCCCAGCTACTGAAGTTGCGGGTGCTGGGCGTGGTCGAAAACATGAGCACCCTCGTCTGCCCCCACTGCGGCAAGGAGATTGCGCTCTACCCAACCGGCGGCGGCATGTTGATGGCCCGCGAGATGATGGTTCCGTTTCTTGGCAGCGTGCCGCTCGAACCAGCCATCGTCACTAGCGGCGACACTGGCCAGCCGTTTGTTTTTGCGCACTCGGAATCGGCCGCGACCCAGGCAATCCGGAAGATTGTCGGACAACTACTCGCGGCTGAAACGGGTAAAGAGTAGGTCTGTCCCTTGCTTGTGGGCTTCATGCACTTCCCTTTGGTTCTATCTTAAGCTAGGAGGCGACGATGACACAGCAGAAGATTGCCCTCTTTGCTTTCTCGGGCGAGCCTGGCTGCTTTGCCCACCTGATGCTCAACGCCATCGAGCTCCGCGAGCGCGGCCACGACGTCAAGGTGATAATCGAAGGCGACGCAACCAAGCTCATCTCGCTGCTTCGCAACGAGACAAAGCCGTTTGCCGATCTCTACCGACGGTTCCTCTCCTATAATTTGATTGACTGCGTCTGCAAGGCCTGCGCGACCAAGAACAGTGTCGTGCCGGCAGTAATTGAACAGGGATTGCGCCTCGAGGGCGAGCTGGCCGGCCATCCAAGCATGGCCCGCTATCTTGAGGCCGGCTACGAACTAATCACCCTCTAGCCCGTGGCCGAGCCGAGTCCATTCGATGCGCTGGCCGAGCGCTACGATGCCTGGTACGACGGCAAGGGCCGGGTGGCTTTTGCCAGCGAGCTGGCCGCGCTGAAACTGGTCCTGCCCGAATGCCCACCGCCATGGCTGGAGATTGGTGTCGGCAGTGGCCGCTTTGCGCAGGCCCTAGGTATTCCGCTCGGCATTGACCCTTCGGCCGAACTGTTGGAGCTAGCCCAGCACCGCGGCATCAGGACAATCTGCGGCCGGGGCGAATCCCTGCCTCTGGCTGAAGCCAGCTTGGGCACGGCCTTCCTGCTGACCACTTGGGAGTTTCTGCCCAACCCCGCCTTGGTGCTCGCCGAGTGCCGGCGGGTGCTGCGACCCGATGGCCGGCTGGTGAACGCCTATCTTGACCGGGACGGCAAATGGGCAAAGCTCTACCTGGCCAAGGCCAAGGCCGGGCATCCCCTGTTCTGCCACGCCCACTTTGACAACCTAGACCAAGTAAGGCAGCAGACTGAGGAGGCCGGGTTCAGAGTTACCCGGATTGTTTCAACGCTGCTGGCCGGGCCGGACGAACCGCCGGTTCAAGAAGAACCCCAGGAAGGGTTCATTCCCGGCGCGAGCTTTGTTGTCGTCGTGGCCCAGCCTCGCTAGAACCCGAGCCGGCGCATTGCCGCTGCATGCTCGGCAAAGGTTGTCGAGAAGATATGGGAGCCATCGCCACGGCTAACGAAGTAGAGATAGTCGTGACGTGCTGGCCTGAGTGCCGCAGCCAGGGCCTGGCGGCCGGGTGAGCAGATTGGGCCGGGCGGCAGGCCGAGATGTCGGTAGGTATTGTAGGGCGATTCCACCGCTAGGTCAGCATCACTCAGCCGCGACCGATGCTGGCCCAGCGCATACTCGACAGTCGCACAGGACTGTAGCGGCATACCGCGCCGGAGCCGGTTGACAAAGACACCGGCAATCAAGGCCATCTCTTGCGGCAACCGGGCCTCGCGCTCGACAATCGAAGCGAGCGTCACCACTGCTGCTTCCGAACTGCGTGCCTTAGGCAAAGAATCGACAGCCACCAGCGAGTCCATGACCTCGCGAAACTGGCGCAGGAACACGGCAACGACCTCAGTCGGCGTCATCGCGGTCGAGAACTCGTAGGTCTCCGGGAAAAGATAGCCCTCGGCGTTCGGTGCGGTGATGCCGAACCGACGAAGCAGGCCACTGTCGGCAGCCGCGGCCAGAAACCCGGCCGAGTCAACAAGGCCGGCCGCAGCCAGTCGGGCAGCAGTCTGCTGGCTGGTCAGGCCTTCCGGAATTGTCACAAACAGCCGGGCCGGCTCCTCGCGGGCGAGCACCCGCAGGACCTGCCGCTCATCTGAGTCGGTGCGCAACCGGTACCGGCCTGGGACAATCCGGCGCTGATAGCCATTACGCCAAGCCAGCAGCCCAAACCGCAGCCGACTCCGGATTACCCCGCGCTGGGCAAGCGTATCGGCCAAAGCGGTGAGTCGCTCGCCGGGTCGGACAACCACTGTCACCGTCACCGGCGGCCTGCTCGGTCGCGAGCAGCCAAGCAGTATTATTATGAGGACAATTGCCGACCGCCAGCCCATCTAGCCGAGTGTGGCGAGATAATCCTCGAGGATGATTGTTGCCGCGACCCTGTCAACTGCCTGCTGCCGCCGCGGCTTGCGACTGGTACCGCCATAGACCGTTGCCAGCACCTGACTGGCCCGGACCGTCGAAAACCGTTCGTTGATGGTATGGACCGGCAGCCTAGTCGCCGCTGCCAGCCGCCGGCAGAAGCCCTGCACTGCCTGCGAACGCTGGCTGGGCTGGCCCCTGCTGCCAAGCGGCAGGCCGACAACCAGTTCACTGACCTGCCACTCGGCGATAATCCGACTGATGGCGCCAATCAACTCAGCCTCACAGCGATGGCTGACCGTGCCTAGGGCCTGGGCAATCGTCCGGGTCGGATCAGAAATCGCAAGACCGGTGCGGCGCGTGCCGTAATCAATAGCGAGAATCCGTGACAACTAGGCTAGTCTAGACGACCGGTCGCAGCCTGTAAAGGCAGTCCAAGCCGATTTGACTTACGAGTGCTGGCCGATATAGTAACGGCTGTGACTGCCGAGCCTGCTCCAACACCGTCAAGCCCCCAAAGCGGCCATGACCGCGAGGTGCGGTTGCGTAAGCTCGGCCGATTGCGCGAGCTCGGCGTCATCCCTTATGCCTACCGCTGGGACCGCACCCACACGGCCCACCAGGCCACGAGCGACTTTGACGCGCTGACTGCGGCCGGCACCGAGGTCCGGGTTGCTGGCCGGCTCATGTCCCGACGCGAGCACGGCAAGACCCAGTTCGGCCACATTCAGGATGAGAGCGGCCGGCTTCAGCTCTATCTCCGCCGTGACACGCTCGGCGAGGATGCCTTTGACCGCCTCGACCTGCTCGACATCGGCGACTTTGTCGGCGCCCGCGGCGAGCTGTTCCGAACTCGCACCGGCGAGATAACGGTCAATGTCCGGGAACTGGTGTTACTCACCAAGTCCCTCCACCCTCTGCCCGAGAAGTTTCACGGTCTGCGTGACATCGAGACCCGTTACCGACAGCGCTATGTTGACCTGATTGTCAACCCCGAATCGCGGGCCGTCCTCGTCCGCCGCACCCAGCTTATCCGACTACTGCGCCAGTTCCTCGACAGTCGCGGCTTCATCGAGGTCGAGACGCCAATCCTGCAGCCCATCTACGGCGGAGCAGCCGCCGCGCCGTTTGTCACCCACTACAATGTTCTCGACCAGCCGATGTTTCTCCGCATCTCCGACGAACTCTACCTGAAACGGCTGATTGTTGGCGGGTTTGAGCGGGTGTACGAGATTGGCAAGGACTTTCGCAACGAGGGGCTGGACCGCACCCACAATCCTGAATTCACCCAGCTTGAACTCTACTGGGCCTATGCCGACTACAACGATATGATGGCCTTGGTCGAGGAACTGTTCCGGTTTCTGGCCATCGAACTCTACGGCCGGACCACCATCGAATACGGCGGTCGCACAATTGACTTTGGCCGGCCCTGGCAGCGGCTGCGCTTTGTTGACGAGCTGGCACGGCGGATTGAGGCCGATCCGCTCCGCCTCTCCTTGCCGCTGCTGCGCAAGGTTGCCGCCTATCACGGCATCGCGGTAAGCGAACAAACCTCCCACGCCAAGCTGCTCGACAAGCTCTTCTCCGAACTGGTTCAGGACCACATCGTCGAGCCGACCTTTGTCCTTGACCATCCGAAAGTTACAACCCCGCTCGCCAAAGAGCATCGGGACAATCCCGAGCTGGTCGAGCGGTTCGAGCCGGTTGTCTGCGGCATGGAACTGGGCAATGCCTTCTCCGAACTGAACGACCCGGTTGAGCAGCGGCGCCGGTTCGAGGCCGGAGTGGCCGCCAACGAGGAATACGCCACAGTTGACGAGGACTACTGCACCGCACTCGAGTATGGCATGCCGCCGACCGGCGGCCTGGGCATCGGCATAGACCGGCTGACAATGCTCTTCACCAACAGCTCGACCATCCGCGACGTAATCCTCTTTCCCCAGTTGCGACCGGCGCAAGAGCGGTGAGCCAGCCCAGCCCGATGTCATTTTGCCCAGGCCAACGGTCCGCTGACCGTCGCCTAGGCACAGGACTCGGCAGTGTGGTTTGAACTCTTCATGGCCCGGCGCTACCTGCGCGGCCGGGGCCGACGGTTCTTTTCCGGTATCACCGCCATCGCTATCGGCGGCGTCTTTGTCGGCGTCGCGGCAATCCTGATTGTCCTCTCCGTCGAAAACGGTTTTCACAAGGAGCTGCGCGACCGCATCCTCGGCGCCACCCCCCACATCGTCGTCACCCAGTACAGCTATGCCGCCTTTCCCTATGCCGGCCGTGACGACAGCCTCCAAGCCCGGATTGCCCGGGTTCCCGGCGTTGTCACCGTCGCCCCGTTTATTCTTGCCAAGACGCTCGTGCGCACCGAAAACGGCGTCGAAGGCGTCGTCATTCGCGGCATTGACCCAAATCAGGAGAACGAAGTGACCGAGATTGCCGGCACCATCCGCGATGGCCGTTTCGGCTTCGACTCGGCCGGCGTCGTCCTCGGCATCGAACTGGCCCGGATGCTCGGCGTGGCCGTCGGCGACCGCATCAACCTTGCCTCACCGTTCGGCGGCACCAGTACCCCTTTTGGCTTTCTACCCCGCACCCGCTACTTCCGGGTCAACGGCATCTTCGACGCCGGCATGTATGAGTACAACGCCTCGTTTGTCTATCTCAGCCTTGACGAGATTCAACGGTTTCTCGGCATGCCCGGCCAGATTACCGGCTTTGAGGTGCGAGTGCGCGACGTCTATGCCTCCACCGCCGTGGCCCGGCGCATCACCAACACGCTCGGCCATCCCTACCGGGCCGTTGACTGGATTGCCCAGAACCGCAACCTCTTCACCGCGCTCCGACTCGAAAAGGTCGTCACCTTCATCGTCCTCGTCCTCATCGTCCTCGTCGCCGCCTTCAACATCATCGGCATGTTGATGATGATGGTAATGCGCAAGACCAGCGAGATTGGCATCCTCAAGGCAATCGGCGCCGGCCCCGGCACCATCACCCGCATCTTCATCGCTGCCGGCGGCCTGATTGGCCTCATCGGCACCGTCACCGGCGCCGGCTTTGGCCTGCTCGTCTCGTGGCTACTGAACAAATACCGATTTGTCTCCCTGCCCGGCGATGTCTATTTCATCAAGAACCTGCCGGTCCAGATTCAGCCCCTCGATTTCCTGCTCGTCAGCGGCGCTGCCATCATCATCACCTTTGCCGCCACCATCTATCCGGCCCGGCGGGCTGCCCAGCTCGTACCGCTGGAGGCGATTCGCCATGAGTGAACCGGACGTGGTGCTCGCTGCCCAGGACATCTGGCGCGAGTTTGTCGTTGGCCCGGAGCGGCTCGTCGTATTACGCGGAATTGATCTCAACGTCAGCCGCGGCGAGCTGGTCGCCATCCTCGGCCCGTCCGGCACCGGCAAATCCACCCTGCTCCACATCCTCGGCGGCCTCGACCGGCCCAACCGCGGCCGGGTGCTACTTGATTCCCTTGACATCTTCAGCTATGCTGAAAACCAGCGGCACACAATTCGTAACCGCAAGATCGGATTTGTGTTTCAGTTTCACCACCTGCTCGCCGAGTTCACCGTCCTCGAAAACGTCGCCATGCCGCTCTTTATCGGCGGCGTCGAGCGCCGACAGGCCCTAGAACGGGCCCGCGCCGCTCTCAGCACCGTTGACTTCACGACTCGCCTTGGCCATCGGCCGGCCGAACTCTCCGGTGGCGAGCGGGCCCGAGCCGCCGTTGCTCGGGCGCTGGTCAACTCGCCAGCACTCATTCTCGCCGACGAACCGACCGGCAACCTCGACGCTTACTCTGCGGCCGCCCTCACCGACCTCTTTGTCCGCCTGAGCAACGAACAGAAACTGACCATCCTCGTCGTCACCCACAACCAGGCAGTCGCCGACCGGGCCGGGCGCCGGCTCCGCCTCCACGATGGCAGGCTCTACGAAGAAAGAGTGTAGCCTCTGCGGCCGGGCCGAGTCGCTCATCGAGGTCAGCCGCATCGGCACTGATGGCAAAACGGCGACAATCCTCGTCTGCACCGACTGCGCCCGCCAGCACGGCCTGCTACCAGCCAACGCCGAACCGACCAGCCCCGAAAAAGTCATCGCCAAGCTCGGCGAAGAGATTGCCCCGACCGACGCCGAACTCGTCTGCCCGGGCTGCCAGCAGAGCTACGCCGACTTCAAACGCAAGGGCCGGGCCGGCTGCGCCCAATGCTACACCACCTTTGGCGACCGGCTGAAACCGCTCGTCCGCCGGATTCACGGCGCTGTCCAACACATCGGCCGCACCCCCAGCCCTGGCCCCAAGCCGGCTCAAGACCAGGCCCAGATCGAACGGCTGCGCCGCGAGCTAGCGGCCGCAATCGAACAAGAGGACTACGAGCGAGCCGCCGGCATCCGCGACCGGCTCGCCCGGTGCGGCAATGAACCGACCAATACCTAACGTCGGCGCCTGGCTCGGTAGCGACGGCCCGGAATCAGACGTCGTCGTCGCCAGCCGGGTCCGCCTCGCCCGCAACCTCGCCAATGTACCCTTCCTCACCCGGGCCAGCACCGCTGACCAAGACCTCGTCATCCGCGCTACCGAACTCGCCCTCGCCGACGCCGGCCTGCTCGAACACGGCCGCTTCTACGAACCCGAACTCCTCACCCCCGAACAAGGCCAATACCTCCTCGAACGCCACCTCGTCTCCCCCGACTTTGCCCGCTCGCACGCCCGCCGCGGCCTCTACCTCACAAGCGACGAGACCAAAAGCCTGATGGTCAACGAAGAAGACCACCTCCGCTTGCAGGTTTTGGGGTCCGGCCTTGCCCTCACTCCCTGCCTTGACCAGGCCACCGACTTCGACCGCCAGCTCGAAGCCCGCCTCCATATCGCCAGCTCCCCCGAGTTCGGCTACCTCACCGCCTGCCCCACCAACCTCGGCACCGGCCTGCGTGCCTCGGTCCTCATCCACCTGCCGGCCCTCGTCCTCACCCGCGAAATCGAGAAAGTCCTGCGCGGCGCCATCGCCATCGGCCTCAACGTCCGCGGCATCTACGGCGAAGGCACCGACACCCGCGGCAACTTCTTCCAAATCTCCAACGCCCGCACCCTCGGCCAGACCGAACCCGAAATAGTCGAAATCGTCGCCACCGCTGCCCGCCAGCTCATTGACTACGAACGCAAAGCCCGTGCCTGGCTCATGCGCAACCTCCGCCTCGAAACCGAAGACAAGGTCTTTCGCTCCCTCGGTCTGCTCCGCAGCGCCCGCCTCCTCACCTCCGACGAAGCCATCAACCTCCTTGCCACGGTGCGGCTCGGCATCTGCCTCGGCATCATCAACGAACTCGACCTCGGCCTCGTCACCCGGCTCCTCGTTCTCGTCCGGCCCGCCAACCTCCAGCAACACCTTGGCCAGACCCTCGACAGCAATGGCCGCGACGAACGCCGGGCAACATTCCTCCGCGAACTACTCGTCAGCTAACCAAAGGAGGAAAGCAAGATGAGCCAGAAAGACTCTGCCAAATTGCGCGAGCTGCCCGCAGTTGACCGGCTGCTCGGCGACGAGCGCCTCGCCGACATCCTCGGCCGGCTCCCCCGCCGTCTCGCCGTCCGCCTCATCCGGCAGCATCTCGACGAACTCCGCCAGAGACTCGCCGCCGGCCAAGCCGAGGGCTTCGACATCGAGAAACTCCGAAAGGAACTGGCCCGCGAACTACGTCCCAGCCTCACCCGCGCCATCAACGGCCTTGGCATCATCCTCCACACCGGCCTTGGCCGCTCGCCACTTTCCCGCGCTGCCCGCGAAGCCCTGCTCGACGCGAGCGAACACTTCTGCACCCTCGAAATTGACCTGGCCACCGGTCGCCGTGGCTCCCGCTACCGCCACATCGAACCTCTGCTCTGCGAACTCACCGGCGCCGAAGCCGCCATGATTGTCAACAACAACTGCGCCGCCACCCTTCTCATCCTCGCCGGCCTTGCCAGCGGCCGCGAAGTAATCGTCTCCCGCGGCCAGCTCATCGAAATCGGCGGCTCATTCCGCATCCCCGACGTCATGCGCCAGAGCGGCTGCCGGATGGTCGAAGTCGGCACCACTAACCGCACCCACCTCCGCGACTACGAAAACGCCATCACCCCAGAAACCGCCCTCCTCCTCCGCGTCCACACCTCCAACTACCGCATCACCGGCTTCACCAAAGAAGTGAGTCTCGCTGAACTCGTCGAACTCGGCCGCAAGCGGGGCATTCCGGTCGCCGACGACCTCGGGTCCGGTGCCCTGATTGACCTCTCCAAATACGGCCTACCCAAAGAACCTCTGGTCCAAGAATCAATCGCCACCGGCGCCGACATCGTCACCTTCTCCGGCGACAAACTCATCGGCGCAACCCAAGCCGGCATCATCGTCGGCCGCCGCTGCTACATTGATCGACTAAAGAAACACCCCCTTACCCGGGCACTGCGCTGTGGCAAACTCACCTACGCCGTGCTCGAACGCACCCTCCTCCTCTTCCTCGACGAAGAAAAGGCAGTCCGCGAACACGCCCTGTACCAGCTCCTCCTCAAACCGATACCCCAAATCCAACGCGAAGCCCGCCAGCTCCTGCGGCGCGTCCAACCGCACCTTACCGGCAAAGCCGAAATCGCCATCCAGCCTGCCAAAGCCGAAATCGGCGGCGGCTCACTCGCAACCGAAAGCCTCGAAACCCGAGTAGTCGCAATCCGGCCCAAAGACCAGAGTGCCGACGAACTCGCCCGCCGAATGCGAACAAACCGACCGCCGGTCTTTGGTCGAATCGAACACGACCAATACCTGCTCGACTTTCGCACCATCCGCCGCGACGAGATACCCATCATCGCCCAAGCCCTGCTCAAAGCACTGACCTGACACCAGCCTGCCCAATAGGTTTCCTTCGACTCTGCTCGGAGCAGGCTTCGTATCCTTGGTGATTACTCCAGCTCCGCTCGGGGCAGGCTCGGTGATTGAGTCCGGTCCGGCAACAGCGGCCCCAGCCCAAACCAGAAGCCATAACCTAAGCCTGACCCAGACCCGACCGGCAACACCCCGAGCCAGACCCTTGTAAGCAACGGCTGACAGAGCGCCGAAGACTCAGTCGGCAGCTCGCCGGCAAACCTCCTGACTAGCAGCGACACAGACCTACTCCGAAAGAAACTCCCCAGTAGCGGAGAAAACGCTCTCAGAAACTTCTCCACAAACTGGCCAACAAACAACTGGGGAGACCATTCCCGGGACAGTAGAGGGGAGGGGTGGCTAACTCGTATTATCCGACCAGATAGCCGCTAGTTAGGACAATTACGACTGTGACCGACGCTACTGGTTGTCAGCAGACGTTATTGTTTCGAACAACAGCTTTCTTGCTAATCGGCAATCCCTTGGGCTTAATGACCGGACAGTCTAGAGAGGTTCAGCGCGGCAGCAACTCTCGAACGAGACCTTCGATGTTGTTGACAGTAAGTGACACCTTCCAGTTCTGCGTGGAGAAATCGTAGATGGCGTGATCATCCGACAAGTCCAGCCTAACATGGTCACGATACCCAATCCCGATACCCCAGCAGATTCCAATTGCCTTGAGTTTACCCAGATTTCTCCGTATCAGGACTTCATCGAGGCCATAGTGAACCTGCTCATATCCGGGACGTTCAAACACAATGCCACCGCGCTGACCCTCGATGTCCTCGACGTAGCCCAGACGAACGTGAATGCATCTGGCTAGCATCGCTTCCACTGCGACGCTCCGTCAAAGGCTACGCCACTCTTCCTGCAGCATTCGGCCGACGGTCTTTGACCGATCGGGATTGTGGAACATGCCGACAAGGACCTTATCTGCCTCGGCACTGAATCGAACACGAAGCAGGCGGCCATCGTACGGAGTTACTGCCGCTCCCAGCCGCAACATCCACGGCAACGGATCGCTCTCGCCGTTGTCGGTGGAGCCGATGTTGGGGCCGATATTAGCTAGGGTCGTACCAGGACTCAGGAAGTCAATGGGCCGATACATCGCGCCGAGATCGAGAGCGCCGGTCGCCCCAGTGCCGCCCGACGAGATGCCCCAGTTCCGGCATTTCTGTCCAAACCCAATCAAACACCAAGTAGCTGTAGATGAGTTTGAGGCTCGCACCGATGCCCAGCTGCTTTGAGAACTTCATCGCCGCGTGCACGCCGAACGCGCCGTCCCACGTCGTGTAGCGACCAAGGAACTCGTTTCGTTCGTTGATAACGTCCGTCTCGCCGGTTGAGAGGTAGAGCAGGTCCGCTCCAACATTGACGGGACGACCTGCGACAGACGGCAGAAGCCGATCCGTTCCGCCAGAAGCGCAAACAAGCATCATGCCTGGATAGAGCCGAGGCAACCAACCGTTCGTACCGTGCCATCTCCACGGCCATGGGCTAACAACTGACTTTGTGAGTACGCCGCCGGAACCTGTCTGAAAGGCGAACCCAGCTGAGTTCGAGTAAGCAGCATCGTTGTCATCGGCCATCGCACACATGGTCCCGCCGAGCGAAGTTGACCGAGCCGTTGGCTAAACTATTAGGAACACCGCGCCAGGGTTCTGGCTCGCGGATAAAGACTGACCGTTAAGGGCGAGCAGTAGTAACAGCAATCCGCGGATACACGGATTCATGTTGCGCCTACATGCGGTAGTCGAAATCGACTCGTGTGGTTACCCGTTTCGATGAGATTACAGAGAATGTGTTATCGTAGATAACGTAGTATGTGCCGGCTTCGGTAAGTTCCACGTTGAATGCGCCAGTGGTGGTTTGCCCAGACGAATAGAGCGAAGTCGCGCTATGACCGTTGGACCAGTTAGTAAAGTTCATTGCATCCATGACATAGACCCTGATGTCGTTTCCACTACCACCGCTGGCTGTAAAGTTACCGCGCAGTCGCGGGGATTCCATCGCATCGCTCACATACACGGAGTAACGCGTGTAGGTACCTGGCGGCACCGTAATCGTCCCGTTGACAACGTTATCGGTGTACGGCCTAGAGAAGTCGCAGGACTGTATGAGGAGTGGAACCATTCCGACAAGGAGAAAACGCAATAATGTTCTGTAAATACTCTTCATGTTGGATTCGTTCCTTTCAGAAAAACATGCTTCCTTACCTGAGAATTCCAATGCGATAGAGCAATTTCCGCGCCAGCTCTTCTTCCGAAGCAAACGTGAACCAGGTCAGGCAGCACGCTGGGTTGACTTCGTCACGGAATGAGCCCGCGAAAAGAATCTGGCCAGTCTCCTTCTTTATGATCCGAAACGTAGGAGTATCCCCGCGGCTTCGCACTATGAAGGCATAGTCAGCCCTCGTTTCGGCAATGAGAGCAACCGGATCAACACTGGTCTTGACCTCTCCGCTCTTTCCGGTCTCGCCGGAAACGATTGCCAGCCCACCGCCGCTTGTCACACCAACACCGACACCAGTCCCGCTACTGCGGTAGTCGCTACGTTCCTTCAGCATTACCGGTCTCTCAACGACGTTGGCGCCGCATCTCAAAAGAACAGTCATCACGTGATCGGCTGCGCGAACATCTGCATCGTTCATCGTCTCGGGAATGACAGTCACCACTGTACCCGGTGCGGGATCACGTACGACGTATTCATACTTGGTGACACAGCCGGCTACAATGAGGAATAGCACCAGCAGTGCATCATAACGGTTCTTGCTTCTCATTATGTCAGTGACTCCATATCAACTGTCTGCTTTCCTTGGCTGCGATGACCATTGCCAAGGTAGCTTGGCGAGTACGTGCTGTCAAGCCTGGTAGCGCCGAACACAAGCAAGTCGAATCTCGGCTAGTAGTTACGCTGAACCTTAGTCCGGGCCGGCAATGGCCGCGACCCAATCGCGGTAGAGGATGCTGTACATCTTCAGGTCAACAAACCGGCCTTTGGCCTGAACGTGCTCGCGCAGTACGCCCTCAAAGACCATCCCGGCCTTCTCCAGCACCCGTGCTGATGCCGGATTCTCGACAAAGCAGCGCGCTTCAATCCGGTTGAGCCCTAGCGCCGTGAAGCCGAACCTAATTACTGCCCGCACCGCCTCGGTCATCAGCCCCTGATTCCAGAACTGGCGGTTGAGCGCATAACCAAGCTCGGCGCGGCGATGCTGATGAGCAAAATGGCCAAACCCGCAGGTGCCAATCAGCCGGTCATTCTGCCGCTCGGTCAGGCCCCACATCATCGCTTGGCCGCTGGCAGTCTCGGCAATCAGCCGGCCAATTACTGCCGCTGATTCGGCCAGCGACTGGTGGGTGGCAAAAATGACATACTTGGTCAGTTTCGGGTCGCTCGCATACTCAAACATCGCCCGAGCATCACTCGGCCGCAGCGGCCGCAACCGCAGCCGCTCGGTCACAATCGCCGGCGGTTCGGAACCGGCATCGGCAAGGTGGTCGTCGAGCACTGCCGCAGTCTAGAGACTGACCCCCAAAGGTCAAGTGGGGGAATAGCCACTGGCCCGGACGGGTATCTATCAGCGCTGGGGCGGGCGACTTGACACTTGCTCGCCCCGGCACGATACTCTTGCCCACGGCCCGTTACCGAAAGGAGCGCCATGCTTGGTCTTCGTCTGTTGCTTGTCCTGTTGCTGGTCTTGGCCGGCAGTTGTGTGGTGTCGCCGACAACTATCCAGCAGTTGCAGGAATTGAGTGAGAATTACTCGATTTCGCCGAGTTTCGATTTGGCTCGCACCTGGCGGGTGGCAGTGCTCCCGCCCACTTCGACGGCGTCGAATCCGGCGCCGGCGTCGCTTTATGACCACATCGGTCTTAGCCTGATGAAGGTGCGCAATATCGCGGTGGTGGATCGGTCGCTAGTGGATGCTCTGCTGCGGGAGCAGGCGTTCAGCTATTCTGGGGTTGTTGACCCGGCAACAGCGGTGCGGCTGGGCCGACTGGCTGGTGCCGAGGCGGTGGCAGTGACGACAATCACCCAGCTCGCCCACGACGATTTCTTTACTGACAGCCCGGACCAGCGCGATGCCCGGCTCTATCTGAAGCTCATCGCGGTTGAGACGGGCGAGGTGCTCTATTATGCGATTGGCCAGGGTTCGAGCTTCAGTGGTGCTGATGAGGCAACTGCGGGTGCGTTTGAGGTTGCGATTGCGCCGTTGCGCAGAAAGGCAGGTAATCAATGATCCGGGGTTCTCGTCGCCAACTGGGTGGCGTTCTCGGTTGTGGTCTGGTCTTGCTCGGTGCTGCTCTGCTCTTGGCTACGGGTTGTGTTTCGTCGAGCACGGTGCGGCCGGCTGCGGCTGACTTGGGGTCAACGCCGCCGCCCACTACTGATAATAGGGACGATTTCTCCTTGCCGGAGCCGTTGCTCTTGCCGCGGGTTGAGAAGCCGGTTACCGAGCTGCTGCCGGGCGGCGCTATTGATTGGACCGCACAGGTGGTTCGGGCGCGGGGGACCGGTGTACTCGACCCGGGCAATCCCAACCGGGCCCAGGCCCGGCTGATGGCCGAACGGGCCGCCGTCGTTGTCGCCCAGCGCAATCTGCTGGAGATGGTCAAGGGTGTACGGGTTGATTCTGACACCAAGGTCGAGAACTTTATGACCAAGTACGATGTCGTCTATTCTCATGTTGACGGCATCGTCAAGGGTGCGCGGCCGGTCGGGCCGGCAGTTTATGATTCGGCTGCCGGCACGGTCGAGGTCGAGCTGGAGCTGCCGCTTTATGGTGCTGGCGGAGTTGAGGCAGCGGTAGCGCCGGTGCTGCCATCACCCAGTGCCCAGCCTGATGTGGCAACAGCGAGCATCTCGCCCCAGGTGCGGGAGTTTCTGCGCCAGTATGGCGGCCTGGTTTTTGATGCCGGCAATTCTGGCCTCAAACCGGCGCTCTTTCCGAAGATTTATGACGACCGTGGCAATCTCCTGCTCGATACCCGCGAGTATCTGCTCCATTCTGGTCAGGCCGGTGCCTATACGGTCAGGTTTGTCAGTGCGCTCGAGGGAATACTGGCGCGGCCGGAGTTCGCCCGCCAGCCGCTGGTCCTGCGGGTAAAGCAGGTGACTGGCCGGCTCGGTTCGGATATCGTTCTGAGCGGCGCTGATGCGGACAAGCTCAAGTGGCTGAAGGACGGCGCTCGGTTTCTCTTCAATGCCGGCCGGTTCCTGGTCCGGCTGATGCTCTAGCACGACCATGAGACGCATTCTGCACTTCGCTCGAACTGTCTGCACCGGTTCGCTGGTGGTCACTCCTCTCCTCATCTTTCTTGCTGGCTGCTATGTCCCGGCCTATGTCGCGCCGTCAGCACCGGCTTCAGCCACTCCGCCAACTGCCGCGGTGACGCCGGCTCCGAGCGAGGGCACCGCAGTACTGGCTGAGGGCGCGGCTGCTGTTGACGGCGACCCTGCCATTGCCCGGGACCGGGCGATTCGTGACGGCTTGCGCAAGGCAGTGGAACAAGGGGTTGGCACCTATATCACATCTGAGACCAGGGTACAGAACTTCCAACTCCTCTCCGACCGCATCTATTCCCAGGCCCAGGGTTATGTTTCGTCGTATCAGGTGCTGAGCGAGTGGCAGGAGGCCGGGCTTTATCGGGTTGCAGTCCGTGCCTGGGTGAAGCTCGACCGGTTGCAGGATGACCTGGCTGCGCTTGGTCTGTTGATTGAGCAGCAGGGCCGACCCCGGGTGATGGTAGTGGTGAGGGAGCTTGACAATCCGGCTGATATCACGGTCACCGACCGGCTGATGTCCGAAGACCTGCTGGCGACGATGATTCTTGATGCTTTCCAGGCCCGGGGTTTTCCGGTAGTTGATGCGGCAACTGTTGCGGCCAACCTCCGGCGCGACCAGCTCCGGGCGATCCTCGCCG
The DNA here is from genome assembly GCA_965649295.1 of Caldifarciminota bacterium. GTDB lineage: Bacteria > Hydrothermota > Tepidihabitantia > Tepidihabitantales > Tepidihabitantaceae > CBFGKH01. The sequence goes on from CBFGKH010000006.1 coordinate 20,344, forward strand.
GTGACGACGCTGCCGCCCAGGCCCTGGGTCAGCGCACCGGTGCCGAGGTAGTGATTGCCGGCACGGCCCAGCGCGAAAGCGAACGCAAGACCGTTCCCTATTCGGGCACGGTTGCCGATTTCTACCGGTTCCGCATCGCCTGCCGGGCTATCAATGTTGCCACTGCCGGAGTGCTGGGTGCGGCAGCGCTCACCCGCGAAGTTCCGTTCAGCGTGGATGAAGCCCGCCGGGCTGTGGCTGAGTCAACTGCGGCGAAGCTGATTGGCGACATCGTTCGCAACTGGCAGCGCCGGATTGCCGCCCTCGAAATCCACTGCACCAACGCCGATTTTGACCGAGTGCAGCGGTTCCGTTCAGAGCTGCTCACTGGGGTACGCGGCGTACGCACGGTGGTGATTCGCGACCTGGCCGGCGGCCTGGCCCTGCTCGAAGTCACTGCCGAAACATCACCGCAGGAGATTGTGGACGACCTAACCCGCAAAAAACTGGCGGTCGAGTTTGTGGTCAAGGGGCTCACCGGCAACCGGATTGACATCAGCTTCACCCCTGCCACCAAGCCCGACCAAGGCCGATGAGAATCCGTTGCCTGTCCCTGTCTCCTCATCCTCTCCGTCTCCTTGCCCATACCCTTGGTGCCGTGGTGTCCTTGGTGGTTAACTCCGACTTCGCTCGGGGCAAGATTGGTGGTAAGTCCTACTACCGGAGGTGGTAAATGACCCGCACTCTGCTCTGTCTGCTCCTGGCTGCTGCCTTGGGCCTGACCTGCCTCGTCAGCTGCGACATTAGTGAGTTTGCGGCGACGATTGTCGTGGCCCAGGTAGCCAGAACGCTCAGCCCGGAGAGTAACACTGCTACTGTGCTGATTGGCAACGCCGAAATTGTGAACCTGCTCAACAATCAGCGCGAGTGGATGCGCCTGCCTAGCCCGCTCGATACCGCATTTGTCAACCCTTTTCCCGGCCAGATTGAGCCGGTGACCGGTGCGACCTGCCTGGTCAACTCGGACACGCTCGGGCCGAAACTGCCCGGCGTCTATTTCCGGGCGGCACTGGGACTACAGCCCCGACAGCGCTACGACCTGGCCATCACCATGCCTGATGGTAATACCGTTACCGCCTATGGGTTTTTGCCCAGCGACTTCACCATCACCCAGCCGGTAACCGGCGACACGGTCCTCGATGACTGGACCTTGGCCGTTGCTTGGACTCGCGCTGACTCAGCCCAGACCTATCTTGTCGGCATCAACCCGACCGATACTCTCAGCCCGGCCCAGGGCTGGTCCGACTCGCGGACCGACACAAGCTGCCTCGTTCCGGCCACAGCGTTTCGGGACTCGCTTGGCAACTATGTGCCGGGTGAATACCTACTCGGTGTCACAGCGGTCAACGGCGGCTGGCAGGGCAGTGGTCTTGACCTGTTTCTGAGTGGCGGCAACTTGAACGGCGCCAAGGGCGTGTTTGGCTGCGCGGTTTATGCCCGGCCGCTGCTCATCTACGCCCGCTAGGGTTCTAGTCGCTCGTGTAGAGCGTCAGTCGGTCCGAGCGCACCAGTAGTTCGATACTGCCGCCGGCAATGATGTCGCCGGCAATTACGTCCTGGGCCCGGGCCGGCAACTGAATCCGTTGCCCAACCGTCAGGTCCGGATTGAGAATCAGCAACTCTGGCTGGTCAAACCGCGAGGGATAGAAGAGCGGGTCCGGACAGACCAGCACCTGCCGAACTGACGAGAGGACAATCTCGACCCGACGGTCTCCGTCTAGGTCAGCAAGCAGCCGTAGTCGCCAGAGCTGCTTTGAGCCGGTTGCACCGGTGTCGGATTGGAGCACACCGGTCTGGTCAAGTCGGCCTTCGGCATAGCGATAGACGGCTACCCCGGCCACTGGTCCAGACCAGGCCGCCACAATCTCGTTCTGGCCATCACCGTCAAGGTCTGCACAGCCTACTGACTCAAACGACCGTCCCGTCCCATCATCACTCTGGGCCAGGATTTGGCCAGTCCTGCCGTCGAGTACAAACAGCCCACCGCCGTCCTGTCCCCAGGTGTGACAGGCAGCAACCACCTCGCGCCGGCCATCACCGTCAAGGTCTGCAGCCAGCACCCGGCAGCCAGCAAAAGTCCAGGCCCCAAATGCCTGCTGCCAGACAAGCTCGCCTCCGTCAGTGAGCACCAGGCAGTAGCAGGAATCGGTGTCGCTGGTATTGTTCACCCTGATGCCGTGCTCCTCGCTGTAGGTACCCACCAGCAGCTCCTCGATAGTATCACCGGTCAAATCGGTCACTGCCCAGACAAAAGGCCGGCTAGCCAAGCGATAGACCCAGGCCTTGCTCCGCTCACCAAGGTCAAAAGCCCTAATCCCATAATCGGGGTAATGGCCACCAGTCGGCTTGAGGCGAGTTGTAATGGCAAACAGCCGGCCATTGATCGAGAGAATCCACGCCAGCGGCTCTGGCCGCTCCTGCAGCTCGGGTGGTAGTCGGGCAAACCTAGGCCTGACACCGCGCTTTGCTGTCGGTACGATTCTGACCCCAGGGTCAAGCGGCGACCGAAAATTGGACTTGGGCAAGCCGTCACTGTTCAACACGAGATTCGGCTGGTCCCCAATCGGAAAGAGCAGAATCTCCAGTTTACCGTCACTGTCCAGGTCAGCAGTTCCCAAGGCCATTCCCTCGGCGCTAGCCATCGGCACCTGCTCGTGGTCGGCCAATAAGAAGTGCTCGGCCTCCCAAGCCTCGCGGTAGTGCAGCTCTCTTGCTGACCCCTTGCCTGACTGGCCAAAGTAGAGCAGGTTCTGGCGGGTTGCACCCCACCAGAGCCAGGGCTGGGGCTGCGGCTGCGGCCGTTCGCAGCCACCGAGCAATAGCAGGGCCAGCACCAAGGCTTGGCTAGTTACTGCCCTGCCAGGACCTGACCAGCTCACTAACGACCTCCCGATATCGCACCGCTCCCTGTGCGGTCACCTGCACCAGCTCGTCCTGACGCTCGAGTAGACCGCGCTGGACCAGTTCCCGCACTTTGCCCGGTTGGATTAGCTTCGCTTCAAGCCCGAAAGGCAGAAATAGCTCGACCAGCCGCCTGGGGCTCGCCGGCAACAGTACCGCCTCACCGGCCAGGGCCTGCCGGACATAGCCGTCAAATTCCGGCCGATTGAACCACGCCTCGCGGTCGCCAATCGTCGGTGCTGCCGGGCCAAAGCCCACAAGCCGCGCCTGGCCCGGCCGACCCGGATAGCGCTGGGCCGCCTTGCCCGGCCGGGCATAGTAGTGAAGGCCAATCCGCTCATAGCCCTGGCTAGCCAGCCGCTCGGCAGTGCGTCGCACTATCCCCAGCATCGTCAGCTCATCAAACCGGGCTGGCAGCCAGCAGCGCAGACAGTCTGGGCCCAAGCTGAGGATGGCGTCAAGCCGACGCTCCCATTCTCGACCATCAGGGCTGAACGGCAGCGCCACTTCTATCGCCCTGAAGCTGGCCGACCGGAGCAGTTCAAAGTCACCCCGCTCTCGGTCAGGGTCGGTGACAAACAGCACCGCCCGGTCAAAACCAGACTCGGCCAGCACCTTGGCCCGACCGGCATCAACTGTTCCCGGCACCACTGTAATCGCTTGAGCGGCCAGCCGGCTGCTGAAATTGTCGTAGAGAACCTGCAGCACCCGATAGAGACTGTCGAGGCTCAGCCGGGTTGCCCCACCACCGAGCCAGACAGTGTCAAGCTCGACCCCGCGAAAACCGCCGGCCCGCTGGCCAATCTCCCGACAGACCGCCTCGACAAACCGCGCTGCCTTTTTCGGATTGGGGCTGGTTGCCGGACAGCCGGTGTCCGGGTCTGGATAGGGGCCAAATGGCACGACCAGGACAGCACAGCCGGCGACAACCGGTTCCAGCCCCTGGCCCTGCACTGCCGCTATCTGACCAGCCGGCCGATTCGATTGAGACGGATGGCCCAGGGCGAGAGGATGATTTTCGGGATGTTGGGCGGGTTGGTCGCTGCGCTCGTCGAGAAGTAGAGCACCAGCGGCTTGCCCTTGACGTATTCGACTGGAAGCGGGCCGAAGAACCGGCTGTCCTCGGAGTCATCCCGATTATCGCCCATCACAAAGATACAGCCCGGCGGCACCACCACCGGACCAAACTGGTCCCGAACATACGGCGTGTACTGGGTGCGGAAAAAGGCCTGCCGCTCCCAGAGCTCCTGAAAGTTGGGCGGCACCGGCACCAGTCCGGGAAACGTCCGCGTGTCCGAGTGGGTGACATACGGCTCTGCCGGTCGCCGGCCATTGACATAGAGCGTCTTGTCCCGGTACTCGACTGTGTCACCAGCCACCGCCACACAGCGCTTCACCAGCGTCAGCGGCACATACCACTGAAAGAACTTGGTCTCGGTGTTCCAGAAAAGCGGCAGCACCGGCAGCCAGCTCGGAAAGATGCGGCGGGCATTGGGCGGGACGTCCGGGTCAAGCGGGAATCGGAAGATGACGATGTCGCCCGGCCGCGGGTCGCGCACCCGAATCACGGTTCGACCCGAGAAAGGCAGCTTCACACCAAAGACAAACTTATTCACCAGCATGAAGTCGCCGATAAAGATGGTGTTCAGCATCGAGCCAGTCGGCACCATGAACGCCTCGACGAGAAACGACCGAATCAGGAGCACCGCGACAATGACCGGTCCCCATTCGGCTGCCTGCCGCCGCAGCCAGCGCCCAAGTCGGTTCATCAGTCGCCACCCCTAGCCCTGGTCTGGCGACTGCATCGGCAGCTTGCTGCCCTCAGTATGGGATAACTTGGCATTGGGGCGTAGTCTAGCGGACGCCGCCGAATGAGTCAAACCGCCACTACCCATCGCTCCCTCTTGACCCCAGCATCTCCCCGTGGCATATTCTTCCGATGGCGATTGCCAGTCCCCTCACCCGACCTAGTAACTTCACTGAGGTACATTCCTAGCCGCCAAGCTCCGTCCTGCTTGCTGAACGATTCACAAACCCCAGCCACCACCGAACGAGCGGTAACGCTACGTGACCTCGCCGCTGTCTTTCTGCGGATTGGCGCAGTCGGTTTCGGCGGTGGTGTCGGTATGCTGGCCCTCATCCGCGATGCCGTTGTCAAACGCCGGCAGTGGGTGTCGGAAGAACAGTTGTCGGTAGCAGTGGCGATGGGCCAGCTCCTGCCCGGGCCGTTTGTCACAAACTATGTCGAGTACATCGGCTACCGCCTCTGTGGTTGGCCCGGTCTGGTCGTGGCCGTGGTCAGCCTGCTACTCCCCTGTTTCGTGCTGATGGTTGGCCTGTCTGCGCTTTACTTCCGTTTCGGCTCCGTGCCCGTCGTGATGCGCATCTTTGCTGGGGTTCAGCCGGTGGTAGTCGCGATTCTCGCTTGGGCAACGCTCGACATCGGCCGAACCAACATCAGGACAACACCGGCACTAGTTATCGGACTCGCCGCAGCGGTCGCGCTCCTTCTCCGGGCCGACGTCCTCTTTGTCGTGCTCGGCTGCGGCCTGCTGGGCATCATCCTGAGTGGTGCCTGGCGAACATGGTCGCCCAATCGCACCGCGGCCTTGGCACCGGTGTCGTTTCTTCTCGGGTCAATGGCCGGGGCCGGACTACCAGCAGTGCTAAGTCGGGCCGGCGAGCTGTTGATGGTATTTCTCAAGATTGGCACTGTCATCTTTGGTGGTGGCTTTGCCGCGATTCCGTTTCTCCAGTATGAGGTCGTCACCCTTCACCGCTGGCTCACTACCACCGAGTTCATCAACGGCGTTGCCCTTGGCCAAATTACACCCGGGCCGGTAGCAATCACCGGTGCGTTTATCGGCTACAAGGTCCTCGGCCTGCCCGGAGCAATCCTAGCCACGGTCGGCACTGTCCTCCCTTCGACGCTGATGCTTGTCGGCCTGATTCACGTCTATCAGCGCATCGAGCAGCAGCCACTGGTGCGCGGTTTTCTTGCCGGGGTGATGCCGGCAGTTGTCGGAATGCTGCTGGTAGCAACGGTAACAATCGGCTCGACAGCGATTACCGGCCTGGTGCCGGCACTGGTTGCCATCCTCGCCCTGGCTCTACTGTTGCGGTTTCGGCCCGACCCAATCTGGCTCATTGTTGGTGGCGGCATTATCGGTCTGGTTACCGGCTGATGACGTTACCCAATCGCGGATTGCTTCCCTATCACCAGCCTGGTGGGAACGGTTTGACCCAAGCATGATGGCGGTTAGGATTTGAAGATGAGTCGCTCGCTGCCCGCGCTCTGCTACCTCTTTGCACTCACTGGCCTTGCTCTTGCCCAGGAACCGGTAGAACTGATTGCGGCTGATTCCCGCCAAGTGGTCTTCGAACTCTCGCTCGATTCGGTCACAATCGTCACTGATCCCGCCGGTGTTGCCTTACTGGCGCCCGGCTGGTACAGCCTCGACGAACCCGGCGACCTCGACATCCCCTGCCGCGACGTGCTGGTGGGCATTCCGCCTGGTGCTCGGCCGGTGCTCGCTGCTCGGCCGCTGCTGACCGAGACGATGGCCGATGTCCGGCTGCGCCGCATACCGGCTTTTGCCGAACACAGCTCTGACCAGCCTGAACCGCTCACCGCTGAATCCCAAACCCCACCCTTGGCAGAAATCGTCGCTATAGAACGTTTTCGTGACATTCAGGTTGCCCGGGTTCGAGTCCGTGCCGCCCGACCCAACCTGCCGGCGAACGGGATTGAGCTTCTGCGCCGGTTACAGGTGACGGTAAGTTTCCGGGGCGGAGAAAGAGCACCCCAGTCTGCCAACACTAGCCCAGCGCCGGCGCTCGATTCAGCCCTGGCTCGGATGCTTGTGAACGGCAATCAGGCTCTTAGCTGGAAACAGGCACCAAGCGACCAAGATTCTGTTAACTTCTTCAGCCGCTCCGCGGTCTGGGTCAAGGTCGAGATCGAGACGACTGGCATCTACCAGATTCGGCCTGCTGACTTGCGTGAGCTCGGCTTCAACCCGGACGCGATTGACCCGGCAACCCTGCGGCTCTACGGCCTTGGCCGCCACATCGAGAACGGCCCTTATGGCGACACGATCGCCGAGGTTGCAGTCTTGGTCTCCGATAACGGCAACAACCGGTTTGACGGCAGTGACTACCTGGCATTCTACGCTGAATCCCCGTCCTACTGGCAACGGGCTGACTCACTATGGAGAACCAATCCGTTTACCACCCGCGCCTGTTTCTGGCTTACCTGGGGAACTGGCCCGGGCCGCCGGATGGCTGAAGTTTCGGGCGGCGGAGCAACCTCGCCCCGGACAACGGCATTCCGCCGGGTCCGTCTTGAGCGTGACGAACTCTGTCCGGCCCGGTCCGGACTCCTCTGGCTCTGGCAGTATTTCTACAAAGCGTCCGGCCCGATTCCGGTGGACACCGCCGTTGTGCTTGACCTGCCAGAGCGGGACACGATTCTGCGGATTGCCGGTCGGCTGATTGGCCGCTACAGCGGCGATGTTTCGGTCCCCTATCCCTTGATTCTCTCGCTCAACGGATTTGTGCTCGACACCGTGACTGTCACTGCTCGGGCCCAGACTCCGCCGCCTTGCGACTTTGTTTTCGATTCCCTACCCCTGCTCGTTGCCGCCCGACCCAACTTGACCGACAGCCTTGGCTTCCTGCTCTATCCGGAGCGCGAGGAAGAGCTCTTCCTTGACTACCTCGAAGTTGACTACATCGCCCGGCTTCGCCTGACCCGCGACCGGCCTTTCATCGAGTTCTCGGTGCGCGACAGTGGCGGCGCCGACTTTGAAATTAGTGGCGCACCAGAGAATACGGTCGTCGTTGATGCAACCGACCCGATAGCGCCAAAGCTCATCCGACTTGGCACCAAGACAAGCCGCGGCCTGGCTTTGCGACTGGTTCCCAGCGCCGTACCGGCCCGGATTGCCTGTGCCCTTCCCGATCATCTGCGCCGGCCAGTTCTGAGCCGCCAGCAACCCGGCACTCTGCGCAGCCCGTCGGTTGCTGCCGACTACTGCATCATTTGCCCGGATGAGTTCTACGACGCGGCCGTAATTCTCGCTCGCTATCGTGAGAACAATGTCCCTGGTCTGCCCATGGCTCGGGCTCAGGCTTTCCGGCTCTCGGAGATCTACAACGACTACGCTTTTGGCTGGGAAGAACCAGGTGCCATCAAAGCCTTTCTGCGGGCCAAACGTCCTCAATATGTGCTGCTGGCCGGCGACGGCACCTATGACTATCGCAATATCCTCGGTCTGCGCACGAACCCAACCCTGCCACCATATGAGACCGGCATTGACATTGATCCCGAGGTCTATGGCCGCACTGCCAAAGCACTCGACGCCTGGTATGCCGACCTCGATGGTGCCGGGTCCAGCCCGGACCTGATTCTCGGTCGGATAACCTGTCGCAGTGCGGTTGAGCTTCGCCTCTTTCTCGATAAGGTGAAAGAATATGAATCCCAGCCACCCGGGTACTGGGCGAAACGGTTCATTCTGCTCGCTGACGACGAATACCTTGGCACAGTCACCCGCCGCGACCCGATTGGCTTTCAGCACATCTTCGGCTCTGAGGCGATGGCCACCCGGGCCACACCCCTGCTCGACCCGGTAAAAATCTACCTTACCGAGTGGCCGCCAGGTGACCGGGGTCGTTCCGAACTGGCCCTGCGCAACGAACTCGACCGCGGCGCCCTGCTCTGGTGCTTCTATGGTCACGGCGCCGGATTTCAGCTCAACCACGAGAAGACCCTCGAAATTGCCAAGGTGCGCAACATCCGCAACGGTCGCCGCCTGCCTCTGGCATTCTTCGGCTCCTGCGGCGTGGGCCGGTTCGACGACACCCGGTTCGAGGCAATTGCCGAGGAGCTGGTCAGGTTTGACCAGGGCTGCATCGCCACAATCGGCGCAACCAAGGCGACCGAGTCTGGTGGTAATGAATACTTGGCCGGAATTCTCTTCCCTTATCTAATGAACAACCCCAGCCTGCCGATTGGCCCCGCGTTCTACTCTGCCTACACCCAAGCCAATACCCTCTACCATCTGTTTGGCGACCCGGCAACAAGGCTGCGGATGCCGGTCTTGGGGCCAGAACCAATTGCCCTACCTGACACTTTCTACCCCGGTGCCCGCATCACTGCCAGTTGTTCGGTTTCAGCCCAGAGTGGCTGGTTTGGACTGGCTACCCACGAGGCCAACTGGCTGCGCAACTACCGTTCGGACAACGGCCAGCAGGTAAACTACATCCTGCCCGGCTATCGGCTGACCGAGCTACAGGGCCGGTTTGACTCGGGTTTGGTTCGGGCCGAGTTTGTTGTGCCTCGGATTAACTATCCCGAGACGACCGCAACTGGCGACGGTTTCTATGTCCGGCGACCAAATTCATCACGTATCAGTACCCTGACCGGGAATGGCGACAGCCTCTGGTCAGGTCTGCGCGGTACGATTCCGTTCAGCCGCGACACCGTGCCCAAGACCGACAACACTCCACCCCAGCTCAAGCTCTTTGCCGACAGGATTCGGCTGGTTCCGAACGATACGACCCGAGTGCCAGTCGGTTTTGAGCTAATCGGCGAGGCGAGCGACCCATCTGGCATCCTGCTCGTGCCAATACCCGACCTGATGCTGAGTCTCACCTTTGCCGGCACCAGGACCGATCTGACTCCATACTTCAGCTACGACCAGAACTCTTCTACTACTGGCCGCTTCACCTATCCTATCCGGCTTACCCGGACCGTTGACTCGCTCACCGTCGTCGTCTCCGACAATATGGTTGACCCATCCAGCCCAGGCCGCAACCGCACCACCCAGACAGTCTGGCTGGCAACCGACCTCGCCGACGTGCTTCGGCTCGATTCCTGTCTAGTCTATCCAAACCCAGGCCAAGGCCCAGCCCACTTCACCTTCTGGCTATCACGCTCCGCCCAAGTTAGCCTACGTATCTACACCCTTTCCGGACGGCTGGTTCGAGCGATTCCCGCCGGCCTGCGGCCATTCGGCTTCAATTCCATCTACTGGGACGGCCAGGACTGTAACGGCACCCCCCTGCCCAACGGCGTCTATCTGTACCGCCTCAGCGCTACAGCCCGGACCGCCTCTTCGACTCAGAGCGCCGGCCACACCGATAAACTGATTATCTATCGCTAGTTACCGGCTGCTCGCCGGCCACAACCGGTAGATAGAGTCACCAGCGCCTGCTAATTTTCGGCTTGACTTGGAGGCGACGGTGGCTAAGATTGGGCCTGTGAACCGACTCCAGGTGATGGTTGCCCTGAAGCGGCAGAACAGGCTGCTGCACCTGTCGGTTCCGAATTATGCCGTAGTATTGGCCGGCCTCGCCTTGGTCGGCCTGCTCTTTTTCGGAGTGTTCACCCTGCTACGCGCCGGCGATTCGGTACGCCTTGCCCAACTGGTCCGGGAGAACACCGAACTGCGACGCCAGGTGGAACAGTATGGCGCTGCTCTCGACACCTTCCGGCTGTTCCTAGCCGCTGCTGAGAAGCTCGACAACAAACTCCGCGCCGCCATCAACCTAAGCCTGATACCCTCGGACATTCGGCTAATGGGCATTGGCGGGCAGGAACCCCCCAACCCCGAACTGCAGGTTGATAATCTGCTCCGACGGGTACGGCTCGAAAGACGCTCCCTCGCCGAAATCGAAGCAGCCGTGAATAGCCAGCAGGCCCGTCTCGCCAATCTGCCGTCAATCTGGCCAGTCCAAGGCTGGTTAGCATCAGGCTTTGGCTATCGCCAGGACCCCTTCACCGGTCGTCGCGCTCTTCACCCTGGCCTCGACATCGTCGCGCCTGCTGGCACTGACATCGTTGCGACCGCCGATGGCCGAGTCGTCTATTCTGGCTGGAAACCAGGCTGGGGCCGGTGCATCGAGATTGACCACGGCTACGGCATTCGCACCTTTTATGCCCATTGTCGAAACTTGAAGGTTGCAGCCGGTGCCAAAGTCAGCCGCGGTCAGGTAATCGCCACAGTCGGTTCATCCGGCCGCTCAACAGGCGTCCACCTTCATTACGGCGTCACCCTGAACGGTAACTGGGTTGACCCGCAGAACTACATTATCACTCAGCTCGCTGCCAACTAGCGCAAGACCACAACCGGCAGTTTCTCGACAACTGTGCCTGTCTTCGTGCGATATTCGAGCCGCACAACATAAATTCCTTCTGCCACGACTGCGCCGGTTGCATTGCGGCCATCCCAGCTCAGCCGACCACTGGTCGCTACCGGCCGGCAGTCAACCAGCTTTCGCTGATACCTGCCGGCCAGGTCAACCACGGCAATGGTCAGCCTGCCGCCCGGCTCCGGGAGCTGGTAGCCAATAGCAAGCGAGTCATCGAAGCCAGCGCTCGCTGGCCTGAACCGTTCCAGACCAAGCCAGAGCAGTCTGCCCTGACCTGGCCCGACAACCAACCGGCGGCCATTGTTGGTCGGGTTGCGGTCCTGAACAATCTCGACTCTGGCCCAGAGATCGGTCCTGCTCTCCGGACAAAGGAAACCGCAGGCCCTTACAAGACTGCTCTCTGGCAGTAGTGGCACACCGTCGAATCTAGCGACAAACTCAGCCGACGCTGGTACCGAGTCGCCATTACGGTCGAGCCACACTGACAACTGCCAAAAGTCAGCCCGGGTCGTTCCTTGATTCCTAACCGCCACCGAGCAGACGACATACTGTCCCGGTTCGTTAGCAGCACTGCCGAGGAACAGCTCCGTGACCGCCAGGTCAACAATCGAACTGGCGCTATTCTTGCGACCGGGCGTGGCCCCGGCCGAATCAACGCAACAGAGCCAGTTGCTCTCGTGGTCGGGCCGGTCAGCATAGATACGCTCCCACGCTATGCCGTCGCCTGGGTCACGGGGCAGCCGGTCAGCAGCATCCAGTGGTGTCCCAAAAGTCGAAACCGTCTCACCGTAGGGCGACACTACTAGCACCGGATCGGACGTTGCCAAGCCATTGCCAATAGTAGTGTTGCGGGTCGTCAGTATCAGGGCCGAATCTCCGAACCGATAGGGCCTGACCCAGCCACCGACCGGATTGGGGTCGGTGTACTCTGAATCCAGGACAACCGCATACTGGCCAGGCCCAAGCCAGGTGCTATTGATAATGAGCGTCGGATTGTCGGCCAGGATAGTCGAATCAGTCCAAGCAACCAGCCGGTCCGGCGAGTCGCCATCATCAATTACCCAGTCGAAGAGGTCAACAGCTTCGGTGCTGCCATTGTAGAGCTCAACAAACTCGTTGCGGTCCTCGGGCCCGTGCGCGCCGCTGGTGCCGGCCGGGTTGGCCATCACCTCGCTAATGACTACCGACCGACTGACCAGCAACAAGAGCAACAGCATTATGCCGATGATAGTCTAGCTGGACAGGCAGTCAAACAGCCCGGAAGCGAGCAGGCAGAACCCGCGACTAGTATCCCGTCGTCACCTTGCCGGTGAATCTGAACAGGCCGTCTTCGAGCTCGATCACGTCCGACGGCAGGTCCGCTCTCGGGTTCCGGCCCGGTTCCCACCAGCCGAGTGTACCCGAGAAATGACCGGTGACCGCGTCACTGCGGCATCGGTCGACGTTGATGGCCGCGCCCACGCCGACGAAGCCTGAACAAGCCATGTAGGCGCGCTCGCGGTCAACATCCATCCAGTAAATCACCGAGCCATCGGTTGATGTATTGAACTGTCCAGGCTGGTTGCCCGGGAAGGTTATCCTGACGGTGGCTGCGACATCTTCGCTACCGTCCGGGCAAAGCAACGCGTGGATGACTGACCCGGAACTGTAGCGCATCGCCTGTACCGATGCCGCCTTCAGCAGTTCGCCCGACCGCCTGACCTGGCAGACCGCGCGCAGCAGCACCATGCTGTCACCGAACACCCGGAACTCTGCGTGACCGCCGTCGCGCTCCACTGGGTCAATCAGTGTCCCCCATCTCGGCTTTGGCCTCACCCGGGAAACAGGAGTCGGCCATTGCGCGGAAGAATGTCGTGTCCTTATCGCACGACCACGCATCGCCGACCGCCCACGTGTAGCCACACACCACGTCGGCTCCGGCGTCAAGAAAAGCCTGCACCAACGCTGGTGTCGAGAAAGCGGCGTAGGCGCTAAAGCAGCAAGAGAGATAGACGATGGTCTTGGTCTGGTTCAACGGCAACGATTCGGTCGTGTTGAAGTCAGCGTTGGCACGGATGAATCCGGGCAGCAGGACAATGTTGTAGTACGGCTTGCCCACGAAGCGCACGATCGCGGCCTGGCGTAACTGGTCAGGGCCTGGTTTGAGGTAGCCAATAAGCTGGCTGACCGCCGCCTCAGCCATCTGCTTCTTGCCGTAGGTCTTGCCCAACACGATTCCTGCCTCGTCCACTGGGCTACCCGGAAGAACGGGAACGGTGGTGCCGTGCCCGCTCCAGAACAGAATGCTGGCACCAGGGTTGATCGCCCCCAGTGCCAAGCCCAGATCCACATCACTGCCACTGAACATGTCGTAGTTCTTCCAGTTGAGCTTGCGGCTAAAGATGCCTCGGATTGCGTCGCTGGCCCTTCGTGTCCCGGGCAGCTCGGTATCGAACGGAAGCATGTAGCTGGGAGCATCACCCACCTCGCCGCCGCCGGCGCTGCGCGCGGCTGGCTCCTGCTGCAACGCGGCACCAGCGGAGCCAGTCGTATCGCGCCGGATGTCGCCGGTTCCGGCCAGCAGCCCGCTGGTGAAGAACGCCCAGACCGTGCTATCGAGCGCTATCTGCGCGGTATCAACGCCCTCCTGCGTCAGCAGGAACGCCTGCGCCTGCGCGCAGGCCGCGTCGATGTCGCCAGCTGCGAGCTGCGCCGCATAGATTCTCGATGCGGAATCAATTGCGGTTAGGTTCGCCTCGATGGTACGTTCCTCGAACCGGCTGTAATCAGCCGGCCTCGCCTGTTTGCAGGTCAACAGCAGGAACGGGGTCAGGACGAATACCGCGAGCGCGATTACGCGCCGGACACGGTTGACTGAAATCAACACTCCTCCTGGGTAAAAGTAAGATGTTAGTCATCCCTGTCCGGCAGTCAAAGCCTGCGCCCCGCTTCGGCGGGGCGCAGGCGCTTGTTGTTCTTACGACTAGACCAAGTAGTCGCCGCGGGGCGTGTAGTGGGTGTGGAGGTATTTGTGCGACACCTCGCCACACGGCCCGTCGGTCAAGAACTCCTCATAGAGCTTCAGCACATGCGGGTTCTCGTGTGACTTCCGAATCGGCAGACCCATGTCCTCGGCGTAGATTGCCTTGGCGCGGGCCGCGCGAATTGACGGACTGGTCGGAATCGGCTGGCCGCCGCCGCCAAGACATCCACCCGGACAGGCCATGAACTCGATGAAGTGGCAGCTGGCAAACTTGCCGCCCGCTTTGATGTCATCCATCACCTTACGAGCATTGGCCGTGCCGTGGGCAACCGCAACCTTGAGCGTGACACCCTCGAGCCACTTCCAATCACTGCCCAACTTGCCTTTCTTGACTAGATTATGGAAGAGCGCCGGCACCGGCCCAACTTGGGGTATCTTGATTTCCATATACTTGATACCCTCGAACCCGCGCACCGGCACGACATTGGCATCGGTGAAAACGTCCTCTGCCTTCAGTCCGGTGACGACTTCGACAACCGTGCGCAACGCCGCTTCCATCACGCCGCCGGTCGCACCGAAAATCAGGCCCGCACCGGACGCATCGCCGAACGGCAGGTCGAAGTGGGACTTAGGCATGTGCGGCAGGTCAATACCCGCTTCCTTTATCATCTGGGCCATCTCCCGGGTGGTAAGCCCGTAGTCAACGTCCTTGTACCCGGAAGAGTTCATCTCCGGCCGGTTGGCCTCAAACTTCTTCGCCGAACACGGCATCAAGGAGACGCAGACGATACTGGCTGGGTCAATGCCCTGCTTCTGGGCGTAGTAGGTCTTGATCAGTGCACCAAACATCTGCTGCGGCGACTTGCAGGAAGAGACGTAGGGCAGCCAGTCCGGATAGAAGTGTTCGATGAACTTCACCCAGCCGGGCGAGCAGGAGGTGAACTGCGGCAGGTAGGCCTGCTCTTTCTTGACCAACGCCTTGTACAGCCGAATGAGCAGCTCCGTCCCCTCTTCGATAATCGTCAAGTCTGCGGTTGTATTGGTGTCAAAAACCATGTCGAACCCGGCCCGCCGGATAGCAGTATTCATCTCCAGCGTCACCGACGTCCCCGGCGGCAGTCCGAACTCCTCGGCGATTGCCGCCCGCGGGCTCGGCGCAGTCTGCATGACAACGTGCTTCTTCGGGTCATCAATCGCGGCCCAGATTTCATCCGACGGGTCCTTGGCCCGCAGTGCTCCGGTCGGGCAACGGTTGATGCACTGACCACAGTTGATACAGATGACGTCGGCAAGTTGCCGGTCCATGAAGGTTTCGATCCGAGTCTGATCACTGCGATGGGCAGCGGTCAGCACTCCGACCGACTGCAGGTCAATGCAGGTGCGCACGCAGCGCCGGCAGAGCACGCACTTGTTCATGTCCCGCACGACCGAGTAGGACGAACGGTCTATCTCGTAGCGTGGTTTGTCGGGATGGCCGAAGCGGAAGAAGTCAACGCCATACTCTTTTGCCAGCGCCTGCAACTCACAGTTGTTGTTGCGGAAACAGGAGTAGCATTCACCGTAGTGCTTAGAAAGCAGCAGGTCGAGCACGTGGCGGCGAGCTTGGCGCACGCGCGGACTAGTTGTCTTGACCACGGTCGGCTCGGTAATCGGATAGGTGCAAGCAGTCTGAAGTGTCCGCTGCTTCTCAACCTCGACAACGCAGATGCGACAGACACCAGCTAGGCAGAGGTCCTCGTGATAGCAGAGCGTCGGAATGCGAATCCCGGCCGACTTGGCAGCATCGAGAATCGTCGTCCCGAACGGAACCTTCATCTCAATGTCGTCAATCTTCACCGCCACCTGGCCGCCAATGTCGCCGGGCCGACCGGCGGGAACCACATGCGGCTTCTCGCTCGTCGGCACTGTGCTTGTCACCGCGACCTGGGTCGGTTTCTTCTTTCTATCTGCCATTGCCTACTCCTTTACTGCGGGCACGCGGCCCAGGATTTCTGACCGGAAGTGCTCGGTAATGTCGAGGAACGCGTTGGCACTCGATTGGCCAAGTCCGCACTTGGACGCGCTCTGCATGGTTCGGCCCAGAGCCTGCAGCTCGCGCAGATAGCCGATTGAGCAGCGACCCTGCTTCAATAGCCGCACCCCTTCCAGCAGTTTGGGATTGCCCTCGCGGCAGGGCGTGCACTGACCGCACGACTCCTCGACAAAGAACTCAAGAAAGTTCTCGGCCACGTCGAGCATGTCGCGCTGCGGCCCGATGACAATCACCGAGCCGCCGGTTGCCAGGTCTTCAAACCCAAGCTTGCGCTCAAACTGGGAGCGCGGCACGGTCCGACCCGAAGCACCACCGACCTGCACCGCCTTGGCATCTTCACCCTGCACGAGTTTCAGCACCTGCCGGACACTCGTGCCCCAGGCAACCTCATAGACACCGGGCTTGCGACAGTCGCCAGAAACCGATAGCAACTTCGAGCCGGTAGAGAAGTCGGTGCCGTGCTGGCGAAACCACTCCGGCCCCTTGGCTAGAATCTGGGCACAGGCGATTAGCGTTTCGACATTGTTGACCGCGGTCGGCGCGCCAACCAAGCCGGTATTCACCGGATAGGGCGGCCGGTTGCGCGGTTCGCCGCGACTGCCTTCGAGCGACTCGATCAACGCTGTCTCCTCGCCGCAAACATAGGCTCCCGCGCCCATCCGAATCTCAATATCAAGGTCGAAACCGGAACCGAGGATATTCTTGCCCTGCAGGTTTTTCTTACGCCGCTCTTCGAGCTTGGCCTCGAGCCCGGGCCGCATGTAGGTGTACTCGGCCCGCAGGTAAATAACCCCGAGCGTTGCCCCAATGGCATAGCCGCCAATCGTAATACCGTCAAGGAGTGCGTCCAGCCTTTCGGAAAGCAGCATCCGGTCCTTGAACGTGCCCGGCTCACCCTCGTCGGCATTACAGACAATGAACTTCTTGTGATACTGGACTGCCGCGCAGAGATTCCACTTCACCGCCGTCGGAAAGCCGGCCCCGCCGCGACCACGAATGCCCGACTCCCGCACCATCCGGATGACCTCCGCGCGCGGCATCGCCAACGCTTTCTTCAGACCCGAGCCCGGCTCATAGCGTTCCATAATATGCAGTACGCTACTCATGATGCCCGCCTTTGCCAGCTGCTGTCAGCAGTCCGTGAGTGGCGATGAACAAGCGCCGGTATTTCTCAATAACATCGGAGACCAGTTCCGGATGAACACCAGTATAGACATCATCGTTGACCAACATCGCCGGCCCGTGATCGCACATGCCCAGACAGTTGCAATACTCAAGCGTGAACATCCGGTCCCGGGTCGTCTCACCGAACTTGATACCGAGCTCATTTTCGAGCTGCCGTGCGACCTCGCGCTTGCCGGCGAAGTCACAGGACAGCGTCCGGCAGAGCCGGATGACAAACCGGCCCTTCGGCTCCGTCGAAAGATAGGAGTAGAACGAAACCACCCCATAGACCTCGGTGGGAAAGACCCCAAGCTGACGGGCAATCTCCTGCATCGCGAAGTCAGAGATGTAACGGTATTTCTCCTGAATCGCTTCGAGTATCGGCAGCATCCCGTCGCGCTTGTGTTCGTATTTTTCGGCCAGCACGGCAATCTCATGCCGCAGCGATTCTCTTTCTGATGCCAGCATATGCTACTTCTTTCCGCCAAGCAAAGCCTTGACCTTGGCGACAAGGTCAGCCGGCGCGACCGGCTTAGAAACAAACTCATCAACGGGGGCGAACTCCGAGTCCCGGCCGTACTTGTAGCCGGTCACGTGGCCGATTGACGAGAGGATGATAATCGGTGTCTGGACGCCCTTGCGGCGCAGGTCCTGGGCCACGACGAATCCGTCGTCCGGCTCCTCCATCATCACATCGAGGATGATGAGGTCCGGCTTCTCTTCCTCGACGGCCTTCATACCGGTGACCCGACTATCGGCGCTGGCCACGGCAAAACCCTCGGCCGTTAGCACCAGCCGGATCGAGTCAACAATATCAGGGTCGTCGTCCACTATCAGTACCTTTGGCATCACGACTCCTTGGTTATCGCCGCCGGTCCTACTCGGGGAGCGAGACGGCAGCGCAAGCTATGTACCTCGAGACTTTAGGTCAAATACTACGGTTGTTGGCGAAATATGAGGGTGCGACCTAAAGGCCCAATTGTAACAATGAAAAGCCCGTTGGCAAGGCCTCCCACCGAAACATGTTCAGCCGTGTCGAGCCGCGTCCCGAGTGGGTTCTTGCCGGCTGTTGCCTTGACTAGCCATATTCACCCTCCTATAGTTGCGTCGTGCATATCAAAGAGCTGACGCTCATCGGGTTCAAGTCGTTTGCCGACAAGACAACCTTACGTTTCTCACCGGGCATGAATGCCATCATCGGCCCCAATGGTTGCGGCAAGACAAACGTGCTAGATGCCCTGCGCTGGGTGCTGGGCGAGCAGTCCTTTTCGATGCTGCGCTGCGCCAAGAATGAGGACCTGATTTTTGGCGGGACAGCGACCGTGCCGGCAAGCAACTACGCCGAGGTCCGGCTGGTCCTGGCCGAGGACGGTCGAGCGAACGCCATCTCAATCCGCCCAGCGGACACCGCCAGCAATGAGAATGATGTCGGCCTGGCCGCCGGGGGAGCAACTGATAAGGAAACCGCCACATGCGTGAGCGAGATCGAGATCCGCCGCCGCTACTACCGCTCGGGCGAAAGCGAGTATTTCCTCAATCGGCAGCCCTGTCGCCTGCGCGATATTCAGGATTTCTTCCTCTCATCAGGCGCCGGCACCAAGACGTATTCGATTTTTGACCTACGCCAGATGCGCGAGATCATTGCCGGCAATATCCGCCGGCTGTTCGAGGAAGCGGCGACCTTGGCCCGTTACCAAGAGGCGAAAGCCGAGTGTCTGCGCAAGCTCAGCCTGACCGAGCAGGACCTTACCCGGCTGGACGACATCATCGCCGAGCGCGAACGTGTCGTGCAGTCGCTCGGACGCCAAGCCGGTCGGCTCAAGGCCTATGAGAAGTTGAAGGCCGAAGAGAAAGCCCTACGCCTGATCGAGCTGCGGACCGAGTATGACAGTCTGCGCCGGGAGGTTGAACAGGCCGAACTCGGTGTCGCCGCCTTAGAACAGGCCGATGCCGGCCGTCTGGCTGAGATTCACCGCCTCGAAGAGGAACTGGCGGTCCAGCGCAGCCGACTGCGGGACATGCAGGCCGCCCGCGACGCCGCCACGCTCTCGGTACGAAAGCAGCGCGAAATAGTGACTGCGCTGGAGAACGCCAATCTGCTGGCCGAGGAGCGCATCCGGTTTCTGCAGGACAACGCCACCACCGCTGCTGCCGAGCAGGCTGCCGCTACCGAGACTCTCGCCAGTCTGGAACAAGCCTTGGCAGCGGCAGCAGAGCGACTCGAAAAGGCAACCGGCGCGGTCGCCGCTGCGAGTGAGCGGCTGGCATCGTGCCGCGAACGAGTGCAAACAACCGAGGAAGGTCTGTTCCGGCTGCGTGAGCACGAGTCGGCGCTGGCTGGACAACTGGCCGAGCTACTGGAAAAACAGCAGCAACTGCGCCAGGAACTGGCCCGCCTTGAGGCCGACCGCGACAACCAAAGCGCAGCCCTAGCCCGACTGGGAACCGAGCTAGCAACCCTAAAGGAACGGTCGGCAAAGGCCACGGCTGCCAGGGATGCGGCTGCAGCCCGGCTGGCCGCGGCCAGCGACGAAATTGACCGCACTCGCCGCTCGCGCCAAGACCTCGAAGCCGAACTGGCGAAGATCAACGCCGCCCGCAGCGACTGCCGGAATCGCCTCGCCAAGCTGCGCGACGAACAGGCCGCGGTCGAACGTGAGCTGGCCGTGCTGCGAACAGCACTGGCCCAAGACCAAGCCGAGACTGCCCAGCAATTGATTGGGGAGAGATTTGTCGGCGGGATTGAGAGTTTTCTCACAATTGAACCAGGTTGGGAACGGGCTACCGAGGCCGTGCTCTATGCACTAGTTGACTTCCTAGTAACTAGCGGTGAGTTTGACCCGGCCTGGCTCGAAAGGCTTGCTGCGGCGCGGCCAGACCTGCGGTTTGGACTGCTGACGATGGCACCAGCCAATTCGACCAGCGACGCGCCGCCTGCCAGCAAGGAGCCGCTGCCGCACCGGCTGCTCGAGCACATCCAGGTGCGGCCGGATGCGCCACCAGCGCTGGCCGCAACTCTGGCGCAGGCCCTGGTCTGCAATAGCCCAGCCGAGTTTGCTGAACTGGCCATTGCCCATCCGGACTGGATTCTTGTAACGCCGGGGGGCTGCTGTCGGTTTGCTGACGGTCGCGTGGTTCTAGAGAGTCGCGAACGGGGCAGACTGTCTCTCTCCAGTTTGGTCGCGGCCAGAACCGAGCGGCTTCAGCAGCTTGCCGCTGAGGTAACGGCGCTGCGCCAGCAGGATGCCGAGCTTGGCCGTCAGCAAGAAGAGCTGGACCGACAACTGAGCGCAACTGCGCTTGGCCTTTTTGAGGCCCAGAACGAGAAGGCATCGCTTGATGCCACCTTGGCTGCTGCCGAGATAAGTTGCGGCGAACTGGCACGCGACGCCGAACGGTTACAGGCCGAGCAACAGTCGGTGCTGAAAGCCGCGCAGGCCAATCGCGAGCGGCTGGTGCAGGTAGCCGGCGAGCTGGACGAGCTGGAACGCCGCATTCTGGCCACTGAGATGGCATTGAGCACAACCCGCACCGATGTCGCCCGCATCGAGAAAGAGGTCAAAGAGCTGCTCGCCGCGGCCCAGCAGGCCCTGGCCGAGCTAGCAGAAAAGCGACAGCTAGTTGTCCGGCTCGAGGCTGAAAATGACTTTCTCCGCCGGCAACTCGACGAACACCGTCTTCGCCGCAATGCCCGCGAGCGCCAGTTGACCGCGGCTCAGGAAGAAATCGCCAGACTGACCGAGCAGATTGCCGGCCGGGCTGACGAGCTCGCCGCGGCCCAGCAGGCCCTGGCCGAGATCGAAGCTGCTGCCGCCACAATCAATCTCGGTGACGTTGTCGCCGCGACCGAGGCAATCGAAACCAACCTCGCCGAGCTGCGCCGCGCCCAGGAGCAGAGTACAAACCTACTCCTCGAACAGCGGCAGAAGCTCTACAAACTGAACCTGCGGGTCCAGGCCTGCCTCGAAGAGGCAAAGACAAGCTACGCCACCGACTTGGCGAGTTATGTACCGGCTACGGAGTCGGGAGTCACGACCACTGAGTTACTGGAGCGGCTGGCGCAGTTACGACGCCGCATCGAAGCGCTGGGCCAGGTCAACAGCTTGGCCGGCGAGGAATACGCCCGCGAGAAGGCTGACCTGGAGAAACTGCGGGCCCAGCGGGACGACGTTGCCCAAGCCAAAATCAATCTCAACGCCACGCTCGCCGGTATTGACCGCCACGCGCAAGAGCAGTTCATCGCCACCTACTCGCTTGTGCGCGACCATTTTCAGGCGGTATTCCGCCAGCTCTTTCTCGACGGCGAGGCCGATCTCGTCCTAACCGACCCGGCCAATCCGCTCCAGTCCGAGATTGGCATCGTCGCCCGGCCGCGGGGCAAAAACCCAAAGCTACTGGCCCAGCTGTCTGACGGCGAGAAGGCACTATTGGCCGTCTCGCTCCTCTTTGCTTTCTACCGGGTGAAGCCAGCGCCGTTCTGTTTCCTCGACGAGGTAGATGCTCCACTCGACGACGCCAATGTCGGCCGGTTTGCCGACTACCTGCGCAACATCGCTGAGCAAACCCAGGTAATCATCATCACCCACAACCGGCTGACCGTCGAACGGGCCAACGTTGTCTTCGGCGTCACTGCCGAGCAGCCTGGCATCTCGAAACTGGTCGCGGTGAATCTGGCCGAATACCAGACTGAAGAATCGCGAATGGCGAGTACCAAATGACAAACCGCGAACCCGTTTGCGCTTCTGGCATTACACCACCAGACTAGCCTCGTGGCTCTCTTTCACCGAATCGGCGCGGCAGCAAAAAGAATCTTTGCCGGACTTAGCAAGACCCGGCAGGCATTGCAGCGCGTGCTCGTCGCTGCCAACACCGAAGAAATCGAAGAAGCACTGCTCGGGGCCGACGTCGGCGTCAAAGCCACAGCTCTGCTCGTTGAGAAGGCCGCCCGAGCCGGCGAAAACCGCCGTGCAGTGCTCGAAGCCGAGATTGCTCGGCTACTACCGCCACCACCGGCAAGCCCCAGCTCCCAAGGTCCAAGACCTAAAGTCATCATGGTCGTCGGCGTCAACGGCTCAGGCAAAACGACAACCGTAGGCAAGCTCTGCCGCCACTTTGCCGCAGCCGGCCAAAGAGTAATAGTTGCCGCGGCTGACACCTACCGGGATGCTGCTGCCGAACAGCTTCGCATCTGGGCTGAGCGGGCCGGAGTCGAGATTGTCCTCTCGCGGCAGGGCCAGGACGCAGCCGCGGTCGCATTCGACACGATCCAGAAAGCAATCGGCAACAACATTGACGTTGTGCTCGTTGACACTGCTGGTCGGCTGCACACCCGCAAGGACCTGATGGCCGAAGCCGCCAAAATCAAGCGAGTCTGCGGCCGGGCCCGACCCGGTGCACCTGACGAAGTTTGGCTGGTGCTAGATGCGACAGTCGGCCAGAACGGACTGCGTCAGGCCGCTGCCTTTCACGAACTCCTCGGCCTAACCGGCCTGATAGTTACCAAACTCGACGGCACCGCCAAAGGCGGCATACTGATACCAATCGCCATGGAACTCGGCGTGCCCATCCGCTACATCGGCACCGGCGAGACAATGGACGACCTCGCACCATTCGACCCGGCCGACTATGCCCGAGCCCTCTTTGCCACCGACGACTAGCAACTAGGAGACTGGCTCGGCCGCCGCACTGTCCGCCTCTAACCAGGCCTCGAGAACCATAATCGCGTCACTCGCCGCCGCCTTCACAATCGCCGGCTCACGACTAAACGGCCAAGGCCGGACAATCCGCCGCAGCTCCGGCAGAATCCGCGTGACCCGCAACCGCGCCAGTCCGGTAATAGCCGCCGCCCGCAGACCAGGCTGAGGATCAGTCAGCACCGACAACAAGAAAGGCACCGCCACCGGATTGCCAATCTCGCCCAGTGCCTGCACTACATTCTGCCGAACCAAATCACTCTCATCCTGCAGCCGGTCAAGGAGAGCCATCGTCGCGTGATAGTCACGAATCCGGCCGAGTGCCGCTGCTGCAGTAGCCCGCACCACGGCATCCCGATCACGCAGCGCCCCAACCAGCGCCGGCACCGCCCGTGCCTCACAAATCTCACCCAGCGCCTGAGCCGCCACAACCCGTACGCCCACCGCAGACTCGGCCAGTCCCTGGACCAGCCGCTCACAGGCCCCTTTATGCCGAAGCCGACCCAGTAGGTCAATCACCCGCACCCGCACCGCGACCCCGGCCTGCCCGAGCAACCGAAACAACGGCTCAATCGCTGCATCTCCCTGCCGCTCCAGACTGTCAGCAGCAGCCGCCGCAATCATCGGGTCGTCGTCATCCAGCGCCGCAGTCAGCGCATCCGCAGCCCGAGCATGGCGGATGCGACCAAGCGCGGTCGCCGCTGCCAGACGGACACAAGCCTCCTCGTCGCGCAAGGCAATAGCCAGCGGGTCAATCGCTGTCGGGTCACCAATTGTGCCCAGTAGCTCGGCCGCAGTGGCCCTGACTACCGGCGCATCATGCGCCAGCAGCCCGACGACCGGCACGATTGCCGCTTTGCCGCTGGACAAGATTCGCTCACGGGCACTAAGCCGAGCAGCGATGTCGCCACCAAGCAGAGCCCGAACCAGCGGCTCAATCGCTGCATCACTCACATATCGGAGTGCCGCGGCTGCTGCCTCACGCACGGTCGGATTGGGGTCATCGGCAGCTAGCCGGGTAAGGGCATCAACCGCACTCCGGCTGCCAATTCGGCCTAAGGCCCGGGCAGCCGCAATCCGCAACGCTGGACTATCATCAGCCAGCTCGTCAATCAACGCCTCAGCAGTACGGGGATCAGCAAGCTCGGCTAGAGCCCGGGCGGCCGCAATCCGCACATTCTCATCAAGGTCTCGCAGCAGCTCCAGCAACGGCGCGACTGTCGGTTCAGTGCCAATCAAACCCAAAGCCGTAGCCAGCGCTGCCCGGACCGCTGGCTCGGGATCAGCAACATGGCTCGCCAAGAACCCAACCGCGGCCGAAAGCCGCAACCGACCGAGCAGCTCCGGCAACAGTGTGCCCGGCGAACCCTGCCAGTTGGCGATGTACTGCAGTACCGGCCCGGCCGCATCCGGGCCCAGTCCGACCAGGGCCTCGGCCGCCCTCGTCCGCACTGCCACGTCCGCATCGTCGAGCAACAGCACCAGCGCACCAGCGGCTTCAGCCCCTCCCATCCGACGCAGTCTTTCGATCACCCGAATGCGGACTACTGAGTCAGCACTCGCCAGCCCGTTTAGCCAGTCCCTAACCGCCACCCCTATCCTCTTCTACTGCTCACCGCTCTTTCCGACGACCGGTTTCTGGACAGACCTCCGAACGGAGCCAGTCCAGATAGCGTTTAGAACCGACCGCAA
The DNA here is from genome assembly GCA_965649295.1 of Caldifarciminota bacterium. Lineage (GTDB taxonomy): Bacteria > Hydrothermota > Tepidihabitantia > Tepidihabitantales > Tepidihabitantaceae > CBFGKH01. Next base: position 44,981 of record CBFGKH010000006.1, read on the forward strand.
CCGGCAAGGCAATAAGCTCAGGAGTATCATAGGGATGCCTGCTCGTCACCGCCGAAAACAGCCGCCGCAAGCGCGAGCCGGTCGTCTTCGCCACCACCAGCCACTCGCGACTGGAGATCACACGGCCCTGCCAGCGATAAGTACTCTGAACCGGCCCAACAACCTGCACACAGGCGGCCAGCCGTTCCTCAACAAGCGAACCAGCCAACGAACGGGCCAGCGCCAGAGTCGGAGTTGTTGTAAGAACAAAGAAATATCCCCTGGCCATCATCAGATAGTGCCACTAGAAGTGATAAACGTCAAGCCCTATAATGTCATTCCAAGGAGCCCACTCTACCCAAAATGTCATCTCGAAGAGTGTAGCGACGAGGGATTGCCTCTCCTTTCTCCAAGGAATTCCACGTACGCAGACGCCGGTGGAATGACGGTGCGAATCGCCTCCTTTCAGGGCAATTTGACAGCCGGGCCTCGGCTCCTAGAATGAATAGCAATGACATTGCAGAAACTACTGCCGGCAGTTCTCATAGCGGCAACCGGAGCGGTGATCCTGCGCTGCTCCGATGCACCGCTGATAACCCGTCAGGCCAGCCGCGTCGTTTTGGCCGAGACGTTCTCGACCACTGAGTGAGCGTACTGTGAGGCCGCGGAGCGGTCTTTCGACAGCCTCGGACAGAGCTACGGTGACTCGCTGGTCCACGTGACCTGGTACCAGTCGTTTCTCCCGCTGCCCATTACCACGCCCGAAGGCGAGGCACGGGCCCTGCGCTACAACGTTCAGAGTATCTGGCCGTCGACCTACTTTGATGGATTCTACAAAGCACCAATGGTCTCGGTCGAGGACTCGTTCTATACCGTCTATCGTGACTACGTTGACTTTGCCCGATCCCAGCCGGCAATCCTCGAAATAGGATGCGATACATTGACAACCCGGCTTGGTCCAACGAATCTGAGCATCGGCCTCCGGATCACCCCAACCGACTCGGCAGTTGACGGTATGCGGACTCTGCAGCTTGTCGCGGTAGTATATGAAGACAGTGCTCCTTATCCGTCGTTCAGCGGTGATACCGCCTATGCTCGCTATTGTGCTCGAACCGTCATCGGTGGCGCCTGGGGAGTTCCGGTCAGTTTCCGTTTTGGTCAGGAGTTCGACACCGTGCTGACCACGCCCCTGGGTAACTGGACAACAGCACGCCTGGGCGCGGCGGTATTTGTTCAGGACACGTCGAACCTGCGGGTAATGCAGTCGCTGCTTATCCGCCGGTTCCCGACCGGTCCTTGAAGAGTAATGTTGCTGATGTTGAGGAGTAGGCAATGAAGCGTCTGTTTTGGTTGTTGGCTGTTTTGCTTGTGACTATTGCGATGCTCGGCGCGGCCGAGGAGGAAAAGAAGTATCCGAAGGCTCCGGATTTCACACTGAAGGACATCAATGGCAAGGAGGTCAGGCTGTCGGAGCTGCTGAAGAACGGGCCGGTCTATCTGGAGTGCTGGGACCTGCCTTGCGTCAACTGCATTGCCGAGCTTGATGCGCTGGTACCGATCTATGACTCGCTGAAAGAACGCGGACTACAGATCGTCGCCCTGTCGGTGGACAAGCCCGGCGACGCTGCCCGGGTCAAGGCTTTTGTCAAGAGCAAGAAGTGGCCCTACATCGTTCTGCTCGACCAGCAGTCCAAGGTGAAGAAGGCCTACAGCATCGTCATCAAGCCAACCGCCTATCTCATCAATACCGCTGGCGAGATCGTCTATACCCACATCGGCTATAAGAAGGGCGATGAAAAGAAGATTCGCGATGAGTTTCTGCGCTGGTTGCCCGAAAAGCCGGCTGCCGATGGGCCGGCGACCAAGGAGGAGTAGGCTGGGAGTCGGTTTTCGGTTCTGTCTTGTTGCCGGCCTGTTGCTGGCTATCGTCGGAGCGACTGAGCTGACGATTCAGGGTGTCAACCGGGCCGAGTTCTGGGCCTATCAGGAGAACTGGGCCACCAGCATTGAGGACAAGCTCGACCTGAACATCGGCTATGGAGACCTTGGTGCCGAGCTTGGTCTCTTTCTTTTTGAACCTTCCCAGCCCTGGACCGGCCTCCGCAAGCCGCTGCGGCTGCTCGACTATACGATTGCCTACAGCCCAGAGCAGTTCGAGCTGCTCTATGGCAAGTTCTTTCAGACGTTCGGCAAAGGACTGGCCCTGCGTGCCTATGCCGATGACGATTTCCGCCACTATAAGAGCCTGCACGGCCTACGCGGCACTGCCCATTTACCGTTTTCGACCGACATTGTAGTATTGGGCGGCCGGCTGCGCGAAATATTCTTCCAAGAGAACACCTACAAACTGCTGAATGCGGCTGACACCGGGTTCCAAGTTGTCGGCGCCGACCTTGAATCGCGGCCTCAAGACTGGCTGGGTTTCGGCGGACGTTATGTTCGCATCAATCGCGACTCGACCAAGGACCCGACACCGAAGGCTTTTACTGAACTATTTGGCGGCAATCTCGCCACGACCCTTGGGCCGGTTGACCTCTACGGCGAATACTGCCGCCGGCTTGGCACAAGACCGGGCATTGGCGGCCGGGAGACCGGCTACGGACTCTATCTGATCGGCACTGCTGCCTTTTCTGGTTACTCGCTGCTCGGTGAGTATCTCGACTACTACAACCTTGCCTTCCCGACCGGCACCTATCACTTCAACGACCCACCCACCCCAATCAAGTCCGGCGTAGCGCTGAACCGGGGCGAAGATGAGCGCGGGTTTAGCATCGGCGCAACCGCCACCCCTTGGAGCACGCTCTATCTCGAAGCTGACTACGGCCGGCTGTATCGCCACAAAAATGCCGACGCTGGCGCAGTCGAGTGGGAAGGCAAAGCGCGCTACTCAGTGGGAGCGGACTGGACGTTTGAGGCAAAGTTCAATCATATGGTTCAGGAGAATGTTGAGCTGCACGTGCTCGATCGGGTTACTGATAAACCGACGATTCATGTCAACTATCTTCTCGGCGAGCACAGTTTTGCCCTCGAGGCCGAGTACAATTGGGTCTATGAGGAACGCGACGACACGCCCGGTCGGGTAGCCGACACGATGCGCTATCACGAAACAGCAGTTGCCTTGAGCTACGGGTTCGGGGAAGCGCTGCTTTTCACTGCCGGCTGGCAAGGGGTGGACATGAAGCTGGACCGTCGCTACGCTGGCCAGCAGTCCTGGCCGATGTTTGAGGTGGTCTGGAATATCAACGAGCAGAACGTCCTGCGCTGTCGGATTGGCGCCGAGCGCGGTGGCTACACCTGCTCTGGTGGCGTCTGTCGGTTTGAATCGCCGTTCACTGGCGCCAAACTGCAACTTATCAGCCGGTTCTAGTCTTTGGACAGGTGACAGTATGAGGCGAAGAATCACATTTGTCGTGCTAGCGGTAGTCGGGGTTGCTGCCATCATCCTTGGCATCCGGTTCGGCGACCCCGAGACAATTCACCGCTTTGCGGCCCAGATATGACTATCCTGCATGGGGCTCGTGTAGCCCACGAATGGCGGTAACCAATGGCTAAGCGTCGAATCGCTCCACACCGCATCGTCCAGGTCCTCTTCACCGTCGCCATCAACAGCTACATCCTGGCCTATGTCCAGCAGAAGGTGCTGTATCAAGGCGTGCTCAAGTCAATCCCCCAGCCGGTTCTCAACTGCTACGGCGGCCCGCTCTCGGTCTTTGCCTGTCCGATTGGCTCTACTCAGCAGATGATTGGCCAGCACATTGTTCCCTGGCTGCCGCTGGGGATTTTTGTGGTGGTCGGTGCGTTTGTCGGTCGGGCTGCGTGCGGCTGGCTCTGCCCGCTCGGCCTGTACCAAGACCTGCTCTACAAGCTCCGGGTTGGGCCCCGGGCCAAGGCCAGACGCTGGCTCACGTTTGGCGTGATTGCCACAATCGCTGCTGCTATCAGCGCGGCGCTGGTCATTTTTGTCCGTCTCCCGGCTCTCAAAGTATTTGGCTATGGCTGGCTGCCCTTCACTCTGGCTGTGCTCCTCGTCGCCATTCGGGGCAAACTTGCCCTGCCCGCCCGGGTCTGGCTTGGAGGTTGGCTTGCCGCAATCGGACTTGGCCTGCTTGTCTGGTTCAGGTTCGAACCAGGGTTTGGCGTTGTGACTGCTGCAATCGGCATGGTGGTGCTCGGGCTGGCCGGCCGCTGGTTTGCCGCAGTGGTGGCGGCTGTTGCTGCGTTTGTGCTGACGTCAGTGGGGCCGGCGTTCGCGATCGGCCCGCTTTCAGGAGTGGCACTCCGGCTGGTGCTAGTCGCGGTCGCGCTAGGTCTGCCGCTGCTGCTTGATGTACTTCTTCGAGTCTCGCTGCCGTCGAGCCTCCTCAAGTTTGCGTTCCTAGTCCTGATTGCGGGCGTGGTGGCGTATGTCACTGCCGAACCCTGGTTCTGTAAGCTCTGTCCGCACGGCACGTTCGAGGCCGGCATCCCGCTTGTCCTCTGGGACCCAGTCAATGCCCTGCGCGGGCTGGTCGGCTGGCTCTACTGGGTGAAGATTGGGCTGCTGCTGGTGCTGGTCGTTGCCGCCATCGCTATCAAACGGCCCTTCTGTCGGATTATCTGCCCGATTGGCGCCATCTATTCGGTCTTCAACAAAGTAAGCCTGCTCCATTTGAAAAAGACCGAGGGCTGTACCAACTGCGGGCTCTGCCAGCGCATCTGCCCGATGGACATCGAGCCGCAGCGCGCTCCAAATCAGCTCGAGTGCGTCCGCTGTTTTGAGTGTGCTTGGCGCTGTCCCCGGTCGGGCCTGAAGATCCGGGTCTAGCCCACCATTGCCGGCGGCCTCGCCCTGGCTACAATTGTGCCCTTGAGAAAACCAGCATGGCTTCGTGCCCGTCTTGCTGGCGGGCAGCAGTTCGAGCAAGTGAACGAGCGGCTGAACCGCTACGGTCTGCACACGGTCTGTTCGCAGGCGCGGTGTCCGAACCTGGCCGAGTGCTGGAATAGCGGCACCGCCACTTTTCTTATTCTCGGTGATACCTGCACCCGCCACTGCCGATTCTGCTCGGTCCGTACCGGCAACCCGCACGGCAACGTTGACAGAACCGAGCCCGGTCGGCTCGCAGCCGCCGTGGCCGAATTGGGCCTGGGCTATGTTGTGCTGACATCGGTTGACCGGGACGACCTGCCAGACCTCGGAGCCGAGCTTTTTGCAGAAGCGGTGAGGAGCATCAAGGGAACAAGAACAGTAGGCCGGTCCCTCGTTCCGCTAGTTGAAGTACTCACGCCCGACTTCGGTGGCAGAGCAGAGCTGCTGCGCCTGGTGGTTGAAGCCGGGCCGGATGTGTTTGGCCACAACCTCGAAACAGTGGCGCGACTGAGTCCACGCGTCCGCGACCCGCGCGCCTCCTACCAGCAATCCCTTGCCGTGCTGGCAACACTGAAAAGGCTCAACCCGGCACTATTGACCAAAAGCAGCCTTCTCGTCGGGCTGGGCGAGACTGACGAGGAAATACTCCAGGCACTGCGCGACCTCCGTTCGGTAGGCTGTGACATCGTCACTATCGGCCAGTATCTGCAGCCGGCCCACCACTGCCTGCCGGTCGCGCGCTATCTGCCGCCTGCAGAGTTTACAGCGCTGGCCGAGGCGGCACGGGCACTCGGGTTCAGACAGGCCTTCTGCGGGCCGCTCGTCCGCAGTTCCTATCACGCTGCCGAAATTGCGAGCTTGGCAGCGCCGACCAGCACCAGTTGATGGAGAGCAGCACCGCCGACAAAACACCGCCTGACCAAAGCCTGACCCCGGCCGCAGTTCGACGCGGACTGACCGTCTCGATTATCGAAGGCTCGTTTGCCACCCTCTACGCCACGCTCGCCGGCGGAATGTTTCTCAATGGACTGGCGCTGCTGCTCGGCGCCAACTCGTTCGGCATCGCCCTGCTTTCAGCAATACCGGCGCTGGTGACCGGCTTCGGATTCTTGGCTGGCTACCTCGTCCGTCAAGTCGGCGAGCGCAAGCGACTGGTCATCTGGACCGCCGGGTTTGGCCGGGCAGTCTTTGTCGTGCTGGTACCACTGCTCCTGCTGCGAGCAAAGGTACCGCTGGCACTCCTCTTTGCGACACTGGCCATATCAAGCATCCTGATGACGGTTGCCGGCACGACCTGGCAGTCATGGATATCCGACCTGGTGCCGGATGAACGTCGGGGCCGGTTCTTTGGCCTACGCAACGCCATTCACGGGTTTCTTGGCGTGGCTACCGCCTATCTTGCCGGCCGCGGCATGGATGCCCTGAAGCTGCGCGGACTGGAGGCCACCGGCTATGGCCTGGCCTTCGGCCTGGCAGTGCTGTTTGGCCTTATCTCAACACTGCTGCTGCGTCAGCCCGAACCGCGGATGGCCCCAAAACCAGCAGTGGGTCTGCGCGAGCTGCTCTTCGGCCCGCTATCTGAACCGCAGTTTCGGAAGTTTACCATCTTCCTCGCTGCCTGGTTCCTCACCGGCACCCTGGCATCGCCCTTCTACATCGTCCACCTGATGAAGAATCTGCATTTCTCGTTCACCGCCATTGGTGTCTATTCGCTGGTGAGCGGCGGCAGTGGCGTGCTCTTTCAGCTCCTCTGGGGCCGGGCCATTGACCGGTTCGGCTCGCGACCGGTGACCGTTCTCAAATTCTCGCTTGTCGGCATCATGCCCTTGCTCTGGGTCTTTGCCACGCCCTCGTTCCGGCTGCCAATCTGGATTGACGCGCTGATGAATGGCCTAGTCTGGTCTGGCGGCAGCCTCGGACTGTGGAACCTCCTGCTCGACCTCGCCGACAACCCCGCCCGCAAAGAGAGCTACTTCGCCATCTACTCGGTTGTGACCGGGCTTGGCGCATTCCTTGCCTCGCTCTTTGCCGGAGCCATTGCCCAAGCACTCTCCCAGTTCCACCTTACCATTCTCGGACGGACATTCGTCAACTATCATGTAATGTTTCTCGCCGCCGGACTCAACCGGTTTCTGGTGCTGCCGCTGCTGCTCCGTGTCCAGGAACGCGACTCGAAACCGGTACGTCACGCGGTCCGGGCAATCGTCACCACTGCCCTGTGGCGGCTGAACGCCGGCAAGGATATTTTGCTCGATACCCTCGGCATCCGGCGCCAGGACTAGTCCTGCCTTTGACAGCTATCGCCGGGCGGCGATAATGTTCTCAATCCGCGGGCGTTTCCCAAAACCTCCGCAACAAAAGGAGCGTTCTATGAAGAAGCTGTCCGTAGTAGCAATGCTCCTCGCAGCAGCGACGCTCGGCCTGGCGTTTGACCGCGTCGTCGTCATCGAGGAAGCATACCAAGAGGACTGAGGCACTTGCGTCGCTGCCAGTTCGGCAGTTGACCAGATCTGTTTCAACAATCCTGAGCGCGTCGCCGCCGTGCAGTGGCATGTCGACGCTGGTTACCCACAGTATTGCGCCGAGGCGCGCGCCAAGTGGTACCAGTATCCGCCGCCCTACAACGGCAGCTACGCCACACCCTGGGCCTGGATTGACGGCAAGAGCCGCGGTTACACCTACACCCAGTGGGCAAGCTACGTTACCTCACGGCTGGCAGTGCCCACCGACATCAGACTTGACCTGTCCGGCGAGTACAACCCAGCCACCCGAACCGGTACCCTTGTCGCGGTGATGTTCAACAGCGGAATGATGCCGCTCAACGCGGCCCTGCAAGTGGCAATCACCGAGGACAGTATCAACTATACCGGTCCCAACGGCGACCCTTGGCATAACCACGTCTGCCGCGACTACGTGCCCGACCAGAACGGTTCACCGGTCTTGATTCCGTCGGGCGGCTATGACACGGTCACCGTCAGCTACACATTGAGCGCGGGCTGGCGCGAGCGGTTTGTCAAAATCGTCGCCTATGTCCAGAGCACCACTACCCAGCCCGACTCGTCCCGTCCGGTCTATCAGGGAGCCAGCGCGCCAGTGCTCTCCTTTGTCGGCGTTGCCGAACCGCGCATCCCAGACTCTTTCTACGACAACCTGACCGTGACTGCGGGGCCAAACCCGTGCCCGACCAGTGCCGAGTTTTGCTTCACCGGCCGGCCAGGCCAGAGCTACCGCCTGACCATCTTCGCTCCCGACGGCAGCCGGGTGCGCGAGTTCACCGGCACAATCACCACCGGGCAGAACAAGCTCAACTGGGACAGAACCGATACCCACGGTCGCAAGGTCAGCCGCGGCATCTATGGCTACCGGCTGGCTGCAACCGGCTGCGCCGCCACTGGCAAACTAGTCATTACCGACTAGTCTCGACCCTCACTTCTTGCGGGGCAGGCTGATGCCTGCCCCGCTGCCATTGGTCAGGATAAGGATTAGCCAGTGTTGATTGACTGAGTGCCGGCATAGCCTAGAATAGAACCTGCTACGTTAAGGTGCTGTCCCGCACCAACGGACAAACTGTCAGGAGGCTTGGCATGAAAAGACCGTCCGCAATCATCGCGCTGCTCGCTGTCGCGACGCTGGCCGCCGCGTTTGACCGCGTCGTCGTCATCGAGGAAGCATACTGGGAAGGATGACCTACCTGTCCGGCTTCCAGCCGTGCGCTGGACCAGATAGCAATAGACTATGCCGGCTACGTCGCTGCGATCGAGTGGCACGGCGTATCCGGATATCCGTTATACTCGCCTGAGGCGCGGAATAAGTGGCGTCAGTACCCACCAACCGCACCACCCAACTCCTACTACACACCTTGGGCCTGGATTGATGGCGTGAGCCGCGGCTCTGCCTACAATAGTTGGAGCGGTTATGTGAGCCAACGCATCCTCGTCCCGAGCGACATCCGCATGACCACCACCGGCACCTACAACCCCAGTACCCGCCAAGGCACTATCACCGTCGTCCTGTTCAACAGCGGAATGATGCCGCTCGACGCGGTGCTGCATCTGGCGATTACCGAAGACAGCCTGTACTACGCCGCCCCGAACGGCGACCAGTGGCACAATCACGTCCTGCGCGACTACGTGCCGACTGAGACCGGCACCCCGGTTTCGGTTCCGTCCGGCGGCTACGATACGGTAACACTCAGTTACACAATCGGTGCCGGCTGGGTAGAACGGATGTGTGCGCTCGTCACCTATGTCCAGGGTCCACTACAGCCCGACTCGTCGCGGCCAGTATATCAAGGTGGCGTGGCACCGCTGCTCTCCTTTGTCGGTGTTGCCGAGCCGCGCATCCCAGACTCTTTCTACGACAACCTGACCGTGACTGCAGGGCCGAACCCGTGCCCGACCAGTGCCGAGTTCTGCTTCACCGGCCGGCCAGGCCAGAGCTACCGCCTGACCATCTTCGCTCCCGACGGCAGCCGGGTGCGCGAGTTCACCGGCACAATCACCACCGGGCAGAACAAGCTCAACTGGGACAGAACCGATGCCCACGGTCGCAAGGTCAGCCGCGGCATCTACGGCTACCGGCTGGCTGGAACCGGCTGCGCCGCCACTGGCAAACTGGTCATTACCGACTAGTCTCGACCCTTGCTTCTTGCGGGGCAGGCTCCGTCCTGCCCCGCTTACTGTCCATTGACAGCTACCGGCCGACTGCTATATTCAGCCGCAGAACCGAACCCAACCAAGGAGACAAGAACAATGAGACGTTTTCTGAGCATAGTTGCTCTGTCAGCGCTAGTCCTGTTCGGCTGCGGCAAGACAACCGTCGGCAAGGGCCGGATTGTTGACGTGCCGCCAATTCCTGACGGCGAGCTGAACCGCTACCAGATGTTCCTCAACGGTGAGCCGAACGGCCAGTTCGAAATGATTGCCCGGCACGATATATTCAAGGAACGACCGGCCTGGCGTCTGGACATCGTGGCTCGCACCGCTGCTGCCGGCCTACAGACGACTGACTCCTCAGTAGTCTATGTCACCCGCGACAGTCTGGTGCCACTTTCGAGCTTCCGGTTCGTGCGAACCGGCAATGCCCTGATTGCGACCGCTGCTAACTACGTGGCCGAAGGCGTGGCAGTTACCACTTGGGCGGCCGGCGAGGAGAAACAAAGAATGCTGCCTCGCACCGGCTGGAGCTACGACACCGACCAGCTCACATTCCTGTGCCGAGCTTTGCGTATCTCGGCTGACAGGCCGGTGAGCATTCAGGTCGTAAGTCCAATGGGTCCACCTTCGGGCGGCATCGTCTTCGAAGGAAGAATTGGTGCTCTCGCTGACCAGACTATTACCGTTCCCGCCGGGACGTTCGACTGCAACCGGGTAGTGATGAATATCGGCCCGCACGTAGTTCAGGTCTGGTACGAAAAGACCGGTGCGCGGCGAATGATCCGCTACGAACAGCCCGGTACCGGCATAACAATTGAGCTAGTCTCGACCGAACGTTATGTCGAAGAAAGCAATTCCTGACCAGACATAACCTTCCGATTACTGATGTCGCAGCGGCAGCCAACCTGCCCATCTGTCGCCTCGACACAATCGCCATCTAGACGCATACCGACATAAGCCTAGCAAATACGTAACTTGTAATCCGACACGACTACTGCGCCACCATCACAATAGCACTGGCGACCGGCCTCGTTGGCGCGACAAGACAACGTCGCAGCTCCTATCACTCGTAACAACGTAAGTTAGATAGCAAGACCCGCGACAACCCCAGCCGCGACACCTTGCGCACACCAATCATGACTTTCACCGCCATAATTCATATCCTAATTGAAATACAAACACTTAGCTCCCAATTTGCCAGCAACAATCGGCTTGGCACGGATAGTGCACAATAAGTTGCGCATGACGGCTAATGGCTACACAGGACATTTCCTCGCCTCACCTCCGGCGAGCAGCGGTTTGCCATTGTCCCCGTCGAGATGGGCCTTAAGCTTCCGGGTTGGCTCCTGCCTTGGTCTCCAAATCACCGCAGATCCTAACGGTCTACAAAGCCTCAGCACGTCATTATGTAGCCTCCTTGCCAGCCCGGAAGCTGACAATTCTGAGGGTCGGAGCAGTTCTCACTCTCTGCCCTGTGCAGTCACCCCTCAACACCGGACCGAAGCCATGTTACACCCCATCGGCCCGTGCCCCCTGACCGCACAGACTTACTGAACCTGCACCGACCTGACAGCTGAAGGTGCCGCCGCGAGCGGCACCTTCCCTTTTCTCCCAGTACTTGCTGCTGGCCATAACGCTGTTCTCTAGAGAAAAGACGCCCTGACTCACGCCAGGGCGTCACCAAAGGAGGTCGATGGCTCCTGAGTACTTGCCGCCGAAATCGCGGGAACGGCCGGGCGGGACCCATCTGTCGGCCGGCCCAAGTTGATCGTTGGTCTGACCACTACTGGTCAGTGCCAACGAGAAATCATATAGAACCGCACTAGGCCGTGTCAAGCGATTCACACGATGGCATTACTCATTGATAAACCGAATATTAGACAACGCTGACACTTGTCATATGTCTTCGCAATTACTACTGTCCTCGTAGGTCACTGTTCTTCATCCGGTTAGAGCCATAGCCCCCTGCGAGATCGGACGCAAACGGGCCTTTCTGATTGTAATATACTGACAGACAATATCTTACAGTTTATGGCCGCTCTTCATCGCTAACTGCGCAGTATGCTAGCCTCATCCGGGCAACGACATTCTGATCGGCCTGTTGTGGCATGGCCGCCTACGACCATCACCAAATCGAGAATCTCTCCCGCCAATCACCCATGGGTCAGCCGACCGCCTCATAGCAACCCTGCTTGGTTGGGCGCTTCTGAAGAATACCTGTTTCCAGCCGGGCTGCTGCGGGCTGTTGCCAAGAGTTTATCTGGCTTGTAGAATGGAACCGTGAAGGCGGCGCAGTATTCAGTCATAGCCTTCCCGAAGCTCGATAACGAAACGCAGCTTCAGCGTTTACGCGAGAAGTTCGGCTCATGGTCCTATGACCTGCGGCCCTATCTTACTATTGTCCCACCCTTCACGCCCCTGACATTGGACGAGCTGCAGCACATCACCGAACACATCAGCGCGGTACGCAAGAAGTTGCATCCTTTTGCAGTCAGCTTCAGCGAATGTGTGGCGGCCAAGGAAGCAATACTCCTCATTGTCGCCGAAGGCCGGGAACGGATTACCGAACTGGTGCGAGCAGTTCACGGCAGCGAGGCGCTGACGATTGCCGGTATCCCTGAGCAGGAACCGGCACTTTGGCTGGGCAGGGTGGGCGACCCGAGACAGCTCGCTACCGCCGTTGCCGAGGTGAATCGCCTGCGCCGAACTATCGGCATCGTTGATTCTCTCTCGTTTGTTCGCGGTGCGGCCGACGACTCGATGCGGCTGGTACTGACAATGCCGTTTGGTATTGGCCGGGTTGATTATCACGAGCGCTTTCCAGCCTAGCCAACCAATCGTTGTTCGGCCACGTCCTAATTGCCAGCCGAGCGAGCGGGCTTGACCCGATTGCTAGTGACCTTCTATAATCTTTGAGTTGAGTATGGTTTTGACCGCAGAGCATTGAACCAAAGGAGCTGGCCAACAATGCGTTTCTTCTTTCCATTGGTCCTGCTGGCCGGACTTGCCCTGGGCCAGAGCAAAGAACTACCGGTGATGCCCTATGACTCGCTGATGGAGGACCGGGTTTCGATTGACGGCTATGTTGACCGCGAGGAGAATGAATACCCGGCCTCCTTCTACGACAAGGCGAGCGGCCTGACCGTCAGCTGGGGATTTGACGACTCGCTGGTCTATGTTGCGCTCGAGACCAAGGGCAAAGGCTGGTTTGCCATCGGGTTCGGCTCACCGAAGATGCACGAGTCGAACATGGTCATCGGCTACTACTCCGACGATTCGTCGGATGTCCGCAACCAATACGGCGTCGGCTACGGCCACTCCGACATCGTGCTACCAGACACTTTCGACTTCGAGGCCGAAATTGACCGCGACGAGGAGACCGGCGTGACAGCGCTGGAGTTCTGCTATCCACTGAACTGGCCAGTGAAAGAAGGACTGGCTGTTGCCGGCTTTGCTCCGGGCGATGTCTTCGACATGATTCTGGCCCAAAATACAAAGTCAATATCCTTCACCGCGCCCCATACCCATAAGTCGGCACTAAAGTTCCGCATGGCACCGATTCCGCCCAAGCCTGCTCCCGACAAAGGCACGAACCAGTCACCGGACAAGAAGTAGCGGCACCGGGCCGGGTTATCGCCTGGGATTGACTTCGGGAGCCTGACGGCTATTGTCTCACTCGTTATGAGGATTCCACTGATTGCGCTGCTAGTTGGTCTGCTACTCACCGGCTGCGACGAGAGCCAGCGACCGGTTGCAACTGTCAACGGCGAGGTGATAACCGCTGCCGCACTGGCCCGACGGCTGCCGCCCAACCTCGACACTACGGCCAAGGCCGAAAGCATCAAGCTCGCGACCCTCAACAGCCTGATTGACAAACGGCTGCTCATTCAGGAAGCGCTCCGCCGCGGACTGGAGAAGAATATCGAGCATCAGCTCGAACTGGACAAGAAGTTTCTGGTCTTGCAGCGGCTGTATGATGCCGTTACCGAGGCTGCTGGTCGGCCCACTGACGCCCAATTGCGCGAGGCCTATGAACTGCTGAAGACCGAAGCCCACCTGCGCCTGATTACTGTCGCGACTGAGTCGCTGGCCAAGCTGGTCAGTGCCGAGCTGGCAGCCGGCGCACCGTTTGAGTCGCTGGCCGCGCGCTATTCGTCGCATCCGTCCGCTGCCAATGGTGGCGACATCGGCTTCGTATCGCCGTTCTATCTCGATGAACAGTTGTGGGGTCTTGTCGGCAAACTGAAGGACGGCGAGCAGACCCAACCGGTGAAGGTAGCCGACGGCTGGCAAATAGTTAAAGTGCTCGAACGGCGCCAGGCCAGTCCGGCACCGCCGAGCCTCGATGACAAGGATTTCCGGGAACAGCTACGTGCCCGACTGGCCCAACAGCGTCGCCGGGCAGTAGCTGAGAAGTATCTGGCCGACATGCGGGCCCGGATAACCTATAACGAGCCGGGCGTGCAGATTCTGATGTTCCGGCCGGTGGATTCACTCAGTGAGGAAGAGAAAGCGGTGCCGGTTGCCATTAAGGACGGCAAGAAGTATGTCAAAGTCGAACGGCTGCTCCGCGTGGCCCGCGGGTTTCCGGTCCAGCTCGATACGGCGCTGAAACGGTATGCCATCCGCCGAGAGATTGAAGAAGACCTGATGTATGAGGACGGGCTCAAACGGGGCCTCGACAAGCTGCCGCGCGTCGCTGCCGAACTGGCCGAGCGCCGCGACGACCTGCTCTATCAACTGGTCTATCAGCAGGAAGTGGCCGATCGGGCCTGCGTGACCGATGAGGAAATCCGTCAGTACTACGATGCCAACCGGCAGAAGTATGTCGAGCCGGACTTTGAACGCCTGAAGAGCCTGATTCGTAACGAGCTCGAATGCGAGCGAGTCACCGCCCGGCAAAAAGAGTATTTTGCCGAACTGCGGAATCAGGCAAAGATTACAATTGATGAGAAAGTGCTGCGGTCGGTACGACCGGCGCCGCGCGAGAAGTGGCCGCGCTAGCTACAAGCCGGCGCCGAAGCCGAAATTGAGGAGTCAATGATGATTAGAAAACTGCTGCCCGTGATGCTGATACTCGCTCTGACGGTTGGCTGTGAGAAACAGCCAAAGCCGGCCTTCACCGGCCCGGTGATTGCCACCGTCAACGGCGACAAGCTGACCAAGACCGAACTCGACAGTCTCGCGCCCGAAGGATTCGAGTTCAACCGGCAGAACCTCGAACAGATTCTCGACAAGTGGGTCTCGAATTCGCTGATGTATCAGGAGGCCGTGCGCCGCGGCATTGACAAGGAGCCGCAGGTTCGAGCCCATCTGCGCCGGCTCGAACGCGACTATCTTGTAAACGAGCTGCTTGACCGACTGACCGCCCAGGTGACGGTCGGACCGGATGAACTGATGCAGTATTACACCGAGCACCGCGACGAGTTCACCTATGAAGTGAAGATAATGCGCATCATCTTGCCCGACTCCCTGACCGCGGCCCAGACATTGGCCGAATTGCGTGCCGGCGCTGATTTCAAGAAGCTAGCCAAGGAACGCTCTCAGGACATCCTGCTGCCGGCTGGGCAGGAATCCAAGTACTTCTCGCGTTCGGTCGGTGACCCGCGGATGGGCGGCGACCCAACCCTCGAGGAAGCAATCTTTGCGCTGAAGCCCGGCGAGATTTCTGACGTCATTCCGACCCAGGAAGGCTACCAGATAGTCAAGCTGGTGGACAAGAAGAAGACCCGCGCCGATGTCACGTTCGCCGAGCAGAAAGATTACATTCAGGCGATCCTCTCCTACCGCAAGAGTCAGGCCATGGTGGACAGCGTGCTAGCGAGCCTGCGGGCCAAGGCCAAGATTGAACTCAACCCCGACGCGTTCTTCGAAAAGAAGTAGCCAAACGAGCAGGAGAACCACTAAGAGCGCGAAGGCAGAACGGCGATGAGACCCTTCCGGCTGGCACTGGTGATGCTTGGTCTGCTTGGTGCCTTGGTGGTAAGCCTGACCCAAGCCGCCAGCAGCGCCGACAGCATCGTTGCGGTCGTCGGTGACCGCATCATCCTCGAAAGTGAGGTCCGGCTAGCCGCCGACTTTCTCCGGCTGGCCAGCCCAGACACCGGCCTTACCGACGCCGCCATCCGCGCCGCGGTGATTCAGCGGATGATAGATGACTTCGTGCTCGGCTTTCAGGCTGAGCAGGAGTCAATCACCGTCGAGCCAAGCGAGGTCGCCGAGGAGGTCGCTGTCAGTATCGAGCAGGTCATTGAGCGCTTCGGCGACGAGGAGAGCTATCGGGCTGCCCTTGCCGCCGAAGGACTGACCGAGAAGGTTTTGCGCCAACGTTACGAGGAGGAGGCTCGGCGCAAGCTTCTCGCGCGCCGACTCCTCGACAAGGCCGGTCTGACCCAAATCTACATCTCACCGGGCGAAGTTGAACGGTTCTACAACGAGAACAAGGATTCGATTGCCCGGGTGCCGGGTCAGGCCGTGCTCGCCCATATGCTCTTCATTCCCCGACCGCCTGCCCAGGTTGAGTCTGCCGGCATGCGCCGGATGACCGAGATAATGGACGTCCTCGCGCGCGGCGGCGACTTCGCCACTGTCGCCAGTTCTTTTTCTGAAGACCGAGCCACTGCCAGCCGCGGCGGCGACTGGGACTGGAAAGGGCTGACCGACCTGCCGCCCGATATCGCCACGGTCGCCAGTCAGCTAGCACCCGGTCAGACCGCTCCACCGTTCCGCACCCGCGACGGCTTCATCCTGCTGCGGCTCGAAGAGAAGCGGGGCGAACGGCTCCGACTGCGCTCAATACTAGTCCGGCTGCCAGTGACACGGGCCGACAGCCTGCGCGCACGGGAACGGGCTCTGGAGGTACGGCGCAAACTACTCGCGGGCGCATCGTTCGACTCACTCGCCCGGTTATACAGCGAAGACCCGAGCACTGCCGACTCCGGCGGGTTTCTCGGCTGCTTCATGATTGATGGCCTGAGCGAACCGTTCCGGACCGTTGTCAGCCAGATGCAGACCGGCGATGTAAGCGAACCTGTCCTCTCTGAGCACGGCTATCATCTGGTCAAGGCAATTGTCCTGCAGCCGGAACGCGAGATGTCATACCTTGAGATGCAGGACGAGCTGCGCAACTACCTCTACCAGCAGAAACTAAGCCAACGTTTACAGGAATACCTAGGCCGCATCAGCAAGAAGGTCTTCATCCGACGCTACGGCTAAGGCCCTGCCCGCGACATCGGCCCAAAGGGCTCGGGTAGCCGATTCCGAATCACCTAAGAAAACCCAGCCGGCAAGTCCACCGCAAGCTCAACCACAAAGAGCCTAAGTCATCTTACCAAAGACCCATCACCAAACTCTGCGCTAGACCCAGCCCGAGACCGACCGTAGAAGAGCCGCTGAAACTGAACCGGAAAGAGCCTGTCAGGCCGACCCAAGAGCCACATCGTCAGCAGTTCTGGGGACGACTCCCGGGACAGTCCCGGGGATGGGGTGCGAAAAGTGTCCTTATCGCGTAAATATCTTCAACATCAGACGATACACAGAAATCCACCACTGGCGGCTGTGTACTTTGAAGTACACAAACTGCCGGCGGCGGGACAACTGCCCGCCGCCGGAATTGCCGAACGGTCGAATCTAGCGTTCGATAACGAGCTTGCGCGTCTCTGACCTTCTCGCCGACTCAAGCCGAACGAGATAGGTACCAGCCGGTAGCGAACGGAGGTCAACGGTCATGGCTGCTGCGGTTGTCTGTCCGAACCGCTGGGTCAGGACACGGCGGCCAATTGCATCATAGACCGACAACGTCGCTTGGCCGGTGAATGGCCCAGTAGTCAGGCGCAGCCGGCCGGAACGTAACGGATTCGGGCCAATCATCAGGCGCCCATCAGCAGTTGCGGGTCGGTTGGTAGCAACACCATCCTGGCTCGAACGAAAACCAGCGTAGGTCTCTGGCCAATCCATCCAGCGCCAGAACTCAAGTGTCCGATTGCCCTTGAGGGCAAAGAGAACGCCTGGTTCATACCAGACAAGATCACCGCCAGCCCTGACCTTGCGCTTTTTGCCTGTCACCCGGCCCCATTGCGGCATCGTGTCGAGTTCGCGCCAGGAATCGTTGGCCACATAGTAGCGATAGTACTCCTGAGTGTTGCCGCCCTTGAGCGCATAGAAACCGTCACCCGACCAGGCTCCGGCAGCGCCCTCGCCCGACTTCTTGCTGCGGCCGAAATAGCGGCTGACAAAAGGCATCCCGCGCAACGTGTCACTGCTCCAGGTGCGCGTCGGCACATCATAGCGATAGAGCCGGTGGAACTTGGCCTGGTGAGCATAGATGGCGGTTGCGCCGTCACTGACCAGGAACGAACCTTTGCCATACTTATCGCTGGCGCTGGTCGGCGCTCTTGGCTCGTTCTCCCACCTCTTGGTTACGGTATTGAAGCGGTAGAACTCATTCTTATCACCCTTGAGCAGATAGACATAGCCGGTATCGGCCCAGTTGACATAGGCGAGGTCGGTGCCACCTTTGACTTTGTAGCCACCGGCCGGGACATTCGCCAACGGCTGCCAGGAATCGGCCAAGGCATCGTAGCGGTAGAACTCAAGCGTGTTGTTACCCTTGGTCGCGTAGATGTAACGTTCGCCGTCGGTCACGGCCCGTGCGCCTCTGGCCGGCACTTTGCCCTTTGGACCGAGAAGGAAATCGGCCCTTGGCGTCCAACTGTCTGCCAGCGGATTGTAGCTGTAGAAGCTGACGGTCTTGCCACCCTTGAGCGCATAGACCCTGCCGTCGGCAGGATGGAACACGAGCCAGCCGCCGTCCTTGACCGTGTTCGCTCCTGGCGCAGCCGGTAGAGACTGAAGCTCAGACCAGCCATAGGTCGGCATTGCCACCTGGACCCGGAAATGACCGCTGATAGTGTCGTTGGCTCTGTTCTGGTCTTGAGCCGCAGCCAGCGAGCAGCGCACCGTGTAGTAGCCAATCGGCCGCGGTGGCAGCCAGTCGTCGAAAACGAGTGTCGGTTCCTCTTCGGCCCCGATCGCCACCCCAGTAAGCCGTGACTCGTAGCAAATCCTGCCGTCCTGCTCGATGGCAAGCACGGCGTCAACCAGTGTCGGCAAAGTTCCGATGTTACGAACCCGCACCTTCGGCGTAACCGTTGCGGCCGTGTCAACCACCGGGCCGGGCGATACTATCTGCCGAGCCGCTACATCAATCTGGCCCGCAAAGAAGGCTGCCTCGACGACATCGTTGGCTGGCTCGCAGTCGCCGGCCATGGCCACTGAGCAGCGACCCAGATGGTCGCCCGCCGGAATATCAATCTCCGGGAAGACAACGGTCGTCTCTGCCCCAACCGGCAGACCGGCATCGAGTGTCAACGTCGCTTCCAGGCCTGGCAACCCTGGAATCGAGTAGTAAGCTGTCACCGGCGACCGAATATTGCCCGGATCGGATTGACAAGTCGGCAGCGCGGCGCGAGCAGCCCAGTCGGAACCGAACAGACCGGCGCCTCAATGGCGCTGGCCCCGACATCGCGGACAGCTACAAAGGTCGTGCTGGTACGGAGGTCATTACCTGGGTTGGCATCACTGGTAAGTTCGGTCGAGCAACGGACAGTAGCCGGCCCGCGCAGAACCGGCAGCCACAAGGGGAATACTACGTTTCGGTATTCGGCCGCGGCTAGGTTCGTCACGGCAACCGACTGCTGGTAGTCGGGAGCGATGGCCAGCTTCACCTGACAGCTCACCGTCGCGTTACCCGGATTGTGGACACGCACCGTGGGCACGAGCGACTGACCCGAGTCAACGGTTGCGGCCGGAGCAACGATTGCGACCGGCGTCACGTCCAGCACCCGCACCATCACTGTCGTCGAAACGGTATTGTTGCCAATCGACTGGTCACCCGGAAGTTGCGTCGTCGCCGTCACTGTTCGGTTGCCGCGCGGCCGCGCAATCCAGACCGGAAAATCAAGCACCCGCTCCTCACCCGGCGCGAGATCGGTAGCAGTAACTGTGTTTGAGTAACCGCCGCTGATTGTCAATAGCACCGGGAAGCTGACCGTTGTGTTGCCGTTGTTACGCACCCGGACACTTGGAGTTACCGCCGTGCCAGAGTCAACCAATGGGCCGGGTGAGAGTATGACCAAGGCCTGGGCATCAAGCAGTCGGACAAATCCTGTCGTGGTAATCAGATTATTGTCCGGCATCGTGTCGCCGTCGAGCATCGTCGAGCAGGTGACGCTGAAGTCGCCGAGCGGAGAAGCAGTCCAGTTGCTGAAGCTGACCGTGGTCTGGTCGCCGATACCCAGTTCGGTTCGGAACTGAGTATTGCTGTAGCCATTGGAAACGTTAAGACGGACATTGTAGCGGATGGCCGGCACCGGCCCGTTATTGCGAACCACTACCTGCGGAGCCAGGTTTGCCAGGTACGCGACCGTGTCGCGCGGAGCGATGATCGTCACCGGCTCAATGTCAGGGAATACTGGAATATAGGTAATCAGGATATCCACGGCAGTAGTCATTATCGTCTGTTCCGGTGGATTGACTGAGTTGCTGCGGCCGCGCTTGCCCCGGTGCTCACCGGTTGAATGGAACCGATACCACATCGAGGCTTCGACGGTACCGTCCTGGTGATAATACGAGACGAGCAGGCTATTGCCATGGACGTGCATCACCGGCGTCTCCATCGGCAGCGAAATCCAGCCCTCGAGTTCTGGCAGAATGAGCGTTCCCTCGCCCCAAGTAAGAGTGCCAGGATTGTCCCAGGCTCCAGAGCTGAACGCAGTCGCAGTCGTGTCCTTCAGCCAGTGACTGGCAAACATGATTGTGTCACCACCCTGCGCGTCGCCGTCGCTATAGAACCCAAGCGCGGTAATCCAGCCATTGAACATCAGTTCGGTCGAAAGATAGAGATACTGGCAGCGAAAGTAGGGGACGTCAGCGCCCCAAATGTGGTTATCAATACCCGGACCGTTACCGACTATCCGCGTGGACTCGACACTGAACGTCGGAACTGGTTTGACCTTAGGACTGGCTCTGCCCGCAAGCACGACCGCTTCCGGTAAGTCAACCCAGTTGTCGTTTTCGTCCTTACGGTGGAGCGGACCGGATACGAGCACTGAATAGGTGCCGTCGTGGTTGTCGAAGGTCTTGGAGCACTCGGTGCGCAAGCGCACAATTTCATCTGTGGGCTGCCAACGACCAAACAGGCCGCCTTCACTCCAAAGTGAACGTTGGCCGCCAAACGCCATCGCGCCAAACCCGACTGGCAGAACCCCCATTGCCAGCACAACTACGATTGTCACTGAGCGGTTCATAACCACTCCTCCTTAAATTCGCGCGCTACTGGCGATTAGCGCGCCTTTCCTGCCTCATCAAAAATGGTCTCCAATTCGCGCCACCGGCCTGATCCCAAGACCATGTGGCATCGTCTTGCCCGCACCGTAACCACGGCTGCCTCTGCGGGCAATCAAGTGGCGAGTTGTGTTATTTAGGGGTCGGCCTGGCGCCGAGACGGTCTTTGCTCTGCGGAGCCACTAGCGGAAGCCGCGTAGTCGCCCCCTCACACATGCGCAAAGCCAGCACACGTATGCAACACCCCTCGTCTGCAGGCGGTTGTCCGCCTACTGACGTGATTGTAGTGCTGCGGCTTGTGTCTGTCAAGCCCCAGCGCTTAGCTGCAATGCGCAGACGAGTAACCTCGGGTTGACTCCCGGCCCCAGCCGGCCGCATACTGGTGATAGATTTGCCCCGGTTTTGTGTCTATGAAGACGAATGGAAGTAGCAGTGGCCCGGCTTGCTGATGACGACGCTGGTGGCGACGTGCGACCGCCTGACAAGCAGTGCTGCCCGCCAGGCGAAGCGGCCACAACCAGCTTACCGGAAGAGGATAGCAGACTGGTGCTCCGGGCCCAGGCTGGAGAACTGACGGCCTTTGATGAACTGGTGCGGCGGCACGCGCGGCCACTCTACTGCTACCTCTGGCGGATGTGCCGCAACCAGGCCGAGGCGGAAGAAATGGCGCAGGAGTCTTTTGTCCGGGCCTGGGAAGGGCTGGCCCGATTCCGCCGCCAGGCAAGCTTTCGCACCTGGCTCTTTCGGCTGGCGACGAACCTCTGCCTGAATCGGCTGGCTCGAACCAAACGTTTTGCCGCGCTCGACGAAGAAGCACCCGGGCCAGCGACAAGCGAGCCAGAGCAGATTCATGCTCAGCACCGGCAGTCAGAAATGATTCAGGCCGCGCTGCTGGCGCTGCCTGCCGACCAGCGGGCAGCGCTGGTGCTCTACGCCTACGACGAGCTAAGTTATCAGGAGATTGCCCAAGTCATGGGTCGGTCCGCGGCCGCGGTCAATGGCCTGATCTATCGGGCGCGGGACGCGGTGCGGACTGCATTAGGAGCAGAAAGATGAACGGACAGACCAGAACTCAGAGGCCAACAATGACCGCCGAAGATGCCGAGCTGGCAGCGCTGCGGGGAGAGGCCCAGCCGCCGGTACCAGCCGGTCTTGAGGCGCGCGTCATCCAGCGCGTACGGGCACGCGCCAGCGCAGCTAGACCATCACCGCTGCGAGGTTGGCAACTCGTGTTGCTGCGTGCTGCTGCAGTCGTGCTGGTCTTCTTCGGAATCTGGCTGGGAACGAGATTGGGCTATGCCATCTGTGGCGACCGGGTGCAGCAGTATGAGCAGCTCATTGCCGAGGAGGGGCTATGAAACGGTTCCTGCTTCCGCTGCTACTCGGTTTATCGCTGGCAGTGAACGCTGGTGTGGTTGTGGTGATTGTCCGGGAACGGGTGCGCATCCGGCGGTTTGAAAACCAGTTGGCGGCCAAGCTGCGTGACGGCCGAGCTGGAGTTAGGCAGTTCTTTCGTCTTATTGATGATTGGTCCAAAGTGCGCAGGCCTATCTTCGCCGCGATTGATACTGCTTATCAGGAACTCGGCCGGCTCGGACTTCAGCCGGACCCGGACTCGGCAGCGGTCGAGAAGGTGCTATCCCGGCTGGGCGAGCAGTTTCGGCTAAAGAAGCTGGCCGAGTTGCGGCTCAGCCGTGAGTTTTGGGCTCTGTACCGGCCCGAGGCCAAAGCACAACAGCAGGCCCGAATCAGGGCGATGCGGCAACTGGGCAGGAGGGGTGAAGGCAGGCATGTGGCGACAGACACTGCGACGAATGCGGGAGGTGAGAAATGAAGTCGCGATGGTTGATGGGACTGCTGGTCGTGTCGCTATTGGCCAATAGTGTCGAACTCGTCGTGTTTGGTGTCGGGTTCGTGCGCCGCCGCGCTGAACAGCACCGACTCTTCAAGAGCTTGCAGGCCCGCGCTCCGCGTTGGCACAAACGACCGTTGCTCAGTGCGTACCACCCCGCCTGGGACTCGCTTGGCCGGCTGCTGGCCGCGGCCGACAGTGAACTCTGGGCGCTGAACGAGCAGCAATCCCTTGACTCGGCACGACTGGCAGCAGCAGTCGAACAGGTAGTGAGCCTGGAACTAGCAATGACCCGGCAAATCTTTGCCAGCGTCCAGGCACTGCACCGACCCGAGTATGACAGCATTCGTCCGGCCAAGCTGCGACAGTGGCAAGAGTTTACCGGCCTTGACCGGCACTAGCTTCCAAACCAGTTGACAGTAGCGCCGACTAGAGAATAATGGCGGGATAGCAGAAATCCGAAGCAGGGCTTCGGACGCCAGACTGGACGACTGCTGGACAACCTGATGAGGAGAATCGCGTGAGCAAGACTATTGCTGCCTTACTGCTGCTTGCCCTGCTGGTGCCGACCTTTGCCCAGCCCGCCAGCCCAAATCCGGCGCTCGATGCGGCAGTCCAGGCAATCGAACTGATGAACCGCAATCTCGGCCGCTGGTTCGTTATCGTCATTGTTGCCCTGGTGCTGTTTGCCCTCGTGGCTGCATGGCGCATCTGGGGCTACAGCCGGCGGCTGCTGGAGCTAGGCGAGCTGCGCAGTTCCACCGAACGCCGGCTGGGCGAGCTGACCGATGAACTGCTGCGCCTGCGGACCAAGCTCGTCTCAATCGGCGATCACGTTGACCGGACCGAGAAGGACATCGCCCTGCTGCGCCCTGAAGCTGCGGCCGACCTGGCAGCCCAGCTCAGTGGACTTGAAGAGGCAATTGCCGGCCTTACCGCACGGCTTGATACTGAGCTTGGTGAAGTGCGGCGCCAGTTGACCGAACTGGAAGCAAGAATTGCGGCGTTGACTGCGGCTGAGCCGCCCAAGCTCGAGGTTCCGATTGAAGTCATGACGGCAACTGCGGCAGCTGAGGCCGCACAAGCCGCAGCAACCCAAGCAGCCCAGCAGGCAGAAGCGGCAGCAACCGAGAGTCGCGAGACCGCTGCCCAAGCCCTTGCCGCTGTCCAGCGCCTCGAGGAGGAGTTTAGTAAGCAGCTTACCGAGCTTAGACTGCAACTAGCAGCAGTCCAGCCGCTGCCAACAGAGCCGGCAGTTGACGAAAGTCGGCAGCCGGCGGACACGGTTTCTGTGCCCCCAGAACCAGTGGCCACGGCGCCAGCCGAGACCGATGACGAAGCAGCTACTGGCGACGAGCATTTTGGGGCCGGTGAGTATGGCGAGGCCGTTGACTGTTACTCACGCTGGATTGAGAAGAACGAAGCTAACCCTGATCGGAATCGGCTGCTGGCAGTGCTGCACAACCGCGCGGTCGGTTATCTCCGCCTCGGTCGCTACCTCGATGCGCTGAATGACGCGGCCGCGATTGAACCATTGGTTGATGTCTCGCCCAAGGCTGCCGGTGCAGCCCGGATGCTGACCGGCGTTGTCCACCTGTATCAGGGCCTGGTTGACGAGGCGCTTTCCGACTTTGAGCAGGCACTGGTCGTGGACCCTTCTGCTCGCAAGACCCTGGCCAAAGACGAAGACATTGCCGCCTGGATCGAACAGAATCCAGCGGAAGCGAGAGTGCTTCAGCGCGGTCTGGACAGACTGCTGGGTCGCGAGAAACCCACACGAGCAGACCCGACAGCCGAGCGGCCAAAGGTCAAAAGTCAGAAGGCCAAAACCAGACCTGGAAAGCAACGACGGCGCTAGGCAGTTCTCCGCTGGCGAATGGGCATCTCCCATCCCTTAGCCGTTGCGCTCGTCTCCGGCGGCCTCGACTCAACCCTGGCCGCAGCCATCGTCAAGCAACAGGGAATCACCGTCGTCGGCATCAACTTCCAGGGCGGCTATTGTCCTGGTCCGTGGGAGGGACTGAGTCGGGCTCAGGTTGCTGCTGGTCAGATTGGCATCGAACTTGTCACCCTGCCGATTGATGCTGACTTCATCGCCATGGTGAAGAAACCAAAGCACGGTCGGGGCAAGAATATGAACCCGTGCATTGACTGCCACATTATGATGATTCGCAAGGCTTGGGAATATGGCCGCACCCGCGGGGCAGAGTTCATCGTGACTGGCGAGGTGCTGGGACAGCGACCGATGAGTCAGAACCGGCGGTCGCTTGACCTAGTTGCGGCCGAATCAGGAATCGGTGACAGACTGGTGCGACCACTTTCGGCCCAGCTTCTGGAACCGACCTGGCCCGAACGCACCGGACTGCTCGACCGCAACCGACTCTATGACATTCAGGGCCGAACCAGAGACCGGCAGGCTGCACTGGCGCGAGAGTTTGGCATCAACGACTATCCGCAGCCGGCCGGCGGCTGCCTGTTGACCGAGAAAGTCTTCTCCGCGCGACTTCGTGAGGCCTTTGCTCACGGCGAGGACTCAGTTTTCCATATCGAGCTACTGCGCATTGGCCGACATTTTCGTCTCGAATCGGGCAGCCGGGTCGTGCTGGGCCGCAACAAGCAGGAGAACGCCGAGCTTCTATCCCGGCTACCTGACTCGGCCGCGCTGATTGATGCCACTTCCTTGCCTGGCCCGCTGGCCCTGCTTGTGCCCGACTCCGGCGAGGCCGATCGCCTGCTCGCAGCGCGACTCTGTGTCGCCTACTCCGACAAGCGCGATGCCGGTGCCCAGCCGGTGAGAATAGCCAGCATGCGCCGATCCGTGACCGAGCTCGCCGCCGACCGCATCGTCACCGTCACCGCCCTTGGACCTGATGATATTCGCCGGCTCGCCATCTCCGGCTGAACTGGCTTCGGCCAGAAGCCATTTGACCCCTGCCCGGGCAGGGCTAGAATGAGGTTTATGAGAAACTGTCTGCTACTCCTGCTCGTGCTGCTGCCGCTACCGGCAACTGCCCGACTCCAGGTCGGACAGACCGCACCAAACTTCACCCTGCCCGACACGGCCTGGGTGAACCATCAACTTGTCGAGTTCCGCGGCCAGGTAGTACTGCTCAACTTCTGGGCCTCGACCTGAGGGACCTGCCGCGCGGAGTTGCCGCGCCTCTCCATCCTTCAGAACGACTACGGCCCCCACGGCTTCGCCGCCATCTCCATCAACCTCAACGAAGATATGATGAACGTTGTCCGGGTCTATGCCCGGCAGAACTCACACCTCTTTCTCCGCGACCCTGGCACAGTCTGGAGTGTTTACGCCCAGAACAACTATATCCCTTTGAACTACGTTCTTGATACTGCCGGCGTAATCCGCTATTGGGAGGAGGGCTTCGACGAAGCCGCCCTGGTGAGCGTGATTCGCCAATACCTGCCTGACCCGATTGACCACGATGTTGGGGTGTTGCGTGTCATTGCACCCAGCGGCACGTTCGATTCTGGTGCAGTTGCTGTCCCGGCCTGCTCGGTTTACAACTACGGCGACCGGGTTGAGAACTATCCGGTACGGCTACAGATTGGCAGTCGTTATGACACGACCGTGCTAGTCACTAACCACCTGCCAGCAACCGGCCGCCGCGTCGAGTTTCCTGCCTGGACCGCACTCGAACGCGGCCAGCTCACCGTAGCCGCAACAGCCGAACTTGTCGGCGACGACATCGGCAGTAACAATACCGCGACCGGACTGACCATCGTGAATGTCCGCGACTTTGCCCTGACAGCGATTTTCGCACCACAGGACACGGTTGACTCAGGGACTACTGTCGTTCCCCTAGTCGAAGTACGCAACCTCGGAACGGTTGCCGATATGGGCCGGGTACGACTGACCATCGGCAGCGACTACGTTGACAGCGTCAATGTACCCCTGCAGCCAGGCCGCTGGGACACGGTTGCGCTACGAACTTGGACCGCCGGCGCAACTGGAGTCCTGCCCCTGCGCTGCACGCTAATCACCCGGCTTGCTGATATGAACCCCGCCAATAATCTGCTTGAACGTACGGTCGTTGTGCTCGGCCTGGGAGTGGCCGAAGAATCCAAGACTATGCTAGAACCGTTCCGTCTAGAGCCAGCCACAAATCCGGCAGCAGGCCACGTGCTATTTGCCATCACACTACCCAACCCTCAGTATGTGGAAGCAACTCTCTTCGCGGCGAACGGAACACTAATCCGGCGGCTGTGGTCTGGTCCACTGCCAGCAGGCCAGCACAAACTTCGCTGGGACTGCCGGGACGAAGCCGGCAACAGAGTCGTCCCTGGCCGGTATTTCTGCTGCGCAGTAGTCGGCGACAGAACAAGGAATACTGGCGTTACAACCACCAGGTAACTATTTCGAACCCGACCGGTTGGGGCGCGGTCTTGCCGCGCCCCAACCCTTTGCCCGGACGCGTGGTTGTGATAGATTTCACAGTTCAGCGGTCATCATGGTTTTACTTGACAAGCGGTATCTGGACTCCTACAATCTATCCGAGGCTGAGCTTCTGGGAGAGGCGAAAGCTGACGCTCCTGTGCCGTGGGGCGCAGGGCGTGGGGTGCAGCTAAGCCGCAGAATCGCAATGGAGACCGCGACCTCCCGAAACACAACCTCACCGGTCTTTAGCTAAAGACATACCGGAAGCGGTTCCGGTGGAGACAAGTGCCGTTAGCTTTGGCGGCACGTGAGGCTAAACTAAGGAGGCAGTATGAACCGCAACAAACCGCTAGTGCTCGCAGCGGTTGCGCTGCTGATGGCGTTCTTCGCTGTCGGCTGCGACAGGCTGTGGAACGATCAGCCTGGCAAGACCAATGCAGCGTGGCACTGGGTACCTGGTGGGCCGGCATATGTTGATTGGATGATGTCAGGAAGCTCAATCATCGGTCAGGTCAAAATTGAGCGGCCGACAGGTCCGCAACTCAATGCCGGGTTCCAGATGTTCGGTACCCGGAAGATGACCAAGACCCATGTCCACGTCGCGACTTCGGCAATCGGCATTCCCTCCAACGTGAATAACTGGCAGTACAAGGTGACGCACAACCCGGCTAAGACCCAGTACACGCAGCCAGTCGCCTGGCAGTCGGCCTGGGACGGAGCCAACAAGCTGTACGTCGGCATGTACGCCCAGTTCACCGGTGGCGGGGACTGCAGCACGTGGAAGCAGATCTACACTTGGACGGTCACCATCCCGTACAAGGACGTTGACCTGCCCTACCACATCGTCACCTTCTTCGGCCAGCACCCGAACGGAACCTACAGCTACTGGAAGTTCAAGTTCAGTGGCATCGGGCCCGGATATGACGTTGTGGACGGTCAGTGGTATGCTGGCTGGTGCATGGAGCAAACTCACTACATGAACCAGAACCAGAACTACCTGGCGGTACTCTGGTCAACGCTTGAGGCCCGTCTGCCCATCCGTCTGCAGAATGCCGGCTGGGACAATGTCAACTACCTGCTCAACAACAAGCATCCGAACGCGACGCTCTGGGACATCCAGGCCGCAATCTGGTACCTGCTGGGCAACGGTGGCTATCCGTCGGACCCTGAGGCTCAGGCAATGGTGGCAGACGCCCTTGCCAACGGCGACGGGTTCAAGCCTTCGGGCGGTCAGTTGCTCGCGGTTGCTCTCGAACCGATCTGCGAACGGCAGGTAGTGTTCATTGAGCTCGATCCGTGATGCGAGCATAAGCACTAACACAGAAGCGCAGGGGGGCGGAGACGCCCTCCTGCAGTTTTTGCCGGCGGTTCATATGTGCTGCCGGCGGCCCCCCCCATTACTCCGGCACCGACAATCCCATTCGACCAGGCTGTGCTGAACCACCAACGGTGACCAGCTTGACCCTGACTGACCCACAAACTAGCATATACTGTCTGTTCCTACGCAATCCAGGAGGACCCTTGAGTCGTTTCGTTCTATTACTCTGCGTCGGAATCACCTTGGCGCTAGCTGGTGAGTTCCTTGGCCTTGTGCCTGCTGCCCGGCCAGATGAAATTGCCGGCAACTACCGTGTGGTTGGTCAGACTGCCAATGGCGTACTCGTCATCGGCAACACCGCTAGTGAGAGAGATTTTGCCAACCGCGCCGGCCGCTACCTTGCCGTTGACCTAAAGGAGCACGAGTTCTATCGTGTCCGGTTGATTGAACCGGCGGCACGACCTGCCCTCGCCGCGGTCAGTCGCATTCTCGACTTCGATGGCAACGAGTATCTCGTCCAAATCAGGCCAAGCGAGGTCGAGAAGCTGATGAACCTGCCGGCTGAGCTTGCTCGCCTCAATCTCCGCGGCTGGGTCTTTACCGACAAACATCCGCAACTGCCTCGCGTTCTCGCCAATCCGCTCATCGAGCAGCTAGTTGCGAGCGTCAATCCCGATTCAGTGCTGGCCGTTGTCCGGCGCTTGCAGAACTACCGCAACCGCTACTCGACCGGCGACTCCTGCCGCGCTGCTGCCCAGTGGATCAAGACGAAACTGAACGCCTACGGCTGCGACACGGTGATTCTTGAAAACCATACATCCGGTCATGCGCCCAACGTCATCGGCATCAAATATGGCACCCGTGGCCAACGCAACCCCTATGCGATTGTCTGCGGCCACTTTGACTCCTATGCTGCAACTAACGCGCCCGGTGCCGACGACAATGCCTCCGGCACTGCCGCCGTGATTGAAGCAGCCCGGGTGACGCAGGGCTACCGGTTCACCAACGACCTCCGCTTCATTGCCTTCTCCGGTGAGGAGTTCGGTCTCTACGGTAGCGACTACTACGCGACCCAGGCCCGCAACCGCGGGGACTCGATTCTCGGCGTAATCAACTTCGACATGATTGGTTACGTTGACGCTGCGCCGGAGTATCTTGACCTCGTGACCAAGATTGCCAACCCGCCCTGCGGCCCGTTCTCGGCCTGGTTCACGGCGGTTGCCGACACCTATACCACTCTGCGCTGCTCAACGCAGATGGTTAGTGACAACCAGAACTCGGACCACGGCCCGTTCTGGAGCAACGGCTACGTCGCCTTCTGCGGCATCGAAGACTTCTGGCCGACCAACCCCCACTATCACACGAGCCACGACTCAATCGGCGCCGGTTACAACAACAACGCTTTCTGCACCGAGGTCACCAGGTCCGGCGTCGCCGCGCTTGCCACACTCGGGCAGCCGGTGCCACTAAACCAGCCGCTTGTCGGTATCCGCTCCACCCGCGTTGACGACGCGGCTGGCAACAACAACAACCGCTGGGATGCCGGCGAAAGCGTTGCCGTCTATGTCATCCTCCGAAACTTCGGCATGGTTCCCGCCACCAATGTCAGCGCCACTGTCAGCACCAGCGACCCCTATGTGACGCTCTACAGCACGACCGCCGCTTACGGCACCATCAACGGCCTCGACACCGCTCTTCCGCAGGCTCCGTTGACGATGCGTGCCGCTCCGACTACGCCCCGCGAGCACGAAGCAAGCTTCACGCTCAATATCACTGCTGCCGAGACAACCTGGGTCACCAGCTTTGTCCTGCGCATCGGCGAGTATCTTGTCACCGACCCGATACCTGATGGCCCCCGCCAGCCGCCGCTCTACTGGGCCTACGATAACATTGACACTGCCTATCCACCGCATCCGACTTACAACTGGGTCGAGATTCGCTCGCAGGGCACTCGCCTCAGCTTTCCTCAGAATGATAACGTCGTGCTGGTCAACCTGCCAGCCGGTTTTGGGCCGATAAAGTTCTACGGCAACCGCTACACTCAGATATCGGTTTCTGCTGATGGCTGGATTGCGATGGGCAACTACACCACCAGCAACTACTCCAACACCGGCCTGCCCAATACTGCTGCGCCGCGGGCTGCGGTCTTTGCCAACTGGGACGACCTCTACCCTGAATACGGCGGTTCCGGTTACATCTACTGGTATCATGACGCCGCTAACCACCGGCTGATTGTCGAATATGACTCGGTTGCCTATTACAATCCGACTTCGGTTCGTGACAAGTTCCAGGTGATATTCTACGACACCACCCTGGCCTCACCTGACGGCAACAACGTCATCGTTGTCCAGTATAAGACCGCCAACCGCTTATCCAGTTCAACCACTGGCATTCAGGACCAAACTCAGACCATCGGCATCCAGAACCTCTACAACGGCAGCTACAGTCGCGGCGCGGCCACGATTGTCCCGGGCTCGGCCGTAAAGTATGTCACCGACGCACCAGTCGGACTGGCTGAAATACCACCCAGTCGGCCGCTCGCCGAACCGGCGCTGACCATTGGCCGGCACCCGCTACTTGGTCCCACGCGTATCGCCTTTCTACTGCCAACCGAGGGCCAGCTTGAGCTAGCGCTGTTCGACCAGTCCGGTCGCCGGGTCAGTCTGCTTGCCACCGGCCGTTACAGCTCTGGCTGGCACTCGCTTGAGTTCGACCCTACTGGTCTCCGGGCCGGAGTCTATTTCCTGCGCCTGACTGCGGCCGGCCTGAATAGAACCGTCAAGGCTGTTATCGCCCAGTAGCCGCTGAGCGGTGTACAAAGCGAGGCGCGGCCAGTTGGCCGCGCCTCGCGTAGTGTCCGGTTAGCCTAGCGGACGAGCACGAGCTTGTGGATCTCGTTCGCCGAACTCGTATTGAGCTTCACGAAGTACATGCCCGCGTTCAATCCGTCGAGCGAGACCTGCACATCGCGGCCGCAGAGCTCGACCGACTTGACGATATTGCCCGCGAGGTCATAAACCTGAGCCGAGCCCTTGCCGAGCCTGGCTGACAGATCAATGACGTTCTTCGTGTAGGGTGTCGGCAGCGAAAGCCGCGGACTGGCAACCTCGGGCCGGCGACCTTCGTTCACGCCGAGATACGGCGGATAGTAGAACAGCACCGACACGTTCGCAGCCGGAACGTGGTTGGCCGGCGCACCGTTGTAGCAATACTGATGGAACCAGTTCGAGGCACCAGTCAGGCCCTGGATACCAATCGTGTTCGAGTTAGTCGTGGCCGGGACTGCCTGATAGTTGAAGCGAATCCGGCCTTGATTATCAATGATGCACTGGGCCGTCAGCGTACCCGTGCCCGAGTAGGGCGGAACATTGACGAACGCGAAGACCGTGTAGTCATTGGTCGGGCTGTTGTACTGATAGACCGTCCCGCCCGCGCCCGGGTTCATATCGTCCCAGTAGAAGGCAATCATGTTCGGGATTGACGCCTGCGGAAGGGTGGCATTCGTATAGGTCGTAGCTGTACCAGTCTCAAGGAACCCGTTGGTGCAGATGTTGATACCATTCAGGTTCTGCCCGTAGTAGGGGAAAGTGAACGGCAGAGTGCGAACGCTGTAACCGTCGTCACTCGAACCAGTCCAAGTCGTAATCGGCGTACCCGCGGTCGGGTCAATCCAGTTGTAGGTGACCGTGTCGCCTTCCTGAGTTGACTCGTAGATGTAGCCGAACCCATCTGGGTCTGAGCCACGGCGGCAGATTGCCCGCGCCGTGCGAACGTCATTCGCCGGATTCTCGTCACCGACCAGCGCGGTCGAGATGGTCGTAATCAGTACGTCGCCGACGTCGGGTACAGTCGAGCCGATGTTAATGCGGGCGGTGGCATTCGGCGCCAGGCCAGTAATTGTCGTATCGCCCTCGAACAGGTTTACGCCCGCGAGCGAGTCAAGCACCTCGTAGTGCACATCAAACGTCTCGGTGTTGGTCCCATAGTTCTTGACCATACCCTCAAACACCGCGGTCTCACCAACCCGGATACGACCAGACGGGCTGACCGACAGTACGCCGACGTCATGCGCCAAGCTCTGGGTCGTGATGATTGCCCGGATATTCCAGTTGTAGTTCAGGCCATAGTCAGCAAGCTGTGACCACGCGCCCTGGAAGTAGATCCAGCCACCGCGGGTCGGCACCATCGGCCCAGCATCAACGCCGAGCGGATAGACACCCGCCGCGTGGGTCATTCGCGGACCAAGCCAGAAATCTTCATTGGCGTTCATCGGAATCGGCGCGGCAAAGTTAACCCGCTTCCAGACCGAATCGCCCGCACCCGGGTAATTGGCTGAGTCAAGCAGCGGCCCCGGCTGGGAAGTCGACCCTGCGCCCCAAACGAAAGCCTTCTCATTGCTCGAAGCCTGATACTGGAAGAACAGCAGGGCAACAAGCTGACAGTTCTCGGTCGGAGTGAATCGGACTGCACCGGTGTAGGTACCGCCGGCAGTCAGACCGATGGCATCAGCGTTCGGGCCGTCATAGTGCAACGTCTCCTCGTCGTCAACGCCGCCCCAGGTCGGCTCGAGAATCATCTCGCGCGGGCCAAGATTGGCCTTGGCGAATACCGCCAGGTCGGCCGAGGCCTTGGCAAACACCGGCACGGCAAATGCCAGCAGCAAGGCCGCCATTACGATCACGTGTCTCTTCACTTCGGACTCCTTTAGGTTTGTGATTTTCTACCGTGGTCCTGCGCGGGGCACCACACCTAACCGCGCCTTGGGGAACCGGCCATTGCCGGCGCCTCAGCCACAAGCCCATTATACACCCCCTTAACAGTCCAAGTCAAGGCCAGAACCGAGCCAGCCACGAGTCGCTGCAACAAAGAACTGCCGCCGCTACTCAGTTGGAAAGACCGACAACTGCGGCGACCGGTAGTACCGGGCTGCGCGACCGCGGCCACGCAGGACCAGTCGCTGCTTCTTGACGAGACCTGCCAGCAGATAACCGGCCTGGGCTGGACTGATTCGCAATAGTGTCCGCACAATCTCGTTCGTGACGTAGCGCTTCTCTTCGGGCCCGGTCAAGCTTGCCAGGTATTCGAGAATTGCGCTCTCGGCGTAGGCCGCCTCGGCCCGGCGAAACAGCGAGTAGCTGACACTGCCCCGCAGCTGCTGATAGACCTGCTTTGACAGCCGATAGACACGGCCCTTCTTTTGGCCGAACGGTTCAAGCAATCCCTTCAGCACCATCGAGCTAAGAACCTCGCGCGTCTCGTTCTCGCCGCGCTGGAGGATGCGCTCGGCCTCGCCAAGATCAATCTCGCGGTTCCGCTTCAGATACGATAGCACCAGCAGCTCATACAGCGTCGGCTCCCGGCCCTCCTGGTGCCGGTTCATCACAAACCGCGCAAAAGTCTCGTCAATCCCGCCCGCGCCCGACGCTGGCTTCCGTCTGGGCCCAGTCTCCTCAACCCGGCCGCTGCGCAAGACCACCCGCACGAAATCGGCGCCAGCCTCATAACTCGGCGGCTCCTTACCATAGGCAAGCAGGATATGATACATCCGCCTGACACCCATTCCGGCTCGCTCGACCAGCCGAATCTTCTGCAGCAACTGACAGAGCAGCCGGTTGCGGCTGACCGGTTCGTGGCCAAGAATGTTGGCAACCGTCACATCGCCCCAGAATCCACCGGGGTTGGCAATCTCAATCCGGTCGGCAAAATGGCGCACATAGACCGGCGCACCAATCCGGTAGTCACGATGGGCAAAGGCATTGAGCAATGCCTCGCGACAGACCTCCTCGGGAAAATCGGGAATCTCGAAGTGAAACAGGCCGAACTTCAGGGTCGTTATCCGATTATGCGGCTCGATTGCCGCGGCAAACTGCTCAAGCACCCCCAGCAACGGCCGGGCTGAGTCAACGCGGCGGTCGTATTCAGTGTCGCTTTTCATGTGCAGATAGACCGCCTCATGCCCGGGCAGTGCCTTTCTGATTGCTTCCTCCTTACCCACCACCAGCAGACCCGCCACAGTCAGCCGCAACCCATCGTCTGGCACCACCGCTCCCAGCCGCAAGAGCAACTCCTCATCACCCAACCCGAGCAGCGCCGAAGTCGGCTCCTTACCGGCCAGAATCCGCCGCAGCCGCTCGACCTCCAGCCGATCAATTGCCTCCGGCCCCAGCTCAAGCACCTGGGCCGAGAAATCAGGCTCCGAAACTGCACTGTCGGTTGGAACAGCCATTGCTTGGGCCAATCCTACGGCTTCAACCCATCGCCGTCAACCAGTTCAGCCAGGTCAGTCCTCGCCGACCGCCCGTCGTATTGACCGCTCCAACCGCGCCCGCAGATTGGGCGTGAAACCGGCATGGATGTCGCTGATTCTTCCCTTGCGATCAACCACCACCACTGTCGGAAAACCGGTAACGCCATACTTCCGGTACGTCTCGCCGCAGAGTAGGTTGAGATACGAAAGCCTGAGCTTCTCGACCACGAATCGAGCATCAGCCACATCCTTGTCCGTGTTCATCCCGATAACCGTCACCGCCCTTGCCGGATACTCCCGGGCCAGCGAGTCGAGCACCGGCATCGCCCGAATACACCACGGACAGGCCCGATACCAGAAGTCGAGCAGCAGCACCCGGCCCCGGAAGTCCTTCAGTCGCCGCACCCGACCATCGAGGTCTGGTAAGGTCCAAGCCGGTGCCGGTTGGCCGATAAGTTCAAGCCGAGACCTGGTCTGGGCCAAAAGCTCTGGCACCGACTGCTGATGTCTAGCCTGCTCCTCACGCAACAACCCGACAACTGCCGAATCACTCACCCTTGCCATTGCCCTAACCAAGACGCTCTCGGCCTTGTTCCAGACAACCGACAACGTGTCGTGGTGCTCAAGCGCCGCGTCGGTAATGCTGTCATACTCCCGCTTTGCCGCAAAGAACCGACCCAGGTCCGCCACCAACGTTCGGAGTCGGTCTGCCTCGAAACTCCCGACCGAGTCAAGTACCGCAACCGAAGTCTGCCGACTCTCACCCAGCCCAGCATCGCTGCGCGCCTGACTCTCCCGCCGCACCACAAGACCCTGCCGAGTATTGAACAGCACCTCGGCAGTTGAACGAATCCCATAAACGCTATCCAGCGGCGATGAGTTCTCCATCCGGAACAGCCAGATGCTGTCGCGCAGGTTCTTGTTCTCCAACTTGACAAAACTTGCCTCTTTCAGGCTCGTATCGGTCACGATCAGCCAGCCACGCTTGGCCCGTACCGTGTCCGGCGGCAGCGGCGGGAACAGTGACTGCGGGTCAGCATCACCGGCCTCCTGCAGTTTTCTCACTTCGCGGTCTAGCTCGAACAACGCCCAGCTCACCTTTCCCGGCAGCTCAGTGCGCGTTCCATCCGGTTTGGTCTGATAGCCCTTATCCTCAGCCCGACCAACCAGTTGCCAGACCGGAAAACCGGCAACCGAATCAATCCGACCGACAACGTAGAACTCCCATTGTCGCGTTCTTCGGCGCGACCCTTGGCCGAAGTGCGACTCGCTCGTCACCGTGTAGCAGAGCTTCTTCCCCGGTGCCAACTGATAGGACGGCATCACAAATTCGGCTGCCACCACTCCACTGGCGAGCAGAATCATCAACCATCGTCCTGTCACCATTTTACTGCTCCTCTCGGTAAGACCGACGCTTTTCTATTCGCCATGCATCCCTGGTTCCCTCGTCACCCTCTTTGCCAGAATCTACACCGACCAATCCGGGTGGTCAACGCAAAGAAACGGATAGGCCTGATGGCTGGGCCAATCAGGGACGGGTTTGCAGTCAGCCATCATTAGCCTGACGGGAACCCACCCCCAAACAGGGACATAACCCCTGGCCCAAGCCCAGCCAAGGTGATTGTAGGAAAGCAGCCGCCGGGCATGGTTACAGACGACAACCAAAGCCCAACCGGAAAGAGAAAAGCAGGCAGCCTGGCCAGCACCTTCAGGAACTATTCTCGGAAGAACGAGGGGAACTGTCTGGGGGATGGGGTGTCAAGAAATGCTCCCAAGACCTAACCCAATGCTTTGGAGTCAGTTACATCAAGCTATCACCTCAGCCGGTTGTGAACTTAAAAGTACACAAACCGACCTTGGCCGGCACTCTTCTCCTCGGCTTCTGACCCACGCCCACTTGCGGTCAGAATTGCTCAAACCGGGTTCGTTGCCCGCCATTGCAGCTTGACAATCTATGGCTAGTAGGCCAGAGTGTTAGATAGCGATGTTCAGGACTGCTGCTGCCTCGCTGCTGCTCTGCTCGCTGGCTACTGCCCGCTTCGAGTTTGGCGGTCAGGCATCGGTTTGGCTTGGTGCCGGCTACAATACGGCCTGGTTCGGCCAAGGCGGGCTCCGCTATCTTCCTGACCTGCAGCTCTCGCTGCCGCTAAACGAACAATTCACGCTCGACGCCGACGCATCAGCCAACGGCCATATTTCCGGGCTTGCGCGAACCGTGCAGACCGAATTCGATGCCCGGCTGAAGCCATATCGCGCGTACCTGCGCCTCTCCTCTGCCCGCTTCGAGAGTCGCATAGGCCTACAGCAGCTCAACTTCGGTTCGGCGATACTCCTGCGGCCGCTGCGATGGTTCGACCGGCTCGATCCGCGTGACCCGCTCGGGATGACCGACGGCGTCTTGGCACTGCTCGGCCGCTACTACTTCCAGAACAACACCAACCTCTGGGCCTGGGGTCTCATCGGCAATTCGTCGCCCAAAGGCTGGGAGCAGTACGGGTCCGAACGCTGGGCGCCGGAGTTCGGCGGCCGGGCACAGTTGCCGGTGCCGCGCGGCGAACTGGCCGCGACCTTTCACCATCGTCGCTTCAATACCCAAGTGCCCTACTGGCAGCGAGTCGCAACGCTAGCTGTCACTGAGGACCGGCTTGGTCTCGACGGCAAGTGGGACCTGGGCATCGGCCTGAGCTTCGAAGCCAGCCTTCAGCGCCAGCACTTTGGCCGGCCCGGTGACTACCTGGACTGGCAGCGGGCTGTCACTCTTGGTCTCGACTACACCTTTGGCATCGGCTCGGGGTTCGGACTGCAGGTTGAGCAGATGGTCACGGCTCGGGCTGACGAACCACTTGGCCGCAGCTACTCGGGCGAGCGTCAGGTCACGGCCCTCGTGCTCTCCTACCCGATCAGCCTGCTCGACAACCTGCGCGGGTTCGTTTACTTCGACTGGCGGGAACACAGCCTGTATCGGTTCGTGAGCTGGCAGCGAACCTATGACCGCTGGCTCTGGAGCGTATCCGCGTTCTGGAACCCGGACCGGCCGAGCGCATTCGTCGGTACAACCAACACCGCCGGCAAAGGGCTCGTGTTCACCCTTGCACTAAACCATTAGGAGACAAAGGTGAGCCAACCCCAAGCAGCGAGTGATGGTGTGATAGTCAGCACCGACAGGCTCGTGCGCAAGTTCACAGTCGGCCGCACCGAGCTCGTTGCCCTGAAAGAAGTAACGTTGCAGTTCCGCCGCGGCGAGTTCGCTGGCCTTGTCGGCCCATCCGGCTCAGGCAAGACCACGCTCCTCAACATCATCGGCACGCTCGACACCCCAACCGCTGGTTCGGTCACGGTGCTGGGCCACCAGGTTGAAAAACTCACCGCCACCGCAGCCGCGGCCCTGCGCAGCCGACGCATCGGCTTCATCTTCCAGACCTTCAATCTGCTGCCGGTCTATACTGCCTACGAGAATGTCGAGTTTCCGCTGCTGCTACTTGGCCTCACCGCGGCCGAACGCCGCAAGCTCGTCACCGAAGCGCTCGAATGGGTCGGTCTGGCTGACCGAGCCGGCTCACGGCCCAATCAGTTGTCCGGCGGCGAGAGTCAGCGGGTCGCCATTGCCCGTGCCATTGTCAAGCGCCCCGAACTGGTGCTGGCCGATGAACCGACCGCCAACCTCGATGCCGAGAACTCCCACCACATTCTCCGGACAATGGTCAAACTGAATCAGGAGCTGGGAACGACCTTTATCTTCTCAACCCACGATGAGAAGGTCATCGGCTACCTGCGGCGCAAGATATCGCTCTTCGATGGTCGGGTGGCCGCTGACGTCACTAAGACCCCCGACGCCTGATGCTCACCATCATCAAACTGGCAATCCGCAACCTGCGTGGCGCCGGGATTAGAACCTGGCTCAATGCCATCGCCCTCTCGTTCGCGTTTGTCGCCATCATCTTTGGCCAGGGAATGCTGCAGGGCATGAACCGGCAGGCCGAAGATGCCTCCATTGCCTACGAGTTTGGCGGCGGTCAATACTGGCACTCAGCCTACGACCCCTATGACCCACTGACCCTCGCCGCTGCCCACGGCCCGCTGCCCGCTGCGCTCGAATCTCTCGCCGCCACCCGCCGAGCCGTACCGATTCTCATTGTCCAGGGCAGCATCTACCCCCAGGGCCGCTTGAAACCGGTGCTGCTCAAGGGCATTGACCCCGACCAACAGGTTCTCGCCATCCCGACCGCAGCGCTGGCCGACACCACGACCGAGCTGCCGCTCCTCATCGGCACTCGCACTGCTGCTGCCACCGGACTTGGTGTCGGCGACGAGGTCACGGTGCAGTGGCGTGATGCGGCCGGCGCATTCGACGCCCGCGATGGTCGCATTGTTGCCATAATGAACACCAGCGTGATGACAGTTGACGTCGGCCAGGTCTGGCTGCCGCTTGCGACGCTCCGTCAACTTGTCGGCCTGCCGAATGAGGCCACGATTGTCACGGTTGCCAAAGGAACAGACCGACCGCCATCAGTTGCTGGCTGGGTCTTTCGACCGCTCGACTATCTGCTCGCTGACCTACGGCTGATGGTGAAGTCGAAAACCGTCGGGCAGACAATCATGTTCACTGTCCTGTTCCTGCTCGCAATGCTGGCCATCTTCGACACCCAGGTTCTCGCTGTCTTCCGCCGGCGACGTGAGATTGGCATGCTGGTCGCGCTCGGCATGACCAAAGCCAAGGTCATTCTTCTCTTCACCCTCGAAGGCGCACTGCACAGCATCCTTGCCGCGCTGCTCGGCCTGAGCTACGGTGCGCCGCTATTCTGGCACCTCAGCCGCTACGGCTTTGGCCTGCCGGGCGGCGAGTCCTGGGGCTACGCCCTTGGCGATCGGCTCTACCCGGTCTTTGGTGCCGGCCTGATACTCGGAACAACATTGCTCGTCTTCGTTACCACCACCTTTGTCGCCTGGCTGCCCACCCGACGCATAGCAAAACTCAGACCGACCGATGCACTCGCCGGCCGAGAAACATGACCAGAACTGACCGCGGCCCCTTCTTGCCGTCCTCCAACCCGGCTGGCCGATGGTCTGGTCTTTCCTCATTTCTAGGCTGATGATTTGGTTTCTCGCCAAGGGTCTGCTGCGTGACCGCTCGCGCAGCCTGTTTCCGCTCTTGACCTGCGCCATCGGTGTCGCTCTTGTCGTCCTGATGGACGCCTATCTACGGGGCGCTACCGACTCGATGTTCAAGGCAACTGCCAGTTTTGTCTGCGGCCATCTCCGCGTCACCACCCGTGCCTATGCCCGAGCCGGTGCCGATGCGACCAACGAACTCGCTATCATTGGTCTCGATAGCCTGCTGGCCGAGCTCCGCCGCGACTTCCCGTCGGTCACCTGGACACCGCGCATCCGTTTCAGCGGCCTGATTGACGTGCCCGATAAGAACGGTGAGACCCGGATTCAGTCTCCTGCGGCTGGCCTAGCAGTTGACCTGTCGCCGGCAAGCCCAGAGCACCAACTGCTCCGACTAGCCAAGTCGCTTGCTGCCGGCCGCCTGCCCTCCTCGCCGGGTGAGGCACTAGTCGCTGACGACTTCGCCCGCCGACTCGGCTTGCGCCCCGGCGACCGGTTCACCTACATCGGCTCGACGATGAATGGCAGCCTGGCGACCTACACCTTCACCCTCGCGGGCACGATTCGTTTCGGTATCAGCCTGATGGACCGCGGTGCCGTGCTCGCCGACATCCGTGATGCCCAGCAGGCCCTCGATATGGCAGACGCAGCAGACATGGTCCTGGGATTTCTGCCCGGCAGTTACGACGACCGGCTGGCCACCCAGTTGGCCAGCCGCTACAAATCGGCCGCGACTGACGACTATGCTCCGGTCATCGAGACGATGCGCCAGGCCAGTGGCATGGGCTCGCTGTTCGACATAATGGCGCTGGCCTCAGCGCTCATTATTGGTATCTTTGTTACCGCGATGGCGGTCGTGCTCTGGAATGCTGGCCTGATGAGCAGCCTCCGTCGCTACGGCGAGATTGGTCTGCGCTTGGCAATCGGCGAATCCAAGGGCCACGTCTATCGCTCGCTGCTGGTCGAGGCGTTCCTTGTCGGTCTCGTCGGCTCCGCGATTGGCACCATTATTGGTCTTGGCTTCAGCTACTACCTGCAGGAAGTCGGTATCAACATCGCCGGAATGATGCCCAATGCGACGGTCGTAATTGATGACATCCTCCGTGCTCGGATTGGGCCACTCAGCACAGTCATTGGGTTTGTGCCCGGACTACTCGCCACTTTCATCGGCGCCGCGATATCCGGCCTCGGCGTGTTCCGGCGCCAGACCGCCTTTCTGATAAAGGAGCTCGGCGCATGAGTTCACTTGGTGCCTTGGTTGTTACTAGCCCCGCCCTCCGCCGTCTCTGCCTTGGTGTCATTCTCGCCGCTTTGTCTCTTGGTGCCTTGGTGATTACTCCTCCTGCCCGCGCTGCTGAGCCGCCGAACGGTGATTGGATTCTCCGCCAGCTGGACGAGAACGCCTACGCAACGACGCGCGTGGCTGTCGTCCAGATGGTCATTCACCTCGCCCGCACGACTCGCACGGTGAAGGCGAAGTCGTGGGTGTCTGGCTTGGACAAGTCATTCACCCAGTTTCTATACCCGGAGCGCGACAAAGGGACCAAGCTGCTCAAGCTTGGCGATGAACTATGGCTGTACACCCCTGCGACCGACCGAACAATCAAGCTCTCCGGCAGTATGCTCCGCCAGTCAGTGATGGGCTCGGACTTGTCCTACGAGGACCTGATGGAGGCCAGTCGGCTCGCCGGCCGCTACTCGGCCACTGTCGTCGGCGAGGACACGGCTGCGGGCCGGCAGTGCTGGGTGCTGGCTTTGACCGCGAAGTCCGGTGACGCTAGCTACGCCTCGCGCCGGCTTTGGGTGGACAAGGAACGGTTCGTGCCGCTGCGCGAGAACCGCTACGCCAAGAGCGGCAAGCTGCTCAAGACCACTGTCGTCAGCAGTGTTCGCCGGATTGGCAGCCGTTGGATACCTGACCAGGTCTCTTTCAAGGATGCACTGAGGACTGGCGCCGGCACCGACTTCATTCTCGACTCAATCTGGCTCGACGTGCCAATACCAGCCCACCTCTTCTCCAAGGCCGCGCTCAAGCAGTAGCCTGCCCGCGGTCACCGGCTCCGGCGCGGCTGACTACAAAGACCCCACTAACACCAAGCCCGGGCCCGGTCTTGGTCGAACCCCGCGACCGTCGGTTCCAATCGCGATACGACCCTCCTTGTGCCTTCGGGTTTGGTGCCTCAGGGCTTCTTCTCATCTGCTCCCAGCGCCTGCGCTAGGGCTTCGGCTGCCTGGCCAAGCCCGCTAACGTAGTCAACCCGACCGGTCGAGTCGGTCAGCAGGGGATTGAGCACAATCACCCGAACGCCGGTCTCGGCCGCCAGCATCTTCGGCAGGGCTGACGGCAGTTGGGGTTCGGTCGTCACAACCCGAACACCGGTCTCACGGATTAGTCTCGTCAAGCCGGCCAGTTCTCGAGCTGAAGGTTCCTGTCCCGGCTTCGGCTCGACAGTGGCAACAACCTCGTACCCGAACCGGCGGCAGAAATATGGCCAGGCGTCGTGGAAAGAGATAAACCGCCGGTCCTTGACCTGCCCAGCCTGAGCCAGAATTGCTGCGCTGAGACTGTCGAGCCGCTGGGCATAGGTCTGTGCTCGCTGCCGGTACAAACTCTCGGCCGGCGGGTCAGTTGCCGCCAGTACATCGGCCAGCCGCTTGACCAACCGCTTAGCATACTCCGGGTCAAGCCAGATGTGTGGGTTACCGCCGTGGCCCTGCTCGTCATCAGCGATAACGTCATCAACAACATCGGCCACCGCCACAACCCGCAGCCGGCGGTTGCCCGCATTCTCAACCACCGGGTCAAGCCACTCCTCAAGACCAAGTCCAATCTGAAGCAGCACATCGGCCCTGGCCAGCGCCTCCACCGCTGCTGGCCCTGGTTCAAAGGTGTGGGGACTCTCGTTTCCCCTAAGCAGGGTTGTGACAGTTACTCGCTCGCCGCCGACCTGATTGGCCCAGTCTGCGAGCACCCCCAGTGTTGCCACGACTCGCACCTTGGTTGAGTCTTGCCTTGGCGCTGGCCCACAACCTGTCCAGAGCAGAAGAAGGAGAATCATCATCGGTCGCATGGCGCCATCATAGGTAGTCAACTGCGGCTGTCAATCTGCTGGCTGGACTTGACAACTCCGAACCGGCGGTTAGAACTGTGGCGGAGGCAACTATGCCCAAACACCACTTGCTGTCACCAGGCTCGGTCGGGTTCCTAGTGCTGGTTCTGCTGCTCGCACCCGGCTCCGGCCTGGCCCAGAGCAGTTCCGACATC
Organism: Caldifarciminota bacterium; assembly: GCA_965649295.1. Classification (GTDB taxonomy): domain Bacteria; phylum Hydrothermota; class Tepidihabitantia; order Tepidihabitantales; family Tepidihabitantaceae; genus CBFGKH01. The sequence continues at coordinate 87,994 of CBFGKH010000006.1, forward strand.
CACGAAGGCCGCGGCAGTTTTCTGATTCAGCAGATACCGCTCGGCATCTGGTATGGCGTCGGCACCGGGCTCTTTCTGACCAACGAGAGCACGCCGGCCAAGACCACGACCGCCATCACCCTGCTCAGCGCCTCTGCCTTCTACTTTGTGCCAATGGCCATCATCTGGAACAAGCCGATGTCCAATGCTCAGGCCCATCTTTCAGTGGCACTGGGCTATCGCGGCATTCCTGCCGGGTTTGCTCTCGGCGACCTGCTCAATGTCGGTCGCGAGCGAGTCTATGACCCCTACTCGCACGTCTATTACGACCGCTACAATTTCCGACCGCGGTTTGGTCTGATGGTGGCAACCAGCCTCGCCAGTCAAGTCGGCGGCTACTTTCTTAGCCGTGACCTGTCGCTTGGCCGTGCCACGCTCGTGACCGCATATGCTGACTTTGGCTGGGCCGACGGCCTATTGGTCTGGACTGCTGCCCGCAACGCAACTGACGATAGCGACCTCAAAAGCTCGCCATTCTTTCTTGCCGGCCTCAGTGCCGGCACCGCCGTCGGCTGGCTACGCCAGCAGCGGCTCGACCCCACCGAAGGCCAGGTCACTTTTGGCCGTGTTGCCGGCACACTCGGCGCGGTAATCCCGCCTGCCCTCATCTGGTCACTAACCGGCTGGGGCAACGAGGGCAAAGAACCGGCCTGGCTTGCCTCACTCGCAATAATTGGCAACCTCGCCGGTGTCTATCTGGGCGAACAGACCATCCGCGATGTTCCGCTCTCAACTGGTGACGGCTACATCGTTGTTGGTTGCACTGCCGGCGGCGCACTGGCTGGAGCCGGCCTTGGCTGGGGGCTGGCTGATGACGACGCCCCTGACATGTCCCGACCAATCATCGGTGTCGGCACACTCGGCGCAGCCATCGGGATGGGCATCGGCGGCTGGCTGACTCACGTCTGGCCGAAAAAGGTTGCCTACGACCCAAAGCCCGAGTGCGACCGCTGGGCCCGAGTCCACCTGAACCTCGGTGCGGGCATCAGTGCCGCGTCGGGCTGTCTCATCAACCGCGAGTTTTTTGCTCCGCACCTGGTAACTATCGAGTTCTAGCCGATGCACCGCTGTCTGTCGCTTCTTTTCTGCCTGCTGCTGGCCGCAGCCTGCCAACACTCCTACTACTGTGGCCTCGACCCGTCTTCCACCCCGGCCAGACCGGTCTTTGACTTTGGCACCAGCGCCAACCTCGCTGGCACGGCCAAGGTCAACGCCGTGACTATCTCTGGCACGCCGCCCCCAGACGCCTGTGCACCGGACTGGCACCTGTTCTGGTCAATTGCCACCAGTGGCAGCGAGCCATACCGAGAACTGGACAAGCTCGAATACGGCGCTCTGCCGGCCGGCTTTCAAGTTATCGTGCCGGCGGAAACGCTCCTCGCCGAATACATCTACGAAGTCCACATCGGCTATCACGGCATCGGCACTGACTGCTACTTTGAGATTTCCGCCGACTCGCTCGGCGTAAGAACCATTCGGCCCCTGACCGAGGCCGAATACCGCGCCATCGTCTTTTCGCCCGGCGGCTGAGGCAACTAGTGACCGGTGCCGGGTGCGCCCACTATCTCTTCTGAAAGGAATCCGACCTTGAAACAGCTACTCGGAGTCTGCGGCATTGACTGTGCCGCCTGCAATGCCCGCATTGCGACCCTGACCAACGACGATACCTTGCGCGCCCGCACCGCGGCCGAATGGTCAAAGCTGTTCGGCCACAACTTCAAGCCCGAGGAAATCAACTGCGCCGGCTGCAACGCCGATGGCCGGCACGTTTACTACTGCGACGCGATGTGCGAAATCAGGAAGTGCGGCCGCGACCGCAAGGACCTAACCTGCGCCGAATGTGGCGACTTCGCCTGCGCAAAGCTGACTGCCTTTCTAAAGCAGGTGCCGGAGGCCGAGAAGAACCTCAAGGCACGCCGCGGCTAGCCGAAGCCACCGAGCTGACAAGCGGACAGCGCTCCAATCCTGACCCGGAACTAGCTGACTATCAGCCGAACCGGTCGGGCCATGCCGTCGCGCAGAAAATAGACACCAGGCCTGATGGCTGTCGGCAGGGTAACGGCGTTACGGCTGTCGGCTCGGAGAACGGCAACCTGCCGGCCGCTCTCGTCGAATAGGCCAACGGCTGGTCCGAATGAACTACCGAGGCGCACCTTTCCGCCAGCCCGGACAACTGTCGGCATGACCGTCACTGCTAGATAAGTTCGTCCCGGTCGCTCCTCGGCAATTCCTGCTGACGGCGCGACATAACGACCGGTCCGCTGCATGTCAAACTGATAGGTCGGCCACTCCCAAGCCTGCCGGTTGAAAGGCACCCCCGCATTCCATACCGACACCTGAAGCTGTCCCGCCTCCGACGACACACCGACAATGTCCATCGTGTCATCGCCATTCACATCAGCGACGGTCGCGCCGTTCAGATAGGTGAACCCATACGGCCGCAGCGGCCAGCCGCTGACCAACGAGCCGTCATGATGAACTGCCCAGAGAAACCCAAGCGTGTCCGCACTCGTTATCATGTTGCTCGTGAAGATAATCTCCATATCCCCATCACCGTCGAGGTCGCAGACTGTCAGATTCCCCTCAGCACCGGCTCCACTCTGGGAAACATAGGGAAACCCTGGCAGCAACAGGCCATTCGGATTGAACGCATAGAGCACCGGCATCGGCACCATTCCTCCGGCAATGCCGTGAATCACTTTCAGTTCACCGTCGCGATACAGGTCGGCAACCGTTGGCGGACAGTAGGTCCAGTTACTGTAGGAAAACGGCCAGCCGGGCTGGATGACGCCGTTGTGGCGAACGACATAACAACCGCCCCCGTTCTGATGCATCCCAAAGACAATCTCCAATGTGTCATCACCGTCAATATCGGCAAGCGCCGGCGACTGATACGAAAAAGAGCGACCATTGGGCTGGGTCAGCGGCCAACCCGGCAGGAGACTACCGTCGGGGTGAAAGAGATAGCAAGAGTAATAGGAGAAGGCAACAATCTCCGGTGTTCCGTCCCGATTGATGTCAGCCACTCCGCACCCGGCTGCTGGTACATGGTCAAGTGGCTGCGGCCAGCCCGGCAGCTCAGTCGCGTTGTGCCGCAGCACATGCACTTTCCCAATCGGATAGTTGCGCTCAAGCACAATCACTTCGAGGGTGTCGTCACCATCAACATCGGCCAAGGTCGGCGAGTCCTCAAAGTTACCGTTCTGACCCCGATACGGCCAGCCCGGCTTGATTCGGCCGTTCTCACCGATGAGATAGACCGCACCGCCCGACACGAGCCCGCGCGTCGAAACCGCCACTTCGATTTCGCCGTCTCGGTCAACATCGGCGGCTGCTGCCGCATACTGGCATGAGTCACCGCTCAGGGCCACTGGCCAGCCCGGGTAAGGGGTGCCGTCGTAGCGCCAGCAGTGGACACTGGTGTGTGCCGGCATTACCAACTCCAACCGGCCGTCGTTGTCGAAATCGGCGAGCGTAATGCCCCGCGCTGGCGAGAACAGCCCAGACTGCACACGAAGCGGCCAGCCCGGCAGTTGCTCCAGTTCATCACGACCGACAACCGGTATCGGCTCTACGGCCATCTCGACACTCTGCAGACCGGCTAGCACCCCTTCCGGGCCAGAAACGCTCATCCGCAGGAGATTCGCACTAACCAGCCCCAACAATACAGCTATCATGGCAATGGGCATATGTCACCTCTTTTGGCCGACAGTTCAACAACTTATAGCGGATGACAAGCAGAGGGTCAAGCCACCAATCCGACGGCTGAATCTCCCGACAGAACCGCAGGTCTAAACTCAGACTTGGAGATGTAAGATGAAGAACACCAATCGCACCACCAGCCCCCCTGTCAGCAATAGTAAACTGACAAGGATGACTGGTGGTGCGTTTCTCTTTGGCTTGTCCACTGCTTACCGACTGCGTGCCCATCGGCACGGTCAGGAGGTTACCATGAAAAGGATCGTCGGTCTGGCAATTATCATTTCGCTCGCGGGCAGTGCGCCGGCCCAGAGCGTCAATCTTCCGAACAATTACGGCGCGTCGTTCCCTATTCCCAACCCGGCAGTTGTGATGTCGCCGGTTCTCGATCCCGCTGACTTTTCGCTTGGACTACGGAGCCGGTCATCTTCCGATGAACTAGTCACCATTCCCACCCCCCTTGGCCCGAACCGGTCGGTAGTCAAGCCTGGTGTCGTCAATCCTGATGACCCAGCGCCGGTTGATATTGAGAACCCACCGCTGCGCCGCGCAAGCGACGCCGGGATTGACGGACCAGTACTGATTCCCATCCCGGTCCGTCCTAACCGCTCAGTTGTCCGTCCCAGCACAATCAATCCTGATGACCCGGCACCGACCAATCCCTATGCTGTTGTTCGTCCGTCCATCATCAACCCTGATGACATTGGCACTGACATCCAGACTCCGCCCTCGGTAGTCCGGCCCGGCATTATCAACCCTGATGACCAGCAGGTTAGTGATGTTCCGGCTATCGAGGAAGGTCGCTATCCCCTGTCTCGCGTGGGTCCTAATCTTGCTCTCGATGTCCGTTCCCGTAGCCCGTTCTTCAGTGACCGTATTGAACTGGCCTTCGGGCCGTCCCTTGTCGGTCGCACTCTCGCAGCCGAGCTATACGACATGAGCGGCCGACAGCTCCTCCGGTCGGCACTGCGCGCCGGCGCTTCATCCACCCTCAGTTCACCACTGCTGCGCGCGCTTCCTGCCGGTAACTACCTGCTCAAGCTCACCTGTGACTGCGGCCCGGACATGTATCGGCTCTTGAAGGTCTCCAAGCCGCTGGACTAATCCGGCGGTTGCGAGCAGCGGGCGGGACATCCCGCCCGCTGCCGCTTTCTACTGTTCTAGAACCGAACGATTTTGGCAATTGCCACGGCCTGATTCGTCTCCGCCCGAATCACACTGACCCCAGCCGGAATCGGCGCTGGCAGCGCAAAACTGTGCTGCCCAGCCCCAAGCTCACCCGCGGCGATGTTCGCCAGCACTCGGCCATCAATGGCCACCAGTCGAATGGCAACGCTGGCATCCCTGGTCAGTTCCAGCTCAACCCTGCTGCCGCATACCCAGAGCTTCAGCTCCAAACGTTCTCCACTAGATTCCCTGCTGTTCCGAATTCCGGTCGCCGACGTGTCGTAGCAGACTGAGTCATAACCCACGACCACAAGCTGCATCGGCATCGAGTCCAGCTCAGGCATGGCCAGCGTGTCTTGGAGATACCAGCGAATCCAAGGCATCTCGGCCAGCATCGGCATCTGCGGCTCAGCACACACCGGTCGGTTGCCGAACACATCGAACGTCGAGAGAATCATGTCGTCCCCGCCGCCCAGCAGCGGCCACGAGTTCGAGTAGCCGGCAACCGCGTATCCGCCTCCTGCCATCTCCACCACTGGCAGCCCGACTTCATCATTCCGGCCCGGCCAGTATGGACTCGGATGCGACGAGCACCACATCGGCTGGCCATTCTGGTCGAGCTTGAGCAGGAGCAGATTCGCGTTCGGCACTCCCGGCCCAACACTTCGGGTCAGTCCGGTAACAGCGCTGCCACCATCCATTGTTGCGACCAGTTCTCGGTCAGCTAGTGCCTGCTCATCGCCCATCGGCCAGCCATAACTCCATGCCCAGACGAGACCACCCCCAAGCTGGAAGCAGGCACTGAAGATGTCTGACACCTGTCCCGGTACCGTACCGAAGCTGTGCGTGTAGCCTGACACGAGAATCTGTTGCTGCTGGTCAACCGCAACCGACCAGGCTACATCATCACTGATTTCGCCCGGCACAATCGCCGCCCATTGCACCGCGCCCATCGGGTCGAGCTTCATCAGGAACGGGTCGTACTGACCTGGCCCAGTCGCCTTCAGCTTGCCCACGACCGCAAAACCCAAATCCGGCGTTTCGATAATCGAGTGACCGATATCCTCAATATGTTGCGGCACTCCCCAGTAGATTCGAAACCACATCGGCCTTCCCATCGGGTCCAGCCGCAGGACAAAGATGTTCGGCATCGGGTTCGCACCGTAACTGGCGGTCCAGCCGGTAACCGCAAACCCACCATCATGGGTCGCGCAGATTGAAAGTGCCTCTTCGTCGCCATAACCGCCATAGACCCTGCCCCACAGGAACGCACCGTTCGGCCCGAGCTTGATGACAAAGATGTTCTTGTTCGGCGTCCCGAATCCATAACTGCGGGTCCAGCCGCAGAGCACGTAGCCGTCTGGCACGCGCACCATCGAATAGGCTTCGTCATCAAGGAGCCCAACCGACACCGCTGCCCAAACTGGATTACCAAGCGGGTCGGTTTTGACCACAGCGACGTTCGAGTTCTGCGGCACCCCCGGGCCAAAGCTCCTTGTCCATCCCCCAAGGCAGAACCCATTGTCCACGCCTTCCACCAGGGCATACGCCCGTTCATTCATCGCTCCGCCATAGAGACGAACCGGAAAAGTCTGACCGACCGTAACTCCTACCAGCCCAGCGACCAGACACCCGCCCACTACGAAATGTTTCATCGAGACCTCCAGGTTACTCGCTATATGAGCCAAACAGACCACTGGCCGTCTGACAGCGGATTTGTTGACAGACACCTGTTCCACCTTCACCGCACTGTCTTCAGCACGATTCGTGCCCACAAGTGTCTGAGTGCCAACTCACGCAGCTACAGGGGTTGTACGTCTAGAGCGCCAAACAGCCCAGCTTCAGCCTGTCTCCTTTGGGCAACTATGAAGCCGAAGGGATACAGGTTCCTGACTAGGCCTTCTACCTTAATGCATCAGCTAACCCCTTCATAGAAGGGACGTTGGCGTCAGGGATCAATCCGCCAGCGCTTGGACTCATCACTCCGGGGGTCACTCCCCCCACCGGTACCGATGTCATGTTTAGGATAATGGCCGAGTCCAGTCGCGACTCGACTGCTAGAAGCAGAGGGGTGACCTGCTGCCGGCACAGCCGACAAGGGTCTGCCCGAACTACCATCCAGCCTTGACTATGGTTGTTTGCCCTGCTAGCCTGACACAAACCGGAGGTGACATTGCGCTACCTGTTCACGTTGCTGCCGCTAGTGTTCGTCCCGCTTCTTGTTACTGGCTGTGCATTCACAGTCGCTCAGTCACCGGAGACCGTTGCGCCGGGCCGAGTCTTCGCCGGTGGCCTCGCATCTTTTGGTTCTAACACCGGGGCGGGTACCGTAAGACCACTGCTCGCTGGTTCGGAGCTCGGCGTCTATGGCCGCGCCGGCCTGGCTCGAAACCTTGATGCCGGTGTCAGATTGTCTATCCCAGCCGGACTGGGCGCTGACATCAAGTATGCGCTGCTCAGCCGACGTCAACGGCTGGCTGTCGGCATTGGTGCATCGTTTCTGCCCTGGGTGGTTCCGCCGCTAGTGGACAGCAGCAGACGAATGTCAGTCGGCATCTACCCACTCCTTGTCGGTGGCACGCCGAACCTGTTCGGCGGCGTGCGCGGCATCGGCCTTGTCCACTTCGACCGCGGCGCCTTGGCCCGCTACCATTACCTGGCCGGACCACAGGTCTTTCTAGGCACATCTTTGGGTCGGCGCCGAATTCGAGTACTCCCTGAGCTCCATGCCCACTGGCTTGCGCCGATAAAGAACGCCGACCCGCAGTTCGGCGTCGGCCTCGGCCTTGCCGTCCAGTACCAGCTCAAGGGCAGTCTCAAAGACTACCAGCGACTGCTCCCCAAGGCCGGCGACCTGCTCGACAAAGTCCGCTAGCCAACAAAAAGCCGACGGGAGAGCGGCGCTGCTCTCCCGTCGCGGCTTGGTGGTTCTTCTTACGGGGTTACCTCCATGAACACGAGCTGCAGATTGCTCGGACAATCCAGCACGACCGCAATCTTGTCGCCCGGTGTCGGAATGAAGCCATCACCGTTCTGCTGGGCATCATCCGCCATCGCCCGGGCTTCGGCATCGGTCGGATAGCCGCCATTGCCCAATAGATACCAGATTGCTGCCTGAATATCCCAAAGCGTCGCGTTTGGATGTTTGTGGTTGAGTAGGTAGTTGACATTGTCCCAGCCGGCATTGCGGCAGCGCCGCGGAATACCGGACTTGAGCGTTGACCAAGGCGTCACCTCATACCACGTGTTCGGATACATGTAGGTCGTCTGCTCCGCGCACCAGCCGTTCCAGTACCCGTCGTAGACGTCGTAGCCAGCAGGTACGCCGGCAAGCTGGAACCGCCAGTAGCTGTAGGAGCCGTTGGTGCTCCAGCCTCGCATCATCACCGTCGTCTGGGGCAGCGACGCATCCCGGTAGGCCGGATCAAATTCCGTCTTGAAGTAGCGCGAGAATGTCCCACCTGGGAAAGGATTCTGACCGGCCCAGGCTGCCCGCGCATCGAGGCCGGCCCGCTCGACCCGGGCATAGGCCGCAACGAAGAGTTTGGTGCCGACCGTCCACCACGCCTTCTTGGGCAGTCGGTATTGATAGTATGTCACTGGCGGATTGTGAGTGGTACGATGGTCGAACTGGTTGATGACCGGATTGCCACGGCGCTGCGGAATCCCAGCAAGGCTCGTGTCAACGTGCATGTTCGTATTGAGCATTCGCCAGCCGGCATTGACCTCATAGCGGACGAACAGCGATTCAGTCGTGTTCCAGACGATGACCCGGCCGATTGCGGTGTTGTTACTGATATAGAGTTGCTGAGTATCGGGTGCTGTCACCCAATACCACGCGGTGCTGGTCTCGTAGTCGGTTGGACTGGTCTCCCACAGCCGGTCGCAGCCGACAGTGAAGAAAGCCAGCACAACCGCTGCTGCGAACACCAGTAGTCTTGTGCGCTTCATCCTTCCTCCCTTTCTTGCCCACATGTCCGCACCAGACGGCATGCAGGCTCAAACTAGCCGCTGTCTCGGCTGAAGATTCGGCAAAATTGATAGGACGGGACGAGCGCGCCAAACTGCGGGCTAGAACACCCCCCGGTTCAACTCAAGCCGCAGGGCCCAAGGCGCGTAACCCAAGCCGTCGCTCCTTCCGAAGCTCAGCCTCAGAATTATTATAGTTGGAGTCACGGTTGTTGTCAATCTCCTGCCGGCCGAACCCGAACAGACCGATTCGAACGCGAATGCTAGGGTGCGATAGCGCGCGCCACCAGCCGCGCCTGGGGCACATCCATCACGCAGCGAAACCCAAGCCAGGTCGAGCCACGCACATCCGGGTCAATGCCCCAACGAGTAGTTGTCCGGCAGAACGCAGCCGAGTTCTTGTAAGAACCGCCGCGAATGGTATTACCGAAACCTTCCCACTGACTTGTCGTCAGCTCCCAAACATTGCCGGCCATATCCAGCGCTCCATACGGACTTGCACCCTGGGGAAAGATGCCGACCTCGCTTGGCAGGCTGATGTTTGCCTCACGGGAATTGCACCGGCCAGGCTCAAACTCATTGCCCCAGGGCCAGTTGCGACCATCTTCGCCGCGAGCGGCAAGCTCCCACTCGTCCTCAGTTGGCAGCCGCTTGCCGGCCCAGCGAGCATAGGCCTCGGCGTCACGGTATTTGATTCCGGAAACCGGCTGGTTGGGACGGTTGTAGCGCGGGTCACGCCAGCTCAGCGGCGGAGCGTGATTGGTGGCAGCGACGAATAAACCATACTGCTTGTTGGTAACAGGGCAACGGTCAATATAGAAGTCGCGCAGAAAGACCTGATGTGGTGGATGCTCGGTCCTGAAGATAGGATCGGCTGGCTCTTTGAGCATCTGCAGGATTTCAGCCACTGCCGCCTGAGTGATGCCCAGCAGGTAGCGACCGCCAGGCACCAGCACCGCCTCAGCATTGTCGCGGGTGTTCACTATCCTCGATGGTAGCGCCATCCCAGCCCAATATAGCACAGCGCCGCCGAAGGTCAATAGCCTTGATGAACCGTCAGTCGGCGTCGCCAGCCACAAACCCGAGAATCGCCTCCGCTGCAGCTTTATCCATAGGTGAATTGTTGTCACCGCAACGCGGGGAGAGAATGCAGGCCGGGCAGCCATTATCGCAGGGACAGTTACGAACAAGGTCCAGACCGGTGCGAGTCCAACGGTGGAATTGAGCGAAAAGCTTCTCGGCTATACCGATGCCGTCCTCATAGCCATCATAGATAAAGATTGTCGGCAACCGATTCTGTGGGAAGAAACGGTAGCTCGTACCGCCGATGTCGCGAGGGTCGCACATCGCCACCAGCGGAGCAATGGCAATCAGCGCATGCTCGGCACCATGCAGCCCGCCACTAAAGTCGTGGCCTGACTCCTCAAGGCGTCGCGCAAAATCCTCGCTCAATTCGAGACATACCCCGCGGGTCTTGAATTCGACCGCGGGCAACTCAAGCGGGTGCGTGCTGAGAAGTTGGTCATAGCGCTTAACCCGATAGCCGACATAAGTCTCGCGGACCTGCAACTTGGTGTATGCCAGCTGGCAGCCGGCGATAGTATCATGTTCGGCGAGCCTTTCGAGCAGACTAAGCTCTTCGTGCTGGATGACGCTAGTATAGTAGTCAACGTCGGCCGGCACTGCCACAGCCTTCCTGGCCGCTAGGTCGAGCGAACTGACCAGATAGGTCTCACCCTGATGAAGAAGGACAGCCCCAGTGTGTGCTTCGCGACAAGCGCGAGCCAGGTCAAGCGTCTCAACAACCCGCCCCTCAACCACGACCTCGATGCCGTGCTCTGCAATAGCATCAAGCGCCACTTCTTCCTGCGGCCGGGTGCGGCCGGTATATATCCATCCGGCCGGTGTCGAACGCAATCGCAGTTGGTCTTCGAGTGCAGCAACCAACGGCATTTCTGCTGGGCCGACCTCATCGCCACGCAAAGGCAGCTCTGCCGCCGCGCAGAGCAAGTGGCCACTCCTAATATAGGGGTTCTCGGTGTCAATCACCGCGCTCTCAAACCGGCGGTCGAGCACCAGCTCCGGCCGCCGCAAGAAATACTGGTCAAGGGCACTCGGCATGCCGAAGAAGAGGACGAGCGAATCCTGAAGCTTGCGACCGGCGCGGCCAGCCTGCTGCCAGAACGACGCCAGCGAGCCGGGGTAACCGAAGACGATGATGCAGTCGAGTCCGCCGACATCAATTCCAAGCTCAAGTGCGCTGGTGGAAACGACCGCTGCCAGCTCACCAGCCGCGAGCGCCGCCTCGATGCGGCGACGGTCTTCTGCCAGATAGCCAGCGCGGTATGGGGAAACCGCTAGCTCGGGCCGGCTCTCCCGTGCCCATCGAGATATCAGCTCGGCCTGACGCCGGGACTGAACAAAACAGATGGTCTGCAGCCCGGCCAGTGCGAAGTGAGTAACCAAACGCTGGGCCTGGGTATAGACCGATGATTCAGGATCGGCAAGCGGATTATAGAACGCTACAAAACCACGACCGCGGGGCGAACTGTCGCTGTCAATACAACTGAACTCGAGACCAGTCAGCTTCTGGGCCAGCTCTTCGGGATTGGCAATTGATGCCGAGGCAAGGATGAACTGCGGTTTCGCACCATAGCAGGCCGCAACCCGACGCAAACGCCAAATGAGCTGGGCAACGTTGCTGCCGAACACCCCCCGGTAGCGGTGAGCTTCGTCAATGATAACAAAACGGAGACCACGCCAGAATCGCTGCCATTGATAATGATAGGGAAGAATCTGATGCAGCTCATATGGATTGGAGAGCACCAGACGCGAACTGCGGCGAATTCCCGGACGTTTGTCAGCCGGCGTGTCGCCATCATAGACTGCCGGACGCAGAGGAATGCCGGCTGACCTCTCTAGCGTCTGCAAGACCTTGAGCTGGTCATGCGTCACCGCCTTCATTGGATAGAGATACAACGCAGTTGCCTGCGGGTCGCGCCCCAACTTCTCCATGACCGGCAGGTTGAAACCAAGGGTCTTGCCCGAAGCAGTGCCGGTGGTAATGATGACGTTTCCACCACACCGACAGCGCTGTAGCAGCTCAACCTGGTGCCGGTAAAGCTTCGGCACGCCAATTGCGTCCAGATAACGCTGCAATTCTGCGGGCAGAGCTGGATTCGGTTCAGCGTACTCGGCCGTCCGGGCGGCCAATGGTTCAATGTGGACTAGCTGACCGCGATACCAGCCCGTACGTCGAAGTGCGTCGAGAACGGCAAGAATATCAGGCAAGGCGAGGCAGCCCAATCGCCGGCCGCCGGGGCGCTCTGATAGCGAACAAGCAGATTAGGACTCGCGAGCAAACCAATGGTCAACTAGCGCAGTGAAGATGTTGACCAGACTCGCCACATCCTGCCGGTTGTGGTCAACAATCGGCTTTAGGTAGCCAGCATTACCGGTACGTAGATACTCGTAGTAGAACTCCGGTACATACTCGCCCGGCAGGTCAGTGTCGCGACTTTGACCAAGAATGCTCTGCTCAATGCTCGCGAGCGAGCAGGACTCAAGCTCAGCCTTCCAGGCCCGGCGGCAGAAGTGAAGCAGATCAAAGTGAACTGCCGGAGGGTTGAAACGCAACCCATAGTAGGCAGAACGACCGCCTAGGAACGGTACATCGAAGGATTTACCGTTGTAGGTCACGAGCACCGGATGGGCAGCTATCTGCCGGCCGACCTCATAGATTAGGGCGAGTTCATCAGAGAAGTCGCGCACGATATACTGATCAAGCTGGACCTCGTTCTCGCTCCTAATCTGAGCCAGCCCGGCGACAACCACCGGCTGCCCGGCAAACAACCCCATCGTCTCAATGTCCAGAAAGAGAAAATCGGAGTCTGGATGCAGCCCCGAGAGTGAAAGTACGCTCGGGTCCGAACGCGAGAGCCGGGTGCCCAGCACTTCAGCCAGCTCGTCGGTACTACCCGACTCGATTAGTTCACGAATCCGCCTCGACTCGTCAGCAAAGCGGGGATGGCTCTCGAGCGAAGCCAGCGAGGCGAAGCCCTGTTCAATGAGCTTGGATTGTGTTTGCGACCGGATGCCGCGGACCAGCTCGGTCGCGCTCTGGAGTCGGGCGCGAGTCGCCCCTGGATCGGCACGACGGATGGCTGCCCGCAGAGTGTAGCTGAGTCGGAAGCAGGCCCCGTAGTCATTACGGATGATGCTACCCGGCAGCACATCGGCAAACTTCATCCCCTCATAATCACGGCGGAGCTGCTCCTTGTATGCCAGTATCGAATCGAACCGATGGCCGGAGTCAAACTCCTCCTCATCAGGACGATAATCGTCTGGGTCAAAGCTCCGCATCGGCCCATTATACAGCGAAGAGCGACTGCCACCAAGCCATGTTAGCAGCAAAAGCTGTAGGTTGCAGACCGTGCCGGCACAGCCAAACGACAGTAGCCACCGTAACTAGACACTAGGCGATATTGATTGGTAGCTCAGGATTCGTTCTTCCGCGTGGGGCGAGTCAGCCGAATCCTAAACCTTTTGCTGGCTAGATGGGCAGTCCAAGATTCGCTCTGGTGAGTCAGGCGAGCCAGCCGAATCCTGAACCCTGTGTTCTTTGAATGGGCCGTGCAGGATTCGAACCTGCGGCCACCGGATTAAAAATCAGGTGCTCTGCCAACTGAGCTAACGGCCCTCTTGCAATTGTATGCCTCCGCCGGTTCGAGTCAAAAACCGATGCCGGGAGCCGGATTCGAACCGGCACGGCCCCAAGAGGCCAAGGGATTTTAAGTCCCTTGCGTCTGCCAGTTTCGCCATCCCGGCGCAACCGGAAAGACCAGCGGTCAGCAAGAGTGTCATGGGAAATCGTCGGCACCCGCTAGCCAAGAAAGGCGGCTTCGGGATTTGCACCCGAGCATTGCGATTTTGCAGACCGCTGCCTTACTACTTGGCTAAGCCGCCCTGGGAAAAGCGGGAGACGAGATTTGAACCCGCGACCCCTACCTTGGCAAGGTAGTGCTCTACCAACTGAGCTACTCCCGCATCGAACGCGGCCCCAACGGGAGTCGAACCCGTGTCTTCACCTTGAAAGAGTGATGTCCTGAACCGCTAGACGATGGGGCCCATCACCCTTCCGGGATTCGCTCCCGGATAACCGAAACTTCTCTTCCGAAGCCGGTTGCCGCTTCGGCAAGTAATTTAGCGAATCAAGTGGCTAAAGTCAACCGCCGGCGCTAATTGCCCAGCGGGTCGCGGAAGTCGCGAATATCCTCTTCCTTGACCAGCGCCTGGATGATGTTCTGGCCAACCTGCTCCCGCCGCTGCTGTGACCAACCATCAGCAGTCAGAGTCGGTGGCTCGACTGCGGTCCGTTCATCGCAGCGAATTATGAACGCGCCCCAACCGGTCTCGAGCACACCATACTTATCACCCGGTGCCAGCGCCGCCACAACGCCGCCAAATTCTGCGCCCTTGCGCCGCGTCGCATCAGTCAAACCCACAAACTCTTCGGTTACGAGCTCCACACCCGGGTTTTCTGCCGCATACTGCTCCAGCGTCTTGCCCGCTCGGATCTGAACCAGCGCCGACTCAGCCTTGGCCTTCCAAACTTCCTTTTCTCGTTCCTGTCGCACCCGCCAAATTGCTGCCGGCTTCACTTTGTCAAAGGGTTGGTACCCGGCTGGCTGTATCTCCTGCAGGTTGAAAATCATGAATCCCTGCGGCCCGCGCAGCGGCCGATCAAACGTGGCACCAGCCCGGGCGGTCTTTGCCCAGTCTATCAATTGACCGGAGCCTTCGATATTCATCCCCCCGATATTCAGCTCGCGATCAACCATCGGTCGGAACCGCATCACTTGCAGCCCATGCCGAGCCGCAACCGAGTCGAAGCTACCGCGGGCTGCCGATTCGGCAATGGCGATTGCCGAGTCACGCAACGTTGCCAGGGCCTCGCCAGACCCTTTCACACGAATGAGGATTCGGCGATAACCGAATGTGTCCTTCCGCACGCTGTCAAGCCGGACTATCTCCCAGCCCTGGCGCGACAGAAATGGTTCGGAAAAGCTACCCGGCTTCAGTCGCGAAAGCACCGTATCGGTCTTGGGATCGAGCCGACTCCGGGCGACCCAGAGTCCGGTAGTTTCTGGCTCAAGGTCACTGAAGTCGAGCATCGTCAGATTGAAATCCTCACCAGCCTGAAGCTGAGCATAGGCGCGGCCGATGGCCTCGATTGCAGCCTGCGAATCACTGGCGGTTATCGTCACCGGCAGCAGAACATAGCGAAGCTGCCGCACTTCCTTGGTCTTGTAGTCATCTTTGTGCCGCTGATAGTAGGCCTTGGCCTCCTCTTCGGTTGGCTCAGGCAATCCTTGGGCCAGACTGGCACCAAAGAAAAGTGAGGTCACTTTCCAGCGTGTGTTCGCCCAAGTCAGAGCATCTTGGACCTCGGCATTGGTGACTCGATAGGCACTACCAGCATCAATGCGGAACTTCTCCTTGGGCAGCATCTCGACCAGATCCTGGAAGTAACGGGAGAAGAAAGCCCGGTTCTCGGGCGCGTTCATCAGTTGCAGGTACTTCTCCTGATCGAAGCGTCCGTCCTTATATAGGCTGGTGTCGTTCCGCAGCTGCTCAGGCGGATTGGCCTTCATAATCTCGAAAACCTCTTCCTGAGTCACTCGGATATTGCCCTCGCGAAACACCCGTGCCCAGGTCAGCTCGTTGGTGAGATAACGCCAGGTCTGCTGTTCGATCGCAGCATAGTCCTCGTTCGACAAATCACGCAGTTTATTGTCCTGGCGATACTTATTGGTCATATAGGCCAGGGCGTTGCGGTATTCCTCGAAGCTGATAACGTGCTTGCCGACCCGACCAACGTGGCTGTAGTCACGCCGGCCCCGGCTCTGCCCGCGTGAACCAATCATTCGCCAGAGTTCACCGGCCAGAAACCCAAGCACAAAAGTAACCGCCACAACAATCATGATAATGCGGACGCGCTTGCGCATTGTACTCAACATAGCCGTCAATTGTATCGAGCCAGTTCGCCAAGTCAAATATCCGGAAATCTGTTCGCGGCGCTTGTCACCCCTCTTCGCCTTGACTCCCCCTCTTCGGGCTCTATCATCGAAACCGGTGAAGTGGCTCATTCTTGGCCACACCCGACCACCATCGAGCCGGCTGCTACTTGCCGGAATGGTTCTGTTCGTCCTCCTTTTTGCTCTCTTCTATCCTTCGACTTTTGCCATCGTTGATGAAGATACCTACCTCACTGGCGCTCTACTCTTTCGCTCCGGCCGGCTCACCTTCGAAGGCTCAGCGATTCCGCCGCCCCATCAATCGGTCGAGCATAACGGTCGAATAGCAAGCAAGTATCCGCCCGGTAATTCGCTCTTCTTGCTACCGTTTTTGCTTATCAACTGGCGTGCGGCCTTCGTCTCCGGCCTCTTGCTGGCGCTGATCAGCACCCTGCTGCTACGAGCATGCCTAGTCAAATTCGACCCAGCAGCAGACCCCAACCTGGCCCTGCTCTGGCTCTTCTATCCGGCAGTCACACTCTATTCGCGGACACTGATGAGCGATCTCCTTTCGGCCACACTGATTCTCGGCGCCCTCTATCTCCTGGTCTCTCGCCGTTTCCTGCTCACCGGTGTCCTGCTGGGCGCCGCCTGTCTCGTGCGCTACGCAAATGCGATTGTTGTCCCGATTTTTCTGCTGTTGCTGCCGGCTGAGCGCCGCACTCGCAGTGCAGTAGCGCTGCTTACCGGTTTCCTACCCTTTGTCGCAGCAATCCTCTTCTATAACAATTACGTCTTCGGTGGCCCATTCCAGTTCCCCATGTACCTGACCGGCTTCTTCTCACCGGTATTCTTTCCCAAGAACGCCAGCATCTACGCAGTCAATCTGCTTCTCTGTTACCCCGGAATGCTTGTTGCTCCCCTACTCGTCGGCCCTGGTCACCGCCGGCTGCTCTTGCTACCCGGCCTGGCGCTGCTGCTTCCCTACTGTTTTTTCTCGTTCGTCTATGAAGGTGGGCTGACTGAGCGGCTGACCATCGGTATGCGTTACCTACTGCCCGCGCTGCCGTTCTTTGTCCTAGCGTTTGCCTTGGTCACTGACCGATTGCTCCGGCAGTTTCGTGGAACAGCGGTGCTGAAGTATCTGCTCATCAGCCTTACTGTAGCTGCCAGTATCATTATCTCCTACCGGCACAGCCGTTATCTTCAGGTACAGACAGCCTATCGTAATCGGCTTTACCGCCAGCTGCCGGCTGACGGACTGCTGTTAGCCAATCCGGATGCGTCCGAGCTGATTAGTCCAGTCTGGGGGGTGCGGCGTTATCAGCACTATGTCGAATTCAACGTTCCGATGCTTTCTCAGGACGTTGACACCTTGCCCCTTTATGGCACCTTGCTTGAGAAGCCCGGTGATACTCAGTTTGCTGAACGTGCTGCCTTCTTTGCCCTGCTCAGTCGCTATCCGAATCGGGTCCTACTCGATTCGACAATGACGCCATACCGGTTCTGGCTATACCGGCTTATCCGGTAGCTCTGACTAGTGTCCGTGACTACCGGTCAGGTTTGGCTTTGAACCGCTAACCGAAAGACCACCTGCACCGCTGGCCTGCCCCGCCAGGTAAACGGCGCTGGCACCACTGCTAGCTCGATGCTGGTTCTGTCTTTACGTAGGAATCGTTCTACTGCCGGTTCAACCGGCTTGCCACCAGTGATAATTCGCTGCATCCGAGCGAGAATCGCTGGTCGGTCTTCTACCGGTATAAAGTCCACGACAGCCTGACCGACCATTTCGTTTGGCCCAGCGTACCCCAGCAATTGAGCCGCGACGAGATTGGCCAAGACTATCCGGCCGTCCTGGTGGACGACAATTCCCTCTGGTGACAGCTCAACCAGTCGCCGGAACGCCTCCTCCTGCTCGCGTTCCTGCTGCTCAGCCTGCTTGCAGGCAGTGATGTCTCGGAACACCACCTGGACCGCTGGCCGGCCCCGCCAGACCGTTGGCGCATTGATGACTTCGACCGTAACCAGACTGCCATCCTTGCGCACGAAGTTCTCCTCTATCGGCTCACCAGCCTGACCGGTCTTCAAGGCCTGCTGCACACGAGCCGCAACCAGGGGCCGGCTTGCCGGCGCGACAAAATCCATCACCGACCGGCCAATCGCCTCACTCGGGTCAGCGTAACCAAGTATCCGGGCTGCTGCCTGATTGGCCAGCACCACCTTACCGTCCTGATGGACGGCCATACCATCGGGGAGTAGCTCAATGAGCCGCCGAAATTGCTCTTCGCTCTCGCGCAACTGCCGCTCGATTCGCTTCCGTTCCGAAATGTCCCGGCCAACCCCCAGCACGCCAATAATCCGCTCGCCGTCACGCAGCGGCGCCGCATGCATCTCCAGTTCCACCAGTCGACCATCCTCAGCTCGATAGGATAGCTCATAAGGCGCAGGTGGCTCGCCGCGCAGGGCAGCGGCAAACTGCTGCTCGGCAACCGTCCGATACTCAGGCAGTACCACATCAGCATGATACCGGCCAATCCACCACTCTCGTGGCCGTCCGGAGCGACGCACCACTACATCATTGACGGCCGTGATGCGGCCCTGCGTGTCCGCAGTGGTAATGCCGTCACGAATGCTGGCAAGCAACGCCCGATACCTTGCCTCGGACTGCTCTAAGGCCCGCAGTATCCGAACGCGTTCGGTCGTATCGCGCAAAGTGATAATCAGGGCCTGCCGACCGTGCCAATGGGTCGGCCCAACCGTCACCTCAACCGGCAGTATTGTCCCGTCAGCTCGGCGAATCTCGATGTCATAACGATTGGGTGCATCTTCGCCAGCCTGGCGCCGACTGGTGTACTCATCAAGCCGGGCTAGTGAACTGGCCGTGACCAGCTCGCTGACCCGCTTCCGCTGTAGCTCCTCGGTCGTCATGCCAAACAACTCTGCTGCCCGGCGATTGACATAGAGATTCGGACTGTCAGCAGCAAAGTCACCAATAAGAATCGCATCGCCCGAGTTCTCGGCCAGTGCCCGGAAGTCGGCTTCCTGTTCAGCGAGACGCTGCTGCGCCAGCTTGCTTTCGGTGATGTCTTCAACCGTGCCCTCGTAATAACGGACCCGGCCCTGCTCGTCTCTTACGACTCGGGCATTCTCGCGCACGTAGATCTTCCGCCCATCGCGACAGACCCAGATCGACTCTAGCCCCCGTACCTCACCATCGCGCTCAATCACTTCCTTGAACCGCTGCCGCGGATAGCTCGGCTCGTATCCTTCCTTTTCCAAGTCGCGGGCAATGAACTCGGCATACGAAGTGTATCCCAGCATCTCCATCAACCGCGGATTGGCCATCAGAATCTTGCCGTCCGGCGTTGTCCGGTAAATACCAATCGGCGAATTGTGAAAGAGTTCTCGATAACGCTGCCGGCTTTCGGCCAGCTCGCGCAGGTCCCGTTTTCGCTCAGTGATATCCTGAATCGAAGCGACGCTCCGGCCCGTTCCCGGAATCATGTCAATGGTCAGCAGACAGTCTCGCACGTGGCCGTGCCGGTCAACCAGTCGGAACTCGTAATGCCGCGGCGCCGCCGCGGCGTCAATTCGGCGCAACCGGTGATACTCCCGCATCCGCGGCAGGTCCTCGGGATGGACAAACTCCGTCCAACTCCGACCGGTCACCTCATCAATCCCATAACCAAAGAGCCGGGTGAACTCCTGATTCACCAGTGAGATGGTCGTATCTTCTTCGATGATGATTGTGGCCAGGCCGGTAGTCTCGAAAACCGCCCGATACCGCGCCTCCGACTCCCGCAACCGCCGTTCAGCCTGCTGCCGTTCGCTGATATCGCGAATCGAAGTCAACACCAACCTCTCGCCCTGCTCAGCATCAAAAATCGTCGCCACCAACTCGACGCTGATTGGTGTCCCGTCCTTGCGGATATTCGTCACCTCAGCCTGAAACCGGCCCTTTGACAATATCGTATTCCGCACCCCTGGCAGCCAGGCTCTAGTCTCCTCTGTGACGATATCCTCAACCCGCAAGGCCAGCAGTTCTGACCGCGTGTAACCGAGCATCCGACAGGCATTCTCATTGGCATCAACAATCCGGCCGTCCAATGTTTCAAGAAACAGTCCATCGCTCGCTGACTCAAATATGCGGCGATAGCGGCTCTCCGACGCCCGCACTCGTGCCAACGCCTGCTCACGCTCGGTGATGTCGCGGGTGATTGACACAATCCGGCGCTGCCCATTGATGACCGACGATACCGCGAGCAGTTCAACAACCAGCTCCCGACCGTCCTTACGCAGCATCTTCAGCCTTCCCGAAACTGGCTGTCCCCTGGCCAGCCTCTCCATCGCTGCCACCGCCTCAGTCCGACTCTTTGGGGCCACGACATCAATCAGGTTCATCTGCCGGACTTCATCCGTGGTGTAGCCGTAAAGCTGCTGGCAGGCCGGATTGACTTCGAGCACCCGGCCCTCGGCATCAGCAATCGCGACCGCATCGGAGGTGTTCTCAAACAGCAGCCGATAGCGCGCCTCTGACTCACGCACCGCTTCCTCAGCCCGCCAGAACTCGGTCACATCCCGGCAGACAAACACAACCCCAGCCGGCTTGCCCGCAGCATCGCGACCAGCAGTGCCGAAGACATACAGCGCTACTCGCTGTCCTGAGCTGCTTTGGCAATCAATGCCAGCAGCAAAATCGCGGCCAGCGAGAATCTTCTCCAGCTGTGGTCCGTCCGCGGCCCCAAACGGCGGCAGCAATGTCACGAGCTCCTGTCCCAATGCCTGCTCCGCAGTAAAGCCCAACACCTGTGCGGCCAGGTCATTCCAGAACAGAATCCGGCCTGACCGGTCAACGGCAAAGACGATGTCATCCGACTGAATAGTCGTATCGATTGTGAACGGAAGTTCTGGTCTCATCGCCGTTGTCCTAGCATCAGTCAACCGGCTAGTCCGGTGCCCCCTGCTGACGGCTAGGGCCCTGTGGGCAAACCGTCAAGAACCCAAAGCAGGACACAAGCACTGACCTATGGTAGTCCCCGTGCAACTACTGTCAAGAGCCAATCACCTCCAGCCGTTAGAAAAGTTGAGCCTGCGGCTTGCCGGCCGCAGGCTCTAATCCTCTTGTCACCCCGAACCCGCCACCGACCTCTTCCATTGCAATCTATGTGCCTCGAATCGGCATTCGGGCTGACAGCCCTAACATCCTCGGCACCAGTGCTTTACGCGTCAGGCGCTTGGGAGGACCGATGCTCTGCGCCGCGATTTGCAGCAGGTCTCGGCGCAGTATTCAGCAATGGTTCAATAGGCTGAGGCGACTCTTCCTTGCTTTGCACCACTATATGGAACAGGTCACGAAGGTCTGATATCAGAAAGTCGGGGTGGAGCGAAACCAAAAACCAAGCTGGCCGAAACCCATACGTCACTCCGCACGTCGCTGTGCCAGCTGCCTTGCCTGCCTCAATGTCAAGCTCTGAGTCTCCAACCATAATCGCCGACTCTGGTCCAAATCCAAGCCGAGTCAGTGCCGCAAGCACCGGTTCAGGATGAGGCTTGTGCTGCCGACCTTCCTGCCAGCCATGAACATAGTCAAAGTAGTGGGATAGGCCGCACGCCCGCACCGTGAAATCAGCCTGATGCTGATGCTTGGTCGTCACCAGGGCCAATCTTGCTCCTGCCTCCCTCAACGCCGCCAGCGTCTCAGCCACGCCCGAGTACAGTTTTGTGTGCTCGTTGAAATGCTCGGCGTAGTGAAGCCGGTAGGTTTCGACGAACTTCTCAGTATTCGCCGGGTCCGACGGATAGCCCAGCTCGCGCAGAATGACCTCGAGTGGCTTGCCGACCTGCACCAGAATATCTTCGCCCTCTGGTAACTCCCGCTCTGGCGCCACCTGCCGCAGGGCAAAATGGACCGAATTGACCAGATCAACCGCCGAGTCAATCAGCGTTCCATCGAGGTCGAAGAGTACCGCCGGATAGCGCAACACTGGCTCCGATTCTAGTCCCATTCTGCCACTCTGTCCAAGGCGGCAGTCCTAGCCGGTAGTGGGTCCCTAACGAGCTCAACAAGCAGCCCTACCTGTTGCTAGCCCCGCTCACTGCGCGACCGTTGCACTCACTGCTCCGGCTGCCCATCGGCCAATAGCTGCTATCACTTACTGACCAGGAGCCGAGCAAACCGAGCATCATTCAGCTCTCCTCGGAGTCTTCCCAGCAGCCTGACTGGCAGACCACCCAACTTAGCAAATGGCTGCCTACCCAGCCTCCTTAGCAATAAACCGTGGGACCGTCCCCGGGACGCCCTGGAATAGATTGACGCTTACTCCTATCTTGTTGGTAGTTATAGAGTTATGCCATTTGCTCTGCTGCCACCATTTGTCCTAACTCTATACTTCGGCTGCTGGGCGATGCCCAAGAACTACCATTCCGACGAGCAACTGACTGGCGCTAGCAACGTGCGCCCGCCCGTGGCCAACTGAGGTTTTTACGGACTGTGAGCCGGGTTTTCGGCTGCTGCTTGAGGACTTTCGAACCCCTAGCCGTTCTTCTCGCTTCGGTCCTTGCTCTCAGCTCGGTAATACTTGTCCAGATTCGAGTCGCGGACACGCTTCAGCTCTGACCGCGGAAACATCCCCAGTAGCTCCCAACCAAGATCAAGGGTCTGCTCGATGGTCCGGTTCTCTGTCTCGGCCTGGGCAACGTAGCGTTCCTCGAACTCCCGGGCAAACCGGAGATAGACCTTGTCCATCTCTGAAAGCGCGGCCTCGCCGAGAATCACTTCGAGTTCCTCAGCCTCCTTGCCCCGAGCATAGGCAGCATAGAGCTGGTTGAACAGATCAGCATGGTCCTCGCGGGTCTTGCCAGCGCCGATACCCTTGTCCTTCAACCGAGAAAGTGACGGCAGGACATCAATCGGCGGCACAAGCTTACGTCGGTGTAGGCCGCGCGAGAGGATAATCTGCCCCTCGGTGATGTAGCCGGTCAGGTCCGGAATCGGGTGTGTCTTATCATCCTCAGGCATTGTCAGCACCGGCATCATCGTTATCGAGCCAGGCCGACCCTTGATGCGGCCACACCGTTCGTAGATGCTCGAAAGGTCGGTATAAAGATAGCCCGGAAAGCCGCGGCGACCTGGAATCTCCTTGCGGGCAGCCGATATCTCGCGCAGGGCCTCGCAGTAGTTAGTCATGTCGGTCAGCACGACCAGCACGTGCATCCCTAGGTCGAAAGCAAGATACTCGGCGGCAGTAAGTGCGGTACGCGGCGTCGCAATCCGTTCAATGGCCGGCTCGTTGGCAAGGTTGAGAAAGAGTACCGTCCGCTCGATAGCATTCGATTCGGTGAAGTCATTGATAAAGAACTCCGCCTCTTCGAAGGTGATACCCATCGCTCCGAACACCACCGCAAACCGGCTGTCAGACTTGTCTGTTCCGTCCGACTTCTGCAGCACCGTCGCCTGTCTGACAATCTGCGCTGCCAACCGGTTATGGGGCAGTCCTGAACCCGAGAAGATGGGCAGTTTCTGGCCCCGCACCAACGTGTTCAGGCCGTCAATTGCCGATACCCCGGTCTGAATAAACTCGTTCGGATACTCCCGGGCATAAGGATTGATTGGCGCACCATTGATATCCGCCCGTTTGGCAGGAATGATTGACGGCCCGCCATCCCGCGGACTACCCAACCCGTCAAACACGCGGCCGAGAATCTCCGGGCTGAGGTCAACCGTGATGCCCCGCCCCAAAAACCGCACCGTGGTGGTCGGCAGGTCAATACCGGTCGTGCCCTCGAAGACCTGCACCAGTGCTCGGTCACCGTCAACCAACAGCACCTGACCCCGCCGCCGCTCGCCGTTAGCTAGTGTTATCTGCACTAGCTCCTGAAACTTGACACCTTCGACTCCTTCAACCAACAACAGCGGTCCGGCAATCGAGACAACAGTCTGGTATTCTCTAATCACGCGCCACCTCCGGTCGCATCCTGCCCGGACGCCTCGGTATCAGGCGTCAGCGCTGCCAGCTCCTGTTCAAGCTCGGCCCGCACTGCGGCAATACCGGCCGCCATCTCCGCCTCGGTCAGATACTTCATCCGGGCAATCCGTTCCCTTACCGGCAACCGCTCGATTGCCGCAATGTCGGCACCGCGCTCTAGGGCCACTTTGCCCTGCCGATAGTAGTGAAGAATGCAGCCGAGCATTGCCGCCTGCTTGGCAAGCGACGTGTAGGTGTCAACCTCATGGAATGCATTCTGATGCAGAAAGTCCTCGCGGATTGACCGGGCGGCTTCGAGCAACAGCCGGTCCGGAGCCGAAAGAGTATCCTTCCCCACCAGCCGAACAATCTCCTCCAGCTCAGCCTCCTTCTGCAGAATCGCCAGTGCCTCGGCGGCGTCGGCCGGGAAATCTGGCGTCGTCAGCCGGGCAAAAACCGAACGCAGCGTCTCCGCATAGAGCGAGTAGGAGTTGAGCCAGGAAATTGCCGGGAAGTGGCGCTGGAACGCGAGTCGGTCTTCGAGCGACCAAAAGACCTTGACCACCCGCAATGTCGCCTGAACGACCGGATCGTTCAGGTCGCCACCGGGCGGCGAGACCGCGCCGATGACCGAAAGTGCGCCCTCTTGCTCCTGGTTCTGGGCATCCCGCCCGAGGCAGACGACCCGACCGGCCCGTTCGTAGAACTCAGCCACGCGCGTTGCCAGATACGCCGGATAACCTTCCTCGCCCGGCATCTCCTCGAGTCGGCCGGAAATCTCCCGCATGGCCTCGGCCCAGCGCGAGGTTGAGTCTGCCTGCAGCGCCACCGAGTAGCCCATGTCCCGAAAATACTCGGCCAGCGTGATGCCGGTGTAGATTGACGCCTCACGGGCCGCCACCGGCATATTCGAGGTATTGGCAATCAGAATCGTGCGCTTCATCAGCGGCTCGCCCGACTTCGGGTCCAGCAGGTGCGGAAACTCCATTAGCACATCGGTCATCTCATTGCCCCGCTCACCGCAGCCCACAAAGATAATAATCTGGGCATCAGACCACTTGGCGAGCTGATGCTGAATCACGGTCTTGCCCGAACCGAACGGCCCCGGCACCGCGGCGGTACCACCCTTGGCCAGCGGAAAGAACGCGTCAATCACCCGCTGCCCGGTCACCAGTGGCTCGCCCGGCGCCAGCTTGCGGCGATAGGGCCGTGGTCGTCGCACCGGCCAGCGCTGCAGCAGCCTCAGGGTAATCTCCGACGGATTCGGGTCTTGGTCGGTCGGACTCGGCTTGATGACGGCCACGGTATCCGTTACCCGCAACCGGCCCTTGGCAATTTTGACAATCGTCCCCGCCCGCCCCGGCGGCACCATGATTCGATGCTCGACCAGCACCGTCTCCTGCACCGTCCCAATGATGTCACCCGGCTCAACCGCATCGCCCACCTGCCGCAGGGGCACAAACTCCCAGAACCGCTCGCGATCCAGTCCCGCTGCCTCAACGCCGCGGGTGATAAAGTCGCCGGCCTTCTTGACGATGACGTCAAGCGGTCGCTGCACGCCATCGTAGATTGAGCCAACCAGCCCGGGCCCAAGCTCGACCGACAACGGTTCGAAAGTCGGGTACACCGGCTCGCCCGGTCCAACTCCGCCGGTCTCCTCGTAAACCTGAATCGAGGCCCGATCACCTTCGAGTTCGATGATCTCGCCGATTAGTCGCTTGTCACTGACCCGAACCAGGTCGTACATCTTTGACCCGGCCATCCCATCAGCCACCACCAGCGGCCCGGAAACCTTCACAATCACGCCGTTCTTTGTCTCAGCCATCACACCTCCGCCTTCCACGCTTCGGCCCGCTGCGCTCGACTTCGCTCACTTCCCTGCTCCCAGCACATCAACCCCCACTGCCCGCTTGACAATCTCCCGCAACCGTCCAAACCCGGACTCGCCGCCCATCGGCAGCATCGTCAGGCATGGCAGTGCTGACTGACGGTAACGTTCAATCAACCCGCCGAGGTACGGCTGCAGGTCAGCAGTGTAGAAAACAACCGCGCTCCCCGCATCAATCAGCCGTTGCACCTTTGTTACCGCTTCGGGCCCGGGCTCGACCGGCACGACCGTAAACCCGGCCGCAGCAAACGGTGCGACCACCGCCTCGCGCCCGACAACTGCCACCCCGAGCGCTGGCCCTGGTGAACCGGCTGGCCGCGATTCAGCATTCATCACTGGCCATCACTCCACCCAGGCTACCAACTCCTGGGCCAATGCTGGGGACAGGTTAGTAAGCTTCGCCCCATACAGTCCGCGCAGGTTGCGCTGCTCATGCTCGCGCAACCAGAAGTAAGTCACCAGTGGCTCATGGCCGAAAACACAGTAACGCGACCGCCGCAGATAGCCAAGCTCCAGCTCACGGCCCAGTCGCTCCAGCCGCAGCCAGGACCGCTGTTCTTCGAGCCAGTTGATGCTCTCTTCGAGATAGCGCCGGAACATCGTCCGACCCAGTAGCTGAGGCAGGTTGGCAACCGGCTCGCCGGCCAGTCTCACCAGCAATTCGCCAGCCAGCGTGCCACCGACAAGCAATGCCGGCTCCAGTTCCCGCGCCCCACCGCCAGCCGCGCGAATCCGAATCAGTGTGCGCAGATTCTCAAGATCGGCGTGGAGCGCCAGATAACCGGTCAGGAACGGACTCGGCGCGGCAGTGGCGAAAAGAAGTTCATGCAGCCGACGGTCAATAATCAAGTCAACTCGGGCCGGGTCCTGATTGGCCTGGTAATCCTGCTGGGCTGCAACTGCCGCCGGCCTGAACACCGCCGGCACCGTCGTCCCGGCTGCCGCTCCGGCCCCAGTCAACTGCTGCTTCAGTAGCGACTTCACCGCCTGCGCCTGCGCCGGCAGCCGGAACAGCTCAACCAACCACTCATCGCGCGCGTGACCGGTCAGAAAAGCCAGATTCTCCGCTGCGGCCGCGGCCAGCGCCGCCTCGAACTCGACTGCCTCGCCCTCAAGAAAACGACCGTAGTAGGTGTCGCCGAGCAACTGCAGAAACTCGGCCTGGTCCCGACTGTGAATCAGCCGGTCATAGCGGTTGCGGTCGAGCAGTGTCGGCTCAAGTGCCCGCACCCGGCCGACCGCAAAACCATACTCGACATTCTCACTGAAACGCACCGCTGGAATTGGCATACTAAGACCCAGATGATAGCCGGCCAGCCCCAACTGTCAAAGACCAAATAAGTGAAGGCTACTCAGTTGCGGTCGGCTGACCGAGCTCCAATAGTCCCTGCAACCGGCCGATATTGGCAAAAAAGGCTTCCTTGTTCTCCGGCGGCACCTGGTCAAAGACCCGCTTCATCCTGGCAATCCGCTGCCGGAACTCCTTGCCCTGCGGCCCCTGCATTCCTTGAGCCAGGCCCTCACCAACACCAAGCGCCATCTGATAGTTCACCGCCAATACCTTGTAAGTAGTGGTGCGAAACGATTCCCAGCTCATCCCTGCTGCTGCCAGTGAGTCGAGCACGCCGGGCACCGACTTCATCCCCTCAATTGTGCCGCCCATATCAAGAATGAGGTCGGTGGGCTCAGTCTGAACCGGACGGAAGTCGGCTGCCTGCAAGGCGCTCACCACTCGGGGCAAGACCTCGAGATAGGCCGACATCTCTGCCGCCGTAACCGGCTCAAATGTCGTTGCTGGCCAGCCAGCCGGTAGTTCATAACCCTGATTACGAATCAGCACATAAGCTGTACCCGCAACCGCGACCAGCAACAGAATAGCAACAGCCAGCCGCTGCCGGTTGTGGCCAGGCCGCTTTTGCACCTTCGCAGTAGCACGGTTTCGCTGCATCAGGCTCACATCATAAGCCGCCGACCCGACGCTGTAAACTGGTAGCAGCGAGGTGGCTTTTGACTCCAGCCCACCCGGCCCTATAGTGACAAGGCCACAAACATGGCAAGCGCCTCCCCACCAACCCGACCTCCTCTTTTTTCTAATTGCTCACCGCTCCCATTAGCAACCCTGGCTGCCGTGCTCTTCTTACTCAATCTGTCCTGCACTCGGCCCGACTACTTTCCGCTCCGGCCCGGCCGAACCTGGACCCTTGCCGGTCGCACTCTTGCCGTCACCGGTACCGACACAACAATCATCGCCGAACGAACCTACACCATCTCGATAATCGGCACCCGCAATGACCGTCAGTTTGGCCGCCTGACCATCGTCAAACTCAGCGGCCAGCCGTTCTACGGAACGACCTGGTACCTGCAGCCGCGCCGCGACGGACTCTGGCTACTCCTTACCGGTCTTGGCGACGCCACTGCATCATCGGCTGACTGGCTGCGAATCCTTGCCCCACCGCTTCGGCCCGGCCGCGCCTGGATTGGCAACACCACCAACAATGTCAGCTTCGAAGTCCGCGCGCGCGAGGCGATAAAGACACCCGCTGGTCACTTTCCGCACACCATCTCAATCCGAGCTCGCCTTCCTGAAACCGGTGAGTTCATCCACTACTGGCTTGCGCCCGGCACCGGCCCTGTCCGCTGGTACCGCCACTTTGCCGCTGGTTACACAGAAATAGCAGAACTTGTGTCAGTGACCGACATCGCGTCAGCATCTCGCGTCCGACTCAACAAAACCCGTTGACAAGAATCACAATCTGCGTATTCTTGATGCGCATGGACTGTTCGAGCCCAGCAACGTGGACTGTCCGAAACGAACCACTCACCATCACCAGCAATCAATCTGATTGTCCGCTCTGTCCGACGCTGGCTGCGGACTGCTCCGCAACCGGCAAAGCCCTAAACAAAGGAGGTCTGTAATGCCGACGAAGAAAGCCGTCAAGAAGCCGGCCAAGAAGACCGCCAAGAAGACAAAGAAGTAGTCTTCCGGCTTCGCTAAGCTTCTCGTCGTCGCTGCTGCGGCGGCGAGACGCTTTTCAGTCCCGACCAACGTGCTACAATTGAACCATGGATAGTCAACTAGCGAACCGCTACGAGAAGCTGAAGTCGCTGGTCGTCGAGCGCCGCCAGCCGTTCACCGAACTGATGACCATGCTCGAGAACAAGACCTCATGGCTGGAGAGTCCGGCCAGCACCCGTTTCCATCTCGCCGAGAAGCACGGCCTGCTCCGCCACTCGGTCGGCGTGGCCGAAACACTGCTCAAGCTGCGGGCCTGCCTTGCTCCGCAGCTCTCTTCTGAGAGCTGCGCAATTGTCGGCTTGCTCCATGATGTCGGCAAGGTTGGCATGCCAGGCAAACCGCTCTATCTACCCAATCCTGACGAGTGGCAGCGGCAGAACCGCGGCCAGCACTACATCTACAACGAAGAAGTCACGGCAATGGGTCTCGCTGTCCGCAGCCTCTACCTTGTCACTAAATACCTGCCGCTGTCCGATGCCGAAGCCCAGGCCATCTGCTATCACGACGGCCAGTACATTGCCGAGAACGAACCGGTTGCCCACAAAGAGGAGCCACTGCTACTGCTGCTGCACTGGGCCGACTACTGGACCATGCATGTCATCGAGGAGGGCTGGCCACTAGCGGACGACACAAGTCGCTACGACCGCAGCTGATTAGCAGACAGTGACCTAGTCAGGGTATTAGTAGCTCGTGGCGGTTGCGGTTCGGCTTGTCTCGTGCGCGCGGTCGCGGGCGGCTGAGCACTCGCACGGTCAGACCGGCAATATGTTTATCTTGGCCCAGCCGCCGCGCCGGCGATTCCTTTCCCGGCCGCAGAACCTTGCAGACCATTTATGAAGACCGGTCGGGCAGAGCCCTGGCCGCGGCCGGTCGGCCAACTGCCCAGCCGGCTCGTTCAAGCTACTCTCAGCAATTATGACGCCCTAACCCGGTTCGCAGTTGTCAGAGTAGAAAGCGGCAGTTCCAACTGCTCACTAGCCCAGCAGCCTGGGACAGGAGTCGGTTGCTCCCCGGGCAGACGGCTCGCTGCCCGCGGCTAGGGCAGCAGACTGGTGACGAAATGCGCTATGACAGGATAGTATTCAGCTCCCATTGTCTCGGGCCGGTTGTAGTGCTCCACGCGTCCTCTTCAGTATCAGGCCAAGCCAGAAGTTGGCTACCGCTGCAAGACCACCTTCTGCGTGGCCCGGTAGTTGCCAGCCGCAAAGCGCACAAGATACACGCCCGGCGGCAGTAGCCGGCCGGTCGCATCACGACCGTCCCACCACGTATTCGGCGCGCATAGCAACCGCACCAGCCGGCCCGTACCATCGTACACCCCAATCGCACCGGCCTGACTTGGGGTCGAGATGTGGAACGACCCGCGGCCGACGCCGGGACGAACCGAGATACGCTCCGCTGCCACCGACTGCTCCCCACCAAGCGCAACCGGATACGGCGCGTTCCACCAGCACCCGTTCAACCCTGCTCCAACAAAGACGCAGCCCGCACCGGTAAACGGCCCACCCGGCAAATAGCAAAGCTTTGGCCGCACCTCGGAGCCGGTTCCGACGCTGCCTTGATTGATGAGCAGAGTATCCGACCATTGGGTCGGGCTGGCCGCGTGAACGAAACGACGGTGAACACGCCGGACTATGTCATCATCAACGATGTAGGAGGCGTTGACGTATTGGTTGCCGGGACTCGTGTAGTTCCGCAAGTCAGGAAAGCATTCATCGTACGCTGCCGTGCCGGCCAGAAAGGCCGGCGCAGACCAGGCAATACCGCCGTTCGTTGAGAAGCTGTACTTGATGTCCCAGTCGCCCGAGTTCTGGTAGTCTTGTGACCAGAGCATCCAGACCGTGGCGGCTGATTCGGGCTGCGTGAACGCGGCCGCGACGACCGGGTCTGCCACCTCATCCGAGTCGGTAGTCACGAGGCCGTACTCCCACGCACTCGCGTTCAGATACTGGCGGTTCGTCCAGATGTGAACCGCACCGCCCTGCCAGCGGCTGTGCGCTGCAAAGTAGATACGCGAACCCGCGCCAGCCGCGAGGTATGGGTCACGGACTTGAACCGCATAGCTGTCAACGAATGCCCAGCTGCTGCCGTAGTCAACCGATCGCAGGAACCGAAGCGCCCGGTATCCACCCACTGCCTGCGGGTTAGTAACTGCCGCATAGAGCCAGTAGTCCGAACCGGTATAGTCACGGCAGAATGCGAAGTCGGTAATAGTGTCGGGCCCGACCGCCACCGGCGACTGCACCGGCATACCGCCTTCGTTGTAGCGAATCTGCCACAGGTCGCCTCCCTGGTAGTTGATGAGGTAGAACAAGTGAATCGCGCCGGAGTCGCCCTCACCAACCACGAGCTGCAGCTTGTCGAAGAGGTCGCCGGCCCGCCGCAGCGAGAAACGCGCTTCCCACGCTCTTCCGTATCCGAGCGACTTGTACAGGTAGGTTGTGCTGTCCTCGAGCACGGTGAATGCAACCCACATCGTGCCGTCCATTTCGTAGTCAGCAGCCGTGGCCACGACGGTCCCGCTGTGTATCAGTACATCAGGTTCCGGCCAGGCAGCAGCCGGCGTGAACAACAGAAACGCAAGCAGTAGCTGCTTCACTTGCACCTCCCCTCAGCGCTGCAGAACTATCTTCTGGGTCGCGCGGTAGTCGCCGGCAGAGAACCGCACGAGATACACGCCGGCCGGCAGTAGCCGGCCGCACCCATCGCTGCCGTCCCAGGCAACACTGTGCGAGCCACGCCTGACACTCGACGCCAGAAGCTGACGGACGACGCGACCGATCAGGTCGTGTACGGCCAAGAGGACCGGACCATCGCCGGCCAGCGAGTAGCGGATGACCGCCTGACTCCGGGTCGGATTCGGCGCGACCGTCTCCAGCCGCGTGACCAGCACCGCTCCGCCCGCTCTAACCTCGCCCGGTTCTTGAATGCCAACACCGTAGTCCGGCAACCAGAACCCGGCAAAGACCGCAAGGCCCGATGCAGTCGAGAGACCAACTGCAGTCTGGCCAGCGGTCGAGCCGGACTTATATGCGCTCGAACTCATCTCGCCGCCGGCAATCCCGTTCACGGCCCAATCACAGCGATAGGACTGGGCGAGACAAACAGCAGCGAAGACTGTGACGAGCACCATCGAAACCAGCTTTGACTTCACTGTTACCTCCATCGGGTCACTTCCCGCTATCTCTCTATCGGCTCCGGCAGCGGTAGCTGCTCAGTTGTGCCGGTAACCGACGCCGGAGTCGCGGCGGTTGCCGTTTCAAGCGGCCCTGGCGCTTCGGGCAAACGGAGACCCTCGTTGCCCTTCCATTTGGCGAGCACCCGCCAGGAGAATCGGGCATCGCTCTGCCCGCCCTGTAGCTCATAGACGTCGAACCCGGTCGCGTTCTTTTTCACATAGACGCCTCGGCAGTCATCTTCGAGCTGAACAAAGACCTTGAGCGGATGCTCGTCATTGACAGTAATGCAGTCAACGAAGACCGGTTCGAGATTGATGCGGCAGTGGCCGTTGACCAGTTGTCCCACACCGGCGTCCTCGAAGTAGGGTTCAGGCATCTCCGGCGCAAACAGGGTCTTGCGGCCATCCCGCGTCGCCATGATTGTACTCACCGTGCCGTTGCCAAGTATCTTGTAGTTGGTCGTGCCGTTGTAGTAGCTGACATAGGCATACGCACCGTAGCCGTTTGAGAAGTAGCCACCCTGGCCCACCCCAGTGCTGCTGGCACGGCCGTAGATGCCACAGCTTGTTCCCACACCAGCCACGCCGCTGCCCGCGGTCAGATACGATCCGGGTGAACCCTGGCCTGTTGCCAATAGCCCGGTACCAGAGGAGTTCTGGTTGCCGGCAAACAGACCAAAACCGGTCGGGCTGTTGGCCAAGCCGTAGATGCCGTAGCAACCGCCCGAAGTGTTCGTGGCGTAGCCGCAGGCGCCATAGACAGTGCCGGTAAAGGCACCGCCCGCACCACTGGACGGGTTCTCAAAAAAGCTGACGCCATTGCCAACGCCAATGACGCCGGTGCCGTTTGTCGCGTTGGCTTTTAGATAGCCGCCCTTACTGCTACCGACAAAGGCGCCGCCGCAGCCGCCAGTCGGCACGCTGATGCTCTGCCCCTGACCAGCGCCGACTATGCCAACCCCACTGGCATTGCCATTGTAACCTGCCACACCGTAGCAGCCCGAGGTGTTAGTCTGGCCATAGACACCGTCGGCCACTGTTCCGCCACTGCCATACACACCAGGATAGGACGAGGTCCCCGACTGTCCATACACACCCGCAGCATAGGTTCCGCCATTGCCGTAGATGCCCGGTGCCGCACTCGAATTGGCCACGCCGTAGAACTGACCTGCCCGGCACGTGCCACTCATCCAGAAATTGCCGGTCTGGGCACTGGCATACTGATTGCGAATATAGCGGTCATCACCCCAGACCGAGTCAAACCGCACCGTGCCAGTGGTCGTAATTGGGTTGGGCGTGCAGACCACGCCAGCACCCTGACTGACACTAGTAACCGTGCCGCCACCCGAC
This sequence comes from Caldifarciminota bacterium, assembly GCA_965649295.1. Taxonomy (GTDB): domain Bacteria; phylum Hydrothermota; class Tepidihabitantia; order Tepidihabitantales; family Tepidihabitantaceae; genus CBFGKH01. Next base: position 121,280 of record CBFGKH010000006.1, read on the forward strand.
ACTCCAACGCTGTCGTTTGCCGGAACCCACGCCGAACCACTCCACTTCATCACCTGACCGGTCGAGGCGCCCATCCGCCCAAGGTCAGCAGCCGCAATCGTGCCGTCGCTAATCATCGCCGATGTCACCGCGCCAGCCTGCCCTTCGTTGACATACCGGCTGTCAAGCGCAGTCGTGTCCTTGCCCTGCAGCAGGTCAGCATTCGCCGCCCGCTCGCTGAGATACGCATACGCGGCACTAGCGATTTGCAGACGCGGAGCCAATTCTGCGCCACCACCAACCGCCATCCCCAGATAGACCGCTCCTCCGTCCGGTATCGTACCGATTGGTGTCACTGATCCAAGCAGCACCGAAAAGAGCCCAGCTCGGGTGCGCACACTCTGAGTTTCCTCCCAGAACTGGGTCCCGCCGCTCGGCTGACTGTACAGCCGGAACCGTATTGAGTAGAGCGTGTCTGCCACCGGCAGGCCCAAGGTGTCGGTCAGCTTGCCTTGATACGACAGCAGCCGCGGTATCGTGATGGCATCAGTGCCGCCGACAACTGCCGATGACAGACGTTGGGTCTCGTTGTTCTGCCATCTGACTTCTGGCTTCTCGCCTCTGGCTTCATTCTGTGCCACAGCCAATACTACAGCCGTCGCCAGCACGAGCATCGTGACTCTCTTCATCATCTCTCCTTACTGCCCAATCAGGGCAAAGCTCTTTGAGCAAGCAGCGGTCCCGCCGAGTCGGCAGAAGTAGCTACCGGCCGGCACTCTTCTCCGTCCATCATCCGTTCCATCCCACCAGGTCCAGCATTCCTGCCCGGTGCCGCGCACAGCAAGCCGCCTCACGTTCCGGCCCAAGGCATCGCTGATGAGCAGACTGCCGTCTGCACCAGCCGGGAGTTGCCAGCGCAGCCACGCGCCGCCGGGTGCCGACCGAACCGCCAGCACGACGTCCGCTGCCAGCGGTGCAGACTCGACGACGCCGGTGCTGTCACCCTCAATCGTCGCGCGCCACGCGAATCGCCAGCCACCGGTCTCGACCAGCTGCGTGGCCACCGCCACCAGGACAATCGTGTCATACTGCCATCCCGGAATGACAATCGAACCGGTATCAAGCGAGTTCGGTAGCAATATGCGGTATTCACGCGGTATCGAGCCAAGTCCCAGCACATAGACGTCCCAGGTGCGGCCATCCTCACCGTCAAAGAAAATTCGCACCCGATTCTGACCAAAACCGGTGAACCCGACAAACTTGCAGCCACCGGGAGCTTCTGGCAACCGGTCGGTGGCTGAATCAATGACCGGATACTGGGCGTACCAGTGATAACACCGACTCGTCTGCCAGTCCTCGGCATCCTGGAAGTGACGGCTGTCGTCGCGGCTGCCCGTGAACCAGCGCCAAATCGCATAGTGCCCCAGCGCCCGCTCCATTGTTGAGCTGTAGTAGTTGTAGAGCGCAACCCAGGTGCCCCACCAGGTGTTCTCGCCACCCTGCGCGCCGAGTTGCTCCCAGACCCGGCGCGGACAGACCGGGTCTGCATAGTATTCGTGCAGGAACCTAGGCCAAAGCCAGCCCGGATAGGTGAATCGGCTCAGTCGAAAATGGGTGCTGTCCAACGGATGGCGAAAACCGTTAAGCCACCACGCACCGAATCCCCAGCCTTCCATTGTCCAATCGCTCATCCACTCGGCAGTGTTCTCGTAGAACGATGTAATCTCCACTCCGCTGTAGCGAGCCTGGCAGGCGTGATTGAACTCATGGGCGATGACCAACCGCAAACCACTCCAGTTCAGACCAGTCCTGATTTGAATAAAACAGGTCCAGCCATCAGGGTAGGGTTCATCATACTGGTCTTCCGGCGATGTCAGTCCGTCCCAAGCGCTCGTATCCACAAGATAGACGTCGAGCCTGCTGTCCGGCCCTTGCTGGTCTGGTGCTGGCGCGGCCCATCCCAGGGTATCCACCTGGCGCCACCAAGCGCGAGCGACATACGAGCTGGCTGACTCGGCATAGGCATGCGTCGTTGCGTGCCGACCAGTCGTGTCATAGTGAACCCAGCAGCTGCCGCTGCCAGTCCGGCACTGACCAACTGCTGGCCGGTGGGCCAAAATGCCGGCGCGAAACTGGTCAAGCCGCTCCGGTGTTCCGCAGACCAGCCCGCCAGACGGCGCTGCCAGTAACAGAACCGCCAGCAGCGCGCTCACTTCAGCCCCGTAACCGCTCGTTCTGTCGGAGACGGCGCCGACTGGCAACGCCGACCAACCGCAATCCAGTCGAATGTCACTTCCGCCCCCTCGTCCGACTCGACCCGGAATCCGGCCACACTCTTGGCCGCCACCCAGACTCCTTTGCAGCGCGATGTCGGTGTGACCGTCACCTGCAGCCCTTCACCTTCCAGCGCCTGACTGAACCCAATCGGGAACTCCACTTCGGCCCTGCCATCAGCCAGTCGGGCCGAACCCGAGGCCACGACCTGTTGCTCTTGTCCAATCAGCCCATAGCCGGTCACGCCATCTGCCAGCCAGGTCTGCCAACCACCGGTGGCGTAGCCGTGTCCCTGCACATAGAAGCCGCGAATGCCAGCACCAGTACCGGTGTTGTTATAGGCGGTCAGGGCGTAGTTGTCGTTGTTGTTGTTCCGAAAGTGGCCGCCCGCACCGTTGTTGCTGTTGGCATAGACACCGTAGCTACCGGCATTGGAGACAAGCACGCCCATCGCATTGGCGTTCGGCGTGTACAAGGCGTAGTTGGCATTCGTCACCTGCACGCCGTCGTCTCCCGCACTTGCTATCTGGATGCCGTCAATGCTTGCCGTGCCGACGACCACCCCGAACTGCGCTGAATTGATGCGGAAACCCTGATTGGCGGTATCAACCTGCACGCCGGTCGAGTCCGCCTTCAGCACACGCACGCCATCCTTGCGCGCCCGCTGCACATAGGCGCCGTGAGCATTGGCCCGCGCCACGTGCAGCCCGTGCGCGCCAGCCCGGTCAATCGCGAACCCGGACCAGCCGCAGGAATCGGCGTGAAACCCGTGATGCCCGCTGAACCCGGCATCGAAGCCGTTCATAGTGACAGCGGTGTCAACCTGCACGCCGGTCGTCTGCGCTCGCACGACCTCGATGCCATCGGCACCGGCGCGGCCGACATACACACCTTCCCAGCCAGTGTTCCCTATCCAAATGCCCAACGACTGGGCCGAGTCAATCCGCAAGCCGTTGCCTTGTGACGCCAGAACCTGGACGCCGTTCTGCGTTGCCCGCTCTACAAACAGCCCGGCCTGGGCACTGTCCACGCGCACGCCGAACAGACCGGCTCGATCCACGGTCAGGCCGTTGTAGCTTGAGCGCCAGACCCGCATCCCGTAGTCACCGGCACGAATCACCGCGATTCCGCCGCCCGCGCCGCTGTTGTTCGCCAGCAGCACCGCGCCGGTTCCGGCCACCGCCGCATCAAGCGTGCAGGGCTTGACAATATCACTGCCGCGCACCGGCCCGGCACCGATCCCGATGCTGTCATTACGCGGCTGCCACGCCGAGCCGGTCCACTTCATCACCTGCCCGGTCGCAGCGCCCATCTGCCCAAGGTCACTAGCCGCAATCGTGCCGTCGCTAATCATCGCCGATGTCACCGCGCCGGCCTGCCCTTCGTTGACATACCGGCTGTCAAGCGCAATCGTGTCCTTGCCCTGGAGCAGGTCGGCATTCGCTGCCCGCTCACTCAAGTAGGCATAGGCCGCGCTCGCTATCCGCAGCCTCGGAGCCAGCTCGGCGCCGTTCACCGCCATCCCAAGATAGACCGCACCTGCGTCCGGCACCGTGCCGATTGGTGTCACCGACCCAAGCAGCACCGAGAATAGCCCGGCTCGGGTGCGCACGGACTGGGTCTCCTCCCAGAACTGGGTACCGCCGCTTGGCTGGCTGTACAGCCGGAAGCGAACCGAGTAGAGCGTATCTGCCACCGGCACCCCCAAGGTGTCGGTCAGCCTGCCTTGATACGATAGCAATCGGGGAATGGTAATATTGTCGGTCGCGAAAGTTACCGCGCCTGCCTGGCGAGACAACCCCGGCTGCTCCAAATGAGCACTAGCCAGCGCCAGCACCCAAAGCGACAGCAGTATCAGCACGTTCCGTACGACCATGGCGGTTCCTCCCTTGGTCGAACTAGCTCCTGCCTTCCGACACGTCCATGCTGCGGACCGGCCACGGCCCAGACCCGGCCCGAGTGACAAGCCAATCTAAACCAATGACGAGAAAGGTCAAGTAGGAACAGGATTGCCCGGAGCCTGCTCTTTCCGTATAATAATTAGCTGGCTAGGTTGGATAGGAGTGGATATGTCAAACAACCTCTCAGACCGCTTTGCCTTTGATGCCGAACGGCTGCGCCGCATCCGCGCCATCGAGGAACAGACCGAGCCCGGCTACCGCCCCAATCGCGATTTCTATTCTTACCTGCGCTTGTTCCTCGTGCTCGTCCTGATTGGGATTGCGGTCGGCTACCTCTACGTCCACCGCGAAAGCGTCATCGAATGGGTCCGCCAACCAGTGGCAAAGCCACCGGTTGACACCCTGCCGGCCGACGATTTCTAACGGTAACGGCAGCGGCTAGTGCAGCCGCTCCAGATACTTGCCGGTGGCGACGTCAATCCGAATGCGGTCGCCGTTCTTGATGAACTGCGGCACTAGCACTTCAAGTCCGTTCTCGATTGTCGCCGTCTTCGGTGCGGCATTGGGATCGCCGTGCAGGGCCGGCCCAGTTGCCGTCACCACCACATCAACTGTCCGCGGCAGAACCGCATCCAGCGGCTCACTGCCCAAAAACTCAAACTGCAGTCGGCACCCGTCAGTCACAAACCGCTCGTAGTTGCCAAGCATCTGTCTCGGGATGGCGATATCCTCAAAAGTCTCGGGATGGAGAAAATGAAACGTATCGGCATCACGATAAGAGTAGTCCAGCCAGACCGTCTCCACCGCAATGTCCTCAACCTTGGCCTCCGGATGAAGGCGTTGTTCGGTCTGGGTGTGGGTGCGAAGATTGCGCAGCCGGACATGAACCGAACTCGGCAGCTTGGCCGTCCCGACCTTGAGCTCGGCGTGCAGCACCTTATACAGCTCGCCATCAATTCGGACACACATCCCATCGCGCAGGTCTGCTGCCTTAATCATACACGCTCCTAGTTACCTGACCCAGCCTAGCCGACGCCAGACACGCTGTCAAAGAGAACTGCCGCCAACTCCGTACGATATCGGTCAATTCTCAGCCCCGCCAACGACCGTGGCTAAGCTCCAACCGTCGCCATAGCTGTGTGCTCAGAAGACCATGGCCTGTTCTCGATGTTTCTGGCTGGAAACTTCTGCAAGACAATCGGTTAGGTAGAGCCACCAGTCCTCGAGACCCCCTCCCCGTGGACTGTCCCGGGAGTGGTCCCCAAAGCTACCCGCAACCCCGCTGGCCGCAGCACTCTCGTAGCCCTTCTCCACTGTCCTTGCCCGCGAGCCTCCAAACCGGCCTGCGCAGGCCCTTTCTATTGGGTGAGCCATAGTCCTTCGGGCAGCCCCTGCAACAGTGCCTCTGGACAAGCCTCGCCTTCCCCTCGCATCGGCCTTCTCGCCGCTCTCTGGCCACCTCCTAGGACTTACCCTTAGTAAGCGCTCCGAGCAGCCCCTCGTTGCCCACTCACCAGACCGCCTCCTTGCGGTCCCAACCTTGGTTTGCCGAGAGCCGTTGTTCTCGGCTCACCTGGTTACTGGCCCTCTGGTTTTTGACTTCGCGGCCCGACCCTCCTATCATTGCCAGTTATGCGTCTGCTCGTTGTCAACTGGCGCTGCATCAAAAACCCGCTGGCCGGTGGTGCTGAAATCTACTTTCAGGAGATCTTTTCGCGCTTGGTCCGGCGCGGTTACGAAGTGACACTGTTGGCTGAGCGCTTTGCCGGTTCGATGCCCGAAGAGACAATTGACGGGATTCGGATCATCCGCCGGGGTGGCAAGAACACTTTCAACTTCACGGTCTATCGCCACATTGACCGGCTGGCCAAATCGCTCGAAGCCGACCTCGTGATTGACGACCTGAACAAGATTCCCTTCTATTCGCCGTGGTTTACCCGGCGGCCGGTGCTGGCGATTCTGATGCATCTCTTCCGCGGCGCAATCTTCCACGAGACCCTACCGCCGCTTGCCGCCTATGTCTGGCTGGCAGAGAGCATCATTCCTTTGGCATATCGGAACTGCCGGTTCGCCGTGCTCTCCGAAAGCTCAAAGGCCGACACCGTCCGGCTCGGCATCCGGCCCGAGCGCATCACCGTAATTCCGCCCGGCACCGACTTCGACCGCTTCCGGCCGCCCACTAGCGCACCGGACCGCCTGACCACTGCTGTGCCGGTCGTCCTCCACGTCGGCCGCCTGAAGAAATACAAGGCCACCGACCACCTGCTTCAGGCCTCACGCCGGCTGCTCGACAAAGGGGTGAAGCATCGCGTGGTCATAGTCGGCACCGGCGATGACCTGCCGCGGCTGCGCAAGATTGCCGCCGGTCTCGGTCTGGACCCCACGGTCGAGTTCACCGGCTTTGTCTCAGAAGAAGAGAAAATAGCCTGGTACCGCCGTGCTGCGGTGCTATCTGAGAACTCGGTGAAAGAAGGTTGGGGACTGATTGTGATGGAGGCGAATGGCTGCGGCCTGCCAGTCGTGGTTGCCGACTCGCCCGGCCTGCGCGACTCCTCCCGCGACGGCATCAACGGCCTGGTCTATCCTTACGGCGATATTCCGGCCCTGGCCGAACGGCTCGAACGGCTGCTCACCGACGAGGCCCTGCGCCAAAAGCTTGGCGAGCAGGCCATCAAATGGGCGCACCAGTGGACCTGGGATGCTGCCGCCGACCAGATGGCGGCAGTGATCGAGCAGGCAAAGACCGAAGCCGAAAAGGTAGGGGGAAGATGACCATTGTTCGTGATGGAATCACCTTGGCCGAGCTCAAGCAGCTAGCCGCTGCCCGGTTTGGCGATTATGTGAAAGCGGTTGTTGATATTGAGCGCCGCGTGATGGCAATCAGCGGTGAGCTACACTCCGATGAAGAAGATTTGCTGCTCAACGACGGCTCGCGCCAGCAGGACCTCTGGGGTATCAATCTCTACCCCGACGCCGACCCGGCTGGCTGGATCGAGTTCGATTCGATGATCAACCTGCGGCCCTCACAGGGCAATCGCAGTCGCGGGGTTGACGATGCCCAGACCCGGGCACGGATTATCGAAGTTGTCAGCTCGCTAGTGCGACGATGAACTGGCAGCACCAGGACCTTGCCGCTGGCCGGTGGTTTGAACTCGACCTCATCGAGCAACTGGCGAACGTCGGTTCGGAAGTCGAACGGGCCATCAGTTGGCGCGAGAAAGGTGATGCCGAACGAAGCTGGCGCTCGTTTGAGCGGGCACTCGAACTACTAGACCTGACCATCGCCGACCCCAAGAACCGCGGTCGGCGCCGCGAGCCCTGCCGCTGCCGTGAACTGCTCGTTGACTACTTTGCCGGCGACAATCAGTACGGTTCCTCGGACGAACTCTGGCGCCGGTACTTCCTCGGCTTCGCCTGGGCCACCCAACTCCGCCGCACTGCCCGCCGCGCGCCTCGCCCCTAGCAACGCTGGCTTGAAATAGCCCGATTCCTTGACCCGCCCTTGATTCGGCCATAAGATTCGCCGCTATGAATGAAACTCCCGCGCTGCTGTGCCGCGATGTCGTCAAGAACTTCCGTCGCGGTCGTGGCCTGAAGAAGAAGATTACCTGCGCGGTTGACCACGCGAACCTGGAGATTCGTCAGGGTGAGCTCTTCGGCCTCTTGGGCCCCAACGGCGCGGGTAAGACCACGCTCGTCCGCTGCATCGCGACGCTGCTCATTCCCGACGCAGGCACAATCAGCCTGTTCGGCCACGACGTGTTCCGCGACTCGCTCTGGTGCCGCCAGCGCATCGGACTTTTGACATCGGGCGAACGCACGCTCTACTGGAAGCTCTCGGCCCGCGCCAACCTGAACTTCTTTGCCGCGCTCTACGGCCTTTCGGGCAAGGCACGGGACAAGCGCATTGACTACCTGATTGAACTGCTCGGCCTGAAAGATGTCGAGCACGAGCGGCTCGAACGCTACTCGTCCGGAATGAAGCAGAAGGTGTCGGTCGCCCGCGCCATTCTTCACGACCCGGACCTGATTCTGCTGGACGAACCGTCGCTCGGACTCGACCCGCAGTTTGCCCGGTTCATCCGCCAGTTCATCAAGGAAGAGCTGAACGGACGCCTGGGCAAGACGATTCTCATCACCACCCATTACATGGACGAGGCCGACGAACTCTGCAACCGCATCGCGTTCATCAGCAAAGGCAAGATTGTTGACTGCAAGACCCCGGCCGAGTACAAACGTGACATCCCGCACACCGAAATGCTGCACATCCGGCTGCAGGGCCGGCCTGACACATCCGGGCTTGAGCGCCTGCCCACGGTCGAGCGCGTCGCTGCCGAGCACAACGACGGCGTGACGAGCGTCCGGGTTGTCGCCCCGCGGGTCGAGACCGTGTTGGCCGACGCCATCGAGCTGCTGCGGCCCCAGGCCAAGATTCTCGGCATCGAGGTGAAACAGCCCACGCTCGAAGACGTCTTTCTCTACGTCACCGGCACGTCACTCGGCGCTGACACGAGCGAGGGCAAGCCCGAAGCGCAGCGCTAGCCTGCTGCAATGTCCTTCGCGGCAACCCTCAATGTCATCCGGGCCGAGATTGAGAAGACCTTTCGCATCTACCTGTCCTATCCGATCATCCTCGCCTTCTGGGCCATCTTTCCGCTGCTCTGGGTTTTCCCGTTCGTGTTTCAGGGCCGGGCGCTCGTCGGCGCAGCTTCGAGCGAATCGTTCCGCCAGCTCACCGGTTCGGGCAACTACATGGCGTTCGTGCTCATCGGCGCGATGGTCTCTAACTTCGTCTTCTCCGGACTCTGGGGTGTGGGCAACTCCCTCCGCGAGGAGACCTACTGGGGCACAATGGAATACATCATCGCCTCGCCCACCCATCCACTCGTGATTCTCATCGGCAAGACCCTGGCCGAAGCCATCTCGACGCTGATTATCGTCACCTTGCAGGCAGTCGTCATCAGCCTGCTCCCGTTTGGCATCTCGTTCAGCCTTGCCAAGGTCGTGCCGGTCCTGCTGATTGTCGGCCTGCTGATGATTGGGTTCTACGGCTTCACCATTGCCTTTGCCGGCTTCACTCTGCTCATCAAGGAGGCCCACGGCTGGATTCACACCCTCGAATGGGTCTTCTTTCTCTTCTCACCCATCCGTTACCCGGTGCAGGTCAATCCCATCACGCAGGTCGTCTCGACCCTGATACCATTGACCTGGGCGCTCGTTGCCATCCGCGGCATCATCATGCTCAACCGCAACGAGGTCAGTCTTGGTAAAACAGTCGCCATCCTGCTCGTAATGGACGCAGTCCTGCTCGTATCCGGCTGGCTCATCTTCCGCTGGCTCGAACGCAAGACCCGTAAGGACGGAACCGTCGGGATGCACTAGATGAATACGGATTCACAGAGTCAAGGGGTCAGGGATTCCGGTCCGGTCGCCGGACTCCTTGCATCCTCGAATCCTGGTCTCCTTCTTCGGTTGCGCCATTACGCGAGCGCGGTCTGGGCCGAGAATATCAAAGAGTGGCGGCTCGAACTCACCTACCCAGCCGACTTCGCCCGCTCGCTCATTGACCCGGTTGTCTATCTCTTGCCGTATCTTCTTTATGGTGTAGCCCTGGTCGGCGGCCGCCAGTCCGAGAACCTGGCAAAGCTCGTCGGCACATCCGACCTCGTCTCGTTTGTCACGCTCGGCTACATCTTCATCGGCTTCATGAACATGGCCCTCTGGGCGATGGGCTTCTCGCTGCGCAAGGAGCAGATGTACGGCACGCTCGAATCGGTCTTTGCCGCGCCGGTGCCGCGTTGGGTCTTCACCATGGGAATGGCGATGCACTCAATCCTGCACCAACTACTGATGATTGCAGTGCAGATACTCTTCATCGTCCTCGTCTTCAGCATCCATATCAACCCGCTCGGGCTGCTGCCATCGCTCGCCATTATCGGCCTAATGATGGTCGCGCTCTATGGCATCGGCATGGTGATGGCTTCAACCACGCTCATCTTCAAGCAGGGCTGGCTCATCTCCGAAGCCCTGGCCAGCATCCTGATGGTAATTACCCCGATTGCCTACCCGCTGGCAGTACTACCCATCTTTCTCCAGCAGGCAGCCTTGGCCGTGCCCACGACCTACGGCATTCTCACCGCTCGCCATTTCCTCCTCGGCGAGCAGATGAGTTTCACTATTGCCGATGCGTTCCTTCGCCTCGGCATCCTGTCGGTTATCTGGGTAGCATTCGGCCTTACGGTCTTCACCCTCATTGACAGATACACCCGCCGCTCTGGCACCCTCAGTCACTACTAATACTATGGCGAGCCGGACATGAAGAGGATAGCACTAATCGGCGTAACAATGGGCGACCCAGCCGGCATCGGGCCTGAGATTCTGCTCAAGGCACTGGCCGCAATGCCCAGGTTCAGGCCGGTCATCTTCGGCTCGCGCGCGGTGCTAGAGAAGGAGCAGCGCCGACTTGGCACGAGCGTTGACCTGTCACTCGTCCAAGACTGCGCACCCCGACTTGGCCGCTACCAGCTAGGCCGACCACAGAAGAACTGTGGCGAAGCAGCGTTCGCTTGCCTCGAAGCCGGCGTTACCGCGCTCCGGCAACGCACGATAGCTGCGCTGGTCACTGCCCCAGTATCAAAAGAAGCTCTGCGCCTGGCCGGGTTTCGCTGGCCAGGCCAGACCGAGTTCCTTGCTGACCGGCTTGGTGCGCGCCACACCGCGATGCTGGCTTGGACCCCGCGGTTCAAGGCGGTCTTTGTCACAATTCATTTGCCCCTGACCCAGGTCAGCCGTCATCTCACCACCGACGCCGTTGCCGAGAAAGCCCGCCTCCTTCACGAGTTTCTCCAAGCCGAACTCGGTCGCAAGCCGCGCATCTGCTGCCTTGCGTTCAATCCCCACGGCTACGAGTTCACCCGGGGCGAAGAGAAGCGAATTGCCGCTGGCGTGAACCTAGCGCGCCAGGCCGGCATTGATGCTGTTGGCCCGATTCCAGCCGATGCTGCGATCGCCTCCCTTGCCTACGATGGTTTTGTCGCCATGTACCACGAGCAGGCGATGATTCCGGCCAAGCTGCTGGCCCATGGTCAGGGTGTCAATGTAACACTCGGGCTTGGCCGTATCCGCACTTCGCCCCTGCACGGCACTGCCTTTGACATCGCTGGACAAGGCATTGCCAGCCCCAGCTCAATGCTGGCAGCTATTCGCCTGGCCCGGCGCCTCGCTCGCTAGTTCAGAAAATACAACCTAGGAAAACCGGCCGGCAAAGAGGCGGGCGACGGCGTGGGGTCAGGCGGGTGGGATGATGTTGGTCCAGCGAGATGGGCCTCACCAGACCCTGTGGAGGTTGAGATGCTCTGCCGCCTGAGGCCGCCGCCCTGCCTCACCAATCGCAACTTATATTTAGTCTGGAACAAGCCGCTGTCAAGTATTATTGCAACTGGCCAGAAATTCGCTGGTTAGGTCTAGTGGTGGAACAGCCTTAGCCCGGTGAAGACCATCACCATGCCATATTCGTCAGCAGCACGGATAATCCCATCGTCACGGGTCGAACCGCCGGTCTGAATGATGTAGCGCACTCCGGTGCGCGCGGCCCGGTCAATATTGTCGCGGAACGGAATGAAAGCGTCTGAGCCAAGGCAGATGCTGTCAAACCGACTGAGCCATTCATCCTTTTCCTGCCGCGACAGCCGTTCCGGTACCGCGCTGAAGTTGAGCTTCCAGGCAGCAAGCTCGGCCTCGGTCACATCCTCTTCGAGATAGAGGTCAATAGCCGTTGCCTTCTCTGACCGACTAACCCCGCGCTTGAACGGCAGGCCCCGCACCTTTGGGTGCAAGCGCAGTAGCCACTTCTCGGCTTTCTGGCAGGCCAGGCGCGTGCAGTGAATCCGCGACTGCTGGCCGGCACCGACGCCGATCACCTGTCCGTCCCAGACCAAGCAGATTGAGTTCGACTGCGTGTACTTCAGCACCAGTTCGGCAATCAGTAGGTCGGTGGCCACCGCCGCCGGAATCTGCTTCTTGACCGTAACGACCTTGTCAAGGAGGGCCGCACTGATGACCGCGCTGTTGCGGGCCTGCTCGAGGGTGATGCCGAACACGGTCCGCTGCTCCAGTTCCGGTGGCACAAAGTTTGGGTCAATCAACAGAATCGGAAACCGACCCGACTTCTTCTTGCGCAGCAGTTCGAGCGCGGCCGGCTCATAACCGGGCGCGATACAGCCGTCCGAAACCTCCCGGTCGAGAATCGCCGCTGTCGGTTCATCAACCGGTTCTGAGAATGCGGCCCAGTCACCAAACGACGACATCCGGTCAGCACCGCGGGCCCGCACGTAGGCGGTTGCCAACGGCGAAAGCTCGGCCTTGCCGACAAAGAGCGACTCGGCCAGCTCTGGTGATAGCGGCCGGGCAATCGCCGCGCCAGCCGGGCTCGTATGCTTGAACGAAGCTGCTGCTGGCTGGCCGGTTAGCTGGCCCAGCTCCCGCACTAACTGCCACGAGTTCAACGCATCAAGCAGATTGATGTAGCTGGGTGCGCCGTTGAGGACTCGTAGCGGCAGGGTGCCTTCGGTCACAAATGCCCGCGCCGGCACCTGGTGCGGGTTGATCCCATAACGGAGTTTCAGTTCATCCATAGGCAGTCTTGATCACGACCTTCGCTCCAACCGTCATTCCGCGGCCGCGGTGCGGCCGCGGAATCGCCGCTCGCACCGGCGGAACTAACTTCTTGCTGTCTTTGTGCTCTTTGTGGTGAAATCTGGTGCTGGTCCCGCATGCTCACTCCACCGTCACGCTCTTGGCTAGGTTGCGCGGCTTGTCCACATCGCAGCCGCGGAGAACCGCAGCGTGATACGCAAGTAGTTGCAGCGGCAGCGCAACGAGAATTGGCGATAGATACTCTGGTGTCGGCGGCAGGTAGAAGACGTCTTCAGCCAACTCAGCCAAGGCCCGGTCGCCGACCGTCCCCACGGCGATTATCCGCCCCTTGCGCGCTTTGGCCTCGGCCAGATTGGAGATCATCTTATCGTACACCGAACCCTGCGGCGCGATACCAATGACCGGCACGCCATCGGTAATGAGTGATATTGGGCCGTGCTTCATCTCGCCAGCCGGATAACCAGTAGCATGGACGTAGGCGACCTCTTTCAACTTCAGTGCACCCTCAAGGGCTGAAGGATAGTTGATGCCCCGGCCGAGGAATATGAAGTCGTGCTCTTTGACCAGCTTCGCGGCCGTCTCCCGCACCCGGGCATCAAGCCCAAGACAGGCCCGAAGCTGCTCGGGCAGCCGGCGCACCGCCCGGCGAATCTCGGCGTATTTCTCATCGGGCAGGCTATGACGCACCCGGGCAAAATAGAGCGCCACTGCCAATAGCGTCAGGATTTGAGCTGTGTAGGCTTTGGTCGAGGCGACGCCAATCTCAGGCCCGGCATGGATATAGACCGACGAATCTGCCTCACGGTCAATGGAGGAACGCCGGGTATTGAGAATCGCCAGTGACTTGATGTCGCGGCACTGGGCCTCGCGCAGAGCTGCCAGCGTGTCGGCCGTCTCACCCGACTGGCTAATCGGCAGCATCAGGGTCCGACCATCGTAGATGAACTCGGAGGTGCGCAGCTCCGACGAAATCTCCACCGACACCGGTATCCGGCAGAATTTCTCGAAGTAGTAGCGGCCGATCAGACCGGCGTGATAGGAGGTACCGCAGGCCTGAATCACAATCCGCTCGACCCGTTCGACCTCGTCCGGATAGAGCAGAAACTCTGGGTCCAGCGCGATGCGGTCAGCGTGGAATCGGCGCTCGACATTTTCTTCTATTACCCGCGGCTGCTCGAAAATCTCCTTACGCATGAAGTGCGGATAGCGGCCGCGCGTCACCGCCTTCGCCTTCAGCTCCAGCGCCGAGAAGCTGCGCCGTACCGGTCGCCCCTGCAGGTCGGTAAGCTGTACTCGCTCCCGGGTAATGATGGCAATCTCGCCGTCCTGCATTGGCAGCATCTTGCGGGCGACCCCGGCCAGCGCCGTGGCGTCAGAAGCCAGAATCGTCTCACCCTTGCCCAGCCCGATAATCAACGGCGAGCCGGTTTTCACCGCATAAAGCCGGTCCGGCTCGCGGGTTGAGACCACCGCAATCGCATAAGCGCCCCGCAGCCGGGCCGCTGCCCGGCGCAGGGCCAAGGCCAGGTCGCGCTTGTAGTAGCTCTCAATCAGGTGCACAATAACCTCGGTGTCGGTTGTCGAGACAAACTTGTGGCCCTGCTTTAGTAGTTGCTCGCGCAGCTCGCGGTAGTTCTCAATAATGCCGTTGTGCACCAGGGCAATCGTCCCGGTGCAGTCGGCAAACGGGTGGGCGTTCTCATCGGTCACGCGACCGTGCGTTGCCCAGCGAGTGTGGCCGACACCGAGCGAACCAGGCAGACTCTCCTGGGCGAGCAGTTCTTTCAGCTTGGCCAGCCGGCCCGCGGTCTTGCGAATGTGCAGACCGTCATCAACCGTGGCGATGCCACAGGAGTCGTAGCCGCGGTATTCCAGCCGCTCCAGCCCGACCAAGATGACCGTCGCGACGTTTCTTGGCCCGACGTAACCAACGATACCACACATCGCCGGCGCTACTCCTTTGTTCCGGCCAGCAGCGTTCGCGCCTGCTCGACCACTGCCTCGGCCCGTTCGCGCGTCCTGGCCTCGGCGATTATCCTCAAGAGCGGCTCGGTATTCGACGGCCGCACATGCAGCCAGTAGTCGCTGCCCGCAATGCGCAGCCCGTCCTGAGTGTCCACGGCGGCGTCAGCGAACCCGGCCAGCAGTTGCGGCGTTCGTTCGGCGAACTCCTCACGCGAGACCGCTAGTGTCGTCTTCACCATTTCGTAGTGCGGCAGCCGCTGCCGGATGGCTGACAGCCTCACGTTCGGCTGGCTGAGCAACGCCAGCACTGTCGCGGCTGCGACCAGCCCGTCGCGAGTCGGGTTGACACTCGGCACAATCACACCACCGTTCCCCTCGCCGCCCAGCACCGCGCCGGTCTCAAGCATTCGCTCCAGCACCGACACTTCGCCGACCGGCGTCCGAACCACCTCGGCTCCCAGTGTCCGGCAGACATCTTCGACGGCCCGTGTCGTCGAAAGGTTGACAACCACCTTGGCGCTTTGGCTCTTGGTTTTTGGCTTTTGGCTTTCGCCTTGGGCTCCGAGTAGGCTCAGGCATGCGAGGCATATCGTCGCTTCTTCTCCCAATGGCGTCCCGGTCTCATCCACGCAACTGAAGCGGTCACCGTCCGGGTCGAACGCCAATCCGGCATCCAGCCCCTGCTCCCGCACCACGGTGCAGAGCGTACCCAGGTGCGCTGCCATCGGTTCGGGTCGGCGCGGAAAACCGTGCTTCATTGTCGCCGGTGACGGATCGCAGTAGATGCACGTCACCTCGTGCCCAAACCTCTCGACCAGTCGCTTCGCCGCCACTGCCGCTGCCCCATTGGCCGCGTCAATCCCAATGCGCCGCCGCGCGCCGGCTTGCGGACAGATGCCGCTGGCGACAATCGCCGCCACATGCTCGTCAACTGCCCCACCGTCTGCCTGAACCGGCTGCAGCCCCAGCCAGTCAGTCCGCCGCACCGGCCCACTAGCCCGGGAGCGCAGTTCCTCAATCTCGGCCGGCCGCAGAAAGGTGCCATCGCTGCGGCAGAACTTCATTCCATTCCAACGGTCGGGGTTGTGGCTGGCAGTGATTACAATACCGCCGGCCAGGTTGTGAGTACGGGTGTAATACAAAACGGTCGGCGTCGGAACGATACCAAGGTCAACAACCTCACAGCCAACCGAAGCCAGGCCGGCAACTGCCGCGGCCGCAAGCATCTCACCTGACAACCGTGAGTCACGTCCCAGCGCCACCCGCTGGCCGACGCGCGTTGACCCGAACGCCGCCGCGAACCGGGTCACTGTTTCGGGAAGCAGGTCATCGCCGACGACACCACGCAGACCAGAGATGCTGAGAATGGGATGCTGCACTGGGGCGATTATAGTCCCAGTGCCGCAAGGGGTCAAACTGCCAGAGGCTGTCATTTTGCGGCGGCAACGCGGCCGAGGAACCGTCGGGCTGGTTGCGACTGTGTGCCAACCCGCATCGCCGCTTTGACTTCTGCCCGCTGCTCTGCTAACTTCTGACCAAGACGCAGCGGTGAACCCCGATGAAACGACTTGCGCTGTCCCTCTTTGTCCTGACATTTCTTGTCGCCGGCTGCGGCCAGCAGCCGGTGGTCTGGCAGTACCGGATTGACAGAAACAACGATGAGATGGCGAAGGCCATAACGACCGACGGCACGAACCTCTATGTCGGCGCGACCGTGGTAAGGCCGGACGGTTCGGACCGGGCAATACCGCTCGTCACCAAGCTCTCGCCCGATGGCAAGGAGCTATGGTCGAAGCTGTATCAGTACGCGGTGTACAGCACCTGCGAAGACCTGGTTGCTGACAGCACTGGCACCTGCTACTTGGTTGGCCGCGTCCGGCCCCAGGAGAAGACCGCCTGCCTGGTTGCCAGCTATGCGCCGGACAGCCGGGTGCTCTGGCAGAAAGGGCTCGAACTCGGGGACAAGACCTGGGGAATGGGCATCACCAAGGTCGGTGAAGACAAGCTCGCCATCTGCGGCCTTGCCGGCACCGAGGAGAACAGCGACTACCTGATTGCCCTGCTCAACGCTGGAGACGGCCGTACGATTTGGGCCCGCAACTACGACCTGAGCAAGAGCGACATCGCTTGGCGCATCGCCAGCGACCACAAAGGCAATCTGGCAGTTGTCGGCCAACACGGTAACGATGACATCATCGTCATCAAGACAGCGCCGAACGGCGATACCCTCTGGACCCGCAGCTATGACTCCGGCGGTGAGGACCGGGCTGGCGACATCGCCTTTGACCCGTTCGGCAACGTGCTTGTCACCGGCACGGCTCAAGTCGGCGATTCCACCCGCTGCGTCATCCTTGAATACGACCCGGACGGCGGCGTCATTCGCAAGGCCGCCTACGGTGAACAGGCTCAGGCCGAAGGCCGGGGCATCTGCGTCACCCCCGCCAGCGACATCTTCATTGCCGGCACGCTGCTCGGTGCGAAGACCGCGACCGGACGCAAGGCCGAACTCCTCGCCTTCGAATACCGACCGAGTGCGGTGTCAGTTTGGGAGCGGCACTACGCACCATCAGGAGACGAAGCAGCGGGTGTGGACTTGGTCGTAGCCGACAATGTCTATGCCGTCGCCAACGTCAACAGTCGAACCCGGGATGCCGTGGTCTGCTGCTTCAGCCGGCCAGTCCCAAAGCGACGTTAGATGATCGCTGCTCTTAGCGGCATCCGGCCGGTTATCGCTCCTGACGCCTATATCGCGCCCAATGCCACAATCATCGGCCGCGTGACGGTCGGTTCGGGTTCGAGCATCTGGTTCAACACCGTCCTGCGCGGCGATATGGACGCAATCACGGTCGGCACTGATACGAATATCCAGGACCTCGCAATGGTTCACGTTGACGATAAGACGCCCTGCATTATCGGCAGCCGCGTGACCATCGGCCACCGCGCCATCGTCCACGGCTGCGTCCTCGAAGACGAATGTCTCGTCGGGATGGGCGCAGTGATTCAGAACCGGGCCCACATCGGCCGCCACTCGCTCGTTGCCTCCGGTTCGGTGGTGCGCGAGGGCTTTACGGTGCCACCGGGCAAGCTCGTCGTCGGTGTGCCCGCGGTAGTAAAGCGCGACCTGACCGCGGCCGAGATTGAGCTGATTCTGCACATCAGCCGTAACTACGCGGCCCGGGGACGACAATACCAGACCGGGTTTGTAAGGCTGGACTAAGATGCTGGGGCTGCTGCTCGGGCTGATTGCATCTCCGCTGTCCGGGCCGGGCGACATCGGCCAGGCCTTCTTCAACCAGTCCTGGTGCCAGCAACCTACCAGCGGCCACTACCAACCACCGCTGCCGCGTTCACTCGGCCTCGGCCAGGTTCTCCTTGACTCTGGCCCGATTACCGCCTACAGCGTCTGCACCGACACTAGCGGCACCGTCTGGCTCGCGCTCGCCCGAGCTGATGATACCCTGCGCCTACTCGCCTCCCACGACCAGGGTCAGACCTGGCAACAACAGCAATGGCTCTATGCTGGAGCGCCGCTCCGTCAGGTCAGGCTGCTTTCGCCGGTGGCTGGCCCGGTTGTCCTGCTGGCATTCGTTCTGGTCGCGAGTGGTGACGGTGACCTCTGGCTCTGGCGCGTCAATCAGGACACCGGCTCGGCGCTGCTGCCGGTTGTTGTTGGCCCGGATACGATTGACGACTTTGCGGTGGCGCTCGACCGCACCACAAACTACTACACCTACTGTGTCTATGTCAACGAGCGCCGGGCCGGCCGCACCGGTGGCTTCATCCGCAGTAGCGACCAGGGCCAGACCTGGAGTCCAGAAACCGACTTCTGGAACGCCCACGACCCCCAGCTTCTCGCCACCAACAGTTCAATGGTGCACGCTGCCTGGCGCTTTGCCATCGGCGGCACCCAGCTTCACTATGCCTACAACCGTCACTGCGGAACACCCCGGTACTGGTCAACGGTTCGGACTCTCACCGCCAGCCGCTACCGCCACTCCTCACCGCTGTTGGCTCAGGCTGACACCGGTGGCGGCTACTGGTCAGCGGTCTGGGCATTCTCGACCGTCTATCGCTACGACACCCTCAGCCGCGAGATTGAGTATGCTTGGAGTCCCACTAACGGCGACTGGTGGTTCACCGGCAAAGCCTTGGGCAACAGCTTTGTCGAGCAGTGGCCGGTCAGCCTTGCCAGCGACCCGACCGGCCCGGGTGGTTTTGTCGGCCTGCTCTACCTTTCCGGCCGGATTCTGGCGCTCGACTCACTCCAGCTCTACTGGCGCTGCGCCAACATCTACAGCCCTGAGTTCTGGACCCCGCCGGTGCTGGTCAGCTCCTCGCCGGTCATCCCCGAACCGGCACCGCAGCTCTGCCATGTTCGGTTTGGCGACTGGCGCGGCCCGCTCGTCTTCTACTGCACCGCCGACTCCGCCCTCAACATCGGCGCCGGCTGGCTGCCACCACCAAGCGACACCTCCCCGCGGCCAATCGTTGCCGGCCGCACCCCAAAGCCAACCGCCGCCATCTACGATGCGCTTGGCCGCCGCGTCAACCCGCAAAACCTTCGGCCCGGCATCTACTTCTACCGTCCGACCACCGGCCCCAGTTGCCGAACTCTCCTCCGACCCTGAAACCACTCCAGCCGCCCTTCTGTCCGACCACGGCCGCCGAAATGAAATCACTCGGCTGGGACGAGTGTGACATCATCATCGTCACCGGCGACGCCTACGTTGACCATCCTGCCTTTGGAACAGCCATCATCAGTCGGGTGCTGCTCGCTGCCGGCTACCGCGTCGGCATCATCCCCCAACCGCGCTGGCAAAATCCGGTTGACATCAGCCGGCTCGGCCGGCCCCGGCTCTTCTTCGGCGTCACCGCCGGCAACGTTGACTCGCTTTTGGCCAACCACAGCCCCACCCTCAACCGGCGCCAGCGCGACGACTACTCACCAGCCGGCCAGCCGGGCCGACGACCGGACCGGGCAACAATCGTCTATTGCAATCTCCTGCGGCAGGCTTTCCCCGATACCCCCCTCGTCATCGGCGGCATCGAAGCCAGCCTGCGCCGACTCGCCCACTACGACTACTGGACCGACTCGGTGCGCCGCTCCCTCCTCCTTGACACCCGCGCCGACATCCTTGCCTACGGCATGGCCGAACGAGCAGTCCTCACCATCGCCGAGCGCCTGAGCTGCCCCAGCCCTGACCTCGCTGGCATTCCCGGCACCGCCATCATCAGCCGCGACCCGCCCCCTGGCCCGCACGTACTGTTGCCGGCGTTCGAACAGGTAAGCAAAGACAAAGCCGCCTTCAATCAGGCGTTCCGCCGCTGGTATTGCGAAACCGCCAAGCCGGTTGTCCAACCCCACAGTGACCGGCTCGTAATCCAATACCCGCCCGGCCCACCACTCCCCACCGCCGAACTCGACCGCATCTACGAACTCCCCTACTCGCGCCAGCCCCATCCGTCCTACCGGCAGCCAATACCGGCACTGGCCACCGTCCGATTCTCAATCACCTCCCATCGCGGCTGTCTTGGCACCTGCTCATTCTGCTCACTCGCCGCCCACCAGGGCCGCATAGTCCAGTCCCGCAGCCCCGAATCAATCCTGCGCGAAGCCCAAATCATCACCAAACTGGCCGACTTTCGCGGCCACATCACCGACATCGGCGGCCCCAGCGCCAACATGTACCAAGCCACCTGCCCGCAACTGCGACGAGGCACCGCCTGCGCCAACCGCGAATGCACCCATCCCCAGCCCTGCCCCAATCTCCAACTCGCATTCGAACAACAACTCGAAATGCTCGCGGCAGTGCGAAGACTGCCCGAAGTCAAAAAAGTCTCGGTCGGCACCGGCATCCGCTTCGACCTCCTCGCCAACCCGGCCGGCACCCGCTACCTCGAACAACTCTGCCGCCACTACCTCTCCGGCCAGTTGCGCATTGCACCCGAACACGTCTCCGATCGAGTCCTCGCCGCCATGCACAAAGGCCGGCACGAGGCCTACCGCCAGTTCCGCCGCCGCTTCTATGCCATAAACCGGCAACTGGGGCGAAAACAATACCTGATACCCTACTTCATCTCCGGCCATCCCGGCGCGACAATCGAAGACGCCGTCCGCCTCGCCGAACACCTCGTGCGAACCGAACGTATCCTCATCCGGCAGGTGCAACAGTTCACCCCGCTGCCCATGACCGCGGCCGCTGCTGCCTGGCACACCGGCCATGACCCCTTCACCGGCCAACCCCTGCCGGTTGCCCGCGACCCCAAAGAACAACGGCTCCAACGGGCCCTGCTCCAGCTTCAACAACCCAAAAACTTCAACTACGCTGTCCAAGAACTGCAGCGCCGCGGCCGACCCGACCTGGCCAAACGGCTCCTCGCCCTGCAGCCGCTGCTCAACCGCCGTCTTGACAGCCGCCAATGACCAAAGCTACACTTCGCTGAAACTGAAAGGAGATAGGCTATGAGGCACTTGCCGTGGCTGACCCTGCTCCTGCTCAGCGCGGGCTGCAACCCGTTCCAGCAGGACAAAGAGTTCAAACCCAAAGGAACCCCGTTCACCCTCAATCCGGCAATCACCGTCACCGCCCTCTACGGCTCAGACACCGGCTACAGCCGCCACGGGTTCTTCAACCTCGAACTACGCGGCCGGGCCACTACCATTGTCATCGAAACCCTGCCCGGCGGACTCTTCTTCATCCCCAAAAACAAAGAGACCCAGAACCTGATAGTCATCAAGCCCCAGGTCTTCTTATTCAGCACCGTCGAGACAACCTATGTCATCGGCGCATTCTGCTGCAACGCCGGCCTCCACGCGCCCGACGCATCAGACGACTACACAATAGGCCCGGTTACCGACAATCCTGACCTGCGGAAGATTGTCAACATTTGCGCCGACCGCGACCTCACCTTTCACGGATTCCTGGTCCAGGAAGCAGTCTGGCAGGTAACCGATGGCGACGGCCTCACCCCGGGCATGGAAGACTCGCTGCGCAACCTGCTACCACCCGACACCTCGCGCCTGCCCGAACCAACGTCATTGCCCCTGCGACCACTAAAACCGCAACCCCGAAAATACTAGCCAATGCGCCGGCTGCTACCCGTCCTGCTGCTCCTGCTCCTGGCCGGCTGCGACTACCTGGGCACCGGCGAATTTGAGCCAACCGGCACGCCATTCAACCTCAATCCGCAGCTCGACGTTGTCGCCATCACCGGCAGCCCGGAAACCGACCCCCGCGGCCCAATGACAATGCGAATGACCCTCGCCTCAAACACCGGTAGCCCGGCCAGCGACCTACTGCCCGCCGGACTAACCCTCCGCCGGCGCAACACCACTGCCCAGCACATGATACTCCTCAAACCGCATGCCGTCACCGCTCCGGCCACCGGCAGCACCGCCAATCGCCTTGGCGCGTTCTGCTGCAACCGCTGGCGCCGACCGCCCGAAATCGAAGACGCCTACGACATCGGCCCGATAACCGACGACCCCGGGCTGCGCCAGATTATCGCACTCGTTCGCGACAAAGACATCAGTGACGGCAGCAACATGTGGATGGTGCAACGCGCAGTCTATATGGTCACCGATTCAACTGGGCTGAATCAGGCTTACATTGACTCGCTCAATTCCTTGCCACCGGCTCGTTGAAGCGGATGCGCTAGGAGCCGAGTAGGGTCAGGGTGATGGTGCTGCTCTCGCCTTCGCCAGCCAGTCGGCAGAAATAGACGCCGGTCGCCAGTCGGTTCCCGAACTCGTCAAGTCCGTCCCATCCAACCGAATGCTCGCCAGCACCAAGGTAACTGTCGAGGAGCGTGCGCACTGCCCTGCCCGACCGGTCAAATATCGTCATCCGCACCCGCTGCCCTAGCTGCAGGCCAAACCGAATGGTTGCCCCATAACGAACCGGGTTGGGTTGCACCCAAAGACGCTGGCCGACTTGGCTGATTGTTGGGCCGGTCCTTGCCAAGGCCAAGGGTGGAGTTTGGTAGTGCTCAATCGGGTAGCCGGGCTCGAGGTCACGACCATTGAACCCGGGAAAGTCCGGGGCATAGCGTGTTGCCCGGAAGACACTGCTGCTACTAGTCGGGTCGTCGCCCTGCACCAGCGGTGCGGCGGCGACCGGATTCTGGTAGCGCCAGACAATCCTGCAGTCGGCGGCGACTTCCCGGAAGTTGCCCTTGCCGCCCTCGCAGATCAGGGTATTGCCGTTTGGCAGTCGGTGCGCTCCTGAGATGTAGGCCGAGAAAAGACTGGAAGGCGGGTCGGCCCGATAGCTCCAGACCAGTTCGCGCGGGCCGTGCGGAACGCCCGGCAACGGCCGTGGATAGCGGCCGGTGCTGTCTGCCGGCGGCGTGAACTCATCAACTGTCGAGAAACTGCCGCCCGGCCGGTTCAGGCCGTTGTTGTACACCATCAGGTTGCCGGCGCCGGGCAGGCCGGGCTCAATCCAACGGACGTCGTGCTGGCCAAAGAAGACCTGGTCCATGGCGGTGCCGGCGCGATAGGCCTGGGGATTGCCCCAGCGGTAAAGGATGTCGCCGCCCATTCCTTGCCGGCCTCCGGTGTGGCCGCGAGCTTCTTCGGTAGTGGTGCTGTGGTCAATTATCCAAATCTCGTTCAGGTTGCGAACGCTGAGCGCAATCTGGTCCAGCTCAGGGTTGTAGTCAATCGCATTGATGTGCAGCCAGTCTGGGTAGTTTGTGCCGAAGTTGATGTCAACCAGTTCGGGGTGGTCGGCGACGACGCCGTAGTTGGCTTTGGTTGAGTCGTAGTCTTGAATGAGGTGGTCCCAGACGTGCCATTCCCAGACGATGCGGTTGGTGGCGGGGTCAACCTCGATGACGTGGTCGGGCCGGAAGCTGTTGAGTACCAGTCCCGGCCGACGACCGGCTGCCAGGGCTTCGGCCCTTGTTTTTGACTCGTAGGCCACCATCAGCACGTGGCCGTTGGGCATTGGTTCGACGTCGTGATGCTGACAGTGGAGCGTGTCGGCACAATTGAACGCCCAGATCAGGTTGCCGTTCCAGTCGTAGCGCTCAACCCGGCCGCCCGGCGCCGAGAACGGGTTGTTGACGCTGGCTGGCCGCAGCAGGCTGCCGTCGGGCAGAAGATAGGCAGAAAGCCCGGGCGTGTACGCACTCTGCCACGACCGAATTAGTCGGCCGCAGTTGTCAATGAGATAGGTCTTGGTGGAAAGGATTGGAGCAAAGAGCGTGTAACCCGGCGACGCGCCGCTGTCGTTCTGCAGTAGCCCAACTGTCGTCCGCTCGGCCGAAAGCTCAACTGCATAGCTTCCGAGTGAGGAATCAGCGCGAAGGTCGTTCCAAGTCCCGACTCGCCGGCCAACAGCCTCACCGAGATTGACGGCATTGGCGCCACCGGCATTGTCCGGTTCACCGGCTGTCCAGTCCCGGTAGTTCATCGGCTCGCCGGTAATCCAGGTCCAACCGCTGTCCGGCTCTGGCGAACCAGCCGGCTGATACCCACCCAGCCATGGTCCAGCCAATCTGCCGTCTGGCCGTTTTCGCCAGAAACGATCGGCGTCGGCCTGTGCGAACAGAAATGAATCCTCGGCCGGCGAGGTCAGCGTGGCGAGATAGCCGCCGCGGGCCACTGCTGAGTCATTGGCCTGATACCAGTTTATCCCCCTATCAACGTTGATGACGTGATAGTAGTGAATCGTGCCGTCAGGATGAACCCACGGCTCCGGCTGGGCGAAAACCGTTCCGGCAAGAGAAAGAGCAATAGCAACGAACAGTGACTTTGGTCTCATGGGCTGCCTCCGTTGTCAACCTTGAAGCCGGCTGACGATAAAGCTCATGCTATTAGACATGGTTGAGACAGGAATACTGCGGTTGTTAGGGAAAGCACGACCGACGGCCGCGATTGGGCCGTGTTCCGCGGTAACCAACGCGGAGCCACAGTTCGAGTCTAGGCTCCGGCCAAAGCCGTGTCAATCAACTCTGTGCTGGTGGGGCCGGGCTGCTGTCGGCTAGCTCTCGACGAGTGCGCCCAAGGGCCGCAGAATGCCGAGCCGCGTCAGTAGCAGGATAAGCAGGGTGTAGCCGGTGGCTACGAGGAAGCTGAGCAGCAGCCGCTGCGGGCGGGTCTCGCGGCCACGGGCAATGGCGGTCGTGGTCGCCTGGGCCAGCAACAGGATGCCAACGAGATTGGTCAGCCAGTACCCCACCACCATTGCCGGCAGGAAAAGCCGACGGCTGACGAGACTGACAAGGCTGGCAAAGAACCAGGCCAGTGGCAGGTTGACAACAGCGTCGTTCCACCACGATAGCGGCGAGAGGAGCCATCCGACTGTCGCGAGGATGCCACGGCGGGTACGCGGCCCGAGGTAGCGTCCCACCCGCTGACGATAGGCAGCAAATTCCGGGCCGAACTGCTCGGCAAGAAACCGCTCTTCGCGCAAGGTCTGGGCGTGAAAGGCGCCGGTCCCGATGATGGCAGCGCCAAGCAGCCAGAACGTCGGGTGGATAAGAGACGCGGCCCAGAACCAGAGGATGAAGAAGAGGTATATCGGATTGCGGCTGAAGCCATAGATACCGGTCGTGACCAGTCGCGCTGGTCTGGCCAGACCGATTCGCCAGTTCTCGCCCAGGCTGATTGCGGCAATGACGTTGAGTCCGGCAGCAGCGATGGTCAGCCCAAGTCCGATTGCCGCGAGCGCGTGGGAACGAAATAGCCGCGGCCCTAGCCAGCCCGGCGAGCCGGACGCAAAGGGTATCGCGTGCAGGGCAAGGAGCGTACACCAGCCCAGTACAAAGAGAAAAAGCACGAGCGTGGCGAGCCGTTGTCCTGGCTGAGCTGACTCGAAGTGCCCTTGCCGGCGACGGCGAACCAGTCGGCCAACAGTCAGGCCGAAAAAGAGGGCCAGGGCTGCAAGTTCGATGACGCGACCGGCAAGACCAACGGCATCAGCGTGAGTCATCTACCGGTGCGGCAGGGTCGGCAAGGTATTGGTGCAGTTGGCTAAACCCGGCCCGGTTGCGCAGTATGACCAAAGCAATTAGCCCGAGCAGCACCACTGTCACGAGCACGACAAACCAGGTATAGCCGTGACGGTGGCGCGGCCGGCTTGGGAGCTTGTTCAGGGCGGCAAGAATCTGCTGCGCCCGCCGGTCGTCTTCGGTTGGTGGCTCTTTCAGGGCAACACCTCTTCGTCTGCCGGTTGCCAGGCCGGGTCAACGATACAGGCAAACTCAAGGTCGTTGGCGCCGGTGTTTTCAATCCACTGGACTGCAGCCGGCGGTATGTAGATTGCGACGCCGGCGCTGACTTGGGCCTGTTCGTCACCGATGTGCATGATGCCGATGCCGCGGATGATGTAATAGACTTCGCTCGTCTTAAGCCGGTGGGGCCGTGAGCAGGACCCGGGTCGCAGCCGGGCAACTGCCAGTGAGTAGCGAATCGCTGCCTGGTCTCGCGCCGGGTGGAGAAGCTCGCGGAGGAGTGTCCCGTCGCCGGCGACTATCTCGCGGCAGTCGGCCAGTCGTTTGCAGAGCATCTGGCCGTGGGGCCCCCGGTCAACCTATTGCAGCGGGCCGACTGCCTGTTCAACAGCGGCGAGCAGTTCGCCTTGCCGCACCGCCGCAGTGAGACGGTTGATGTCCTCTTGCACCGGTCGGTCCTCAACCATCATCGCCACATGCTTGCGGATGACATCGTAGGCAACCTGCGTGCCACGGCCCAACCGCAGCGGCTTGCGGAACTCGACTGCCTGGGCGCCGGCCATCAGCTCGATGGCGACGACATACCAGGCGTTGTTCTGAATCTGGGCCGTCTTCAGGGCGCTAGTGAAGGCCATCGAGACAAAGTCTTCCTGGTCGGCGGCGGCCGGTATCGAACCGGTGGCGGCGGGCGCGGCAAGAATCCGGTTCTCGCAGCAGAGCATACCTTGGGTGTACTGGGTGAGCATCAGGCCGGAGAACATACCCGCGCCCTTGGTGAGGAACGCAGGCAGGCCGCAGGAGAGGTTGCGGTTGAGCAGCCGGTTGGTCCGGCGCTCGCTGAGCACGCCAATCATCGTGATGCATGAGCCGACGAGGTCGAGCGGCAGCGCAAGCGGCGTGCCCTGGAAATTGGCGCCGGTCAGGTAGGCCTTCTCGTCCGGGAAGAAGAGCGGGTTGTCGCCGACGCCGTTCAGTTCGGTCTCAAACATCTGCCGCGCCCAGCTCAGGGCATCCTTGGCACTGCCGACCACCTGCGGGGTTGAGCGGAGCGAGTAGGCGTCCTGCACCTTCTTGCCCGGCTGCTTGAGCAGCTCGGAGTCGGCGGTCAGCTTGCGGATGTTGGCAGCGCAGTTTATTGCGCCGGGATAGCCGCGCACCCGGTGAATCCGCTCGTCATAGGCAGCCATGTTCGCATTGAGAACCTCAAGGGTCAGGGCCGCGGCGATCTCCGAGACTTTGAAGTAGTGGTCGGCATCACAAAGCTGCAGCGCGCCCCAGCCGGCCGTCATGTTCGAGCCGTTGATGCAGGCCAGGCCGTCGCGGGCCTCAAACTGTATCGGCTTGATACCGGCCGCTTTGAGTGCCTCGGCGCCGCCCAGCCGCCGGCCCTGATAGTAGGCCTCGCCTTCGCCGAGCAGAACCAGCGCCATCTGGCTCATCGGTGAGAGGTCGCCGCACGCGCCGACCGAACCCTTGTCATAGACGACCGGCGTCACGCCCTTGTTGAGCATCTCGACCATTGTCTCGACAACCTTCAGCCGAATGCCGGAGTGGCCAATTGCCAGTACGTTGATGCGCGAGCACATGCCGGCCCGCACCACCTCTTCGGGCAGCGGCACGCCGCAACCGGCCGAGTGCGAATAGACGATGTAGCGCTGGAACTTCTCGGTCTGCTCCGGGGTGAGGATTGTCTCCGACAGCTCGCCGATGCCGGTGGTGATACCGTACATCACTGCCCGCGCCTTCACCTTCTCCTCGATGAAGCCCCGACAGTGGTTGATCCGTTCCTTGGCTTCGGGCGCGAGCTCAACCGGCTCGCGCTGCCGCGCCACCCGCACAACATCCTCAAGCTTCAGGCTCTTGCCATTGAGAATAACTGCCACGTTATTGCCTCCGTATGAGTCGGCGCTGCCACGGCGCCGGGTCTTATTCGTTCGGACTCGGGCGCCGGTCTTCGGGCCGACGCCGGGGCGGAACCGAGCGCCGGACCGGCGGCCGGGTTCGCTTCTCCATGTCCGCCACATGGCTGCCCGGCCAGAATACCTTGCGGCATTTCGGACAGCGGCGGAACTCGTAGTGAATCTGATAGACAAAGAACGGCACCTGGGGCCGCGCCTGCTCGCGGGTGATCTTCTCCAGCGGCGTGTTGCACTCCAGACAGCGGCCAAACTCGGCCGTCGGCTGGATTGGCTCCTCGCGCCGGGGTCGGACCTCGCGGCGGTGCTCATATCGCCGCTGGTCGCTACGACGGTGCCCGGCTGACTCCGGTTGGGCCGGCAGGGGCAGGGCAGCCAGCGGTGCTACTGACGGCAGGGACGGAGCCGGAACGGCGGACGGCTGTTCCTTGACCGGCACCGGCGGCTTG
Organism: Caldifarciminota bacterium; assembly: GCA_965649295.1. Classification (GTDB taxonomy): domain Bacteria; phylum Hydrothermota; class Tepidihabitantia; order Tepidihabitantales; family Tepidihabitantaceae; genus CBFGKH01. The sequence goes on from CBFGKH010000006.1 coordinate 149,600, forward strand.
AGACCACTAGCCAGCGCTGCCTTGACCTCGGCAACCTGCTCTGCCGCTGCCGTGGAGTTGATGAACACAACCCCTGCCAGCTCGCGCAGCCGATTGGCCCGGGTCAGAAGAATCCGGCCCTGCTGCCGGGCTACCCGATAGGCAGCCATACCGGCAAGGTTGCGCTCGTAGGCTACATCCATCCCCAAAAGCCGCAGCTCGCGCGCCAGCTTGCCCAGCATCACATCACACAGAAACCCAACCACGGCCGGGTCTTTGGGTGGCGGTACGCGGCGCGAACGGCGGCGGCTGGGCGACCGCTCCGCGGCCGGAACGTTCTCTGTCACTGACCGATACTGTAGCACAAACCAGTCCGAAATCAAGCGGCGTGGCCGCAACCGGAAAAACCGGCAAGCGACCAGACCGATTCCTGCCGCAACTGGCCGGCGCGCTGGGCCGGTTCGCTCACCGCCTCGATTGCTTGACCTCTGCCGGTTGCGACGCTAGATTATGGCCAAAGACCGTTCCGAGTGACCATGAAAGAGTTGCTCTCCTGGGCTTCTGCCCAGGAGGGTTGCGACGCTAGATTATGGCCAAAGACCGTTCCGAGAGGCACTGTGAATACCAAAGAGCGTCTGGTCCGACTTGCCGCGATTGCGGTGCTGACCGCCATCTTCCTCGGTGCCTGTGCGCCGGGCAATGCCCGCTGGTCAACCGAAACCGGCCGCCCGGCCAACTTCTGGGCCGGTCTCTGGCACGGCCTGATAGTCGTTGTCACCTTCATCGTCAGCCTCTTCACCAAGGAAGTGAAGATCTACGAGACGAACAATGTCGGCTGGGCCTACAACCTCGGTTTTCTCCTCGGCGCAATGGTCTCCTTGGGCGGCGGTGCCCGCTCGGCCTGCCACCGGCGACGGCGCGAACCGGACTGGGAGCGCATTGGCGAAAAGATCGCCGGCGCGGTTCGGGCTCAGGTCCTGCGCGACGAGTTCAAGCCCAAGGCCAGTCCTGACCAGCGCTCCGGCGCTGACGACTGGGACGAGTTCAGCCGCCGCATTGAGGACTGCATCCGCACCGAGTTCAAAAAGAAGTGGGATGACTAGCATGGCTGGCAGCAAGTTTCGCCGTCGGCGGTCATTCTGCTCCCCGTGGTCAGCCCTCTGGACTATCGCCGCTGCTTTCGGCCTGCTGTTCGCCCCGGCTCGCGCTGCCCGCTTTCTTGGCGAGCAGTCCTACACCCTGCCCGCCAATGAGACCCGCATCGGCGACTTCTACTTTGGCGGCACGATGCTCCGCATCGAGGGCCGCCTTGACGGCTCCTGTCTAGCCGCTGCCCAGTCTATCACCATCGCTGGCCCGGTCTCCCGCAACCTCTTCCTCGCTGCCCAGACAGTTGACGTCTCCGGTGCTGCCGGCGGCGATGTTGCCTGTCTGGCAGCGACAGTCAACTTCACTGGCCGCACTCCCGCTGCCTTGCGCGTCGGCGCCGGTTCGGTCTATGTTGACGGCGCTGTTGGCCAGGACCTGCTGGCGGGTTGCGGCAATCTGACAATCGCCAAAAACTCCGAAATCAAGGGCGACCTTTTGGCAGGCTGTCGGTCACTGGAGATCGCCGGCACAATCCGCGGCGACGTCCGCGCCGTGGCCAGAGAGATCACCATCGCCGGCACAATTGACGGCGACGTCGAGGTGACGGTCGCTGACCGGCTGACTCTGGGGCCAGACGCCCGGGTTTACGGCAACCTGCGCTACCGTTCGAGCAAGAAGCTCGACCTCGGCAACCCCGACCTCGTGTTCGGCAATATCGAACACATCCGGCTCGAATCGCCCCGTGACGTCGATGACATCCGCAGCCTGCGGCCGCGGCCGAGCATGTTTGTCACCTTCCTGCTGCCGCTCACCCTCTTCTCAATTCTCGGCGCCTTGGTCGTTGGCTTTCTGCTCATCGCCATCTGGCAGCACGTCATCGCCCAAGCGCTCGAACGCTCAATAAACCACTGGGTGCGCACGTTCGGCTTTGGCCTCATCGGCTTTCTGATTGGGCCAATGAGCATCATTATCGGCCTTGCCCTGATTATCACCATTCCGGCCGCACTGATTGCCGGTGTCGCCTATCTTGTCTTTCTCTATGTCGGCAAGGTACTGGCCGGCATGTTCCTCGGCAAGCTCCTCTTTCGCATCTTTGGCGCACCCGATGTCTCGCTCTGGGCCGCCGCGCCGCTGGGCATCGTGATTGTCTGGGCCCTCTGCGCCATCCCTTACGTCGGCATGGTCATCTGGCTCGCAGCCATCGCCTTGGGCTTCGGTGTCATCGCCGAACTTATCGGCATGTCCCGCCAGCCCTGAGTCCAAGATTTCTCTTGCGTTAGCAGCTCCACTCTCCTTGCCCGCACCCTCCTGTCGTCCCAAGATGGTGGTTGCTGCGGTGGTGGTGGCGACGGCGATGGTTCCCACTCTCCTTGACCGTACGTTCCTGTCATTCCGAGACCGCGCAGCGGTCGAGGAATCGCCGGTCCTAGCCTGAGCAAAGCCAGGCCACGAGACTAGCCGGTATCGGCTGAAGCCTATCCTGCCAGCCTGTTGCGAAGAAATCGGCCAGGACTCTCGATGGCAGCCTCTCTAGGACAGCTACCGGGAGCTGCGCTGGCCTCTCTGCTAGGCCTCGCGCAAACTCAGCCCGAAGCTCTGCCGCCGGCATTCCCGGAAACCGGTCTAGTGGCACCATCGTCAGCAGCAGCGGCAACTGGACCAAGAAGCGAGACACTGACCGCCTCGCTGAGGTGCTCGACAGGAGCTGGGGAGACCATTCCGGGGACAGTAGAGTGGGAGTGGGTCGTATCGAGTCTAGCCGATTGACTGCTCAGAAGTTAGGCCTCGCGACCGCCGGCAACAGCCGACACCACCGATTCTCTCTGCTCCGTTTGGCCATTCAGGCAGCATAACAATAATAGGGCCGCGCTCGGGCCACTACCCGCTCGCCGCCGAAATCCAGGCCAACCTCGCTATATCGCTCAGGCCCAGGCCGGTTCCGGCTCCCAGCCGATTGCCGGCACCGCCTAGCCCTTGGCCTGACCGAGCCGACCGAAGTAGGCTGCTTTCTCAATCGCCCGAGCGATGTCAACCTGCTCAACATGAACACCGGGCCGAACCCGCAAGAACACCGGCGCAAAGTTGACGATCGCCCGGACCGAAACCGCTGTCAGGGCATCGGCCACTGCCTGAGCCCGCTCGGGCGGCACCGCAATCACCCCCAGCCCTGGCCCGAGCTCGACCGCCCGACTCGGCAACTGGGCTACATCCCAGCACGGGCAACCGGCAAAAGTTCGGCCAATCTTGGCTGGGTCAATGTCAAAGGCAGCGACAAAGTGAATCTGCGTTTGCGGCCCGCCGAAATGCTCAAGCAGGGCCCGGCCGATGTTGCCGACACCGACGAGCACTGCCGGCACGCCCGCCGGCGCATCGAGAATCCTGGCAAAATTGTCAAGCAGGTAGCTCGTCCGGTAGCCACTGCCCGGACTTCCCTTGATGCCGGCCACCATCAGGTCGCGCCGCACCTGGGCTGGCGACACTCGGGCCAGGGCCGCGAGCTGGTGCGAAAAAACATAGGCCGGCCGAAAATCACCGAGCACCCGGCGATAGAGGATCAGCCGCTCAACTGTCCGGCTGGGAATAGTCATATTGCTCACGCCGATTATAACCGCCTCCTGCCGGCGGCTGTCAAGTCGCGCCCGCACTCCTGCCCATTGACGAACTGGCCGCTGGGTGTATCTTAGAACCTTGCCCTACGGCCATGAGCGAATCAGAAACTCACATCCAGGAAGACATTGACAGCGGCCTGCCCAGCGCTGCTGTCCAGATGGTGCTCGACGACCTAAAGCAACTCTGGCTGTCCGGCAAATCACTCTTCGAGGTCCTTGACGTCGTCTATGAGACAATGCGGCACATCATCCCGTTCGACCGCCTCTCGGCCGCATTCTACAACGAGGAGACCGGTCTTGTTGTCTCCCGCTGGGTACGCAGCAGCCTGCCCGTCCAACACGTCGGCAAAGGCTACTGGGCCGAACTGAAAGGCTCGTCGCTTGAGCCGATTCTGCGCACCGGCCAGCCGCGCATCATCAATGACCTCGAAAAGTACCTAATCGAGCATCCCGATTCCCGCGCCACTCAAGACATCCTCAAGGACGGCATTCGCTCCAACCTCACCTGTCCGCTTACTGCCGGCGGCCGGCCCATCGGCTTCCTCTTCTTTGCCTCGACGCGACCGGCAACCTACCGCCGCGAGCATATCGAGACATTCCAGGCCGTTGCCGAATCGCTCTCGCTGGCCGTGGAGAAGGTCAAATACATTGACGACCTTGAACAGGCCAAACGCAACTACGCCCAGCTCCTCTTCTTTGTCGCCCACGAACTTAAGTCCCCGCTCTCCGCCATCGTCACGCTCGGCGACACGCTGCTGGGCGGCTATCTCGGCCAGCTCACCCCGGCCCAAGCCGACAAGGTTCGCCGGATGGTCGCCAACTCCAACTACCTCATCAACCTTGTCCGCGACTACCTTGACCTGGCCCAGATTGAAGCCGGCGAGATGAGCTACCATCCACAGCCGGCCGTTGACCTGGTCGAGGACGTCTTCCGACCCGTGCTCGACATCCAGGCGCCGTCGGCCCAACAGCGCCGGATGCGCATCGAGACCGACCTCGAATACCTCACTGCGCCCTGCGACCCCCAGCTTATCAAGGTCGTCGCCAACAACCTGCTCAGCAACGCCATCAAGTATGGTCGCGAGGGCGGCACCATCACCGTTCGGCTGGTGCGCCGGGCCTACTCCGACTTCACCGCTGCCGGCCGCGTCGAACGGGCTTGGTGGGCGGTTTTCTCGGTACGCAACGATGGTGTCGGCTTCACCCCAGAACAGAAACAGCAACTCTTTGCCCGGTTCCGCCGCCTCCACAACCCTGAGCACAAAGGCGTTGCCGGCTCCGGTCTCGGCCTCTATATCTCGCGCCAAATAATAGTCAAGCACGGCGGCGAGATTACCGCCGACTCCGAACCCGGCGAGTGGGCCGAGTTCCGCTTCCGCATCCCGCTCCGGCAGGAATCGCCGGCCAGCCCAATTACCTAGTCAGTCGCGCCGCACTTGACTGCTGCCCGCTCCAACCGTAACCTGAAACACTATGGCCAAGGCGAAGATTCTGGTTGTTGACGACGAGCCGCCGCTGCGCCTGCTCGTCCAGAAGATTCTTGAGCTCGACGGCTACGCCGTCAAGACGGCGGCCAGCGGCATGGACGCACTAAAGGAAGTCCGCCGTGAGCAGCCCGACCTGGTCATTCTCGACCTCTCCATGCCCGGCATTGACGGCTTCGCCACCTGCTCGATGCTCAAACGCGACTCCAACTTCCGCGCCCCGGTCATTGTTCTTTCGGCCCGCATCGGCGAGCGGGACATCCTCCAGGCCAAAGAGGCTGGCTGCGATGCCTTCATCCATAAGCCAGTCAAACGCGAAGAACTGCTCGCCAAGGTCGCCGAGCTCTTGGCCGCCAAACCGACCCCGGCCGAATAGCCGCCTAGGCCTGGTCTCGCAGTCGCTTTGCTAGTTCCCGGCCGTAGGCCAAGGCCTGTTCGCGAATGAGTCGGTTCTTACGCAGCGCCGGCAGATTCGGACAGTTGGCCACCACGTGCTGGCCTAAGTAATCCACCCCGACAAACCGGGCCGTGGCCGCGAACATGTGAACTGCCAGGTCAGCACCGTCAAAGTGGTCACCGCCGGCGGTCAGCACCAAGGCCCACTTACTACCGCGCAACAGCCCTTCACCGGTCATCAGGGCAAACGTGCGGTCGAGCACGGTCTTGGTCTGAGCAGTGACGTTCCAGCAGAAAATCGGGCTCGCCCAGATGACGAGGTCAGCGTCCACGAGCTTGTCGTAAAGCTCGACCATATCATCTTCCTGGGCACAGCCAGCCGCCTGCTTCGACTTGGTGCAAGTGAGACACTCAACACAACCGTTGATATTAAGCTCACAAATACGGACCCGTTCGGCCCGTATCCCGCGACCCATGCCGGCAATCACCCAGTCCAGCACCGTGGCGGTGTTGCCCTGCCGCGGGCTGCCTTCGAGTACCAGTACCTTCTTCATTTGGCTGCTCCTCTCGGTTCTGGTTCAATCATCCTGCCGCCTTGGGCCAAGTCAATCGCTGCCGGCGCGAATTGACTAGCCAGTCCGAACCGCTATATCTCTTGCGTGCCCGCTGCCAAGCGACCACTCATCCTACTGACCAACGACGACGGCATCGAGGCCCCTGGCCTCCGCGACCTCTATGCCGGCCTGCGCAACCTGGGTCGGGTCTGGGTCGTGGCTCCGGCTGTCAACCAGTCCGCTTCCAGCCATTCCTTCAGCCTCCGTAAGCCGATTCGGGTCTGGCGCCTCCGGCCGCGCTGGCTGGCAGTCCACGGCACCCCCACCGACTGTCTCTTGATATCCCATCACGGCATCCTCCGGCGAGAGATTGACCTAGTCTTCTCCGGCATCAACGACAGCCCCAATCTCGGTGACGACGTCCTCTACTCCGGGACGGTCGCCGCTGCCATCGAAGGCACAATGCTCGGTATGCCGTCGGTCGCGGTCTCCTATGTCAACGCCGGCAGCAACCGCGACGTTGCCCTGCGACTGCTGCGCGGCCTGGTACCACTGCTCCTGGACGGCATTCTGCCCAAGAAATCGCTGCTCAATATCAACATCCCGGCTGAGCCGGTCAAGGGCATCCGGGTCACCCGCCTGGGCAAGCGCATCTACCGCGACATGGCCATCAAGCACTCGCTGCCTGACGGCGCGGTCTCTTGGACAATTGACGGCGAGATGGGTTTTGATCACGTGCCCGGCTCGGACTTTGAGGCGGTTTACTCCGGCTTTGTCTCCATCACCCCGCTCCACCTTGACATGACCCATCACGCCGAAATCGCCCGGCTGCAGAAGGTGTTGGGCCGGCTGCTTTGACACTCGGCCCGCTGCCTCTATAATTCCGCCACCATGACACGTCAAGAGGCTTGGGCACTGGTCCAGTCGCGGGTGCAGAACCGCAACCTGCAAAAGCACATGCTCGCAACCGAGGCCTGCCTGCGCGGTCTTGCCCGCCGCCTGGGCGAGGACGAAGAACTGTGGGGCTTGGCCGGACTCCTCCACGACGTTGACTACGAGGAGACCAAAAACGACACCTCCCAACACGGCATCCTTGGCGCCGAGTTGCTCCAGTCGCTCGGCATCGAGCCGGCCGTCGTCCATGCCGTCCGCGCCCATGTCGGCAACGTGCCGATTACCTCAAAGCTCGATCGGGCACTCTTTGCTGCCGACCCGATAACCGGGTTGATTGTCGCGGCGGCGCTGATGCACCCGACCAAGCGGCTGGCCAACGTTGACACTGACTTCGTGCTTCGCCGTTACCAAGAGAAGAAATTCGCGGCCGGGGCCAACCGCGAGCAGATTGCCACCTGCTCCGAACTCGGCTTCAGCCTTGCCGACTTTACCGCCATCTGCCTCGCGGCGATGCAGACCGTCGCCGCCGACCTGGGACTCTGATGCCCCGCCTCCAGCTTCGCCTTCTCATTCACCATCTGGCATTCTGCAGCTTGCCCTTTGGCCGCTGACATGGCATCGCTTTCGTTCCAGGACATCATTCTCCGGCTCCAGACCTACTGGGCCGAACGCGGTTGCGCCATCCTCGCGCCCTACAACTCCGAGGTCGGCGCCGGCACCTTCAACCCCGCCACCTTCATCCGCGTCCTCGATTCGCAGCCGTGGAACGTCGTCTATTGTGAACCGTCCAAGCGACCCCGCGATGGCCGCTATGCCCAGAACCCGCTCCGGGTTCAGCAGTTCTGGCAGTTGCAGGTGATACTCAAGCCGGCACCGGCCGATGTTCAGGACCAATACTTGCACAGCCTTGCCGCCATCGGCATTGACCTCAAGGCCAACGACATCCGCTTCACTGAGGACGACTGGGAATCACCCACTCTCGGCGCCTGGGGCCTGGGCTGGCAGGTCGAACTGAACGGCATCGAGATTACCCAGTTCACCTACTTCCAACAGTGCGGCAGTATTGACCTGAGAATAATTCCGGTCGAAATCACCTACGGTCTGGAGCGGATTGCGATGTTTGTCCAGAACGTTGACTCTATCTTCGCTGTCCGTTGGAACGACAAGCTGACCTGGGGCGACGTCTATCGGTTGAATGAAGAGGAGTTCTCAAAGTTCAACTTCGAGGAGGCCGATGTTGACCTCTACCGGACAATGTTCGACCGCTTCGAGGCCGAGGCCCAGCGCCTGCTCAAGCTCGGCCTGGTGATGCCCGGCTACGACCACGTCATCAAGTGCTCCCACTTCTTCAACCTGCTCGAGGCCCGCGGCGCCATCTCGGTCTCCGAGCGCCGCAACTACATCAACCGGGTCCGGCGCCTGGCCCGCCTCACCGCCACCACCTACCTGCAAAAGGTCGAGCCCGAGAACAAGTAGTTCCGCACCTGCCAACCGTCCGGTCCGGCCTGTCCTAGCTCTTCGCCATGCTGACTTGGTGCTGAACCGCCGCCACAAAAGCCGATGCCCGCCGACCCAAGCGGCGGGCATCCTGACGTTCTGTAACAACTGCCGCTGGGAGAGTTACCATCGTCTCTCCCGGTCATCCCGAAAACCCTGTTCTCGGGAATCTCCTGCTGTCCGACCTCCCTGAGGCCGGAACTAGCCAGCGGTCAAATGGCGTCGGGAGCGGGGAAACAAGGGGGTTATTTTTGGTGGGTTGGGAAGGAGGGATACCCGCTCCCGACAAATCTTACACTCCCGATTGTGCGCCCGAGGGCGAAAGAACGATCCGGCCATCCTCAACCGACACTCTTACCTCGGTCGGTCGGTCGCGAAGTATCAGCTCTGCGAGCGGATTCTCCAGCAGCCGTTGGATTGTACGCTTGAGAGGTCGTGCACCGAAATCAGGGTCATAGCCTTCCTTCGCAAGAACGGCCTCAGCGTCATGACCGATTATAAGGCTCACCCCTTCGGCTGTCAAGCTCGCCTTTAGCCGAGCAAGCTGGATATCAACAATCTTGCGAATGTCATCGCGCGTCAGCGGATTGAACACAACAATCTCGTCAATCCGGTTGAGAAACTCCGGCCGGAAGTGCTGACGCAATAGCGGCATGATCTCCTCGCGAGCAACCCGGCCGCCCCGGGCAAGCTCGGTCCCGATGTTTGAGGTCATGATGATAATCGTATTCTTGAAGTCAACGGTGCGACCATGACCATCGGTCAGCCGACCGTCGTCAAGAATCTGTAGTAGCACGTTGAAGACATCAGGATGCGCCTTCTCAATCTCATCGAGCAGCACAACCCGATAGGGCCGGCGTCGCACTGCCTCGGTCAGCTGGCCGCCTTCCTCAAACCCGACGTAGCCCGGTGGCGCGCCAATCAACCGCGAGACTGTGTGCCGTTCGCCGTATTCGGACATATCAATCCGAACCATCGCCTCTTCGGTATCAAACAGCACCTGGGCAAGAGTTCGAGCCAGCTCGGTCTTGCCCACGCCGGTTGGCCCGAGGAAGATGAACGAGCCAATCGGCCGCTTCGCATCGCCAATCCCGGCTCGGGCCCGGCGAATCGCGTTGGCCACCGCGCTCACCGCCTCATCCTGGCCAACCACCCGCTTGTGAATCTCCTCCTCCAGCCGCAGTAACTTCTGCCGCTCCGATTCAAGCAGGCTCTGCAAGGGAATCCCGGTCCACTTGGCAACAACCTCGGCGATGTCCTCCTCGGTCACCTGCTCGCGCAGCAGGCGGTTGCCCTTCTCCTTCGCCTTAATCTCGGCCAGCCGCTTGCGCAGCTCGGCCAGTCGGCCGTACTCCAGCTCGGCTGCGCGATTGAGGTCATACTTCCGCTTGGCGGCCTCGACCTCGTTCGTCACGCGCTCAATCTCCTCCTGCAGCCGCGAAAGCTCCTCAACCTCCCGGCGCTCGGTTTCCCATTGGGCGGTGAGTCGGCGCTGCTCCTCGCGCAGGTTGCCAATCTCCCTTTCGATTTCGGCCAGCCGCTGCTGCGACGCCTCATCCTTATCGCGTGCTAGCGATAGTTTCTCCATCTCCAGTTGCAGCAGCTTGCGGTCAACCTCGTCAAGCTCCACCGGCTTCGAGGTAATCTCCATCTTCAGCTTGGCCATCGCCTCATCAACGAGGTCAATCGCCTTGTCCGGCAGGAAGCGGTCAGAGATGTAACGGTTGGAGAGCACCGCGGCCGCCACCAGTGCCGCATCGGTAATCTGGACGCCGTGGTGCACCTCATACCGCTCCTTCAGGCCCCGCAGAATCGAAATCGTCTCCTCAACTGTCGGTTGGTCAACAAAGACCGGCTGGAATCGGCGCTCCAGCGCCTTGTCCTTCTCGATGTACTGCCGATACTCATCGAGCGTTGTCGCGCCGATTGTCCGCAGCTCGCCCCGAGCCAGCATCGGCTTGAGGATGTTGCCGGCGTCAACCGCGCCCTCGGCCTTGCCCGCTCCGACAACCGTGTGCAGCTCGTCAATAAAGAGGATGATGCGGCCATCCGACGCCGCCACTTCCTTCAACACCGCCTTGAGCCGATTCTCAAACTCGCCGCGATACTTGGCCCCGGCAATCAAGGCCCCCATGTCCAGCGCCACGAGCTTCCGGTCCTTCAGGCTCTCCGGCACATCGCCGCGCACAATCCGCTGCGCCAGACCCTCGACAATCGCGGTCTTGCCCACTCCGGCCTCGCCGATTAGCACCGGGTTGTTCTTGGTGCGGCGCGAGAGCACCTGAATCACTCGCCGGATTTCATCGTCGCGGCCAATCACCGGGTCAAGCTTGCCCTCGCGGGCCAGTTGGGTTACATCGCGACCAAATTTGTCGAGCGGCTGATACCGCTCCTCTGCTGCCTGGTCAGTCACCCGCTGACTACCGCGCAGCTCCCGCAGCGCCCCGAGCACCTTATACTCGTCAATGCCAAAGTGCCGCAGAATCGCTGGCAGGTCACCGTCGTTGATTCCCAGCAACCCGAGCAGCAGATGCTCGGTCGAGACATACTCGTCCTTGAGCTTCTTCGCCGCTTCCTCGGCCGCGGCGAGCGCCCGCTGGGCTCGGGTTGACAGATAGAGCTGGCCGCTGCCACCAGTTACCCTTGGTCGGCGGCCCAGTGCGGTTTCAAGATGCTCCGCCACCTGCCGGGGCTGCACCCCAACTCTGGTCAAGAGCTGGGGAATCAAGCCGTCAGTCTGCTCGACGAGCGCGAGCAGGATGTGCTCGGCATCAATCTCGTTGTGCTGTCGGCGCTGGGCAAGCGCCTGAGCAGAGACCAACGCCTCCTGCGCCTTCTCGGTAAATCGTTCAATGTTCATAGTTCATCTATTAGACTGCACTTATCTATCGGCGTTGCAGTCCCGTCACCCTGACCCCGTCGCGCCGGCAGACATGAACCAGTAATTGCTATTGACAAGCGTCTGGCTGCAACTTACCATCGAGAGCAGCCTACCGCTATCAGCGGTAAGGGGTGTAAATGTCTTTTCTTTGCCCGGGCCGACCGGTCGCAGCAACCCAAGCTCGGCCGTGGGGGATGACGACGCTCCGCCCGAAGGGAGGAACTATGCATCGCAACCTGGCAGTCTGCCTGCTGACTGGCCTGATTGCGGTCAGCGCCCAGGCCATTGACACGGTCTGGGTCAGAACCTACCACCACTATTCCGAAGACCGACCCTATGCCATGACCGTTGACGGTTCCGGTAATGTCTATCTGGCTGGCTTCCGGGTCGGTCCGGGTACTGGTTGGGACTTCCTCTGTATCAAATACCGGCCCAATGGCGACACCGCCTGGGTGCGCAGCTACGAGGGCCAGGATGCCAAGTTGTTCGCAGTCGACATTGACCCAGCTGGCAACGTCTATGCCGGCGGGTTTTCCAATTTTGTCGGCGAGTTTGACTACACCACTGTCAAGTATGACCCCAACGGCAACCAGCTCTGGTTGCGTCGCTACGAGCGTCAACCCCAAAGTAACGACCATCTTTGGGCACTTTGCGTTGACGACTCCGGTTATTGCTACGTCACCGGCGACTGCTATAACGGCCCCGATCCGGTTGACGGCGCAGTCATCAAGTACAAGCCCAATGGTGACACCGCTTGGGTGCGGCACGGGCCGGGCCCGCGCAATCAGAATGTTGCCATTGCCGTTGATGATTCCGGCAATGTCTATGTGACCGGGACCTGCATTGTTGACCGCGATCGCCCCTGGACCAGCGGATTCTGGACCGCAAAGTACCGGCCGAACGGCGACACCGCTTGGGTGCGGCGCTGGTTTGGCCCGCGCAACCGGGCTGGTGCCAATGCGCTGGCCCTGGACAGTTCTGGTGTTGTCGTCGTCGGCTGGTGCTACGACGCTAACTACAACTACGACTGGGGAGTCATCAAATACAGCTTGGCCGGCGATTCGCTCTGGGCCGATGTAGTGAACGAGCCCTGGGACAACTATGAAGAAGGTCGCCGGGTGGCCCTTGACTCGCTGGGCAACGCCTTTGTCACCGGCACCGCTAGCAACGGCCCCAGCTCATTTATCATGACCGCCAAGTATGACACGGTCGGCAATCGGGGATGGCTTGTCATCCACGGTGACACGACCAGCTCTCCCTCTGACATCCCCGCCGACATCGTCACCGACGCAGCGGGCAATTGCTACATCTGCGGCCCGAGCGTGAGCAGTGCTCACGGTAGTTCAATCGTCACCTTGAAGTACGGGCCTGACGGCCGCGAGGTCTGGCACGCCTACTACCAACCGCCCCATGACGGTGCCGATGCCTGTGGCATTAGGCTGGCCGGCCCAAACTACGTCTATGTTGCCGGCGCCGGCCTGTATCCCGGCCGCTACTGGGACTGCGTGACCATCAAGTATGACCAGACGCTCGGCATCGCCGTGCCCGGCACCGCATTGCCAGCGTCGCATCCTGGGCCAACCGTCTTTCGCCGCAGCCTCAATTTGCCTCCTGCTGGCTGCCAGCGAGCATCTCGTGTTCCTCTGCTCGACCTATCTGGCCGGCGCGTCCTGACGCTGCGGCCCGGTTCCAACGATGTCAGCCAGCTTGCTCCCGGCATCTACTTCGTCCGCACCGACCAGTCGCAGTTCTATCGGGTTGTCATAACGAAATAGCAGCAGCTTGATTTTGCCGCCGGCCCGCCTTGACCGGCGTATTACCAGTAATATACTAATTTGTCAGATTTTGGGCTACATCCCGATATCAAGGAACTAGGCCAGTTTGTCGGCGGGTGTGAGCGCACCTGCCCTAAGGACCTATAGTCTGAGGAGGCTGTGATGATGCGACAGATGTCCTTGCTGACTGCCATTATCCTTGTGGGCCTGGCAGCAGCCCAGACAGGTGTTGACCTTAGCCAGGCCGGCTATCTCCCCGCTGGCACCGAAATAGTCGAACTCCGTACTGCTGACGCCCGCCACTACAGTAATGGCGACGGCACAATAACCGCCGTCATCGAGGCGCTCAATCCCGGCGGCCCGAACCCGCAGCCTTTCGATGTCACCACGCTCAGCTCCGGCTATACCTGTTTCATCGAGAAGATGACGGTTCTTTGGATAACCTATTACTCCCGCACGACCGGTGATTTCCACGTCGGCTACTATACTGAAAGCGGCGGCACCATTCAGGAACGGGGCATGGCTGAATGGCAGCTTGGCTCGATCCCGGACAATGCCACTGTCAGCTCGGTTTCGTGCTCAACACGCTGCTTCAACTCCGGTTACAACTGGCCGACATCAGTGCCGCTGTATGAGATGACGAACCGCCCATCAACGACCCCAAATGACAACCCTGGCAACACGACGTTGTTCAATGATGCCGGTGACGGCGTGCAATATGCGACCTACACTGGGTTTGCTAACGACATCTGGCTACACGCAACCCTGAACGGCGCTGCCCCGCTTGTCCAGTCCCGCCTCACCGGAGGTGACTGGTTCGCCCTCGGCTACTCCTACACCGGCTCTGGTTCGGCCTACGAGGCCGGTTTCTACGGTGCTTGGGGAAACTATGCGCCCAAGCTCCGAGTCACCTACACCGTTCCGGCCACTCATGATGTCGGCGTGACCCAGATTCTTGCCCCAACCGGCACAGTTGATTCTGGTGCTCAGGTCACGCCCTCCTGTATCGTCCAGAACTACACAAGCAGCTCCGCGAGCTACATTGTGCGGCTCAAGGTCGGTCCCAATGGCAGCTACTACAACGGTACCGCCTCGGTTACTAACCATCCGGGCAACTCAAGCCTCACAGTAACCGGCTTCTCGCCACCAATGTATGCCAACTGGCCGCGCAACACTGCCATCGCTGTCACCTGCTCAACCGAGCTTACCGGCGACGCCAACAACAATAACGACAAAGCTACTACCAGCGTCCAGACTCGTGTCCGTGATGTCCAGCCGACAATCTGGTACCAACCTCCCACAAACGTTGACTCCGGTGTAACCGTCACGCCGTCGGTGCGTGTCCAAAACAACGGCACAGTGCTGGCAACTTTCAATGTCCGGTTCTGGACAAGCGACGGCTTCTCCAGTACCAAGACCGTGACCAATCTCTCGGCCAATGGCGGCCAGGACATTGTTGACTTTGACCCCTGGACAATCACCACCCGCGGCACAGTCGCCTGCACCTGCGCCACCCTGCTCAGCGACGATATGATTCGGGCCAACGACAGCATCAGCCGCAACGTGAGCGTTGCCGTGCGTGACGTCCGGGCAGTGGCAATCACCGCACCGGTCGCAGTTGACTCGGGTGTGCCGGTAACGCCCGAGGCAACGGTCCAGAACCTGGGCACGGCAGCAGCAACCTTCCCAGTGCGCCTGTTCGTGGATGGCGTGCCGCACGGCAGCGACAAGTGGGTGAACAATCTCGCGCCCGGCCTGCCGCCAGTGGCCGTGACTTTTGACGAATGGACTCCGAACCGTCACGGCAGCTTTGTCCTGCGCTGCTCGACTATGCTCGCCAACGATATGGTCCCAATCAATGACACAGTCTCGCGCACCGTGTCGGCAATGGTGCGGGACGTGCGGCCAATGCGCATCAACGTGCCGGCAGCCGAAATTGACTCTGGCCCGCCGCTGCTACCGAATGTGACGGTTGAGAACGTCGGCCCCAACCCATCCGGCCCGTTTGATGTCAGACTGACCATCGGCGCGTGGTCCGACCTCTATCACCTCGACAACCTTGCGCCCGGCGAGACTGCCCGTATCGGATTCCACTCCTGGCAGCCGCAGCGCGGGACTTGGCCGATTGAGCTTGTCACTCTCCTTGCTGGCGACGCCAACCCCGGCAATGACACGATTCGTTCCTCGGTCACGGTAGCTGTCCGCGACATCGGCGTCGGCTCAATACTGGCACCGGCTGGCAACGTCCGTCGCGGCACAGTCATAACTCCCCGCATTGCCATTACAAACTACGGCAACCAGCCAGCCCTGGCCAACGCCGAACTGGTGATCAAGGACGAGTTTGGGACGGTCCTGCATACCGCCCAGGCGCGAGATGTCGCGGTCCCGGTTGCCGGTCTGGATAACCTGCCGCTTGAACCCGACTGGCCAGCGACCAATCTTGGCCGATTCCAGGCTGTCGCCAGAACCGTCTATGGCGATGACATGCATCCCGAGAACGATACCGACAGCACCTACTTCGACGTTGTTGCCGGCAGCACTGACATTGGTGTCCAGCGAATTTGGTCGCCAGCCGGAACGATTGACACTGGTACCACCGTTGTGCCAACCGTCTGGATTTACAATCCTGGCGAGCTGACTGCTGATGGCGACGCATTCTTCACCATAACCCACGCCAGCGAAACTGTATATTCAGCCACCGCCGCGATTGTCGGGCTCGCGCCGGGTGAATCAACCGAAATCAGCTTTGACGGCTGGCCCGGCCCCCACCCTGTCGGCAGCTACGTTGGTCGCTGCTCAGTGGCGCTCGCCGGTGACGAGAATCCTGCCAACGACACCCTGAGCCGGCCGTTTACCGTTGTTGCTCGCACCAACTGGCCGAGTGGCTGGCAGGAGGTGAGTAACCTGCCGGCTCCACCCTCCAACCGGCAGGTCAAGGACGGTGGCTGGATTGCAGGCCCGGCTGCCAATGGCCTGCTCTACGCAATCAA
This sequence comes from Caldifarciminota bacterium, assembly GCA_965649295.1. Classification (GTDB taxonomy): domain Bacteria; phylum Hydrothermota; class Tepidihabitantia; order Tepidihabitantales; family Tepidihabitantaceae; genus CBFGKH01. The sequence continues at coordinate 165,748 of CBFGKH010000006.1, forward strand.
GGGCAATAAGGTGCGTGACTTCTATGCCTACGACCCGATTGCCGATAGCTGGACCCGCAAGGCCGATTTCGGTTCTTCCAGCAGCCGGCTGCCCGGCAAGGGCGGTGCGGCGATTGCTGACGGTGGCCGCTACATCTATGCGGTCAAGGGCAACAACAGCCTTGAGTTCTACCGCTACGACGTGACCACTGATAGCTGGCAGGCATTGCGCGAGGTCCCGCCCGGCAACCACAAGATCAAGGCTGGCGCCGACCTCGCCTATGTGAACTACGGTGACACCGGCTATGTCTATCTCCTCAAAGGCTACCGCAACGAGTTCTACCGCTACAACACCGTAAGCGGCGAGTGGCAGACCGAAACCCGGGCTCCGGACCGGGCCAGCCCTAAGTACGACAAAGGTTCATTCCTTGTCGGCGACGGCACCGGTGTGCTCTATGTCCATCAGGCCAAGTTCCACCGGCTCTACCGTTACGACGTCGCCACCCGCGCCTGGAGTGCCGATACCTTGCGGGGCATGCCGTTCGTCTCCCGTGTCTTCAACCGCACCCGCCAGTCCAAAGACGGCGGCTGCGCCGCCTGGTCCAACGGCATCATCTATGCGCTCAAGGGCAACAACACCCAGGAGTACTACCGCTACTTCCCAGCCCATGACTCCTGGCAGGAACTTGACACAATGCCGCAATGGGGCCGGCTCACCCAACGCAAGCGGAAGGTCAAGTCCGGTGCCGATATCACCAGCTACGAGCCAGGCGTTATCTTTGCCCTCAAGGGCAACAAGACCAACGAATGCTGGCGCTGGAAAGACTGGCCAACCGCCTACTCGCTATCGCCCCAGCGCGACGGCATTGCCACCAGCTATTTGGCTGGCGACTATCAGTTGACGATTACCCCCAATCCGCTGCGCACTGGCTTCCTCTGCCTGACCACCGGCCCGCTCTATGACCGTGCTACGCTCTCTGTCTTCGATCCGCTTGGTCGCCGCGTCCTCACTCGGCCGCTTACACGCTCGTCCGCTCAACTCGACCTGCGTTCCCTGCCGAGCGGTGTCTATCTCCTCCGCATCGATCTCGGCAGCAGCCGGTTCACCCGCAAACTGGTAATCGAGCACTAATCGGCACCCGCCCGAAAATGTCGCGACCCGCCAGCCGGCGGGTCGCGACAACTGTTCGGTCAGGATTAGTCCTTGCTTTCGATGGTGATTTCCCGAGCCTTGACTTTCTCAGCCTTGGGCAGGACCAGTTCGAGCACGCCGGCCTTATAGCTGGCCGTAGCTTTGTCCCCTTGGATGCTCACTGGCATCACAATCGTCCGCTGGAACGAACCATAGGCGCGCTCGATCCGGTGGAAGGTCTTGTTCTTCTGTTCGGCCTCATGTCGCCGCTCACCGGAGATTGTCACCGTGTCGTCGGCGACTGTGACCTTGATATCTTCCTTCTTCATGCCCGGGATCTCGGCCCGGAGAATCATCGCATCGTTCGTCTCCTCGACGTCTACGGCCGGTGCCCAGAAGCCTTCGGCCCGCTCCCGGGGATAACGGCCGAGCATCGAGTCGAAGAATCTTTCCATATCTTCCCGCATTGAGGCCATCTCGCGGAAAGGATCCCAAGTCATTAGATTTCGAGCCATAACACCACCTCCTTTTGGTTTATCTTTGCCTTCACCCGCTTAGACTACAGTTGGCGGCAGGACGGTTCAGCCCGACCACCACCGACTATCCCTGTTCGCGCTTGATTATCTACTGGTCAGACCGATACTCTGCTGTGCTCTACCTACTGCTCAAGGTCGCATCAGCGGTCGGCATGGGCCTGATTCTCAAACGGACCGACAAACAGGGCCTGGCCCGGCTACCGGTCATCCGCATCAACTACGCGGCTGCGGCTGGCTTAGCCTTTCTCGGCTGCCTTGCCGCTGGCCAGCAGCACATCTCGCTACCCACCGCCCTCCTTGCCATCTTCACCGGCGCTATCTTCGTTGCCGGCATGCTCTGCTGGGCCCAGACCATTCGCACGGCCGGTCTGGCCCTGTCAGTGGTTGCCATGCGCACCGCCATCGTCATTCCGGTCATTGCCTCAATCCTCATCTGGCACGAAAAGCCAACTGCCATCCAGCTCATTGGTGTCACCACTGCCCTAGTCGCCCTCAGCCTGGTCCTCAGTGACACGCTCCACCAGACCCAGCCGCGTGACCCGAACCCCGGGCATGGACCCAAAGCACCATTCTGGCTAGCCAGTCTCTTTCTCATTGACGGCCTGGTAATGGTTCCGGCCCAAATCTTCCGCAAGGGACTACCCGAAAGCGAGACCCTGCCGTTCCAGACCGTCATCTTCATCGCCGCCTTCTTCATCACCACCATCATCTACTACCTGCGCCGACCGCGGACTAATGAGCAATCACTCAACTGGGGAGCCCTGCTCGGCGCTGCCAACCTTGGCAACTACCTGTTTCTCGTCATGGCCCTAACCGTCTTGCCCGGCGTTGTGGTCTATCCGGTCATTGCTGCCGGCGAGGTCGGCCTTCTGGCCCTGGCCGGGGTCTTGGTCTGGAAAGAGAAAGTTGGCGTGCGAAGCTGGCTTGGCATTGGCCTCGCTGTCTGCGCTCTCATCCTCATCCAGCTCGGCAGGACTGCTAACTAGGAGGAAGAAAAATGGACAGTCGTTTGACCGCTATCTTTCGCCGACGGAGTGTGCGGGCGTTCACTGGCGCGACGATTGCCGCGGCCGACCTGCAGGCGTTGCTTGAGGCCGGAATGGCTGCGCCCAGCGCCCGCAATCTGCAGCCGTGGCACTTTGTGGTTGTGACCGACCGCCGGCAACTAGAGCAACTGGCCGAAATCCATCCCTACGGTAAGATGCTCGCCGCTGCCGGCGCCGCAATCGCGGTCTGTGGCGACACAACCGCTAGCCCTGACTTCTGGATTCAGGACTGCTCTGCCGCGACTGAGAATATCCTGATTGCTGCGGCAATGCTCGGGCTTGGCACCTGCTGGCTGGGGATGCATCCGCGAGCCGAGCGCGTCGCGGCGGTGCGGAAGTTCCTCTCGATACCCGAGCAGTTCGGGATTCTCTCACTCATTGCGGTTGGCGTGCCGGCCGAACTGCCTGCACCGCGCACCCAGTACGACGCGTCGCGCGTCCACCACGGCCGCTGGTAGCGGCGCTACCCAACTGGCGATTGCCGGCGGGCTAGCTGCTAACTGCTGACTTCGCCTGTTCGGCCTTGGTGTCCTTGGTGGTTGGCCCCGAGCCGCCAAGCGCGTTGAGCACGGCCTGGCCGATTTGGGAACAGTGGAAGTTGATGCGCTCAATATCGGCAATCATGTCAAGATGCACCGACGATGTGTCCATCGTCTCCTTCAGCCCTTGACTGAGCCGCCCCAGATGCCGGTCGTGCAGCTCGCGGCGACGCTCGACACCCCAGGCCCGGCGCTCGACCAGTCCGATAGCCAGCTTGCGGTCCCAGGTGGCAAGCGCGGCAATTGCCTGCGTCAGGCTCTGTTCTACCTCGGCGTGGAACTGGCCTATCTCGGCTAGCCCCTCGGCCGAGAATGCCAGGCCTTCCTCCATCTTCTTCCGACAATGGGCCATGATATTCTTGGAAACAACATCGGCGATGTGCTCCAGCTCGTCGGTCACATAAAAGAGAGCAACGGTGCGCCGCGACAGCGCTGGTGACAGCTCCTCTTGTGAAACCCGGGCAAGAAATCCGGTTATCGCCCCCTCAAGCCGGTCAACCTCGTCGTCACCAGCAACAATCCGGCGCCGTCCCTCTTTGTCATTATTGAGGAATACCGGCAGCGCTGCCCGATACAGCTCCAGCACCCTGTCGCCCATCCGCAACACCTCCCGGCAGGCTTGGGCCACTGCGACTTCGGGTGCTTCGAGTGCAGTCAGGTCAAGATAGCGTGGCCCCAGGGCCTGGCTGGCCCGATCCGGCACCAGCCGGCGCAGCAGTCGCTCATAGCCGCCGAGGAGCGGCAGAAAGACGACTGCCGCCATCACATTGATGAGAGTATGGGCATTGGCAATCTGCCGGGGGACGGCACTCGCAGTCAGGCTGAACAGCCTGACCAGAAACGGTAGAAACGGCATCACCAGCCCGACCGTGACAAGCTTGAAGAGAAGATGGCCGGCAGCAATCCGCTTTGCCTCGATACCGCCGCGCCAGCTCGCAAGAATCGCATTGAAACAGGTGCCGACATTGGCGCCGAGAATGAACGGCACTGCCGTCTTCAGGTCAACTAGCCCGGCAAACGAAAGTCCGACGATAATGCCAATCGTTGCTGCCGACGACCTAATCAACCCGGTAAAGAGGACCGCGAAAAGCAGGGCCAGCCACGGCACCCTGCCGACCGCGGCCACAACGCTGGCCACCTGGGGCACATAGCGCAGCGGGTCAGCAGCCGTCAGCACTACCTTGAGCGACCAGAAGACCAGTCCGAACCCGAAAACCGCCTGGCCGATGTTGCGCAGCCGCCGCCACGAGTTCATCAGCACAAATCCCAGCACCGCCACGATGATGGCATAGTCGAAGAGCCGGAACGCGAGAATCTGCACTGTCACGGTTGTACCGATATCGGCGCCAAGAATCACTCCCAATGACTGGCCAAGCGAGAGCAGCCCGGCTCGGGCCATTCCCACGAGCAGAGTGATGGTTGCCGATGACGATTGAAAGATGACTGTCACCCCGATGCCAGACAGCGCGCCAAGGATACGATTGGCGGTGAGCGAGAAAAGTAGCTCGCGCACCCGGTTGCCAGCGAGCCGGCGCAGCCCTTTCGACCCATAGTAGAGACCGAACAGGAATAGTGTCAGCCCCCCGAGCATCTCGACAATCGTCAGCAGATACCAGCGCCGCCGCAGGGCCACGATGTCAAAGACGACCTCGTCCTCAGCCGTGGCCGCCCGAATCCGGTAGTCGCCAGCCGTGGCCCCGAGCGAAAGCCGGGTGCGCGCAAATCCGAGCCGATCGGTCAGCACCAAGGTATCAGCAAGCCGGGCTGGCGTTTTACCGTAGTAGTTATCAAGCGGCTGGGACAGCACGCTGAAGCGGACCGGCACACCAACCAGCGGCACGCCGTTGCGGGTAACCTGCACCGTCAGCGGCCGCGCCAGCCCCAACCCCGCCTCTCCCACTTGGCGGTTGCCGGAAACATCCTCACCGTCAAGCTGGCCAAAGCTAATCGTCGCCGCCTGACCGATAGTGGCAATTAGCAACAGTAGGGGAACCAGTCTGCTTAACACCGCCCTAACATATGCCCAGATTCCCAAGCTGTCAACGGTTAGGACAGAGTTGCAGCACCTTGCTTGGGCCAAACCGCTGGACTAAAATCGCTTGTGCCAAGACCGCGCTCGTTCCTAGTTCGAACTACTACTGCCATTCTTCTCTTCGGTTTGGGCCTAGCACTGATTCTTCGCTCGTTGCCGCGGCGCGGTCACAACCAAGCACCACCGGCTGACAACTGCCGCTATACCGATTCCGCGGTTCCGGCTCCGGGAGCCACCCCACCCGATTCTGCAACTGTGCTCGCCGCCCTAGCCCGCGTCTCCGACCCCGAGCTAGGGATAAGCATTGTTGACCTTGGTCTGCCCGAGAGCATTAGCGTTGACGGGAACGGCAATGTCAACGTCGTGCTGGTGCTGACCGTGCCCCATTGTCCGCGACGAGGACAGCTCGGCCAGCAGGCGCTCGCCGCCATCACTGCTCTTGCTGGTGTCCGTCGGACAACCGTCCGGCTGGACACGACTATTCGCTGGAGCAGGTCGCGACTGACACCGGCTGGCCACAAGTACTGGCGCGAGCGGTTCGGAACTGGGGCCGATTCGGCGCCCTAGCCCGGGGCAGCGAATCCGGTCGTGACTTGACTTCCTTCCCGGCCAGGAGAAACTATACTGTTGGCTATTGTTGAGCTGCGGTGCCGGCCGGGCGCCGTGAAGGGAGTGCGATGTCCAAAGGGTTCTTAGTTGCCATCTGCGGTCTGCTCGCTGCCAGTGCCTTTGCTGGCACTGATATTGACCTATGGGGAAAACCAAGCCCCAGCCATCCGCCGCGTTTCTCTGCCGCTGACGGAAACTGGTTTGGCGAGTTCTTGGTTGACACCGCCGTTGTCTGGGCACCAGGCCAGGGCACAATGCCAGCAGTTGCCTGGGGTGGCGGCAACTGGCTAGCGGTCTGGCACGACAATGTTCGGTCAGCAACCGGCACGGTCTATGCTGCCCGCGTCACGCCGGGGGGCGGGCTCCTTGACTCGGCGCCCATCTTCCTCGCCAATGGTGCCACCAACCCGGCAGTCGCCTTTGACGGCACCAACTTCCTCGTCGTCTGGGAAAAGGCAACCGGCACCAATCAGTACGACATCTATGGGGCCCGAATCAGCCCAACCGGCGCGGTGGTTGACACTGGCGGCGGCTTCCCGATTGTCGAGAATCCGACCAGCTCACAGTCATTTCCGGCCGTCAGTTTTGGCGGTGGTAGCTTCCTCGTTGTCTGGGAAGACGACCGCAACACGGCAACAACCGGCAGCGACATCTATGGCCGGCTGGTAACACCTGCCGGCACTGTCGGACCGGAGTTTGTCGTCGCCAACTGGCTCCGCGACCAAACCCGACCCCGCGTGGCCTACGGCGACACTATCTTCTGCGTGGCCTGGCAGGACCAGCGCACTGGCCGGCCAGCACCGTTTGCCGGCCGCGTCACCCGCTCCGGCGTCCTCCTTGACATCTACGGTATCCGGCTCACCGACAACAACTCGCAGCAGATTGGCCCGGCAGTCGCGTTCGGCGGCGGCAACTTTCTGGTTGCCTGGGCGCGGTATGACTCGGCTGCCCAGGTGAACCGTCTTCGCGGCACCAGGGTCACACCCGCCGGCGCTGTGCTCGACTCCGCCGGCTTGGTGCTGGCGATGAGCACCACCGGTGAATGGGGCCCGGCAATTGACTTTGACGGCACTAACTTCCTCATCGCCTGGATGAGCCGACCGATGAGCGGCTCCGATGTCTGTGCCTCACGGGTCACAGCTCAGGGCGAACTGATTGACACCGTGGCGATTGAGGTTGGCCGTGCCCCGAACGTCCAGGAGTTTCCGGCCCTGGCCTTTTCCGGCAGCAGCTATCTTGTCCTCTGGTCCGACATGCGCAGCCCGTCCTATGCGGTGGCAATCTACGGCTCGCGCGTCACAACCGGTGGCTTGCCTCTTGACTCGGCCGGCATCCGCATCTCCTGGGGCGCCAATGCCCAGGGCATTCCGGCCGCGGCATCGGACGGCACGAATTACCTGGTTGTCTGGCAGGACTATCGTTCCGACGGTGAGGACTCCGACATCTACGGCATCAGGCTTGACTCGCTCGGCCGGCAACTGGAGCCGACCGCCTTTCCGATTGTCACCCGCCGCGGCTACCAAGGCGAGGCCCAGGTCGCCTTTGACGGCACCAACTGGCTTGTCGTCTGGCAGGACAGCCGAACCGCTGGCTCAGCCATCTACGCTGCCCGGGTCTCGCGGGCCGGCACGGTGCTTGACCCTGACGGCCAAGAGCTGTTCCGAACTGCCGGCGACTATCTGCGACCAGCAGTCGCCTACAACGGCACTAACTATCTTATCGCCTGGGGTGACTACGCCACTGGCGGCCCGCCCAATATCCGCTACGGCCGGGTGCGGCCCGACCTGACCGTTCTCGACTCCGGCGGCATCCTCGTTCCCTACGACACCATCACCGTCGCCCGCTCTTATTGCAGTATCGGCTCGGACGGCACCAACTGGCTACTATGCTGGACCGACGGTCACGACCGCAACTTCTCTGACGTCTATGCCACCCGCATCGGCCCGAACGGCACCGCGCTCGACTCGGCCGGCTTCCCGGTCAGTCAAGCCCTTTTCTACCAGTATTGCCCGGCTGTTTGCTTCGACGGCACCAACTATCTGGTCGCCTGGACCGACCGCCGCTCCCAGCAGGATACAGCTATCTATGCGGCCCGCGTCTCGCCCACTGGCACTGTTCTGGAACCCAACGGCATCCCCGTCAGCTCTGGCGCCGACTTCCTGACCCGGGCAACGAGCCTTGTCTGGAACGGCACCGAATGGGTGCTCGGCTGGGGTCGCCGGGGCCTGATTCGCGGTGCCCGATTGCAGCCCAGCGGCGCGGTTATTGACACCTTCACGATTATCCGCTGGGGTCAGGCCTACTACCCGGGCTTTGCTGCCCGCAGCCGTGGCCAGGTCTTGCTCTGCTACACTGGCTGGGCTGAGGAATACCGCGGCCGCCACATCGGCGTCGCCCGCATCTGGGGCAAGTTCGGGCCATTCCCTGGTGTTGCCGAGGAACCCTTAGCAGCCGAGCTAGCCAGCAGCATCAGGGTCCTGCCCAATCCCACCGCCGGCCCGGCCCTCATCCGCACTGCCCAAGCCCGGCGCGTCGCGGTCTACGATGCTCTTGGCCGACTGGTGCGAAGGCTCGAACTGCAACAAGGCCAGGCTCAGCTCACCGGCCTTCAACCGGGTGTCTATCTGCTGTTAGCAGAACCAGGCGCGGCCCGAGCCAAGCTGATCGTCCGCTAGACGGTAATCTCGCCGGCCCAGTCCTGCTGGAACAGCTGGCCGACACTCGCCCGCTCCCGACTTGGGTCACCCAAAAGCACCATCAGCTTCACCAGCGCTGCCTCCGGCGTCATATCCGCGCCCGAAATAACCCCGGCTTCGAGCAACCGGCAACTTGTCTCATAACGCTCCAGCTCAACCCGGCCGCCACCACACTGAGTCACCGCCACCGCCACCACTCCCCGCCTGACTGCCGCCGCAATCGCCCCGAGCATCCGCTCATCGCTTGGCACCGTACCTGCCCCATAGGCCAAAAGCACGATTCCCGCCAGACTCTCATCACCAAGAATGTGCGGCAGCAGCGACCCTTGCTGGATACCAGGAAAGAAACTGACCGCAACGACATTCGTCTCCAGCCCGGTGCGCAGCCGCAACCGTTTGCCGGAAATTGGCCGCAGCACCCGCCGATCAATAACAATACTCTCACCTGCCCGGCCCAGCGGTGGGTAGTTCGGCGAAGCAAAGGCCCGAAAACCAGAAGCACTAACCTTGCGACTGCGATTGCCCCGCAGCAGCACATCACCAAAAAAGATACTCACCTCGGGCACGACCGGCAGCCCCGAATGGGCCGGATTAGCAATCAGCAGCGCTGTCAACAGATTCTGCAACGCGTCGTTACGGACATTGTGCAGATGCGAAAGCTGGGCGCCGGTCAAAACGACCGGCTTACTCAGGTTTTGGAGCATAAAACTCAGCGCCGAGGCGGTATAAACCATCGTGTCAGTGCCGTGCAACACCACAAACCCCTCGTAGCGGTCATGATTCTCGGCAATCACCGCCGCCAACTCGCGCCAATACTCTGGCCCGATATTCGCCGAATCGAGCGGCGTCAGGCTGCAGCCATCCACATTGAACCCGATATAGCGGGCATTCGGCGAGCCGTCAGCCAGCCGTTCATTCAGCGAACTAGTACGGCGACGATACTCGGCCCAGCTCACCACCGCCAGCGGACTCTTCGGGTCCTGGGGGTCACGCGGCATCGAACCGATCGTGCCCCCGGTATAGACGACCAACACCCCCTCACCCCGGTTGCCCGGCTCATAGCAATGAGAAATCGCAGTCGTCACGGCTAGCGAACGTTCAACATCGGCACAAGCTTCTGATCAAACGGCGTGATAACAAACGTGTTATTCTGACTCTCCGCCACCTTCTTCAACATCTCGACATAATACCAGGTCAGATAACTATTCGTCAGCGAGCCGGCAATCACCCAATCGGCCACCACCGCGGCAATCGCGACGACTACCAGTAGTCCAAACATAAAGCCTCCTTGGCCTAGCCATACTCTACCCGGGCCAGACCACAACGCAAGCACCAGCCACTGCCGTTTGACAAAACCAGACCGCAGCGCTATCTTTGCCCCACACCAAGGAGGACCTAGATGAAAAAACTGCTGCTCGTCCTGCCGCTGCTGGCCGGCCTCGTGCTCGTCGGCTGCGACACAACACCAGACTACTACCCGCTGACTGTCGGTAGTGTCTGGAACTACACCGGCTACACGACGATGACCACGTCGCTGGCTTCAACCGACACGATGGTCAAGCTCGACCAGCGGGTCCAGATTACAAAGTCCGACACCCTCAACTCTGGACTCCAGGTAGTCGAAGTCATAACGACAATCACTCAGGATATGGCGATGCCGGACACCACCATAACCGTCGTTGATACAAGCTACTACCACGAGACCGACTCAAGCATCGTGGTCTATCCCGACAAAGCCGCAACCGCCGGCGAGACGGTAATCCGTCTGCCGCTCGAAGCCGGCAAGACCTGGACCCAGGCCGGCGCAACAACCACCGTAGTTGAGCAGGAAGACGTGACTGTTCCCGCCGGCACCTACAAAAAAGCCTGGCGCCTGGAGACATCAGTAACCGGTGTCACAACCGGCAAGGCCTGGTATGCCAACAAGACCGGGCTTGTCAAGTACGCCATGACCTACACCGGCGGTGGCGTAACCTACAACACCGTCGTTGAACTGAAGTCAGCCACGGTCAAATAGTCACTAGCTGCTCAGTCCTGATTCGCTGGGCCGCGAGCGAAACTCGCGGCCCAAGCATTTCCGAACACTACCTATCCAATTGGCTCGGTCACGGCCCAGCCAAAAACAACGCGCGGCGCGGCGGCCGCCGCTAGAAAGCAGTCCGGGTCAGCCCTAACGCTGTACCACCAGCTTGCGGTTTAGGGTATAACTGCCTGCGGTCAGCCGGCAAAAGTAAACACCCGGCGCCAATCCGGCCAGGTCCAGATTCCACGTGCCGGTAGTGGCAGCGATTGCTGGCCCCCGCTGGACGAGTCGGCCGGCCTGGTCGTAGAGGCTGAGCTTGACTGTGCTTTGGGTGGGCACCGAGAAGGTGACCGTCGCTGTCCGCCGGGCTGGGTTCGGCCCAACCCCAAGCGCGACGCGCGGCGCTGGTTCTGGCATTGGGTCGGCGACAACGCCGGTGCCGCCACCACTAGTCCAGACCGCGGCATTGTGAATCACCCTCGCCCAGCCACCACTACGCCGACTGTTGCCGTTGACGCCCGGGTAGGAGTTGATGCCCACGACGCGACGGTTGGCGCTCGCGGCAACGTAGTATTCGCCGTCGTCCCATTTGGCAACTGAGTCGGCGCCGCTGGCCAGCCCAACATCGCAGATGTAGTAGTCGCCAACGGTGCTGACACCGGTCATTACCGGATGGCTGGAGTTATACCAACCGAGCAACCGGTTGTTGAAGCTAAGGCCGCCGGGAACCAAGGTTCCGTAGGCGCCGGTCATTATCCTGCCTGCCAACTGCCAGCCGCTCGCAAATGAGAAGTTCGTGAGCACCACCCCTTTGCCGGCATCAACATAGTCGGCGAGGACGTTGCCCAGCGCAACCGGGTCGGCAAAGGCGTAGTTGGAGAAGGCGATGACCCCGTCGTAGGGCAGTAGCTCGGCCAGGGTCGGGGTTGCCGACTGGACCGAACGGTATTCGACCGAATCGCCCAGCGCAGTGAGCGCCGCGCCCAGGCTGTCGGGCAGCCCGTCGTCGGAGTAAAGCACCAGTAGCCGCAGCCGCGACGACGGAACAACGCACATGAGGCCGCGCGGGTCTAGGGCGATGGTGCCGGAGGCGATGAGGGTGCGGGCTGGACTGAATACTTTGAAGGTGTTGGTGGAGTAGCCGCTGTGGGCAACGTAGTACTGGCTGCCGTCCCAGGCGACAAATGCTGGGTCACCAGTGCCGCCGCCAATGTCCCAGGTGGCGTCGTGGGTGATTGTGCCGCCATTGAAGCGGGAGCAGGCATAGCCGTAGAGGAGCGAGCTGGTCCCGCACCAGATGGTGTCACGGGCCAAGGAGAAATTGTAGGGGTGAGGTGAGATGTTTATCGTCGTCAGATTGATGAAGTTACCAGTCAGGTCATACTTATAGACTCTGTTGCCAAAGGGCACATAGAGGAACTGGCCGTCGGTGCGCACGGCGGTGTTGGCCGGATTGGCTAGGGTGAAGTCGGTGTATGTGCCGTCGGCAGTCCGGTGGCGGCGCAGGGTGGTGCCGGTGCTGACTTCGTAGATGTATTGGCCGGCCGGGTCGGCGCCGACGCGCGATTGGCCGCTCTGGAAGTTGAAGGGTGGCCGGCAGTTGCCGGGTGCCGGGTTGGGCACTTGACTTTTGGGGCAGCCGTAGAGGATGTTGGTGACGTCGTAGTTTTTGAAGTAGAGCGAGTCGGGGTTGAGGAAGCCGGTGAGCGGCTCGTGCACCCGGAACCGCCAGATCCAGTTGCCGTAGAAGCAACTGGCATAGACGCAGCCGCCGATTACCGGGTCTGCTTGGAAGCCGATGCCCGAGAGGTAGCTCGGCAGGCCAGTGGGGAAGGTGTCGGTTGGGGTCCAGGTGTTGGCGACTGTGTCGAAGCGGCAGTACATTACGAGATAGGTCCCGCTTGATGAGTGCGGCATTGACCAGAGCCGGTTTGGGTACGTCCGGTCGAGCACGAGGTCGCGGGCGGTTGTCGGCAGCACCACTCCGCCCGACTGGGTGAGTGAGCGGAGGACGTTGCCGTTTTGGTCCATCGTGTAGATGGTCAGGTTGTTGGGGGCCGAGAATGTCGTGGCCCAGAACTTGCTACCGTCCCAGTCGAGGCCGCGCACCTGCCGACCACCGGTCGGAGCGAACTGGCGGACAAAAGTCCCGCCGAGGGTATAGACCTCACAGTACTCGGGTGAACCGAGCCGCGACACGCAGATTGAGTCTGCAAAGGCGCAGATGGCGATGACGGGATCGCTGCCCCGGGTCGGAAATGAACCGATGAGTGCGCCGGTCAGCCGGTTCCGGTAGTGGACCGCACTGTCCTGGAGCGCGCAGAAGACGGTGTCGTTGCGAACGTAGATGCATTGATAGAGTGTCTGGCTCGGTAGCGAGTCGAGCTTGACCCACATTGAGTCATCGGTCGGTCGTGGTGTTGTCGGCTTGGCCGGGATGGCGGTGCTAAATGGCTCGGTCGCATCCGGCCCGAGCGCCGCCGCTATGGCAACGACGAGCGCGAGTGATAACAGTGTCTTGGACAAGGCTACCTCCTTGGTTTGAGTCCCCAACTACTCTTTGCCACAATCGGCACTGGCAGCAGCCGCACGCTAACGAGCCCACCGGCGAACCCGTCGTTCTGGCGGCCGCGGCTTTGTCGGGCGGCGCCGATTGTTCGCTTTTCGTTTCTCTTCAGCTTGGTGGTAAAGCCGAGCCAGCTCGGCCAGTCGCCGCTGCACCAGACCATTGACCGAGTCGGGCGGGTAGTTGCCCCGGGCATCAGGCTTGCCGGCTGGCTTACCGGTCAAAAGCTCAATTCCGTCGTCAATCGTCCTTACGGTCCAGATATGGAACTTGCCTTGCCGCACCGCCTCGACCACTTCTTCGCGCAGCACCAGGTCGCGCCGATTCGCCTCGGGAATCATCACGCCCTGAGTGCCGGTCAGTCCACGCGCCTGGCAGGTGGCAAAGAAGCCTTCAATCTTCTGGTTGACCCCGCCAATTGGCTGAATCTCGCCCTGCTGATTGACCGAGCCGGTGACCGCAATGTCCTGCCGCAAGGGCAGGCCAGCAAGGTCCGAAAGTAGGGCATAGACTTCGGTGGAGCTGGCTGAGTCGCCGTCAATCTGGCCGTAGGACTGCTCAAAGCAGATTGAGGCCGAAAGCACGAGTGGCTGCCGCCGCGCATACTTCTGGCGCAGATAGCCGGTGAGAATGAAGACGCCCTTGTCATGGGTCGGGCCGGAGAGCTGGGCCTCGCGTTCAATGTTGATGATGCCGGCCGAACCGACGCCGGTCTTGGCGGTAATCCGGGCCGGCTTGCCAAAGGCATACTCGCCGGTCGCATAGACCGCCAGCCCATTGACCTGGCCAACCCGGGCGCCAGTCGTGTCAATGAAAATCTGGCCTTGGTCAATCGCTTCCTGCAGTTTCTCCTCAATCAGCCGGGCCCGCTCGCGCCGGGCCGCAATCGCCTGCCGGACGTGCTCGGCGGTTGTCGTCTTGGCTTTGGCCTTGCCGGCCCAGTAGTCAGCCTCCATCAGCACCTCGTTGATGATGTTGAAGCGGGTGGAGAGCTTGTCCTGGCGGCCAGCCAGCCGCGCCCCGTATTCGACCACTGCCTGCACTCCGCTCCGGTCCAGCGGCCGCAGCCCCTCCTTGACGCCGAGGCTCTTGATTACCTGGGTGTACTCGGCGACTGCGGCTGCGTTCTGCGCCATCTCCCAGTCAAAGTCGGCCCGCACCTTGAAAATCTTGCGAAAGTCCTCGTCGTAGGCCGAAAGCAGGGCATAGACCTCGGGGTCGCCAATCATTATCACCTTGACATTGATTGGCACGGGCTCGGGTTTGAGTGTGGCCGAGCCAAAGAGCAGCGAGTAGGAATCCTGGGCCGCAATGTCGAGCTGCCGATTGCGCAGGGTGCGTTTGAGCGTCGGCCAGACCCCGGGTTCGAGCAGGGCGTCAATCGCATTGATGACAAGAAAGCCGCCGTCGGCCCGCAGTAGCGAGCCGGCCTTGATGCGGGTGAAGTCAACCCGCCACTGCCCAGCCCGGTCCCAGACCCGATCAATCCAGCCAAAGATATTCTTATAGCTCGGATTGGTCTCAAAGATTACCGGTACCCGGTCAGCGCCGGCATTGTCAACCAGCACATTGACCCGAAACTCAAGATAGGGGTCAACATTGGCCGGCTGGTCTGCCGGCTTCTGGCGAAAGAGTTCGAGCCGCTCCAGCACCGCGTTGCGGACATCCCCAAGCCAGGCCCGGACACAGCCCGGCTTGCTCGGCGCACACTCGGGGTCAAACTTCTCGGTAATGTCGCCAATCCGCTCATCCAGCAGCGGCTGAATCGCCTCACGGTCAAGTCCAACGAGCGTCTCCCGGGCCAGCTTCTCATACTCCCGAATCTCCTTGAAGATTACCCCCAGCTCGCTCGACAGTTCGGCATAGGCGGCCCGAATCTCGGCGGCCCGCTCGGCTGTGAGCTTGCCTTCCTCGACCAGCCGGGGCAGGTCGTCAATTCGGACCGGCTGCTTGTCAACAATCGGCGCCAGGTCCGGCCGCAGAAACGGCGCGGTCTGCACCAGGGCAAACCCGGCTGCCGCAATCTTTTTCTCAAACTCGCGCACCCGGGCCCCGCCCCGCTCCTTGAACCCGTCAATCACCTCCTGCCGCTGCCGCTGATAGGCCTCGCTCTCATACGCCAAGGGCACCGACTTGACTAAATACTCAATAAACTCATCCATCGTCTGCTTGAACCGGCGGCCAGCGCCGGGCCGCAGCCGCAATAGACACGGCGAGTCCGGGTCGCGGAAGTTGGCAACATAGAGCTTGTCGTCAAGCTCGACTGGCCGGGTGCGGGTGCTCTCCAATAGTTGCCGCACCGTCGTTGTCCGACCAGTCCCAACCGGCCCAGAAACAAAGACGTTGTAACCAACCGAGTTTATCTCCAGCCCCAGCATCAGGGCATTGACTGCCCGCTGCTGACCGACAATCGTTTGGGCCAGCTTGATGTCGTCGGTCGTCGCAAACTTCCAGTCGCTAGTATCGCAGCGCCAGTAAAGCTCGTCCGGGCCGAGCTCCCGTAGCCCGGCACCGCCGGTCTCGCTCGCTAGCTTGTTCTCTCCTCGTCCCCTCGTGCCCCTTCGGCTTTGCTCTGGCCGAGCTTGGTCGTGACTCCTCATTGCCCCTCCTCGCTACTTGGCCGCGAGCTTCACCCCGTCAATCCGGATAAACGGCGCAAAAAACGAGCCCAAATCCTGCTGGCGGTCGCCGACTGCCGCCACCTGCCGCAGTAGCTCATAGACATTGCCGCCAAACATCACATCCTTCAGCCGGCCGACAAGCTGCCCCTTCTCCACCTTGAAGCCGCCGGTAATCCCGAGCGTCACGTCGCCAGCAAGGATATTCGACTGGCCGCCACCAACGCAGTCATAAACCACCACGCCCTCGTCAATATCCCCGAGCACCGCCTCAAACCGGTCCTGACCCGGCAGCACCTCGATATTGGTCAGGCCGGGCGAGGGCAGCGACGCATAACCGCGCTCGGCTGAACCGGTCGAGAACTGCCGACAGGCAGCCGCCGTCACCAGGTCAAAGACAAAGCCGCGGAACACGCCCCTCTCAAACAGCGGGTTACGGCGTCGGGCTATCCCCTCGCCGTCAACCGGCGACGAGTCCAGCGCATAATTGCGCAGCGGGTTATCAATAATCGTCAGCTTCGGGTCGAGCAGTTGCTGGCCGACCTTGCCGATAAGCGGCGAGACCCCCTTTTCGAGCATCGTGCCCGACACCGCGCGGCTAATCGGTAACAGCAGATTGGGCAGCGATTCGGGCATAAAGATGACCGGATAGCTACCGCTCGCCAGTTGGGCCTTGGTTCGCGCCAGCTTGGCCAGCCGTTCGAGCTTGTCGGCAATCGCCGTCACATTCGGCTGCGACCCGTCGGTCAGGTTCTGAAAATCGGTAAGCCAGTACAGGCCATCGAGCACCAGTAGCCCGGCAATCATCACTTCGGACGTGCAGGTGCTATACTGAACATCTAGCCCGCTAGTATTGAGAATCCGCACCTGCTCGTAGGCCCGGCTGAAAGTGACATCAAGCTTGAGGTCCGGCACCCGCGCCCGCACCGCATCAATCAGTTCGGCGCCCCACTGCCGCAGCTTGTCGGCCGAATAGACGAGCACCCGGTTGTCGCAGAGCTTCACCTCCGGAAAGCGCACCTCACCGGGCAGCTTGATACTCGCCTGCCGGCCCCACTTTGCCGTATCCACGGCGGCATCAGCCTGCTCCTGCAGCCGAGCCGGATTGGTGCCGGCGGCAAAACCGATGCGGCCACCAGTAAAGACCCGCAGCCCAAACCCGCGCGTGTTACGCGAGTCCTGGGTATGAAACTCGTTCGAGCGGAACTCGACCTTCAACTGGTCAATCTCGGCCGAATAGACCTCGGCCTGCTCAACCCGCGGTTCGACCAGCGCCAGCAACTGTTCTTCCACTCCTCACCTCCCACCGATAACGACGTTCTTGATGCGGATGTGCGGCGCGCCCATCCCCACTGGCAGCGGGCCTTGGCCGTTCTTACCGCAGCCGCCAAGTCCGCCAAACATCACCAGATCATCACCAATCATGTCAATGTTACGCAGCGTCTCGAAGATATTGCCGGCCAAAGTCACATCCCGCACCATCTTTGTCTTCCGGCCGCCCTCAATCAGATAGGCGTACTGCGACGAGAAGGTGAACGCCTCCAGCTCGGTCATCCCGCCGCGCGAGCCGACAACGTAGAGCCCGTGCTCGGTCGCATCAAACATCTCCTCAATATTGTGCTGCCGCGGCTCGACAAACGTATTCGCCATCCGCACAATCGGCGCAAACCGATAGCTCACTGCCCGGGCATTACCCGACAGCGGCTCCTGCATCTGCTGCGCCGTCTCGCGGTTGTGCAGATGCCCGGCAATCCGACCCTGCCGGATGAGGTCGGTGCGTCGGGCCGGCACGCCTTCGTCGTCATAACGGTAGCTGCCCCGCTCGCCCGGCAGCGTCGCATCATCGGCAATCGTCAGCTCCTCCGTGCCATACTGCGTGCCAATCTTCATCAGCTCCCGCAGCCGCTCATTACTGTAGATGTGGTCGGCCTCGCTCAGATGGCCAAACGCTTCGTGACAGAAAACCCCGCCGAGCAGCGGATCAATAATCACCGTGTATTTGCCCGCCTGCACCGGCTCGGCCCGCAGCAAATCGAGCGCAATCTTCGCAATCCGCTCCACCAGCGGCTCGCGATTCTGCACCGACTCAAACCCCTGGGTCTTGCCAAACGAGTCACTATAAGACTGAATGTTCGTGCCGTCCCGGGCCGTCGCCGAGCAGGCAAAACCGGTATAGCTGAACTCCTGCTCGACAAACCGATTGTCGGAAGAAAGAAAACTGACCCGCTTGTGCAAGTCGGCATACGCCGACAAAGTCGTCACGATGCCCGGCGTCTGCAGCACGATATCGTTGTAATGGCGAATCAGGTCGTGCTTGGCTTCAAGCGGCACTTGGCGCGGATCGTCTTTCGGGTCGAGCCGAACCGTCTCATCCAGCGGTTCGAGCTTGGGCAGCTCCACCGCCCGCGCCGGCAGCGCCCGCACCTCGCGACAGAGGTCCCGCCCGAGCTCGCGCAAAGAATCATCAACCCGATTGAACGTCGCCACCAGCCAGTTGCCCCGCGAAAACGCCCGCAGACAGCCGCCCAGCTCAAACGTCCGGCTGATATCGTCCAGGTCCCGACCGCGATAGACTACCCTTGACGACTCCGACTCTTCGACCCGGATATCCGCATAGTCCGCGTCCATACCGTCAATCACTGTCCGCAACAGCGGCTTCAGGCTCTTATCCATGCCAACTCCAGTTTGTCACCTGACCAATAGCCTAGGCCGTCCTGAATCGCTGTCAATAACAATGGCACCAGGAGCCAGCCCAACCGACAGCCGCACCCAATCGCCAGCTCAGCCCATCGCTCTCGGCCCGAGCCATAGAGCGGCCCCGACCCTCGCATTTGGCCACAGCGGGATTCAGAGAGCACCGCAAGCCCATCCCGTGACAACTCCAGTCACCAGCCCCAAAACTCAAGCTAAGACCAGCCCAGAAAGAGCTAGTGAGACCATCCCCGAGACAGTAGAGTGGAGGGACGGCCCAAGAGGGCTATCGGGCTGTAGATTATGGACTTAGCCACAGAAACCCCGTCCTCATCTCTCATCATCCTTCCCGACCACCATTTTCCCTGCTCAATCTTTCGCCTTCTCGCGTATAACCCGATAGAGCGAAAGAACCGGCCTCAGCACAAACCTAGGAGGGAAAGATGAACCGCCGTGAAGAGTGGCTAGAACAGAAGACAGTCCGCGCCAGCCGACGCTACCTGCGCTCAATAACCCGCGGCCAGACCAGCACCCGCCGCGACCAGGCAATCGCCGCCCAAGTCGCCAAGTTCGCCGCTGCGACTCGGGCTGCGCTAGAGCTGGGCGAAAAGGTCAAAGAAGTCATCAGCCGCCACGAGACACCGGTAACCCACCTCGCCCTCTACCGCACCTTCGCCCTCCACCTCGGTCGCCTCCGCCCCCGCTACACCGACGACGACTTCGCCCTGCTCTGCATCGCCGCCATCAACCGCTGGACAAGCTACGGCCTCAGCCCTGCAGCCCTGCGCCACCTCTGCCGCGAGGTATTCGAAGTAAGGGTCTAGGCGGACGTAGCCCGGTGAGTGCAAAACACCCGAGCCAAGTGCCAGAGCAGCAGGACTGGGGACATCAGACTGCGACCTGGCGCTCTGGGTCAGTCCCGGCCCGCTTGCGGTCGCCCCGAGCCGAAGTCTATGGGCAGTCGGAAATGAGCCGCGGACAGCCTACGGGCTCAGCGAGAACGAGCTGTGGACAGATGCGGCGGAGGTATCGGGGGCCGATCTAGGTGCGCTTCTTGCTGGGAGCCGGGGAAGCGACACGCCTCTTCTCCCTGCTCTTCGCGCCCGGACGTGCGGCCGCCCGCGATCGCACTGCCCCAGCGCTCGTGTTGCCACTCTCCCTGATGACTTCATCGGCGAAGTGCGCGACCTCGCGAAGTCGCACCCACCAGTGATAATAGTCTCCATCCTCGAGCCATTCCCCTAAGAGAAGAACCTCATTCTCAGACCTGTAAAGAGTGCAATTGGCGTTTCCCGTGGTTCTGTCGGAGAGGCATACCCAGGAGCCGGCATACTGCGCAGCTCCGACCTTCGTCAGCTTCACGTCGTAGCGATCGCCATGGTACGCTACGCTGAGAGCTAGCTCGCGACTGCCGCGCATGATACACCGGTGGACCTCGCCATGAAAAGTGTCGCCGTAGGCAGCCCACACCATGCGACTGGAACCCTCTAGCTTCGTGTTCACGTGACTCCTCCTTCAGCATCGCTAGCTGAATTCATATTCACCCCAGACCAGTGGCGGGGCGGGTTGAATGCTCTTCTCCACCGGGCGAGCGTGTCAAAGATGAGCCTCTCAGCGGTGGAGTTGTCATTTTCTTCATGACCGCGCGCTCGACGACATTGTCGCCGGCAAATGCTCCCGGGCACTCGCCAGTGGGATCGCAGGCGCCCCATCCCTACTAGAAGTCAGGCTGTTGCGGAGAACATTGAGCCGCTTGGCAGTCAGCTTGACTTCAGCCTCTTCCGCCAGTTCAGCAATCTGCTCCGCGAGCCGGTTGAAGTCGGTGTGCGGACCTGCGTCCAGCGATGCGGCCACCCTGTCGTAGAAACCGAAGATAAGCCGTCCACCGCCTGCGCTCGCCGGATTGCTCAACAAGGCATTTTAGTCCGACTTCCGACGATGTCCACCTGCCTTCGGCGCATTGCCCCCCTCCTCACACTCCGCCCCCACTCGCCTCCGCGCCGCCACTCCACACTCGGCCCTTCTCTCCGCGCCCCTCAGCCCAAAGACCCCTCGACTCCGCTCGGGGTGACACCCTCCGGCGCCTTCTGTCCTCTACACTCTACCTTCTCGCTTCTCATCGCTAGCCTCTAACGCCACTACTGGGCCGGCGTCTTGACTGCCCAGATGTCCTGCCTACACTTCCACAAGCGAGCTAAACTTGGCAAAACTAGAAGACCTCAAACGCGGCGCACGGATAACGGGCGTCCTGCCTGGAGTCACAGTTACCGTGATTGACGTGCGCTGGCACGGCTCCGACGTTGTAGAACTGACGTACAAGGATGAGACCGGAGCGCTCGGCAACCTGCTCCTCTATCGAGAAAGCGAACCCACGCTAACAATCGAGCAGCCCGGGCGATCCTGGAGCTTCGATGGTGACGGCGCGCTGCTGCGGCTGGTATCCGAGGCCTGCCGCATCAGACTCGCCCACCTGTTCGACCCGCTGTTTGCCGTCCACACTTCGCTGGTCGAGCCGCTGCCGCACCAGATAACTGCCGTCTATGAGGAGATGTTGCCCCGCCAGCCGCTCCGTTTCCTGCTGGCCGACGACCCGGGTTCCGGCAAGACGATAATGGCCGGCCTATTGATGCGCGAGCTCATCATTCGCGGCGACCTCAAACGCTGCCTGATATGCTGTCCGGGCAACCTCGCCACCCAGTGGCAGGATGAGCTGCTGCAACGTTTCAACCTCCAGTTCGACATCATCTCCAGCGCGACCATCGAGGAATCTGCCTCCGGCAATCCCTACCAGGAGAAGCCGCTGGTCATCAGCCGGCTCGACCATATGAGCCGCAACGAACGCATCCAGAAGATGTTGCGGCAAACCGAGTGGGACCTAGTCGTCATTGATGAGGCACACAAGTTATCGGCCCACTACTACGGCTACGAAATCAAGGAAACGATGCGCTACAAACTGGGCCGGCTCCTCGGCTCGCCCGAGCGCACCCGGCATTTGCTCTTCCTCACCGCGACCCCACACAGTGGCAGGGAAGAAGACTTTCAGCTATTCATGGCGCTGCTCGACGCCGACCGGTTCGAGGGCCGGTTCCGCGACGGCGTTCACGTCACCGACACGCGTGACCTGATGCGTCGGCTGGTCAAGGAGCAGCTTGTGAAGCTTGACGGCACGCCGCTCTTTCCTGAGCGTCGGGCCTACACCGTGAAGTACGAGCTGTCACCCGCCGAGGCTCAGCTCTACGCCCATGTCACCGACTACGTGCGCCACGAGATGAACCGGGCTGACCGGCTCGCCGCCGAAGGCGAGGGCCGGCGCGGAAACCGCGTCGGCTTTGCCCTGACCACCCTGCAACGTCGGCTTGCCTCGTCACCCGAGGCGATATACAAATCGCTGCAGCGCCGCCGCGAGCGACTAGAGAAACGGCTC
>CBFGKH010000007.1:0-56783 GCA_965649295.1 Caldifarciminota bacterium
ACTTCACGCCGATGATGACGGTGTTTGCGGTGCTGGTGTTTGCGCTGGTTGTGGATCGGGAGTCGATAATCCAGCTACGCATATTTGAGCTTTTTGCCGCCTATCTGGTCGTTCTCACCGGCACTGAGATGGGATTATCGGCAGGGATGTTCATTGTCGTTGCTTTGATGATTGGTGCGACCTGGTTTGCAGTACGGCTGCTGGAGCGGGCCGACCATTGGTGGAAGGTGCTGGTTGCACTTGGAGTCTATGGGATGGTATTCGTTATTGGCTACGCGGCGGCTGGCAACAAGATAATGGACGACACGGTGCTGTTTCTTGCGTCGCCGACAGTTGCGTTTATTGAACGCTGGGTACAGTCCAAGGTCTGGTTCGTCATCCTTGTCATCGGCTATGCAGCCTACCTCTATTGGCTGCATAGCCGGGGCCGACTCATTTTGCGTTATGTCGGACTGATGCTGGGGCTGGTGCTGCTGGCGAGCACAGTTCAATTCATTCTGCCGGTCCGAGCGGCGAACAATCCTTCAATCAATGAGGTCAATCCATCAGGCTGGCGCGATTTCGTGTCGGTGCTGAAACGTGAGCAGTACGACCCGATGAAACTGCTGCCGCGCAAGACCCAGTTTCTGACTGAGAGTGACTGGCGCAACAATGAGAACCCGCGCTTTGGTGTCCTCCAGGCATACTTCGAGCAGGTGAAGTTTTATGTTCGCTACTTTTTCTGGCAATGGGGCAACGAGCGATTCTTTGATATCTTCCTTGGAGTGAAGTGGCAAGCAGTACTCGGGCTGGTGGCGCCGCTACTGGGTCTTTGGGGCATTTGGCACCAGTTTCGCAAGGAGAAACGCTCAACAGTGCTCATTCTTGTTGCTTTCCTTGTTGCTTCGATTGGTCTCGTCACTTACTTGAACCTGAAGTATTCGCCTTCGGACCCCCGACGGGGAGACCCTGCCAAAGGACAGCTTGGATTCTTGGAAGTCCGCGAACGAGACTACTTCTTTGCCTTTTCGTTTGTCTTCTACACGGTTTTCGTTGGGGTGGGCGCGTATGTGTTTCTGCGGTCGGTGGCTGACTGGCTGCGCGACCGGAAGCTGCCGACCTATCTTGTCTCGGGTGCGCTGGTGGCGTTTGGCTTTGTGCCTATGTGGCTGAACCATCATGGTGTTACCCGGCGCCATAACTGGATACCAGCTGAATATGGCTACAATATGCTTATCTCTTGTCCCGGTGATAAAACGGTGATCTTTACTAATGGCGACAATGATACCTTTCCGCTTTGGTTCATGCAGACTGTCCCCTCTTGGATTGCCGGGTACGATCCGAGCTTCGGCAAGAACGTGGCGGTTGCCAACCTCGCATTGCTTAACACCAACTGGTTTGCCAAGCAGTTGCGACAGTGGGGTGCACCGATTTCGTTCACGGTGGAAGAAATAGAGCATCTACCCCAAGGCTTCGTCGGCGAGGATAGTCGGATTGTTCAGCTCAAAGATATTCTGATTCGTGACATCATCGCGACTGCCGGTGGTATCACACTTGACTGGCCGGATGACTACGGTTGTTCGACCGCAAAGTTTCGCAAGAAGGTTTTAGGGCCGGGTTACCGGCCGCGCGTGCCGGTCTATTTCGCGACCACTGTCGCCCGTGAGAACCTGCGTGACGTCGAGCCTTATTTGCGATTGGAGGGCCTGGTTAATCGCGTCGTGCCGGATTCGGGGGAGAATCAGGTGGATCTTGAGCGGACAAGGGAGCTGCTGTTCGATCTCTACAAAATGAATTCGATGACCGACCCACGAGTGGTCAAGGATGACAATACCCGGGGGCTGCTTATCAACTATGCTGCTAGCTACCTGGCGTTAGCCAGTGAATACGACCGGCGAGGCCAGTATTCTGAAGCCTTGAGCGTACTGGAACGGGCGCTGAGATTTGAACTAGAGAGTAACCGCAAGGTTCCGCTGTTCTATCATGCGTCGGTTTTTGCGATGTTCTGCGAGGACTATGGTAAGGCGCTTGCCTACTTGGACTCAATCCAGGCCTTTGGCATTACCGATCCCGAGCTTTCGTTGCGGCGCGGCTATGCCTATCAGGGGAAAGGTGACTATGCCCGGGCCGAAGCCGAATACCGAATGGCGATTGCCGGTGATCCGAATCGGCCCGAACCGGTCTTGGCATTGTACCGAATGTATCTCGATGAGCTGCGTGATACCGCGCGGGCTCGGGCTGTGCTCGAGGAGTGGTTGCGGCGGGCGCCTGGTGACTCTACGGCTAGACGGATGCTGCGGCAGATATCGTAGCCCGGCTTGGTAGAATGCACGAGGCGGCAATCACCCGACAAATGCTCGCTATTGTGCTTGAGGCCGCGTCGCAGCAGGGGGCAGGGCGCATCCGTAGGATAAACTTGGTAGTTGGTGCTCAGTCCGGTATAGTACCAGGCTGCGTTGAGCAGTATTTTAGTTGGCTCAAGGTCGGCACACCGGCAGAGAACGCTGAATTGTCATTCGTGACTGCTGAGTTACGTATCCGCTGCCCGAGATGCGGAGCAGAGTTCGGTTCAATCGAAGAGATGTGTGGCTGCAACGCCGGGGGCGAGATTGTTGCCGGTCAGGAAATGACTGTTCAAAGTATTGAAGTGGACTAGTCGGAACTTGACCAAGAAGCGACAGCGGATAGGAAACTGGTGGCTAGCGGTTAACTAGTCTGGCGTTGTCTCATCAGGTTCTTCTTCATCGAGATACTTACCTGCAGGTTTGCGACAGGCCAATTCGCGGAGGTATTCTTCAATCGAGCTAATTCGGTCGTCGAGCTTGGCAGTCTTGGCCGCGAAAATTAGTGGCACTGCCAGCATGTAGGTAATAACACCGGCAAGCAGGACAACAATACTCTGACGCAGCGACCCAACGAAGAGAACAACCAGACTTGCTAGCCCGAAAAAAGCACCGACCAACAGGTAGATGAGCGCACGACGGTTTCTCATGTTGCCGTTCCTCTTGGTGGTCTTGGTAGTTTCACCAAGTAAAAACCAGCTTAGGCCAGTGACTGACGATGTCAAATCGCTGCAATGCCGCAAGTGCCAACTGGACACTAGACGGTTGATTGGCGAGGAGTTTGGTGACGCGGACACCTGCTGGTGTAGAGAAGATGAAGAGTGCCAAGGTAGCGGGAAACTGTGGGAGTGGTTCGGTGTTTTGAAATACCGATGGGCTTGACAAAGAGTCGGTGGAGAACATAATCCTAGGGCTGCAGCCAGGGCACGGGTTGCTCGCTGTACAGCAGACTCGCTGTTGAAAGGAGTGTGCCATGCCTTTCGATGTCTATCTGGATTCAGAGAAGCGGCCGGTGGTCTCAATTGATGCCGATCGGGTGGAGAAGAAGGAAGGGTGCTTCCGTTTTTATAACGGTAGCGACGAGGTGGCGATGTTCAAGGATGAACGTGTCTTTGGTTACATCAAGCTTACACCGGCGGAGGCTAATCTGACCGGGCCACTTGGGCCGACCGCGCGGTAGTTGCGATTTCTCAACACCGGCACAGGTTCTATACCTGCGCCGGCGTTGTCTTGCAGTAGGAGTATGGAGTTGGCGGTGAGGCGCCGGTCTGGACTAGCGGGGGCGTCGGAACTGGGGTAGGCGACCAGACCTGAGCTGACGAGCCATCTGCCGTGCCTGCTCAAACTCTCTGAGAAGACGGTTCACGTCGGTTACAGTTGTGCCGGAGCCGGCAGCGATGCGGCGGCGGCGAGAGCCGTCAATGATATCCGGATTCTGGCGCTCAGCCGGCGTCATTGATTGGATTATAGCTTCGATGCGAATGAACTCAGTCTCGTCAACATCAATGCCCTGGGCGCCGGGTATCATCGTTATCAGCTTGGTAAGCGAGCCCATTTTCTTGATTGATTTGAGCTGGTTGAGGAAATCGTTGAAGTCGAACTTCCCCTGAAGGAACTTCTCGGCAACTGCTCTTTGTTGCTCGGGAGTGGTGGCGGCTTGAACTTTGTCAGCGAGACTTTGAATGTCACCCATGCCGAGGATACGAGAAGCGATGCGGTCGGGGTGGAATTCCTCAAGGTCATCAAGATGCTCACCAGTGCCGATAAAGAAGATCGGCAGGCCGGTGACATGGCTGACTGACATGACTGCCCCGCCGCGGGCGTCGCCGTCGAGCTTGGTGAAGCAGCAGCCGGTGATCTTCAACCGTTCGTGGAATTGCTGAGCCTGGTTAACCGCGTCCTGGCCGACCATGCCGTCGAGCACAAGTAGGGTTGTCGTCGGCTTGGCTTGTTGTTCGATGTTCGTGAGCTCGTCCATCAACTCGTCGTCAATATGGAGCCGACCGGCAGTGTCGAAGATGACGACACCGTTACCGCGCGTTTTAGCCTGGGTCAGTGCGGTGAGGCAAGTTGCAACAACATCGGCACCGACCGGATAGAAGTCAACGCCGGCCCGCTCAGCAACATAACGAAGTTGTTCGGCTGCGGCCGGTCGTTTAGGGTCGCAGGCGACGAGAAGTGGACGCCGTGTCTTCAGCCGATACGCCAGTTTGCCAGCGAAGGTGGTTTTGCCGGTGCCCTGCAGACCGACTAGGCTGATAACAGATGGTTGCGCGGACAAGTCAAGACGGCGCACCTTGCCACCTAGGAGAGTGGTGAGTTCTTGAAAGAGTGTGTAGTTGATGAGTTCGCCAGGCTTGAGCGCAGCGGTGAGGTTCTTCTCCTTGAGCTTGGATTCGACTGTTCGAACAAAGTGGCCGACGACCTTATAGTTGACGTCGGCTTCGAGCAGGATAGTACGAACCTCGCGAAGCGCCTGGGCGACCTCGCGGTCGCTCAGGCGGCCATAGCCGCGTAACTTGCGGCCAAAGGCAGTGAGCTTGTCGGTCAGGATATCGAACATCGCAGGGCACGAATGATAGCTGAGTAGTCGGTGCTGCGAAAGATTGCACTGCCTGCAATAATAGTATCGGCACCAGCGGTCGTAACTAGTGCGCAGTTGGCCGGGTTGATGCCGCCATCAACCGAGATGGTCGCGGTGAAACTACTAGCATCCAGTAGTCGGCGCAGTTCGCGGATACGATCGAGTGCCTCAGGCATAAACTCTTGTCCGCCAAGTCCGGGGAAGACGCTCATGACGAGTATGTCGTCAACCTGGCCTAGAAACGGCTCAAGAGTGGCGAGTGGTGAGTTGGGGTTGAGTGAGAGACCGACCTGGCAACCGGCTGAGCGGATTGTTTCGATGCACTGGGTTGGGTTCTCGGTTGCCTCAATGTGAAAACTAATCAGGTCCGAACAGGGTATGAACTTCTCAATCAGCCACTCGGGCTCGACGACCATCAGATGGGTATGAATCGGTAGTTTCACCGCGCTGCGGATGGCCCGGGCTAACGGTACACCGAAGCTAAGGTTGGGAACAAAGTGACCATCCATTACATCGAGATGGATGAAGTCGGCGCCGGCGGCAATTATCCGTTCCAGCTCGTCGCCCAGCCGTAGCCAGTCGCAATCGAGAATTGAGACAGCAACCTTCATCAGCGGCGGTGCCCCCTGGCGACGATTAGTGCCACGGTGTCGCCATCGCGGACGAACATGCCTTCCTCAGGGTACTGGATAAGTACGGTGTTGACGGGTTCGTCGCTTTCGGCCTCGCGGACATCGCCGATCACTAGGCCCTGTTGAGTTATGATGCTGATTGCAGTCGGTGCCGGCAGTCCTACGAGATTGGGCATAGGAAAGTTGCCAGTGCGGCAGGCAACCTGGATATGGACCTGGTCGCCCTGGTTAGCGTCGGTGCCGGCTGGTGGTCGTGTTGCCACAACCTGACCGACTGGTCGTTCAGGCAGCCGCAGGGACTCAACACCGGCAACCACCAATCCAGCCTCGACTAGCAAGGCAGTAGCACGGCTAAGGGTTAGGCCTTCCGTGTGGGGTACTTTGATTCGACCTGGGCCGGTACTGATGTCGAGGCGGACGCGGCGGCCAACCTTGACACGCTGGCCCGGATTTGGGTATTGAGCGATGACATGGTCAGGTTTGACGGTTGAGTTCGCGAAACTCGTCACCTCGCCTAGTTCAAGCCGAGCGGCAACGAGTATTGATTCAGCGGTGAAGCGGTCGAGGCCGATAACGTTGGGAACGGTGGTCTCGCGGCCTAGGCCAACGATAAGTGGCATCACAACCCAGTTAAAGAGCGCCAACATTCCGCTAAACACCAAGAGTAGAAACAATAGGGTAAGCACGGCTGAGCAGCGGCGGTGGCGACGGCGTAGTCGGCTCATCTGCCTAACCTTTCGTTTGTCAACAACCGCTGGCCGTTGGCAAATGCCCAGCCAGATTGAACTCGCCCGCCGGCAGGACACACTTCAATTAGCTCGAGCAATCCGGCACTAGTGCCAGCCAGCAGCCGGCCGTTCGACTTTTGTAGCTCGCCGGGTTGACTAGAACCGGGCCAGACCCGCGAGCGCAAAATCAGTAGCTGGCCGCCGCGGAATAAGGTAGTTGCCCCTGGTTCGGGAGAGAGTGCTCGCACCTGATTGTGAATAACCGTGGCAGGGAGCGACCAGTCAATCAGACGTTCGTGCTTGGCGAGTTTGGGGGCACAGGTGGCTTGGGAAGGGTCCTGCGGCCGACGTTCAATTGTGCCGTCGGCGAGACGTTTGAGTGAGTCAACCATGAGGTCTGCGCCGATTGTGGCCAAGCGGTCGGTAAGTTGACCGGCGGTTTCATCAGGATCAATGGGTACTCGCGTCTGGGCGATTATGTCGCCGGCATCAACACTACGGTTCATAACGATTATTGTTACGCCGGTTTCATGGTCACCGTTCATGAGCGCTCGTTGGATCGGTGCGGCACCACGGTAAGCAGGCAGGAGTGAGGGATGGATATTGAGAAAACCGAACCGAGGCAGCGCCAACATTGGCTCGTGCAGGATACAACCATACGCAGCGAGGACACCGACATCAGGCCCAAGCCGTGCAAGGGATTGCAGTAAGGATGGTTCGTTCGGGTTGGTCGGCAGGAACACCGGCAGGCCAAGCTTGTCGGCCTGCTGTTGAACTGGGCTTGGCAAGAGCCGACGGCCGCGGCCACTCGGTCGGGGCGGGGCAGTGACGACAGCGGTGACTTCGTGACCGGCGTTCGTCAGCGCGACAAGTGCCGGCACGGCAAAGGTCGAGGTGCCCATAAAGATTAGGCGCAATCCTGCTCCCGGGCTGCCAGCTGTTGCAGACGCGAGTTGACCATTAGTTGTCGGGTAGGACTGAGATGGTCAATAAAAAGTACACCGTTGAGATGGTCCAGTTCGTGCAGGAGAACACGTGCTAACAGTCCTGAGGCTTCGACGGTTACCTCCCGTCCGTTCTCGTCAATGCCTCGGACGCGTACGTGCTCGGGCCGCGCCAGTATGTCGTACAAACCGGGAAGCGACAGGCAGCCTTCTTCGCGCTCGATGCGACCTTCGGCGCCAATAAGCTGCGGGTTGCACAGGCAGTAGGGTGCCGCGTCAACATCGGCTCCCGGCGGGTTGACGGCAAAGCACTGGACGGTTTCGGCAATCTGGTTGGCGGCCAGACCCAGACCATCGGCAGCCAGCATTGAGGCCTTGAGGTCGGCGAATAGGCGACGGATGTCAGCAGTGATTGCCCGGATCGGCCGGGCTTTGGTTCGCAGGGCCGGGTTGCCGTAGAGCACGACCCGGCGGCTGGTGCCGACGGGTTCAATCACGACTACTGTTCAGCGCCGAACTTGAAGCTAACAGCAGCTTTGTCAGCTTCAATTTCAGTGTTCTCAGCGATTTTGATTAGAAATGTATGCTCGCGGACGTTGGTGACGATGCCGTGAATTCCCGATGAGAGTACGACCCGGTCACCACGCTTGATTGCGGCGAGCATCTGCTGATGCTTCTTCTGGCGCCGCTGTTGTGGTAGAATCATCAGGAAGTAGAGCACGGCAAAGATAAGAACGATCGGCAAGAAGCCAAGCAGTGAGCCAAGTGGACCGCCGGTGGCAGGAGTTGCCGGTGTCCCGGGCGTTGAGCCGCTACTGGTCGGGGTCTGGCCAAATGCTAGTCCAAACATGGTTCTCCTTTGATATCGGCTAACTGGAATAGAGCCGGTGTTGGCGAATGTAGCTCAAGACCGGCGTTGGTAAGGTATAGCGCACTGAGCTGCCTTTGGCAAGTCTTGCTCGAATCAGTGCTGAGGACAGCAGAACCGGTGGAACCGCTAGGAATCTGACTCGACGTGGATTGTGGCCAGCAAACAGTGGCGGCGATGTGACACCGGGACGTTCCATCACTACAAGGTGGGCAAACATCGTAAGTTTGGCAGGGTCGTGCCAGCTTGCCATGGTCTGGTACTGGTCGCTGCCCAGCAGAAAGTAGCGCCTCGCGGCAGGATATTGTGTCCGCAGAACACGCAATGTGTCAATGGTGTAGGAGGGAGGAGCTAGTCGCGATTCGATGTCAGAACAGACAAAATGTGGTTCAGCAGCAATTGCTAGTCTGACCATTTGTAGTCGATGAACGAAGGAAGCAAGCTGGCGGCACTTGTGCGGTGGTTGGAAGGATGGGACGAAAAGTACGCGGTCGAGACGAAGCTGTCGCAAAGCAGCGCCAGCGATGACCAGGTGACCGAGGTGTATCGGATTAAACGAACCGCCGAGGATTCCCAAACGCACGGTTGCTTAAGGCAGTCGGCTGCGGCGGACGCGGGCTTGTTGCTTGATGTCGTCCGCCCAGGTGCCGTTGATGATATCATCAAAAAGACGTCGGGCATCGTCAGTCCGTCCGGTCTCAGCTAGACAGATGCCCAGTCTGAGTAGGTCGGCACCATCCCAACGCGCCAACGGATGCTCGTTGCGAACGTATTCGTAGTAGACCAAGGCGGATCGGTATTCACCGGCTTTGAAGTAAAGTCGGGCAGCGGCCAGTTCCTTTTCTGCAAGACGTAGGTCAATCTCGGCACCAAGCGACTCGGCTTGGGCTCGGAAACGGGACTGGGGATACTCTTCGAGAAACTCGTTCAGTAATTCCTGAGCACGCAGAGCCCGTGACTGGTCACGTGAGGATGGCGGTGCGGACCGTAAGTAGGCAATGGCCAGTCGTAGAGCCGCTTCTTCTTGGAAGCGGCCGTTGGGAAAGTTCTTTTTGTAGAACTCAAACTCGGCTTGCGCCTGAGTGTAGTCGCCGGCCAGCAGATAGCTCTCGGCTAAGTAGTATTGAGCATCGGCCGCGTGCTGGCTGCCGGGATAGTTGAAGATGATGAACGTTAGGACCTCTTGAGCATGTTTGAAGCGGCGTGCAGCAATGTCGGCAAGGGCCTGTTCGATACCAGAGTTGGCATCAGGCGGCTGGTAAGGTTTGACCTGCCCGCGACGCGGACAGCCAGCGAGCATGACGAGTAATAGAATCAGCAGGCAGCGGCGGCGGTTCAAATTCGCTTGACCACCTCGGCGACGAGCGCGGTGAGTTTGGGCTCGGCGGTTCCCGCTACTCGCAGGACCTCGGTTAGGTCAACTGCTCGCATTGCATCGGGCAGACCCATGTCGGTCACAACTGAGAAACCGAGCACGCGCAGACCAGCGTGGCGGGCGACAATGACTTCGGGGACGGTTGACATACCCACAATATCGGCACCAATCGTTCGAATGTATCGGTATTCGGCCGCGGTCTCGAGATTGGGGCCGGTGACCCAAGCATAGACTGCGCGACGCAGGGCGAGGCGTTGTTCGAGCGCTACTTGCTCAGCGACGGCAATCAATTGCGGCGAGTAGCATTCGAACATGTCAGGGAACCGGGGGCCGAGCGACTCGTCATTAGGCCCTCGCAGGGGATTGTGGCCGGTGAGGTTGATGTGGTCGGTGATAACGCAGATATCGCCGGCGGTCAGGTGGGGGTTGACGCCGCCGGAAGCATTGGAAACGATCAGTGTCGTCACGCCAAGCTCCTTCATCACCCGGACGGGATGGGTAATCTGCCAGGGTTCGTAGCCTTCGTAGTAGTGGAATCGCCCCTGCATCACTACGACACGGCGACCACTGAGCAAGCCCAGAATCAGCCGGCCACGATGGCTTTCGACGGTGGGTTCTGGGAAATGAGGGATGTCGGCATAGGGGATGATGGCAGCGGCGCTGACCTCGGTTGCCAGCCGGCCTAGCCCGGTTCCAAGAATGATTCCGATCTCAGGGCAGAAGTCAGTTCGGCTCTGAATCGCTGCTGCGCTTTGATTGATCAGTTCCTTCATTGCTGGCTAGTTGATTGCGAAGATGACGTTCGGTCATTGCCAGATAGGTGCGAGCGATGCCACCGATCTCATCGAGCAGATTCTCGCGTTTAGTTTCGAGCTCGCGAATCTGTTCTCGGATCCTTGTCAGCTGTGTTTCGTGTTCGAGTCGGATGCGCTCGGCTTCGTGCTTTGCCTGCTCAATGATGGTGACAGCTTCGGCTTTGGCCTGTTCCCGCAGTTCGTTTGTTGCTTTCTGGGCAGTGAGCAAGGTTTCATTCAGCAGTTTCTCGGTTCGTTCGTAGGCGGCGAGCTGCGCAGATAGTTCCTGAACGCGTTCGGCCAGCAGCGCCCGTTCTTTGCGTAATTCTTCGACTTCGTTGGCGACAAGCTGGAGAAAGTCGGTTACTTCAGCCTTGGCAAAGCCACGTAACTGCGAACTGAAGCTTTTTTTCTTGATGTCGAGCGGGGTTATCGCCATCGCTCGATTCTAGTCAGGCTGAGGATGCTGTCAATCAAAGGGAGTAGCGCGATGCGGTCAAGATTTGCGTTGCTGTGTTCTATCGGGGTTGACCCTTCGGTGTGACTTGGGTAGAGTCACGCGTGCGAACTGAAGAAGGTCTTAGGCTGGTTCTTGTGGGTTTGCTGATGGCGATGATTGGAGCCTGTTATCACGCGCCAGTGATCCTGCGACCGATTCCGCCACCATCGTCTGTGACAGCAGCTGAGCCGTTGGTTCGTGTGCGACTCACTACCGGCTCTGAGGTGGCGCTTGGTTCGGACTCAGGGTTGGTCATGCAGACCGGCGGTCGGCAGAAGGTCTTGCCAGCACGAGAGACGGCCTGGGTGAGCGCTACTGGGGTCAAGCTGGCAGGTCGCAACTGGGCTACGCTTGATGATACCATTGTCGTGCAGCCTTGCGGCGGGCTGTTGAGGGTGGGCGAGCGGCGTTATCGTGGGTCACTAAGAGTATTCCGGGCCGAGGGCGGCAGTGTCGCCGTCGTGAATGATGTGCTGATTGATGACTATCTGTGTGGCGTTGTGCCCTGTGAGATTGGCCCGATCAATGAGCAGACTATGGCAGCTGCGATGGCGCAGGCCGTGGCCGCTCGGTCGTTCACTATTTCCCGCTTTGGCCGACGGCCTGGACTCGGTCATGATCTGTTCGATAGCTATCTGCGCGACCAGGAATACCGTGGTGTCGGAGCTGAGACTAGGCTTGGTAATGAGGCTGTCCGCAACACTGCTGGCGAAGTGTTGTTCTGCGCCGGGGCGGTGATCGAGGCGCTCTATCACAGCACCTGCGGTGGTCAGACAAGCCAGGGCCATCAACCCTATCTTGTGAGCGTACTCTGTGCGCCGCGACCAGGTGCGCGTGCCTATTGTGCCGACAGCCGGTACTTTCGTTGGGAAGTAATTGTCAGTCGCGACAGTCTCGATGCGGTTGTCTCAAGAAGGGCTGGTTCGCCGCGGCGGGTGCGTTCAGTGCGACTGGACAAGGATGAAGGATCAGGCCGCGTGCGGCGAATCTACTTTGAGACTGACCGCGGTGAGGTACGGATGAGTGGAGCCGACTTTCGGACGGCGCTAGGACTGCGGTCGCCCAATCTGGAGCTCAGTATCGAACCGAAACGTGTCCGGATTAGTGGCCGCGGTTGGGGACACGGGGTGGGAATGTGTCAGGAGGGGGCGATAGGGATGGCCCGAGCGGGCGCGACCTATCAGCAGATACTGCGACATTACTATCCGGCAGCCGAGCTCGGACGACTCTATTAGCTAGGCCTTGGTGTCGTTTTCGACGATTCGTTCTTCGGGGACGTGAGTGATGAGAACTGCAGCCGCAACGACAGTTGTCCAGAATCCAGCCTTGTTGCCAATGGCGCTTTGGGTGATGTTTTGAGTGCGAACGATTTCTCCGGATATCTTCCAGATTTCCTTGCGCTGGTCGTAGCTAGTGTCGGGATTGAACTGCACACCAAGCGTGGTGGCGAGCATCTGAGCAGCGAGGTCTTCGGCGTAGTCGCCGGCGCGGTCTTCGCGTTCACCGAAAGAATGGTGTTCTGAAATGTAGCCGAACTTCGAGGGGTCTTTGGGTATGGCTAGACCAACTGAGGCTGAGACGAGCCGATGGGGTTCGTTGGTGGCGTTGTCGGAGACGACCGAGAAAACAACCTGGCCTGGTGTGAGAAGTCGAGCACCGCGGGTGCGAGAAATGACCCGGCAGTAAGGCGGAAAGATTGAAGAAACCCGGACAATGTTGTAAGCGGCAATGCCGGCATCGCGCAGCGCGGCCTCAAAACTTGCCAGCTTCTCGCGGTGAATGCCGACACCTTTGGTCAGAAAGACGTACTTGGGCAGAATCAGCATCAGGCCTCCCAATAAGAGCCGCGGCGGCCTGGTTGCAAGAGCCGCCGCGTGGTTTGCCAAAGAATGGAGCAGACCGGAGTTGAACCGGCGACCTCCAGAGTGCGATTCTGGCGCTCTCCCAACTGAGCTACTGCCCCGAGTTGTATTGCGGTCCGGTGTGGACCCAATGGGTGGTTGACCGGCCTAGTGCGCTGGCTCAATTCGGACCGCGACGCCGTCGGACCGGCGCTCAATACGTTCAAAGTCTCCCGGCTGGAATTGGCATGACCCAATCACCGTTACTGGACTGGCCGCGACTGGTGCGTCGTTTTGGCTCTTAGGCGTCCGCCCGAGAAAGACACAAAGGTCCGGCCCGTCTGGCCAATAGGCGATATCGCCGACTTTGACGTCGGTGGTTGGCGCCGAGTTGGCGGCAATGAGCTTGACCGGAAAATAGACCTCTTTGCCCCAGGTTTCGCCGACAGTGTCAATCGGGAGAAGTCGGACTACCTGCTGGGCCAGCGGGGAGTTGTCAAGAGTGCCGGTTAGCTCGACACCGCCGATGTTCAACCTGATAGCGGTCACGTGCGGATGAATTGTAGAGCGGCGCCGCGGGTTGTCAACAGTAAAAAAGACGATACTGGTACAGGTAAGTGCACTTCGGTTTGCCGATGCCAATTTGCTTGGCTTTCCTACGGTTGATTGAGGCGCGGTCGGGCAGGTATCGGCGGGCACAACCGAAATCTTGTTAGAAAACCGGTCTGGCAGCTTTGCTCGCAAGGCGTAGGGAAACGGTCTGTTAAGCTCTACGCCTAGCTGGTTGTGGAATTGTGGCGAGGGCCCGTCTCCCGAGGGACCATCGGGTTCATCTTCTAAGTGGTGCCCAAGGATGTCTGATCAGTCATTCAGCAAGAGTCTGGGTATCAATTTGGGGGACAGTCTCCGGGGTGGTGCCTCCGAAAAATCGTGTGTCGGCCAACAGTTTGGTCTGTCAGCGTTTGCACAGAAAACTGGGCTTGGTAACTTGTGTACTTCAAAGTACACAAACGCTGGAGCAGTAAGCTACTGATTCTCGGCTGGACAGAACTGCCCGCCGATTCGGGCGGCCGGCGTCGGTTGCGTTTCTGCTGCGGGATGACGAGTCTTGGACAATCTCAGCCAGTCTAGAAGCAGCCGATGTTGCTGCCGTCGCTGGCCTTGCCGATGCAGGGTGAACCTTTTTTGAGTCGGTAGTTGCCGGTGCTGCGGTTCACGAATTGCGGGTCTTGTTCAATGTTGCCCCTGCCTTTGGGGACGCGGTCGAGGTTCACCCCGGTGTTGAAGAGGCAGTTGTTGTTGATTGTCATTTTGCCTTCGTTCCTATCGCAAACAATGCCGCGGCCGTTGAAGGCAATGATTGAATTGGTGATACTAGTCTTGGGATTGTCGCGGACAATGTAGAGACCGGATACTTTGTTCTCGACAATCGTACAATGGTCAACGTTAACAGCCGGGTTACCGGCCATGGTGCTAGCGTAGATGCCGCGATCACTGTTGGCAATGATGAGACAGTGGTCAATCTGATGCTGGCCGTCTTTGACGTAGATACCGTGCGAATCGCCGCCGCGAATCGTGAAACCGGAGACACGATGATTGCCACCAGCCAGGGTTACAGCGGCATATTCGCCGTCGGCATCGATGATTGTTCTGGCGGGGTCCTGGCCGAGGAGAGTGAGATGGTCCGTTGATTCGTCGAGTTCGATCTCTTCTTCGTAGATACCAGGTCGAACGAGGATGACGTCGCCGTCACTGGCATCATCGATGGCATCGCTGATGGTTTCGTATTCGGCTGTGCCGTCAGCAGCGACAATCAGGTCAGGTTTGACGCTGGGGCCGGCTGTCTGGCGGGTTGCACAACCAATCAGCGTCAGGCTAGCGAGTACTAGGAGGAAGAGTGGGAGCTGGGCAAAGTGTTTCATTTCACCACCTTTCAACTTATGGCAGAAATGTCTGTTCTGTCTATCTTGGTGTCAGGCAACCCAGCGGTCAAAGCGGTCGAGCCACTCGGCAGACAGGTTGTTTTCGGCCACAGCGCGTTCGAGCACGCGCCTGGCCTCGTCGAGCTCGAGAGGAAACCATTTTTGCCATTTAGTCGGGCCGTAGTTCTGGAACCCTTCGAGCACGAGCGAACGTCGGCCGGTGATTTCGGCAACCGTACCGAATCTCTTTTTCAAGGTCCGAGCCTTGTCGTAGGCAAGTTTGTAGAATGCTGGGTAGCGGTAGTCGCGGCAGAGATGGTGATCGATTATGAGTGTCGTCAGGTCACGGTTGGCCAGTAGCTGGCAGACGTTGATTATACTGCGCACAAGGTTGTAATCGGTGCTGAACTGGCCGAGCAGATAGGTTGGGTAACCATCGAGTACAACAGTGTGGGCACGGGATGAGCAGATGTAGTCGGTTGTTGCAATGGTAAGCGGGCCACCGACATCAGATGTGATAAGCACCTTCTCGCGGCCACGGCTGATCTCGGTCATCACTACTGTCCCAGGCTCGGCGTTTTCACAGCCATGCCAGAGTGGAGGAGAGAAGCCAAGCGTCGTCTTGCCGTACTTGAACTTGCGGCCGTCGCAGAAGACTATTTCCGCGGGCAGTCCATCAATGGTCTTGAAAAATCGGTTGGCAGTCGCTGCCTGTTTGTCAGTGAGGGCTCCGGGGTCGCGGGTGAAGATGGTCTTGCCGCCGTAGAGTTCGGCGCTGCGTTCGATGATGAGGTGGTCGAGGTGGAAGTGACTTATGACAATTGCTTGGGAGCTGGCACAGGCAGCGCGAAGAGCAGCAAGACTGGTCGTGTAGAGTTCGTGTCTTTGCTCGACCGGCAGGGGAAACGAACCCGCCTCGACAGCAGCACCAGGGTCGATCGTGATGGCGAGTTCAGGGGTTCGGACGCGTACGCACATCCCCATTGTGCCGAGCGAGTCAAAGGCGAGGTAGTCGAGCTGGAGCTGTGGTCCTTCGCGGATAATCGGGTCGGTCAGCCGCATCTAACTGAGGAATAGCAACAAATAGTAGAAGGCAGGAATGACAAAGAGCAGGGAGTCAACCCGGTCGAGGAAGCCGCCGTGGTCGCCGAGCACGCTGGACGAATCCTTGACCGCGACGGCGCGTTTAAAAATGGATTCAAAGAGGTCACCGGCTTGGGCAATGGTGCCGAGGCCAACTCCAACTGCAGCCAGCCACCAGAGCGGGCGCGATGAGAATGGCTGCAGTTGTTTTAACCAGGCCGCGGCCATGACTGCTGATGACGCTAGTCCAGCGATATAGCCTTCGATGGTCTTGTTCGGGCTAATAGCCGGCGCGAGTTTGTGTCTGCCAATTAGTCTGCCGGCGACCATGGCCGCGGTGTCGTTGAGCCAGGTAAGAGCCAGGGGGAAGAAGGCAAGCCAGACCGAGAGGGAGCGGACGACCACCAGGTTCTTGAGCAGGACGATGTGAGCGGGCAGGAAGCCAAGATAGAAGATCGTGAACAGTCCATAGACTGGCACCCGTGGTCGGGTTTCGCGGCTGGCGACGGCAGCGAGGAATAACAGTCCGGCGGGCAGGACAAAGAAACCTGGTAGCCAGCCAAAGTAGGCGGCGGCGACAATGGTGGCGTTGGCACCGGCAACCAGCCAGGGGTTAAGGCGAATCTCGGCGCGGCGGAGCAGGTTGATGAACTCAAGGGTAGCGAGGACGCTCCAGGTCGCGCCAACCACGGCAATCACTGGACGTGGTGCCCTGAGGGCGAGGAAGACACCGGTGCCGAGCAGGAGGCCGATGATGACGCGGGCCAGCATCTTACTCTTCATCGATGCGACCAAAACGGCGCTGACGTCGACCAAAATCGGCGATGGCAGCAAGTAGCTGTTCACGTCGGAAGTCAGGCCAGAGGGTTTCAGTAAAGTAGAGTTCGGTGTAGGCAAGCTGCCAGAGCAGGTAATTAGAGATGCGTTGGTCGCCGCCAGTGCGAATCAGCAGGTCCGGGTCTGGTAGCGATGGGTCGTAGAGCAAGGCGCCGAAATCGGCTTCGGTCGCTGGTGCCTGACCGTTGGCGACTGCCCGGGCACAGGCGTCGAGGATTTCGGTGCGGCCACCATAGCTTAGGGCAAGGGTCAGGGTGACGCCAGTGTTCTGCCTGGTATCCTGGATTAGTCGGGCCATTGCATCCTGCAGTTCAGCGGGCAGGTCGGTAAGTCGGCCGATAGCACGCACCCGGACGTTGTTGGCGACCAGACCTGGCCGCTCGTCGTCAATTGTTCGTTGCATCAGCTTCATTAGCAGTTCGACTTCAGACTTGGGTCGAAACCAGTTCTCGGTTGAAAAGGTATAGGCAGTGAGGTAGCTGACCCCAACGGCGGCACAGGTGTCAACTGCTTCGTGTAGAGCCTTGACGCCTTCCTGATGACCGAGGGCACGGGGCAGTCCGCGCTGGCGAGCCCAACGGCCGTTGCCGTCCATGATTACAGCTATGTGGCGGGGAACCGGGCTGGCCGACATCTAGGTAGGCTTGACGATAGCTTCGCTTAGATTCCTGACAATGGTTCTGGAGCGACGATCAGCGTCATCGCTCCATGATTTCGGCTTCTTTTTTCTTTAGGAGTTCGTCGAGTTTCTTGATGAACTCGTCGGTCATTTCCTGAATTTTCTTTGTCCCCGTCTTGGTGTCGTCCTCGGTTATCTTCTTCTCCTTTTCGAGTTTCTTGATTGCATCGTTGGCGTCGCGCCGCAGGTTGCGGACCGCAATCCGCGAGTCTTCGGTCAGTTTGGCGCAGAGTCGAACTAGCTCGCGGCGCCGTTCCTCGGTCAGTGGTGGAATCGGCAGGCGGATGAGGTTGGCCTCAACCTTGGGTGTGAGACCAAGCTCGGCCTTGAGCAACGCCTTCTCGATCTCGGGGAGGATAGTTCGGTCCCATGGTTGTACCACAATCTGGCGCGGCTCAGGCACCGAAATAGTTGCCACCTGTTTGAGCGGTGTGGGGGTGTTGTAGTAATCGACCTTAACGTTGTCGAGGATGGCTGGGTTGGCCCGAGCCGTTCTGATTCGGGCAAATTCCGCTTCGAGTAGTTCGATGGTCTTCTGCATGCGACCACGGTATTCACTGTACACTTTGTCTAGCATATCAGACTCCCAATTCGCTTACCTTCAATTAGATCGAGCACAGCGCGAGGTCGGCTGATAGGAAAGACGACAATCGGTATCCGACGCTCCATGCAGAAGGCAAAAGCGGTCGGGTCCATCACGGCCAACTGCTCGGCCAGTGCTTGCTTATATGTCAGCCGACGGTAGAGTTTGGCCTGCGGGTCTTTTTCTGGGTCAGCCGAGTAAACACCAGCAACGCGTGTGCCTTTGAGAATGACATCGGCGGACAATTCTGCCGCTCGGAGCGCGGCGGCAGTATCGGTGGAAAGAAATGGGTGACCGGTGCCACCGGAGAGGACAAGTAGAGAGCCGGCAGCCAGCACGGCTCCGGCAATCTTCACGTCGTATTGAGCAACTGTGCCGGGTATGCCAACTGCCGCAAAATGCTGGACTGGGGCATAGGCGGTGAGCAACTCGGTTAGGTGCAGCCCGTTGATAACCGTGGCGAGCATCCCGGCTTTGTCGGCGACGACGCGGTCGAGCTGCTTTGTGTCGCGGCCGCGAAGGATGTTACCGCCGCCAACAACTACGGCCAGTTCAACCCGGTGGCGCTGGGCAGCGACGAGCTGGTGGACTAGTTGACCGAGCAGTGCGTCGTCACTGAAGCAGCTGCCCGAGATTTTTAGTAGGATGCGCCGGGGGCGCCGACTACTCACCCAGTTTGAAGCGGGAGAACCGCCTGATGACGGTGTTCTCGCCGAACTTCGCGATGGTCTCTTTGAGATAGTCGCCGACCGTCTTCTCTGGCGCTTTGACAAAGGGCTGTTCGAGCAGGCAGACATCGGCGTAGAACTTCTCAAGCTTGCCCTGGACGATCTTTTCGATGATGTTGGCCGGCTTGCCGGTCTGAGCGACCTGTTCCTCGTAGATTCGTTTCTCGCGTTCAATGACGTCAGCCGGGATACCGTCACGGTCGATTGCCATTGGATCGGCAGCCGCAATGTGCATGGCGATGTCACGGACGAAACGACGGAATTCCTGATTGCGGGCGACGAAGTCGGTTTCGACATCGACCTCAACAAGCACGCCCAGCCGCTCGCCCGGATGGATGTAGGCGTCAATTACGCCGGCTGCTGTCGGCCGTTCAGCCTTCTTGGCAGCCTTTGCCACGCCCCGTTTGCGGAGAACTTCGATGGCCTTGTCAATGTCGCCGTTGGCCTCATTCAGTGCCGTCTTACAGTCCATGACGCCGGCGCCAGTCCGGCGTCGTAGTTCAACTACTTTGTCGGCAGGCTGACTCATTGCACCTCCTCGGTCTCGCTGTCGAACTGCTTGCGTCCTTCCATGACGGCATTGGCAATAGTGCTTGTCACTAGACGGATTGAGCGCAGGGCGTCATCGTTGCCGGGAATTGGGTAGTCAATGCCTTCCGGGTCGCCGTTGGTATCAATTAGTGCAACGACAGGGATGTGGACGCGCTGCGCCTCAGCTACTGCCGTGGCCTCGCGCACTGGATCGACCACGTAGATGGCACCGGGCAGGCGGTCCATCTGCCGCAGACCAGCGAAAACGCGCAGCAACTTCTTATGCTCACGTTGTAGTAGCAGAGCCTCTTTCTTGGTGCTGTTACCATACTGATTGTCGGCAATCATCCGTTCGAGTTCGGCGAGCCGATTGATGCGGGTGGAGACGATTTCGAAGTTCGTCAGCAGCCCGCCGAGCCAGCGCTCGGTCACAAAGCAAGAGCCACAGCGGGTAGCCTCTTCTTCGATAATCGGTCGGGCCTGCTGTTTGGTGCCGACAAATAGCACGTCTTTGCCCGACTCGGTGATGTTGCGGACGGCGTCGTAGGCAACCCGCAGCCGTTCGAGGCTCTTTTCGAGGTCGATTATGAAGATGCCCTGTTTCTTGCCGAAGATGTAGGGCTTCATCTTCGGATTCCAGCGCCGGGAATGATGGCCGAAGTGGACTCCGGCTTCCAGCAACTGTTTGATACTTAGCGTTTGGTCCACTGGAACCTCTTCCTTCGCTTGGCAAGGCCGTATTTCATTCTTTCTTTCTCACGGGGGTCACGTTTGAGCAAGTCCGCACTCTTGAGGGGTCGGCGCAACTCGGCGGAATGGCTGACGAGTGCGCGGGCAACGCCGAGCGCGACAGCAGCGGCCTGAGCCGATAGTCCGCCGCCGGACACCTGGCAGCGGAGGCCGAACTGGCCGTTCGTACCGGTGGTTTTGAACGGCTCGGTGGCCGTCGCTACGAGGTCGGCACGGCCAAAATAGGTATCAAGGGCACGGCCGTTGACAGTTGCTTCGGTGCTACCGGGAATGAGCCATACCCGGGCACTGGCAGACTTACGGCTGCCGGTGGCAAAAAGCGTCTTAGTCATGGTGAAGCCTACTTGATGGGCAGTAGTGCCTGGGCAGAATGGCGATGCTCGGCACCGGCGTAGATGTGCAGTCGTTTCATACGGCGGGCTTGAAGCCGGTTCTTCGGCAGCATCCGGCGGACCGCCAACTCAAGCGGCCGGGTTGGAAACCGCTCCACAATCTGCTTGTAGGTTCGCACCTTGTGGCCGCCCGGATAGAACGAATGGCGGTGGTATTCTTTGGTGTCGAACTTGGTGCCGGTCACTCGAATGCCAGCGGCGTTCACGACGACAACATGGTCGCCGGCGTCGATGTGCGGCGTGTAGTTGGGCCGGTGCTTGCCCATCAGAATGACCGCGATTCGACTGGCAAGTCGGCCCAGCACCTGGCCGCCGGCATCAACAAGATACCAGTTGCCTTTGGCGGTCTCTTGGCGTGCGACAGAGGTCTTCATCGTAGCAATCCTTATACTTATATCATGCTGACTGTCAAGAATATCCGGTCAGGGACCAGACTGGACCCTCATCATACTGATTTTTAAGCGCGAATCAATAGCCGACTTGCTGTCATTTCGGTTTACTGCTCGAGCGAACGAAACCGGCTCAGCCGGCAGTGAAGGTACAGACAGCGGTTGGTGAGCGACTAGCGCAGCTTCTTCTTGTGACGGAGGGCTTTGATGCGCTTTTTGTATTTGTGGCGTCGAATCTTGGCAAGCTTGCGTTTGCGGCCACAGGGCATAGGCTACTGACCTCCCTTCATCAGGCTGGCTTTGAGCAATCGGGATGCCTTGAATACTGGCACGCGTCGCGGCGGGATGTTGACTGGGTCTTTGGTTTTGGGGTTGCGAGCGACCTTCGGTTTACGGAGCTTGGTGGACATTACCCCGAATCCACGGATTTCAATGCGGTTGCCTTCACGGAGCGTCTTGCAGACCTCATCAATGAACATCTGAACAATCTTGCCGACATCCCGCTTGGTTATGGCTGGAGCCATCTGCTTGGAGATTGTCTCGACAAGATCGGCTTTCGTTACGGTCATTGTCTCACCCTCCTAACTGCAAGTGCTGCACTTGTGCGAGCTACAACTTGTGCAAGATTTCGATGAACTGGAAACTTTCTTTTCTGCGCCGGATACCCCGAAAACCGAAAACAGTGATGTGAGCTTTCGTTTGCCGCACTTCGGGCAGGAGATTTTCTTTCTGTCTGCTGGTCCGAGCACAAGCTCTTCGAACCGATGGCCGCACGCGTCACACTCGAACTCACGAATAGGCATAACTAATTATAAAACAGAGACTTCAGACTGTCAAGCCAAACGGCTACTCGTAGCGCAGCGCCTGGATTGGGTTGAGGCGGGCAGCGCGTGACGCGGGGTAGATGCCGAAGAACATACCGACACCGGCCGAGAATCCGAAACCGAGCAGAATCGTCCACAACGGCGCGGCTGCGTGTAAATGCGCCGTTAGCTCAACTAGTTTCGCAATCGTCAGGCCAACAACAATCCCAACCGCGCCGCCAAAGACAGAGAGTAGCATCGATTCGAGCAGAAACTGCCAGAGGATTACTTGATTGGTTGCCCCAAGCGCCTTGCGGAGGCCGATCTCGCGGGTGCGTTCGGCGACCGCGACAAGCATGATATTCATGATGCCGATGCCACCGACTAGCAAGGAGATGCCGGCTACAGCGACCATCACTATGTAGGCGACACGAGTG
Organism: Caldifarciminota bacterium; assembly: GCA_965649295.1. Lineage (GTDB taxonomy): Bacteria > Hydrothermota > Tepidihabitantia > Tepidihabitantales > Tepidihabitantaceae > CBFGKH01. The sequence goes on from CBFGKH010000007.1 coordinate 21,721, forward strand.
ATGTTACGATAGATTTCGCGTAACGTGTCTTGGGTGTTGATGCCGAAATCGTCGGGTTTGTTGTAACCTAGGCCGCGGCGGCGGCGCAGTAACTCACGAATCTGGTCAATTGCCGCCTCAACGGTGACCCCGGGCTTGGGCATTACTTGAATCGAGACCGAGTGCTGAAGTGCCCCGAAGCCCCGTCCCGGGGTAAAGTCTTTCTCGAAGGTTGTGATTGGAACAATCACTAGGTTGTCTTGGGTCTGTCCGAGGAAACTGCCTTTGCGGGCAAGAACACCAACGATGGTGTAGCTTCGACCTTCCAGTACCAATTGTTTGCCGAGAGGGTTCTCGGTCGGGAATAGGTTGTCAACAACATAACCGCCAGCTACGCAGACCGAACGTTTGCGCAGGCTGTCATCGGAGTTGATGAAGCGGCCGACGTCAACCGCATAGTTGGCGACAGTTGAATAGCTAGGGGTTGACGCAACAAGCGAAACATTTGTCACCTTGTTGCCGCGGTAGGTTATCCGGTTGAGCTGGCGAAAGCGCTGTGGCGCAACCAATGCAATTCCGGGCAGCCGGGCGATGGCAGCGGCATCGGCGGTGGTGAGTTCGCGGCGCTTCATCACTTCATCCCAGTCAATCTGTCCCATTTTCCAGGTGAATCGTTCAATCATTATTGTGTTCGTACCGAGCGAGGCAATTTGCTTCTCAACCTCGTAGTTCATGCCTTGAATCAGGGAAACGATGGCGATGACAGTCATCACGCCGATGATAATCCCAAGGGTGGTGAGGGATGAGCGGAGCTTGTGGGTGCGAAAAGTCTCAATCGCAAGTCGCAGCAGCTCGACGATGCTCATCGATCAGTTGACAACCACACCATCGCTGAGCCGAATAATGCGCCGGGTATGACTGGCGACGGTGTGGTCGTGAGTAACGATGATGATTGTATTCCCGCTGGCAGCAAGGTCATCGAAAAGCGACATGATTTCGTTACCGGTGCGTGAGTCGAGATTGCCGGTTGGTTCATCGGCAAGGATGATACGGGGCTGATTGGCTAGGGCACGGGCAATCGCAACGCGCTGCATCTCTCCGCCGGACAGTTCATTGGGCCGGTGTTTCATTCGTTCCTTGAGTCCGACCAGGGAGAGGAGTTCAGCTGCTCGGGCAGCACGCTGCTTGGGTGCAATGCCGGCATAGACCATCGGCAACTGGACATTGGCTTCAGCGGTAAGACGCGGCAGCAGGTTGAAGCTCTGGAATACAAAACCGATCTCGCGGTTGCGGAGCCGCGCCAATTCCTCATCGTTTAGCGTTGTGACATCGCGGCCGTCGAACCAGTAACGGCCAGCAGTCGGGGTATCAAGACAGCCAAGCAGGTGCATCAGTGTTGACTTGCCCGAGCCTGATGCGCCCATTAGGGCAACGTATTCGCCGGTGTTGACGGTGAGCGTCACGCCGGCCAAGGCCCGAACTTCGACCTTACCAGTGAAGTAGCTCTTGGTCAAATTTTCAGTACGAATCAGCACGGGCGCCGGCTGCGGCATCGGCAGCTACTTGGCAGTCGTGATGGTCGAATCGGTCTTGAGGCGGGGCAAGACCCGCCGGCCATCGGTCAGTTTGGTGAGGGTCTTGTAGGGCCCAACGATCACTTCGTCACCCGGTTTGACACCGTCGAGTACTTCAATGTCAGTGTCGCTGGCCCGACCGGTTCGGATCGGTACGAGCACGGCCTTGCCGTCGCGGACCAAAAAGACGGTTTCGGTCTCACGGCCGTCGTACTCGCGGCGGCCGGCAGCCTGAATTGGAATGATGAGGACGCTGTCGAGTTCAGCAGTGATGATGTCGGCACGTACAGTCATTCCCGGGCGGAGGCTGGCAACAACTGAGTCAATAGTGAGCTCGACTTCAAAAGTTGTCGCCCGGTCGGTGGTGGTTGTCAGCAGTGGTTGCGATGGCATGTAACTGACCCTGATGACCTGACCGGCGAACACCGAGTCCGGAATGGCGTCCACGCGGATGTCAGCTCGCTGGCCCGGTATGACAGTAACGATGTCAGCTTCATTCACATTGACCCGCGCCCGCATCCGGGACATGTCAGCGATTACCATCAGTACGGTGCCGGGGTTGTTCATCGTGCCGATGAGGACGGTTTCGCCTTCTTTGATGTTCACTTGAGCAACGGTGCCAGAGATTGGGGCCAGCAGAGTTGTCTTGTCGAACTGGTCCTGGGCCTGATCGAGCTGCGCCAGTGCCATCTCATAGTTGGCCTTGGCAGCCTCGTAGTTTTCGGCAGAAACGAGTCGCGCCTGATAGAGGCTCTCAATTCGGCCGAAGCTCAGTTGTGCTTGGTCGTAGCGGGCGCGAGCTAGAGCAAGGTTCGCTGCGTGGCTGCGGCGGTCGAGTTCGAGCAGAACATCACCGCGATGGACGAAATCACCCTCGGCCACGTGGAGCTTGGCAACAGTACCCACTATTTGGGCCTGGAGATTTACCTGGGTCTGGGCCTCGAGTTCGCCAGTCGCCGAGACCTTCGACAGTATCTTGCCGTAGCCGACCTTCTTGGTATCAACCGTCTCGCCAGTCGGTCGGCGGGTCACATTCCCGACCACAATCAGCCCAAGTACAACAACAATCCCGCCGACAATCAGAACCGTTCGAGTGCGTTTCTTCATCGTCTGTTCCTATTTGCCGGTGATGCCCAGAAGGTAGGCTATCTCGGCGGCCTGAATGTAAACATCGCAGAGGGCTGCGATATGACTCGCCTGAGCCTGAGCCAGGCTTGTTTCGACACTCTGGAAATCGGTTAGCGAAATGCTGCCAAGGCGGTGCTGTTCCTCGGCGAGGCGGAAGAGCTCCTGATTCAGTTCGAGGTTGCGGCGGGCATAATCAAGTCGCTGCCGTGATTCCTCGTAACCGAGAATAGCGGCAGTTACCGTTGCGCGTAATCCGAGTCGGGCACGGAGCGCGCCAGCGCGAGCCCGGCGGGCCTCAGTAGCAGCCGCGGCAATGTCGAGCAGGTAGGACTTGATATCGAGGAGCGGAAAGCCCAGACGAATACCCCAGGATATCTGGTCGTGGTCTTGCCAGCCGCTGGGGCTGCGCGGTGGCAATGAGTCTAGGTAGTTGGTACTCCAGGAAGCCGAGACCTGGGGCAGGGCACGAGCAATCGCCGCGGCAACACTCACTCGGGCCGCAGTTTGCGCTCGTTCTGCCAAACGGACTCCTGGGTTCTGATTCATTACTAGTTGCAGCAGACTGTCCTCATCGTAGGGGTTCGAGTCGGGGGGACTGACGAGTTCTTCGGTGGGTCGGATGCAAATCGATTCGGTTAGGCCGAGCGTAGCCAGAAAGGCAGCGTTGGCGGCAGCAAGCGCCTTGTTGGCAGTAAGTAGCTCAATCTCGGCTTGAGAACGGAAGGCCTGTGCCCGGAGGACATCGATAGGCGAGGACGAACCGAGACGGAGTTTCTCCTGGTTTAGATTGAGATTGTCAGTGGCCCGGGCAAGAGAGGCTGCCGCTACTTCTTGCAGCCGCTGGACCTTGAGGAGATTCAAGTAGTCAACAATCACATCGCGACCCAGTCGTGCCTGTTTGTCTCGGGCTTCGACACTGCTCGTACCCGAGTTAATGAATAAGTTGATGACGTTGGCAAACAGTTGCGGATCGAAGATCACCTGGCTAAGTGTCAGGCTGCCGGTCCAACCCTTCTCTACCAAGGTTGTGTCGGGAAGGTAGGGCATTCTTGTTTCGCTACGGCCGTAGCTGAGCGAGCCAGACAGAGTCGGCAGCAGAATTGCGACGCCCTGAGCCGCACGAACTAGGCCCTGACTGCGGGTGGCCGCGATTTCGATTTGGGCTGGGCTACTGCGCAAAGCAATCGCCAGTGCCTCATCAATGGAGAGATCGAGCGTCTCCGGCAACGCCGCCAAGGCGGTAATAGTGAGAAGTAGTGGTAGCACAGCTAGGCTCCGGTGCGAACTGTGCCGCCCAGCAATGCCAACACCAGGGTCAGAACGCCCCAGATGCTGAAGACCAGCCACCAGGACCGATTGCCAGGAATATCGAAGACAACCTTGAGACCGAGGCCAGCAAGGATGAGCTGCCAGAGGGTGAAGAGGTCGATGCGGCTGAGAATGACGGTGAGAAATGGCGATTTGAGATTGGGGAAGGCAACGAGCAGACTGGTTGAGACCTGGGCTGATTTTGTGACTAGCGCGAGGGGGATGCGGACGAGTGCTGAAGGCAGGGCAACGAGGCCGGACATGGCTACGACTGAGAGAGTGCGGTGGAAGTTGCCGTCAACACCAAGCAAGGGGAGGCAGATGTTGTAGATCAGCGCCAGGAAGAAAACGCTGACGAGCGAGGTGATGAGAGCACCGACGAGCGGCGCACCGTAGCGCAGCAGTGGGCTCGCGGCGAACCGGTCCATGCCAGCAATAGCCTGCTCAATTTCCTCCGCAGACATGTTGCGTGCTTTCATCCGTTCGACAGCGGTTGCCCGCTGTTCCTCCCAGTTGACGTAGCGAGCAGTTACAAAGGTGACGGCGAGGTTGGCAATGATTGCAAGAACCAACGGGAGCAGCCAGACCGGCCGGTCTTTGAGGCGTTGGAACGCGGTTACGGGCGAGGCATAGATGGCAAACATCAATGAACTCCTTGGAGGTGAGTGGCCCTCGTCAACGTCGTTTGACCTGAACGCGGCCGGTGTGCTGAGCATCGTGACGGTATTGTGGCCAGAAGGTGGTGGCCGGTGGCCCGTCGCCACGCAAGCAATAGATACCGCCATCCCACGATGTCACGTAGACGCTACCGTCGGGGCCGATTGTCGGCGAGCCCGAGTAGTAAACATCCTTTGACCCGGCGATAAGCTCACGTGAGTAGAGAAGTTGGCCGCTGGCCGTAAAAGCGTAGAGCGTACCGTCGTCCGGGAGGAAGTAAACGGTACCTTTGTCGCTGACTGCCGGTGTGGCGATGACGATGTCAATTGCCTCGTGGAGAATCTCTGGTGTGCCTCCTGGCCGCTTGCGAATGCAGTAGTCGCCGTCGGAGCCGAAGTAAAGGGTACCGTCAAGGCCGACGGCTACTTCGGTACGAATCTCATCTTCCTCAGGTGCGGGTGCGCGCCAGCGCAGTCGTCCGTCAGGACCAATGCAGTAGAGGTGGCCGTCGGTGTTGCCAGCATAGACCAGTCCTTGCGGGTCAGGGATGGCAGCGGCAAAGAAGTAGTCGCCATCCGGAGCGCCAAAAGCCCAGCGTCGGCGCCCTTTGGCGTCAAAGCAGTAAACCGAGTCAGCGGTCTGGTAGATGAGGCCATTGGCGCCGATTGTTGCTGGGGCAGCGATTTCGTCACCAAGTTTTCTCTGCCATCGCACCTTGCCCGTGCTGGTCAGAGCCACCAAGGTGCCAAGGTCAGTACCGATGTAGAGGTCACCGTTGGCAGCAACTGCGGGCGGAGCATAAAGTGCGTCGCCCAGCCCCGTCTTCCAGATCGGTTTGCCGGTTGTGTCAACGCAATAGAGTGTCGAATCGAGCGAAGCAAAGTAAACCCGATTGCCGACGATGACCGGGGCCGCGTAGATGGCATCCCGGGCTTTGGTTGTCCAGCGTAGCGTACCATCAGGCCGAAGTGAGTAGAGAGTGCCGCTTTCGTCACCAAAATAGACGTTACCCTTCTCGTCCAGGCTGGCTGCACCGACAACCGGGTCTTCGCTGGGAATGAAAGACCATTTGAGGATGGGCTCGCCGACGGTGATGGAGCGTGGTCTTGACCAGGTCGAGATTGTGCCAGCCGCATCGCGGAGGCGGGCTGTCACCTGGTAGGTGCCCAGTGCCCGATAGCGATGATAGGCAGGAACGTCCATGTAATGCTGGACCGGACCTTGCCAATCGAGCGTGTCGCCGTCACCCCAGGCGATTTGAAACCAAACCGGGAGCGGTCCGGGTTCAGGCGCAAAGAAGCTTACTTGAACATCAACGAGCGTGTCAGCCCAAAGCGGCACAATGAGCGATTCTGGTGCTGGCAATTGAGCGGTCCCAGCCAGCAGGCCAAGAATCAGGGTAACGGTTGAAATCACAATGACCTCCGAAGTTTACTCCATAAGCTAGCTGACAGGTTTCGGCTGTCAATGTCGCAACCGATCGAGGAGGGGGCGGGCAGTTTCGATGTCGGCAGCAATCTGTTCCGTTAGTTCGGCAGGACTGGCGAATCTCCTCTCGGGTCGGATGCGGGCGATGAGTCGAAAAACTGCTGCGCTCGGCTGAGTCTGGGAGTCGTAGCCGAGCAGATGGGCTTCAATTGTTCTGGTCTCGCCACCAAATGTCGGTCGGTGACCGATGTTTACGACCGCGTCGTAATCGCGGTTGTTGACCGTCACCGAGGCGGCATAGACACCGTCGGCTGGCACGAGCGTTTCACGTTCGTACGGCCGCAGGTTGATGGTCGGAAATCCAAGGCGACGGCCTGTGCCGGTGCCGGCAACAACGGCACCGCTTAAGGCATAGTAGCGACCAAGCAGTTCTGCCGCCCGGCTGACTGCGCCGAGGAGTAGGTGTTCTCTGATTGTGGTGCTGCGGACCGGAACACCTTGCAGCAGGAACTCGGGGACAACTTCGAGCCGAATGCCAGACTCGGTAAGTAGGCTTCGCAGTAGTTCGGTATTGCCCTTGCCGCCACGGCCAAACCGATGGTCGTGACCGACAACAACGGCAATAGGTTTGAGGGCAGCAATTACATGGGTCTGGACGAAATCGCTTGGTTCAAGGTCACGCGTTGCCGAATCAAAGCGAACAACGTGAACGAGGTTGACTCCTAGGTCTGTGAGCAACCGGGTTTTCTCGGCAAGTGGTGTCAGGACGTAGGTGAAATCAGGGTAGATGAGCTGAGCCGGTAGAGGGTCAAATGTGAGGACAGCGAGGGTTGTGCCTGCTTCGGTGGCGATGGCATGGCCACGTCTGATGAGCTGCTGATGTCCAAGGTGGACACCGTCGAACGAACCGATGGCAACTACTGGTCGTTGGTCAGGACTAGTCAGCGTAGACAATGCGTTCAGGTTGTAGGTAACGATCGCCGCCATTGACGACGGCTAAGAAACGGTCGTCAGTGGTGTGGGCGAGGAGTCGGCCTGGGCAGTTGCCATTGGTTAGTACTCGCTGGCCGCGCAGTAACCGGGTGGCACCGTCGGCGTCTATTTCAACCCGGGGCCAGTCGGCCAGAGCGTCGGGGATAGAAACGAGCCGATCAGGAATGGTAGCAGTGGAGAGAGTCGCAAGTGACACTGCTTGGTCGAGCGTGAAGATACCGACTTTCGTGCGGGTTAGTTCCTCGAGCGTGGCGGGAACAGCCAGAGCGATGCCGATGTCGCGGGCAAGAGCGCGGATGTAGGTGCCGGATGATACGCGGCAGCGAAGCTGCAGCCTTGGCGTCTGCCAGGCCAGCAGTTGGAGGGAATGTATCGTCACTCGCCGCGGCCGAGTTACAACTGGCTGGCCGGCGCGGGCGAGCTTGTACTGCGACTGGCCTTGCTGTTTGATGGCCGCAAAGGCCGGCGGGGTCTGCTCAATAGTGCCGACAAACTGACCGAGAGTCGCAGTCAGTCTATCAGTACCGATGTCAGGGACCGGAGCCTGTTCGATGACCTGACCGGTGATATCGTCGGCATCTGTCCGGATGCCGAAGCGTACGACTGCGTGGTACTCCTTGTCGGAATCCATTAGAAAACGGCTGACCTTGGTCGCAGCGCCGATGAGGATGAGCAACAGGCCCTGGGCGAGTGGGTCGAGCGTTCCGGCGTGCCCCAGTCTAGTACGGGGTGGAACAAGGGGCCTGAGCTGACGGATTACGTCATAAGATGAGATGCCGGAAGGCTTGCTAACCGGCAGTACACCACGCCAGCGGCGTTGATTGCCAGTGGTCTTGCTACTGACCGCGGTCACTGAGTCTCGGATTCGGTTGAGGACGATTCGGTTGATTCGGGTCTGTCCTGGTGCATTTCAGCGATTATTTCATTGATGCGAATCTCCTCGGCCACAATCGAGTCCTGGGCAAATCGCAGTTCAGGTAAGTAGCGAAATTTTACTTTCTGGCCAAGGCGATAGCGGATGAACTTGGTGGCGTGAATGAGGTGGGTTGCTGCTTCCTGCTGACGTTGGGCGTCGCCCAGGGCAGTGAAATAGACAGTCGCATGTTTGAGGTCGCGGGTTATGTGACAACGGGTTATTGTTACAAATCCGACCTTGGGGTCGGCGATTTCGGTGGTCACAATTTCGGCGACTGTGTCTTTGATTGCGTCGGCAACTCGCTTGTCCCGGTGGTGCATAACCAATTGTAAGAATCCGGTCAGGACCTGTAAAGCTCCGCGGCGGTGAGGTTGACATGGTGGGGGCGAGACATATGATGTGGCCGTGATTGCGGTTTTGGCTTTATTGCTGGCAGCGGTGACCCCGGGTGAGCGGCTGATCTATGATGTGCGTTACGGTCCTCTCGCTGTCGGCAGCTTGGCCCTTGAGGTGATGGGACGAGATACGATTGATACGGTCGAATGTTGGCACCTCCGGGCTGATCTTGAACTGGTGCGTTCGTTGTCGTGGGTCTTCTGGGCCAACTATCGGCTTGAGAGCTGGTGCCGCACTCGAGACTTCGTGACGCTTCGTTCCTATAAACGGACGCAGGAGCCTCGCTACAAGGCGACCTGGGTTGGGCAGTACCAACCAGAAAACGGCCAGGCCGTCTATTCGGACGGCAAGTGCTATCCGTTGGCTGATTCGGCCCGCGACGTGCTTACTCTCTGGTACTACTTCCGCAATCGCAAGATTGCTGTCGGTGAAACCTTGGTTGCCGCAGTCCACGATTCTCGGCGTAATTATCTTCTTACAGCGGTCGTCAGTAGCGTGCGGCGGGTCACTGTGCCGGCCGGAATTTTTGATTGCATTGCTGTGAATCCGCGCGCGGGCACGCCGCTCGGCAGTGTCTATGTCTCGACTGACGATGAGCGGCTGCCAGTAGTGATTCGGACACGGTTCGGCGGTCTGATAGTCAGTGCGTTGTTGCGCCGAGTTGAGGTCAGGGAGGGTTAAGGTGAGTGTCTATGCCGTGATTCTGTGCGGTGGACGAGGCGAACGGTTCTGGCCGAAGAGTCGCAGTAGTTTCCCGAAACAGTTTATCAGTCTTTTCGGCCAGCGTTCGCTCACGCAGGCAACGAGTGACCGCATTCGGTCACTCTGTCCGCCAGAGCGGCAGTTGCTGCTGGCTTCGCCGCAATTCGCTCAGATTCTGCAGGAGCAATTGCCGAATGTCCCGGTGCTATTCGAGCCGCATGGTCGTAACACGGCACCGGCAATCGGTCTTGCTGCTGCTTGGCTGGCAGCAAGAAGCCCAGACGCAACGATGATAGTACTACCTGCCGACCACCTTATTGAGAAGCGGCGTGAATTTCTCGCTGCGGTCAGGCTGGCGGTCAGACTGGCCCAAAAAGGTCTGCTGGTGACATTTGGCATCAGGCCGACCAGGCCGGATACCGGTTACGGTTATATCAAGTTAGGCAGGCGGATTGCTGGCACCGGGAAACTGACCGGTCACGAAGTGCTCGGATTTACCGAAAAACCGGACGCCGAGAGAGCCAAGAGCTATTTGGCAGCGGGCAGCTATTGCTGGAACAGCGGGATGTTTGTCTGGCGGGTAGCCACGATACTGGCTGCCTTCAGGGAGCATCTGCCCCAGTTCGCCGCAGAGCTGGCTAAGTATCAAGCAGCGGTTGGCACGCGACGCGAATCAGCAGCACTCGATCGGCTCTACCGTGTTGCGCCGCAGCTCTCGGTTGATTACGCGATAATGGAGAAAGCGCGGAACGTTGCGGCGGTACGTGGAGCTTTTGACTGGGACGATGTCGGTTCGTGGCTAGCCCTGGCTCGACACCGGCCAAAGGACCGCTTGGGCAATGTTCACAATGGTATAGCGGTATTGCGCGACAGCCGGAATTGCATTATTGATGCCGATGTCGGTGTTATTGCCGTGCTTGGGGTTGAAGGCCTGGTCATCGTACGATCGGGTGATGGTGTGCTAGTCGCCAGCCAGAATGCATTGGGCAGCATCAAGGACCTGCTTAGTGACATTCGGGCACACCCCAAAGCTAGAGCAACTCTGTGAAGCTGCTGCTGGCAACACGGAACCCAGGCAAGCTGGCCGAGATGCGCGAGATGCTGGACGGCATCGGCTGGGAGGTGTTGACGCTTGCCGACCTCCCAGATCTGCCAGTGGTGGAAGAGACCGGCAGCAGTTTTGTCGAGAACGCCTGCCTCAAGGCGCGGGCTGCTGCTCAGGCAACTCGGATTTGGACCCTGGCTGAAGACGCCGGGCTGGAAGTTGATGCGCTGGGCGGCGAACCTGGCGTCCATTCTGCCCGCTATGCTGGCGAAGGCGCTAGTGACCGAGATCGGATTCATAAGCTGCTTACCCGCATTGTGGCTGTTCCTGACGAGAAACGGACTGCTCGGTTTCGCTGCGTCATCTGTCTTATCAGTCCTGCCGGGCAGGAATACCTGTTCGAGGGTGTCTGTGAAGGCAAGATTGCCCACCATGCTCGCGGCCATTACGGTTTCGGCTATGACCCGGTTTTTATTCCCGAAGGCCACTCCCGCACTTTTGGCGAACTTGGTATTGGTGTCAAGAGACAACTGAGCCACCGGGCCAAGGCATTGGCCCAGGTAATTGAGTTCCTAAAGAATCAGGTCAACAGTTCGCTCTAGTGCTGGCGGTTTTGTTTGGTTGACTTCTCGGGCGAGTGGCCTATAGTAACGGCGAGGCGACAGTTTCTGTGTTCGGCTTGGCATTCGAAGCTGTCGCTTCGAGGTCAGCTTGTCAATTCAGGTGTTCGGGGAGTAGCGCAGCCCGGTTAGCGCACCACGCTTGGGACGTGGGGGTCGCAGGTTCGAATCCTGTCTCCCCGATTGGGAATCAGCTAGGGGTTCAAGGTCTCTGGCGGCTGGCTATTCGGCAGTCACGGGGGCCATTGAACCGCTGGCTCAATCTATCAAGTCGGCGCCTGTAGCTCAGTTGGACAGAGCATCGGATTTCTAATCCGATGGTCGGGGGTTCGAATCCCTCCAGGCGCGCCTGCAGCATCACTAGCCGCAGGTTCAGCGGTGGAGCCTAATCCGGTTGGTTTTATCGTCGGCAGTGATGGCGAGCTCGTTTGCTAGTGGGGATGGGAGTACGCAGTTCGGGTCAGAGTTTAGGGTAGAGCATGATGGGTGGCTGGGAGAATCGTTGGTGGAGCCGCCACATGAGTTTTCCACGGGAGCCACCACCGAGCAGTCCTGGGCAGAGCCAGCCGAAGGACTCACCTAGTTATTGACCAAGTAATCGCGTGAGCAACTCGGGCGATGGTTCTGCCAGTAGTCTGTTCAACGGCCATCCGAGCGGCGGTCTAGGCCGCTGCAGGGATTATTGGCCGGATTACTGGGATGGCCACCCGGGGGACGCCCTGGGGAAGTTTGGTCTGTTTCATATAACACTATGACAGAGTAACGGTTGTGATGGCTGGGGCTGCTATAGGGCTGTGTCCTAACTTTATACTCCAAACATCGTGAGCGTTGTCTGTGGCTGTTTTCATTCTTGACCTGACGGTCTTTTGGGGTATAGTTCAAGGGAACGGTTGGATTATGGTAATGCTGCCGACATAGCTCAGTTGGTAGAGCAGCGGTTTTGTAAACCGCAGGTCGTGGGTTCGAATCCCTCTGTCGGCTGAATTGCGCAGCGGTTCTAGGGACGGGTACCCGAGTGGCCAAAGGGGGCAGACTGTAAATCTGCTGGCTTTACGCCTACGGAGGTTCAAATCCTTCCCCGTCCATTTGGTTCGCAGCCTTACGACGCGGCGGACCCGACATAGTTCGCGCCCGCAGCCACTGCTACCGGTTCGCGGGCTATGTGTGAGCTTGCGGGCGTGGTGTAGCGGTAGCACAACAGCCTTCCAAGCTGTTTGCGAGGGTTCGACTCCCTTCGCCCGCTCCTGTCCAAAGCGTCGGATGGCGCCGGTATCGCGCTCTTGGGCCGAGTTTCGGCCCGGGCGTTGTCGGACAGCCTGTTGCACAGGTGCTGCTGCCTGGCGCCTGTTGTGACATGCGTGCGTAAGCGGCCATTTGAGCCGCCGCACGCTGTTTGCATTTAGTATTTGACATGGCGTGGCTTGTTTCTATAATGCACTGCGCCATAGACGCCCATGTAGCTCAGTCGGCAGAGCACTTCCTTGGTAAGGAAGAGGTCGCCGGTTCGATTCCGGCCGTGGGCTTGGTATGGCCGGCTTGACGAGGCTAACCGTCTTTGATAACCAGCAGCTAAGTCTGTAAGGAGGAACCGTAAAATGGCGAAGGCCAAGTTCGAACGGACAAAGCCCCACGTCAACGTTGGCACCATCGGTCACGTGGACCATGGCAAGACGACGCTGACTGCGGCTATCACGAAGGTGCTCGAAAAGAAAGGTCTGGCGACGTATGTGACGTATGACCAGATTGCCAAGGCGAGCGAGTCGCAGGGTCGCCGCGACGAGACGAAAATTCTGACCATCGCCATCTCGCACCAGGAGTATCAGAGCGAGAAGCGGCACTACGCGCACATCGACTGCCCGGGCCACGCCGACTACATCAAGAACATGATTACCGGCGCTGCCCAGATGGATGGCGCAATCCTGGTTGTTTCGGCCGCTGACGGTCCGATGCCGCAGACAACCGAACACGTGCTGCTGGCAAGGCAGGTCAACGTTCCGGCAATGGTGGTCTATCTGAACAAGGTCGATCTGGTTGATGACCCGGAGCTGATTGACCTCGTTGAGCTAGAGATTCGCGATATCCTCAAGAAGTATGGTTTCGACGGCGAGAAGACGCCGATTGTGCGCGGCAGCGCCCTCAAGGCATTGCAGGGCTCGCCGGAGGACGAGGAATCAATTCTCAAGCTCGTCCAGGCGCTGGATGAGCACATTCCGGAGCCGGTGCGCGAGATTGACAAGCCGTTCCTGATGCCGGTCGAGGATATCTTCACGATTACCGGGCGCGGTACGGTTGTTACCGGTCGGGTCGAACGTGGGATTCTGAAGGCAGGCGAGGAAGTTGAGATTATCGGTTTCGGCAAGCACGACAAGGTGGTAGTGACCTCGGTTGAGATGTTCCGCAAGGTGCTCGACGATGCCCGGGCTGGGGACAATGTCGGACTCCTGTTGCGGGGCGTGGCCAAGGATGACGTTGAGCGCGGAATGGTTATCGCCAAGCCGGGTTCAATCAAGCCCCACAAAAAGTTCAAGGGCGAGGTTTACGTGTTGACCAAGGAAGAAGGTGGTCGGCACACTCCGTTCTTCCCGGGATATCGGCCGCAGTTCTATATCCGGACGACTGACGTGACTGGCAGTTGTGCCCTGCCGCCGGGTGTCGAAATGGTGATGCCTGGTGACCACGTGACGATGGACATCGAGCTGATCAGCGAGGTTGCGCTGGAGCAGAACTCGAAGTTTGCCATTCGTGAAGGCGGTCGGACGGTCGGGGCCGGCACCGTCATTCAAATCGTCGAGTAGCAGTCGTAATGCGCGTCCAGGTCACGCTTGCCTGCGGCGAGTGCAAGAATCGGAACTACCACTCGTCGAAGAATAAGAAGAAGACCGAACGCCTCGAGTTGAAGCGTTACTGTCCGGCGTGCCGCAAGCACACCGTGCACAAGGAGGTCAAATAGGCCAGTAGCTCTAACGGCAGAGCGGCGGACTCCAAATCCGTAGGTTGGGGGTTCAAATCCCTCCTGGCCTGTAACATACTGTGAAGAAGCTCTTTCGGAAGATACGAAATTATCTGGCCGATGTCTGGTCAGAGTTACGGCGTGTTTCTTGGGTGCGGCGCAAGGAGCTGGTGACAACGACAGCGGTGGTCATTCTGTTCTCAGTGGCCCTAGCTATTTTCATCGGCGTCTTCGATTTTATCTTCTCCCGGCTATTGGAGCTGGTGCTGCGGTAGCGGGCCGGTAAGAAGCGTGAAGTTCTTTGTCGTCCATACCTACACCGGCCGTGAGCGCCGGGTCAAGGAACTCCTGGAACGGGCGGTGGAGCGAAGCGGGCTGAAGGAGTATTTTGGCCGGATAATCATGCCGGCGGAGAAGGTCGCCCGCGTTCGCAAGTCGAAAATCGTCACCGACGAACGGCGGCTCTATCCGGGTTACATTGTTGTAGAGATGGAGCCGACTGAGCAGGCGCTGGCGTTGGTCAATTCAATTCCGGGTGTGACGCACCTACTCGGAACCAAGCTCGAGCCGCTGCCGCTCTCCGAGGACGAGGTTGCCGCGATGCTGGAGCAGATTGAACGTGGTCGAGACCAGGCCGAGCCAGAAGCGCCGTTCGAGAAAGGTGAGAATGTTAAGGTGACCAAGGGGCCGTTCGCCGGTTTCACCGGCTCGGTCGATGAAATCTTCGCCGAACGCCGACGGGTGAAGGTCATCGTCACAATCTTCGGTCGGCCGACACCGATCGACTTGGACTTTCTTGATGTCCAGCCGATCTAGTCTGATGGAGGAGCGAGGATGGTAAAGAAGGTTGCAGCGGTCGTGCGACTTCAGATCCCGGCCGGTCAGGCAACGGCAGCTCCCCCGGTTGGCCCGGCCCTGGGCCAGCACGGTGTCAATATTGCCGAGTTCATTCGGGCCTTCAACGAGGCCACGCGCAAAGAGACACCAGGGATGCTGATACCGGTTGTGCTGACGGTCTATTCGGATCGGAAGTTCACGTTCGTCACCAAGAGCCCTCCCGCGTCGGTACTCCTGAAGCAGGCGGCAGGCCTGGCTAAGGGTTCGGGCGAGCCGAACCGGGCCAAAGTGGGAACGGTCAGCCGCAAGGCCGTGCGGGAGATTGCCGAGCGGAAGATGAAGGACCTGAATGCCGCGTCAATTGAGGCGGCGATGAAGATTATCGAAGGTACGGCCCGGTCAATGGGCATGACGGTGGAGGAGTCATGAGGACTCACTCCAAGCGGTATCGTAGTGTCCAGGCAAAGTATGACCGGTCGAAACTCTACCGGCTTGACGAGGCGGTTCGGGTGGTCAAGGAAAATGCGACTGCCAAGTTTGATGAGTCGGTTGATGTTGCCGTGAAGTTGGGAATCGATCCGAAGAAGACCGACCAGCTTGTCTCCGGCACGGTCTTGCTGCCCAACGGCACCGGCAAGCAGGTACGAGTGCTTGTTTTCTGCAAAGGTGAGAAACAGGATGAGGCCAAGGCGGCCGGGGCGGATTATGTCGGTTTTGAGGACCTGGTCGAGAAAATCAGTGGTGGTTGGTTCGACTTTGATGTCGTGGTCGCCACGCCCGATACGATGTCGGCAGTTGGTCGGCTTGGCAAGGTGCTTGGCCCCAAGGGCCTGATGCCATCGCCCAAAACCCAGACCGTCACATTCGACGTTGCCCAAACCGTCAAGAGCCTGAAGGCCGGTCGTATCAAATATCGCACCGACAAGACCGGCAACATCCATGCCCTAATTGGTAAGGCGTCGTTCTCGCCGGAACAACTGGCTGGCAATGTTCGCGCTTTCATGCAGGAAGTGATTCGGACCAAGCCGGCAACTGCCAAGGGACAGTATATCAAGAGCGTTGTGCTGTCATCAACGATGGGACCGGGTGTCAGGCTGGACCCCCGTGAGTTTACCGATACCACCCGCAAGGAGGTCTAGGATGCCGAAACAGGAAAAGATTGAAGCTGTTGCCCGCTTGAAAGAGCAGATTGCTTCTGCATCGGCGCTCTACTTCCTTGATTTCACGAAGGTGACGGCCAACGACTTCAATGCTCTCCGTCGTCGGCTGGGAGTTCCGGTTCGGGTTGTCAAGAATCGGCTCGCGTTGCGGGCACTGACTGAGTCCGGGACACCGGCTGCGGTCGAGGCGATGCTGAAGGGGCCGACGTCGCTGGTCTTTGCCGGCGAGGACCCAGTGGCACCGGCGCGGACGATCCGCGAAGCGGTGAAGAAGGGCGACGGCCTCAAGTTCAAGGGCGCTTTTCTCGACGGTACGCTCTTTGGGGCAGACCGTTTTGAGTTTCTGGCCAGTCTGCCGACCAAGCTTGAATTGCGGGCCGAGGTTGTCGGGGTACTGGAGTCGCCGATTGCCGAGCTGGTTTTCGGTCTCGAATCGCTAATCGGTGATCTGGTATTCGTCATTGACCAAGTGAGAGAGCGAGTTGGCGAGTCGGCAACTGCGGCCGAGTCGGCAACTGCCCCGGCCGCCGGCTGATGAAGATTTCTGCACTCTCCCATCAAGATGCCACGGGAGTGAGAGTATTGCTGCTTCTAGATCAGGTCTGGTTAGCGATGCCGTCGGTTGTGACGGCGGAACCGGCGCTGTGAGCGCCAGTCTGCAGGAGGAATGATGGCGGATAACAAGATCCAGCAGGTAATGGAGACGATTGAAGGGTTGACGGTTACTGAGCTTGCTGAGTTGGTCAAGGCCTTGAAGGAGAAGTTCGGCGTTACCGGGCCGGCGTTTGTGGCGGCCGGCGCCATGCCCGCAGGCGGAGCGCCGGGGGCGGCACCAGCGGCAGCCAGTGAGGAGAAGACGGAGTTCACTGTCACCCTTACATCGGTTGGCGATAAGAAGATTCAGGTTCTCAAGGAGTTACGCGCGGTGACGTCGCTCGGCCTGAAGGAGGCCAAGGACCTGATTGACAAGGCGCCGAGCGTGATCAAGGAGAATGCGACTAAGGAAGAAGCAGAGAAGATCAAGGCAAAGCTGGAGGAAGTCGGAGCCAAGGTCGAGGTAAAGTAGGATGAAACAGAAGGACTTCTCTAAGAGCGGCACCTTCTTAGAGATTCCGAGCCTGCTTTCGCTGCAGCTCGATTCCTTCTTCGATTTCGTTCAGTTCGACACCGAACCGGCCAAGCGGGAGGCGCGCGGGCTCGAAGGCGTGCTGCGCGAGACTTTTCCAATTGAAGACGTTCACAAGAACTTCAAACTGGAGTATGTGAACTACGTCTTCGGCGAGCCGAAGTACTCGCCCGAGGAGGCAATGGCCAAGGGCGTAAACTACTCGATGCCGCTGAAGGTTGTCTTCAAAATGACCAAGCGTGAGCTTGGCGAACAGTCGGATAAGGTCAGGGACATTATCGAGCAGGAGGTCTTCTTCTGCGAGTTACCCTGGATGACCGAGAACGGTACGTTCATTATCAATGGTGTCGAGCGGGTCATCGTCAGTCAGTTGCATCGCTCGCCCGGCGTCTATTTCTCTCGTGAGGGTGATGAGTTCTCGGCATTGCTGGTGCCGTTGCGCGGAGCCTGGTTTGAACTGGTAGTGGATAAGCACAACCAGTTGCTGGTGCTGCTCGACCGGAAGCGGCGAATCTCGGCGGCAACGTTCCTCCGTGCGCTCGGCTACAGCCACGAGGACCTGCTTGCTAGCTTGTTCCGAATCGTCGAGAAGCCACTGGCCGTTGATGACATCATCGCCCGGCCGATTCGCGGTGATGGCGATGAAGTGTATGCGCAACCCGGCGAACAAGTCACCGAAGGGTTGCTGGAGTTCTTAGCTTCGAAGGGTGTTACCAAGGGTTGGGTTGTTGATGGTCGCCCGCCCGGTGTTGATATTCTTGCCCGGACGCTCCGAGCAGACCGGACTTCTTCCAAAGAGGAAGCAATCAAGCGTATCTACTATCGGTTGCGCTCAATTGCACCGCACTCGATCGATGTTGCTGAGAGCGTGATTGTTGGGATGCTCTTCGACCGCAAGCGGTTTGACCTCGGGTCGGTTGGGCGCTACAAGCTCAATCAGCGGTTGATGCTGAAGGTGCCGGCAACCGAGACCGGTCTGTTGCAGAAAGACGTCCTTGCTATCGTCGCCCATCTGCTGCGGTTTGCTGGTGATGGCCGCCTCTATGTGGTGCGCTATCAGGCCGGTTCGGCCGAGGAGCGCGAGAAGGCGCTGGCCCTGCTCAAGGAGCATGACCGGCTGCCCGATGCGCAACACTGGTATGACCGTCGCGGCGAGCTGGAGATGACCTATTACGACGAGGCTCGGGGCAAGCAGGCCGAGAAGCTCATCAGTGGTCGGGGACGGCAGGTGGTGGCAGAATCGGTCCGCTACCAGGCCGATGACGTTGATCATCTTGCCTCTCGCCGTGTGAAGCGAGTTGGCGAGCTGCTGGAGAATCAGTTTCGGGCGGCGCTGCTGCAACTGGCTCAGAACATCCGTGAGCGAGCGGCCTTCGTCGATGATTCGCAACTGACACCGCAGGAACTGGTCAATACGCGGGTCGTGGCAACTGCCATCATGCAGTTTTTTACCCAGAGCCAGCTCTGTCAGTTCATGGAGCAGACGAATCCTTTGACCGAACTGACCCACAAGCGTCGAGTATCAACGCTGGGGCCAGGCGGACTGACCAAGGAGACGGCCGGATTCGAGGTTCGCGATGTTCACTACTCGCATTACGGTCGGGTCTGTCCGATTGAGACACCGGAAGGACCAAACATCGGGTTAATCTCAACGGTCTCAACCTATGCCAAGGTTGATGAATACGGCTTCATCACCACGCCTTACTGGCGGGTGGTGAACGGCAAGGTCATCATCGGCAAAGGTCGTGAGGTTTATCTCAACCCGGATGAAGAAGACCGTTACGCGATTGCTCAGGCAACGAGTGAACTGACCGAAGACCATCGTTTTGCTCGCGACTTGGTTATCTGCCGGCGGCGTGGCGATGTTGTGTCACTGCCACCGGATCAGGTCGATTTCATGGATGTGTCGCCGAAGCAGCTCTTTGCTCCTTCGACGGTGATGGTGCCATTCCTTGAGCACGATGATGCCGACCGGGCTTTGATGGGTGCGAACATGCAGCGGCAGGCGGTGCCATTGTTGTTGCCCGAGAAGCCGCTGGTGGCGACTGGGGTTGAGGAGAAGTTCGCGGCTGAGTCCGGTGCGACGTTATTGGCAAACGAAGACGGCGTTGTCACCAAGGTCGATGCCCGGACAATTGTTGTGCGGTCGGAAACCGGTCTTATTGAGTATCGGCTCCGCAAGTATAAGAAATCGAACCAGTACACCTGTCTGTCGCAGCGGCCAGCAGTGCGGGCTGGCGATACGGTGAAGAAAGGTGACTTGCTGGCTGATGGTCCGGCAACTGAAGATGGTCAGCTTGCCTTGGGACGTAACGTCTTTGTCGCCTTCACTCCTTGGCGTGGCTATAACTACGAGGATGCAATAATCGTCTCCGAGGAGCTGCTGCGTGATGATGCGTTCACGTCAATTCAGATCCTCGAATTCGAGATTCAAGCGCGCGAGACGAAGCTGGGGCCGGAAGAGATTACCCGCGACATCCCTGGGGCTACCGAGGACGAACTGCGAAACCTTGACGAGTTCGGCGTCATTCGGGTCGGAGCAGAGGTCGGGCCGGGTGATATTCTTGTCGGCAGGATCACTCCCAAGGGCGAGACCGAGTTTACGCCGGAAGAGCGCTTGCTACGGGCAATCTTCGGTGAGAAGGCGGCGAATGTGCGCGACACTTCGTTGCGGGTCGAGCCGGGAGTCTTCGGAGTTGTGGTTGAACGCCGGATCCTTAGTCGCAAGCTTCCCGACCCGATGAACCGCCGGCTGGAGAAAGAACGGGTGGCGCAGGCTAATCATCGCTACGAGTTGAAGAAGGAGTTCTGCCAGCTGCGTCGCGATGAGCGCATCCGCTCGATACTGCGCGGTCAGAAGGCCGCAGCCAATGCCAAGGACAGCCGGGGCAACATCCTGCACAAGGCCGGGCTGCCGATGACCGACGAGTTTCTTCGCTCGCCAGAGTTCAGCAATGTCCGCAATGTTGAGCAGCTTGTATCGAATCCGAAGCTGCAGATGGAGCTACGGGCGGCGATCAAAGAGTATGAAGATGGATTGGTTGAGGCCGAGCGCGAGAAGCGACAGGAGATCGAGCGGGTATCACGGGGCGACGAGCTGCCGCACGGTGTCCTCAAGTGGATTACCGTTTTCATCGCTCAGAAACGGCGGCTGTCAGTCGGTGACAAGATGGCCGGTCGTCACGGGAACAAGGGCGTTGTTTCCAAGGTTCTGCCGGTTGAGGACATGCCCTATATTGCCGTTGCTGCCGATGATGCGACAGCAAGTGATACGATCAAGAGCCTGCGCGGCCGAGCCGTTGACATGATTCTCAATCCGCTCGGTGTGCCCTCGCGAATGAATCTTGGTCAGGTGCTGGAGACGCATCTGGGCTGGGCGGCGAGTGTGTTGGGCTACCAGGCAGTTTGTCCAGTGTTTCAGAGCGCCAGCCCTGAAGAGATCAAGGCCGAACTGCGACGTGCTGGTCTGCCCGAGGATGGCAAGCTTGTTCTCTACGATGGCCGCACTGGCGAGCCGTTCGACGCCAAGATTTGCGTGGGGATGATGTACATGGTCAAGCTCATCCACATGGTTGATGACAAGATCCACGCTCGCTCGACCGGTCGCTACTCGCTTATCACCCAGCAGCCGCTCGGTGGCAAGGCTCAGTTCGGCGGTCAGCGATTCGGCGAGATGGAGGTCTGGGCGCTGGAGGCGTATGGCGCCGCCCATGCCCTGCAGGAGATGCTGACGGTGAAGTCGGACGATGTTGAGGGGCGAAGCGCACTCTATGAGGCGCTGATTCGGGGTAAGAACCCACCGCGGCCGAAGGCGCCGGCGTCATTCTCGGTGCTCGTCAAGGAATTGCAGGGGCTTGGCCTCGAGCTCATTCCCGAGCGGGGAAAGGAGAGCGCTTGATGTCTGACCGCGACTTCTTCGATTTCGACTCGCTGCGATTGCGGATTGCCTCGCCGGAAATAATCAGGAGCTGGTCGAGCGGCGAAGTGCTGAAGCCGGAGACAATCAACTACCGTACCCAGAAGCCGGAGCGGGACGGGTTGTTCTGCGAGCGGATTTTCGGGCCGGTCAAGGACTACGAGTGCAATTGCGGCAAGTATAAGAAGATTCGCTACAAGGGTATCGTCTGCGACCGCTGTGGAGTTGAAGTGACGACATCGGCGGTCCGGCGGCAGCGGATGGGGCATGTTGAGCTGGTGGTGCCAGTGGCACATACGCTCTTCTATCAGGTTCCGCCGTCAAAAGTGGGGCTGATGCTGGCGTTGTCAATCAATCAGGTTGAGACGATTCTCAACTACGAGGCCTACATCGTTATCGAACCGGGTAACTCGCCTTACAAGAAGATGGAGCTTATCTCCGAAGAGGAATACCGCAAGAACGGCAGCCGGTTCGAGGGATTCGAAGCGGCCACCGGTGCTCCGGCTCTGAAGACGTTGCTTTCCCAGATTGAGCTTGATGACTTGGCTGCCGAACTGCGCGCCAGGATCAAGCACGAGACATCGCGGCGTTTTCAGTTGCTGCGGCGGCTGCGGGTGGTTGAGGCATTTCGTACCTCGGGGGCGCGACCGGAGTGGATGATTCTCGATGTGTTGCCGGTTATTCCGCCCGATCTGCGTCCACTGGTGCCGCTTGAGGGTGGTCGTTACGCCACTTCCGACCTCAATGATCTCTACAAGCGTGTGATCGTTCGCAACAATCGGCTCAAGCACCTGCTGTCGATCCGGACACCTGACATCATTCTCAAGAATGAGAAGCGGATGTTGCAGGATGCCGTGGACACGTTGTTCTCAAACGAAACGCGGCCACGGCCGGTGCGTGGTCGGGGCAACCGGGCGCTCAAGTCACTCTGCGAGGCATTGCGTGGCAAGCAGGGTCGTTTCCGCCGCAACCTACTCGGTAAGCGTGTTGACTATTCTGGCCGTTCGGTGATAGTTGTTGACCCAACGCTTAAGCTGCACCAGTGCAGTCTCCCCAAGGAGATGGCGCTGGAGCTCTTCAAGCCACTAATCCTGCGTCGGCTTGAAGAGCGGCGGCTGGCCGAGTCTGAGCGTGGTGCCAAGAGCATGTATCGGCGCGAGGCACCCGAGGTCTGGGAGGTGCTGGAAGAGGTGACACGCGCCCATCCGGTGTTGCTCAACCGTGCGCCGACCCTTCACCGCGTCTCAGTAGAAGCCTTCTTTCCGATTCTTTCCGAGCATCGGGCGATTGGCATTCATCCGTTGGTCTGTCCGCCGTTCAATGCCGATTTTGACGGCGACACGATGTCAGTGCATGTCCCTCTAACACCCGAGGCAGTGCTTGAGTCGCAAGTACTGATGCTCTCATCGCACAATATTCTGTCGCCAGCCCACGGCCGACCGCTGATGACGCCGTCGCAGGACATCGTCGCTGGTATTTACTACATCACCAAGACCCGGCCGGGGAATACGACAGCCGTCGGTTTCTTCGATGACTTCCATACTGTTCGTTCGGCCTTCGACCTTGGCGAGTTACGGATTCACGATCCCATTCGTTTCCGCTACGACGGCAAAGTGTACGACACGACGGTCGGGCGCGTTCTTTTCAATGAGGTGCTGCCGCCACAGCTGCGCTTTGTCAATCACGTCTGTCCCAAGGATAAGCTAGTTGGGTTGGTAGATCGTTGCAGCCGGACACTAGGAATTGAGGCCACGGCGCGATTGCTTGATGATGTCAAGGACCTCGGATTTGAGATGGCAACCCGCTCCGGGTTGTCAATCGGCATTGATGATGTCGTGGTTCCTAAGGAAAAATACGATATTCTTGCTCGGTCAGAGAAGGAGTTGCGGCGGGTGCAGAAGGCCTACGATCGTGGGCTGATGACCGACTCCGAGAAGTACAATCTTGTTGTCAACACTTGGACGCTGGCCACGGCCGAAGTCGAGGAGGCGTTGATGCGCCACCTGGCTGCCGACCAGGACGGTTTCAATCCTATTTTCATGTTGATTGATTCGTCAGCCCGCGGTTCACGTACTCAGGCCGCTCAGATCGGTGGGATGCGGGGATTGATGGCCAAGCCTCAGCGCCGCTCGGTTGGCGAGGAGGTTATCGAGACGCCAATCAAGAGCTCATTCCGCGAAGGGTTGTCGGTGTGGGAGTACTTCATATCAACCCATGGTGCTCGCAAGGGCCTGACCGATACTGCGCTCAAGACCGCTGAAGCCGGGTATCTTACTCGGCGACTGGTTGACGTGGCGCAGGATGTCGTCATCACTATCGAAGACTGTGGGACGATTCTGGGGCAGGAGATAAGTGCTCTGCGTGAGGGCGCCGATGTCGTCGAGCCGCTGTCGGAGCGCATTGCCGGCCGCTTCTCGCTTGATGATATCGTCAATCCGGTGTCGGGTGAGATAATCGTGCCGGCCGGTGAGGAGATTACCGACGAGGCGGCCGAGGAGATCGAAGACTACGGTATCGAGACGGTCCGGGTCCGTTCGGTGTTGACCTGCGAGGCTCAGAATGGGCTCTGCGTCAAATGCTATGGCCGTAACATGGCAACCGGCAAGATCGTCGAGATTGGCGAGGCGGTTGGCATAGTGGCGGCGCAGTCGATCGGTGAACCTGGTACCCAGCTCACGTTGAAGACATTCCACGTTGGCGGTGTCGCTAGTCTGACCGGTGAGCAGACCAAGGCGACGGCAAAGTATGCCAGCAAGGTCAAGTATGAGAATCTAATTACGGTGCAGCGCAGCGACGGCGAGACAGTTGCTCCGGTCGCCGGTCGCTTGCAACTGGTGGCTGCGGACCGTGTTGTACCGTTCAACGTACCGGCCGGCGCCATCGTTCGTGTCGCTGACGGAGCAGAGGTGCGCGAGGGTGATACCTTGTTTGAGTGGGAGCCATATTCGATTCCAATTCTTGCTGGCGCCAAGGGCACGGTCGTCTTTCACGACATCGAAATGGGTGTGACGATGCGGGAAGACATCGATGAGCGCACTGAACGCAAGCAGCGGATTATCACTGATGACCGGGAGCACCGGCTCCACCCGCGAATCACGATTGTCAATGCCAAGGGCAAGACGATCGAAACTCATGCTCTGCCGGCTGGTGCCTATCTGATGGTTGAGGACAAGCAGGAGGTACTACCTGGCGATGCGCTCGCCCGCTTGCTGCGGGAGATGGGACGGACCAAAGACATCACCGGTGGTCTGCCCAAGGTGGCTGAGCTCTTTGAGGCAAAACGGGTGAAGGACCCGGCAGTCATCTCAGAAATAGACGGTACGGTTGAAGTCGGTGAGCCGAAGGAAGGCGTGCGCGAAGTGAAGGTAGTGTCGGATGGTGGCACCGAGAAGGTCTATGAGATACCTTACGGCAAGTATCTGCTCGTTCAGACCGGTGACCGGGTACGGGCCGGAGACAAACTCTGTGAGGGGTCGGTTGATCCTCACGACGTGTTGCGCGTGCGTGGTTGGCTAGCGGTGATGGAGTTCTTGACCAACCAGATTCAGGCGGTCTATCGGTTGCAAAAGGTCAAGATCAATGACAAGCACATTTCGGTCATCGTTCGTCAGATGCTGCGGAAGGCAAAGATTGAAGACGCCGGCGACTCCAATTTCATCGAAGGTGAGATCGTGGAACGTCGGCGGATATATGCCGAGAACGCCAAGCTGATTGCTGAGAACATGCGACCGGCGAGCTTCCAGCCGATACTGCTGGGCATCACCCGAGCAGCGTTGCTTACCGAGAGTTTCCTTTCGGCTGCGTCTTTCCAGGAGACGACGCGGGTGCTGTCCGAGGCAGCGATTCAGGGGCGCGAAGACAAACTGCGCGGTCTGAAGGAGAATGTGATTGTCGGCAGGCTAGTTCCGGCTGGCACGGGATTCCGTGAGTTCTGTCGGATCAAGCTTGCCAGCGAAGATAAGCAAGATTCTGAAGTAGAGGAGACACCATAGGATGCCGACAATAAACCAACTTGTCCGCCGGCGCCGACGGGTCGTGCACAGCCGATCAAAGACGCCGGCATTGATGGGAAATCCCCAGAAGCGTGGTGTTTGTACACGCGTCTATACGACAACGCCCAAGAAGCCGAATTCGGCGCTACGGAAGGTTTGCAAAGTGCGTCTTACCAGCGGCTATGAGGTGACCGCCTACATTCCGGGTGAAGGGCACAACCTCCAGGAACACTCAATCGTCTTGGTGCGCGGAGGTCGAGTCAAAGACCTGCCCGGGGTTCGTTATCACGTCGTTCGGGGGGTGCTTGATACCACCGGTGTCGAGGGGCGGCGCCAGGGTCGTAGTCAGTATGGTGCCAAGCGGCCCAAGGCACAGGCGAGCTAAGGAGCGCTGATGTCGCGACGACGTACTCCGGTTCAGCGAGTGCCACCGCCCGATGCGCGCTACGGGTCGACATTCGTATCGAAGTTTATTAACAATCTGATGTGGTGCGGTAAGAAGACAGTGGCGACCCGTTTGTTCTATCAGGCGATGGACATCATTCAGGCCAAGACCAATGAAGACGGCTACAGTGTGTTTCAGAAGGCAATGGCCAACGTGAAGCCAGTGCTCGAGGTGCGTCCACGCCGGGTGGGCGGCGCTACCTACCAGATTCCGATGGAGGTGCGACCGAAGCGCCGGGATGCACTAGCCATCAAGTGGACAATAGCGGCGGCCCGTGCACGTAGCGAGCACACGATGGCCGAGCGGCTGGCAGCCGAGTTGATTGAGGCAAGCCGCAACCAGGGAGCAGCAGTCAAGAAGAAAGAAGATGCCCACAAGATGGCAGAAGCCAATCGTGCCTTCGCCCACTACCGTTGGTAGTTGACCGAAAGACTCTTCTACTTCAGCGGGGCTGCAAGATGCAGCCCCGCTTGCTATCTGCCAACTCCGTTGGCAGTTTGAACGATGCAGGCGAGGTTGCGGCCGGTTGTGCGCTCACGACGGGCAGAGAAACAGTGCACCTTGTTTTCGAATGTGCAGATTGGAAGCGATGCTACCTCTTCTAGACCGAGTTCAGAGAGCAGCGAACGGTTGGCCGACCGCAGGTCGAGTGCAAAACGTTCTTTCCCCGGTTCGGTTGGTAGTCGCAGCAAATAGTCTTTACCATTGGGCAGGTGGGCTTCGAATTCACGAGCGACGTCGTCGCCGACAGTGTAGCAGCTAGGACAGATGCAAGGCCCCAGTGCGAAGCGGAGTGCGGCTGGCTCAATCCCGACTGCGGCGGCAAGTTGACACGCGAGTTTGGGCGCTAGCTGAGCTACGGTTCCTCGCCAGCCGCAGTGAGCAATGCCAATACCACGTTGGTCTGGTGCAAATAGATAGACCGGCAGGCAGTCGGCAATGGTGATTCCAAGCGGAGTATCTAAGCTGGTAGTGTAGCAGCCGTCGCCACCGGGGGGAATACAAACAGAATGATGGCTGATATCGTCGACAGCCACAATACCGTTCCCATGAACCTGGCGCATGGTGAAAACGGTTGATAGCCCAAGGGCTGCGCTCACACGGCTCCAGTTTCTTTGAACATTTGTTGGTGTATCACCAACGCTAAACGATAGGTTTAGCGAATCATAGGGCACCGGCGAGACACCGCCGGAACGAGTGGTGAAGATGAGTGATACCCCTGACCCTTGCCATAGGCAATACTCAAGACCGGCGACTGATTTCAGCCGCCACTGGGTCAGGTCGTTTGACAGCAAGCGGGTCACGAGTCGCTGCTACTCCGTAGGTCAACTATGTTTAGCCTTGGCGATTGCCCATCTCGACCACCCCGCTCGATAGTGTAGCAGATGTCAAATTTGCTCCCGAACCCCGGGGCGAGCTTAGTCAGTTCACCACCGCGGCGCCAGGCAATTCCATCAATCATACGATCGCCAGCCTGTATACGAATCAGCAAGTGGTCACGACCGATACGGCGTGGGTAGCCAGCGATTTCGACGTCAAGTGAGGCAAAGAGCGGTACTGGGTTGTTCGGGCCAAAAGGCTCGAGTCGGTCTAGCGCGTGCAGCAAAGCATCGTCGATAGTAGCAGGTGCCAGCAGGGCATCAATCTGTAGGTGCGGGACAAATGCCGTTTCGGGGTAGCTGGCTGCGTGTTGCTCAAATGCGTCGCGGAAACTCTCGATATGCTGCCGTTCGGTTGTCAACCCCGCAGCCTGACGATGTCCGCCGTAGCTGATGAGATAGCGATTGCACGCGTGTAGAGCAGCATGGAGATCAAAGCTTGGGACCGAGCGAGCAGAACCACGGCCCAAGTTGTCCCGAAAAGAGACTACGACTGTTGGCCGGCAGTAGCGTTCAGCCAGTCGAGAAGCAACAATGCCAATAACACCATTGTGCCAGTCGTTGCCGCTGACGACAATGGTGCGGCCAGCAGCGAGTCGTTCGGTCTCAATTTTCGCAATTGCCTCTCGCAACATCCTTTCCTCAATAGTCTGCCGAAGTCGGTTGAGGGTGTCGAGTTCGGTGGCAATTTGCTCGGTCGCGGGCGTGTCATCGTGTAGAAGTAGCCGTACCGCTTGGGCAGCGTGTCCGACGCGGCCGGCTGCGTTAAGGCGTGGACCGATGATGAATCCCGCATGGTAACGAGAGATTCGGCGAGTTCTAACGCCGGCGCGGTTCAGCAGTGCCCGGATGCCAGGACGAGGCCGTTGGCCGATAATACCTAACGCCAGTCGGGCGAGAATTCGGTTCTCGTCAACAAGCGGAACAACGTCGCAGATGGTTCCAAGCCCGGCTAGGTCAATGAGACTGATTAGTTCCTCGCGGGGGCGCTTCAAGGCTGCGAGTAGGCTCCACATTACTTTGAATGCCACCCCGGCACCGGCAAGCTCACGAAAAGGGTAACTGGAGTCGGTCCGCTTGGGGTTGACGAAGGCGACAGCCGCTCGGGGGACGTTACCAGATTGAACCTCATGATGGTCGGTGACGATGACGTCGATACCGGCAGCGCGGGCAGCGGCGATGGTCGTTGCGTCACTCGAACCGCAGTCGGTTGTGACGATTAGCGTCGAACCAGTCGAGCGGGCGTATTCAACTCCGGCAACGGGGAAGCCGTAGCCTTCGATATCGCGGCGCGGTAGGAAGAAGTCGGTTGGACAGCCGAGCTTGGTCAGGGCGGACACGAGCAGTGCCGTTCCGGCAATGCCATCGACGTCGTAGTCGCCACAGATAAGTATCCGCTCCTGTTTCTTGACAGCCCAGACAA
Source organism: Caldifarciminota bacterium (assembly GCA_965649295.1). Lineage (GTDB taxonomy): Bacteria > Hydrothermota > Tepidihabitantia > Tepidihabitantales > Tepidihabitantaceae > CBFGKH01. The sequence continues at coordinate 49,695 of CBFGKH010000007.1, forward strand.
GTCGTTCCGTGGCAGCGGTAATGTCAGGTAGAGCGAGGGGCGGCCGTAGGTTGGCGGCGGGTGATTCAAGAAAGAGGCGGGCAGCAGCGCCGTCCGCGAATCCTCGGGCAAGGAGGAGTTGGGCAATGGGGACAGGCAGCCCTAGCTCAGTGGCGAGCGCGGCAGCGACTGGAGAGGGTGGTTCAGGCAGCTGCCAGCGATGGGTTGCGTTCACCGTTGCCATTGGTGGTGGCTGTCGGTAGGGAAGATGACAAAGGGTGTGCGTTTGATGAGGGATGATAGGATTGGTGTTCGATCTAGTCAAGGAGTAGCGGGCGTCCTTACTGGCTTCGTTGACAAGAAGTCAGCTGGACGTTGTTTGGGCTTGACTGCTGTCGGCCAGGGCCTAGTATTAGGCAGGACTAACTTTGTTAGATATGGCACACAAAGGACAGCGGACAAGAATAGTCGGTCAGAGCGGCGAGGACTACCTTGAGTCGGTTTATCTTATCGGGCTCGAAAAGCGTGTCGTCCGGGTTAAGGATGTCGCCGCGCGGCTTGGAGTGAGCCGTCCATCGGTCGTGGCGGCACTGGGGCAATTGCACCGTCGGGGGATGGTGGCGCACGAACCGTACGGTGGCATCGAGCTGACCGAAAGCGGTCGGCGTGCGGCTGAGGCAGTGTACCGGCGGCACCAGGTGTTGCAGACGTTCCTCACTGATGTCCTGGGAGTGAGTCCAACCGTCGCGGCTCAAGATGCCTGTCTGCTGGAACATTCCTTGTCCCCGGAGACCGAGAAGCTACTGGTGAGATTCGTGGAAGCTATGAGCCGGACTAGTCAGGGTCGAGCGGCAGATTGTTCGCAACGCCACAGTCCTGGGCGAGCAAGCAAGGGGTGATTCTGTGCGCGCGAATCTTCTTTTTGCACTGGTCGTGGCAGCAATCGCTTCGCTAGGAACAACGGGTGGCAGTCTTGTCGGTCTGCTCGTCCGGCGGCCAGGTCCAAGAACGATGGCACTTGCGCTTGGATTCTCAGCCGGCGTCATGATGTTCGTTTCCTTTGCCGAGCTACTCGTTTCGAGCATCGGCACGGTTGGGTTCTTGCCAGCGGTCATTGCCTTCTTTGCTGGGATGGCGGTGATGTTCCTCATCGATATTGGGATTCCTCACATCTTTGTGACCGAGGGGGTGCCACAGCAGACTTACTGTGATGGACCGCCGAATCTCTTGCGGACCGGTTTGTTGATCGCTATTGGTATCGCCATGCATAACATGCCCGAGGGGATGGCGACATTTGCCGGTTCGATTAAGAACCGTGGGCTCGGCGTAGCGATAGCGGCGGCTATTGCGTTGCATAACATTCCCGAGGGGCTAGCAGTAGCGATGCCAGTCTATTGCGCCACTGGGTCGAAGAGTAAGGCCTTGCTTTGGTCATCGTTGTCAGGCGTTGCTGAGCTGCTCGGAGCTGGTCTGGCGGCAGCAGTCCTGATGCCGTTTCTGACCGAGGGATTCCTGGCCGTGGTGCTGGCAGCGGTGGCTGGATTGATGGTGTTCATATCGTTTGACGAGCTGATTCCCGGGTCATATGCCTACAAGCATGATCACCTGAGCGTAGCAGGGATTGTACTGGGAATGGCAGTGATGGCAGTGAGTTTGCTCTTCTTAAGGTAGTTGCCGACGGAGGTCAGAAATGCTGAGAGAGCTGCGGCTTGTTCTTTGTTTGATACAGCTAGCGGCAGGCAGTCGTGCAGTACTCGTGTATGATGGTGACACATTCAGGACCGACGATAGCCTGGTCGTGCGGTTGCTGGGTATTGATGCACCGGAAAGCTACCAGCCGGGTGGCGACATTAGCCGCGATATTCTTGAGAAATACATATTGGGCCGAACCGTGCTACTGGTGACTGATTCAGTTGATAAGGATGACTACGGTCGCTTATTGCGTTACGTCTATGTTGGTGACACCTTTGTAAACGGTGAGTTGGTTGCCCGAGGCTACGCTGCTTACCGTAGCTTCCAGTCGCGTCTGCGGTTGGGGGATTCGCTGCAGCGTCTGCAAGCTGAGGCAGCCCGAACTGGGCGTGGGCTATGGTCATTCAACGTCTTTGCACCGCCGACTCTTGAGTTGCTGCGCGAGCGAATCCAGGCGGAGTCAAGCCGGACTGCGGCTGGGTTACAGGTGGTATCGTGGGCGGATGCCGGGCGCTACATCGGACGCCTAGTTGCGGTCGAAGGGAGGGTGGTAGCAACTCACAACTCTGGCAAGGTGTGTCATCTCAACTTCCATGAGGATTATCGTCGTTATTTCAGCGTGGCGATATTCAGTCAGGACTTTGCCAAGTTCCCGCCCAAGCCTGAGCAATACTATCTCAAGCGCAACGTTCGAGTCACCGGTATCGTCAAGAGCTACAAAGGTGCTCCCGAGATCATTGTCACTGATCCCGGTCAAATTGAGATACTCGATGAGTGACTGGCAGACGATTGAACAGTCTCAAAACCCGCGGTGGCAAACGCCGGTCCGTGCCGTTGCTTTTGTGGTTGTCGCGGTGGTTCTAGGCGGGTGGGTGCTCTTTCGAGCGCGGCACAACTCGAAGCCGCCATTATGCGGCCCAGTAGTGCCTAGCGCTGGCTCTGTTTACTGTGGCATTGACACTTTACGTCAGAATGAGGTACTGGCTACTTTGCTCGGGCGCTGGTGTCTGCCGGCTGAGCAGGTGAAACAAATCTATGTTGGGTTGGCGAGTACCGACTTCAATTTTCGAGGAATGAAGTCCGGAGACCTGGTTCGGTTGCTCTACCAAGGGGTTGAGCTCTGTGGCATGGTTTATGTTAAGGACCTGGCAACGAGCTACATCGTTGAGTTCGACTCGACAGGGGTCAGGGCGCGCAAAGAGACAAAGCCGATTGACACGCTGCGGACGGTCATTCGCGGCACAGTCAGTGGTTCGCTTTGGAATTCACTCACCAGTATGGGTGAGTCGCCGGCGCTGGTGGTGAGTTTTGCTGAGATTCTCGGTTACGAAGTTGACTTCCTCACTGAGTGCAACGAGGGCGATACCTTTGAGCTTCTCCTGGACCGCTATTATGTTGACTCTTTGCCATATGGGAACGGCCGAATTCTAGCGGTGCACTACCGCGGGCCGGTCGGTGACTTCTACGGCTACTACTTTCGTGGTCCCGGCGGCAGCGGCGATTACTACAACAGCAAGGGCCAATCGCTTCGCAAGACAGTTCTGCGTTCACCACTTTCCTTTGCACGGGTAACTTCGTATTTTGGCCGTCGTTTCCATCCCATTAGCCGGGTCTTTCGTCAGCATCAGGGAGTTGATTACGGGGCACCAACCGGTACACCGGTAAGTGCGATTGCCGATGGGATAGTCGAGATGGCGCGTTGGAATGGTGGGTACGGCAATTTCGTTAGAGTTCGTCATTCCGGTGGACTGGTTTCCTGCTATGGTCATTTGTCCCGCTACGGTAATGGTATCAAACCAGGGCGGCGGGTTCGGCAGGGACAGATTGTTGGCTATGTCGGCTCGACCGGTTACTCAACTGGGCCGCACCTTCACTTCGAAGTGCATCAAAACGGTCGGCCAGTCAATCCGCTCAAGGTAATTCCGCCGCGAGCTGCGCCAGTACCGGCTGGACTGATGGCTGAGTTCGAGCGGACGAAATCAGAATATGCGGCCCAGCTCAAGTTGCCGACCGGGCCGATTCTGCCAACACTGACTGCTTCGGCTGCCGCGCGCTAGATGCGCAGTTCTAGTTCAGCGTAGAAACTGCGTCCTGGTAGTGGGTAACCATCAACTAGTTGGTAGCGCCGATCGAACAGGTTTCTTGCCCCGGTGCGCAATATTGTCGTGATGGGACCGAAACGCGGGCTGAGGTCGAGCGCAATATCAAACAGCAGGCAGGCTGGCAGCGACTTCGTGTTAGCTGAGTTCGTGAAGCGGCTACCGATGTGGCGGACGTTCCAGCCTAGCCTTGCCCAGGCCCACTGCAGTGAGTGCTCAACAGTCAAGCTCAGCCGTGGTCGGTAGGGCAGGTCCCGGCCGTGGGACTTGGCAACGAGGTAGGTTAGGCTTGGCCGGACTTCCGCGTGATGGCTTTTGATGTCGAGTTCAACCTCGAAACCGGTAATCGTTGCTGTGTCAACGTTGGCCGGCCTAAAGACGCCGGCTGAGTCTGGCTGCCAGAGAATGAGGTTGCTCAGTTGCGTCCTGAACCCGGCAAGCTGATAACCAAGCCAGCGTCGTGGCCGTCCGCCAACTCCGCAGTCAATGCCGGTGCCAAGCTCGGGTTCCAGGCGCGGGTTGCCGCTAGTCCATGGGTCCTCGGGCCAGTAAAGCTCGTTGAATGTTGGGGCACGGTATGAACGGTTCAACGATAGATAGAGGGACGCCCACTTTGCTGCGTCCCAGCTCAACCAGACCCTTGGGCTGAGCGCCCGCCGAATGCGGCGGAACCCCGATGAGTCAGTGAGCTGCCGCGACTCGCGAAATTCATCGCAGCGTAGGGCAGGCAGAAGACTCAGGCCTTGCCAACTGATGCCGACCTGGGTGACCGCACTGAGCGACGTCCGCCGCGGCCGGCCGATGTTCGTGCTCGATAACTGCTCATCAGCGAGCTCCGGCGCGACGAGTAGCTGGCACCATTCGGTCGGATGCCAACGTTCGGTCATAACCGCGCCACTGACTGTTGTCATGTGTGTGTCGTTCTGGGGGAAGAAGGGGTCAGGGTTGCGGTAGTTGCGCCAGAAGCGGTGATGATGAAACGAGAGGTCAAGCCGCGCTGCGTCGGTCTGCTGCCAGCCATATTGAAGCCGGGCCAGGTTCCGCGTATCACTCATCCGGGCGCTTTCTGATGGCCAGGTGATCGGACCGGGTACGCCACGTTCGCTTGCGTTCAAGCTGATGGTGAGCGCACCGGCGTGCGTTCCGGAATGGAACATTGCCTTGCCGAAGATACCCGTGTTTGCCATGTCCGCGTTGGTGCGGATGTGCTCGACCCCAAGCGTGTCTTGCCAGGGGAACCGGTTGGCGCTGTGGTCGAGATTGGCGCTGAGAAAGTAGCCGAGTGTTCCGTTGCTGTTGCCGTGACGGAGGCGCAGGAACCGGTTGCCGAATGAGCCGAAGCCGGCGGTTGCGATTGCTGTCAGTCGAGACGGCATCGGCGTTACGATGTTAACCACGCCGCCAATCGAGTTCGCTCCGTACAGTGCCGACGCGCCGTTGCGCAAGATTTCGATTCGCTCCGCGAGCGTCTGGGGTAGGGTGGTCAGCTCAACAAGGTTGTCCTGGGCCGTGCTTACCCGAATGCCGTCGAGCAGGACCAGGGTCTGCTCACTCGTTGCACCGCGAATGCCGATGGTGGCAAGGTTGGCGTAGTCCTTGATGGCGACCGACGGAGCCATCGCGATGGCATCGCCGAGAGAGGTCGTGCCGCGCTCTGCCAGCCGGATGCTGTCAATGACAGTTGTGGGACCTGAGTGCTTCATGGTAGCCGGTGTTCGGAAAGCCGTCACAGTTACACCTCGAAGGTGAATCGGCCGAGGATTCAGAAAGAGCCGCAGCTGCGAACCGGGCTGGACTCTGGGCCAGCGGCGTAGAGCATAACCGATCTGACTAGCCTCAATGCTGATTGCGTCCGTCGAGTTCTCGGGCAGCTCGATCTCAAAGTGGCCAAGTGAGTCGGCAAGGACACTGAGGTTCAGCTCCGGTACCGTCACTTCAGCATAAGGGACAGGCTGGCGCGAGTAGCTATCGAATACCGTGCCGGTAACTGATGCTGTCGGGGACGCGGTCACCGTGACCAGCGTCAGCAGGTAGTATACACCGTGCATTGATTCTCCTTTCCGCACAAGTCGAACCACAGTTGCGGGGCAGACAGGTCTCCTGGCTTGCGGCGTGGCGCTGCCGCCTTCCCGGCGCTATCGTCAGTGGCTTTGGCAGCGCGGTTCCTGATGCCGCTAACAGTGGGTGGGACCGCAGCCGATTCTCACGGCCTTCCCTGTGCCGCAATAGATAGTTCTGCGGCAACCGTTTGTGCGACTATTTCGCACCCGGTCGTCTGCCACCAGTTTTCTTGGCAGCAAGTATAGTTAGCAGGCTAGCTATGGCAAGATTGAGCTAAAGGGTCTGAAACAGCAGCATTACTCATATCCTCCTGCCTTGCTTGTGGGCTCAGTGCGTGGCAATTCGCGACTACTGTGGCCGCGTGACTCCATCCGGAACCCGCATCCAAGCTGGTTTCACGGCTTGGCTCGGGTCAGACCGCTGTGTTAGAACTGCTCTTCGCCATTGCTTTTGGTTGGTTACTCGAGCGCAGACTTGCGTCAGTATAGGCGAACAGATTTGCGAAGACAATCCTCTGACGGCTCAGAGGTTAGCTCGTTTGGGGGCTGACTCCGGGGGTCACTCCCGGGTCAATTTGCGGCTGGGATTGTCAAGGAGGTTGTCTCGCTTGGGGTGGTTCTGGCTAGATAGAGCAGAGGCGGGTCTGTAAGCCGAGTTCTGTCCCGGAGTTGAGTCCGGTGACGGTCATTTATCTGGACACAAGATTGCTCGAGTGTCTCAAGCGACCTACCTGAGAACTTGTATGGGCCGGGCCAGCCCGGTTCTCAAACTGGTCTTGCACCGGGTAGGGTTTGCCGACTCCATTCGTCACCGGATGGAGTGGTGCGCTCTTACCGCACCTTTTCACCCTTACCGGCCGGGTTCATAAGGCCGGCGGTGTGCTTTCTGTTGCACTTTCCGTCCGCGTCTCATTGCTGAAACGCAGCCTCGTTGTTAGCGAGTACCTTGCCCGTCGGTGCTCGGACTTTCCTCCCCCGAAGGGGCGACCGTCTGACCCGCCTCTAGGATTGATTCTAGTCGTACAACAGCTTACTGACAAGCTGGTAGTTCTCATCACGTGCAGTGTTAGACCGCAGCAACTCTGCAATACCGCGACTGCAGCGAAAACTTTATGAGGCTCCGTTTCGGGCGACGCTGCGGCACGTGCCTGTCGGGCAGTTGCACGGCTGCTATCGCCCCGGCTCGCTCGTGTCGGACGCGGATTGAGCCGTCAACCCACTCCTGAACGGAAACCCGGGAACCGGCGATGGCAGTGCTG
>CBFGKH010000007.1:56793-160229 GCA_965649295.1 Caldifarciminota bacterium
CCGCGGGAATCGGTCGGAAGACTGGGCTGGGGTCTCGCGGCGGCACTCCGAAGCGTCAGGCGTAGTTGGGGATGAAGACCCGATAGCGGTAGTCGGTGTATTGGGCTGAACCGGTGATGTGCTGGTCGAGTTCTGCGACCAGTCGGCTCCGGAATGTGCCGTTGATGCGTTCGTTGCGGCCTGCGCCGATAGCCACGAGAAGGTCCGATGGATGACGGTGAGCCGTCTCACTTCCGGCTCCGCGAAGTGCGCGTGTTCCAACACGCAACCTGCATACCGTCAGTCAGCGCGTTACTGTCAATATGACATTTTCCGCTGCGGCATCACCCTATGACAATATCGCTCTGCGGCCACAGGCAGCATGTAGCATATTGACAACGGAATAGAGTTCGCTATAGTTTGCAACTTCGCCAGAACGGCGACCGGGCCGACAGCGGACATGGCCCCAAGACAAATCTGTGAACGAAGAACTTCGGAGGCAGCGACCTAGTACGTCTGTTGTGTTATGAGTTCGATAAGAAGTGCAAAGAAAATACGCATAAAGCTGAAGGCATACGACCATCGCGTTCTCGACCAATCGGCGCGCGATATTGTCGATGTTGCCCGGCGAACCGGAGCCCAGGTCTCAGGGCCGGTGCCGCTGCCAACCAAGCGGACGTTGTTCACGGTGTTGCGGTCGCCACACATCGATAAGAAGTCACGGGAGCAGTTTGAACTGAGGGTTCACAAGCGGCTGGTTGAGATATCGAACGCGACGACTGAGATGGTTGATGCGTTGATGAAGCTGGAAGTGCCGGCTGGCGTTGAAGTGGAGATTAAGTCGGCATGACGGAGATTATCGGTCACAAGGGCACAATGACTCAGCTCTACGATGAGCAGGGCATTGTCAGGCCGGTAACGGCAATACATGTTCCTAACTGCATAGTTGTGCGCAAGCGGACTAAGCAGACCGATGGATACGAAGCGCTGCAGCTTGGCGTTGGTCAGCTGTCGAAGCGACGTTCAACCAAGCCGCTGCTAGGCTATTTCAAGAAAGCAGGAGTTGAACCGCGTGGTGTATTGCGCGAGGTCCGAGTCGATAACGTCGACGACTATAAGATAGGTCAGCAATTGGGTGTGGATCTCTTCAAACCCGGCGAAAAGGTAGCTGTGTCAGGAATCACTCGTGGTCGGGGTTTTGCCGGCGGTATGCGGCGTTGGGGCTGGCACGGCGGGCCACAGACTCACGGCTCGATGAGTCATCGTCGTATTGGCTCACTGGGGTCTGGTACATCGCCAGGTCGAGCGTTGCGTGGTCGAACGTTGCCCGGTCACTATGGCGTTGAACGAGTGACGGTGCGTAACCTCAAAGTGGTCAAGGTTGAGGCGGAGCGCGGTGTGCTCTATGTCGAGGGCGCCGTACCGGGACATCGTGGCGGGATTGTCCACGTGCGGAAGGTCTAGAATGGCACTTGTAACCGTCCTCGGTCGATCCGGAGCAACCGCTAGACAGGCGGAACTGCCCAGTCAGGTTTTTGAGCGTAAGGGCCGGTCAGGAGTCGTATGGGAGTCGGTTCGTTGTTATCTTGCCAATCAGCGTCAGGGTACGGCAAAGACTAAGACTCGCAGTGAAGTGTCGGGTACAGGGAAGAAGCCGTATCGACAGAAACATACTGGCCGAGCGCGACACGGCTCCCGGCGATCACCGATATTCGTCAAAGGTGGTATTGTCTTCGGTCCTAGGCCGCGTGATTATGGCTACGAGCTGCCCAAGAAACTTCGTAGGCAGGCTATGGCGTTGGCTCTTTCGGCTCGATATGAAGAAGGGGCGGTAAAAGTCATGGAGGATTTTGAGTTGCCCCAGCCGAAGACAAGAGAGCTTGTTCGAGTCCTGACCGATGTTGGCGTGAGCGGTTCGGTATTGCTGCTGGCGAAAACTGTCAGTCGTGAACTCGCGCGTGCTGGCCGGAATCTGCCTTGGCTGACTTTATTGCCAGCGCGTCAGGCCAATCCATACCTTGTCCTCAGCCATGATGAGGTGCTGTTTACCGAGCAGGGCTTGAAGGACTTGGTCGAATCCATGGGAGTTTAGAAATGACTGATGCCACCCGAGTGATTATCGCGCCGATTGTGACTGAGAAGTCGGAGCGGCTGAAGGGTGAGGCCAGCAAGTATACCTTCCGCGTTGCTCGTACAGCGAACAAGATCGACATCCGGCAGGCAGTCGAGAAGCTTTTTCGTGTTCATGTCACTGCCGTTCATATTAGCAATTATGCCGGTAAACAGCGTCGGCTCGGTCGATTCGTCGGACGGCGGCCGGACTGGAAAAAGGCGGTAGTGACAATCAAGAAGGGTGAGTCGATCGAGGCACTGGAGCGCTAAATGGGAATCAAGCAGGCTCGTCCGACCACACCGGCCCGGCGTTACTACTCTGTTTCGACATTCGAAGAGATTACTCGGCAGGAGCCGTACAAGCCCTTGCTGACCCGCCGCTTGCAGAAGGCAGGTCGCAACAATACTGGTCGGTTGACGGTGAAGTGCCGTGGTGGCGGCGAGCGCCGACACTATCGGTTGATAGATTTCCGTAGGGACAAGGTCGGCGTTGTTGGTAAGGTTGTGTCGATTGAGTACGACCCTAATCGGTCGGCCCGCATTGCCCTTGTATCTTACGCTGATGGCGAATACCGCTACATACTCTGTCCCGAAGGACTGCGGCCCGGCGATACGGTTCTTGCCGGTCGTAACCTACCGATCCGACCTGGCAACACGATGCCACTTTCTGATATTCCGGTTGGTGTTGAGGTCCATAACCTGCAACTTTATCCGATGAGCAATTCTTTTCTTGTCCGTTCGGCTGGAACCGCAGCTCAGATTCTGAACCGTGAGGAGGATGCGGTCGTGGTCAAGCTGCCGTCGAGCGAGATTCGCCGGTTTCACCTTGGTTGCTTGGCAACAGTGGGGCGGGTTTCCAATCCGGAACATAAGGATATCGTTGTCGGTAAGGCCGGTCGCTCGCGTCATCGTGGCATTCGGCCACGGGTACGCGCAGTGGCGATGAATCCGATTGACCACCCAATGGGCGGTGGCGAGGGCAAGAGTTCAGGTGGCCGTCATCCTTGCTCCGAGCGCGGCATTCCGGCCAAGGGTTACAAGACACGTAACCCAAAGAAGCATTCCAGCCGGTTGATCGTTCAGAGGAGAAAGCGCTGATGGGACGTTCGCTAAAGAAAGGGCCCTATATTGACGCGAAGCTGTTCAAGCGTGTGGCCGCGTTGGCACCGGGCGAGAAGCGAACAATCAAGACTTATGCCCGGCGTAGCATCATCCCTCCCGAGTTTGTCGGACACACAATTGCGGTGCATAACGGCAATCGCTTTCTCCCGGTTTACATTACCGAGCGGATGGTCGGTCACCGATTGGGTGAGTTTGCGCCAACTCGGACCTTCCGTCAGCATTCGGGGCAGCGCAAGGAAAAGGGCGACGAGAAAAAGGATTAGTAAGCCATGGAAGCCCGCGCAGTTAGTCGTTACCAGCCCGGTTCAGCCAAGAAGCTGGCGCTCGTTGCTGATCTTATTCGCGGCAAGAGCGTGCCGGCTGCCTTGCAGATACTGACTTTTCTCGCCAAGCCGTCGAAGGCGCCCGTCATGAAGACACTGCGTTCAGCAGTTGCCAATGCAATTGCCAAGGCTGGCAAGGTAAAGGTGCACGAGGAGGACTTGGTTGTGACTGAGGTTCGAGTTGATCAAGGACCAGTCCTCAAGCGGTGGCAGCCGGGGCCGCGCGGTTCGGCAACGCCCATACGCAAGCGATCAGTGCACGTTACCGTAAAAGTCGCGACTCGTCGAGGAGCTGCAATCTAGTATGGGACAGAAGACACACCCGCTTGGTTTCCGCCTCGGTATCACCAAGGATTGGAAATCGGCTTGGTTTGAGAAGAAGAACTATCGAAACTACCTCCACGAGGACCTGAAGATTCGTCGCTATCTTGAAACCAAGCTGGCTGATGCGATGGTAGCCGATGTGCAGATCCGACGAGTGGCCAACAGGACTACCGTCACAATCTACACTGCTCGTCCCGGGATGGTCTTTGGTGCAAGACGTCAGGCGCTTGATGCACTGCGCGAAGAGATGAAGCAGCTTGTTGGTCGCGATGTTCAGGTATTAGTTGAGGTTGTACGTGTGCCGGAACTCGAGTCTCGGCTTGTTGCCCAGAACGTTGCTCGTCAACTGGAGCAGCGTGTTGCTCATCGAAGGGCAATGAAGCGGGCAGTGACTCAAGCCATGCGATTGGGCGCTCAGGGCATCAAGGTGATGGTGGCAGGCCGTCTTGGCGGTAACGAAATTGCCCGTTCTGAATGGTATCGGGAGGGACGAGTTCCCCTGCAGACATTGCGAGCTGACATCGACTATGCAGTCGAGACTGCGCATACTGTTGCCGGCACGGTCGGCGTGAAGGTATGGATATACAAGGGCGATGTACAATCGCCCCAGCCACGGAGTTAGCCCATGCTGATGCCGAAGCGAGTAAAATACCGGCGAGCGATGCGCGGCCGGATGAAGGGTAAGGCGACTCGGATGAATAGCATTGACTTTGGCGAGCATGGTCTGGTGGCGCTTGAACCGTGTTGGGTGACGGCCCGTCAGATTGAGGCAGCGCGGGTCTGCCTTTCCAAGTCGCTCAAGCGAACGGGCAAGCTCTGGGTACGCCTCTTTCCAGATAAGCCGGTGTCGAAGAAGCCAGCTGAGTCACGAATGGGTAAGGGTAAGGGAACGCCAGAGTTCTGGGTTGCGGTCGTAAAGCCGGGTACAGTCATGTTTGAACTCGGCGGTCTGCCGGAAAAGGAAGCGCATCACGCCTTGCGGCTCGCTGGCTCGAAGATGCCGTGCCGTACGCGGATCATGGTTCGCGAGGAGATGGCTTATGAAGGCTTCTGAACTGCGCGAGATGACTCGTGAGGAGATTGTCCGACGGCTGGCTGAGCTTCAGGACGAACAGTTCAAGCTGCGGCTGCGGGCGACGACGGAGACACTCCCCAACCCCGTGCGCCAGCGTCTGCTGCGGCGTGACATTGCCCGTTGCAAGACAGTGCTAGCTGAGCTGGACCGGGCGACAGCGGAGAAGAAGAGCGATGAGTGAACGACGGCGCACAGCGATTGGCGTGGTCAAGTCCGCCAAAATGCAGAAGACAGTGGTTGTTGCGATTGAGCGGCTTGAGTTGCATCCGAAGTATAAGAAGTACATTCGCAAGCGGACGAAACTCTATGCGCACGATGAGAAGGCTGATTGTGTTGAGGGCGACCGGGTGCTGGTTGCTGAGACACGGCCTTTGTCTCGACTGAAGCGCTGGCGGGTGGTGAAGAAGTTATGATTCAGGAATACAGCCGGCTGGTAGTTGCTGATAATTCTGGTGCGCGTGAAGCAATGGTTATCAAAATCTACGGGGGCTCGAAACGTCGTTTCGGTTGGCTGGGCGATACTGTTTTTGTGACAATCAAAGATGCGTTGCCTAACGGTGCAATTAAGCCCGGCGACAAATCGAAAGCGGTGGTCGTGCGTACGCGCAAGGAGCATCGACGACCGGATGGCACTTACGTTCGATTTGACGACAACGCCTGTGTCTTGATTGATGATAAGGGTGAGCCCAAGGGAACACGTGTCTTCGGTCCGGTGGCTCGGGAGCTGCGCGAGCGCAAGTTCATGAAGATAATCTCGCTGGCCGCAGAGGTTGTGTGATGAATCTGCGCAAGAATGACCTGGTCGAAGTTATCACTGGGGAGGAACGTGGTCGGCGGGGCAAGATTCTGCGGGTCGAGCGTAGTCGGACTGGTCGTTGGCGGGTGATCGTGGAGGGTCTGAACCTGGCAAAGAAGCATCAGCGCACGAAGGGTGCCAACAAGCCCGGTGGGATCGTTGACCTACCCAATGCCATCGATGCATCGAATGTAGTTCTTCTTTGTCCCAAATGCGGTAAGCGAACCCGGGTACGGCGCGAGCTCCACGAAGATCGACGTGTTCGTGTCTGCCGCGAGTGTGATGAGATTATCGACGTATGAGCGAATCAAGACTAAAGCAGGAGTACCGTCAGCGGATCGTACCGGCATTGATCAGGCAGTTCGGCTACACCAATCGCCATCAGGTTCCACGGCTGGCTAAGGTTGTTGTGAATGTGACAACCAAAGACGCCGTTGCCGATGCCAAGGTGCTAGATACAATTGCTGAGGACTTGGCGGCGGTGACGGGACAGCGACCGGTTCGAACCTACGCCAAACGAGCAATCTCGGCGTTCAAGATCCGCCAAGGCATGCCGATAGGTGTCAAGGTTACACTGCGTGGCGACCGAATGTTTGAGTTCATCGACCGTCTATTTAACTTCGCTGCGCCACAGATACGAGATTTCCGTGGTTTTCCGACCGACTCTTTTGACGGTCGTGGCGGTTACAGTCTCGGATTGCAGGAGCAGGTAATTTTCCCGGAACTTGAGGTATCAAAAGTGAAGAAGATCTTCGGTATGAATATAACGTTCCATACGACTGCTCGACGCGACGATGAGGCCAAAGCGTTGTTGGCCGAGCTGGGCCTGCCTTTTGCCCGAGGATAGCCGATGGCACGCCGCTGCTGGATCGTTAAATCACAACGCGAGCCGAAGTTCAAGGTGCGGCGTTACACTCGTTGCCAGCGTTGCTTCCGGCAACGGGCGGTCTATCGTAAGTTCGCGCTTTGTCGGATTTGTTTCCGGGAGCTGGCACTGCGCGGCGAGATTCCAGGCGTGCGCAAGGCAACCTGGTAGGAGGCAAGTCATTGGACACGTTTGCTGACTTTCTGACTCGCGTGCGCAACGGTCTGCGAAGCCGGCAGCGGGACGTGCGTGTGCCCTATTCGCGACTGAAGTACGAGGTCGCACGGGTGCTGTTGGAAGAGGGATTTATCAGCAATTTCTCGGTGGATGGTGACGGGCCGCGGCGGCAGATTGTTGTGACGCTGAAGTATGACGATACTGGAAAATCGGTTATTCGTGGCATCAGGCTGGTTTCGCGTCAGAGCCGTCGGGTATATGTTGGCGTAGACGAGATCCCACGAGTTATTGGTGGTCTCGGTGTTGCAATTCTGACAACGCCACAGGGAATAGTTACTGACCGCGAGGCGCGCCGCAAGGGCGTCGGTGGCGAAGTACTCTGTAAGGTGTGGTAGCAGATGGCCAAGGCTTATCGACCGATTCCCGTGCCGCCCGGTGTCGAAATCAAGACTGCTGACGACAAGGTGACAGTCAAGGGTAAGCTGGGTACGCTCGATATTCGCTTGCACCCAGGTGTGACGGTCAAGATTGAACAAGGCGCTCTCGTTGTTTCTGCAGCGCCTGATGTTGAACGGGCGCACATCGGAACGACGCGTGCTTTGATCGCAAACGCCTTCACCGGTGTGACTACGGGATTCAGCAAGGTGCTGGAAGTGCGAGGAATGGGCTATCGGGCCCAGAAAACCAAGGACGGGGTACAGATTCTCTGCGGCTATTCCCATCCGGTTGATATTGTCGCGCCGCCGGGAGTAACCTTTGAGGTATCGCAGGTGCCTGACCCCGACGATCCTAAGATTCAGATGCACGAGATTACGGTGAAGGGAGTTGACCGACAGGCGGTCGGAGAAATCGCTGCTGAGATTCGTGCCTGGAAGCCGCCGGACAACTACCTTGGTAAGGGTATTCGCTACAAGCACGAGCGCGTCATAAAGAAACAGGGCAAACGTGCGGCCGGGGCGCAGGCCTAACGGCTAGCTTTAGACAATTCGTCTGTCGTCTGATACCTTAGATAGCGCTTGACCACGGTGTTGGTTGAGTTAGTCTTGGAGCAGGGCGGCCCCATCGTCTAGTCTGGCCCAGGACATCTGGTTCTCAGCCAGAAGACTGGGGTTCAAATCCCCATGGGGCTATGGAAGAGACGGCGCCAGTGCGCCGTCTCATGTCTTTGCTAGCCAGTGCCGGCTGGTCGATGCAAGGGTAGGGCAGATAGGCCGGCTTCAGGTTGTGGATGCCCCAGAACAGGTTCGCTTCGATGCGTGGATTGGTTCGTGCTAGGCGTTTGAGAAAGCGTCGGATAGCGGTCCGCTGGCCAGATGATTCGTATGGACAGCGATTGCGTATCGGTTTGGTCCCGGTTAGCACCAGGTAGCGGTGGATCAACTGGCGGTCAAAGTAGTAAAGCGGACGGATGACTTCGATCGCACCGTGCGCCAGTTTCTGTCGCAATGTGAAGGTTGCCGCTGATGCAGTGAAAAGCAGATTCAGAAGGTAGGTTTCGACCACATCCCCGCGGTGATGACCGAACAAGACCTTGTGGCAGCCTAGGAGCTGGGCTGTGGTGAAAAGATAGCGTCGTCGTTGCCGTGAACAGACGTAGCAGGGATTCTCGTGACTTGCTTGCAGACGGGCCGGGATGTCGGCAGATTTGACTGTGCAGTCGAGGCCCATCCGACTGCAGATTCTGACAACACGATGCGAATTCCAGTTGGCGAAACCAGGGTCAATGTGGACCGGCAGTATCTGCCATCTCTGATTTGTGCGCTGATTATGCTCACGTAGTAGGTGAAGCAGGCAGAAACTGTCGGCACCGCCGGAGACAGCGACGACAAAACGCTCGCCAGATTCGAGCAAGCGGTTACGGTGAATTGTGCGTTGAAACAGTCGGCGAGCGGTTCCGACAGTTCCGCTCATCGGTCGGTTTGGCTAGTCGCTTGGCAAAGCAATACCAGGAAAGGCGCGGAGTCTTTCGTAGAAGAGTTGCTTGATTTCGGTGAGCCGAGATTCGGTACGTGCCTCAAAACGGAGGACGAGTACCGGTTGAGTATTCGAAGCGCGAACCAATCCCCAGCCGTCAGGGAAAATGACCCGCACGCCGTCAATGTCGATTACCGGGTAGCGTTCCTTGAAGTAACGCGTGAGCTCGGCGACGACCTGGAACTTCGTCTGGTCCGGGCAGTCAACGCGGATTTCCGGAGTGGCAAAGTAGCTAGGCATGTCAGCAGCCAGCTCCGAGAGCCGACGACCGGTGTGGGCAATGATACGTAGAAGTCTTAGTGCAGCGAAGATTGCATCGTCGTAGCCGTAGTAGTCGTCCGCAAAGAACATGTGACCAGACATCTCACCGGCCAGCAAAGCCCCGACTTCTTTCATCTTGGCTTTAATCAGAGAATGGCCGGTCTTGTACATCAATGGGCGTCCGCCGATACGTTCAATATACTCGACCAAAGCCTGTGAGCACTTTACTTCGAAGACGATGGTCGCGCCAGGATGACGTTCGATTACTTCACGACTGCAGATGCCAAGCAACCTGTCGCCATAGACAATTTTGCCCGTTTCGTCGAGGGCCCCGATGCGGTCGGCGTCGCCATCGAAACCTATGCCGCAATCAGCATTGTTTGCCCGAACTAGCTCAGCCGCCTGTTGCATGTAGTCAGGTACAGTCGGGTCGGGGACGTGAGCCGGGAAAGTGCCATCGGGATCAAGGTTGATGAAAATGGGCCGAACAGCCGTGCCGGCAAAGAGGCGTTCAAGCAGCACGCCAGCAGTACCGTTGCCGGGGTCAAACACTACCCGTAGCGGAACCGGAATTTCGACGCGGGAGCGGAGTAGCTCGATGTAGGCCGGCAGGACGTCAACCTGTTGCTGTGAGCCAGTGCCAGCGCGAAATTGTCCTGATTCTGTCAGTCGGCGCAGAACCTGAATTTCTTCGCCATAGATCGTTGTCTTATTGAGACTCACCTTGAAACCATTAAACTCAGGTGGATTGTGGCTAGCGGTTACCATCATACCGGCGTTACAGTTGAGATGAAAGGTGGCAAAGTAGAAGACTGGTGTTGGTACGACGCCGATATCAATTACGCTAACTCCGGTTGCATTGAGTCCGGCACTGAGCGCCGCTTGAATGCGAGGACCGGAGAGCCGAACATCCCGGCCGACAATGCAGCGGTCGATGCCACGGTCACGGGCATAGGTGCCGAATGCCTGGCCTAGGCGAAAAACGTCGTTATCGCCAAGGTCGGTAGTGGCGATGCCGCGGATGTCGTATTCGCGGAAGATAAGCGGATTCATGGCTGAATCCTAGCGGAATCGTTTACCAGCGCAACTGCTGCGGATTGGGGTGAAGATAACAGAGCAGGGGCGCACCCCTGCTCTGTGTGGCCTAATCGACAGCTATTACTCGCCGTAGACGATGGTCGTATAGGTGGCGATGATGCCAAGGATGCTAGTGGTTTCCATATCGACGTGATGAACCTTGGTCACGCCGGCTGCCCGTGTTGCTGCATCGAGGCTAGCGTCACCAGTGACGATGATGCCGAGGATTGACGTGGCAGTAGCCTTGCCGACTTTGGTTGCAGTGTCGGTTGTCTTGCCATAGTAGGCCAGGGCTGGGTATGGCGTACGGATATTCAGATAACAACCGGTAGCCCCGAAGACAAACAGGGCGAGGACAGCAGCGAGCAGAATACGCCTCATGTTAGCAGACCTCCTTTGTGGTTTGTGACCGAAGTCACCTTGTCATTGAGACGGTGCAGTGCTTTGCAAAGCACGCTGACAATCTAACAACCAAGAGTTACAAGTCAAGCACGAGATGGTGAAGAGGGTGAGTGCCCATATCTACCCGCGAGCTGTGTGGTGAGAGCGGTTGGCTGTCTGGAGACTGTAAGAACTGGGTATGAACAAGGCTTAGGTTGTTGATGGGGTTAGGAGCACTTCCAAGCGGACTACGGTGGTGCGTGAGGCACAGAGCGTGTTCGATAGTGGTGGGCTGAGCTCGTATCTGAGGGGTGTGACAACAGTGGCGATAGGATTGGGTGAGGTTTGTCCGGTGATGTTGGGACCGACGTTACTGTAAACATCTTGGCTTGCTTGTTGCCTGACCTGACCTGAGGCTGAGCTGCTAATGTAATGTGCCGTATTGCGAGAAGCTTGTTCGCAGGCGAAACCAGGAACAGGCCCGCAATGATTCTCGCATTTGGCCATGCAATGTTAGCGGCTGAGGTAGTCGGAAGCAGTTCAGGGAACCATCCCTGGGATGGTGGGGTGGGCGGGGTGGAGTTGCCGATGAGTGCTTGACCCCACGAACGCTACGTTGTGTAATCTCTTCGTCAAAGCATATGGCTCGTGTGTGAGTGGCGCAGAGCCGATGTGGCTACTAGACCTGTTAGGAGAGACCAATTCCGGCTGTGAAGGTGGTTATGCTGTCCTGGACTGGTTTCGGGCTGGCTGCTTGACTTGGCGGCCAGCGAAAGTATCCTTTCGGCCGTGAAGATTCTGGTGACGAGTGCGCTGCCGTATGCGAATGGGGATTTGCACTTCGGTCACCTTGCTGGCGCTTACCTACCTGCCGATATTTTCGTCAAATACCACCGGTTGAAGGGTTCAGATATAGTCTATGTTTGCGGATCAGACGAGCACGGCGTGCCGATCACGATTGCTGCCGCTCAGCAGCAGAAGAAACCTCAGGAGATAATTGATTTCTACCACGGGCGCATGAAGCAAGCGTTTGCCGAACTGGGGATTGAGTTTGATAACTACTCCCGAACTTCGTTGCCACTCCACCATGCCACCGCTCAGAATTTTTTTCGTGAAGTGTATGAGCGTGGTTTCATCAAACCGCAGTCATCGCGGCAACTCTACTGTACTAGCTGCCAGATGTTTTTGGCCGATCGCTATGTCGAAGGTACCTGCCCATACTGTGGTTTTGATGCCGCGCGAGGTGACCAGTGCGAGGCTTGTGGTCGTTGGATTGAGCCGCTGGAGTTGATCAGGCCGCGCTGCAAGACCTGCGGTGGTGTGCCGGAAGTGCGAGAAACAACTCATTGGTATTTTGCCTTATCGCAGTTCGAGCAACCGCTACGGGACTGGTTGGCCGGTAAGTCTCACTGGCGGCCAAATGTTCGGCGGTTCTGCGACGGTTGGCTGGAGCGTGGGCTGAAGGATCGGCCAATCACGCGGGACCTGAACTGGGGCGTTCGCGTGCCGCTGCCAGAAGCAGGCAGTAAGGTGATGTATGTCTGGTTTGACGCCCCGATCGGCTACATCAGCTCGACGAAGGAATGGGCAATCTGCGCCGGGACGCCCGAGCGCTGGAAAGACTACTGGCTCGACCCAAAGACTCGACTGGTCCATTTTATCGGCAAAGACAACATCGTATTCCATGCTATTGTCTGGCCGGCAATGCTCATGGCGCATTCTGGATTTGTGTTGCCAACTGATATCCCGGCCAATGAGTTCCTAAACCTGGAGGGCGACAAACTTTCGACTTCCCGCAACTGGGCGGTTTGGCTGCCTGACTATCTGCAACAGTTTCCGCCTGACCCGCTGCGTTATGCGCTGGCCCTAAATTTGCCTGAGAACCGTGACGTTGATTTCACTTGGCGTGACTTCGGGGCCCGTAACAATAACGAGCTCGCTGATGTGTTAGGCAATTTCGTGAACCGCGTGGCAGTGTTTGTGAGGAAAAACTACGGCGGTCGAGTTCCGAATGCAACCGCTGAGGACGAGGCGAGCAGCGAGGTTCTGCAAGCAATCGCCCGCGCACCAGAGCGAATCGGCAAGTTGATTGACTCGTATCAGATCAAGGATGCCTGCCGGGAGATGATGACCTTACCTGCGCTAGGTAACCGCTACTTTGATCACGCGGCACCGTGGCGGACGTTCAGGTCCGACCGGGCTGCCTGCGACCGGACGATGACTACCTGCCTGCGGCTTGTTTCTGCGCTGGAGGTCCTCATTTACCCTTTCTTGCCGTTTACGAGCCGGGCCATCGGCAGAATGCTTGGTTTGGGAAGACGGACCTGGGACAGCGCTGCTCAAGCCGACCTGCCAGCCGAAATAGGTGCCGTGGATATACTTTTCAACAAGATTGAACCAGAGGTTATCGAGGCGCAGGTACAGAAGTTGCGCGCGGGGCCCAGGGTGATAGCGTCAGCAAAAACACAGGAAGTGAGAAAGGAACCGGAGTTGATCCAATTTGATGAGTTCAAGAGAATTGAACTGCGCGTTGCCAAGGTGATTGCCGCTGAGCCGGTGTCAGGGGCTGACCGGTTGCTCAAACTGCAGGTCGACCTTGGCACTGAGCAGCGGCAGATTGTCGCTGGAGTGGCTACGGCCTATCGTCCAGCTGACATCGTCGGTATGAGTATCGTTGTTGTGACCAATCTCGCTCCGGCCAGAATACGAGGCGTGGAGTCAGAGGGGATGCTACTTGCAGCAGTGGCCGATTCGGGACTGGCGCTGATTGTGCCGAGTCGGGAAGTTCCGGCTGGCACCAAGGTCTCCTGAGCGATGGCGCGACGTTCCAAGGCCAATCCGGATGGGTTGGTGCTATTTGACTCCCACTGCCATCTGACTGACAGCCAGTATGCTGGTGAGGTTGGTGGTGTCATTCGGCGCGCCGTCAGCGCTGGTACGCGGACAATGATGACCGTGAGCCAGAGCGTGCCGGACAGTCGCCAGGCTGTCGCCATCGCCCGCAGCTACGACGCCGTCTATTGTGCGGTTGGCGTTCATCCTCACGAGGCGGACAGTTTTCGGAGCGTCGATGTTGGCGCGCTCAAGGACCTTTGTATTGAACCGAAGGTGAAGGCGATTGGCGAGATCGGTCTTGACTTTTTCCGTGGTATTTCATCGCGAGCGAACCAGGAGACAGCGTTCCATGCCCAGCTTGAACTGGCTCGAATGCTCGACCTGCCTTTCATTGTTCACATTCGCGACGCAGCGACGCGTGCTCGTTCGATCGTTGACGAGCACGGCTACTATAACGGCGTCCTGCATTGCTTTACTGGCGATCGGAAACTAGCGGAATGGGTTAAGGAGAAAGGACTCTACGTATCTATTGCTGGCAATGTCACCTACGGCGACGAACGTTTGCCTGAAATCATCAAGCTGGTGCCGCGGGAGCGGCTGCTGGTTGAAACCGATGCGCCCTACTTGACTCCTTCGCCTCATCGCGGTGAGCGGAATGAACCAGCCCTGCTGCGACTGACCGTTGATTTCTTGGCCAACGTGTTGGGAATGGACCAAGCGACGGTTGCCGATATCACCTGCGAGAACGCGCGTCGGTTTTTCCGAATCTGAGCGCTTGCTGCTAATTGTCCTCTAGTTGACACCGGCTCGATTATGCCGCTACGTGGCTTTAGGCCCCGTAAGTCCCTTGGTCAGGCCTTTCTCACCCATGAGCCGACGGCCGATGCTTTAGTCAAAGCGTTAGGTGCTGGTCACGATGATACGGTTCTGGAGATCGGGCCGGGCAGGGGCATCCTCACAAGGCGGCTGGTCGGGTGCGTGCGGGCGCTGATAGCGGTCGAAATTGATCCGCGTCTCGTTGAGGGTCTTCTTGCTGAGTTTCGTGCCGAGAGCACGTTTCGGGTCATCCGGGGTGATTTCTTGAAGTACGACCTAGCCCAGCATCGTGAGCTGCTGGTCATTGGCAACCTGCCCTACAACTTGTCGTCGCAGATGCTGTTTCGTCTCCTTGAGTGTCGGGACTCGTGGCGAATCGCTGTTCTGACGGTCCAGCGAGAGTTCGCTCAGCGGTTGTTAGCGCAGCCGGGACGTAAAGAGTATGGCGCAATCACAGTCATTACCGACCGACTAGCAGAACGGGAGCGGCTTTTCAATATTCAGCCGAGCTGCTTCAAACCGAGACCGGCAGTTGTTTCGACAGCGTTGCGACTTCGTCGGCGAGCGGTGCCGACATTCGCGGTGAATGATGAGGAGTTGTTTCGGAAGGTATTGCGGGTTTGTTTCAGCCAGCGCCGCAAGACAATCGCTAACAATCTGCTCAGTGGTTTTGGACTTTCTCGGCCGAAGGTGGAGTGGTTGCTTTCAGCCTGTGGTATCGATCCGGCAGCGCGGGCTGAGACAGTCCCCGGTGAGAAGTTTGGTCAGTTGGCCACCCTGATTGGCAGTGAGAAACTAGCGTCCAGTGTGGCCGAAGCCTTGGGAGCCGCGAGCGGTTAGACCAAGCTCAGACGTTTCCTGGATCGCAACTTCGGCGACTCGGCTGAACACCAGTTGAGCGATTCGGTCACCGCGAGTGACTTGGTAATCGCTGTCGGACAAATTGAAGAGAATTACCTGAATCTCACCACGATAATCAGAGTCAATCGTGCCAGGCGAGTTGAGCAGGCCGATACCGTGCTTGGCGGCGAGGCCGGAACGTGGACGAAGTTGTGCCTCCAGGTCGGATGGCAGTTCGAGGGCAAGACCGGTTGGCACGACAGCATAACCATGGGCTGGGACGATGACGTCGCGGCTGGCGGCGATGTCAAAACCAGCGGCGCCACTGGATTTCCTGACGGGTAGGCTTGTCTCGGTAAGTCGTTTGATACGCACTGCCGCTGCCATCAAAGCCAACCTGCACGAAAGACCGGCCACTGGTCTGGGTAGGTGGCGATCAGACGATTGAGCCGCTCCGCCAGGATCTTGGTCAGTTCGTCAATGTCAGCTCCGGTATTCCCAGTCGGCCGGAATTCGATTGGTGGTTCTACGACCGCTCGGTAAGGAGGTCGTCCCGGAGAATCCTGAAAGACCAGCCAGCCCACGACGATTGGAACATTGTAACGCAGAGCGTAGGCGGCAGGCCCTCGCGGGTAGCTGCGCATAGCTCCGAAAGCAGGTAGCCGTAGACCACGGCCAGTCAGGTCACGATCAGCCACCAGGGCGAGGAGTCGTTTCTGTTCTAGGGCGCGGGCGATCGCGTGACGGTCGGTCATTGGAATTGTCTGCATCGAAGTGCTCCGTCGGTAGCGGTTGAAAGTGCGACTCCAGCCGCGTGGGATTGGCTCGATCACGGCGGTGGTTGGGTAGCCTAGTGCTGCTAGCAGGCAGCCGGCCAGGTCCCAATTGCCGACGTGGGCCGTTACAAGTACAAGGCCACGACCTTTGGCTAGCGCTGCGTCGAGCACCTCGGAATTGAACTCAGCGAGGTGGACTATCCTTGATCGGAGTACGGGCACACGCAGCAGGTCGAGATAGTTCATCACAAGATGCTGGAAAGTGCGGAGGACGATGCGACTGACTGCTGTTTCGGTTGCAGCCGGGCCGACGATTCGTCGTGCGTTTTCAGTGAGTTGCTCGCGTCGGTGGCGACTGGTCCGCCAAACCAGCCATCCGGTCAGTCGAGCAATCGGCTGCAGACTCCAGCGTGGCAGAAAGAACTGCAGGAGCGTGCCTATCGGCATTAGCCACACAAGTGGCGTTTGCCGTTGCCTAGTTGACATGGCCGGTGCAACGCTGCCCAGCGCTGGCACCTAGCTTGGCGAGCTTATCGGTTTCGTTGTTCGACTCGCGCCGAACGAGCCGAAACGCGATGTGGGACTGGTCGGCGAGCAGGCGCCGGGCTTCGGCGTAGAGGACCGCGAGGCGGGGGTTTCTGACTCGATAACGACCGGTCAGCTGGTAGAAAAGTAGCTCAGAATCAGTGGCGATCGTTACCGGTTGGGGTGCAAGACGGCGTGCTTCCTTTAGGCCAAACAGCAGTGCCGTATACTCGGCTTCGTTGTTTGTGCAGACACCGATTGAGTGGCTGACTTCGCGCGTGACGCTGCCATCTGGCGCAATTACGCGAATGCCAATCCCGCCTGGGCCGGGGTTGCCTAATGACGAGCCGTCAATCTGAATAAGATAGCCACCAGTGGGCCGGCTTTTCATTCCTGGCCGACAACAAGGATGCGGCCGCAGGCTTCACAGGAGTAGAGCCGGTCCTGGCGTTCGACTTCGAGAACACGTTGAGCAGGCACCGGCGAGAGACAGGCGCTGCAACGGTCGTTGATCACCGTTGCGACTGCCACACCGTTTTTGCTGGCGCGAACGCGGTCATAGCGTTTCAAGAGATCGGGAGGGAGCAGCGCAACGAGGGCGGCGCGAGTCTGTTCGCGCTCGGCGACGGCATCAGTCAGTTCTTTCTGTTCAGCTTCGAGCATCTTGACCTTACGTTGCGTCTCTGCCGCCAACTCCTTGGCGCGGCTTTCGTTGTCGCGAACGCGACGATCGAGCTGCTCGGTTTCCTCCATTAGCGATATCATTCGGTCCTCGATGCTGTTCTTTAACTTCTTGGCAGCTTCGATTTCCTTGAGGAAAGCCTTGTACTGCTCGTTGGTCTTAGCCGAGTAGAGCTGGGCCGAGTAGCTGCCGATCTTGTCTTCGACAGCCTTGAGTTCAACCTCAGCCAGTTTGTACTGCTTCTTGTGCTCGGTAATATCGGCCTTGGCTTGGTCGAGTTCCTGGCGCAATAGCTCAGCTGCTCGGTTGAGGTCAGCAATTCTTTCCGGAACGCGATTGAGTTTAGCAGCTAGTGTCTGCAGCTCGGAGTCAATTTGCTGGAGTTCCCGGAGCCGGCGCAGGTTCTCTTTCACAGTAGACAACAGTTGTCCTGATGGGTTGGGAGGTAGCGATCAGACACAGCCTTCTTGATGGGCGATACCTGACTTGAACAGGTGACCTCTTGCATGTCAAGCAAGCGCTCTAACCAAAGCTGAGCTAATCGCCCGGTTGTGGTGAACGTAACCACTGTGTCGTCAATATAGCCATGTCGTCCTCGAAGTCAAGCACACCAGAGCAAGGTTTGACATTGCAGCAGAGGCTGCTAGACCTACTTAGCCATGGTAGGTGCGATAATCAATAGCCTCAGGCCGCGGCAGTGGGTGAAGAACCTATTGGTCTTCGCTGGCCTGATTTTCTCGCGTAGCCTACTTGTTACTGAAGCTGTCTTGCGCTCGCTGGGTGGTTTTGCGGTATTCTGTCTATTGTCGGGTGCAGTCTATGTTGTTAATGATTTGGCCGATGTCATTCAAGACCGTAATCATCCTACCAAACGATTTCGTCCGATAGCTTCTGGACAGCTCAGTGCCGGGACCGCCAAGCTGGCAGCGATCATTGTCTTCGTCGTGGCGTTGTTGGGGGCGTGGTTGCTAGGCTGGCGATTTGCTATGGTTGCTATCGCTTACCTGGTGCTGCAGCTTGCCTATTCAGCATGGCTCAAGCACGTCGTAATTCTCGACGTAATGGCAGTAGCAGTGGGGTTTGCACTTCGGGCGGTTGCCGGCACAGTCGCCATCGGCGTCACGATTTCGCCCTGGCTCTTCATCTGCACAATTCTTGGTGCGCTCTTTGTCGCTCTGGCAAAACGGCGTCACGAATTGCTCTTCTTGGAGAGTGGCGGAACGTCGCACCGCGAGGTCCTTGGGAAGTATTCAGAGGGGCTGCTTGACCAGATGATTGCGATGGCGACATCTTCAACCGTGATTACCTATTCTCTTTATACTGTTGCGCCTGAGACGGTCGCCAAGTTTGCAACTCACAACCTAATTCTCACGGTTCCATTCGTAATCTTTGGTGTGTACCGGTATCTCTATCTGGTGTATCGCAAGGAGATGGGGGGCGCCCCAGAGAAGGCGTTGCTGACTGATGTACCGTTGCTCGTGGGCGGACTACTCTGGGTTGCTACTGCCGTAGCGGTTCTCTATGTGAGGTTCTAGGCTACTTACAGGCGGCAAGTCGTGCTTTGCCGCAAGAGGCTTTCTCACCGAACGGTCCGCTGCGGATTGAACAGAGCTCCATCTTGGCGGCCTCGATGTCGCGGTTAGCTTCGGCTTTGCCGGTGAGGGTCATTGCTGCGTGTGCGCCGGCGATCTTTCCTTCCAGCATTGCGGTCGAGGCTTCCTCAATGCCCGACACGTCACCGGCAACATAGACTCCCGGTACACTCGTTTGCATATTCTCATCATGCCAAGCGACGATTCCGCCCAGTTCCGGCACGTGAACCATTCGACAGCCAATCTGCCAGAGCAGCTCAGTCAGCGGTGTCAGGCCAACAGCCAGGCAGATTGTGTCAACGCGCAAACGGCGAGCGGTCCTGGGGATGGGTTGCATCTGTGGACCGACTCGAGCAATAACAGCGCCGGTGACACGTTCCGTGCCCAATGCAGATACGATGGTGTGTGAGGTCAAAATTGGAACTCCGATGCGAGCCAGCTTGGCGGCGTGGACATGGTAACCACCAATTTTGGGTAGCGCCTCGACGACCGCGGCAACGTTGATTCCGGCTTGGATTAGTTGATAAGATACGATGAGTCCAATGTTTCCCGACCCTACCAGTAGTACACGCCTGCCTGGTCGTACACCATAGACATTCATCAGGGTCTGAACGGCACCAGCACCGTAGATGCCCGGCAGGTCATTATTCGCGAAAAGTACGTTATTTTCGGCGGCGCCGGTAGCAACGACAACTTTCTCGTAATGGAGCGGTATCAGTCGGTCACTGGTGGCCAGTGCCAGCACTTGCTGATCATAATGGCCAATGACCGAAGTTTGCGAAAGCAGTTCAATCTCAAGTTTCTTGGCTTCAGCAACGAGAATCGTGGCGATGTCCATTCCGCGAATACCGCAATATTGGTTTCTGTCGCCGAAGAACTTATGGGTCTGTTTGACCAACTGGCCACCAAGACGAGGAGCGTCATCTACGAGGACGACACTGACCCCAAGTCGGGCGGCGGCTATTGCCGCACAAATACCAGCTGGACCGCCGCCGACAATAGCGATAGCCGTAGATTTCATAGTAGCTTGCCTCTGCCGGATTGGCGTTCCACGCGCATTCCTGGGCGCAGCAACTCCACGCAAACCATGACGTTGGGCCGACCATCAACGACCATTAGACAGGAGGCGCACTTGCCAACTGCGCAAAAAAAGCCTCGGGGTCGTTTGCGGCGCTCGGCGTGGCGAAAGACATCGATACCATTGGCCACTAGCGCGGCAGCGATAGTGTCACCGGACAGTCCCTGCAACTTCTTTCCTTCAAAGTAGAACTCAATAGTCTGCGAGCGTTCAAACTTCAGGATTGGATGGATACTAATTCGACGCGTTTCCGCCATATCTTCTTAGTTGCTCTCTAAATAGCGCAGAGCATTAACGAAAATAGATACACCGTCGATCCTACTGGGGCGCAATCGGTGCCAGCGTGGGTGATGTTCGGGGCGAATAAACCGCTCTGGATGTGGCATTAGTCCGAAGATACGACCAGTAGGGTCACAAATGCCGGCGATTCCCAGTACTGAACCATTTGGATTGTCGGGATAGCGAGCCGGTTGGCCCTCAGCCGTGACGTAGCGCAAAACAATCTGGCGGTTAGTCTGCAATCTACGCAAAACTTCCGGGGTCTTGGTTACAAATTTCCCTTCAGCGTGGGCAACAGGCAACTCCAGCGGACCCTCCAGGCCGAGGGTGAAAACACACGGTGATGGGTCAACGGCAACGTTAACCCATCGATCTTCGTAACGGCCGGAGTCATTAGCGTCGAGCGTCGCGGTCTGTGGTTCGAACAGACCATCGAAGGCGGGCAACATTCCTGCCTTTACCAGTACCTGAAAACCGTTACAGATGCCGAGTATCAACCGACCATCCTCGACGAAGCGGGTGAGTTGTGGACGGAGTCGTTCCTTCAGTTCCGTCGCGAGAATTCTGCCTGACGCAACGTAGTCGCCATAAGAGAAACCACCTGGGATCACCAGTAGCTTGTAGCCGTCGAGCGGTCTCCTACCATCGAGGAGCTGATTAATGTGGACGATGTCAACACGGGCGCCAGCAGTCTCAAGCGCCAGCCTGGTTTCGTGTTCGCAGTTCGTCCCGGCGGCAAAGAGAACGCAGGCTGTGACAGCCATCGGCAGTCAGCTTAGCCCGGTGTCTTGGGCTGTCAAGCAGATAACTCCTTCTTGGGCCCGAGATCCGCTAATGCCTGTGCGCCGGTTTCTTCTTTCGACCGAATAGCACTCTCCGGCGGGTTCACGGGCGTTGCGACGACCGAGGTGGAATGGCAAGTCAGCGGCTGAGTCGAGGCGACCAAGAAGGAGAGAAGGCCCCCCCGATGTTAGTAACGCGTCGTTGATTTGTTCCGTTCCAGTCCATTGTGTAGAGTTCGTTTGTCCCGCTCCGCTGTGATACATACGCGATATGCAAACCGTCCGGCGACCACGTCGGGTCCTCGTTGTTACTACCGCCGGTAAGGCGCATGTAGGTGTCGCCCATGATGTTGGTAACACAGATCTGATTGCTGCCGCCGGGTTGGCGTTGAACAAAGGCAATGAGGTCGCCACGTGGCGACCAGGCAGGTGACGTGTTGTAGCTGCCTTCGAATGTGAGACGACGAAGACCGGTGCCGTCGGCGTTCATGACGTATATCTGAGGGGAGCCGGTTCGATCTGAGACGAATGCAAGCTGACGGCCGTTAGGCGCCCAGCAGGGAGAGATATCGATACCTGGACTGTGGGTCAGACGCCGCAGATTGCGTCCGTCCGAATCAACAAGGTAGATTTCTGGCTGGCCCTCGAAGCTTAGAGAAATGGCGATGGTGCGGCCATCAGGCGACCAGGCTGGGGTAGTGTTCAGACCGGGACGGTCAGATACCAATGTCACTTTCCGCGAACCTAGTTCAAGACAATAGGTGTTGAGCGTGGTTCTACCGTAAGCGCTATAGCAGATGCGATTGCCGTCTGGGGACCAGTCTGGATAGAGTTTCAACCCGCCGGAGGTTGTGAGCTGGACCATGTTGGCGCCGTCGTAGTCAACAACTGCCAGTTCTTTTGTCTCGCGATCGAACTGGCGGGAGAAGACGATCCGCGTACGGCTGACGCCTTCTTCGCCGGTAAGGAGTTTGATAACCTCGTCGGCCATCGTATGGGCAACCCAACGATGGTTACCCTCGAGGCTGAATTCCTTGGTGGCGATCAGCCGGCTCATTTCGAGGTCGTAGAGCCGAAGTGTAATGCCTGTGCCGCTGCGGCGCGGCACGATCTCGCCAGCAATGAGGACTTGGGCGCCGGTACTGCTCCAGCCTTTCAAGTCGGGTTTACGTGGATCGGTCGAGAAGGTGAAACGCCGTCCGGATTCTGGTTCCTGAAATGTGAAGTGGAGCGAAAACTTCAGGTCGGCGGTGAAGACTTCCTGGACCTCGCGGCCAGTTGCCGCGACGGTTGCGCTGACATTCTTGGCGGCGTTGAAGTCAGCAATGACTAGGTCGAGTTTTTTGCGGCCACCACTAGATGTTAGCTTGAGCCAGAGTTCTTCAGCAGGGATGCCGATGTCAGCCGGCGGAGCTGGGGTTAGAGTCGGTTGCTGGGCTGCAGCAATGGTGGTGACGGTCAGTAACAGTGGTAAGAAGAACAAACGAGAAAAACCGAGTCTCGGGGACACGTGTGGTATCAGCGAATAACCGGGAGCCAGTCGTGGAGCAGGAAATAGAAACGGCCAATGAGTAGTGAAATGCGGGCCATCACGGTGTAGCCGAATGATGCCCCGAATGCTACCATGATGAAGACAATGCCGATGCGCGAGGCAACACCGAGTGCGCCCTTATGTTCCTTCGAAAAATAGAAGTAGAACAGCGTCGTTATGACACCGACAAAGACCACAATGTTGTTGACCGT
Organism: Caldifarciminota bacterium; assembly: GCA_965649295.1. Lineage (GTDB taxonomy): Bacteria > Hydrothermota > Tepidihabitantia > Tepidihabitantales > Tepidihabitantaceae > CBFGKH01. The sequence continues at coordinate 79,208 of CBFGKH010000007.1, forward strand.
TACCAGCGGGCGCAGAGTATCTGAGACCTGGGGCAACAGATAGCCCTGAATAGTTGCAACAAGCCCTAACCCTGAGCCAATGCCGACTGTGAAGGCGATCGGCCACCGCGAAATCCAATCGATACGCGGATTGACCAATGTTGGTACAAACATCAGAATGCACATACCGGCCAGGACAAGCAGTATCCAACTGAACTGGTGAAAGATGAGCATAAGGACTGAAAGGGCAGCAAGGGCGGGCAAGGTGAGGTTCGAGCGCGAGAGCATCAGCACACCGAGCGCTGCTGGTATCAGCAGGATCCAGGCTTCAACTGGATTGTGACTTGTAAGGTTGGTTTCGAAGCGTTCGACGAGCATCGGATAGACATCAAATGCCCAGGCATAGATGATTGCAAAACCGGCTGATGTTCCAACATAGACATGCTCGGCCGCTTTGTAGAGGGGGTTGTCCTTATATAGAAAGGAGAGAATACCGATGGTCAGCGTGGCTGCGACCCAGGTGCCAATGAGACTGAGCAGCATCATTTGTTCCTTCGGCGCGAGAGAATATAGCCGAGATTGCCGGCAATCAGGAGAATGATGATGAGACCATGGGCAGCAGATTGAGCCGGCATGCCGAGTGTGGCAGAGCCGGGTCGCTGAACTAGGGCCTCGTATTCGGAAGCTCCTTGGAGGCCGCCAATCAGGCCGCGTATCTGGCCGGAGCGCAGATACTGGTAGAGATTCGGTGCATTGACACCTGTGCAACCGACAATGATCGCCTGATTATAGCGGCCGCCAGCATATTGAATCCAGGCGTCGGCAACCGCCCCGTGCGCAAGGGAGACTAGCAGGTTGATGTCACGGTAGGTGTGTACTGAGCGCATGAATTCGAAGGAATCGATCGGTACTCCACGGTAGTCCGTGTTGAAGTAGTCGCGAAGTTCACGGCCGATGCCGACCATCATTGCGGTGTAGCCTGGTCGATATCCTAGGTTGACGTAGTCCACACCGTAGGTCTTACCCAAATGCGGTGCAACTTGATTGAGCGCTATTTCGGCCAGAGGCAGACCAAGGGCAAGCTGGCCGGAGACGATAACCCGGATGCCTTTGCTAAAGGCATGAATCAGCAGGGCGACGAGCATTGGTTGGACCTCAGGAGCGGACGACGGGTCAAAGTCGATTGAAATCATCATGACCGAACCTGGAGCAAGACTGTCAACTGCCTGGAACGCGCTGCGCACCGGTTCAGAGATACGGACTGTGGTGCGTGGTTTGATTATTAGCGGCAGGGCCACGGCGATCGAGAGAAGCAGATACAGGATACGGCGATCAACTGCAGCCAAGCGTTGCCAGACGTTCATGGTCTATGACAGGTAGGTTCTTTCAATGCCGAGGATGATGCGGAGTGACATTGCCATTCCGCCGAGCGCGAGCCCAATATTGATACCGCGAGCGGCGGCAGCCTGGGGAACGGCCATTAGCCAATCTTTGACAGCGGCCAAGCCCTCCAGGCGGCCGAATGCTGCAGGGTCGAGTCCTGGCCAGACCAGATGAACAAAGGAGCCTATTGCCCGCCAGACTGTTCCGCCGAGGGGTACATTGCCCATCATTACTAGACAGGCGGCACATAGCAACAGAGTAGCTGCGAAATTGCGTATGCGGAAGGCTCGATAGGCGGCTGAGACAATGAAAAAGGCTAGGCTCGCGAACATCGTCGATTGCAGTGGGATAATCATATAAGTGTAGAGCCACATGAATGGAGCGCGTAGGTCGAAGGGCGTGCGGAATCGAAACCAGGAGTAGAGGCCGAGTCCAACCGTGGCGACCAGTGATAGAATGAGTAGCAAGCTGTAGAACCAGTTTGGCGAACGACGCCACACTTGCAGCAGATGATGGCGCGTCAGCGAGTCAAGGCCGAGCAGTAGCGTGAACCCAGCAACGATTGTGTACCAGTTCAGGAACCGTGATTCGAGATCACCGAACGGTCGGTGAGGAATGAAAAAGGCGACTATCAAAATGAGTGCGGTCAGGAAGACAATCGCCAGCGGGATACTGCGTCGTAACATCACTAGTAAGCGGGTGTTGCCCAGGTAACCAGCCTTTCGAACGCCGTGGCCAGAAATGGCACGCGGTGCCCTAGTAGAGTGTCGATCGTCCCGATCAGAACGACCAGTCCGATGAACACAATCAGCCAGAGTCGAATGAAGTCTTCACCCTTGAGCGAACCTAGCATCACCGGTTCGGGGCGAAGATAGCATGACGCAGCATAGATTTCTTCACCGATCATCGTGTAATCACAGGCCGCCACGAAGAACGGTAGCTGGGTGGTCTCAGTGGTTCCAGCGAGCTGGATTGCGCCAACCGAATGGCCGGTTTCGGCCATTATCAGCGATTCGGCATAGAAGTAGCCGAGCCAAAAGATGGCTCCTGGCTTCTCGCGGAGAATGATTCCATCAACACCAGCAGCGTAACCGAACTGGTCAGAAGTAAGGAAGCTAATGTTATCCGGATTGTAGAAGTCGGGACGACCGGTTTCGGTGTATGCTTCTTTGACAGTCTCTTGGGCAGCTGACATCACGATTGGATCAGAATTAGGTACAAGCAGTCGGGTTGAGTATTCTGCAGACTTCCGAGCGATTTTGCGCAGGAGGGGGAGAGCCGCCACGACGACAATGTCAGTGATATAGCCAAGGCCGAAAGAGAAGAGTATCGGTCTGCCCATTTCGGTTGCCCGGCCGAGCGCGTCGTCGATTGCATCGAGTCCGGCGATCTTGCGAACGTACATCTTGACACCACGGCGAGCGCGTTGAATGTAGAGGATGAAGATGGCGCTGATGACCACTGCCGCTACAAGGATGTTCACGCGGGCAGTGTTGAACCACTGGGCACTGCTTTGGACCGGTCCGAAGACTGCGCTGCGAGCAGTGTCAGTAGCGTAGCAGGCGTCCACAGCGTAGTAGTAGTCCGTGTGGTTCGCTACGTTGTTATCAGCGAACTCGGTGTTTGTTGCCGGTTCAGTTCCGACGACGACGAATCCCGTGTCAGGAGACTGCGAGCGGAGGACACGGTAGCCGAGTACTGGATTAGAATCTTCTGGTGGGGTCCAGCTGATGATTATCGAATTGCCCTGATCATTGGGGTTGTCGGTAGCGACAACATTGGCAGGCGGTAGTGCCGCTAGAATGGCGAGTAGCGAGAGAAGTGTCATCGATATGCGAGGCGGTAAAGAGTAGCAGCGAATGGCGAACTGTCAAACACCGCTCGCGGCTGGGTTGTTGACAGGTCGGCGGCATGGCCATATGTTACCTTGATGGCCGAACATGATTTTGCAACTCAATCGCGCAAACCGTTGGTGGTTGGATCAGCAGGTGCAGATCGCCTTGAAACAGAGCAACTGGTGTTTCGTCCTGACCCGGTGAGGACAGTAGTCATTGCCCGGTTACGACTTTTGCTGCTTGGCCTTGCCGTGCTGATGCTCGTCATTACCATGGTTATACTCGTCGGTTACCGACCCCGCTACTCGGTTCGAACGCTTGCGGTAGGCGGTGATTCGGCGCCAGCTCCTGCATTCGTTTCTGCACCACTTCAATCTTTCAAGTCTGAGCAAGTTGTCCCGATCAATGACCGGTTTGCCGCTGTCCGGGTTGCCTTATGTAGCATTGACTCGACGGCGGCATTGGTTGAAGACCGCTGGCTTCGTACTAGAACCATGTTGCCTGCCAGTGAGCAGGACAGCGTTGGCGTGCATTCAGTTCTACCCGTGGTCCGTCGCGCGGCGATTCTGATCGACAGCACCGTCGTTGACGCTGTTCGACTGCGGCAGAATCTTGCGTTGATACGTACTGCGGTCGATCGGGCAGATGGCAACGACGCATACAATCTCAGTCTAGTGTATGCCGCAGCTGGCCGCTACGTTGAAGCGGTAATCGGCCGTGACGCCGAACGCCGGTTTCACGTGGCAGCCATCGAGCAAGCGTTCCATTCGCTGGCCGCAGGTGATGTCGGCGATTACGATGTCAAGCTCGACGTTGCCAATAGTTACCGCTATCGAGCCGACAATCGTCAACGAATGATTCAGCGATTGGCCCAGCAGCTCTCGGAAGCGGCCGGAAGGTTGCAGTGAGGGTCGGGCATCTGTTAGTTGGTGGCTTGGGGGTGCTGCTGCTTGTGATTGGCTGCGATTCAAGTGCCATGCGTCCAGGGGCTGTGCGGGGGAGCGTAATTTTGGGCTGCTGCGAATCGACTGATGTTCGGGGTAGTGTAGTTGAACTGCGGCGGACGGCGGATATTGTTGACCCGCCAGCCTACAGCGTACATGTGGGTTCTTCAGACCGTTTCTGGCGGGCGGACTTCATGATTATTGGAGTCGAGCCTGATTCCTACCACGTTCTGGTCTGGAAGGACGATGATGGGGATGAGACTATCAGTGATGGTGATCACGTTGGGGTACACCTTGGAGTCTATGCCCGTAATCAGCTTGGTTCAAAGTTGCTGGTCACACGGGCAGAAACAGTTGATGTCGGTGGGATTGAATTGAGGCGGCTGTGGCAATTGGCCGTCAGAGCTTGGGGAGAGAGGCAAGATACGGGCCGAGGGGTCCGATTTGGGTATCAATTCAATCATGACTGCGATCTGCAACTGCTGACAATCGGTTTTCCGAGCGGGGAGACACTGCCGGACTTCGGCTCGGTCGGTCCCCGGCTTGCTGATTCGATCTATGTGACAGCGACCTGGCGAGCTGGTGGCCAGGTGATGCCACGTGGTTGGTACGGACTTGTATTTCGAGGCCGGTTCCGTCATCAGAGCTTCGTTCGCGCAGCTGCTGTGTTTGTCGAGTAGGCCAAGTCTGCTTGACCGTGTCTTATCCGACTGTATTATCGTGATGTCGTGAAACTCATCGAACAACTGGCGATTCAGACCGACTCAAAGATACTGCTGGTTGTATTGGATGGCCTTGGTGGTGTTCCACTTAGGGACAAAACCGAACTCGAGGCAGCCTGGAACCCGAATCTGAATGCGCTTGCGGCGCGGTCTGGCCTTGGCCTGCTAACGCCAATCGAGCCAGGTATCACGCCGGGCTCCGGACCAGCCCACCTTGCTCTCTTCGGCTACGATCCAATTGAGTATCAGGTCGGTAGGGGTGTGCTTGAAGCTTTGGGGGTTGGTCTCGAACTTGGTCCCGGAGATATCTGTTGCCGGGCCAATTTTGCTACGGTCGCAGCAAATGGCGTTATCAAAGATCGGCGGGCAGGCAGGATTGCCACAGATGAAAGTGCCGAGCTCTGTGAGCGGTTGCAGGCTGCTATTCCGCGAATTGGTGATGTTGAAGTGATAGTCCGTCCAGGCCGGGAGCATCGTTTTGTGGTTGTTTTCCGAGGCGATGGTCTTGCTGATGGCCTCAGTGAGTCTGACCCATTGCACGAAGGTGTGCCTGCTCTGCTAGTCCGACCGCTAGCAGCGGATGCCGAAAAATCCGCACGTGTCGCTAATGAGTTCATAAGCAGGGCAGCGACAGTATTGAAAGGCGAGGAGCGAGCTAACTTCGTTCTGTTGCGTGGCTTGGCGCGGCTACCCAAAATGCCAACGATGACAGAGCGGTTTCGGCTCAACCCGGCGTGTTCGGCAGTTTACCCGATGTATCGTGGTCTAGCTCGTCTTGTCGGTATGCGCGTGCTCGACGCTGGCCAGACCTGGGATTCGACTGTTGTGGCTGTTCGTGAACACAGAGATGAACACGACTTTTTTTTCATGCACTTCAAGGAGTTCGACAAGGCTGGTGAGGATGGAAACTTTGAGCTCAAACAGGAGCTAATAGAACGTTTTGATGAAGAGATTGTCCCCCAACTGCTTGACCTGAAGTTTGATGTCCTCTGTATCACTGGCGATCATTCGACACCGGCAGTACTGCGTGGTCATTCGTGGCATCCGGTCCCGCTGTTGCTTTCTTCACGTTACTGCCGTTCCCAGTTGCGTGTCGAGGAGTTTGGTGAGCAGGCCTGCGCGCGTGGTATTATTGGGCACATACCCTCAAAGACGCTGATGAACCTCCTGCTGGCCCACGCTGGCAAGCTGGCCAAGTTTGGAGCTTGATTGACTCGTCGTGCCATTGTTTCAGTCTGGGACAAAGCCGGTATTACTGGACTTGCTGCTACGCTAGCCGCTGCTGGCTACGAGATACTCTCGACATCGAAAACTGCCCAGGTGCTGCGTGAAGCGGGAATTCACGTTGTCGAGGTCTCTGAGTACACTGGCTCGCCAGAGATACTTGGTGGCAGGGTTAAGACACTACACCCACGTATCTGCGGTGGGATTCTAACAACGCGCAAGGACGAAACCGTGCCGCCGATAGATGTTGTCGTCTGCAATCTATATCCCTTCCGCGAAGCCTTTTCACGCAACGCTGGCTACGATGAGCTGATTGAGCTTATTGACATTGGCGGTGTCACCCTGCTGCGTGCGGCAGCCAAGAATCATGAGTTTGTGACAGTGGTCCCTGGGCCAGAATACTATGCTGAGGTCGAGGCCGAAATCCGCAAGAACGGTGTCGTCGGATTAGAGTTGAGACGCAGGCTTGCGGCTGCGGCTTTCAGGATCACGAGTGACTACGATGCAGCCATAGCCGACTGGCTTGCATGTCTGCTCGCGAAGTAGCCTGACTAGAAAACCGCGACAGGGCGGTTCCGAGAGCAATTCTAAGGGTGAACCCTGAGTTTAGCGATGAAAGACACGCAATGCCCAGCGCCAGCTTAGAATTGCAGAATCTAACAACTGTCAATCCTGAAACTCTGGTTCTCGACATCCCCGAATTACCTTCGTGCCATAACCCGCTTGACAGCGGACTATTGCATTCTAAGATACCGGCAGTTCCGCTACGACCAGTTGTGGAGTGCGCCACTGATTGGGCGACTGGTTGTGGTTCGGATTACATTGAGCTAACCGACCGCATATACCGCGCTAATGGTCAGGTCGTAGCATTCTGGGCTGAGTATGGCTCGGCCGGCAAGTGTCGGTCAAAGACACGCCAGACTCGCAACCGTAAGCGAAAGACCGAAGCAGGAGGCACTGATGCGTGTAATCACAGCAATGCTTGCAGTGGCACTATTCTTGGTGTCGCTCGCGGGCGCACAAAACCAGGCGTTCTTGTTCAAATACCCTCGTTTCGTACAGGGTCAGGCAGGGACTGGAACTCCGGGGACCGGCGTTCCTTTTGCAGTATTGGGCGGTGCAAGAGCCGCTACAGCAGGCACTTATGCCTACAAACCGCGGTTGATTCTGACTACTGGTGCTGCAGCCCAGCAGATTAATTGGGTGGACAGCACATCACCAACACCTTTCATTTGGGCGCTTGATAACATAGCATGGGCGAACTGTCCGACTTTCTATGTCCCGTCGGCCACTGGCGAGACAGCCAAAGTTTGGGCAGCGGTGAAGTGTGCCACTACCACCGTTGGCGAACGTGATACGTTAAGGTTTAGAATCCGGATTGGCACCAGCAACATCGATAGTCCGAATCAGAACGATACTGTGAAAGTACTGGATATGACGTCATCGGGTAACGGTGGTTGGCTGACAGGGCATATTTACGCTCCCGGTCCTGGGGCGCCACGTCAGAACTGTGTTGTCCTGGCGTTCGACGACGACATGTGCGTTGGTTCCTGTTTTACGGAGAACAACAAAATCATCGAAGGTTACGACTCAACCGATGCAGGCTATTTTTACATGGCGGTCAGGGCGGGTACTATTGACTCACTCCAGGTGTATGCCCGGACAGAGTTCGTCCCTTCGCCGTTCTATACGCAGATACCGGCGCCTTGGACCGTTGTTCCCGGAGGCACGACTTCAGTAGATCTCACTTTGGGCCCTACGATTACCGATGTGGCACGAAACATAGCTTGGCCCTACAGTAATGAGAACGTTAACGTCTGGGCGACAATTACTCCGCCGACTGGGGGAACGATTGACATTGCTCAGTTGCAGTACTCGACTGACGGAACCAACTGGACATCCAGCGTCGCGGACTCAACAGCATCCGGCAATCCCAGCGTTTACTATTTCCATTTTCAGGTTCCAACTGCTGACTCGGTGCTCTACCGTATCTATGCCCACAGCATCAATCCAGTGAGCGAGTCGTATTCATCGATAGTCAAGGTGATGATTCCGCTTGAACGGACGATTTACCAGATTCAAGGACAAGCTTCCTCCTCGCCACTTGTCGGCAAGTATGTCCACACAGCCGGTATCGTGACTGGAATCTGCGGCAAAGATCGGGTCTATATCGGCACGGCCAGCGGCGGTCCCTGGAATGGACTGCTTTTCTACCGTGGCGCTGATACGATTACTTTGACCCTTACCCTTGGCGACAGTATTGATATTTCCGGGACAATTGCCGAGTTTCAGCAGCAGACCCAGATTGGTTCATCGGTACGAACCGTACGGAACGGCACCAATCGGCCGTATGACACGACTCGCGTGAGTTTGGCGCAGGCGAAACTGGAAGACTACGAAGGCGTACTGGTTGAGGTTGATACTGTGCGAATGTTGCAGTCCGGCGTCTTTGCCGGCAACGGCACCTACCACTGTACAACTTTCGAAGGTCTAGATACGATGGTTGTTTACACCTACCAGCGTGCGCCAATTGTCGGTCAACCGATTCCCCAAGGTTACCATACGCTGGTCGCCAACGTGGCAGACTATACCGGTGTTGGGCGAGAACTGGTGCCGAGTAACATCGGCGCTTTCACCTTCATCGCACCGGATGTGCAGCTCGCCAGCATACTAGCACCGGCCGAGACAGTGGTTGTTGGCGAGCCCTGCGTGCCGGAGGTGAACATCACTAACCTCAGCACAATCAACACTGCGGCCAACTTCACTACGCGGTTCACTATTGCGCCGGCGGGCGGTGGTGTTCCAGTTTATAACGTTCAGAGTGGCTTTGTTTCAGTCGCCCCAGGCGTGACGCTACCCGTTTTGTTCACGAACTGGAACGCTTACGACGGTGACTTTGCGATAAAGGCCTATGTTGAGTACGGCGCGGACCCGAATCGAAGTAACGACACGCTCGAAAGGCTATTGTTCGTTCGGACACGCGATGTCGGTGTCACGCAAATCAATTATCCTGCCGACACGGCATTCCTAAATGTTTCAGTCACTCCGCAGGTGCGTCTTGTGAACGCTGGCAATATCGTTGCAACGTTGAGCCTCCAGGTGACGATAACTGGTCCGGGCGGGATTGAGTATGACCGTACTGTTAATGGCATTGTGCTTGCGCCGGAACAGGTGCTAGACTACTCGCTGGCCGATGCTTGGACGCCTGCCAACGTTGGCGACTACGTTGCGTCAGTGAGCGTTACGACCGCCTACGATAACAATCTTGCCAACAATCAGGTGACGGAGAATATTCTCGTTCTCACTGGTCCCGCTTCGCCAGTTCTCGTGACACCAGCGAATCATGCCCAGATCAATGATCCAACTCCATTCTTCAGTTGGCAGACCTCGACTGGCGCGAACTGGTATCAGTTGCAGGTTTCGACCGATCCGGCATTTGTAGAACCATGCCTAATTGATGTCCAGCAGACCAGTACTACCTACGTACCAGTCGCTGGTTTAGCAGATGGCCAGTACTACTGGCGCGTGCGGGCGTCAGCTAACAACGGTTTAGATTGGGGAGCTTACCAAGCTGAGCCATTTGACTTCGAACTGGACGCCACTCCACCGGCCCCGCCGCAACTTGTGACCCCTGGTCCGAACGCTGTTGACGTCGCGGTGAATACCGTCTTTGACTGGGAGGCACCTGAGTTCAAGAGAATCGGCGCCCAGCCTAACAGTGGAAAGTTCAAGTATGCAGGAACCGATGCAGTGGAGGCCTACCTCCTGCAGGTTGCCCGTGACGCTGGATTCAACCAGCTAGTCTATGACGTTGAGGTCCTCGGTGTCGTGACGGAATGGGCTCAGCCCGGGCCGACCTATCTGGACTATGGAACAAGATACTGGTGGCGAGTGCGTGGCGAGGACAACTTTGGGAACGTCGGCGACTGGGGAACAGGGACTTTTACGACTGTGACAAACGTTGTTCCGCCAGGCGGCTGGACCGCTCGTCCTGACACAATGATTGGCGCCCCGGTTCGTGACGGCGGTGGCATCACCTACAACGCCGACAAAGGCTTGATGTACGCCATCAAGGGCGGCAAGACCAATGAGTTCTGGCAGTACAACCCGGTAGAGACGACCTGGACCAAGCTCACTGACGTCACCGCTGGCACCAAGCCGGTCAACAAAGGCGCAGCCATCACCACCGGCGGCGGGTTCGTCTATGTGCTGAAGGGCAACAACACCTACGACTTCTACAAGTACGACATCGAGGCTGGGACCTGGGCTGCCTGCAAGCCCCTGCCCAAGGCGCTGGACCAGACTGCGACCCGGGGCAAGGCGGCCAAAGGCGGCGGCAGCCTGGCCTATGTCTATACTCGCGATTCGAGCTTCGTCTATACGCTGAAGGGCTCGGGCACGAACGAGTTCTACCGCTACGACGTGGCCCGCGACACCTTCTTCTCACTGGCGCCCGCGCCATACAACACCAAGGCGAAGTACGACAAGGGTAGCTGGATTGCCTACGACGGCAGCCGGTTCATCTACCTGATGCAGAACAAGTACAACGCCTTGTTCAAGTATGATGTCGTGAATGAGGCTTGGGTGACGACGCCGACGCTCGACCCGATGCCACTGGTTGGCCGGTCGGGCAAGTCGAAGAAGGTCGGCGACGGCTCGTGCGCGGCCTTCAACACGAACGACGGTTACCTGTTCGCGATGAAGGGCAATAACACGCAGGAGGCGTGGAAGTACCTGCCTGGTACAAGCGACACCTGGGTCGAGCTCGAGACAATCCCGCAGGCTTATGAGGGCGGCAAGAAGAAGAAGGTGAAGGCTGGTGCCGGTGTAGCTTACTATCCGGCGACTCGCGTCTTCTTCGTCCAGAAGGGTAACAAGTCGAACCAGTTCTGGAAGTATGTGCCTGGCTCAGTGGTCTATGCCTCTCGTCCGCAGCGTGAGGGCATCGCGGTCAGTGGGCTAACCAGCGTTGGCCACAGTCTGGCGATCGCACCGAATCCGCTGGCTGGCGGTCAGGCAGTAGTGCGCTACACCTTGCCGCGGGCTGGAATGGTGAGCCTGAGCGTCTGCGATGTCACTGGCCGCGTGGTGATGGAGCGGACGTTTGCGGCTGGCCGGACCGGCGTACAGAGCCTCGACCTGCGCGGGCTCTCGGCTGGAGTGTACCTTGTCAAGCTAGACGCTAGTGGGTTCACTTTGAGCCAGAAGCTCGTAGTCGAGCGCTAGACTAGCGCAGCCCTCGGGCTGCCCAACCTTGCGGTGGCGGGCAGATGCCCGCCACCGCAACTGGCAGATGGGTAATGGCTGTTGTTGTTTTCTATTGACAGCCGGGGGTAGGGGGGTAAAATTATATTGCAGACGAGACTGGGTGCGCCTTGAGCCGCGGCAAGAGCAGGCCGTGTCCCGAGGTAGCTCGGTTTCCCTGCTAAACTAAATCCACACAAGAGAGGAGGTGGAGTCCATGAAGAATAAGGGCTTCACACTGATCGAACTGCTGGTGGTCATTCTGATCATCGGTATCCTGCTCGCCCTCATCATCCCGAACTTCGTGTTGTTCCAGGAGCGCGCTCGTCGCAGCTCAGTGAAGAACAACATGCACATCTTCCAGACGGCGCTCGAGGCATATGCCGTTGACCACAACGGTGCCTATCCGTCGGAAGACATTTCGTGGGCAGAGGATGAGGAATATGGTATCTGCTGCTGGTTCCCGGGCGGCGACCCGATCGGCGTCGGCGACGGCCCGATTCCGGGCAAGTTCCCGATCAACCCCTACAGCGGCGTCCGTTACGCTGACGGCGATGACATGTTCTGCGACGGCGCGGCCTTGGAACAGGGAACCAACGGCTATACCACCACGAACGATGACTGCCCGTACGAAGGTCTTGAAGCCGACGGTGGGTTCCAGGGTACCATCTCTGTCCTCGGCTGGGGCTGGGATGACACCTATGACGGCTCGATGCAGGAGTATGGCATCGTTGGTTGGGGCCGCGATATCACGGACCCGATGAACGACTACAACTCCGTCGAAGACATCCGTTCCTACTTCGTTCTCCACAACTAGTCGACCACCATCAACTAGTCAGGCGGGGCGCATTGCGCCCCGCCGCTTTTGTCGCTGCTTGGCGCTGGTTGTAGCTTCCGATTCTGACGTGCTATCTTGATGAAGAACAGCGGCAGTCTTTGTTCTTGAACCTCGGTACCGCGTGCCGCCGATAAAAAAGAGTAGGTAGGCGTCGTCCGGTCCGACTGCTGCGATGCTTGTAATTGGCAGTCTTTACGCGTTGCTGATGCTAATCTTCTGATCCTCGGCACCAGCCGAAAAACTGACCATCAACGTCTGCCTGGCGCTGACACTGCCCTTAGGCTGTTCCTTGTCCGATCCGATGGCTGTAGGTGCTATTCGAACGTCGCGAGGGCCGCAGGTAGTTGGTTGAGGGTGTGGATCGTTGCGTCGGCGCCGGCTTCGGCAGCTTCCATGCCGCCGCCCTGCGCGACAGGCTTGGTGCCAGCAGCGCCATCACGCCGGAGCCAGACGGTTTTCATCCCAACAGCACTGGCACCGGCGATGTCGTGCTTAGGGCTGTCGCCGACGAAGACCGCGTCGGCAGCGTCCACGCCGAGTCGCTCAAGAGCAATTGCAAAGATGCGCGGGTCAGGCTTGCGCACCCCGACTTCACGCGAGATGACGCGCACCGGAAAGTAGCTTTGGAGCCCAGAACGGGAGATTTTCTCACACTGGAGGTCGCAGGGGCCGTTAGTGACCGCGGCGAGCCGGTAGCGGTGTCTAAGCTCGTCGAGAACCGGCAGTACGTCGTCGTAGGGCACGTAACGGTTGCGACGCTCGATTGGGTAAAGGCAGGCGAGTTGCTCAGCAAGCATCGGGTCAGCAACGCCGCAAGCAGCCAGTGCTTCGAACCAGACTTCGAGGCGGAATCGTGGGGCCCAGGCGCGGAGCTCAGTCATTTCGGCATCGTCGCCGGCGAATGTCGAGCTGAGCGCTTCCCACGAGGAAACATCAAAGTTGCCGTCGGCGGGGAAAAGGGGATGGGCACGGAACTTCTGGCGAGCGATGCGACGCACTGCCTGACGCAGGTCTTCGGGCGGCGTGTTGTGGATGGCGCGGGCATACTGGGCAACGGCAAGGATCGCAGCGTCGGCTGCGGCCTCGTCCGGCAGCAGTGTGTCGTCAATGTCGAAGAGGACGGCTTGCAGCATCAGTGATGAGCGGGCGATTGGAGCGTGGCCACTGCTCCTTCAGCCGAGCGGCTGGTGGTTGTCGTGGGGCTCGTGCCGCAGCAGGCCGAGCGATTCGAGTAGGTCGTGTACCTGCTGTTGGATGATGTCCCGAACCCGGCGATACTCCTCGATGCCCTTGCCGAACGGGTCAGGTATCTGCCACTGGACAACTTTGGCACCGGGCAAGAAAGGGCAGTCAACTTCGCAGCCCATGGTGACGAGGTAATTGAACCGCAGGTCCGGCAGGTCAGAGAAGCCTTTCGGCCGGGCAGCGGAGATGTCAATGCCGACTTCGTTCATCGCGGTTACGGTGTCGGTTTGGACCTGCGCGGCCGGAGCCGAGCCGGCTGAGGCGCACTCGACATCGCGGCCGAGTACCCGGCAGAACGCCTCGGCCATCTGGGAGCGGCACGAGTTGCCGACACAGGCAAAGAGAATGCGAGCTGCCATTAACGGGAGTGTAGTCAGGTGGCGGCTGGTGTCAACGACCGCGGCAGTTGCGGCCTAGGCCCAGGCGATGTCGGGGTCGGCAAGCCAGCGCCGGATGTGGGTTTCGATGTCGTCGCGGATGCGGCGAAACGCGGCCAGCCGTTCGAGCTCGGAGCCGCCAGCAAGGGCGGGATTCGGGACCGGCCAGACCAGCCGCGTCGTGCCACCCGGCCAAGTGGTTGGCTCCGGGTCAGCCGATTCGTTGCAGAGGACTATGGCCAGGTCGATTGGCTCGCCGCCGAGCGCAGCCCGGAACGGCTGCGGTTCGCGGCGGTCGAGGTGAATGCCAATCTCGGCGAGGACTTGGCGGGCAAGCGGGTGGACCTCTCTGCCAGGAGTGAATCCGGCACTGCTCACATTGTAGGTATCGCCGCAGTGGTAGCGGGCAATAGCCTCGGCAATGGGCGAGCGGCAGGTGTTGTCGGCACAAAGGAACAGCACGTTAGGCATGCCTCAGTCTGACCGTGATGTACTAAGGCGATAGAAGCCGGTGGTCAGGCCCGTGTCAGCTCAGTTGGTACTGACGGTGGTGAGCCAATCGCGCAGCTTGGTTTCGATTGCATCGCGGGCAGCACGGAACGCGGCGAGCTTTTCTTCCTCGCTGCCGGTGACAGTGGCCGGGTCATCAATCGGCCAGTAGATGCGCTCAGTGAGGTCTGGCCAGGCAACCGGACAGGTCTCTGCTGCCTTTGCGCAGACAAAGATTGCCCAGCGTACCCGGACTTGCCCGAGGAACTCGCGGACGCTCTTGGGCCGCAGGCCTTGGGTGCTGATGCCCTTCTCGGCAAGCACGCGTAATGCTAGCGGGTGGACCGCACTGGCTGGCTCAAGTCCGGCGCTGCGGGCATCGAAGCGATCGCCGGCCAGATGGCGCAAGAGCGCCTCGGCTAGCTGGCTGCGGCAGCTATTGGCTGTGCAAAGAAACAGAACGACGGGTTCGTTGTCAGACATCAAACAGCAGTTTGGGTTTGGATTGTCAGGCCAGGATTAGTTTCCGGTAAGGAACAAGTCAGGGATAACGGGGCGTGTGCCGTGTCTGGGTCTTGTCGTGGCGGTTGAATTCGTTAGAATGATAAGCAGTGCGGGGATGGAGTCCCCCTGAAACTGCCCGCTGGGCTGATGACTCCTGCAAGGCCGTGATGCACTGACACACGGTTGTTCGGTAAGCGCTAATTTACGGAGGACTTCTTGCAGGAGACATTCTCCTTGGCCGCAATCTGGCTTGCCCTCGCTGTCGGGGCAACAATCATCGCCAATCATCTACGGGTCTCGATTGCCCTGGTCGAAATCTGTGTCGGCGTAGTCGCTGGTGCTGTTGCCACTCGATTCTTTGGTCCGGATGCGCTTGGTGCAAATGCCGGCTGGTTACGGTTTCTCGCCGCGGCTGGTTCGGTACTGCTGACCTTTCTGGCTGGGGCTGAGCTCGAACCAGCGGTGCTGCGGCGCAAACTCGGTGAGGTGAGCGCAATTGGTCTGGTCGGGTTCTTTGCGCCGTTTCTGGGCTGCACAGCGGTCGCCCGATTCCTGCTTCACTGGGATATGCGGGCGAGTCTGCTTGCCGGGGTGGCGCTTTCGACCACCTCGATGGCCGTGGTCTATGCCGTGATGCTGGAGACCGGATTCAACAAAACTGAGTTCGGCAAGGGCATACTTGGCGCCTGCTTTGTCAACGACCTCGGTACTGTGCTGGCACTTGGGTTCATCTTCGCGCCATTCACCTACAAGACCGGTGTCTTTGCCTTGGTCACGGCGGTGGTGTTGATTGCGCTACCGTTTCTGACGCGTGGGCTCGCTAGCCGTTACGCGTATCGGACAGCTGCGATTCGCACCAAATGGGTCATGCTTGTTATCTTTGCGCTCGGCGCGCTCGCGCTCTGGTCAGAAAGCGAGGCGGTGCTGCCCGCCTACCTCATTGGAATGGTGCTGGCAGGCACGGCAGCGATGGACCACGACTTCGTGCGGCGCCTGCGCACCCTGACGGTTGGGTTCCTGACGCCATTCTACTTCATCCGCGCTGGTTCGCTTGTATCGGTGCCGGCGCTCATCAGCGGGCCGCTGGCCTTTCTCGCCCTGCTTGGCGGCAAGGTTGTGACCAAGGTACTTGGCCTGTTTCCGGTCATTGCTCGGTTCCGCAAGGAGCGGAATGAGCGCTGGTACTATACGCTGATGATGTCCACCGGCTTGACTTTCGGGACGATTGCCGCGCTCTACGGCTACTCGCATGGCATCGTCAGCGGCGCACAGTATTCCTTTCTTGTTGCCACCGTGATTGCCAGCGCGGTCGTGCCAACAGTGATTGCCACGTTAGCATTCCTGCCGCGTCACCTGCTGCCGGATGTTGACACGCTTGGGCTGCCCGTAGAGGCGCGCGGTGACGTACGGCTGATTCCGGACGCCGAGGAAGAAGAACCAGCGGAGAGCTAGCATGGCCAACCAGCGGTGGGAGCAGAGACGGTGCTTGGACCGCTGATTATAGTCACTGGCGCGTTCAGTCTGCTCGGCGGCAGTACGGCGTTCGCGATTATCTATCTGGAGTACCAACGGCACCAGCTTGGTCAGCGACGGGTGTTGGCTGAGTCGTTGCAGGCTGGCATTCTCGCTTTCGTCGTCCTTATGGTAATGGGACTTGCCGCAGGCCTGCTCGTTGGTCGCATCAGCAAATGAGCGAGCACGACATCCGGCCGAGTGCCAGCTACCATGAGCTGATTGATGCGCTGAGGTTTGGCTGTCCGGTCTGCGTCGTCGTCGGTCGGCGCATTCAGCGCTGGATTGACACCCTGCTCTATGAGCACGTCAATGACGGCCCAATCCGGGTCCGATTGCGGCGCTCACTTGGATTCTGTAACCGGCACGCGTGGCTCGTGAGGGCGGCCGGGGATGCTCTTGGCCAGGTGACCATCTACGAGGACATCCTGACGGTAGCGGCACAACAACTGCAAGGCGGCCGGCTACCACTACCGGGTAGTGAGTGCATCTTGTGCCAGGAGGAAGCGGCAGTGCGAAGGGCGGCTATTGACGAGTTTGTCCGGCATCTGCACGATGACGAACTGCAGGCTCGCTACCGCGAGTCAACCGGGCTCTGTCTAGTGCACCTTGGCGATGCCTTGGCGCACGCCGATGACGCCGCGCTGCGAACCGAGCTTCTCCAAGTCGAGTACCAAAAGGTCGTAGGTATCGTCGGTGACCTGGCTGAGCTCAAGCGGCGTCAGGACTGGCGCTTGGCCGGCAGGCCACCGGGCCGTGAGCGTGACGCTTGGGATCGAGCAATCGAGAAACTACGCGGTCGGCCGGGCACAAGCAGCGGAAACGAAGGCGTAGCTAGCAGATGACAATGGCAGGAGACGACCGAGTTATTGGTCGGTGCCGAATCTGCAACGAGCCAATGAAAGCCGGACAGGTCTTCTGTTTCGCCTGTGGCGCACGACCGAATGAGCGCGCACCGCATCCCGGGTTTCGATTCGGTCTCGGCACCTTCGCCGTACTCGCAGTTGCCTGGTTACTGCTGGCTGGGCTGGTGGTTGTTCCGATTGTCTCAGGCCAGTCCTGGCGGACAGTGCTGGGGCGACCGGCGACTGCCGCAAGTGACGATGCTGACGAGGTCAGAGCTGCCGCCAATCTGACTGCCCAATATCAGCGCCGGGTGAATCTGCTGCTGCGCGAGGTCGCCCACATTAGGCATGGCGGCGGCCGTCGTGCGTCGGTCGACTCGCTGGCCGCGATACTCGACTGGGCCCGGGTTCAGCTCCAAGCAACCCGACAGATGGCCGGCGTCTTTGCCGTCGTCACTGACTCCGAAGCCCAGAGCGACGTACAGCGGTTTCTCGACGACCGGCTCCACAAGATACAGTCGCGGCTCGATCAAGTTTCGCCTGGCAGCCGCTACCAGCCTGCGGCCGCCCGCGCTGGAACCGCGCTGCCCTGACCGCGACGCGAGCCAGTCAGGGCAGGCTGTTCTCAGCCGTGTGCCGTGCCGCTGACAGTCGGGACAAGCTGCCAAGCTTCTGTCGCGCGGGCAAACGCGGCCAGGGTCGAGTCCTTATTGCCGCCGCGGCGACCGTGAAGGCCATGGACAGCGAAGAATCAGTTAGCCGGTCGGTCGAACCAGAGAAACATGGTCGGCGCTACTGCGTCGCGTCTAGCCCGGCAAGTGGAGTTGGTTCAGCGGGAGCGAAGCTGGCGAACTGAGGCGTGGTCTTGTTTAAACACATCTGTGGCCAGGGATAGCCGTCGGGGCTTGACAGCATTATGTCAGCATCTATGATTGGCCACAAAGGAGGACTGTGTGTATTGTAAGAACTGTGGTGCGGAGATTAGCGACAACGCCGACGTCTGTGTCAAGTGCGGCGTGGCCGTGACGAAGCCAATTGAGAAGCCCGAGAAGCTGCCCGGCCAGAAGGATTGGCTGACAGCGCTGCTACTTTCGATATTCCTCGGACAGTTGGGCGTGGACCGGTTCTATCTGGGCTATGTCGGGCTGGGAATCATCAAGTTACTGACCGCGGGCGGGTGTGGTATCTGGTGGTTGATTGATGTCATCATTATTGCCGGCAACAACCTGAAGGACGCCCAGGGCAGACCTTTGTACAAGAGCTAGCAGAGAGCAGGTCGTGCAGCGACAGCAGCTTGTGACTGCGGCTTTGCTTTCGGCCGCAGTTGTTCTGCTGATAGTGATTCCGCCGTCATTCTTCGAGCGGCTTCCTTCGGTCTGTCTCCACCAATGGTTGTTTCGACTGGTCGGATTACGGGGGGCAGCTTGCTGCCCGGGCTGCGGTAGCGTGCGGGCGTTATCGCACCTGTTTCACGGTCAGATTGCCCAGGCAGTCAGGTACAACGTCAACTGCCTGTTGATTGCGCCGCTCGTCATCGGTCTCATTGCCCTCAATTTTGGTCGCTGGCTGCACGGCCGGATAACAAGTCAGAGCCGGATTACGGCACTCCGTGCTGGCGACTTGCCGGGTCGCATCGTCGAGCCGGATTGTGAGTCTTCGCGTATCATGTAACTACCTTTCCGTCCGAACCCAGCCGGACCGTTCTCCATTCGTAGTTTCCGTGCTTGAGGACACGGCGAATCGAATCCTGAATCCGCTCGCGCCGCTTATCGCGCGCTGGGCCGTCAAGAAGCACGAGCCTTCGGACCGACTCGCGTAGCGTCATACCGTCGAATACCACGAAGTCAACTGGGTCGAACATCGGCTTTAGGTCCTGTGGATAATAGCCGAGTCTGCTGATTGTGGGAACGCGCTTCTTGAGCATCGCCGGCAGTCGCCGTCGGCCCATCTCCTGCGCGCGTCGGCGCAGTTCTGCCTTTTGTTCCTCAAACCGCTCTTCGGCAAGGTCCATGCGCCGCTTTCTGTCTCGGAGTTCATCAAGCCACGTGCGTTTGGGCTTTGCTCGATACGATAGTTTCATCTCGCTGAGACGGTGGATTCCGCCACAACGCGGGCAGACGACTAGTATGCGCTGGAAGTCTTGGAATGCAGCCAGAATCGGAGTTCTCATAGCTTCCCTCGGTAAGTGGCCCAATTGACCTTCCCGCGTTCAACCGCGTCTCTTATCTGCTTCTGAGTTGGGGTGAGTTGTGCACCGCCAGTCTTCACATCGAAGAAGAGGATTGAGTCAACTCTGCCGTTAGCAGCGGCAAGACCGTTGAACGCAACGTAGTCAATCGGCTCAAAGAGCGGCCTGAGGTCGCGGCAGTCCATGTCGAACCCGCTCATCGCGGGGGCTACCTTTTCAAGTATCTTGCCGATGTTGATTGAGACCGTGGCCGTTTGAGAACGTTCCTTGAGCTTGCGCCGTGCTTCGCGCAGGTTCTTTCTCCTCTCTTCCAGGCTGGCTTCCCATTCGTCCAGCACCGCTTTGGCTTCTGCGGGGACCGGGTCGCCAATGTAGAACATCACGGCGTCCGCGAGGGAGAACATCTCCCCGCTGTCCGGGCACTCTGCCAGTATTCGGCGGTCGGCCTGCAGCTCGGCGATAGTATTCTGTTTCATTCGTTTCTCCAGTTTCTCCCAGTCTCGTCCAAGCGGGACAAAAGCGCGGAGCTGTCGCCCCTGTCGGGAGCATAGGAGTGCGAGTGAGCGAAGTCAAGCAACGATAACGTCTGTCATGTCATTGGAATATGTGTACTTTAACATTGGAAATAGCGGGCAGCCGGATGCGCAAGCGGTGGGACGTGGTACGTGGCCAGCGGTCAGCGGGAGCCGGTCGCCGGTCTGATTCGGACGCCGTCGCGGGTGATGATTATGAGACGGCCTCGTATTCTGTCCTCGGACAACGACTGGAAGTGACGCCGGAACGTCGCGGTTGCCTGTGCGACGGTCATCCGGTAGAGCTTGGCAACCACTATGCCGCCGCACTTTGCAGGTGGGAATCTGAGCGAGCGCGTGAAGTCCTTGTCCATTGTGACGATAACCAGTTGCTCCCTGACCGCCCGTTCGAAGACCGCTTCGTCGGGTGCACCGGCCAGTTCAGTATGTTTAGTGTCGAAGACTGAGTGGCCGGCAGCGCAGATACTCTACGATCGGGTCGTAGAGATTCTCATTCGCCAGTATCCTCACATCGTGACGCCGGCTTCTTCTTCGGCCAGCATTGCCGCATAGCCGATACAGGCTTGGATGTCGTTATCGGTGAGGTCAGGATAAGCCCTTCTGATGCCGTCGTATGTCTCGCCGGCCGCTAGCAGGTCGAGGATGATATGGACAGGAATCCGGGTCCCTCTAATACAGGGCTTGCCGCTGCAGATCCGCGCGTCAGAGGAAATTCTGTCTTGCCAGAGCATGATCTAGTCTATGTCGAGCACATAGGCAGTCGAGGGCGAAGAGTGCGTGCGCGGATGTCAGCCGTCAGAATGTGTCCGTGCGTCAAACAGGGAAACGCGGAGCGAAGCAGCCGCTGGTCTTGCGGTAGATGCGGACGAGGAGGAGCATCACCGGGACTGGGATGAGCACGCCGACTGGTCACTTACTCGCTTTAGCGCAAGCGATTACGCAAATCTTGACATGAGACCGGCGGTACACATAATTAGCTCGTTTTGACTGGCCTGGAAGGGTAGGCCGTGATGCGCTGCAAGCGGATGCTGCAATGGCATCCATGTTCGAATCGTTGGTCCCTGACGACAAACTGAGTCCGTAAAGGCTGTGTCGGTTCTGCTAGTGGGCAGATGGGCAGCGCCGGCGCACCGAAGGGGTTATGGCGTTGCTCGTGATGGGAGGATCAAATCAGCATGATGGCGCGGCTTAGTCTTGTCCTGGCTGCAGCCTTGTCAATAGCTGTGGCTGATGTGGTGATAACGAAGAATGATGCCTTCCGGGGCGAGATTGTGTCGGTGGATGCTATTGCCACTGATACCTTTGTTGTACGGTTGAAAATAGCCACGGGCGGCATCCGCGTAATTCCGGTGGCAGACATAATCGAGGTGAGAACACCTGACCAGAGTAAGGCTGACTGGATTAGTGGAACCGTACCTAGTATGAAGGTTGTCGTGGGTGAAGACGGCGAAGTGCCACCCCTGACAATTCTGCCGACGCAGCCCGATTCCAATTCGTTGGCGAAGGATGACCCGATTCGAGCAGGAGCATGGTTGCTGGGTGGCGGCGCCAGCCTTTCAGTGCAGTCGGTGGCCAATGTAACCAGCACGACATTGTCTATCACACCAGGCATTAGTTACTTTGTTGCCCGTGGGATTGGGCTTGGTGGCGAGCTGAACGTCGCATCCACGGCTGTGGGCGGGAATTCAAATTCCACCACGTTTCTCGGGCTCAAGGCAACCGGTGCATTCGGCCCGAAGGACAGTAGGTTGTTCATGCTTGCCGAGTTCGGGCTTGGCACGGTTGGTAGTGGCGGTTCGACGACCAGAACTACTCTGGGCATAGGCGTCCTGCCGGTGGCAGCCAGCCATCTGGGCGTTCCTCTCAAACTTGCGCTTCATCTTGACCGCACCGGCGGGGCGACACTCTCAACCTGGCTGTTGTCGGTTGGCATGTGTGCGCTGGTGCATTGACACGCGGGAGTTTAGTTAGAGAGCACTGCTAGCACAAAGAAAGGAGGTAGGCGATGATCAAGCTGCGGAGACGGGACGATTCCGGGAAGATAACCGAATGGGAGGTCACATACGGTGAGCTTGAAATGGGGTTGATGCTGAACAAGATTGATCCCCTAATTGAAGTCTGGTCAGACACGCTGACCCAGGGCCAGTGGAAACCGGTCCACGAGTTGACGCTGTACAAGGAGTTCGTTGGCGAACGTCAAGACAAGGGAGAGGGCAAGTGGACGTGCGGGGTGTGTGGCAGACAGTGCAAGGGCACCAACGACCGCTGCTGGTACTGCAACATGCCAAAAGGCAGCGGACAAACAGCAGCAGCAATAGAACAGTCTTACACGGCTCTCGGCACACTAGAGTCGGATAGTCAATATAGTGGCTATCGTAGATTCTCCGCAGGTTTGTTCGCCCTCTTGCTCCTAGTATTTGCGCTGCCATTCGTGCGTTTGACATGCGGCGGCGACGAAGTGGCGAGATTCTCAGGCTATGAGCTGGCTGTCGGGAAAACCGTAGAGACTTCGAGTACCGGTGGCCATGAACAGCGCACGGTGCGCCCCAATTTTCTTGCGATACTCGTCATTGCTACTGCGATCGCTGGTCTTTCCCTGTGCGTGATGTCAGACCGCGCAGGTGCTGTGGCTAGGACAGTGGCAAGTGGGATTGGGATACTGCTTCTGTTTGTTCTATCGAGCAGCGTCACTGATGAAATCGCCAAGGAAGGGGGGGCGTACTCAAGGTGGAATTCCTTGGAGGCTACTACCTGAGCCTGTTTCTGTTTCTAGGCGCAAGTGTTCTCAACTTTCTGTCACTGCTTCCCAAGCCCGTGGCAGATGCGACTCCGGCAACCGGTCCGCCGACGCGATCTACGTCCAGACAGGTGAATTACTGTCCGAATTGCGGTAAACCCGTTTCGTCGGGGGATACCTTCTGCTCTAATTGCGGTGACCGGGTACGAGAAGATGTCTGAATTCAAAGGAGGTAAGCCATGAACAGACTGTCGTTCGGTTTATGCGTGGGTTTCATCCTCACACTTGTGGGAATTGACTGGGTTTGGCGGGCGCTTTACGGAATCCTGGACGCTGCATTCGGGCGCAGACAGGTTCAAACGTTCAACATTGTACTCCTACTGGGAAGCGTGGTCGCTGTGTTTGCGGGTCTCTGGATGCTGGCGCGAGCGACGCAGCCCGGCAGCAGCGGTGCCGGACAATCTGTCTGCGCCTGTGGCGCAAGAGTAGCGCCCAACGCTAAGTTCTGCGCGAACTGCGGCCGACAGGTCTGACAAACAAACACAGGGAGGTCGTGCGTTGCCTAGCTGTGCTAGGTGTGCGGCCTTAGTCAAGGACGGTCAGAAGTTCTGTCACCGGTGTGGCGCGGATCTGGCCGATGAGGCCGCGGAAGAGCACACCGAGGAAGAGCAGCGCGATGGCGTACATCGTGAACGGCTTGACCGCCCAGTTGACAAAGAGCGTGAGCCCGACCGGCTTGGCGCTGCGGCCGGCCTTGAGCACCTCGGCGAAGTCTATCTTCACCATGATGGGATACATCATGAAGAAGAGGCAGACGGCAATCGGGATGGAGATGACCGGCGCGCCGCCGGAATAGATAGCGAGGCCGTCCAGAGTGCGCGCGACCGAAGGCGCAAGCCGGCCGAGCAGGATGCCCGCGCCGATGCAGGCCAGCACCCAGACGGTCAGGTATTTCTCAAAGACGCTCAGGCCTTTGGGTTTCTTCTCGATACGGGCTTCAGTGACGGGGGACACCTGCCTGCCTCCTCAGGTGGACACTGACCGCGGCGAGCCAGCGCCGGCCGTAGTTGATAATCAGCGAGCCGAGCGCGCCGAAGATGCCGGCGACACCGATGCCGACCGGGCAGCCGGGATTGCCGCAACAGGGACAGACGCCACCGCCAATTGCAGCATAGGCGGCCGAGATAGCCGCCCAGAGCCCGAAGTAACGGAACAGGCCGGCGAGTGTCCGGGCAGCCCGGCCGCGGGGAACGACAGGCGTGGCCCGGGCAGAAGAAGGCAGAGCCACCTGTTCAGCACTCAGGTCTGGCGGGCGGCCAGCGCGTCTGCTGTCGCGCCGACCACTCGGGCGATGTCGTCGTTGGTGTGGTCGAAGGCGTGACGCTTTTCGATTCCTAGCTCGGTGACGACGACATGGACCGCCGGGCTGACGCCGATGTTCTCCAGACTCTTGCGGACGCAGGCAACCGGACAGCCGTCAATTGCCACACAGGGCTTCGCCTGCGCGCTCCTGACGAAGCTCTCCAGTTGCGCGCCGACACCGACGGCACAGTACATCGAGCCCTGGCCGTAGCCGTCAAGCGCCCGGGCCGCATCGTTGGCAATCTGGCCGACGTTGGAACCGCCGGAGCAGGCAAGCAGCAGGACGTCCCTGGCGCCGCAGGTGCAGGTCGGCTTCTGCGACGAGTCGCTGCCCGCCATGTCAGTTTCCTCCTGCCAGCAGTTTCTTCAGCTCGTCCATGGACGGGACTTTGCCCTGCGAGACGACCTTGCCGTCAATCACGAGGCCGGGGGTCATGAAGACGCCCATGGCGGCGAACTTCTTCAGGTCGGTGACATGTTCGATGTCGGCGGCGATGTTCAGCTCGGCGAGCGCGTCGCGAACCCTTTTCTCGAGTTCCTGGCAGCGCTGGCAGCCGATTCCGAGAACCTGGACTTTCATGCTGTCACTCCTTTCGGTTACAGCAGGCCATACAGCAGTCCAACGACGGTTGAGAGCACCACAACCAGCAGGATGTAGGTGAATGCCTTCTTCGGGCCGATGGTGCGAATGATGACAATCATCGATGGCAGGGAAAGCGCCGGGCCGGAGAGCAGTAGAGCCAGTGCCGGGCCTTTGCCCATGCCCGAGCCAAGCAGGCCCTGCAGAATCGGGATTTCGGTCAGGGTGGCGAAGTACATCAAGGCGCCGGAGACCGAGGCGAAGAGGTTCGACCAGAGCGAGTTGCCGCCGACTAGGCCGGCAATGATGGAGTCGGGAATCACGCCCGCGTTCAGGCCGGGCCGGCCGAGCAGGAATCCGGCGACGAAGACTCCGCCGAGGAGCAGGGGCAGAATCTGCTTGGCGAATGTCCAGGTCGAGAGCACCCAGGCCCTGCGCTCGTCGGAGTTGAACCAGCGCCAGACCATCAGCAGCACAGCCAGCAGGAACGCGCCGGCGATGAACCACTTCACCGAGTAGACCGCGCTGAAGAAGCCGATTGGCTCTCTGGGTTTGCCCCAGTTGGCAAAGACGAGGAAGAGAATCATCGCGGCGAAGTAAAGCATGTTCTGCCCGAGGTTGCGCCGGGACGCTTCCGGAGAGAGTCCGGCGATGCCCGCACCTTCGGCCCGCCGGCGCTCGGACTTCAGGAAGATGAGCGCCATCAGCAGGCCGATGACGATGGAGAAGACGACCGCGCCGACTGCCCGGGCGAGTCCGAGTTCGAGACCGAGCACGCGGCCGGTCATCAGGATGGCGAGGACATTGATGGCCGGGCCGGAGTAGAGAAAGGTCGTCGCGACGCCGAGCCCGGCGCCGGCGTAGTAGATGCCCATGAACATCGGCAGGACGGTGCAGGAGCAGACCGCGAGAATCGCGCCCGAGACCGAGGCGACAGAGTAGGCCAGCACCTTGTTCGACTTCGGGCCGAAGTACTTGAGGACGGCTTCCTTGGAGATGAAGTTCTGGATTGCGCCGGCGATGAAGAAGGCGGGCACAAGGCAGAGGAGGACGTGGAGCCGGGCGTAGTCCTGAAGCATCAGGAAGCCTTCGAGCAGCGCACCCTGAACCCGGGCCTTCTCGACCGGCAGGAAATAGAAGAGCAGAAAGGCGGCGAGGATGACGATGAACTTCGTGCGTTCCCTCAAGGACTACTCCCAGCCGAACTGACGGAACTTCGCGACGATGGAGTCGCGCGGATAGACGCCGATGTGGCGGAAGAGCTCGTTGCCTTCCGGGTCGTAGAAAATCTGAGTCGGAATGACCTGAATCCGGGCCTCAGCCGTCAGTTGCTTCTCCTCGTAGACGTTGATGATGCGGATGTCAACCTTGCCCTGATACTCGGCCATCATCGGTTCGAGGATGTCTTTCATCGTCTGGCAAGGAATGCACCTCTCGGAGCCGTAGTCCCACATCCGGGGCAGGACTTTGGGCCTGGGCGGCGGCTCAGGCCTAGGTTCGGGCTTCGGCTCGGGTTTAGGTGCAGCCGGTTCACTGGCGGCGACGGCCAGGGTTTCCGCCGGGGGCAGCGTCTCGGGAATCTCGCTCTGCGCGGCGAGAGAGCTGTCAGCAGCGGCTGTCTTGCCGGCGGGTTGAGGAGCATTGGGACAGCCGGGCAGCAGCGCCAGCAGCAGGACAGGTGCAAGTAAGGTGAGGGTGGACTGTTTCATCAATTGGCCTCCGGACTAGCGTCTGACCAGTTCATAGGCGAAGTATGCAGCCACGAGCAGCAGCAGCACGCCCGAGGCTTTCCTGAGAATGACCGAGGCCTTGTTCAGGCCTTTGGAGTTGACCAGCGCTTCGGCAAGGCCGATGGAGGTGCCGGCGAGCAGCACCAGCACAGAATGGCCGAGAGCATAGGTGAAGAGCAAGAGCCCGCCGTAGACCACGTTGCCCTTTGACGCCACGTAGGACAGGATGACGGCGAGAATCGGCATGGCGCAGGGCGTGGCGATGACGCCGGTCAGAGCGCCGAGCAGGAAGGCGCCGATAACCCCGCCGGCCTTCGGGGCGAAGCCGCGCGGCAGCGGAAGTTCGAAGTTCGGGAAAAAGAGAATCTGGACGCCCATCACCACACAGACGATGATGATGAGGATGGGCCAGAACCTGGACGTCGTGCCGAAGAGCGTGCCGGCAAGGCCGGCAATCATTCCGAGCGCGGTGAATGCGGCGGCGATGCCGAGGAAGAGAAAGAGCGCAAGCAGCAGCGCATAGCTCTTGCTCCTGCCCGGCGTGTAGCCGCCGACAAAGCCGATGGCCAGAGGGATTGACGCCAGCACGCAGGGGTTGAGGGCGGTGACGAGCCCGCCGAGGAACACGACCGGGACCGCCAGCAGCGGCTGGGAGGTAATCAGCTTCTCGGCGTTGGCGAGCAGGGAGGAGAGCATCGCCTCTCAGGCTGCCGGTTTGGCTGCAGCGACCTTGATGCTCGTAACGCTGGCGGCAGCCGCCCGCGGTTCATCCGCGGTCAATCCCGACTCGCGCACGAGCGCCTGCAGAGTCGGGTCGCTGGCCGGGACTTCGACCGGGAACCGGTCTTCGCCGACTACGCTGATGTCCGTGAAGCCGGCAGCGGCGATTGTGGCGAGGTAGTCGGCTTTCAGATTTGCTCCGGATATGCAGCCGACATAGGCGGCTGCCGAGTCGAGCAGGGCCGGCGGCAGGGGCGCGGTGAGAACAATGTCGGAAACGAGCAGCCGGCCACCGGGTTTGAGCACGCGCAAGGCCTCGCGGAAAACCTGCGGCTTGTCCGGCGAGAGGTTGACGACGCAGTTGGAAATCACGACGTCAATTGAGTTGTCGGCAACCGGCAGGTGTTCGATTTCACCAAGTCGGAACTCGACGTTGGCAATGCCCGCCTTGCGGGCATTCTGCCGGGCGCGCTCGACCATCTCCGGGGTCATGTCCACGCCAATGACCTTTCCGGTCGGGCCGACCTTGCGCGCGGCGAGAAAGCAGTCAAAGCCGGCACCCGAACCAAGGTCGAGCACGGTTTCGCCCCGCTTTAGGCTGGCGAGGGCGACCGGATTGCCGCAGCCAAGCCCGAGATTCGCATCAGGCGGAACCCCGGCCAAATCCTCGTCCGAATAGCCAATCGCGCGGGCAGTTGCAGTCGGGCTACCGTTGCCGCAACAACACTTAGTCTGCGGGCCGCAGCAGGAGTCTGATTGCCGAGGTATCGAGCCGTAAGCATCGCGGACCGCCTGCTTGATATCCTTGTCGTGACCTGACACTAGCGGTGCGCTTCCTTGGTTGAGGATGTGCTACAGCTCGTACGCTCCGAGCCTTTGGGTCGGCGGGCCGTGCAGCGACCGGGCTTGCCGGCCTTGGCCAGTTGCCGAGCCTGGTCAAGGAACTCCAGCACCGACTCATCAGCCAGCCGGTAGCGCATCCCGCGGCCGTCGCGTCGGGAGACGATGATGCCGGCCTGCTCGAGCACCGACAGATGGTGTGACACCACCGAGAAGCTGGTTGGAAAGTGGGGGGCAAGTTCACAGACACACCGTTCGCCAGCAGCCAACAATTCAACAAGCCGCATCCGATACTCAGAGCCGAGCGCTGCCAGATAGGCCGTTGTCAACTGCCGACTGCTGATATCCATATTTCTAAAAATATAGAAATATCCGGCGATGTCAACGGTGTCGAAACGGCGGTGGGTGTTGGGCGGCGGCGGTTGATAAGGGCAGGGCTGGGTAAGGGTAGTTGGGTTTCGGGCGGCGCAGGGGCGGAGACCACCCGTGCCGCTGCGCCGCCCGGAGGAGGTTTCCATGCCGAGACGCTGTCGGTTCTGCTGTCTGCTCTGTCCTAGTTTCTTCTGTTGGACGAGCCGGAAATCCCGAGGTTGCATGGGAAGCGACTGACCAGCAGCGGCGGTAGCTAACTTATGGAGAATAAAGCAGATGTGTTGCGCAGCCCGGTCAGGCCGTATCAAACGCGGACAGCGACCAGTTCGCACCGGCCGCTGTCATCTGCGAGAAGGAGGCTTGTGTGCTCTGACTTGCCCGTTCTGCCACAGCAGTCTGCTGCAGCTCGATATGTATGACGCTTTCTTGGACAGATGGTTGCACTGGTTTGCTTGACCGCTGGTTATGGGGCAATAGAATCGTATTGCTGGGCCGGTTCCATAACTCAAGAAGTCTCATAGGAGTACAGATGAAGTCTTACTTTCTTGTCCTGGCCGTTCTATTGGCGATTCCGGCGGTGGCTCGGCCGCAGTACCGGATGGGGTTCAATTACGCCGATCTGGCCAAGGTTGCGCCGGACAAGGAAGTGATAGTGGTGCTGCCAGCGCCGGGCTGCCGTGATCACCGCGACCTAGTACGGGTTGACCTGACTGACCAGATGCCGCCGGTTGGTGACCAGTTGGCGCAGGGTTCGTGCATGTCCTGGGCAGTGGGCTACTATCATCGCACTCAGCTTGAGTATCGGGAGCGGGGCTGGGACCTGACCGATCCGCGCCACCGCTTCAGCGCCGCGTTTCTCTACAATCAGGTGAATGGCGGGGCTGACCGCGGTTCCGGATTTGAGGACAACATGCCCTTAGTCTGCGAGCAGGGCGCGGCAAGCGAGGCCTTGATGCCGTATGACCAGTATGACTGTGTCTCCTGGCCGTCCGAGGCCGCCTACTATGAGGCGATTCCTTATCGCTGCCGCGACTGGGGCTGGTTGCGGGTGCGCAATGAGACCGAGCTAGCGAATGTCAAGCAGATTTTGGCCAATGGCAGCACCTGCGTCATCGCCATCTGGTGCTGGGACAACTTCATGAACATCTCCCGTTACAACAACACCTACTGTGTTGCCGACCGCGCTGGCCAGAACGGCGGTGGCCACGGTGTCTGCATTGTCGGTTACGACGACACGCTGACCACCCGCGACGGCCAGGGTGCATTTCGGATAGTCAACTCCTGGGGCACGGGCTGGGGCGACCGCGGCTACTTCTGGATGTCCTATCAGGCGGTGATGAACACCGACCTCTCCCAGCGGGTTGTCGGCTATCTTATTGACACGGTCGGTTACCAGCCGACGCTTTTTGCTCGGGTTCGGCTGAACCATCCCACCAGGGACCGAATTGGTCTGCAGTTTCTCGTTGGCCGGGCGAGCTCGCCGAGCTGGTATCGGGAGTTTCGCACCTGGCGTCAGGCTGCGGTTGACCAGCCGTTCCCACCGAACAACATCGTCTTTGACCTGACTGAGGCGAGCGAGTATCTCACCGGTCAGACTGCTGAGTCGGTCTATTTCTGCTGCTGGGACACGCGCCTTGACGGCCGGGACGGCGCGGTCGAGCAGATGGGCAGCAAGTATCTGCCTTGGTACAACTGGTATCCGAGCACTACCGTGCCGACTGCGATTCCCGACAATGGCGGAATGGTGCTGGTCGGCACTCGGGTCGAACAGCACGACCAGGATGCGAGCGCGGCAACAGTTCTCGCACCGCTGGGCGTGGTCGAGCCGGGCCAGGCCTACCGGCCCCAGGCCAGGGTCTATAACTACGGCACTACCATTGCCAGCTTCCCAGTCTTTCTGCGCATCGCTCCAGACTGGCGCGACAGTCGTAATGTCAACGGGCTTGCGCCGGGCGAATCGTGCGATGTCGAGTTTGGCTACTGGACAGCGCCGCCAGAAGGCGTGGCAGTCCTGAGCTGCTCGACCGCGCTGGCCGGCGACTCCTACTATGCCAACGACACCGTCTCAGCAACGGTGCGGGTGCGCTATCACGATGTGGCAGTAGTCGAGGTATTGGCACCACCAGCTAGAGTTGACTCAGGAGTCGGGCTGATGCCAAGGGTGCGCTGTCGTAACAACGGCACCCAGACCGAGACGTTTCTCTTGCGCTTTGTCATTCCGGGCGAATCCTACAACCGACTGGCCCAGCTTGGGCTAGCCCCTGGTGCTGAAGGCCAGGCCCTGTTTCCAACCTGGACACCGCGAGTTCTGGGCAGTCATGCCTACACCTGCTCGCTTAGCCTGAGCAGCGACCAGAACCCAGAGAACAACCGCATCGAAGGAACGGTTGAAGTGGCGGCTGGTTCGGGTGTCGAGGAGCTGGCGGGCATCAGGCCGGGATTTGGTCTGGTCGAGGCCATGCCCAACCCGTTCGCCACAAGCACGGTAATTCGCTACTCGCTCGGCCGGCCCGGCCCGGCAACAGTCCACATCTGCGACGTTACCGGCCGCATCGTCTTCACAAGCGCACTTGACCATTCGACCACAGGAGCAGTTGTCCTTGACGGGCGTTCGCTTCCTGCCGGCACCTACATTGTCCGACTCGAAGCTAAGGGCCAGACAGCAACCGCAGCAATCGTCCGGCGCTAGCCTGCTCGCCTAGCGCCGGAACCGGCGGCGGATAGCGAGAAGAAAGAGGGCGAGCACACCGACGCCAACCAACGCCTGCGTCGCCATCAGGACGGTCTGATACCAGCAGCTCAGGTTTTCGAGTTGGAACCGGAAGTAGCCCGGCACCATATTGACCAGACCAGAGAGCAGTGCCCAGCCGGTCCGTTCGAGTATCTGCGCTGGCGTGGGCCCGGGTCTGATTCGCCAGAGCACGGGCGCGGCACTGCCGTAGCCAAACCAGAAGTAGAGGTTCGCAAACGCGAGCCAGACCTGAGCCAGGCGCCCTAGCGCCAGTTGTGGTGACTCACCGTAGTTGCTGACGACCTTGTAGAGCCAGAGGGCAAAGCGGAAGAATCCGCGTGCCTGGGTTCGGCGATACTCCATCTCGGCAACGTGAAAGTCGCCGGCATCAGAATAGGAACCGTACCTTTCGGTTGCGAGCCGAATTTCCCGCGCGACGCGCTCGACATCCTGCTTTACCAGTTGTTCGGTTCTACCCCAAATCTCTTGCTGGGGTCTTGTTTCTTGTTCGGCTGTCTCGCCTTCGAGCCCTGGCCTATCAGCAGAAAACAGCTCTGGTAGTGTCCCAACCTGCTCCTCGGGCAGCCCAGTTCTTTTTGCCAACTGTTCGGGATTCCATTCTTGGTGCGGCGTGAATGCGAACTGGGCGTCGAAGATGAACTTCTTGGGGTCGGTCTCCCACTTCACATTGGCGAAACGTACGAGCAACCGGTCAGTGAGAATATCGGTATGCAGGAACGAGACGCGGTTCATATTCTCGCTAATGTCCCGGAACACAACCTGACCGGCCGGCGCAATGATGCGGCCTTGCCTATGGTCTTGCTCCATCGTGATGTCGGAAGTGCCGTGAACGAAGTCCAAGTCCCAGAGCAGGATGGTTGCCTTTTCGCCAATCTCGGTGCCGGCAAAGAGCAACTGATTGCGCAGGGAGGCGCGATTGAAGTCCACTGGGCCATCGAACTTGGCCCGAGTGAGGTCTGCAGGGCCAATGAATCTCGTATGGCCGAAGATGGCCTCGGCGCGGAACCGCGCGAAGCTGAAGTCGGCCGTGTTGCTGAACCGCGCTCCGTGGAAGTCGGCCTTGGCGCGGAACTGCGCTCCCAAGAAGTCGGCCTTGGCGCGGAACTGCGCTCCGCGGAAGTCGCAGACGGGGAAGACGAACTGCACGAAGTTGTGCTTTCCGTCCATCGCCGGAAAGATGAAGCCGGTGAACTGCCAGGGCTCGCTCGGGTTGATTCTGGCGGCATAGGCCTTGGTCAGCACTTCGTTGGCCTCGCCGAAGACCCAGTGCCTAGGATTGTTTTCCTGCCACTTCTTTGTTTTGTCGTCTCCGGCCTTGTTGAGCAGGGCGACTAGGTATGATGCCAGATGTTGCCAGAAGTTGGCAGGGTCTTTCTGTTCTACCGGTTGATGAAAGATGCAGAGGTCACTGCCGTGTTCGGCGTCGAAAGGGCAGCTCCAGCCTGATTGATACTGGTAGTTGCACCGTTTCTTCTCTGGCGCTGGGGTTGGGGCCTGCATTGGGCTGAGTGTAGGCAGTTGGGACAGGCCGGTCAAGTGGGCAAAGGTGGGGCGACGCGATACTCCCTCGTCATTCCGAGGGCTGTCCTTGCCCGAGGAATCGCCGAAGTGCTATGCCTGGGGGGTGCGAGGCGGGAAGGCGATCCCTCGTCGCTGCGCTCCTCGGGATGACAGGAGAGAATGCGTCTCGGGATGACAGAGGGTGATGGCAGTTGTGGCTGGTTGCACCTCTTTTCGGGTGCAGGGGCGAATCGTGCCAGCAGGCGCTATCTCCTGAGCCCACAATATGTTGGCCAGGTTTTCCGCTGCCCCCACTCCTCTGTCCCGGGGATGGTCTCCATGGTTCTTTGTCGCGGGGTCTTTAGTCCTGTCTCTTGCGCTGACTCAGTAACCCTTGGCGATTGGGATTGCGGCCGAGTCTGCCTAAGACTTCGGGCTCGCGCTTCTGGGCCTCTTTCGGTTGATGCTCGTGACTGGGTTTGGCCCGTTCTTTGGGACAAAGTTACCCGCTCGGCCTTACGGGTTGCTTGTAGCAGTCCTTGCTACTCGCTTTTGGTCGCTGCCTGCGTCGGGCTTTGGGCCGGGCTTTAGCGTGGGTTTGTGGTGCTCAGTTCGAACAGGCGCTCAGCAAGGGAAGTGACAAGTTCGGCCCGGGCAAGGCCCTTGCGCCAGCGGGCAGGGATGGCATCCTCGCCGTAGTAGGCACCGGCAAGCTGACCATAGACCGCGGCAGTCGTGTCGGTGTCTTCGCCGAGACTGACCGCGAGCGTACAACCAGTTTCGAAATCATCTGAGTTGTAGAGCGCCCAGAGCGCCGCTTCGAGCGTGTGAACGACGTAGCCGGTGCCGCGGATATCGGGCGGCTGCTTCTGTTTGAACGAGCCGGCCGCGACTTGGTCAATCTTGGGTGCGAGCGGCTCGGATTGCCAGAGGCCGGGAACGGGCGAATAGTGGTCGGCGAGCAGGTCCTGTTTTGATGCGCCGAGCGCATCGCCGCAGGCGAGGCCGAGCAGCGAGCCGCGGATGCGGCTGCGTTTGTCGGGTGTCATCAGCCTAGAAGCAGCGGTGACATTGGGACGGGCCCAAACCGGTACTGGCTAGAGGCGCGCGAGGTGAGACTCGAAC
Organism: Caldifarciminota bacterium; assembly: GCA_965649295.1. Classification (GTDB taxonomy): domain Bacteria; phylum Hydrothermota; class Tepidihabitantia; order Tepidihabitantales; family Tepidihabitantaceae; genus CBFGKH01. The sequence continues at coordinate 112,788 of CBFGKH010000007.1, forward strand.
CCGAGGACTACGGTCTTCTGACCCCGGCGAGCGACCTTGTGGCCCTCGGCCCGAAGGAGCTTGGCGACGGCAGCAATGCCGCCGGGGTACTTCGGATTCAGTTCGCCACCGGCTTTGAGCGTGCGCCAGTAGGGGGTGATGCGTTTGTCGCCGGCAGCACGCCGTTCTTCGGCTGCGTGGGCGGCAATCCAGGCGAAGATGCCGGTTGTCAGCGGACAGGCGATGTCGGTTTTGTGCTTGCGAGCAAGGGCCTGCCGGATTTCGGTGATGGTCACGAGTTTGCCTTTGGGCACGCGGCGCATCAGTTCGTCCACCTCCAATGGAGCGGGGATGACAAATGTGCCGGTACCCCAACGTTTGTTCATCCGTTCGTCAATCGGCGCGATGCGGGGCAGGCCTTTGGCGTCGGTCAGTTTCTGCTGCCAGGTTTTCTTTTTGTCAGACTGGCGGCGACTGGTCGTAGTTCTACCCTAGCCTTCTTAGCGTTGGATGCTGAGCGGAACGATGACGTCGTAGTTCGGAACGGTGTCGGCAGGGAAGTATTCGGCGGTGTCGGCATAGGTGCGGCCGCCGTAGATAAACCAGGCGCGGGCGCGGACACCGGTGGTGTAGGTGCCGGTGGCCCGTTCGTAGCGGAAGGTGGTGGTATAGGCAAGTGTTGCCTCGCCGTTGCCGTCGGTGGTGCGGTCGTCGTCAAGCTCGAATCCGGGCAGGACATTGCCGCTGCGGTCAATGACGTCGGTGTGGATGAAGAGGCGCTGGCCCGCAACCGGCCGTCCCTGGGAGTCGGTGACGGTGACGACAGCGCGGATTATCCAGGTGCGGTCGGCATACTTGCAGGCGAAGAGCGGCAGCAGGAGCGCCGGCAGGAGAAAAGAGAGCAGGCGGAGCTGGTAGCGCACAGTAGGTTATAGCACGGGGAAGTGGTCAAGTCAAAGGGCAAAGCGCAGCGGACAGATGGGAGAGAGTGGTGGATGCCGGACTAGCGGCCGGCGTCCAGCTCGATTCGGGCTGAGTCGAGCTGGTTGACAATGGCCTGGCGCAGGGTGGCGAGTGAGTCGGGGTCGTCGGTCAGCTCGATTTCGAGGACGAGGTTGCGGGCCAGTCCGAGCCGCGCCCGAACCGGGCCGACTACTTCTTCAGCACCCGGGCCGATTCGGTCAGCAGCGGTCTCAGCAGCCTGTTCGAGTCGCTCAATTCGCTGCAGAACGGCAGTGGCAAAGGCTTCGGCACTGTCAGGGGTGACCTGGGCACGGAGCGGGTCGCGGTTGCGGAGGCTCGCGATGATAAAAGTGCCGATGGCGATGGCGCCGATGGTGGCGACCAGAATTGCGGTGATGTCGCGCCAGCCGGGACCGGTCGGTTTGGGTGCTGGCGGCAGGCCAATTTCCGGGCCGGTTGTGTCTGGGCTTTGGCGGATGCGGGGGTCGAGCTTGGTGCGGCACTCGCGGCAGAACCGGGCTGTGTCGTCGTTGGGCTGGCCGCACGCCGGGCAGACGTTCATCGGTAGCAGGGGTTGGTGCTAGTCAAAGGGAAATCGCCCGGTCGGGGGAGAGCCGAGCGCGAGACTGCTGAGTTTGGCATGGCGGGCAGAATAGACCGCTGGCAGCGGGTTGTCAAATCGGGCTGGGGCGAAAGGAGCGGAGCAGGAGCGAGGGAAAGTGGGTTTGGACAAAATCGAGGATGACCGGCAGAAGTCGGGATACGATAGCGTCGGCATTGGTGAGTGAGGAGGCCGGAGTGTGGAGCAGGTGGTCGAGCAGCCCGATTTCGGCTGGGCTGAGGAGAACGCCGGGTTCATCGCCGGCGCAGGCCGGGCAGATGATGCCACCGGCCTCGGCGGCGAACCATGCCGACTGTTCGCGAATTGGCTGTCGACAGCGCAGGCACTGGCGTAGCCCGGGCCGGAATCCGCCAAAGCTGGCAGCCTTGAGCAGGAACGAGCCGACCAAGGTGGTGAAGCCGGTCTCGGCCTGCTCAATGACGCCGAGATAGGTGTCGAGCAGGCCGAAGAGTTGGGGATTCTGGTCTTGGGGAGGGGCAGTGCGCAGGGCAAGTTCGGTAACCTGTTCGGCAGCGAGATACCGTTCTGGTCGGAGTGCGATGCCGGAGTGGGCGTTGACCAGTTCGGCATCGGCAATCGTGTAGAGGGAGCGGCTTTCGTGCCAGTAGTAGATGATGCGGGAGCGGGCAAAGAGGTCGAGGGCGGCGCCAAACTTGCTTTTGGGCCGGCGCGCGCCTTTGGCCAGGCCGGTGACCCGGCCATGGTCGGCGGTGAGCAGGGTGACGAGCTTGCTCGATTCCTTGTACTCCTGAACGTGGAGGCAGATGGCGTCGAGGCGGAGGATGCGGCGCATGTCAGGAAGAGACTGAGCAGCGGGCGAGATGCAATCGCAGGACTGAGCCGACAGCGGGCATCAGGCTTCGGAGCGGATTTCGCCGACGAGTTCTTCAATCAGGTCTTCGAGTGAGACGATGCCGGTGACACGGTCCTGCTCGTCGGTGACCACGGCCAGGTGCTCGCCGCGCCGCTGAAGCTGACGCAGTACTGCCAGAGCGCGGCTCTGGCCGGGTACGCGGGAGATGCGGCGGATGCGATGGGCAGGCGCGGCCAGCAGGTCCTTGACCACGATTACGCCGGTGATGTTGTCAGGTCGGTCGGTATATACCGGAATGCGGGAGAAACCGTATTCGCTGGTGACGGCCATTATCTCGTTCAGGCCGGCGTCGTGGCGCACCGACTTCACTTCCTCAATCGGTATCTGGATTTCGGCGACCGGCATGGCGGAGAAGCGGAACAGCCGTTTGGCAATCTGGGCGGTGCGGGGAGCAGCCGCACCGGCCCGGCGGCTGAGCGCGGCGACATAGTCTTCGGGTGTGATTGTCGGCTCGCCGCGAGTTGCCGGCCGCGGGCCAAGGAGTCGGCCAATGCCGCTTAGAACAAAGACGAGCGGCCAGAAGAGAATTCGCACGGTTCCGAGTGGCAGGGCAGCGCGCCGCAGCCAGCGGTTGGGGAAGGCCTGACCAATGGTCTTGGGCAGGTATTCGCTGCCGACAAAGGCGGCCGCGACAGCAATCAGCACGGCGATGGGCGCGGCTGCTGGGCCGAAATGGAGGGTGAAGAATCGGGTGAGGAGGATGGAGAGGAAGTTGTAGGCAAGATTGGTGCCGATGAGAATCGTGACGATTGCCTGGTCCCGCTGGTCGAGCAGGGTCAGGGCAGCGCGGGCGCCGGCCAGGCCGCGTTCGGCCCAGTTGGTGAGTCGAATCCAGTTGGCGCGGTAGAGCGAGGCCTCGGTGGCGCAGAAAAACGCGCCGGCACCAATCAGGAAGAGGGCGGCAATTGGTTCCATTGGCTAGTCGGCGTCGGGCTGGGAGCAGACCACGACTTTTTCGAGCTTGGTGCCGTCGGTTTCGCGGACGGTTATTTCGATCTGGCCATGCCGGATGCGGTCGCCGGGAACCGGCAGCCGGCCCAACCGTTCGTGGATGAATGACGACAGGCGTTCGTGGTCAATGTTGCGGAAGGCGTTGGCAAAGAGCCGGTTGAGCGTGGCTAGGTCAATCTCGCCGTCAACGAGATAGCAGCCGTTCTCGACTTTGGAATAGGGCAGTTCTTCGGCCAGGTCGTATTCGTCGGTAATCTCGCCGAAGACGGCTTCGAGCAGGTCTTCGAGAGTGACCAGCCCGGCAGTCTGGCCGAACTCGTCAACGACGATGGCGATGTGGGAGCCGCGGCGCCGTAGCTCGTCAAGGAGCTGCGGCAAGGGCTTGACCTCGGGCACAAAATAGGGTGGCCGGGCAATGGCTGAGACCGGGGTCTGCTCGTCGGTTGCAGCCAGCAGTTCCCGGACATGAATCGTACCGGTAATGCGGTCAACCGTCTCGCGATAGACTGGCAGGCGCGAGAATCCGGCCCGCCGACAGATGGCCGTCGCCTCAGCCACGGTTGTCGTTTCCGGCACCGCGACAATGTCAATACGTGGGGTCATCACTTCCGAGACAGTCCGGCGGTCGAGGTCAATCAGGTTGCGCAGCACCTCATCTTCGGTGCCCTGGAGGATGCCTTGGTTGCGGCCAAGCTCAACCATCGTGTGGAGCTCGTCGTCGGTGAGGGCATCGGGTTCAGGCCGGCGCGGAGCCAGGCGCCGGGCAAGACCGGCGACGAGTAGCACTGCTGGCCGCAGGACAAATCCGACGGCTGGTAGCGCCTGGGCCGAAACCAGCGCAAAGCGGGTCGGTATGCGACTGGCAATGACTTTGGGCGTGACCTCGCTCAGCACCAGGACCAGCGCGGTCTCAACTATGCCGCCCAAGCCAATGATTAGTGCCTCGCTTCCGCCGGTGCGTCGAACAATGCCGAGCAGAACAATCGTGACCAGCGCGGCGATGACCATGTTGACTATCAGATTGCCGAGCAGAATCGTGCCGAGCAGCCGGCCCGGGTCACGCAGTAGCGACTCGATGCGGCGGCTCGTACCCGGATGGGTGGTGCGGAGTTTCTCGCGCTGGCCGGGCGTGAGCGAGAAGAGGGCGGTCTCGGAGCCGGAGAAGAAAGCTGAGCAGAGTAGGAGCAGGACGATGGCGAGAGCCGCGAAGAACATTGGCTAGCAGCGGGCAGCGGGTTTGGCGATAGCCGGTTTCATCGCTGTCGAGCCGAACTAGTCGCGGCCGAGAAAGCGGCGGTAAAACGGCTCCATCTGGCGGTGAGTCAGGCCGAGCAGATGGAGAACGCCGTGCAGGATGAGTCGCTGCAGTTCATCGTGATAGCCGACACCGTAGCGGCGGGCCTGCTGGCGGGCAGTATCTCGGGAGACATAGACTTCACCAAGCGGAAGTGATGGTTGTCGGTTGGGGACTAGTGGCTGAAGCTTGAATGACAGGACATCGGTGGGCCGGTCGCGGCGGCGATAGCGGCGGTTCAGGTCTTGAATATAGCGGTCGTTTACGAAGATGACCGAAACCGCGATAGCCGGTGATTTGAACTCGCGGTCGAGCTGCCGAACCAGCCGCCGAGTGGCCGCCAGCAGGCGCTGGTCACGGGTGCCAAATACCATTACTCTCATTGCTCAGTCAACACCAGTCCTGCTTCATACCTAGCCACCAGCATTAGACACCCGAGACTCTTCCTTTGTCATCCCGAGGAGCGCAGCGCCGAGGGATCGCCTATCCGTCGCCTCACATCGGCCCAGCATGGCATTCACTGCAACAGCTAGCCCGGTACTGCCTTCTATCATCAGGGCCTATTCGCGTGCAGCACTCGTCCCGTTGGTTCGGTCATAGGCCTTGATGATGCGCGAGACCAGCGGTGGCCTGACCACGTCGGCGTCGGTTAGCTGGATAATGGCGATGCCCGGCACATTGGCCAGGCGCTCGCTTGCGTCAATCAGGCCGGAGACGTGGTGGCTGGCGAGGTCAATTTGAGTCACGTCGCCGGTAACAATTGCCTTGGAATTCCAGCCCAGCCGGGTGAGAAACATCCGCATCTGGGTTGAGGTCGTGTTCTGGGCTTCGTCGAGGATGATATAGGCGTCGGAAAGAGTCCGGCCACGCATGAACGCCAGCGGCGCGACCTCGATGACCTCCTGTTCAATCAGACGCTGGGTGCGTTCCAGGGGCATCATGTCAAAGAGGGCGTCATAGAGCGGACGCAGGTAGGGGTCAACCTTCTCTTTGAACGAGCCGGGCAGATAGCCAAGCGATTCGCCGGCTTCGACTGCTGGCCGGGTGAGGATGATGCGGCTGCAGCGGCCAGAAGTGAGCGAGGCGAGGGCGGCTGCCACTGCCAAATAGGTCTTGCCGGTGCCAGCCGGACCAATAGCAAAGATGATGTCGTTGTCGGTCATCGCCGCGAGGTAGGCTCGCTGGTTGCGTGTCTTGGGGACTATCGTCTTGCGCGGAGTCTTGAGCGCCAATGCTTCGGATTCGGTCGGCTGGGCACTGCCGCCAGACCGCTGACTGCGCAACAGTCGCGAGGCAAGGGCGTCAATGAACTCCGGTGACACTGGCTCGCCGTTGCGGCAGCGAGTGATAATAGTGTTGATGGTCTCCAGCAGGGCAGCCTCTTCCTCTTTTGGGCCGGAGAGATTGAGGCAGCCGGCGCGGGCGACGATACGGGTGCGGAAGTGACGGCTGAGCGCGTGGAGATTGGCGTCTGCCGGCCCAAGCAGGATTAGCGGGTCAATATCCTCAACCGTTATCGAATGGACGCAGTTATCAGACTGGGATGGCTCTTTCATTGTCGGGAATATGGGAACCTGGGCAGCGGTAGGCTGCCTTGTGCCGGACTGGTCTTGTGTCCAACTGCAATCGTATTTTATCCCTGACGGCTCAGACGGTCAAGCAAGATGAGGTCAGCGGGTCTGCTCGGCAATCTCTTGTACGCGGACGACACTTGGAACGATGATCGATTCGCGGCGTGCGACTGCGGTCTTCGCCATCCGGACGCTAACCTCAGCTATCTGCCTGAAGTGACGCGACTTGACACAGGCTGTCGCGGATGGTATCATTACTACGGTCTAATGCGGCCCAAGGAAAGGGTTACAGAAAGAAAAGCCGCGGTCTCACAGAGGCTGCGCTATGCAATCAGCAAAGCAAGCGGGGAGACTAGAGCCCCGATTTGATTGTCAGCACGGGAGGTAAAATGCTGAGACAGTTCCATTCTGCCAGAATCGCCCTCGCGGTTGTGCTGCTGCTAGGAGCAGCCGTACCGGCTTGGGCCATAACCGTAACCAGCACCGGCAGCGGAAACTGGGGTGCGGCAATCTGGACGCCCAGCCCACCGGCTTTCGGAGACGATGTCATCATCGCTGCCGGCCACACGGTTACTCTCAACGTCAATCCACCAGACCTTGGCAGTCTCACAGTCAATGGCACTCTGCAGCGACCCAGCGATGCCAGCAACTACCAGCTCTATGTTTTGGGTAACATCACAGTTGCTGTTGGTGGTTCAATTAACTTCTCGGCTGGAACCGGGGTTGTCACCGTGACCTGCGATGGGTCGGTGACAAACAACAGCGCCTCGGCCAGTGCACTGAATCTCACTCGCTGCCCGCTGACTGTTGGCGGCACTTTGAATAACAATGCTGGTACGATTACCACGACGACTGGCAACGTTACTGTTACCGGTCTTTACACGAATGCCAGCGGAGCGACTCACAACCATACCGGCGCCGGCGTAGTGCAGTTCAACGGCGGTTTCACTAACTCCGGGATTTACGCACACTCCGGCACCGGCGCGCTGACAATCGGTGGCACCGGCCTGAATAATGCGGTTGCCGGTGCCTCCTTCACATGCGCGGCTGCTAGTCTGACAATCAATGGCGGGTTGCAGAACAGCGCCAATACCTGCACCTACAGCGCAGCTGGTCCATTCAACATCACTGGCAATGTGACGAACTCCGGTACTTTTACCATTTCCGGTGCCGCGAACGTCACCGTTGACCCAAACTTCACCAACACTGGGACGGTGAATTTCTCCTACAATCCGGGTGCGGCGGCAAGCTGTTCGCTCTATGTTGTCGGCGACCTGAACAACAATGCCGGGTCGTTCACGCTGAACCACCACGGTCTGCGAGTGGGCGGCAACTTGACCAATGGCGGCACGTTCACCAAGGCCGGTACCAATAACTTTATCCGGCCGATGCGGGTGCTGGGCAAGCTGGTGAACAACTCCAAGTTCTACGTCACTACCACCAGCACGATCTACAATCTCTATGTCGGCGACACCCTGCGTAATGAGGACTCGATCAACGTCGCCGGTGCGACCACCCGGAATGACACAGTTGGTTCGCTCGTAAACAACAAGTCTATTGTCTATGGTGCTCAGGGACTGGTTGTCTGGCGTGAGGCCGGCGAGGCTAACTTCGCTAACAGCGTTGCGACCAGTCGCTTCAACCGCACCGGCAACGGTCTGACCGAGGTTAAGGACAACCACACCAACGCCGGTCTTGATACGATTCAGGGAACCGGTGCCTTCACAGTTGGTGGTGTCTTGAACAACAGCGGCCGATTCCGTGCCACCAACACCGGTGCCTACACCGCTGATGTCAACGCGGGGCAGCTCATCAATTCCAATAGTTTCGTACTGGCTGGCACCCATGGCCTAAATGTCACTGGTAATGTGACGAATGCCGGTACCTTTTCGAGAAGCGCCGGCACCAATGCTCGGCCGATCCGTGTTGGCGGCGACTGGAGCAACGCCGGTGGCAGCAGTCTCTATGTGCTCGCGACCAACACCGCCTCGCGGTTTGTCGTGCTCGGTACCTTGACTAACAACGCCGACACGATGCACATCACCGGTGCGGGTTCGACTTACTACGATACCATCGGCACGCTGGTGAATAACCGCGTTTTGAACTATGTGGCGGCCAATCTGCAGGTGAACAACAATTTCACCAATGGTACTGGCACCGCTGGTCGGTTCCGGCACACTGGTGGCGGCGCCATTCGTGTGACCGGTAACCTAACAAACAATGATACGCTCCTGTTCACGGCAACGAGCGGCCGACTCGTCGTACTCGGGACCCGGACCAACAACGACTATGACACTCTGGTAGGCGCCAATAACCGCTGGGACACAGCCGGAACCTTGGTGAACAACGGCCGGATTGTCTACAATTTCCAGCAACTGCAGGTGCTGGACGGTGGGTTCACCAACAACGCTGGCTGCACCTACCTGCGTCTGGGAGGAACAAACACGACCAACATGACCCGGGTGGACGGTGACCTGACTAACCATGGCGACCTGCTGTTCCGGTCGGCTGCCGGCGGTCGGTTTGTCGTGCTTGGCACGTTCACCAACTCTGCCACCGGTTACGACTCGATGGTCGGAGCCGGTCAGTGGGACACAGTTGGCGTGCTTGTGAACAACAACCGCATCGTCTATGGCAATCAGTGGTTGCAAGTGCTGACCAGTTTCACCAATGCCGGCGTTTACCAGCGACTGGCAACGACGAACCTTACCCGGGTTGGCGATGCTGCTCAGGGCACCGGCGATGTGCTGAACAACGGCAAGCTACTGTTCAACATCAATGCCGGTCGGTTCTGCGCGTTCGGCACAGTGACGAATAACGACTCAATCTACGTCAACGGAGTCACTACGAGCACGGATACGTTTGGCAACCTCATCAATAACAAGAATCTCATCTACACAAATCAGAGCATCTGGGTTAGGGGCGACTTTACGAACAACGCACCTGATGGTGTGCACAAGCGCACCGCTCCCGCCGCAGCGACGATGCTGGTCGAGGGCAACCTGACCAACCATCGCATTCTTGACCTGTCCAATATGACGAGCTGGCTGCGGGTGCGCGGCACACTGACGAACAACGACTCGCTCTGCCACACCGCCAACGTGACCGACAGCGTGACGACGCGATTTGTCAACGGACCGTCCGCGCGGGCGTGGCTGCCACTGGCCAATCTTTGGACCGGGCCGAACGGTGATATGGAGAACCACGGGCTGTTCTGGAAGAACACCGGCTCGGTGATTGTGGGCGATACTTACATCAATACTGGAATTGACTCGATTCGTGGCAGCACGACTCGCAACGTTGGTACGCTGGTCAACAGTGGTACCATCTGTCAGCGAGTCAACGCCGCCACAACTTTCACGGTAAGCGGTAACTGCCAGAACAGCGGTTTCTTTGACAACCGCGGCTCCCAGCTTGCGCTGACGGTCGGTGGTGACTTCACCAATACCGGCATCTACCGCGACTCGGCTCAGTGTGTGCTGACGGTTGGCGGGCACCTCAATAACGGGCCGACTGGCGTGATTGACAAGTATCCAACGTCGCTGGGTACATACTGGCACCGCCGTAACTTCAACGGCAGCGTAACGAACCAGAACTCGACGCCGGGCGCGTTTGACCTGACCTGGGCTTATGTCTATTTCGGCGGTAACAACCCGGGAACAGTAACAAGCGTGACCGAGCTGGTCTGTGACTCGGTTCGCGTAGAGAAAGGCGATGCAGCCACAACTCTGACGTTCAACAACACCGGGCTGCGGATTCCAGTGAACAACCTGACCATCGCCCGGGGTACGATGATAATGAACGGTGGCAGTCTCTGGGTGGACAACTCCGGCGCGAACGTCGGCCGTGTACAGGGTCTGCAAGGTGCCGGGTTGACAATGCAGGGCCGGCTGCAGATTCAAGGAGGCTGCCAGGCCGACATCCGCTGGCTCGATCAGAAGAACTTAACCGGTGTGAGCCGGTTCGTCGTTGATGGGGCCGGAACGGTCGTCAACATAGACAGCATCCATGAGTTGAATGCTCTTTCGCCTTTGCCAGCACCGGTCTGCAGTATTCTCGGTGGTGCAGTGCACTACAAGGGTTCCGGTACCGTCGCCAATAGTTCACTCTACATCATTCAGAACGGAACCGAAGGCGGTGGCTGGTATGCGACCGGTGGCGATGTTTACTTCTACGGCAACATCTACTGTACCGGTCCGACTAACTTTGTCGCTGGGTCAGGAGCAGCGCTTCACTTTGTTGGCAACAAGAGTTCGACCGTCACCATGACGACGGGGCCGATTATCGGTGTCACAAACTGGAGTCTTGGCACGTTGCTGGTCGAGAAACAATCTCCCCAGAATCTCTTTTTGACCTCAACTGCCTCGCTTGGTGACAACTATGTGCAGACAGCGGATGTTTATGTCATATTCGGTGCAACGCTGAGTCTTGGCGGCACATTCTCGTCTTCAGCCTATGGTTACCGGATCAATGGCAGCATCCAGAACGACGGGGTCATATCCATCGGTGGGACTCCGAACTATGGCATCTACGTCAGCGGCAACTGGATCGGCATCGGCTCTTATACGCACGGCCAGCGGCCGGTAACTTTTGATGGCCCGGGCAATGCTACCCTGAACGTCGGAGCAAGTTCGCCGTTCTACAATCTGACCGTGACTAAGCCAAGTGGCAGTCTTACGCTTGGTTCGAACCTGCAGGTTCATAATCAACTCCAGGTGACCAATGGCACCCTGAACCTGGCCAGCAAGACGCTGACATTGGGCACCAATAGTGCTGCGGGCCAGGTTGTTGTTAGTGGCGCAAACAGTATCTTTTCGGCAGTCGGTCAGCCAGGCGCAACGATCACAGCGCAGAGCGCTTCCTACCCTTACGCTTTCAGTGTTCAGAGTGGTGGCCGGATTGCTGCGAGCTACGCGACTTTCAACCGGATGAATGCGAATGGTATCAACATTCCGGGTGGAGCTTTTGTTGACCCGCCCTATTTCCAAAACTGCACTTTCCAGAACGGTGCGGCGGCGCCGAGCGCGATGCTGACCATCGAGAACAACCAGACTCTCGACAACATGCGCTATCTCAACTTCGATGGCAGCGGTGACAAGAATATCCGCAAAACCCTGAACCAGGGCTATATTCGGGTGCGCGGCGGTTCGGGTTTGCGCTGGGGTGAGTCCTATGAACAGGATCCGAACAACCTGATTGACTGGGGCGGCGAGCACGACGTGCGTGTCTCTCACATCATCGTACCGGCCGGCTCGCTCGATTCCGGAGTCTTGATTGCACCGCGTTGCTCGGTTGAGAACCTTGGACTGGTGACCGAGCCGTCCTACCAGGTGCGGATGAAGATCGGTTCGTTCTACGATGAGATGGTAACGGTGACGAACCACGAGGCGGACACAAGGCAGGAAGTCGTGTTCCCGGCGCGGTCAGACTGGCCGCGTGGCTTTGGGTACGCGGTTAGCTGCTCGACTCGACTGACCGGCGACCAGTTCCCGAGTAACGACCGGATGACCGGTACAGTTGATGTTCACGTCCATGATGCAGCGGCTGAGGCGTTCGGACTACCGGCCAACGGCGGCTCAATACTGCCCGGCACGGTTCTCAATCCGACCGGCGTAGTCCGAAACACCAGCTTCAGCAACGTGCCGACCGACATTCCAGCGACGCTGGTGTTTGGAACCGGACCGACGCCTTACAGCGGCTCTGGTACGGCAACCAATGTTGCGGTTGGCGCGACTGCGACAGTGAACTTCGAGGCAACACCACCGTTGGCAGCCGGCTATTACACGATGACCTTGAGCACTGCTCACGTTCCGGATGTCGTGCCCGAAAACAACACGCTCAGCGGTGAGTTTTTGGTGATGGCGGCGGCGAGTGGCCTCAGTCCGGACAATGACTCGTTCAACTACCGCAATATCGCACTTTCCTGGAGTCCGGTTGCGCAGGCTGACTCATATCGGGTTGAAGTTGACAACAACAGCGACTTCGCCTCGCCGGAGTTCGTTGCCAGCGGCATCACAAGTACGGGTGTGACGACCAGCGCGCTCCTCGACGGCCACTACTACTGGCGGGTCTGTGGTGTCGGTCACAATATCCTTGGGCCGTGGGCCAGCAGCCAGTTTGACCTTGATGCGACGCCACCGGTAGCGCCAACGCTTGTTCAGCCGGCGCCCGGCGCAACGAATGTCAGTCGAATTCCGACGTTCGAGTGGACGGAGGTGACGTTCAAGTCCAAGGACCGGCTGGCAACGACCCAGCCATTGGGTACCGATCTTGTCGTGCACTACGACCTGACCCTGGCGCGCGATCCGGCATTCAGCGACATCGTGTTCAGCGTTCAGACCAGCGGACTTACTTATGTTTGCCCGGTGCAGCTTGATTACGCAACCGATTATTGGTGGCGGGTGCGCGGCACCGACAACTTTGGTAACATCGGAGCTTGGGGTAGTGGCAACTTCCGCACCATCGGCACGGCAGCGCCGGTACTGGTCGAGCCAGTCCCGAACGCTCGACTGAACGACGCGACACCTTACTTTGACTGGCTGCCAGCAGTTGATGCAGACTACTACCAGTTGCAGGTTTCACTCTATCCCGACTTCCATGAGACCTCGATTGACATCGAAACCGATGCGACCGACTTCACGCCGGTTGCAGCACTGGGTGACGGCCACTACTACTGGCACGTTCGTTCTTCGGCCAATGGCGGCGTCTCCTACGGCGACTGGTCGGCGACGCGCGAGTTTGACCTCGATGCCACGCCACCGGCAGCACCGGCTCTCATCTATCCGGGCAACAACGCGACGAACATCCCAGTCTGGCTGACCTTTGACTGGAGTGATGTCTCGCTACTAGGCAAGAGCAAGCCAGCCGGCAATCAGGGACAGCAGGACGTCATTGACTACTACGATATCCAGCTTGCCACTGACCGGAACTTCACGAATCTCGTGTTCAGCACCTCGATTCCGACCTCGCAGTACACGCCGGTCAATCCGCTGCAGTATTCGACTCGCTACTGGTGGCGGGTGCGCGGGATTGATGACTTCGAGAACGTCGGTCAGTGGGCGCGGGATTCATTCACGACCACGGTGACGGTGCCGGGAGCGCCGGTACTCATCTCGCCGACAAACGGAGCTAACTACGTGGCGGTGAACGGCAACCTGGTCTGGTATTCGGCAGTCGGTGCAGCCGAATATGACATCTATCTCGACGTCGTCAATCCGCCGGTCCGCCTCCTGGCCGAGCATGTAACCGACACGACCGTTGCCTACGCGGACCTGCCGCCAGGCACGCTTCATTACTGGCGCGTGGTAGCACGCAACCCGGGCGGCACGACGCCGTCCGAAGTCTGGTCATTTACGACCGGGGCGGCCCTGCCGCCCGGTTGGACTGCGCGTCGTGATACGCTGACCGGTACGGCGGTGAAGGACGGCGGTGGCTTGGTTTGCGACCCCGATGGACGGCAGCTCTACGCCCTCAAGGGTAATAAGACCTTTGAGTTCTGGCGCTACACGCCGGCAGAATCAACCTGGACAACGATGCCGCTGGTGCCGCCGGGGCCGAACCTAAAGCAGGTTTCGAAGGGCGCAGCGATTACCTACGGCAACGGCTATGTCTATGTGATGAAGGGCAACGGCACGACCGAGTTCTACCGTTTCAACACGACGACGAGAGACTGGGAGTCTGCCCTGCGCAGTATCCCGCTGGAGCCGACGCAGCGGATGACCAAGGGCAAGCCGGTCAAAGCTGGCGGCGGCCTGGCCTATGTCAACAAACAGGATACCGCTGAGTATGTGTATGTGCTCAAGGGCACCAGCACCGAGTTCTACAAATACGACATCGTTCGCGACACGTTCTACACGCTTGACGCCGCGCCCTACAATACCAAGGCGAAGTATGACAAGGGTTCCTGGATTGTCTATGACGGCAGCCGCTACATCTACGCGATGCAGGCGAAGTACAACGCCCTGTTCCGTTACGATGTTGTAGGCGAGCAGTGGGTGACAACGCCGGCACTCTCGCAGATGCCGTTTGTCGGCCGTTCGCGCAAGTCGAAGAAGGTTGGCGACGGTTCGGCTGCGACCTGGGACGGTCGGGCCATCTACGCGTTCAAGGGTAACAACACGCAGGAGTTCTGGACTTATCGGCCTGGGGCTGACGGCGATACCTGGGTTGAGCTGGAGACGATTCCGCAGGCATACGCGGAGGGCAAGAAGAAGAAGGTCAAGGCCGGAGCGGCACTGGCCTTCTACCCAGAGACCGGAGTCATCTATGCCCTGAAGGGCAACAAGTCGAACCAGTTCTGGGTCTATACTCCGAGCGCAACGCTCGCCTGGACACCACGGCCGAGCCGCGAAGGCGTGAGCGTCGAAGCCACCAGCCAAAACTCGCGATCGGCGCTGGCGATAGTTCCGAATCCGCTGACTGGCAACCAGGCAGTAGTCCGTTACAGCCTGTCGCGGCCGGGAATGGTCAGCCTGAGCGTCTGTGATGTCACTGGTCGAGTGGTGATGACGCGAGCATTTGCGGCTGGCCGGACCGGCGCGCAGAACTTGGACCTGCGTGAGCTTGCTGCCGGAGTGTATCTGGTCAAGCTCGACGCGGACGGGTTCAGTTCGAGCCAGAAGCTCGTGGTCGAACGTTAGTATCCGGCCGCTTGGGGGCGGCAAGCAAAGGGAGCGGCAGGCTGGTCTGCCGCTCCCTTTGACTTTGGGCAGAGACTGGCTAAGATTAGCTGTTGAAACGGTGCCGTTGCTTGGACCGCAGCAGCCTCGTGAGCGGGTCTGGGCCGGTGCCGGAAGACTGGTGAAAAAGCCGAGCGCGAGGGTTACATGCGGAAATGTCTGTTGCTCTTGTCCATTGCGGCCTTGCCGCTGTTCGCCGAGTCCATCGCGACAACTGTACGTTTTGATATCAAGGAGCTGTCGCTGTCAGTAACTGACGGCGGCGATGTTGTTGAGTTAGCAGGTTATCCGGCACTGGTTCAGCCGGGAATGCCGCGTCTGCCACGGGTTGTGCAGACGGTGGTAATTCCGGCTGGTGCCGAGCCAACCGGTGTCGAGGTAACCGAAGTTGAGTGGCAGCCGGTACCGGGCCGGTTCAACGTCGTACCGGCCCAGCCCGATGTGCCGCTACCGATGCCGGGCAAGAGTTTTGCGTTGCCCAACGTGGCGCGAGATGCTGCTGTTTACAGTTCAACTGCTCCTTATCCGGCAGCGGTTGTTCGGTTGCTCGATGCCGGCACGATGAACGGGTATCGCCTCGCTCATGTTGAGCTGCGGCCGGTGCGCTATATTCCGGGAACTGGCGAGCTTCTGCTGGCGACGCGTATCAGCTACCAGCTGGAGTATGCCCGTTCGGCCGAAGTCGGAACTGTCCCAACGCAAGCACAACTGGAAGAGGCTGGCCGGCGGTTGCGGCAGCTTGTTGTCAACCCGGGTGATGTCAGTCGTTTCGCACCGCGGGTGTCTAGGTCTGCGCTCTCGACGCTACCACCGGGCAACTATCCTTATGTCATCATCTCGGCGCCGCCGGTTGACACCTGTTTTCAGCGCCTGGCTGATTGGAAGACGCGCAAAGGCGTGCCGGCAACTGTTGTTACGGTTTCTTATATTGCTGCTAACTACACTGGCACTGATACGCAGACGAAGATTCGGAACTTCATCATTGATGCTTACCAGACGTGGGGCACGAACTACGTCCTCTTGGGTGGTTCGGGCGACCAGAAGAATTCGGGGCAGAACCTGGTGCCGGCGCGGCGCTGCTACTATACTGCATCAGGAGCGGGCTACTACAGCGACGAGGACATGATTCCCTGCGACCTCTATTACGGCGGGCTTGACGGAACCTGGAACGCCGACGGCGATACTATCTGGGGCGAGCGGACCGATAACGCCGACATGTACGCCGACGTGCACGTCGGCCGGGCCTCGGTCTATACCGTGGCACAGGCCCAGAACTTCGTCAACAAGGTGCTGACCTATGAGCAGAACCCGCCGACGAACTATGTGCGCAAGATGCTCCTGCCGGCAGCGATTCTCTGGTCGAGCTACAACGAACGGCCGACGCAGGAGTCTATTGCCCGGATGACGCCGACTGAATGGCTTGATGCCAAGCTGTATGAGCGGACGAGCACACTGTCGCGGACAAGAATGCGCGATTCGATGAACTCGGGTTTCGGCATGGGCCATTGGGTTGGTCATGGTGACGAGTATGGTATCTACATGGGCTCAAGCCCCTATCTCAACTCTAGCGATGCGCAGACCCTGACTAATGGTGACAAGATTGGCGTCCATGCTTCGATTGCCTGCTTTACCGGCGCCTGGGACGAAGTTCCTTCGGGTGGTGATTGTTTTGCCGAGCACCTGATGAATCGGGTCGGCGGTGGCACCGCGGCAGTGCTGATGAACTCGCGTTATGGCTGGGGCGCGTATATTCCTGGCACTGGTTACGTATTCGGGCCGTCAGAGCGCCTGGACACGACCTTCTGCTCGGCGGTGCTCAATCAGAACAACTTCCGGGTTGGGCCGGCTCTCACCTATGCCAAGAGCTCATGGGTTCCTTATGCCGATTCGACCGGCCGTTACGATATGATGCGGTGGTGTATCTATGAGCTCAATATCTTTGGAGACCCGGAGCTGCCAATCTGGACCGACGAGCCAGCGACCCTGACGGTCGCGCATGCCGGGACGATTACAACCGGTATGAATCTGCCATATACCGTGACCGTTACCACGGGCGCAAGCGTGCCACTGGAGTCGGCCAGGGTCGTGCTCTGGAAGGGTAATGAGGTCTATGCGAGCGGTCTGACCAATGCCAGCGGACAGGTAATCTTGCTCGTGTCGCCGCAGACTGTCGGCACAATGCTTCTGACAGTTACGAAGCGCAATTATCGGCCTCATCTGGGGACAGTGAACGTGACAGCCGGACCAACCTACGATGTCGGTTGTGCGACAATTCTCGTGCCGAGCGGCACGATTGACTCCGGCACAGTTGTGACGCCGGCGTGCACGGTGGCGAACTATGGCACCGGCACAGCGAGCTACACGGTGCGGATGAAGATTGGCGCGGCCTACAATCAGACCGCGACCGTGACAAACCAGCCAGCCGGCGCCCGAACTTATGTCACTTTCCCGGCTTGGACAGCAACTGGTCGGGGCAGCTTCAGCGTGAGCTGCTCCACCGAACTCGGCAGCGATGTGAACCAGGGCAATGACAAGCAGACCGGCAGCGTCATGCTGGCGGTGCGCGATGTCGGTTGCGCGGCGATTGTTGCGCCGAGCGGTACGATTGACTCCGGCACAGTTGTGACGCCGGCGTGCACGGTGGCGAACTATGGCACCGGCACAGCGAGCTACACGGTGCGGATGAAGATTGGCGCGGCTTACAATCAGGCCGCGACCGTGACAAACCAGCCAGCCGGCGCGCGGACCTACGTCACCTTCCCAGCCTGGACAGCGACTAGCCGGGGCAGCTTCAGTGTGAGCTGTTCGACTGAACTGGCGGGTGACGGTGTGGCTAGCAATGACAAACAGACCGGCACTGTGACGGTGGTAGTGCGCGATATCGAAGTCATGGCGATTCTAGCACCAACCGGCACGGTTGATTCGGGCACGGTGATTACACCGCAAGCGACAGTCCGGAACAACGGTACTGCTGCGGCAACGTTCACGGTGCAACTGACGATAGCCGGCGGCTCGTATTCGAACACGCAGACCGTGACCAATCTGGCTGCGGGCGCGGCTCAGACGGTGACATTTGCGAACTGGACAGCGTTGCCGCGAGGCGGGCCGTATGCGGTGAACTGTGTGGCGGTGCTGACCGGCGACATGGTGCCGGCAAACAACTCGGCAAACGGTAGCGTGACAGTAGCGGTGCGCGATGTCGGCTGTTCGGTGCTGCTGGCACCAAGTGGGACAGTTGACTCCGGTACGGTGGTGACACCGGCCTGCACAGTGGCAAACTACGGGACTGGCCCAGCAAGCTACACGGTGCGGATGCGGATTGGCGCGAGCTATGAGCAGACAGCAGTAGTGACGAATCAGCCGGCCGGTGCGCGAACCTATGTCACTTTCCCGGTTTGGACCGCAACTGGCCGGGGCACCTTCGCCGTGACCTGTTCGACCGAGTATGGGAATGATATGGTCAGCGATAACGACAAGCAGACGGGCAACGTGACTCTGGCAGTGCGCGATGTTGGCTGCCTGGCCATTCTTGCGCCGCTGGGGATGATTGACTCCGGCACAGTGGTGACGCCGGCTTGCAGTGTGGTCAACTACGGGGCCAGTCCAGCGACTTACACGGTGCGGATGCAGATTGGGGCTGACTACGATGAGATTGCGCAGGTGACCAGTCAGGCACCAGGGGCTAGGAGCCTGATTCTTTTCCCGGCCTGGACTGCCCAGAGGCGGGGTGGCTTCGCGGTGAGTTGTGCCACCGAATACAGTGACGACATGGTGCCGGACAATAATACTGCGAGTCAGGCTGGGTTGGTCGCGGTGCACGATGCTGCGGTCACGGCTGTGACCTGGCCAGTCGGCGCAGTGCCACCAGGGCCGCTGGTGCCAACCGCGATGCTCAGCAATCGTGGCAATCTGCGGGAGCCGGTTAGAGTCTTCTGCTCTATCAACTCACTGCCTAGTTATCAGGACAGTGTCGTGCTGGCGGCTGGTCTGCCGGTTGGGCTTGATACCGTGATTAGTTTCAGTCCGTGGCTGGCGAGTTTTGGCGATTATGTCGTACGTTGCTCGGTTGCGCTGGTAACAGAGCAGCAACCGGCGAACAACGTCACCGGCCACAGCTTCCACGTTATTGGGCTGCCCGATGTGGGCTGTGCAGCAATTGTCGCGCCGACCGGCACGATTGACACAGCGACGGCCGTGGTGCCGAAGGCGTGGGTGCGCAACTGGGGCAGCGTCACGGCCAGTCTTGATGTGGTCTGTCGCATTCAGCGCGGAACGACGACGGTTCATAGCGACACGCAGTTCGTGGCGGCGTTGGGGTCAGGCGAGAGCCTGCTCGTGTCGTTTGCTGCCTGGCCGCAGCCGCACCAGCCGGGTCGTTATCTCGTCGCCTGTTCTACGCGCTGGGTGATGGACAGCGTGCCGACCAATGACCGCGTTGAGACTGAGTTCCTAGTCACTGTCGGGCAGACCGTAACCGGCTGGCAGCCGGCGGAGTCGCTGCCAAGCAGCGTTCCGGTTCGTGAAGGCGGCGCACTCTGCTGCGACCAGGAGTGGCAGATGGTCTTCTCGCTCCTTGGCAACCGTACCCGCGAGTTCTTCGGATTTGATCCATACAGCGGTCGCTGGACTCAACTGCCGCCAATGCCAGCTGGCGCTAGCAATCGGCCCGTGGCTCGGGGCGGAGCGCTTTGTGCGGGCGGTGGTCAGGTCTATGCCCTGAAAGGGAACAGTACGCGCGAGTTCTACCGCTACGACCCAGCGACTGGGACCTGGACGGAGTTGGAGCCGGTGCCGCTGGCCCTGGATCAGTCGGCAACGCGGGGTCGGCCGGTGCGGGCCGGCGCGAGCCTTGCCTATGTCAGTCGTAATGACTCAGGGTTCGTGTATGTCCTAAAGGGCTATGGCACTGAGTTCTATCGCTACGATGTCGCCAGCGATACGCATGTCAGCCTTGGCAGTGTGCCGTATTCGACGCAGCCGCGCTATGACAAAGGCTCGTGGCTTGTCTATGACGGCAGCCGCTATCTCTATCTCCTGCAGGGGCGTTACAATGCCCTGTTCCGTTATGATGTAGGGGCTGAGCAGTGGGTGACGGCGCCGGCGTTGACACCAATGCCTTTCAACAGCAGCCGGCCCAGTAACAAGAAATCGGGTGACGGCGGCTGCGCCAGTTCGGATGGTCGGGTCATCTATGCGCTCAAGGGCAACAATACCCAGGAGTTCTGGCAGTACCGACCTGGTACGACGGGCGATACCTGGGTTGAGCTGGAGACGATTCCGCGCTCGATGTTCCCGGGTGGTCAGCGCAAGAAGGTAAGGTATGGCGGTGGGATTGCCTATTTCGCTCCGACAGGCGTGCTCTATGCCCAGAAGGGTAACAGCTCACGCCAGTTCTGGGTCTATACACCGGCCCGGACAGTGCTGGCACAGCGGCCGCAGCGCGATGGTGTCCAGGCAGAAGAGGCAGTGAACGACGATTCTCCAATGAGGCTTGGGCCGAACCCGCTCCGTTCCGGGTTCCTCAACCTGAGCATTGGTGCGTTCTCGCAGCCGGTTACCATATCCATCCACGATGCGCTCGGCCGCTCGGTTCTCACTCGCCAGTTGGGCGTCGGCCGTAGCGGCACGCGCGCTACGCTTGACCTGCGGGCGCTGCCGGCTGGAGTCTATCTTGTCCGGCTCGATCGCGGGGATCGGTGCGAGTCACGCAAGTTGGTCATCGAAGAGTAGTTTCTGAAAGGCGGCAACAATGGCGGCGGGCGAAAAGCCCGCCGCCTCAGCTTCTGTTCGGGTCGTCTTTCTGAAGCAGCTGGCAGAACGGCCAAGGCCGGTGCCAGAACCGGGTCAATAGCAGCTTGGGCGACGCACTTGCAGGTAGTGAGCCAAGCCGATTTCCGAACCTGAACCCAAGTAGCTCCGACAATTGGTCGGATAATCTGTCCTTCGGGGGTTGTCGTCGGACTCTTCCTAGCTGGTTTCGTCACCATTGGCGAGACCTGTCTTGAGATTCAGCCGGAAAGAGTGGCAGAATCAGCGGGCAAGGCCGACTGAGAGAGCTGTCGGCTAGGAGTCGGCGAGGCAGTCCCGGGGACAGGGGAGGGGGAGGAACGAGAAATTGGCTATCAGATTGCAGGAGCCAGAGTTAGAAGCGATGAGGGTGATCCGGCTCTGCACCCCAAAAGAGGTGCAACTGGGGTTTGTTGCCAGCCAAACCGTAGGCATTTGCGGAGCACGTAGTGCGGCCGGAATGCGGGGCGGCTCTGAACTCTTAGGTGAGTAGGCACGCCTAGCAGCAGGGATGGGTCAGGGCAGGAAGTGGCGGTAGAGGTCGGCGCGGCGGTCAGCGAACAGGTCGTTGCGCGGTGTGGCGTGTTTGTCCAGAGCGCGGAGCGGGTCGATCTCGACGATGCGCACTTCTTCGGTTTCGGCAGGGGCCTGGTCGAGAATCGCACCGTCAGGGCCGACAATCTGGCTCTTGCCGGTGAAGTGGAGGGTGTGCCGGCCAACAGTCTCAAAGCCGGTGCGATTGGCGAGAACCCAGTAGAGGCGGTTTTCGATTGCTCGGGAACGAGTCGTGGTCTGGGCAACGTCGAGCACGAGGTTGGCACAGTGGCAGATAATCTGCGCACCCTGAAGGGCAAGGCAGCGGGCAGCCTCGGGAAAGAAGTGGTCAAAGCAGACGAGCATTCCGACTTTGACACCGGCGTAGTCGAAAACCGGGAAAGGCAGGTTACCGGGCGTGAAGATATCTTTTTCGTCGAGGAAGAGGTGGGCTTTGCGATAGAGGCGGGTTGTCCCATCAGGCGTGACCATGGCGGCTGAGTTGTAGATACTGTCGCCGGCACGTTCAGGCAGGCCGAAAACGATGGCGAGCTGGCGCTCGCGGCTGATGTGGAGCAGTTCGTCTGTTGACGGCCCGGGGATCGGCTCGGCCGCAGCGATGAGGGCCTCTTTCGATGGAAAGAGGTAGCCGGTCGTGCACATCTCGGGCAGGACAAGGAGGTCGGCCTCGACTTTTGCCAGGGCCTGCCGGATACGGTGCAGATTGTCGGTCTTGTCGTGTAGAGTTGGACAGAACTGAAAAAAGCCTATTCTCATGCTGGTGTGCCCTCAGCTTCTCGGTTTGAACCCTTCGCCCAGAACCTCATAGACATCGGTGATGATGATGAACGCCTTGGGGTCAATCTGGCGGGCGATTTCGCGGCACTGGCCGACTTGACGTTTGGCAAGAACACAGAAGACAATCGGCCGGCTTTCGCCGGTCCAGGCGCCGGTTGCCGGCAGGACCGTGGCACCGCGGCGGAGTTCTTTGGTGACAGCATTGGCAATCGCTTCAGCCTGAGTCGAGACGATGAACATTGCTCGGGTGTAGCTCAGGCCTTCGAGCACGAGGTCTATTGCCCGGGTTTGAAGGTAGAGGTTGAGGAAACCAAAAAGCGCTAGCTCGAAGTTGCTAAAGGAGATGCCGGCAGCCGAGATGACTATCGCATCAACGACAAGGATGGCAGTGCCGGTCGAGAGGTTGGAACGGGCATTGATGACCTGGCCGATGATGTCGGAACCGCCGGTTGAACCACCACCGCGGAAGACAAGACCGAGTCCAGTACCGAGTAGAATGCCGCCGAAGACACACGCAAGAATCGTGTTGTCGGTCGCAGGTTTGATGTGGAGCAGGTAAGTCGCACCGTCAATCATCAGCGATGAGACTGCAACACCGATTAGCGAACGGACAGCATAGCCGCGACCAAGCACAGTGAAGCCAAGGATGAAAAGCGGGATGTTGAGAACAAGAATCGTCGTGCCGACCGGCCAGCGGAAGAAGTAGTTGAGAATCATTGCGATACCGCCGACGCCGCCCGGAACGATGCGGTGAGGCAGTAAGAAGAGATTGTAGGCCATCGCCATCACAATCGCTCCGGTTGTGATGAAGAACGCCTGCGACAACCAGACCTTTGTACGATTCGGCATGGGACAGTCTAGTTGGAGGTGCGGCAATAGTCAATGCGGCACAGGTCTCAGTTTGTTAAGTTATAGTAAAGCAATCTAATAGCAGTAATGTCGCACTAACGGAGAATGTCGCATTGGGTATTGACAACCGAGTCACGGCTAACTACAATCACTTTGTGCAGCAGGCTGTTGGAAGTCTTCTGCCAGACCAGGTCGTATCCGACCGGTATCAGATTCTATCCTATCTGGGCGGAGGGGAAGCAACTGAAGTCTATAAAGTTAGGGACTTAGTTGGTGGTAGGGTGCTGGCGCTGAAGGCGCTGCGACCTGACGCGCCTAAGGATGCTGAGCTCAGGCTGTCGCGTGAGTTCTACCATCTGTCTCGTTTCTCGCATAAAGGAATTGTCGCAGCACTCGACTACGGGTCAACTGCCGAACGCAGGCCATTCTTTACAATGGAGTTCGTAGATGGTCTGCCGATAACTTCTTTCTTTAAAAACGGTTATGAGCCCAGCTTGGTAGATGTTACTGTTGGGATACTGCGTGCGCTTGACTCGATCCACGCGCAGGGACTGATTCACTGCGACCTGAAGCCAGCAAACATCCTTGTGACAACCGAAACCGGCGTGCCAAGTCCTAAGCTCCTTGACTTTGGTTTCGCGGAGCAGATGAGCCTGACTGCAACTGCCCAGCCACGCGGGACACTAGGCTATGTCGCGCCAGAAGTGTTTAAGGGTACTGATGCTGATGCCAGGGCAGACCTATACTCTCTGGGTTTGGTGCTTTACGAGGTGATTACCGGGCGCGGTCCGGCCCGCGAGCGCAACCTGCGTCAATGGCTGAAGATGCAGTACCGGTCTGATTTTGAGCCGCCCCGCAGCATTGACCCGAAGATTCCGGAGGCATTCGAGGCGGTTGTTCTTTCGTTGCTGCAGCGGGAGCCGGAGCGCCGACCCCATTCAGCAGCAGCAGTTATTGAGCTTCTGACCGGCAGGCAGGAAGAAGCTGTCATCGAGGCTGGCCCACGCAAGTACCTGATGGCGCCGGGATTTGTCGGGCGCAGTGATGAGCTGGGTGAGTTGCGCGACGCTCTTGATGCCGCAGGCCGCGGCAAGCCAGGAGCTGTCGCAGTGTCGGGCGACCGTGGTGTTGGCAAGAGCCGGCTACTGGCTGAGTTCAAGTTCCTGGCCCAGCTTGAGGGTGCGACAATTCTCTCTTGCGAGCCGGTCTCGCTTGGTGCCAGGCCGCAGTCCCTAATCGAGACAGTTCTCAACTACCTGCGGGTCTATGCCAACACGGTGCTGCCAGTCGCTGAGGAGGGCCGAGGCGGGTCCGAGGAGAGCAAGTATCGGCTATTTGAGACAGTCGCCCAGCGGCTGAAAGAGCTATCAGCTTCGCACCGGGTTGAGCACTCTTTGGTGCTGCTGGTTGATGACTTCGAGCTGTTTGATCCGACCAGCCTTGAGTTTCTGCGCTATCTCGTCTTCAGTCTCGAAAAGGAACGGCTGCTAGTCCTTGTCGCGGGGCTGAAGGAGAAGCGATTTCTAGACCTGATTGAGGAGTTGGGTCGGCGGCCCAACTCCCGCCACATCGCCCTGCCGCCGATGGGACGGGCCGAAGTGCGCAGTCTGGCCATTTCCCTGCTCGGCGATATTGCGGCAATTGACAGCCTGGCAGAGTGGCTCGAAGGGACGACTGGCGGCAATCCGCTTTTCGTTATCGAGACAATCCACTCGCTCATCGAAGGGAAGATACTGACTCTGCGCGGCGGCCGCTGGGTGCTGGTCGAGGAGGCGCTCGAGTCGTACCGACCGCCGAACACAGTCACGGAGGTGGTACGCCGTCGGCTAGAGGGTCTCTCCAATGACGAACTGGAGATTCTCCAGGTTGGTGCGGCAGCGGCTGGGCCGTTCACCCTTGAGTTCCTGCGCGCGGTTTCAGGTCTGGACGAACGCGTGCTGTTCAACGCCATTGGCCGGTTGCGGTCAATGGGTTTGTTGCGGTCTTTTGGCGGGGATGGCCAGGGACAGTTTGCTCTTTCGAGCAAGATTCTTGAGGCAGCGGTCACTGAGCGACTATCGCCCAGTGCCCGACGGGACAATCATCGTCGAGTCGCGCTGGCGATTGAGCTGCTCTATCCAGACCGGCTGGACCGGCTGGTATTTGACCTTGCCCATCACTATACACAGGCAGGCATAACCGACCGGGCGTATAGCTACGCACTGAAGGCCGGGACAAGGGCACGCGAGTTTGGGCTGACCGAGCTTGCGCTTGGTTTCTATGAGACCGCCTTCTCACTGGCTGGACAGAGTATTACGCCGCGGGAGCGGGTAGAGCTGATTGAGAGAGTGGGTGAGCTTCGTGAGGCGACCGGCCGTTACCACGAAGCGATTGACATTTACAAGCAGGGGATGAGCATCGTTGTGGCCGAGTCATCCGCTGGCCGGCCAGCGCTGGCTCGGTTCCTACGCAAGCTCGGATTGGTCTATCAGAAACTGGGTAACCAGGAAGAGTCAATAAGCTATCTAAGTCAGGCGCTCGCCTTGCAGCGGGACAAGGTGTCGGCCGACTATGTTCACATCCTGAATGACTTGGGCTGGTCCTACAGCACCGCCGGTCAGTTGGCAAAGGCGGAGGAGGTTCTGACTCAGGCGATGCAACTGGTTGAGCGGTTGCGGTCGCAGGATGAACGGACTTACCAGCAACTCTCTGCGCGCACATTGTATAACTTCAGCGTGCAGGCCTATTCGCGGCGTGACAATGTGCTAGCTTTGCAGCTTGCCGAACGGTCGCTCGCCGCCTACGAGGCGTTGCAGGATGAGTACTACACGAGCAAAGTCAGTCAGTTCATTGCTACACTTTGGTGGCGGCGGGGTGAGTTGGGCCGAGCTCGGGCCTGTTATCAGCGTTACCTGCCAGGTCAGCGCAAGACGGGCGACGTCTATTTCCTGCTCCGTTCGCTGCAAGGACTGGGTATTATCAGTCAACAGGAAGGCGACTGGAATAGCGCCCATGACTGCTATGCCGAAGCTCTGACCCTAGCTGAGCGGATTGGGGACCGGGCAGCGATGGTTGATCTTTACTCGAATATTGGCACGACCTGCGATGAGCGGGGTGAATGGTCGGCAGCCCAGGAGCACTTCACCCGAGCGCTTGATCTTATTGCCGGCGAGAAAGGTCAATCGCCAGCGCGGCGAGCCATCATCATGGCCAATCTCGCGTATCTCCGTACAAGACAGGGCGAGCTGGAAGAGGCTGAACGGCTGTTTGCCGAAGCGGAGCAACTGGCCGCAGCCGACCCTAGTGAACCTGACCTTGGGTTCTATTTGCCGCTTTATCGGGCGCATTACTTCCTGCGCGCGGAGAAGCACGACCTGTGCCGACAGGCACTGGGCCGGGCATTCGCGGCTGTGCGGCGGCGAAATGACCGGCACCAGAAGGCACTTGTTCACGTCGCTGCTGCTGAGTATCGGCTGGCCTGCGGGGAGTTTGACCGGGCCCAGCACAACGCGCTCCAGGCTTTGCTCTTGCTGGCGGAAGTCCCGACTTCACGAGAGTATGCAATTGCCTTGCGCTGGTCAGGTCTGGCTAAGAGCCTTTTGGGCAAGCCAGAACGGGGAACGCAGGAGATCAAGCGCAGCATCGAGTTACTACGTGAGGTCGGGGCGAAGTATGACCTGGCGCTGTCACTAGTTGCTTCGGTTCAAGCTTTGGCCACTGCGGATCGGTCGGATATCACTGTGGATATGAAGATGCCGATGGCATTCCGGCCGCTGCCCCAGCAGGAGGTAACCGAAGCGGTAGCCAACCTTAAAGAGGCACAGGTTCTCTTGCGCGGACTGGGAGCGACACTTGATGCGCGGCGGTGTGATGAGTTAATGCAGACCATCACTCAGGTCTCAGCAACGATGCAGCTCAAGTCGCGGGAACGGGGAGAGTACCTCAAGGTCTTCTATCAGCTTTCAGAGCTTATCAACCTTGGTCTCGACAAAGAGGACTTTGCCGAGCGGCTGCTCGATTTGGTAATTGATGTGACCCGAGCTGAGCGGGGACTGCTATTCTTGGTACAGAACGACAAGCTTGTGCCAGCCGCGGCCCGTAATGTTGACCGGACAACAATTGAGGACGCTGAGACGATTTCCCATTCGGTCCTGCGCAAGGTCAAACGGCGCGGTGAGCTGACCTACTCGGCGGATGCTTTGTCTGACCCACGCTTCAATACCGCTAACTCGGTGATGCTCAATAAGATACGGTCGTTGCTCTGTGTTCCGCTGCGGGTTGATTCACGGGTAATTGGCACGATCTATCTTGACTCACGGATAACTGCCCATCTCTTCTTGGAAGAGGACAAGAATCTGTTATCTTCGGTGGCCAATCTGCTGGCAGCGACAATCGATAAGTCAGTTGCGTTCAAACGTCTTCAGGAGGAGATTGAGCGGTCGAGCGAGAACATTCTTGAGGACGCGGTAACCGGCTGCTTCCTCGGCAAGTCCAAGGCGATACGTGAGGTCTATCGGGTAATAGACCGCATCGCACCTACCGATTGCACAGTGCTGCTCACGGGTGAAACGGGCACCGGCAAGGGAGTGCTGGCTAGGTTAATTCACTCGAAGAGCGACCGGTCGGCAAAGCAGTTTGTCTCAATAAACTGCGGGGCGCTGCCCGAGCAACTCTTTGAATCAGAGCTGTTTGGCCATATCAAGGGGGCATTCACTGGTGCAGTTAGCGACAAGGAAGGGTTATTTGAGACAGCGGACGGCGGCACGATTTTCCTCGACGAGATATCGAATACAACGCTTGGGGTGCAGGCCAAGCTTCTGGAGGTGCTCGAGGAACGGGTCATCCGTCGGGTTGGCGCGACCCAGACTCGGCACGTTGATGTGCGATTGATCTGTGCGACCAACCGCGACCTCGAGGAAGAAGTTAGGGCAGGCCGGTTTCGTGAGGACCTGTACTACCGAATGAACGTAGTCACGATCAGGGTCCCGCCGCTGCGAGAACGGGCTGCCGACATCCCGTTGCTTGCCAACTACTTCGTCAAAAGGATTGCGGTTCAGCTCAACAAGCCGGTAGCTGGATTTGAGGACGATGTTCTGGCCCGCTTTGCTGCCTATCCCTGGCCGGGTAATGCCAGAGAACTACTGAACGTCGTCCAACGTGCGACAATCATGACCCAGAAGCGCCGGATTACACTGGAAGACATCGGTGACAAGTTCCAGTCGATCCAGCCAAGAACTGAACTGCCAACAACAAAGAGGAAAGTTATTGACCGACTGCAGGTTGTGAATGCACTCCGCGAGACTGGTGGCAATGTATCGAAGGCTGCGGAGTTGCTATCAATCCATCGGCGTCAGTTGCAGCGACTAATTCGAAGGTATCGGATTGACAAGACGAATCTTGTCTAGCTGAAGTCGCACGACAAAACCCATAGTTCTAAGTTACAACTAGTCTGATAGTTACTGCATAGGCGCAGTTGTCGCGACATTTTGCGGTCGCGGGACGATGGTTGTAACAACTGCGACGCAGTCGCTTATCTATTTACTGGTATGTCGGTTAGGAGCAAACGTCGCCAGTGGCACCGAACATGCGTAATAGGGTGAGTCGGTAAACAGCTAAACGGAGGTACCTATGCCCGTATTTGGCATACCGATCCCGCCGCGGCCGGGTCCTGTTGCGCCGCCGGTGCGGTAAGACGCATCCCTGACGAGCGGCACTTGGGCCGCTTGTGGGCGTATTCCCGGTCGGAGTTTTCTCCGACCGGGAACTTTTTGGTTAGTTAGCTGCGTTGACTCCTGATACGGGTAATCTATAATCGTTTGCTATGAAAGCTGTGGCCACGAATCGTCGGGCCCTGCGTGATTATGAGGTCTTTGAAAAAACCGAGGCCGGCATCGAACTGACCGGGACTGAGGTAAAGTCATTGCGGGCTGGTACGGTCTCGCTCGACGAAGGCTACGCCGCTATTGAGGGTGGTCAGGCCTGGCTCTATGGGGTAAATATCGCCCCTTACGCGCAGGGCAATATCCATAACCGTGACCCCAAGCGTCGGCGCAGGTTGCTTCTCCACAAAGAAGAGATTGGTCGACTTTTCGGCCGCACCACGCTCCGCGGTTACACTCTAATACCCTTGCGCGTCTATTTCAATGATCGGGGTAGGGCTAAAGTCGAACTAGCCTTGTGTCGGGGCAGGAAGTCGGTTGACCGGCGCGAGGTGCTGCGGCGGCGGGCGATGGAGCGTGATGAGCGTCAGGAAGGAGCTGCACGAAAGAGGTGATGCCGGGTTTTTGTTGGTCCCGAACTGAGAAGGGAGTTTGGGTTGAATAGACTGGTAGCGGCTTTTGGGCTTGGAGTCGTGCTGGCCGGGATTGCGGCCGGCTCGGCTCTGCTTGTGGCTGGCAAGTCGGTACCAGTGACGACACTGGCTGGTAACGAGTATGTGGCCTTGTCCGACCTGGCAGCAGCTCTGGGCGGACGGAGTTGGCAGGTTGGCTCGCGGCTGATTCTCATCGTGCCGAGTGGAAACAGCAAGACTCCTGACAGCAGTGCTGCCGGGCCGCGCGAAGGTGAGCCGGGTAATGAGTATCTATTCCGGCTGGACTCAGCGTTTGTGCTAGCAGCCGGCCAGCGAATAGCGCTACCATTTCTGCCACTGCTGCGCGATAGTGAGGCATATGTGCCAGCAGCAGTTCTGGCCCAGTTGTTTCCGGCAGTCCCTGCTCCGCGACTGACTGGTGTTGAAAAAATGACACGGGGCGACACAACCCTGCTGCTACTGCGGGTGACAAAGCCAGCCGGATATGGCCCGCTGGTAGTCTCGGGCCGGAGTCTGTCGAGCCTGGAATATCGGCTGGTAACCGGAATCAGGTTTGATTCTAGCCTGCTGGTACTTCCGGCTGGTGGGAGTGGCATTATTCGTGCTCTCAGTATCGAACAAGGCGAACTCGTTATGGGATTCCGTCAGCCAACGTATGTTGCTGCGACCGGAAGGGATGATGGAGTTGAGGTGCGGGTGTGGCCAAGACCAGAACGTCGCTTGCAGACGATTGTGCTTGACGCTGGCCACGGCGGCAAAGACCCGGGTGCGGTCGGTAGAGCACATGGCACGCAGGAGAAAACCATCGTTCTTGATATCGTCATGCGGCTCAAGGCCAAGCTTGAGAAACAGGGTCTGACCGTCCTGCTGACACGGGACAGAGACTGCGATCTCGGCCTGGCGGAGCGGGCCCGGATGGCGAATAGCTCACGGGCTGACCTGTTTGTCAGTATTCATGCCAACTCTGCGCCCAACCGGACTGCCTGCGGTTTCGAGACCTATTTTCTCTCGGAGGCGAAGACTGACTGGGAGCGGGCAGTAGCGGCGCGGGAGAACGCGGGCATTGATACGATTGCCGGAGCCGATTTCGCTTCGGGCGACATCGGCCTGATTCTGGCTGACCTTGCTCAGCATGAGCATCTCTTTGAGTCGAGTGAGCTGGCAGCGCGAATTCAGGAGGCGGTCGTGCCGCACGCTCGAGTGATGGATCGGGGAGTGCGGCAGGCAAACTTCTATGTCTTGCGCAATGACTTTATGCCCGCGGTCCTAGTTGAGTGTGGCTTTCTGTCGAACCGCAGTGAGGAGAAGCTGCTGCGTCAGCCAGCGCACCGGGAGAAACTAGCTGAGGGCATCTGCCGTGGCATCCTTGCCTACCGTGATAGCTTTGCTCGTCGGGGCAACGGCAACGGCCGCGGGTGAATCTTGCCAATCAGCCGCAAATGAACAGCGTCAAGGAGATTCAGAATAGCGCGCCGATTGGTGTCTTTGATTCTGGTATCGGCGGTCTAACAGTGGTTCGTTCACTGCGGGCGAGACTGCCGGCTGAGAACATCATCTATTTTGGTGATACGGCCCGGTTGCCCTACGGAACAAAGTCGGCCGAGACGATTGTTCGGTTTGCGGTTGAGGATGCCCAGTTCCTCGTCAGTCGGGGAGTAAAGCTGGTGGTTGTGGCCTGTCACTCGGCGTCTTCGGTTGCACTGCCCGAGCTTGAACGACGGCTGCCAGTGCCGGTTCTGGGTGTTATCCAGCCAGGTGCCCGGGCCCTGGTGGCAGTGACCCGGCGTGGTCGCGTCGGAGTCATCGGTACGGCGGCGACAATTCGGGCTGGTGCCTATGTGCAGGCAATCCGTCAACTGCGCAGTGACATTGAGATTGTCGCGTTGGCAACGCCGCTTCTCGTGCCGCTAGCTGAAGAGGGCTGGCTGGACAATGAGGTGGCACGGGCTGCGGTCGAGCGCTATCTTTCGCGGCTACGGGACGAGGGCATTGATGCCGTTCTTTTGGGCTGTACCCACTATCCGCTGTTGGCGCCGCTGATTCGGGAGGTACTGGGCCCCCAGATAGTATTGGTTGATGCAGCCGAGGAAACTGCCGCTGCCGCCGCGGCGCTGCTTGGGGCCGGTACAGAACAGGCGGCTGGTTCGGACCGGCGGGGCAAGTTGACCTGCTATCTTTCAGACCTGGGGCCAAGTTTTGAGACGGTGGGCAGTCGGTTTCTGGGTGAGCCGCTGGGCGAAGTGCTGCGGGCAACAGTCGGCGAGGGCTGATAAGTAAGCAGGGCGACAAGATTCATGAACCAAAACCGCTCCGGAGATGGGAGACCTAATGAGAAGCGACGGCAGACGGCCGAATGAGCTGCGGCCAGTGAAACTGGAGATGGGCTATCTTGACCATGCTGAGGGTTCGTGTCTGGCAATAGCGGGCAGGACGAGAGTGCTCTGTGCTGCTAGTGTCGAGCGCCGGGTGCCGCCGTTTCTGGTTAACTCTGGCCAGGGTTGGGTGACAGCCGAGTATGGCTTATTGCCGCGCTCGACCCACGAACGAGTCGGCCGGGAGACAATCCCGCGTGGCCGGACCCAGGAGATTCAGCGGTTCGTCGGCCGATCGCTGCGAGCAGTTTGTAACCTGGCAGCGCTCGGTGAGCAGCAGATTATTGTTGACTGCGATGTTCTGCAGGCAGATGGCGGAACCCGGGTACTGGCCTTGACCGGCGGTTTTTGTGCTCTTTGGCAAGCGGTGGCAGGCCTCGGTCGGGGAATTCGGGTGAGCGATGTTATACTTGAGCACGTCGCGGCAGTCTCAGTTGGGATTGTTGGGGGCGAACTATTGCTTGACCTTGCCTACGATGAGGACTCGCGGGCCGACACCGACATGAACGTGGTGATGACCGAGAGTGGGCGGATTGTTGAGGTACAGGCAACCGCTGAGCACATGCCGTTCACGTTTGAACAATTCCGCCAGTTGTATGAACTTGCGGCTGGCGGTATCAGTGAGCTTATCCGGCTGCAGAAAGCTGCCCTTCAGAAAGGTTAGTCCTCAGCCGAAGCGCCAATGCCCAAGACCCGCAAGGAAGTTGCCAGCACGGCGCCGGCTGCGGCGCACGAAACCGCTGCGGATCCGGTGACGGCAGTTACGACTAGATTTCATCGCATCGCCTCAGAACGGTTATGGGGTAAACGGCTAGACAGCTATCTGGTTCAATCTGGCCTTGGTGTTTCGCGCACCCGGGCGGCACAGCTTATCGAGAAGGGCTGTGTGCTAGTCAATGGTCAGCCGACCAAGCCAAGCTATCGGGTGAAGCCAGGCGACGAGGTGACGGCGGTGTTCGAACGTGAGCCAGAGCTGGTGATTACACCGCAGCCGATGAAGCTGGCAATCGTCTATGAGGACGAAGACGTGTTGGTGTTGGACAAGCCGGCTGGCATTGTGGTCCATCCGGCCCGGGGTAATCGCGATCATACTCTCGTCAATGGGCTGCTTTACCACTGTGGCAGTCTGCCTCTGCGACCGGACTCGCTGGTGCGGCCAGGAGTGGTGCATCGTTTGGACAAGGACACCACTGGGCTGCTGATGTTTGCTAAAACCGATGCGGCCTTGGCCAGTCTTGGCAGGCAGATTGAGCAGCGGACCGTGGTGCGGGAGTACGCTGCTTTTGCCTGGGGCGATTTCGAACAGGACGAAGGAACGGTTGATGCACCAATTGGCCGGCACCTGATTGATCGGACTAGGATGGCAGTGACGCCATTTGCGGCCCGCAGCGCGATTACGACCTACGAGGTGTTTCGACGCTATCCAGCCTGCACCTACCTGCGGCTGCGACTGAAGACAGGTCGTACCCACCAGATTCGTGTCCACATGCAGCATATCGGCCATCCGATCGTCGGCGACCCCGAATATGGTGGCCGCAGCCCGACAGTCGTGCAGCGGCCGGAGCACCAGTCGTTGTTCCGAGAGTTGCTGGCGATCATGAAGCGACAGGCACTGCACGCGGCCCGGCTTGGTTTCAACCATCCTCGCACCGGTCGCTACATAGAGTTTACATCGGCCCTGCCGGCAGATATGGAGCAGTTGCTCTTCTATCTCGAAAAACGGCGGCAGGAACGGCTGTAACCGGTGACGAGTTCTTGTGTTGGCTGAGTTTGCTGGCACACTCGACTTGAACGACAAGACAATGCCTGGCCAGCCTTGACCGATGCCCGATTAGGCCTAGGATTGAGCCGATGACGGCGCGGGTTCTGGTACTGCTCGTGTGGCTGGTTGCCGGTTGCGGCCCGGTCTTCGACAGAGGGCCGTTGCCACGACTCGTGGCAACGGACTGGGTTGACGGTGAGACAGCGGTCTATGGCGTCAGTCGCAATGATTCTTTGCTCTACACGACAACTGTGGTATTGACACTTGACGAAGAAGCTGAGCTAGTACCGGGTAGTGGCCGGCCGATTCCGACGCTAGTCATGACCAGCATCACCGAGCCGGCTGATGCAGCTGAGTTCTTCTTTGACTCGGTGACGGTGGTGCTGCGGCGAGATTCGCTACTGCCGTTGCGCTCAGTAAGAGTCATCGAGACGACGGTGGCCGAGTTTCGAGTGACCGCCAGCTACCGGTCGGGAGCAGTGGCAATTCGGAAGGAGACAATTGACGGCGCGACTGAGGATGTGCTGAACCTGCCAGCGCGGACTTTTGCGAACGATGCAGTGCCGGTGCTGCTCCGGGCAGTGCCGCTTGAGCCGAGTACCACCTTCCGAATCAACCTGGCCGTGCCATTGGAATTCCGGACGATTCCGGCACGGGTGCAAGTGCTCGGCACGAGACTGATCGCGACCAAGCTGGGCGATATCCTCTGTCGGGAGATAGCCTTGACCACGCCAGGACGGACACTACGTTACTGGTACGAACTGGCAGCGCCGCATCGGTTTGTCGGACTCGTTGACCGCAGCAGTGACCTGCAGGTGGTTCTCGAAGAGTGGGCGGTGCCGGTTTTGGACAGTGTTGCCGATTAGTGGCACACAGAATCCAGCAGGAGTTGACCACCAAGTTTTCCCTGGTTCGAGTCGAGGGGAAAACTAGCCGCCACCACCCAGAGAAGATGGCACAATTGGCTGGGTCATCAGAACTCTTGCGTTGACCTCTCTTTCTTCGTGTCTTGGCGTTGCTGGTGATTGCTGTCTTGTCTGGAACCGGTCTTCCTTCGTCTTTTTGGTCCTGCGGCTGACAGCGTTGACACCCTGAGCTAATCAGCTAGATTACCCCAATGGCCCGGCGAATTGCGGTTTGTAATCAGAAAGGTGGCGTCGGCAAGACGACGAGCGCCGTCAATTTGGCGGCAGCTCTCGCCATCCGCACCGGTCGGGTACTCCTGGTAGATATGGATCCCCAGGCTCATGCTACCCTCGGCTTGGGCGTGGACCGGACTCGACTCGCGACCTCGGTCTATGAGGCAATTGTTGAGGCACAACGGGTTGATGCCGCCATCCTGACCGACCGAGCCGAGCAGCTCGACCTGCTACCAGGCTCAATTGCACTGGCTGGTGCTGAGGTCGAGCTGATTGATGCCGAACAGCGTGAGTTTCGGCTGGGTCGGGCTCTTGCCTTGGTCGAGCCGCGCTACGAGTTTATCATCATTGACTGCCCGCCGTCGCTGGGGCTGCTTACCCTCAACAGTCTGACCGCAGCCCAGAGTGTGCTGGTGCCGGTGCAGGCCGAATACCTGGCACTGGAGGGAATCTCGCGGCTGCTCGATACGATCAACCTTGTGCGTCGTAGTCTCAACCCAGCAATTTACATCGAAGGTGTGCTGATTACGATGTACTCAAGCCGGCTCAGTCTGGCTCAGCAGGTGGCCGAAGATGTCCGGCGTTTTTTCGGGCCACAGGTGTTTGATACTGTCATACCACGTAGCGTGCGGCTGGCAGAGGCGCCAAGCTTCGGCAAGACAATCTTTGGCTACGACGGCCATTCAGCCGGGGCAAAGGCCTACTTGGCACTGGCCGACGAGGTACTGGCCCGACATCAGGCCACGGTCAAGCCGGCTGTCACAGAAGTCAATAATGCTGGCTAAACAGCTTGACCGGTTTCCCTGGCGTCCAGGAGGCCTGAGGGGCGGTCCTGATTGTGGCAGCTGGTATCAGGAGAAAGAATGACCCGCAAGGCGCTGGGCAAAGGCCTGGACGCGATTATCCCCCAAGAAACGCAGGAGGCCCTTGCCAGTGAGGCGCGGCCGATAGCGATTGCCGAGATTCGGCCCAATCCGTTTCAGCCGCGGCAGAACGCCGGCGAAGATATTGCCGAGCTCGTCGCCTCGATAAGAGAGAAAGGGGTTATTCAGCCGGTGCTCGTCCGGCGTCGGCGCGACGGCTACGAGTTAGTCTCGGGCGAGCGACGTTTGCGGGCAGCGCAGCAGGCCGGACTTGCCAAGATACCAGCAGTTGTGCGGCTCGTTGACGACCGGGAGATGCTTGAACTGGCACTGGTCGAGAATCTCCAGCGAAAGAATCTGAATCCGGTGGATGAGGCGTTGGCCTACAAACGGTTGGCCGATGAGTTCAAACTGACGCATGAGGAGATTGCGCAGAAGGTCGGCAAGGACCGTTCGACAGTTACCAATGCGCTGCGGTTGCTCGAACTGCCGTTCAAAGTGCGCGATGCGCTGGCAGCCGGGTTGATTACGTCTGGTCATGCTCGACCGTTGCTGGGTGTTGCCAATCGACGGCTGCAGGTTGAGATCTGTGAGCGAATCATCAAGGAAGGTCTATCGGTGCGCGCAGTTGAGCGGCTTTGCGGTGAGGCCAGACCGGCCCCGGTGCGGCGGGTTGCGGCCGAGAAAGACATCTATCTTCGCGAGATCGAAGAGTCACTGCAGGAGTATCTTGGCACGCGAGTCGTCATCCAGCCACTGCGTAGGGGTCTGGGCCGCATTGTGCTTGAATATCACTCGGAGGAAGACCTCAACCGACTGCTTGGCCGCATTCGACCTGGCCGCTAGTCTATGCCCAATCGGCGCGAGGTTTCATTCCTCGTCACTGCCAACTACACGACCAAGATAATCAAGACCACCCAACCACTCTGGCTCGTGCGACTGGTGGTTGGGCTGGTGCTTCTGGTCGGATTGCTGACGGTTGCGGCCTTACTCATCGGTATCTTGGGTGCGGTTCGGACTGCCGAGCTTGGGTTGCTTCGGCAGCGCAATCGTCAGCTTGAGGCCGAGTTGCGCAAGGTTACTACACTCAGGCAGGAGCTGGCCAGGCTCGAAGAACAGAGCCAGCGCATGGCCGCATTGCTCGGAGTTGACAAGACTCCTCCGCCCGTCAACTGGGATTCAGTGCCACTCGATTCGGCCAGCCTGCCGGAGTGGCTGCAGGGTAGTGTTTGGGGCAGCCAGCCGGTGCCAAAGGTCGCCCCGGTTGATAAATACGTAGTATCGCGGGGAGTTGGGCCGCGGCATACTGGGATTGACCTAGCGGCCGCTGCTGGCAGTCCGGTTCGAGCAACTGCTGACGGAGTTGTCAGCGGCCGCGGCACCGACCGTGTCTTTGGTCGGTTCATCCTCCTTAGCCACGCCCAGGGCTATCAGAGTTACTATGGTCATCTTGAGGACTGGAATGTGGATAAGGCCGATACGGTCTCTGCTGGACAGACTATTGGCTGGGTCGGCTCAACTGGGCAATCAACTGCTCCGCATCTGCATTTCGAGATCCGCAAGGATGGCAAGCCAGTTGACCCGGCGACGCTGATTCAGTTCTAGATTTGGTTCGTCGGGTCAAAGTCTGAGTTGGCTGGCCGTCGGTAATATGCGATATGAACCAAGAACTCTTCACACTGAGCAGTCAACGTCGGCAGGTGGCTGCGTTGACAGGCTGGGGCGACCTTTTAGAATGGCTCAACTATGATCAAGTTGCGTTCAAGTCTTAGACTTGTTCTGACAAGTGGGTCGCTGATTGCGTTAGCGTTGCTTTTGTTCGGCTGCGACAACGCCGACAAACGGAGGGTGAAGGTGACCTTCTGGCATGCTATGGGCGGCGAGTCGCAGAAGACACTGAAGCTGATGGTGGAGCGATTCGAGAAGCTCCATCCGGAGATCGCTATCGAGCTCGTGGGCATGGGTAGCTATGATGCGCTGGCCCAGAAGCTGATGGGCGCGATGGCAGCGAAGAACCCACCGACGATTGCCCAGCAGTATGAGAACTGGACCTCCCAGTTGTTGGCCGGGGACCAACTTGTTTACCTCGATTCGTTCGTTTATGGACCGGACGGAATTGATTCGGCCGAGCTGGCCGACATCTATCCGGCCCTGCTGGCCAACAACTCCTGGAACGGCAGGCTGGTGACGCTACCGTTCAACAAGAGTGTACCAGTGTACTACTACAACGTAGCGATGTTTGATTCGGCCGGGTACAGTGAGTTTCCGCGAACCTGGCTGGAGTTTCGGACCGCGGTGAATCGGCTAACCAAGCGCGACGCAAACGGTGTGCCGCTGGTTTGGGGTGCGGCTGGCGGCACTGATATCTGGATTTTCGGCTCGATGCTCTTTCAGAAAGGTGGTAGGTTTGTTGCCTACGAGGACGGGCCGGCCGAGTTCAACAGCCGACTTGGCGTTGAAGCTCTGCAGTTTCAGGTGGAGATGGTGCTCAATGACCGGGTACAGACGACCGATGTCGGCCGGACACCGATGGATGACTTCTTGGTGGGACGAATGGCCTGCCTGACTGGTAGCTCTACCTGGCGGGCGCCGGTCAAAGACAAGGAGCAGTTCTTGGTGGGGATGGCGCCGGTGCCAATCTGGGACCGGCCGGCAGCTATCATTTATGGCACGAATATCGGCATGTTCAAATCGGCGACTGCTGCTGAGAAGGCGGCGGCGTGGAAGTTTATCCGTTGGTTTGTGGCGCCGGAGCAGCAGGTGGAGTGGTCGCTTGGCACCTGGTATCTACCGATTCATCGTCGGTCCCTCGACGACCCGCGTATTCGGGAGCGACTGGCAGAGACGCCGGGGCTGGCTGCAGCGTACCGGCAGGTTGAGTATGCGGTTTTCGAGCCGAGGGGACTGCGGTGGATGGCCGGGCGCAAGGCACTGGTTGAGGAGTTGGAACAGGCGATGCTTGGGGCCAAGACGCCAAAGCAGGCACTGGACGATGCGGCAGCGAGATACGAGCAACAGTGAGCAGGAATACCGAGTTCTGAATCTTCAGTTCGGGAGTGCTAGTATTCTACGCTGTCGAGCCAGAGACCGTGCGCTGGTGCAGTTGGGAACGGTCGGTGGTTGCGGCCGGCGAGAGCAAGGCGGATGTCGGTTCTGGTGATGCGGCCAGCTCCGTAGGCAACGAGCGCACCGACTATCCGTCGGACCATCTTGTAAAGGAATCGGTCGCCGCGGACCAGGATGGTTAGCTCGTCGTCGGCCGGGGTTAGGTTGATTTCGAATATGGTGCAGCGGCCGCACTTGTCCTTAGTCTGGCAGAATGCGGCAAAGTCGTGGGTACCAACGAAGAGGGAAGTGGCTGAGTGGAGCCGGTTGATTGCCAACGGGTACTTGAACTCCCATGCCTGGTTGCGACGCAGCGGCGAGATGCCGAGGACGATGCGGTAGCAGTAGGTTTTGGCGCGGGCGTCGTAGCGGGCATGGAAGTCAGGCGGTGCGTCAGTAACTCCCTGGATGTGGACGGTGTCAGGCAGGTGCCAATTGAGGGCCAGGCGCAGTCGGTCGTTGTCTAAACGAGTGCTGGTATGAAAGCTGGCGACGTAACGGCGGGCAGAGACGCCGGCATCGGTGCGACCGCAGCCGTAGAGCCGGACTTTTTCGCCGGTGACCTGCCGGATTGCTTCCTCGATGGTGCGTTGGACAGTAGGGCGATTGGGCTGGGATTGCCAGCCGGCGAAGCCGCTGCCGTCGAACTCGATTATCAGTCGTTTGTTCTGCCGGGGCGCGGGTTGGACAGCGCTATCTGCCGGCAGCGTGTTTGACGCAGAACCGGGCGTAGGGCATCACCTCAAGCCGAGCCTTGGCTATCGGTTTGCCGCAGACGGCACAGATGCCATAGCTGCCGTCTGCAATCCGCTGTAGCGCCAGGTCAATCTCGCGCAGGGTCTGGTATTCGCGAGAGCGGTGGCGCGACGCCATCTCGCTCTGGAAGCTCTCGGTGCCCTGATCGGCGGTGTGAGTACGATGACTAGAGAGGTCGCCGGTAACGTCAGGGCCGCTAGCTTCCATCACTTCGCTGGTGAAGCTAGACTGCCGAAGCAGGCGCTGCTTTTCTTCTAGTAGAAGCTGGTGGAACTTGCGGAGTTCGGCTTTAGTCATGGTCAGGTTACCTTCCTGATGGCAAGTTTGACTGGTTCTTGGTTCACCCGGGTGTCCCGGCAGATGGCCGCATCAGCCGGCAGTTCGTTGCTCTCGGTCAAGCCAGTGGCCAGGGTCTCGCGGACGATGTGGTCGTAGGCGGCGGCGATGGCAGCGGTAAGACGGGGCGATGCTTGGTAGTAGATGCTGATGCGGTCAGTAACCGCAAGGTCGGCTTGCTTACGTAGTCCCTGGATCGTGTGGACAAGCTCG
The DNA here is from genome assembly GCA_965649295.1 of Caldifarciminota bacterium. GTDB lineage: Bacteria > Hydrothermota > Tepidihabitantia > Tepidihabitantales > Tepidihabitantaceae > CBFGKH01. Next base: position 152,526 of record CBFGKH010000007.1, read on the forward strand.
CGGGCTAGACCCTCGTTTTCTAGTTCGGGCGTCAGCCGAGTGCAGACCCCCACCGCAGCGTCAGCCGCTTCCTCAACCACATAGTCAGTCGGGAAAGCGGCGCCGGGTTCGGTGAAGAGCACGGCTCGAACGTTCAGTTCTTCTTCGATTGATTCGGCATGGCGGAGCAGGATTGCTTGGCCAGCCGGATCAGCTAGCCGGATCATCACTGCGCTCAGCGGCTGTCTTACCTTGAGCCGGGATTTCTCGCGGGCTGCCCGACCAAGTGAGACAATGTCACGAACGAGCCTGACTTCAGCTTCAAGCACCGGATCAATGAGACGAGGGTCAGGTTCGGGATAGCTCGTTAGGTGGACTGACTCGGGGGCACTCGGATCGACCGAGCGGACCAGGTTCTGGTAAATTTCCTCGGTGAGGAACGGCATTATCGGTGCAATCAGCCGAATCAGAGTGACCAGACATTCATAGAGGGTTGTGTAGGCGGCGTTCTTGTCAGAATCAGATAGTGATTTCCAGAACCGGCGCCGGCTACGGCGAACATACCAGACTGATAGGTCATCAACAAATTCCTCGACCGCCCGAGTGACAGCAGCGCAGTCGTAGTCGTCAAGTCGCTCCCGGCTGAGTCGGACGAGGGAGTGAAGCCGGGAGATTATCCAGCGGTCGAGCAGGGAGCGGTCGAGCTGGCGATTGGCTGGTGTCCAGTTATCAATGCGAGCATAAGTAACAAAGAAGCTATAGACGTTCCAGAGCACGAGCAGCTTGCGTCGTACCTCGTGAGCACCGTGATAGCCGAAGAGCAGGTTCTGGGCCGGATTCTGGCTGGCGAAAATCCAGCGCATCACATCGGCCCCCATCCTATCAACGGCGTCCTTGACTTCGATGGCGTTGCCCCAGGACTTGTGCATGTCGCGGCCGTCTTCGGCTTTCATCGTTGCATAGCCAAGGACGGTTAGGAACGGTGTGCACTTCTCCAGCACTGTTGACATCGCCAGGATGGCGTAGAACCAGTTGCGGAACTGGCCGGGGAACGATTCAGTAATGAAATCAAACGGAAACCACTGCTGCCAGTACTCGCGGTTGGTCAGATAGTGGGTTGTCGAGAACGGGACGATGCCGGCATCAAGCCATGGATTGCCGACATCCCGAATCCGCGATACCGGCTTGCCACACTGTTCGCACCGGATCTGGACCTCATCGATCCAAGGCCGGTGGGGCGTGTGTCCCTCGAATTTGTCCCAGCCAGCGATCTGCCGGGCCTTCAGTTCCTCGCGGGAGCCGATTACGTCAAACCAGCCGCACTCACAGCGATAGATTGGCAGAGCCAGTCCCCAGTATCGCTTCTTGGAAATGCACCAGTCGGCCATATTGCGCAACCAGTCAAGCTCGCGTTCCAGCCCGAACTCGGGAATCCAGCGTACCTGGCGGGCCGATGCCATTATCTCCTCGCGCAGGTCATCCATGCGAATGAACCACTCGTCAACCAGCCGGAAGACAAGCTCAGAGCCACAGCGCCAGCAGACCGGATAGCGGTGAGTGTGGTCCTCGACCCGGAAGAGCAGGTCCTTTTCTTTTAGGTCGGCAAAAACCATGGGCGCGACCTCGGCAGCGGTTTTGCCAGCAAACCGACCGAAGCTGGCGTCGAAGGTACCGTCTTCGTGCAGTGGAGCGATAACGGCAAGGCCGTTCTCCTGCCCGAGTAGGAAGTCCTCTTTGCCGCAGCCGGGCGCAATGTGGACGATGCCGGTGCCGTCAGTGGCGCTGACCTCATTCCAGGCAACAACGCGGTGGACGATGCCTTGCTGTGGTGCTAGTTCGTCATAGGGGCCCTGATAGGTCAAGCCGACAAGTTTGGCACCGGGTAGTTCTTCCAGCACCTGGGCGCCCGGGCCGAGCACTGTCAGTAGTGGCTTGGCTAGGATATAGATGGCGTCACCTTGGCGGGCGCGGACGTATTCGAGGTCAGGATGGACAGCTGCCGCGACGTTGGATGTCAGGGTCCAGGGCGTGGTGGTCCAAACCAGCAAGTACTCGTTCGTTCGACCGATGATGGGCAGGCGGAGAAAGACCGCCGGATGGGTCAGCTCGCGGTAGCCCTCAGTTACAATCTCCTGATCGGAGATGGCGGTGCCGCAACGGGCGCACCAGGGCATTACATCAGTGCCTTCATAGATTAGCTTGCGCTCATGGCACTTCTTGAGAAAGTACCAGATGGTGTAGTTATTCTCCTCGGACATCGTGTAGTAGGAGTTTTCCCAGTCCATCCACTGGCCGGTACGGATTGACTGCTCGGTTTGAATCTGAGAGTACTTACGGACTCGCTCCTTGCACTTCTCGACAAACCGGTCAATCCCGAACTTCTCGATGTCCTTCTTGGAACGGAACCCGAGTTCCTTCTCGACTTCCACCTCAACCCAGAGGCCTTGGCAGTCGAACCCGTTCTGCCAGCGCTGGTCAAATCCGAGCATCGCCTTATAGCGCTGATAGATATCTTTGTAGGTGCGGCCCCACGCGTGGTGCACGCCCATCGGATTGTTAGCAGTTATCGGACCGTCAAGGAAGCGAAACTTGGGATTGCCGCGATTGCGCTCAACGAGCTTGTGGAAATGGCGGCCTTCGCGCCAGAAGTCGAGAATGCGTAGTTCAATCGCGCGGTGATCAGGCTGGCGGGGAACAGGTTGAAACATCGTCAGTAAACGTAGCTAATCATCTTGCCCGACCGGTCGAGCCTAGGTCGCGGCCAAACATCGGCCAGGGAGCATTGCCCGGACCGCTGGTGCCGCCCACCACCCAAGCCTTGGTGCCGCTGCCGACCCAGATAAGGCCGTTGGCATCAATCTTGGGTGCCGACATCAGATCACTGGCTCCGCCCTCGCCTAAACCGCAGGCCCAGTGTCGGGAACCGTCGCTTCTGACCGCGTAGAGGCTATCAACGCCGGGATTGAGTTGAGCCCGTTTGTTGCTGCCGACGACGAAATAGACATAACCGGCGCTGGATACAGCCGGGGTTGAGGCAGTTCCAGCCAGCGGTGGAGTGAAGACCCATTTTGGTGTACCGTTGTTGTCGGGATTCAGCGCATGGAGGCGGCCGCCACCACTGACATAGACGGTGTTGTCAGCGCCGACAACCGGGCCCGACGGGTCAGCACCAACGGTGACGCGCCACAGCTCGTCGCCCTCGTTAGTAAGGTCGAGGGCTACAACCGTACCGTCGTCAAACGGCACATACAACTCGTTGCGGCCTGAATTGATCGCTGGAGCAGAGATGTTGGCGCGGCCGGCATAGAACTGTACCCATTTCGGCAGACCGGTCGCCAGGTCATGGGCAATCACCGCTCCGTCAGCCGTGACGGCGATTACCGTGCCGTCGGTTGTAATTACCGGCGGCGACTCGCCGCCGTTAGTATAGACTGCCCAACGCCGAGTTCCGTCGGCATTGAGTACCAACAGTGAATCGTCAGTCTGAAAAGCGACCGAGCCGTCAGCGCCCAGGGCCGGTGGTGCGGTAACGGTGCTGGGATAGGTCCAGCGTCGGGTTACGGTCGGTCGCAGACTGTAGAACGAATCGTTGTCGCAGCCGGCAAAGACACAGCCCGAATCGTCAACAGCGACGCTGGCGGCAAAGGCGTCCATCTCCTGCGTTACAAAGGCCCAGGCCCGACTCGTACGTGGCTTGACAACGAGGCCAAAATCACAACCACAGAAAGCCGTACCGTTTGGCGCAAAGGCCAGGGTTGCTGTTGAAAAGTCAGCCGAGTCCTCATAATCCTCGGGATTGAAACAGCCAAAGGAGTCAACTACCACGCCCTCGGCTACGACCAGCAGATTCTTGGGTTGGGACCAGGCCGAGACGCTGCTGCGGCCAGAACGGCGCAACCGCGCCCTTACTGCAAAAGTGCCAGTACTGGCATAGGTGTGGGTATCAGACCAGACAAGACCGGCATCCATTTCAGGCGACCAGGCCGATTGGCTGTTGTCGCCCCAATCGAACTGATACGCAACGAGCCCAGCGCCATCCTCAGCCTGCGTGGAACAGGCGACTGCGACGCCACGCACGACAATGGCCGGTCCCCACGGCTGCTTTGGGGCTTCTGGTTTAGGACAACCAGCCAGTGCGAGCAAGCCGGCCAGACCTAGAAGCGTCAGATTGTGACGAATAGTGCTCATCAGAACTCCTTTGCCGGTCGAAAGGCGGACGCGCAGGTTGTTGCAGGTCAACTAGTTAGCAACTGCGGGCCGTTTCCGGCGGCAGCCTATAGAATAGCCTGATCTACGAGAGAGTCAAGCAGAGGAGAAGGATATGACGATGTGTTTGCGATGCCCGAAGTCTTTTATACCAACAATCTACTTCTTTTGTTCTTCGGCTGCTCGCTACGGCCGCGTGACTGAGATTTCGAGGCGGGTTATCCAGTCGTCAGCTTCCACGTGGGCTGCCGGCTGGGCCTGATCGCGGTAACGCTCATCAAGCAGTCTGACAAGTTGCAGCTCGGCGACTCGGCTTTCGGCAGTTGTACCAGGGCAGGCGGCGGTCAGGAGCAGGCGAAGTGAGCGGCTATCGGCGATCAGGCGTAACACTTCGCCCCGGAAGAACATGGTCCAGGCGGTCTGGACGCTATCCCTTGGCTGGTAATAGCCAGCCTGTGACCGGCGGAAAGCGGTAGCGATCCGACGATAGAGGAGTAGCAGCACGGGTCTAGCTAATTGTTCCTGGGCGCGCACAGCTCGGGCCAGCGGCGTATCGCGGCCGACCAGGGCGGCAGCCGCCATTAGTCGGGTACGCGCACGCCCATAGATATCAGCAATCAGCAGCGAATAGGTTGCAGACTGGATGTTTTTGAGTTCGACGTTGGTATCATTGGGGAATTCGGGCCCGTCCTTCAAGACAACAGCATCGGTCCAAGCCGGTAGCTGGCCGGTTGTCAGACCCTTGGCGGTAGTACCGTTTTGTTCTTCCTTCACCTTATTGCGCTCAGTATTAATGATACAGCGATACCATCGGAAGTCAACGCATGGGCAGTAGAATTGAACAGTCCTGCTCGCGCTGTCAGCTTTGGGCCAGAAAGGAGCGTCGGAGGCGAGACTTCGCCTCCGACGCTAACTGAAGCAACAGCCTAACGGGTGATGACTAGCTTGGTCCAGACTTGGGATTCAGAGGTGCTCACCCGGCTGAAATAGATGCCGGGCCTGACGCGGTTGCCAGCGTTGTCAAGACCGTCCCAGATAATACTGGCATGGGTTGCTACCTGCTGGCCGACAGCTAGGGTGCGCACCAGGCGGCCGTTGTTGTCGAACACAGCGGCCGAAACTCGAGCTGGGCTAGGGAGCGAGAGCAAAAGCTGAGTAACAGCGCTGGACGGGTTAGGTGTGGCAGTCACCCTGATGGGCTGCCGCTGCACCGGGCCTGAGCCTTCGGCCAGGTCAACAAGGCCATAGTTGAACCCGACTACCTTGACAAGCTGATTGTCGGTCGTACCACCCTGCATAATCGTTACCCAGTAGGAGCCGTTGCGCGGGTCGTACTCAATGCCCCGCATGTTCCAGGCTATATTGCTGAAACGGAAGCTATTGATAATCGCGCCGCTGGTACGGTCGAGTTCGTACATCACGCAAGAGTCAAGAAAACTACCCGAGGCATCAAAGAAGGTAAACATGTTGAGCAAGGAAGGTGGGTTTGTCGGCTGGCGGTAGTCGAAAGACAGGCAGCGGGCACCATAGGTGGCGTTGCGGGGGTGGTTAAAAACACGCAGTTGATTGCCAAGCGTGTCGGTGACATAGATGCGGGTGCCGACGCCGGCCGTGGTGCGGCGGTCAGAGATGTAAAGTTCATGGGTTGCAGGATGCTCGGCGATGCCACACGGATACTCGATGTAGGGGACCGGGAATGAGCGCAGCACTGTACCGGTGGGCGAAATCTTGTAGATGGTGCGACTGGCATTGCCGACGAGCCAGAAGGTGTTGTCGTAGCTGTTGTAGAAGATGTCGGTACAGGAGTCCTCGGGTGCCGGGATTGTGCCGTATTGGGTGAGCAGACTGTCGGAAGAATAGACATAAATAAGCGGCGACATATAGTAGGCGCAGTAGAGCCGGTCGTTGTTGGTGTTATAGGCTACGCCATAGAGTCCCCACTGCGAAGGCATGCCCGGTGCAGTCAGCGGTCCCCAGATTATCTCACCGGGCTGAGGCGGCGGCACACCGACGGTTAGGACAATCGGGATTCGGGTCTCGTAGTCAGCGCTGTCGCCGGTGACATGCAAGGTGCAGGTGATACGGGTGCCGGGTGGAATCGTACCGCTGGCATGAATTACAATTGGATCGGCAACGTTGGTGGTTTCAGTACCGACAGCGATATTGGGCCAGCTTGCCAGCGAGTCGGTGATAGTGAGCCGAGGGTCGGTGGAGCGAAACCGGCCGGTGATGTTGGCGCAGGCCGCACCGCCAGAGTTGCGCAGACGGAACAGGAGGTTGGCGTCTTCAGCCGGGTCAACCATGCCGTTGCCGTTGCCGCCCGGGGCCGGGTCGAGAATCAGAGTTGCTCGCAGGACAAGCATTGGGCCACCAGAGCCAGTGACGTAGTTGACAGCAGCCAGTGCATCAACGCAGCCGGCACCAAAGTCGTTGTCTTTGCCGGGGGCGCCGAGGTCACGCGCAGTTACTTCGAGGATGGAGTCAATGACTGCTGGGGAGAGGTTTGGGTTCTTTGAAAGCATCAGACAGACCACTCCCGCTGTGTGCGGCGTGGCCATCGAAGTGCCGTCCATCAGTTGATAGCCGCTGCCAGTGTAGCTGCACGACTTCACTGCCACACCCGGTGCCGACACATCCGGCCGCGTCAGCCCTGGCGGATAGGCATAGTCGTTATACGGCGCAACCGACTGCCAGGTCGTTGGGCCAGGGCTGGAGAAACTGGCAATTGCGTCCATACTGTCGGTAGCACCGATTGAGGTTATCCCCGAGAGCGTACCGGTGCCGGTGTTCTGCGGGTTGCGCCAGGGCGGTGGCGCGTTGCCCGGACAACGGCAGGCATTAGGAGGAGTGAAGTAGCCGCGTTCGTTCCCCGCAGCCACCATCTGGGTCAGACCAGCCGCGTTCACCACATCCGCAGTCTGCCGCCACACCGCCTGCGCCGGATTCCACGAAATGTACCAGCCCAAGGACATCGTGTAGAGGTCAGCGCCGTTCGCCGGCGACAATGGCGGCGACACGCAGAACTGCATCGCCTGCCAGCACTGGCTCTCGGCTATCGAATCTGCCACTGTCCGCACCCGACAGATCATCAGCTGCGCATCTGGCGCCACCCCACACTGACTGCCACCAGTCCCGTCACTAGCCACTGTCCCAGCCGTGTGGGTCCCATGACCCTGCACGTCCATCGGATTGTTGTTGTTGTTCTCGAAGTTCCAGCCGTGATACGGATAGTTCGGATCGGTCCACATATGGTCGGCCAAGTCCGGATGGTTGTAGTTGCAGCCGGTGTCAATGTGGCCGCAGACCACTCCCGCCCCAGTATAGCCCTGGGCCCAGACCGCCGGCGCGTTCACCTTCCGCACGCCCCAAGTTATCTCATCGCCCCCGTCACTGGCGCGGGCATTGGTTTCAAGCAGATCAGGACAGTGCTTCAGGTCATAGTCAACAAAGTTGACCTCTGGCCGCTCACTCAGGGCCCGGATTACTGCCGGCGTCGCCTGGCAGTAGACCGCGTTGACC
>CBFGKH010000008.1:0-140999 GCA_965649295.1 Caldifarciminota bacterium
GAGGAGTGAGAATGCACTACCGACAGACAGTTCTCTGGCAGAAGGCGATGCAGGCGGCGCAAGAGGTTTACCGCCTGGCACCCCGGATACCCAGGGAAGAGACGTACGGCATGAGGTCGCAGATTACGCGCGCATCGGTATCGATTCCGGCGAACATTGCCGAGGGCTGGACGCGCGAGACGAACAGAGACAAGGCGCAGTTCCTGGCAATCGCTCAGGGCTCGCTCGCGGAGGTGGAGACACTGCTGACGCTTTGCGAGAGCTTCGGATGGTTCCCACCGGAAGAGACGGGACACCTGCGCAACCTGCTGGACGAGGTAAGTCGGATGCTGACGTCAATGCGTCGGAAGCGTCGCAACACCTGACCTCCCACTCCTCGCTCCTCTTCGCTCGCTCCTTCCGCGGAGCGCAGGGGCTTGCCGAAGATGTGCGCCACTATGGCGAGTGGATGCGCAATGAAGCCGAAAAGCGAATCGGTCATCTCTACCCAAAGGTTAAGGTCACGGCCGAAATGGCCAAAGACCGGCCTGATCTGAAGCAATATGTTGGCAAGGAACTCACAGTCATCGCCTGGCTCTGGGCGCGCACGGTCAAAAGCCCTAATCCTGCTTTCAGGAACGTAGACGTGCCGCTGGTCTCCAACTTCATGCTCTCGAAAAAGCGAGGCAAAGAAGCCTACGTCGAGCCGGTGATAGAAGGCAACGGCTACCGCTTCACCGTAAAGACAGGCAAGCCCAAAGACGCCAAAGCGGCGAAAAACGGGACCAAACTCGCCCGCGGCGCCAACTTCCGCTGCATCATGTCAGGCGCAACAATCCCCGGTGACTACATCAAGAAAGAGGGCAGGTCTGGCCGCATGGGAGCGCGGCTGATGGCAATCGTCGCGGAAGGCAAACGTGGGCGGGTGTACCTTTCGCCCACGCCCGAGCACGAGGCCATGGCAGGCAGTGCTCAGCCGACGTGGCGACCTGAGCAACCTCTGCACGGCAAGGCTCGCGACCAAATGCCGCTATACGGCATGGAGACTTTCGCCGACCTCTTCACCCCCCGCCAGCTTGTTGCCCTGACGACTTTTTCGGACCTGGTGCAAGAGGCACGCGAGCGGGTGAAGCGTGACGCAGTCGCCGCCGGGTTGCCGGACGACGGCATCCCATTGCGCGACGGCGGAACCGGAGCAACCGCCTACGCCGAGGCGATCGCGGTGTATCTGGCGTTTGCCATCGACCGGATGGCTGACTTCAATTGTAGCCTAAGCAGTTGGAAGCCCAGCGGTCAACAGCAGATGCATCTGTTCGGGAGGCAGGCCGTTCCGATGGTCTGGGACTATGCAGAGGCGAATGTTTTCTCCGATAGGGCAATTTGCTGGCATAATGCAGTCGAGATGACAGCCAGCTCGCTTGAAGTCACGGCTGTCGGGGAGCCAACCACGACATCTGTTCGACAACTCGACGCGGCTGCATCCCTTCCTGTTGCAGGTCCACTGCTCTTGAGCACCGACCCGCCCTACTACAACAACATCGGCTATGCCGACCTCTCGGACTTCTTCTATGTCTGGCTGCGCCGCTCGTTGCAGCTGGTGTTTCCCGACCTGTTCGCTACAGTCGCGGTACCCAAAGCAGAGGAACTGGTCGCCACACCATATCGCACCGGCGGCGATGCTAAAAAGGCCAGAGACAACTTCGAGGATGGATTCCGACGGGCATTCACCCTGTTCCGGCAGAATCTCGACCCGCGGTTTCCTATGACTGTGTACTACGCTTACAAGCAGTCTGAGGAGGATGACGAGGATGGTGCTCGGTCGTCATCTGGCTGGGAAACAATGCTGGAATCATTGGTGTCCACCGGCTTCGAGGTAACTGCTACCTGGCCGGTCCGGGCGGCGCAGAAGTGGCGAATGGTCAGCATGGGAACGAATGCGCTCGTTTCTTACGTAGTAATGGCGTGCCGTATCCGTCCTGACGATGCGCCAATTGCTACACGGAAGGAGTTTGTCTCCCAGTTGAGAAAGGAACTGCCCGATGCCCTGGCTAAGCTGCAGCAGGGGAACATTGCGCCGGTGGACTTTGCGCAGGCGGCAATCGGGCCGGGAATGGCGGTCTTCTCGCGGTTCGCTAAGGTAATCGAGGCTGACGGCTCGCCAATGACCGTGCGCGTCGCGCTCCAGATTATCAATCAGGAGCTTGATGCCTATCTTGCCGAGCAGGAGGGCGAGCTGGATAGGGAAACGCGGTTCTGTGTAGCGTGGTTTGGCCAGCACGGAACAGACGAAGGCGAGTTCGGCCAGGCCGATGTGCTGGCCCGGGCGATGAATACCGCGGTGAACGGCTTGGCCGAGGCCGGCGTCCTTATCGCCAGGGCAGGCAAGGTGCGGCTGCTCGGACGCGATGAGTTGCCCGAGGACTGGGACCCGGTGAAGGATAAGCGCCTGACCGTCTGGGAATGCACCCAGCAGTTGATTCGCGCGCTGGAGCAGGGCGGCGAGCAGGCCGCGGCCGCGCTGGTGAAGAAGCTCGGCACGGGCAAGAGCGAGGAGGCGCGGGCGTTGTCTTACCGGCTGTATTCTATCTGCGAGCGGAAGCAGTGGGCCAAGGAGGCGTTGGCATACAACGGCCTTGTCATTGCCTGGCCCGAAATACTGAAGCTGGCCGAGTCGAGCAGGCCGGCCGAGACCGGCAAGCTGTTCGGAGAGGAGTAACCTGTGGCTTTGAGCAATCAGCAGCGGGTCGGCGCGGCATTAGACCTGCTTGTCGCCGGTCTGGCGCCTTTTGTTGAGCGGGAGATGAAGGCAGTGCTGGGCGAGTCGTGGGTCGAGTTCGCAAAGGACTCCCTGCACGAGGACCAGTATCCGAAAAAGGGCAGGGGCGTGAAGTGGGACGCTCAGGCTCTGTTGACGGTGATGTGGGACAAATGGAACGAGGTGTTCAAGCGGGTGCTCGGCCATTCTGAGCGTTCGCTGGTGAGTGAGCTGCGCGAGGTGAGAACCAAGTGGGCGCACCAGGAAGCATTCTCTTACGACGACACCTATCGCGCCCTCGACAGCATCGCCCGGCTCCTGCAGGCAGTCTCAGCCGAGCAGGCAGCCGAGGTGGAAAAGCAGCGTGACGAGGTGCTGCGGGTCAAGTTCGACGAACAGCGCCGTAGCGTGTCGCGGCGGATGGAACCCGGGATTGGGGGCACGCCGCTGGCTGGCTTGAAGCCGTGGTGCAACGTGGTTACACCGCATCCGGATGTTGCCTCAGGCAACTACCTCAAGGCCGAGTTTGCGGCCGACCTCTGGCAAGTCTATCAGGGGGGGGCGTCGGCCGAGTATCAGGACCCGGCCGAGTTCTTCCGCCGGACGTTCCTGACTCAGGGCCTGACCGGGCTGCTCCTGCCCGCGGTCAGGCGGCTGAGCGGCGGCACCGGGATTCCGGTTGTCCGGCTCAAGACCAACTTCGGCGGCGGCAAGACCCACTCCCTGCTGGCCCTTTACCACCTGTTCTCCGGCGTGGCCGCGTCCGAGTTACCCGGAATCGACGCAGTCCTGAGCGAAGCAGGACTGACCCTGCCGAAAAACGTGAAGCGGGCGGTCATCGTCGGCACCAAGATTGCTCCGGGCACCGAACACAAGAAACCGGACGGGACCATCGTCCGCACGCTCTGGGGCGAGATTGCCTGGCAACTGGGCGGCAAGGAGGGGTACAAGCTCGTCGCTGACTCAGACAAGACCGCGACCAATCCCGGCGATGCCCTGCACAAGCTCTTTGCCAAGTACGCGCCCTGCCTCATCCTGATTGACGAATGGATTGCCTATGCCCGGCAGTTGCACGACAATGCCGACCTGCCCGCTGGTACGTTTGACGTGCAGTTTACCTTTGCCCAGGCATTGAGCGAAGCAGCCAAGGTCGTGGACAAGACAATGCTGGTGGTCAGCGTGCCTGCCTCAGACAACGAAATCGGCGGGGACCAGGGACGCCGGGCACTCGACAGCCTGCAACACGCCCTGCAGCGCGTCGAAGAGCCGTGGCATCCTGCCAGTCAGGTAGAGGGGTTCGAGATTGTCCGGCGCCGATTGTTCCAGCCAATTACCGGCCGGGAGCAGACCGCAATGCGCGATGCAGTGGCCCGCGCCTTTTCCGAGATGTACCAGGCCCAGCCTCAGGAGTTCCCGTCGAACTGCCGCGAGGCAGCCTATGAGCGGGACATGATCGCGGCCTATCCGATTCACCCGGAGTTGTTCCACCGGCTGTACAACGACTGGTCCACGCTCGACCGGTTCCAGTGCACCCGCGGCGTGCTACGCCTGATGGCCTCAGTTATCCACACGCTCTGGGAAAGGCAGGATCCGAACCTGTTGATAATGCCGGCCAATGTGCCGATTGACGACCCGGTCGTGAAATCGGAGCTGACCCGCTATCTGGAACAACAGTGGGACGCGGTTATCGACAACGACGTTGACGGCACACACTCGCAACCGCTGGCCCTCGACCAGGAGAACCCGAACCTCGGCCGCTACTCAGCCTGCCGCCGTGTCGCTCGTACTATTTTCCTCGGCACCGCACCGCTGTCCCAGGCCCCGACTAGGGGCATCGACGACCGGCGTATCAGGCTCGGCTGCGTCCAGCCGGGCGAGAGCCCCGCAATCTTCGGCGACGCGCTCCGGCGTCTGACCGACCGGGCAACATATCTCTACGTTGACGGCAACCGTTACTGGTACTCGCTGCAGCCGACTGTTGCGCGTCTGGCCGAGGACCGGGCCGGGCAGCAGAAGCCCGAGGACATACATGCCGAAATCGAGAAACTGCTCAAGGCTGACGCACGTCAGCTTGGTGACTTTGTGAGCGTGCACGCCTGCGTATCAAGCGCTGACGTGCCCGATGAAGAAGGCGCGCGCCTCGTCATCCTCGGCCCGGCGTACACGCATTCGGCGAAGGCCGAAGACAGCCCGGCTCGTATCGAGGTCGCTGCCATCCTGGACAAACGTGGCAACAGCCCGCGCGAATACAAGAACACGCTCGTCTTCCTCGCGCCGGACGCGGTCAAGCTCAGGGACCTTGAGACAGCAGTCAGACAGGTCCTGGCATGGGAGTCGATCAGTCGTGACCGCGAGGAGCTCAACCTCGACCAGTTCCAGTTGCGCCAGGTCGAAACCAAACTCGAGCGTACCCGGGAAACGGTCAAGGTTCGGTTGCCGGAGACTTACCAATGGCTGCTCGTGCCAACCCAGCACGACCCCAAGGACAAAGTCGAATGGCAAGAGTTACGACTGCAGGCACAGGACTCTCTTGCGCCGCGGGCGTCGAAGCGGCTGATTCGGGATGAAGCCCTGTTGACCCAGATGGGCGGCTCGCGTTTGCGCGTCGAGCTCGACCGAATCCCACTGTGGAGAGGGAACCACGTGGCAGTTCGTCAGTTGGCCGAGGACTTCGCCAAGTACTTGTATCTGCCGCGCCTGCGCGATTCCAAGGTCTTAGTCGAGGCCATCGCTGATGGCGTGGCGCAGCTATCTTGGCAAAGTGACACTTTTGCCTACGCGCAGGCCTGGGACGAGAAGACGAAACGCTATCTCGGACTAACCGCCGGCACGCGTTGCCGTGTGTTGTTGAATGACAGTAGTGTCGTGGTCAAGCCGGAAATCGCCAAGGCACAGTTGGACGAGGACGCCCGGAAGCGTGGAGAGACGCCCATCCCCGCGACCGGCGAAGGTCTGGCGCCAGATGAAACCGGGGCCAGGGGCGAATCAAAGCCAGCCGAGGTAAAAGCGAAGCAAAGGCGGTTCCACGCCACGGTGAGCCTTGACGCAAACAGGATGGCCCGAGACGCTGGCCAGATTGCCCAGGAAGTGCTACAGCACATCACCACGCTGCCTGGTGCCGATGTAACGGTGACCCTCGAAATCAGCGCCACCGTACCTGACGGCGTCCCCGACAAGACTATCCGCATCGTCACTGAGAACTGCCGCGCCCTGAAGTTCGGCACATTCGATTTCGAGGAGGAGTGATTCGCCCGGCGGCCATAGTCCGGTGAAGCTGTAGCCCACCGCCCAAGAATCTAGCCGAAGCCAAACAGGCGCTAGAACTAAGCTAGTAGCATTTCTACTATCCTAAACTCTTGGCTGCCGCGGCGATTGTCGGTGATTGGAAGTAGGGCACTATTGGTGTGGCGGGTGAAGACAGAATCGAGCCACTGCAAGTGGGCAAGTGACGACCAAGTAGAGAGTTATCGAGATAGCGCCGGAAATCGGCCAGTTCTCGCCAGCAGTTCGGAAACCCGTATTATATAACCATACAAGGGGCAGCGGTCTGACCGAAGGTGGGCCGTCTTTTGTGACTGGTGTTCCGTAGTAACAACCTTGAAAGGGAGGTGACTGTGAATTGCACCAACGCGCAGGCTGTCGGCAAGACAAACCCTTTCCCCAAGCGAGCAGACGAGGCATATGGCGGTCAAGCAATAAGAAGAGTAGTTCAGTGTTTCGCCGGTCAGATGATTGGGCATTTGTATCCTGGCCCTTCTGGCATCGAAGGGCTGTTTTGGCGAGGAGGCGGATATGCGGGCGCAGGGCAGTAAGGACAGTGAAGAAAGTAGAGAACTGAGTTCCGCAGCAGTGAATGAGGCAGTGAAACGGGTGCTGGCCGGCGATGTTGAGGCGTATTCGGTGGTCTATCTGGCGACTGATGGCCGGTTGCGGGCGTTTGTGCGCTCGCGGTTCTGGGCCTATGGTCCGGAGTTTGCCGAGGAGGTGGCGGTGCGAACCCATGAGCGGGCCCTGGCACGGTTGGTCGAGTTTGATGCCAGCCGTTCGTCGTTTCCAACCTGGCTTTGCTGGCAGGCCCGCAATGTGGCCGGTCAGGTGCGCCGGGAGTGGTTTGACCCGCGGCTGGTGTCAAGCGATGAAGAGTCCGAGCGGGCCGTCGCTTCGGTGCCGGGCCCAGAGGAGTTGCACGATTCGGCCGAGCGTGGCCGCCTGCTTGCGGAGGAGTACCGCCGACTGGAGCAGAAAGGCCGGCTGAGTATTGCGCTACACGATATCGAAGGGCTTTCGTTCACCGCGGCGGCCAAGCGGGCTGGGATGTCACGCTGGCGGCTGTCGCGGCTGCGCGAGAGGGCCCTGGCCCTGTTGCGAAAAAGACTGCGCCGAATTGGCATCAACGGTGTATAACGAGGTGAAGGGAGCCTGATTGGTCGGCTCCCGGTGTTAGCAAGGGTTCGGATGGTGCGGGATACCCGCACATAACAAGGGGGTGCTATGAGCAATCCGACGAAGCGCATCGCCCGCTGGAATGCGAAGTACAACACCGAGCGGGTGAAGGAGACGCTCGATTCTCTCCGACCGGATATGCTCCAGTCGGTGGTGGCGACGTTTCCGCAACTGGCCGACATGGAGACGCAGGTGAAGCAGGTGCTGGACGGGCTGGGACTGCCAACGGTGAACTATCCGTTCTACCTGGCGTATGGCCGCGAGCTGTTCCGGCTGACGCGCCAGGGCATCTCGGGTGAGTCGGTGGCAATCGAGGCTCAGGTGCTGCTCGAAAAATGGGTGGCACGCGGACTGGTACGGTCGGCGCTGGAGAAAATCCGCAAGGATGTCTTCAACATCACCGCTCCCATCACGCCGTAACGCGACGAGCTGGTCTAGGGGCCGGAGGCGGAGAGTTCCGCCTCCGGCTCTTTTTCGTCGCTATTCGGCGCTAGCAGCAACCTCGGTCCAGACGCGCAGGAAGTTGCCACCAGCGATGCCGGCAATTGCCGCTTCCGGGTAGCCAAGCTTGCCGAGGGCCCTAAGCAGGTCTGGCAGTCTTGTACAGTCTTCAAGACCGTTGAGGTTGCCGCTGTAGCCGTCGAAGTCAGAGCCAATCGCCACATGGTCGGGGCCGATGAGTTGGACGATGTGGTCAATGTGGCGAACGACGTCGCTAATGTCGGCCCGCGCGCCCTCGGCCGGCCCGAGAAAGGCCGGCACAAAGACCGCACCGACGACCCCGCGATTGGCAGCAAGGTGGCGAAGCTGTTCGTCGCTGAGGTTACGGCGCGATTGGGGCTGGTGGATTGCTGCTGCGCCCGAGTGAGAGGCAATGACCGGCTTGGTGGTGGCGGCGAGAATGTCAAAGAAGGCCTTTTCTGAACAGTGCGAGACGTCAACGATAATGCCGAGCCGGTTCATCCGCCGTACTGCTTCCCGGCCCAAGGCCGAGAGGCCGTTGTGGGGCTGGTGCTGGTCCCAGCCGCCGTCAGCCAGCTCGTTGGAGTTGCACCAGGTAACAGTAAGGATGCGGACGCCAAGGGAGTAGAGGCGGTCAAGATAGGCCGGCTCACCGCCAAGCGCATGACCGCCTTCGACCGCAGCAATGGCCGCAACCTGGCCAAGAGAGATGTCAGCCGGCCCCAGCCCGCGCCGCAGCCCAGCCCCCGGGTCAGCACAAAGCTCGGCGAGCGCACCGAGGTGACGCTCGACATAACCGCGCCGCTCGGCCGGGCCTATTTGGGGGTCAACCCAGACCGCAAAGACCTGACCGTTAACCCCGGCCTGCCGCAGCCGCGGCAGGTCAACATGGCCGGTGCTACTGCGCTGGCGCAGGTCGCGTTCGCCGCTAACATGGGCCAGCAGCGAGTCACAATGGAGGTCAACTAGCAGGGGACACTTCACGTTCTGGTTTGGCGTTCTGCCGCCAGCCACTAGCGCAAGGGCAGGGTGCCAGAACGGTCCGGGACCATATTCTCGTTGCCGGTGACCGGCCGGACGTCGTAGATGGCAGCGCTGCCGTCGCTCGTGACGTAGAGCAGGGTGAAACGGATGTCGCTGGCAACAAAGCTCTCAACATCGTCCATGTAGCTGAAGATGGTCAGGTGCTCGCGGTCGTCGCGCAGAATCCAGCAGGCCAGTGCCGGCAGATAGTCGGTGATGTAGTGGCGGCCGGAGAATATCTCGCGCGATACCTCGCGGTAGTCGGCAAGCCGGGTGTTGAGCAGTGCCGAGTCATGGCCCGGCGGCGCAATGTCGCGGAACGGCCAGAGCAGGGTTCGGTAACCAGCCAGCATCGAGTCGGGAATGGCGGCCGACATCTCCCAGAGTGCACGCTGCAGCCGCGAGCCCGGCCAGGCAATGCCGGGCAGCGGTCGGAGCGTGTCCTGATTGGCATACCAGTATTCGCGATCCGGGTAGGCAATGGTCAGGGCCGAGTTGAGGATGCCAAGGTTGCGGGCATAGACAATCTCGCCGTCAAGGGTGATGCGGTTGGCCGAGAAACCGGAGCCAAACTGCTGGCAGAATATCAGGGCGTTCTTTGGTTTCAGGGCGCGAACGTTGCGCAGCAGCTTGCCGTTGACCCAACCGTAGTTCTGGTAGCAGCGCCAGATGCCGGGCAGACCGGCGATAAAGAAGACGATGATGATGCCCAGGCTGCGGCTGACCAGTCGCCAGGCAGCGCTGTCGTCATAGGGCAGGGCAAAGACGCGACGCAGCAGCGCTGGCAGGCTCTGGGCACCGCGCACAGTGAGAATGACGAGCGGGCCGGCTGCCTCGTAGAGAAAACGCGGCCCAAAGCAAACATTGTGGAACCAGTAGAAGAAGAAGGCGACCACCAGCGCCAGATAGACGCTCGCCAGCAGCCAGTCGCGGCGATTGGCGGTGCCGCTGGCAAAGAGGATGAGCGCAGGCAGGATACCAGGCAACGGCCACTCGAAAAGAAACTTGTTCAACAGGTTCATGTCGTGGCCGGTGTTGATGAGTCCGCGCAGCGGGGTATGGATATCGCCCCAGCCCGACCGACCAAAACCGACCTCATGGCCCCGGCCCCACTTGACAACATAGCCAAAGAGCAGGGGATGGCCGTTGGTAAGGTAGTTGTAAATGAGGACCAGGCTGGCCACCGCGCCGGCCACCAAAAGCATCACTAGAAACCGGCTGAGCAGCCCCGGCCGCCGCACCACCAGCAGGATGGCATAGACAAAGAACGGTACCGCGATGGCGATACTCGAGTAGGTGCGGACATTGGCAGCGCAGCCCCAGAACAGTCCGCCCAGCGCTGCGTCCCACCAGCGGCCGGTGCGGACTGTTCGGAAGAAGAAGAGGAGAAAGAGGGTGACAAAGAGCAGGGCGCTGCTGTGGTTCATGAACTCGCCGGACATGTTGACGATGAAGGGCGTCACCGCCGCGAGCGCGGCCGAAAGCCGGCCAGTGCGCTCATCGTAAACCTCGCGACCAAGGAAGTAGATTGCGCCAACGGTTATCGCTCCGAGCAGCGGGTTGATAATCCAAGGCGCACCGATAAAGACCCCGAGCATCAAAAGCAGCGAGTGCAAGAAGGTGTATTGGGAATACCAGCGTCCTTCCGGCCCTGGCCAGTTAGGGACGTCAAAGCCCGAAGCCGGGTGACCGGTCTGCGGCGGGATGTTGATGATGTGGGTGTAGTCGAAGAAGTCGGGAAACGGCGGCGCCGGCAGCCAGAGCCGACCCGAAGCAAATATCTTCGCCTGAAAGAGCTGCGATATTGAGTCCTGGATGTGGGGGATGTGCTCGAAGATGAAGAAGGAGACGATGTTGGCCAGTAGAAACATCGTCCCGGCAACGAGAGCAATGAATGACCAACGCGGCAAGGACTGAAGCCAGTCGTAGAATCGGCCCAGCGCCCGGTCGAGGAAACCAAGCTGCTGGTAGAGCCCGGCCAGGAGCAAAATTAGGCCGCCGGTGGCGGTGATAACGATGAAGACCATCCACGAACCGGTGTCCTGCGGCTTGAGATTGGTCGGGTCCCACGGCGCCAGACTGATGGCAAGATAGAACAGGGCAGCAACAAACGGAGCCGCAATCCGAAAGTCGCGCCAAGGCGCGGCCAGGGCGCGACGGAACCGCGGGAAGCCAAGGCCGATGCCGAGCAGAACCAGCGGCAGCCCGATCAGTACTAAGACGAGCGGAAAGTAAACATACTCGTAGCGCGGCGTGCCGGGCAAATGGACAAAGACGCGACCGTAGGCAGCAAAGATGAACCGGTCGCTCTGATTGGCAAGTTGGGCCACTACCATTAGCAGCAGCCCGCCGATGATAAAGAAGATTCGCGCCGGCAGCGGCAGGCTGCGGTCGCGCAGTTCGACAGCGCTGGCGGTGGTCATCGCCGCTGATTATAGGGCGAATCGCCGCGGCGGTCTAGTCAGCCCGACCCAACGCCCTACCCCTTGACAGACAAAAGCAAGCCGGGTATAATGATTCGGCAATCATGTCAAGGGCGCGGGCGCCACGACTGTTGCCAAAGATTCTCCAGAGGGCACGCTGGAAGCGAAAAACCTCAGGCTCGGTCGCATAAAATTGTGACCGCTTCCGCGACCTGTCGTGACCCTCTGTTTGATTGTGGCCGGCATCCGGTTTGACCGGTGCCGGCCAGTTGCTATCCTCACAAGTTCATGGTGCACACCGAGCTCATCACCGTCTCGACCAAAGGATTCGGTGACACGCTTGATATAACCGCTGCGGTCGCAACAGCGGTCAGCCGGTCAAAGGTGCAGACCGGGATTGCCTGCGTCGCCATCCCGGGCTCGACTGCTGCCATCACCACCATCGAGTTCGAACCCGGAGCGGTCGCTGACCTGAAAGCCGCATTGGAACGACTGGCGCCGGCGAACGGCGATTATCAGCACAATGCGACTTGGGGTGACGGCAATGGCTACGCCCATCTGCGTAGTGCGCTGATTGGTGCCAGCCGGTCCTTGCCAGTCCGGTTCGGGCAACTGGCCCTGGGAACCTGGCAGCAGCTTGTCCTGCTTGATTTTGACAACCGGCCGCGTCAGCGGCAGTTGATCGTGACCATCGTCGGTGAATAAAGAGAGAGTCACGAACAGCTCTGTGTCGCGGCAATGTCATTGACCGAGCCGGTTTTTGATACCGAGCTGCCGTGCTCTCAAACTGTTAGACGCTCGGCCGGCGGGTAGGGTTCGCGATGGAATATTCAGAGAAGAATATATAGCCAGGTTACTATGAATCGGCAGCTTAGCCAGTTACTGGTCATTGGTGGTGGGGCTGCCGGCCTCTGTGCTGCTGCCGTCGCTGGCCGACTCGGCGTTCCGGCAATTGTGCTCGAACGCACCGACCAGCCTGGCCGCAAGCTCGCCTTGACCGGCGGGCGCAAAGGTAACTTCACCCACGTTGAGTCACCGCGCCAGATGGTAAGACGGTTTGACTGCGACCCTACCTGGCTGCTGCCGATTCTACGGCGGGTTCCCTATCAGCGGGTGATTAGCTTCTTTGCTAGCCTCGGCATTGCCGCTCGGACCGATGAGACGGGCTGCGTCTGGCCAGTACGGGTTGATGCTGCCGGTCTGCGCGACGCCCTGTTGCGCGAGATAGCCCGCACTGGCGGGATGGTTCGCACCGGCGCCCGGGTGAGCGCCATCCAGCCGAACCCTTGGCAGGTGCAGCTGGCCGACGGCGAAAAGGTTGCTGGCGAGAACATCCTGCTGGCAACCGGCGGTGCCAGCTACCCTCAGACCGGTTCTACCGGCGATGGCCTGCTGCTGGCCCAGCAACTGGGCATCAGAACCACTCCCTGGTTTCCGGCCCTGGCCTCATTACGGACTGCCGATAACCTTGGCGGTCTTGCCGGTATCAGTCAGCCGCTGGTAGCGATGACGCTGCTCGTGGCGGGTGAGCCGATTCGCAGCGGTCGCGGCCACTTTATCTTTGCCCATGACTACGTATCTGGTTCGAGCGTGCTCAATCTCGCCGGTTACGCGGCCCGGGCACTGGCACGCGGACAACCGGTCGAGCTGGTGATTGACTGGCAGCCAGACCAAAATCACGAGGAGCTAGTCAACATCCTGCTCGCGGCCCGAAACGACCACCCGCGGCAGTTGCTCGGGAACTTTCTTGGACGATTTGTTGCCCGCCGACTGGCGCTCGTCCTTCTTGACCGAGCCGGCGTTACCCCTTCTCGGCTACTGGCCCAGTTGTCACGGGCTGAGGCGGTGCGGATTGCTGGGGCGCTCAAGGCAACCCGCTTCGCCGTAATTGGAACCGAGCCAATCGAACGGGCAACTGCGACCGGTGGTGGAATCCAACCAACCGAGATTGACAATCGGACAATGCAGGTAAGGCGGCTGCCCGGGCTCTACTGTGCCGGCGAGGTGCTCGACCTCTGGGCCGAGACCGGCGGCTACAATCTCCACTTTGCCTGGACCAGCGCCATCATTGCTGCCGAGGCGATTAGTGGCCGCCGGCTCGGCTAGCCCGGCTCAGCGGACGACAACGAACTTGCGACTGTAGCGCTCGCCGTTGCCAAGGAGTAGCTGGAACAGATAGACACCGCTACTAGGTGCTCTCACCGCTAGCTTTTGCTCTCCGGCCTCGAACCGTTGGTCGGCCGTCTCCCAGACCACTCGCCCTGCCGCATCAACAATCAGGATTCGACAGTCGGTGGGACAGGCCAAGCTAAAGCTAACCTGCAACTGCCCACTGCTGAGCACTGAGGTCAATCTTAGCGGCCGCACGAGGAGCGGACCGGTTGCCTCGCTGGTGGCCACGCCATTGGCAGTGGTGACAAGCATCGAGTCAACTGTCGTGTTGCCAGAGATGTCACTGGCGCGAACCAGTACCCAGTAATCACCGTCCGGATAGGCGTTCGTCTGCCAAGCACCAGCGGCGTCGGTCAGTTCAATCAGGCTGTCACCATCGGTGTTGGTGACGATGAAGTAATACTCACGCCGGACGTAGTCGCCCAGCGACCGACAGGTGTTGTCACGTTTGTAAACAACCCGGGTGAGCATCGTGTCGCTCGTGCTGCCAAGCCGGCCCGAGAACTGAACGCTCGTGGTCCAGGGCACGACGGTCGCACCGCCGCTGCTGCGGATTGAGTAGTCAATCTGAAACGGAGCGAGCTTGTCCCAGACTGTGTCGTGCGTCGTATAGCCGGTTCGATCGTAGCAGCGACAGATGATGTCAACCGCGCCGTTGAGGGCGTTGGGCGAAAGATAGCTGCTCGAATTGTCCCGGCAGAAGGCGAACCGCTGTCCGGTTCTTGCGTTCTGGAATACCGGCGATACCAGATCGATATTGGGCCGTAGTGAGAGCAGCGGGTTCTCGATGAACCACCAAGTTACATCCGGAAACCGCATCCAGTAAGCACCGGTGTCGGAGATGCGGGCGAAATGGAGATGGTCAAAACCGGTCACTGGCCAGGGCACCAGATAGCCAATCAGCTCGCCCTCTGCTACCTCGTCGCCGGGCTCCTTGTGCGGCCGCTCCGGGTCAATATGGGCATAGAGCCAGCCTGGTGCGCGACCAGTGAACTCCGGACTCGTATCGCAGATGGCCAGCCGGTAGTGATACTCGGCTGAAATCGTGCCCCAGCCCTTGACCCAGCCGTGCCGCACCGCATACACCGGCGCACCACTGATACCGGGCGTGATGATATCAATGCCGTTGTGAAAGTAGGGACCACCGCCGTAGTCCTGAATGTTGCCCCAGTTGTTGCCCAGTGGCGGATGAGAGTCAAGCGGCGGCACTGGCCAGGGGACCGCGCCAGCCGTTGCCACGATGGCAGCAATCAGCACCAGCGAACGAATGATGCTCAAATGGCCTCCTGTCATTCTAGTTCCGACACCGAGTCTGCTCAAGCCCGCCGGGGTCGGCACTGGGCAATAAGCCAGGGAAACGCGCTCTCAATACGGACAACGTCAGCAGCACTGACCAGCAATCTCGCCAGCGAGTGGCGATTGTAGTGCTGGATATGCTCGGGATGGTCGCCCCAGCGGGATAGATACTTGCCACGCAGCAGATTGCCGAGACGAAACCAAGGCTCGTGTGGCACCGATACGACGATGGCCTGCCGCGCGACCCGGCTGAGTTCGCTCAGGGCCGCCGCCGGCCGGTCCAAGTGTTCAAGCACTCCAGGCACAGCACCAGGTCAAAACTCGCATCCGGATAGGGCAGATGGAAGATGTCCTCAACCGAGAACTGCCGGCCGGGGAAGTTGGCCGCGCACCAGGCGACCGAGTCAGGATTGAGGTCAAATCCAACGAGCTGCGCAGGCAGTAGGTTCCCTAGCCGCCTGATTGTCTCGCCCTCACCACAACCGGCATCGAGCACCGACTGCGGTGCCAGTTCGGCAATAATCAGCCCCAGCTTGCGGTAGAACCGATCAAATGTCAGCCGGACTACCGGATTGGTCGTCTGAAACTTCTGGTAGTTGCGAGTAGCGGGCGGCTGCACTGTAGTATCAGGCCGAAAGTCGCTGGTGAACGAGGATTACCGTGCGAATGACGTATTCGATCTCGTCCTCGGTCAGTGCCGGATAGAAAGGCAAGCTGATAGTGCGTCGGCCGATTGCTTCCGCGTTTGGAAACATTCCCTCGTGACAGCCGTACTCCTGGCGGTAGAACCGGGTCAGGTGCACGGGTCGGTAGTTGACAACCACACCGATGCCAGCTTCCTGCAGGAGCCGAATCATCTCATCACGCCGACCGTCCGGTGCCCAGATGGTGAAAAGATGCCAGGCATGCTTGGCACCGGCCAGTATTTTCGGAAACTCGATACCAGCGGCAGTGAAGGCGGCCGCATAACGCCGGCCAATCTCATTACGCCGTTGCCAGCGTTCTTCAAGCCGGTCGAGCTGTGGCAGCAGCAACGCCGCAAGAATGTCGGGCAGATTGGCCTTATACCCGGGAAAATCCATGTCCCAGTGCTCGTACCGTTCGTGCCGACTGAGTGCCGACTTGCTCATTCCGTGCAGACGGGCAACACTCAGGTATTCAGCAAGCGCGGCATCGCGCGTCACGACTGCCCCACCCTCACCGCAGGCCAGATTCTTCGTCGCGTAAAAACTGAATGCCGCGGCATCGCCAACCTGGCCGGGCCGGGCCCCGTCGCGCTCACCCTCAACGCAGTGGGCAGCATCTTCGAGCAGACGCAGACCATAGCGGTCAGTAAGCTCCCGCAATGCACGAATATCAGCCAGCTGACCATAGAGATGGACCGGTACCACTGCCCGAATCCCTGACTCGCGCCGAAGAATCGCCTCAACCTGTTCCGGGTCAATCAGGCCCGTACGCGGCTCGACATCACAAAAGACCACTCTTGCCCCGACGTGAACAACAACGTTGGCCGAGGCGACAAACGTCATTGCCGGCACAATCACCTTGTCACCGGGCCCAATGCCCCACGCCTTCAGACTGAGAAAGAGCCCGGCGGTGCAGGACGACAGGGCCACGCAATGCTCGACACCAAGTCGCGCCGCAAACCGGGTCTCAAACTCTCGCGCCTTCGGCCCAGTGGTCAGAAAAATACTGTCAAGGACACTGGCCACCGCCTCCTTCTCAGCCTGACCCAGTGAATGACGGTAGAACTCAACCTTCATCACTACACCTCTCGCTTGGCGGCAACCAGCGCAATGCTGCCACCGATTCGGAACTGAAAGAGTAGAGAAAAGACCCGATCAAGGCTGAGCACTGCCAGCCCTAAATCGTTTAGTACCGGCGCAACTGCCAGACCAGTGGCATCCCGGGTGGCCGCGCGGCCAGCGGGAAAGAGAAACCGCCGCAGAAGCAGTAGCGGCACCAGTGAGAAGAAGAATGCCCCTGCGCGGAGGACGACAAAACCGGCCGCCTGCACCAGTTGCCGCAGCTCGGCCAGCTCATAGCGCCGACAGTGATGCGCCACCACGTCACTCTGATTCCAGAGCCACTGGTGGGCCGGCACAGTCATAATCAGCCTGCCGCCCGGCCGCAGTACTCGATAGATTGACCCTAGCGCAGTCCGCTCGTCAGCCACATGCTCAAGCACATCAAACAGGCCGACCGCATCGAACGCCGCGTTGAACGGCAGGCTCGTCACGTCACACTGATACCTTTCAACGATTCCCTTGCGTCCGGCTAGCGCCAGTGCCTCGGGGTAGAGGTCAGCGACTGCCACGGCAAAACCACGCTGGTGCAGTCGAGCCGCAACACCGCCGGTTCCAGCACCAACCTCCAGCACCCGGCTTCCGGGCCTGACATACCGACTGAACAAGGCGACTATCAGGTCGGCCCGGGCCCGAAACCAGTAGTGCCTGGCCTCAATCTGGTCCAGCCGTTCAAACCAGACTGGGTTATAGCCGCCGGCCCCGAGCGAACAATCACTAACCATCAGCGGGAGCGGCTGGTGACAATTAGCCCAGCGATAACGAGTAAGAGTCCGACCACCTTGGCCAGCGTCAGCGGCTCGCCAAAGAATAGTGCCGAGAAAACCAGCACCAGGACAAAAGCCAGGCCCATAAACGGATAGGCGAAGCTCAGATCAAACCTAGTCAGCGCTGCCATCCATGACAGGGCAGCAAGCAGCGCCGCTCCCAACCCGCTCAGCACCCAGGGATTGGCCAATAGGCGTAGCAGGAAGACAAGCCTTGCCCCCAACCCTGCCGGCAGGGCACCGGCCCGCGCCACCTGCCACTTGACCACGAGCTGACCATAGACCGTCAACAGAACCGTCAGCAAGATATAGAGTATCGGCATCAGCTAGCCGGTACGAACTTAGCCTTGTCGTAAAGCAGAAACTTCATAAACCGATACTCGGCCTCACTGCGCGCGGGCAGATATTGCCGGCTGGCAAGACAGAAGAAAGTCCGGTGGTCATCGCTCTGCCGACCAGCAAGGTCGTCAACCAGCACCGGCTCAAACTGGTCCGGACCAATCCCGGTCAGACGCCGAAACTCCTCACTGAGCTCGGCAAAACGTCTGACCTTCTCCGCCGCTGAGCGTTCGGCAAACTGTGGACCAACCTTGTCGGTGATGTCCTTGGCTGGCGTGCCGGCATAGACGTGATTCTCTTCCATGTCGTGGGTGATAACTCCGCCGACGAGCAGCATTGAACGTCGCCGGGCATGAATTGGCGAGACAATGCAGTGGCCGACAAACCAGACATCGTCCTCAACCACCAGCTCACGGGCACTGTTCCAGCGACACCCGGCGAGCGTATCACCGAACTTGATGTGTGACCAGAGCTGCGACTGCGCCCCGATGCCGACGTTGTTACCGATCGTCGTCCCGCCGATCGAGTCAATGATGGTTGACTGACCAATCCAGCAGTTGTGGCCGATGCGGCAGGGCTGGTAGCCATAAATCAAACCGCCACGATGAATCTTCACGTAGTCACCAATGGAAAGCTCCGGCACATCAATGTAGAGGTCATCGCCGAGCTCGGTGCCGAACCCGATTATCACCCGACGACAGTTCGGGCCGAAAGTCACATTCCGACCAAATCCGACTCGGTCAGCAATAACGAATTCAGTCTCGCTGCTTATGGCTCGAAACCGTTGCTCGCTCATTGCCGCCTCACCTTCTCAAGCCTGATGCAGTCGCTGACAACATATAGTGGCCGACGTTTGGTCTCGTTGAAAGTCCGGCCCAAATAGATACCGATGATGCCGAGGATCGAGATAATAATCCCCGCCAGAAAATAGACCGACGCAATCAAGCTCGACCAGCCAGCAACACTCACTCCGTGCCGCAGGGCCCGAATAACCACATAGACGCCATAGCCAAAAGCCACTAGCGAGATTAGAAAGCCAACTCGCACCACCAAACGGAGCGGCTTGTCCGAATGGGCAATCACAATATCCTGGGCCAGCCGCCAGAGTCGCCGCAGATTATAGGAACCGCGACCAGCAGCCCGCTCGCCATGCTGCACCGAAATGCTCGTGCGCGGAAATCCAAGCCAGTCAACGATTCCGCCAAAGAACCGCAGTTGCTCACGCACTTGGCGATAGTTCTGGACCACCCGACGCGAGACAATCCGAAAATTGCCGACCTGGCCGTCATAACGAGTCTCGGTTAGATAGCTGAAGAGCTTGTAGAAAAACCACGCTGCCAGCCGCTTGAAAACCGAGTCGCGGCGGCGGCCCCGCCGCGCAACGACCACATCATAGCCTTCCTGCGCTTTGGCATAGAGATTCGGTATCTCCTCGGGCCGGTCCTGCAGATCACTGTCCATCACCACCACCCAATCACCGTCGCAGTAGTCAAGGCCGGCAGTGATACCATAATGCTGACCAAAATTGCGGCTGAAACGCAGCGCCTTGATGTGCTGGTCACCCTGGGCAAGATTGCTAATAACCGACCAGGTCTGGTCTCGCGACCCGTCGTCAACGAAGACTAACTCGTAGTCGTCGGTCAGTGGCTGCAGCGACCGGCTGAGCCGCCGGTACAGCTCCGGAACAACCGCCTCTTCATTATAGACCGGCAAGATAACGGAGATGTGGGCCACTGGCTGCAAGAATACTACTGTGCCCAGACCGAATCAAGGACGCAACAACCAAAGCCCAGCCTTACACTCAGGGGCGGGGCCAGTTAGGACTCACACGACCAGCACAAACCGTAGCTCGCAGGAACGATTATTCTCGCGTTCCTCGGGCCAGTTCCTGGAAGTAGGCGTTCCAGAACGGGTCAACAATCGGGTGTTCCAGCTTCTGCTCGCAGCCTGCCTCAACCAGCACCATTCCCTTACGCGTCACCTCACCGATGTCCGCTGCCGGTATCCGCTTCTTGGCCAGCACAGCCAGCACCTTCGCCGCCTGTTTCGGCCGTACTGTTGCAATAAGAGTTCCTTCGCTGATTGACTTGTAGGGATCAATGCCATACAGCCGGCAGATTTCGATAACACCGGGCAACACCGGTATCTTCTCCTTTTCCACCCTGACGCCAAGGCCACAGGCCTGCGCCAGCTCATAAAGCCCGCCCCAGATACCACACTCAGTTGCATCGTGCATCATCGTCACGCCCCGCTCCCGCACGCCCACGCTCACTGCGGCCATGGCATCATCAACAACACTCATCTGCCAAAACAATCTCTGCGCCCGCTTGGCAAATGCCGTACCGAACTCCTGCTCTAGCCTAGCCGTAGCCATCACCGCAAAGATACCCGCGGCCTCGACGGCTGGCCCCTTAGTAACGATGATGCGGTCACCAGGTCGAACAAACTCTGGCGCCACGTAGTCCCCCAGTCCACCCTCAGCAATTGCCGTCGCGCCGCCGACCATCGGAAACGCACAGTTGCCGTAGCGAGCAGTGTGTCCGGTCACGATCGTCACTCCATAGCGCCGGCACTCGCGATGAATTGTCTTCCAAACAATCTCCAGCTGCTCCTCGGTAGTCTCCAGCGGCAGGTTCAAGTCAATTGTAAGATAACGCGGTGGCAGTCCACTCGTCACCACGTCCGATAGTAGGATGTGAATCGCAAACCAGGCCGCCCGTTCCCAGCCGCACCAAGGCGCAATCGCCACCGGATCAGTGGTCAAGGCAAGGGCCCGGTTGCCGACACGAACAATGCCACAGTCAACACCGTGCCTCGGGCCCACGAGGAGATTGCGGCTCGGCGCGCCGAGCCTAGGGTAGATTAGCTCCTCAAAGACCTTCTGGGATATCTTGCCAATTTCTGGTAGTCTTGCTTTCATGGTCCAATTCTAGTTCAACTTCCTGCTCCAGCAATAACCAGCTCTAGCCGATAGCGTTGCTGCCCAGCGGCAACACATCGCCAGACCAGTTGTTGGTAAGGTGCTACTGGTTTTGCTGCGATGGAGTCTTGTCGGCGACTGACTGTTCCAGTCGGGCCGGCCTAGCTCCAAATGCCGCCTCCGGCCGCACTACTCCACCCGAGACCACGAGCTTCAGTCCTTCCTCAATTGACATTCCGGTCTCGGTCGTGTCCTCAGCCGGAACAATGGCTAGCCAGCCGGTGGTCGGATTCGGTGCTGTCGGGAAGAAGACCCAGAGCGCCTCGCGCCCGTCCGGCAGCACAAACTTCTCATCGGTGGTGACAAACCCCAGTGCATAGAGCCCCTTGCTTGGATACTGGGCCAGCACCGTCTTGCGCAAGGAGCTGCGCTTGACAAAGACCGCATCGGTGAGCTGCCGAGCCGAACCATAGACCTCGCGTACCACCGGGATGCTGCGCATTATCTTGTCAAACCAGCCCAACGCATACCGACCCAGCACGCCCGAGGCAATCGCGCCAACCACCAGTATCACTATCAGCAGAAACAGAAAACCCATCACTGTCGCCACCCAGTCCGGCAGCGGTTCAATCAGCGGCGCATGCTCCAGTAACGGCCGGAAAAGTCCGCCCGCCCAGGTGACGATGACATAAAACAGCAAAATCGTCACGCTTACCGGCAGCAGTGCCGCAATGCCAGTCAGGAAATAGTAGCGCAGTTGCTTCATTGGCTTCAGTCTAGCGTTGCCCTTCGGCTGATGTCAATCAGACTACTAGCCGGCGGTCTCGCTGCTTCGTGCCTTGTCCCCAGCTGCTGTCTTTACCTCTTGGTGGTCCTTCTGGCCGGCTCCAATATCATTGGCGCCTTTGGCTCTACTTGGTGCCTTCGTGTCTCGGCAGTGAACCCCAATTTCGTCAGTCAGTCGCGCGCGGCAGCGACCAAGGAACTCGTGGCAGACCCCGCTCCGGTAATCAGGGTATGTCCAATCCAGCGGTTCAAAGCGGCCATGCTGGTAACGTAGCGTCAGCTCGGCATAGATGCCGTCGCGCAGATAGATGCGGTGCGCATGGGCCTTGGTGGTAGCTAGCACCAGCGAGTGAAGCGTCAGCAGCCCAGGATCAATATTCACGGTTCGGCAGCCAGCAACTGCCAGGGCCTGTTCCAGTTGGCCGCAAGCAAGTTTTAGCTCGGCCAGTCGCTCCTGAGCAACCATCCCAGCGATACCGATCCAGCGCCGGATTAGTCCCGACCCAAACTCGGCTTTGTAGTAGTCTGTGAAGTCAAACGGTATGTCCTGGCTGCGTAGCTCAATCTGGCCAAACCTCTGGCTGATCGCTTCTTCGGCAATCATCAGCCGCTGGGCACTAGCGCCAAGCAGACCAATGACAAGTTTGGCGAACGGTGTCAAGGGTCGGACGGCGGCACCGGTTCGGCGGCTCCGTCCCGGACGCTGTAATCAACCGCCAGGGTCTCAAACCTGGTTGCCGCTGACTCGGCCTCAGCCTCGCGGCCGGCCATGAACTCACCGAACTCCTCCATCCGCGGCAGGTCATCAAGACTCTCTAGGCCGAAGTAACGCAGAAACTCCCGTGTCGTACGATAGAGAAACGGATTGCCGGCCCGATGCGCCCGGCCGGCCGTCGAGATCAACCGCCGCTCCAGCAGCGTCAGCAGTGGCCCTGAACAGTCAACCCCCCGCAGTTTCTCAATCTCCGGCCTGGTGACCGGTTGGTTGTAGGCGATAATCGCCAGCACCTCGAGTGCGGCCCGCGACAGCCGCTGCACCTGCTGCGACTGATACAGCCGCCGCACAAAGTCAGCATAGGCAGCAGTCGTGTACAGTTGATAGCCCTGCGCCACCTTGTGTACCCGAAACGTCCGGCCGCTCTCGGCATAGACCCGATTCAGCTCTTCCACCAGCCCTGCCACCGCATCAATCGGGATTCCGGCAATGCTGGCAATGCGGGCCGCGCCCAGCGGTTCATCGGCCGCAAAGAGCAGCGCCTCGACCACCAGGGCCGGATCAGTTGGTGCGCTGGTTGGAACGGTCGGAACTGGCGCGGCCGACCCCTGAGGCTCGCTCATTTGGTCAGCCGGAACCGGGCCAAAAGCGCCGCGGTAGCAACCTTCAGGTCCTTGCGCTCCATAAAGCAGGTGAGTCTGGTCTCCGACGTTGCGAACGCGTCAAGGTGAACGCCAACACGATGCAGCGTCTCAAGCGTGCCGAGGACAATCTCACTGTCGCTACCCACGCCGGGCCCGACAACCGATACCGAGCAGAGCGAGTCCTTCACCTCCAGCCGAGCAGCCCGCACCTCGCGCAGCAGCCGGCCAAGCACCGTCCGGGCCGTTTCCAGTTGCGACTCGGGAATGATATACGAAAGGTCAAACACGTCGCCGTGATGCACCCCGTGATTGAACAGTAACACCGGCACCCGCGCCGACGCCAGCCTCGTCACAACCTGATGAAGGCACTTCTTCTTGCGGGGCACATCGGCCAAGGTCAGCCGGACAAGCTTGTGACTGTGGGTCATTGCCCGGACAAAGGCCTTCTCCATCTTCTCCAGCTTGCTCACCATGGTTCCACTCTCCTCGCTGAACGACGACCGAATCACTAGCTCAACCCGATACTTCTCAGCCAGGGCACAGGCCCGCGGATGAATTACCTCTGAACCTGACCCGGCCAATTCTGCCAGCTCGGTAAACGAGATCCGTGGGACTGGCCGGGCCTGCGGAAACTCGTTCGGGTTCTCGGTATGAATGCCGGCAACGTCCTTGTACAGCTCGCAGCGATCTGCCTTCAGGGCTGCGGCCAGCGCCACGGCCGTGACATCGGAACCGCCACGACCAAGCGTAGTAATCTCACGGTCAACCGATACACCCTGGAATCCGGCAACAATCGGAATCTGACCGGCCCGCAAGGCCGCCTTCAGTCGGTCGCCACGAATCTCCTGAATCCGAGCATCAGAATGAAACCGGTCGGTAATAATCCCCACCTGCGAGCCAGTAAACGACACCGCCTCCTCGCCCTGCTGCATGATTGCCAGCGAGACCAGGGCCATTGTCTGCCGCTCCCCAGCGGTCAGCAGCATGTCCAGTTCTCGTCGCTGGGGATTGGGCGTTATCGCATATGCCATTCGCGTCAACTCATCGGTAGTCGCGCCCATTGCTGATACGACCACCACGACTCGGTTGCCCGACCGCCGGGTCTCGACAATCCTCCTGGCGACATTGCGAATGCGGTCAATGTTCGCCACCGATGTGCCGCCATACTTCTGAATAACCAGCGGCATCTAGCAGCCCTGTCCCAGCCAGCGGCCGATGCGCTCAGCTGCCCTCACCAGTCGCTCCTTCGGTGCCACCAGCGCAAACCGGACATAGCCCTCACCGGCCTGGCCGAAACCCACGCCCGGGGCGCAGACCACCCGACAATTGGCCAGCAGTTCTTTAGTGAACTCGAACGACGCCGAAACGCGGCTGCCACCTGGTTTGTGGTAGCTGCCCGGCACCCGCGCCCAGACATAGAAGGTAGCCTCCGGCTTAGGCACTTCCCAACCCAACCTGGCCAGCGTGTCGCAGAATTGGTCTCGTCGCTCAAGATAGACCGCCCGATTGGCCGCTGCCAGCCGGGCGCCA
Source organism: Caldifarciminota bacterium (assembly GCA_965649295.1). Lineage (GTDB taxonomy): Bacteria > Hydrothermota > Tepidihabitantia > Tepidihabitantales > Tepidihabitantaceae > CBFGKH01. The sequence continues at coordinate 24,060 of CBFGKH010000008.1, forward strand.
GCCCGCAGCGCATAGGCTGCAGCGTCCTGAATCGCCCCGAACGGCCCAGAATCGGTATTCTGCTTTATCTTCAGTAGTGCTGCCACCAACCCGGCATTGCCCACCGCAAACCCAATCCGCCAGCCCGCCATGTTGAACGTCTTCGACAGGGAGTGAAACTCGATGCAGCAGTCCTTGGCGCCCGGCACCTGCAGAATGCTCGCCGGCCGCTCCCGACCGAAATAGAGCTCAGAATAGACATTGTCGTTGACGACAAAGAAGCCGCGCTTACGGGCCAGCCTTACCACTTCGGCGTAGAACGACAACGGTGCCACTGCCGCGGTTGGATTGCTGGGATAGTTGATGCAGAGGAGCTTGATACTCTGCAGCCGCTCCAGCCACCCCAGCTCGGGCAAAAAACCGTTCTCCTCCTTCAACGGCAGCATCACCGGTGTTGCACCAGCCAGCCGCGCTTGATTCGGATAGACCGGATAGGCCGGGTCACCGATTGCCACGGTGTCACCGGTGCCGCAAGTGCCCCAAATGAGATGGCCAACACCCTCTTTCGACCCCAAGAGCATCACCACCTCAGTTGCCGGATCAAGCTCGACCCCAAACCGCTTCCGGTACCAGCCAGCAGCCGCAGCCCGACACGACAGCTTGCCAGCATAGGTCGGGTAGCGATGATTCTCGGTCTTCTTCAGGGCTTTGGCGAACGCGGCCAGAATCGGCTTTGGCGTCGGCAGGTCTGGACTGCCCTCACCAAGGTCAATAATATCACCACCAACCGACGCCTTCAGGTCATCAAGCTCTTTGAATAGATACGGCGGAATCCGACCCAGCCGCGCCGCAGCGGCGTTGCGCATCACTGCGTTGTTATAGCCCAAAACCCACAAAATGTCAAGCTATTAGCGCTTTATGGGTATAACATTCGCTACCCATCCGGTCAAGCCCGCGGCTTTGGCTGGAACCTATTGACACGATTCTTGGCCTGCCTAGAATGGTATTAGGAGGTGCCCATGCGCCACCTACTGATTGCCGTCTCCGTCCTGCTTGCGTTCGGCTTGACGCTGGCCAACCCGGTGATTGAGGTCTATTTCAGCGAGCTACAGACCGCTCCAGACTCGCTGGAACGAATCGAACTTCGCGCCATCAACACCCAACGACCATTCCCAATCGACCTCTACAACTGGCGATTGTCAACCGATGCCGGTCTCTGCACCGTCAACGCTCACCTTGTCCTTACCGACTCAACAAGCTATGTCGTTCTCGACGAAACCAACCTGAGTCCGGGTCTGACCCTTGGCGACTTTACCGATTCACTCGTCCTGTTCGACGAAACGGGTACGCCGGTTGACGCAATCGGCTATCCGCTCCGCTCTACCTACTTCCACTGCCTCGCCCCACCAGCCGGCGCCTCAGCCGCTCTCTACTACAGCCGGCGCTGGGTTGGCGGCGAGCCGGCTGACTACTTCGCCTGGTACACCGACCCAAGCCCAACCTTTGCTGCACCCAACGACGACACGATCGGCGGCATCCGCGGCACTGTGTGCGACGACCGCGGCCTACCGGTCAGAACTGCAATGGTCACTGCCAATTGTCCGGCCGGACAACTGACCGCCTGGACCGACTCCCTTGGTCGCTATGAGTTTCATCCCACTGGCCCGGGCACATTCTTCATCCGCGCCCAGCACTCGACCTGTATCCCGGGCTGCTATCCAGAATCGGTCACTGTCGCCGCCAACACCTGGGCCGAGAACATTGACATTCTTCTCACCCGCCTCGGCATCAGTGCTGTTGCCACAACCAATCCGCTTGCTTCCGACATCAGTCAGCATGGCCGCCGCCTTGCCGTCACCGGCAGCGGCCATCTGACGGTCTTTGACCAGTCCGGTCGCTCCCTCCTTGCCGCTACTGGCACCGGCAACTGGCAACTAGACATCAGCCATCTTCGCTCCGGCATCTACTTTGTCCGACTTTTACGCGGCCGCAGCACGCTCTGTCGCAAGTTTATCATCTACTAGTAACGGTCGCGGCGGCCACCTGGCCGCCGCGATGCTCCTCTCTGCCTCGTTCGTTACTCTCTCACCACTTCACTATCAAGTCTCGATCCGGCCAGAACCGGCGGCGCGTGAAATAGTAGTCAACCAGCGACTCGCACCAGACCACGCTGTCCGGCTCGTAGCTTAGGTCCACATCCTCAAATTCTAGCGGCACGGTAACTCGGAACTCAGCCGTGTCAATCGGCGCCTGCCAGCGGCGCGTGCTCGTGACAATGTAGCGGGCTTGGCGACTGCCCAGCCGCTGCCGATAGTAAGCTGAAAACGAATCCTCGCCGTTCGGCGAAAACCGCATCACAAACGTCACTGCTGTATCGTTGGGAGTGTAGGCGTGCCCGATAATATCCACCGAATCCGGATAGGGACAGTCAGTATCAATGTAGAACGGATAACTCATCAGCGCGGTCAGCGGCTTTGTGGCCCTGACCTTGAAATAGTACGTCCCCCTCACTTCCATCATTCCCGGCCTCACCTTCATCCAAACCGCCTCACGGGCAAAATGCACCGGTTCTGGCTGCCGGCCGGTTGGCGCCCGACCGCAGGCGAGCAATGATGCTAGCGCCAGCACCATGCGGCGAATCACAGCCCCTAAGGGTAGAGCCCGCCGTTCGCCCTGTAAAGCCGGGCGCCGACCCGGCCAGAATCAGAACTGCTATACCCAGCAGTTGCTGTGGCGGCGCTCGCCTTTCGGCGTCAGCCACAGCAACGGGGCGAGCTTCCTACCCAGCACTCGCCAGGGCTCTTCCAGCGGCCGTCCGGCGGGCTGACATCCGCGTCGTAGACTACTGCGACGCACCACCCTTGCGTATCCCCGGTACTTCACGATACCTCCCCTCATTCATCCCAGGTCTCTAACCGGCCAACGTTGCTGGCAGTCGGCAGCCGAACACCAACCGTTCCCGCATTCGGGTGCTCGACTGGTGCTCGGTTGTCGGACTAGGTGGAAAGCGGCTGCGCATTGCCATTCCCCCGGCGCAGACCTGCTACCCATTACCAGCATCTCTTCCTCCTCAAAAGCAATAAGACCCGCGGCCTGGCTCCTTGGGAACCCAGACCGCGGATGCGCTTAGATTATACAGCATCCCGCCCATCTGCGCAAGTCCTAGTTCAATTGTCGTCACCCCATCGCTGGCTTGGCTTGACCGGGGCGGCGACCGGTTCTATCGTCTCTAGCGTGGTTGTGCTTACCAACTGCGAGGGCCGCGTCGGTGTCAATGCGGCAGTTCGGGCGCTATTGGCCGGTAAGTCGGCGCTGGACGCGGTCGAGCTCGGCATTCGTCGGGTTGAGGCCTGTCCGACTGTCAATTCAGTCGGGCGCGGCGGGCTGCCAGACCTGCTCGGGCAGGTGACCTGTGACGCAGCGGTGATGGACGGTAGCAGCCTGACTGCCGGCGCGGTTGGCTGTCTTAGCGGCTACCTGCATGCGGTTACGGTTGCCCGGGCAGTGATGGAGCGGCTGCCTCATGTCTTGCTCGTCGGCGAGGGCGCAAACCGGTTTGCGGCCGAGATTGGGGCTGAGCAGGCCGAGCTTTTGACCGCAAGCAGTCGGGCGCGGTATCGCCGCTGGCTCGAACGGCACGTGCCAAAGTCCGAGTGCCGGAGGCTGAACGAGGTTCCGCTTGCCGGCTATGCCTGGCGGTCAACGCGCAAGGCCGGCGGCACGGTTGTGATGTTGGCGATTGACCGTCAGGGCAACCTTGCCGGTGCCACGAGCACGTCGGGCTGGGCCTTTCGCTATCCGGGCCGGCTTGGCGACTCGCCGGTGATTGGGGCCGGACTCTATGTTGACAATCGCTACGGTGCCTGTGGCTGCACCCATGTCGGCGAGATGACCATCCGCTGCGCGACTGCCCGTTCGGTGGTGCTCTATATGAAGCAGGGTGTGAGTGTCGAGGAGGCAGTGGCGGCGGCGATGGCCGACCTCGAGGAACTGCGGGCCGGCTTTACCGGCGCGGTGATGATTCACGCGCTTGACCGGGATGGCCGGGCCAGTGTGCTGAGCCGAACCGATGTCCGCGAGAAACGGGTTGACTACTTCTGGCCCGGTCAAGGCCGGGTGCGGCGGCTAGTGGCCCCAATCGCCAGCCGGTAGCCGATGATTCGCGAGCCCTTCACCAGTTTCCACAAGCATTACGACCGTTTCATGACCAAGTATGTTGACTATCGCGGCTGGGTGCACTATCTCGAACGGATATTCCGCCGCTTCGGCTGCTCACCGAGCTCGATTCTCGACCTAGCCTGCGGTACCGGCATTCCGACATTGCTGCTCGCCGAGCGCGGCTACCGGTTGACCGGGGTTGACCGCTCGCCCGAGATGCTGGCTGAACTGGAGGCCAAGCGCGGCAACCTGCCGGTGAAGACGGTTCGGGCCGATATCCGCGACTTCACCGTGCCGGTGCCGCACGACGTTGCTATCTGTCTTTATGACAGCATGAACTACCTGCTCACCGAGGACGACCTCATTCGCTGCTTCGGCTGTGTGCGCCGGGCAATCGTGCCGGCCGGGCTTTTTGTCTTTGATATGAACACCGAGTTCGGCTTGGCCGAATACTGGGGCAGCCGAAGCACGATTCGCGAGGTGGGCGGGGTCTATTCGGTTTGGGAGAACTCCTACGATACTGAGACGCGGGTCTCGACCCTGCACCTTACCTATTGGGAGCAGCCGGAGCCGGGCAAGGTCGGCCAGAAGTTTGAGGAGATTCATCAGGAGCGCGCCTACCGGATTGACGAGGTTAGGCGCTGTCTCGAACAGACCGGATTTGAGGAGAGCCACTTCTTTCAGCACGGCTCGTTTCTGCCGGTGGCCCAGTTCACGACCCGGATGATGGTCGTCGCCCGCTCACCCCTCGACCACTGACGAACCGGCCTTCCGTCCACTTCTGTTTGCTTGACTGCACCGGCGGGCAACCTAGAATGGCGAACGATGCGGTTCATTGCCGACCTCCACATCCATTCCCGTTTCTCCCGCGCCACCAGCCGCGAGATGGATATTCCCTCGCTCGCGGTTGCGGCCCGCACCAAGGGCATCAAGCTGGTTGCCACCGGCGACTTCACCCATCCCGAGTGGTTCCGGCTGCTCCGAGAACAGTTGCAGCCGGTCGGCAACGGCCTCTTTGTCCACGACGACACTTACTTTATTCTCAATGTTGAGCTGAATGGCATCTACAGCCAGGGCGGCCGGCTGCGCCGGATTCACAACATCGTCTTTGTGCCGAGCTTTGAGACTGCCGCTGCCTTGACTAAGTGGCTGGACGGCTACGGCAAGCTTGCCGCTGATGGCAGGCCGACAATCAGCCTATCTTCGCGCGACCTACTGGCCAAGCTCCTTGAGATTGACGACCGCGCCTTTCTGGTGCCGGCCCATATCTGGACACCCTGGTTTTCGCTTTTCGGCTCCAATTCGGGGTTCGACTCGATTGAGGAGTGTTTTGGCGACCTGGCCGGCGAGGTCTTTGCGGTTGAAACCGGCCTTTCCAGCGACCCGCCGATGAACTGGCGGCTCTCGGCCCTTGACAGCCGGACGCTGGTTTCGAACTCTGATGCCCACTCGCCGAACCGGCTCGGCCGCGAGGCAAACATCTTTGACTGCGAGCTGGCCTACGATGCCATCCGCGACACCCTGAAGCAGAAGGACCCCAAGCGGTTCCTCGGGACGATCGAGTTCTTTCCCGAAGAGGGCAAGTATCATTACGACGGCCACCGCGCCTGTAATGTCAGCCTGGCACCGGCAGACGCGCTCGCCCACGACAATCTCTGTCCAATCTGCGGCCGGCAACTGACCATCGGCGTGCTCCACCGCGTCGAGGAACTTGCCGACCGCCGGCCTGGCCAGGTACCGGCCAATGTCATACCCTACCGCCATCTCGTGCCGCTCGAAGAGATTATCGCCGAGGCGCTCGGGGTGGGCCGCGACACCGCGGCGGTTACCAAGCTCTATCAGGCAATGGTTCAGGACCTGGGGCCGGAGTTTACCATCCTGCTCGACGTGCCGACTACCGAGATTGCTCGCCACAACGAGCAGGTGGCCGAAGGCATCGAGCGGATGCGGCGCGGCGAGGTCACTGCCATCGCCGGCTACGACGGCGTCTTTGGCATCATCAAGGTTCTGCCCGGACCAGTACCGTCCCATCCGACCAGCACTGGCGAGCCTGGCCAGCAACTGGGACTCTTCCGATGAGAAAAAATCTCTGGGCGCCGTGGCGGGCCGAGTACATCTACTGCGCCGGCGGCAACAAGCCGTCGGCTGACCGGCGCCACTGCCTGTTCTGTCGGCTCTGGGGCGCCAAGGACGACGAAGCGAACCTGATTCTCTACCGGGGCCAACGGGCCTTTGTCGTTATGAACCGGTTTCCCTACAACAACGGCCATCTGATGGTGGCACCGGTGCGCCACGCCGACACACTGGAGAAACTGCTGCCCGGCGATACTGCCGAACTGATGCAACTGGTCAGCCGCTCCTTGACAATTTTGCGCCGGACTTTCAACCCGCACGGCTTCAACCTCGGCGCCAACCTCGGTCAAGTTGCCGGCGCGGGCGTGGCCGGCCACGTCCATCTCCACATCGTGCCGCGCTGGAACGGCGACACCAACTTCATGCCCATTCTGGCTGAGACCAAGGTCATCAGCGAACACCTTGCCGACACCTACCACCGCCTGCGGCCGGGGTTTCAGAAGAACCACAAAGAACACAAAGACACTAAGAGGACATAGGGCCGACGTGGGGCCGAAGCAGAACGGCTTGGACAGAATCACAAAGAGCACAGCGACACTAAGAAGATATTGATTACCAGCGAGCAGTCAGGGTTCGCGCCAGTCCCGGCCGAACTCGAAAGAATCGCCAGCGAAGTTGTTGACGCGGCCTATCGCGTCCATCGCGCTCTCGGCCCGGGATTGCTTGAATCGGTATATGAGGTGTGTCTTGCTCACGAATTGCGCAAGCGCGACCTCTGCGTCGCCACGCAGGTCGCTGTTCCCATCTGCTATGACGGAGAGAAGCTCGATGCCAGTCTGCGCCTCGACATGCTCGTCAACGACGCTCTCGTCGTCGAGGTCAAAGCCGTGGACCGACTCGCGCCGATTCACTCGGCGCAGCTCATCACCTACCTCAAACTGAGCAACAGACGCCTCGGCCTGCTTATCAACTTCAACTCAACCCGCATCAAGGACGGAATCAGTCGTGTCGTCCTCTAACCTTTGTGGCTTTGTGTTCTTCGTGGTTATCTTCCTTTTGGAGGTGACGAATGATTAAGGCCGTGGTCTTTGACGTTGACAACACCCTCGTTGACTTCATGAAAATGAAAAACGCGGCAGTGGACACGGCAATCGAGGCGATGATTGACGCCGGGCTCGACCTCACCCCCCGTCAGGCCCGCCGCCAGATTGACGCCATCTACAAAGAGAAGGGCATCGAATACCAGCAGGTCTTTGACGACTTTCTCACCGCGGTGCTCGGCGAAATTGACTACCGGATTCTCGCCAACGGCATCCTTGCCTACCGCCGCGCCCGCGAGGGCACGCTCCTCGCCTACCCCCATGTCCGTATCGCCCTGCTCAAGCTCAGCCGGATGGGCCTGCGGCTCGGCGTCGTCTCTGACGCGCCCAAACTGCAGGCCTGGATGCGGCTCTGCTCGCTCGGCGTTGACGCCTTCTTCGACGCAGTCGTCACCTTTGACGACACCGGCGTACGCAAGCCCGCGCCCGAACCGTTCCAAAAGGCGCTGGAGCTACTGGCCGTGAAGCCGGAAGAGGCGGTGATGGTCGGCGACTGGGCCGAACGCGACATCGTTGGCGCAAGCCGCATCGGCATGCACACTGTCTTTGCCCGCTACGGCGACACCTTTGGCACCAAAAACACCGGCGCCGACTTTGAGATTGACGACATCCTCCAGCTCATCCCGGTTATCGAGAAGCTCAACCGGTCTGGTGCCCGACCGGGCCGCCGCGAGGCCCGGCCCAAGTCCCGCAAGCGGCCGTGGTGAGCGATGCGTCTGATTCAACACCAAGACACACCCTGCCTGAACCAGACCAGCCTGCTGCCTGCTCAGCCCCGGTTGGTGTGCTTGGTGCCTTGGTGGTGAACAATGGCCGTCTTTGGCGTCGGCACTGACTTGGTCAAGGTCGGCCGGATTCGGGCCGCGCTCGAACGCTATCCAACCCGATTCCGCACCCGCATCTTCACCCCGGCCGAGATTCGGTTCTGCGAAAGCCTTGGCAACAAGTGGCCGTCCTATGCCGGCCGGTTTGCCGCCAAAGAGGCTTTCTCCAAGGCGCTCGGCACTGGCCTGCGCGGCGCCATCAACTGGACCGATGTCGAAATCGTTGACAACGAGCGCACCCGGCCCACAATCCGCGTCACCGGCCGCGCGGCTGAGATTCTCGGCAGCCGCCGCGTCCATCTCAGCATCTCCCATCTCGACGACTACGCCACCGCTGTCGTCATCATCGAAGAGTAGTTCCCGGCTAGCGGACTGAGCGGTAACCACAAGGTCCGTCTTTCTCCGAAACAGCTCTTCTTGCGTCCCTCTTGGTGACTATCCTGTTGGGACGCTCGGTCGCAAAGGCCGCCATAAGCCCGGCCGCGAAGCTGCCGGCAGGCACTCTCGCAAGCATCGGCGATAGCTCAAGTGGAAGCCCCCTCGAAAGCAGACGGAGAGACCCGGGGCATAGGGCCGTTGCAAGCTCAATCAGAATCTCTGCCGAAGGCCCGGTCGGAAAGACAGTCGCAAACGCGTCCCCGAGCGCGGTCGCAAGCCCATCCGCAGACACCTTCAAAGACCACTCCGGAGACCATCCCCGGGACGCCCTAGGGTGGTTGGTGCCATTGGCGATATCTGGTTGACAAATTGCCGCTTAGACCAGCTTTGGCCATCACCGGCCCGTGGCCTAACTCTATACTTCGCCGTCACGCCGCCAGCAAAGATTCCCTGCACAAAACCAGCCCGCTGTTTGTATAACAGGTGGGTCGCCGCAGTCGGCCTGCCCATTGACTTCACTTCGCGGCGTTCTAAGACTACGTTTGCAGGTATGCAATAACAACGATGAAATTGCAGCCGACTACAAACCGTGATTCCGGGGGCCGACGATGATGAAACACCAGACGGTGTTGGTTGTACAGCACCTTGAGCGCGTTGCAGGGGCAGCGTTGGAAGAATTCCCCGAAGCCCTGCGCGACTTCCTCCGGGGCAAGAATGGAGTCTATGCGCTATACAACGGTGACCGGCTGTACTACGTCGGACTGGCCCGCAACCTGCGTTCGCGCCTGCGCAGGCATCTTCGGGACCGCCACGCAAAAAAGTGGGACAGGTTTAGCATCTACCTGACAGCCGGCGATGAACACCTCAAGGAACTGGAGTCGCTGGTGCTGCGCATAGCCGCGCCGAGGGGCAATCGGGTCGTCGGCAAGTTTCGCGCTTCCGAAGACCTGAGCAGCAAGTTCCGTCATGGCCTAATGGCCAGCCTGAGTCGCAAGGTAGACGAGATCACGGACTGGGCCGAAACAGCCGCCAATCCTGTGGCGGCGCGAGCCGGACTCAAGGCGGCCGCCACGCGGCGGTCGGGGCAAGAGGTCGATGAGAGCCGCAAGGCCATTCTTGCCTCCTATACTAAGAAGCGGTTCCACATCAGGCTCAGCCACAAGGGGCAGCAGTACATCGCGCACGTTCGCAGCAACGGTACCATAGTTTTCAGCCGTGAGAGCGCCGACTGGGCCCGGCTACGCAAAAGCGTATACTACTCCCCAAGCTCGGCCGCGCGGGCCGTTGTCGGTCACGCAGTGAACGGCTGGGCCGCGTGGCACTTCTGGAGTACAAAAGGCGAGCTTGTGCCGTTGGACGCGCTTCGTAAAGGCCATGCAACGCCGAAATTCTAGCAACACGCAGCAATCAGGAGGGGTTGAGGAATGAAGACTTCTTGGCATGTTGCCACCGCGGCTGCTTCTCGCTGCTCAAGTGCTGGCTAGGGCGTTTTTCTTCTGTCTTGGCGATTATCAGATAACTATCAGTCTGACAATGCGTTAGACCGGCTGCCCCGCCTTGGGGCCACTGCTAGCGATATTGACAGCCAGCAGGCTGGCTATATTCTTGCGCCGCGATGGCTAAGATAACCACGGTCAAATCGAAGGCCAAGAAGGCCGCTGCTGTGGCTGAGACGAGCCCGAACCCGGTCGAGGAGCAGAAGGCCACAAAGCGGCTGCGTGACCTCTTGATTGTCGAGTCGCCAACCAAGGCGCATACGATTCAGCGGCTACTGCACAACCGGTTGCGGGTGCTATCGTCCCGCGGCCATATTGCCGACCTGCCCAAGTCCCGGCTCGGGGTTGATATCGAACACGGCTTTGAGCCGGAGTACATCCGGATTCGGGGCAAGGCACCCATCATCAATGAGCTGAAAACGGCAGCCCGGGCCGCGCGGACTGTCTTTATCGGCTGTGACCCGGACCGCGAGGGAGAAGCGATAGCGTACTCGGTCGCGTTCGAGGTCAGCAATGGGGCAGCAGGAGAAAAGGCAGAAGCAAAGAGCCAAGAGCCAAAAGGCAAAGCGCAAGCAGCCGGGCCAGAGATTAGGCGGGTGCTGTTTTACGAGATTACTCCCAAGGGGCTGAAAGAGGCATTTGCCAACCCCACCGATATTGATATGAGGAAGGTCGAGTCCCACCGAGCCCGACGGGTGCTCGACCGCTTGGTCGGCTATCTTGTCTCGCCGCTTTTGTGGAAAATTGTCCGGGGCGGATTGTCAGCCGGCCGGGTGCAGACCGTTGCCCTGCGCCTGATTGTTGAGCGCGAGCGGGAGATTGCCGCTTTCCAGCCGCAGGAATACTGGGTTGTCCGCGCCCTCTTTGCCCGGGCGAGCGGGGAGACGTTTGAGGCCCAACTGGCCAAAATCGGCGGCGCCGACTTCAAGCTCACGAGCGAGGCCGAGGTGGCAAAGATTGGCGCTGCCCTTGAGCAGGCCGACTGCCGCGTCAGCGCTGTCCGGGAGCGACAGCGGCCGCGCCGGCCATTGCCGCCCTTTATCACCGCCACGCTCCAACAGGACGCTGCCCAGCGGCTCGGCTTTGCTGCCCGGCGGACAATGCGGGCAGCCCAGGAGCTATTTGAGGGGATTGACCTGGGTAAGGAGACCGCCGGTCTTATCACCTATCCGCGCACCGACTCGTTCCGGGTGGCAGACGAGTTTGTCGCGGCGACGCGCGATTTCATCGCCAAGGACTACGGCCCCAATTACCTGCCAGAGAAGCCACGCCACTACCCTGACCGCAAAGGCACCCAGGGCGCCCACGAGGCAATCCGACCAACCAGTATCGAGCGCACACCCGCCGCGGTGAAGAAGTATCTGACTCAGGACCAGTTCCGGATTTATGACCTTATCTACCGCCGGTTTCTGGCCAGCCAGATGGCCGATGCCATCTATGAACTGACCGAGGTCGAAGTGACTGCTGGCGAGTACCTGTTCCGGGCCGATGCCGTGCGCCGGAGGTTTGCCGGTTGTGAGGAGGTCTATGGCGACCCGGACAAGGAAAAGACCCTGCCACCGCTCGTTGCCGGCGAAGCGGTAAAGTTGGCCGAGTTCCGGCCTGAACAGAAGTTTACCCAGCCGCCGCCGCGCTACAGCGAGGCAACGCTCATCAAGCGGCTCGAAACCAACGGCATCGGCCGGCCCTCAACCTATGCGACGATTATCTCGGTGCTCTTTGACCGGAAGTATGTCGAGCGCAAGGAAGGCCGGCTCTACCCAACCGAGCTCGGCATGACGGTCTATGACGTGTTGATACCCCGTTTTGCCAATGTCTTTGAGCTTGGCTTCACCCGCGAGATGGAACGCGAGCTCGACGGTATCGAGGAAGGAACCGAGGACTGGCGAACGGTCGTCAACCGGTTCTATCTGCCCTTCAAAGAGGATTTGGACAGAGTTACCGAGGGCGCTGCCGATATCCGTCAGGACCTGAGCCGCGAGCTCGACGAGCAGTGCCCGGTCTGTGGCGCTAAACTGGCCGAGCGCTGGGGCCGGTATGGCAAGTTCATTGCCTGCTCGAAATACCCGGACTGTAAATACATCAAGAAGGAACCGGCTAAGACCCTTGACGAGAAGTGCCCGGAATGTGGCCGGCCCCTGGTCGAGCGGCAGGGCCGGTTTGGCCCGTTTGTCGCCTGTTCTGGTTACCCGGAATGCAAGTACATCAAGAAGGAGACGAGCTCCCCGCCAGCCGACAACAAATGCCCGCGCTGTGGCAAGCCGCTCGTACCCAGACGCGGCCGCTTTGGTTCGTTTCTCGGCTGCTCGGGTTATCCGGAGTGCAAGTATCTCGTGCGGGTCAAGGGTGCTGAACCGAAGCCGCTGGACGAGAAGTGTCCGGTGTGCGGCAAAGGACTGGTCGAGCGGCAGGGCCGGTTCGGCCCGTTTGTCGCCTGTTCTGGCTACCCAAAGTGCCGCTACATTCGGAAAGAGCGGGCGCGGGGGAAAGCCGCAACCGACCAAGCCAGCGCGGCGGCGAAAGGAGCGCAGGAATGAAGGCAGTAAAGAACGGCTCCTACTGGCTGCTCAAGCTCGAACCCGGCGAGGAGGTCATCACCACCCTCGCCCACTTTCTTCGCCAGAACCGGGTGCGGTCTGGGCTGGTGACTGGCATCGGCGCTGCCAAGAACATCGTGCTGGGTTGGTTCGACCCGACTAGCCGCAGCTATCGCCAGCGCCGGTTTCGCGGCGATTATGAGCTTGCCGCCCTGGTCGGCAACACCGCTTGGGCTGGTTCTGACCCGGTTGCCCATATCCACGCGGTCATTGCCGGGCCGCGGCTGAGCTGCTACGCCGGCCACCTCTTTGCCGCCGAGGTCACCGTGACCGCTGAACTTACGCTGGTCAGCGGTACCAAGCGACTTTACCGGGCTCTCGACCCCCGGTCTGGCCTCAAGCTGCTCGACCTCGGGACCGGCTAGTCCGAACCTACTGCCTTTCTCCTTGACTTTTCTTTGTCATGTTGATACACTGCTAACGTCTGCAAAATCTGTCCTAATGACGGCCCAGCCGGAAGGCCGGCTGCGAAAACCCGCAGGAGGAACTGATGGCTCTGATTGATGATGTCAAAAACATCATTGTAGAACAGCTCCATGTGACGCCCGAGAAGGTCACCGACACTGCCCATTTTGTGGACGACCTCGGTGCCGACTCGCTCGACATTGTTGAACTCGTAATGGCCTTTGAAGAGAAGTTCGGGGTTGAGATTCCCGACGAAGATTCGCAGCAGCTCGTCACCGTCGGCAAGGCGGTCGAGTACCTCGAAAAGAAGCTGGCTGAGAAGAAGTAGCTTCTTTTGCCCAGCCGCATGAGCGCAGCCGCTCCCCACCGGCGCCGGGTCGTGGTTACCGGCCTCGGTGCGGTCACCCCCATCGGTAACGACGTTCCCACCTTCTGGCAGAATCTTTTGGCCGGCCGCTCCGGCATCAGCCGCCTGAGCGCGTTCGACCCGACCGACCTGGAGGTGCAGATTGGCGCCGAAGTGAAGGGGTTTGACCCAAGCCAGCGGATTGACCCGAAACTGGCCCGCCGCACCGACCGGTTCACCCAGTATGCGCTGGCCGCAGCGGCTGAGGCCGTGGCCGATGCCCGGCTCGACTTCAGTAAGGAGAACCGGGACCGGTGTGGGGTAATCGTCGGCTCGGGCATGGGCGGGATTCAGACCTGGGAGGCGCAGCATACCCAGTTTCTGGAGAAAGGGCCGCGCCGGGTCTCACCGCTCCTGATTCCGATGATGATTCCCGACATGGCCTGCGGCCAGATTGCAATCAGCTATGGCCTGCGCGGCCCCAACTACGACACCACCTCGGCCTGTGCCAGCGGTGCCCACGCCACCGGCGTCGCCTTTCGCCATATCGTTGCCGGCGACTGCGATGTCTGCATCGCCGGTGGCAGCGAGGCGGCGATCAGTCGCTTCACCGTCGCGGCCTTTGCCAACATGGGCGCCCTGTCCAAGCGCAACGACGCCCCCGAACAGGCCTCGCGGCCGTTTGACCGCGACCGTGACGGCTTTGTCATCGCCGAAGGTGCCGGCATCTATGTTCTCGAAGAACTCGATCACGCCGAGCAGCGGGGAGCACCAATCTACTGTGAGCTGGCCGGCTACGGCGCTACCGCCGATGCCCACCACATCACTGCGCCTGACCCCGAGGCTGCCGGCGCCATCAACGTGATGCAGGCCGCCATTGCCGAGGCCGGGCTTCGACCAGCCGATATTGACTATATCAACGCTCACGGCACCTCAACCCCGCTCAACGACGCCTCTGAGGTACGGGCCATCAACGCCGTCTTTGGCGAACATGCCGCCCGCCTCGCCGTCAACTCGACCAAGTCAATGATCGGTCACGGCCTCGGCGCTGCCGGCGCGATGGAGTTCGTGGCGATGGTCCTGCAGGTGAAACACCAACAGGTGCACGCGACCGTCAACCACCAGCACCCGGATGACGGCGTGACCCTCGACTTTGTCAAGGACGGCCCCCGTCCTTGCGCCATCCGCGCCGCCATCTCCAACTCATTCGGCTTCGGCGGCCACAACGCCTGCCTCTTGGTCCGGAGGTTTGAGGCATGAACTTTGCCGTCTGCCTAAAGCAAGTGCCGTCCACCGAAACCAAGATTCGGGTCAACACTCAGACCGGCTTTATTGACACAAGCGAAGTTGACTGGGTTATCAACCCCTTTGACGAGTATGCACTGGAGGTCGCCTTGCGGGCCAAGGAGCAGCACGGCGGCACCCTGACTGTTGTCAGTCTCGGCCCGGAGCGCGTCAAAGTCGCCCTGCGCACCGCCCTGGCCATGGGTGCGGACAATGCGGTGCAGCTCACTGACCCGGCCTTTACCGGCATTGACGCGCTGGCCATTGGCCGGCTGCTCGCGGCTGCGATTAGGCGCTCGCCGTTTGATGTCGTTCTCTGCGGCAAGCAGGCGATTGACGACGACCAGGCCGCAGTGCCGGCAGCGGTCGCCCACTTTCTTGGCATTCCCCATGTCTCGTTTATCGTCGAGGCCGGATTCGGCACTCCGGGCGTGGTGGTTGCCCATCGTGAAATCGAAGGCGCCACCGAGATTGTCGAGGCCCAACTTCCCTGTCTTTTGACGGTCGGCAAGGCCCGGGTCGAGCCCCGGCTGCCCGGCCTCAAAGGAATGATGGCCGCAAAGAAGAAGGAGATTCCGGTACTCGATGCCGCTGCACTGGGCATCGGCCCGGAGCTGCTCACGCGCCGGCTTGAGTATATCGAGGACCGCCTGCCGCCCGGCCGCAAGCCCGGCCGCGTCCTCGACGGCGACCCAGCCGAGACTGTGCCGGAAGTGGTGCGGCTGCTGCACGAGGAGGCCAAGGTCCTGTGACCGGCAGCCCAGCATTGTCCGGCGAAAGCGACGAAGATGTTTGACCGCAAACTCTCCCGCGAGCGCCTGCTGATTGGTATCGGCGGCAACACCGGTGCTGGCAAGTCAACTGTCGCCAACGAGCTGCGCCGTTACGGCGCGAAGATAATCGAGGCCGACGCGCTCGGCTGGACCCTCTTGGCCAAGGGCACGCCCCAGACCAAGGCCCTGGTCAAGGCTTTTGGCACCGATATTCTGGGCAAGACCGGCCGGATTGATCGTCGGGCACTGGCCCGCAAAGCCTTTGCTTCACGCTCCAATCTCCTCAAGCTGAACAAGATTACCCACCCGGCCCTGATTGAGAAGATTCGGCGGGAGATAGACCGCCACAAGAAAGGTCTCGTTGTGGTTGATGCCGCCCTGCTCTTCACCTGGGGTCTCGACAAGGAGATGGATGTCTCCATCCTTGTCACTGCTCCGGAGCGCACTAAGCTCGCCCGCCTGCGCGAGGCTGGCCTTTCCGAGGAAGAGGCCCGCGCCCGGCTGAAGCTGCAGGAGCCTGATGCCAAGGTCTGGCGCCGGGCCGACTTTGTGCTCGAAAACTCTGGTTCCTTTGCCGAACTGAAGCGCAAGTCCCGCGCCCTTTGGAACTTCTTCTACAGCGCCAAGTTCGAGAACTTCAAGCGCGGCGCTAAAGAGTAGCGCTGCTCGGCCGCTTCGGCCATGAAACTCAATCAAGTACCGCTGCACGAACTGGAGATTGAAGCCGGGCTCGTCCGCGCCAGTACGCCCTACATTCTCGAATACTCCGAGGTCGCCGCGCTCGTCGCCGACTTCTTTGCCACCTACCGCCAGCTCGTCAACCGCCAGTCGGTTTCACTCGGACCACGGCAGCGGGAGGCCAATGCCGAAAGCTACGAGCTATTGGCGGCTGACAGCCGGGCCGGTCGAATCCACTTCGTCTATGACGCCGATGAGACACGGATTGGCATCGAGCTCGCTCCGGCTGAGGCCCAGATGGTCTATCGCCTGCTGCGCGAGCAACTGATTGTCCGGCCCGACCTCGAGCAAATTCGCCGGGTGATGTCGGCCAACCTGGCCGAAACCGTCGCCGCGATTCTCTGGCAGATTGGCGCCATCAAGGTCAGTCTCGGCGACCTGCGCCCCTATTTCCGGGTTGACGAGGGCCGCAACTCCAGCCCAATTTACATTGACGTCAAGGGTCTAGCCAGCTATCCAGCGGTCAACGACTTTGTGCTCGGCTCGGCCGCGCTGCTGCTGCGCAACCTTGAATTCGACTCCATCTGCGGCATCGAAGCGGGTAGTATTGCCATTGCCGCAGTGCTCGCCAAGAAGCTGGCCAAGCCAATGTTCTACGCCCGGCGTCAGCGCCGCTATCCCGAAGCCAGCCTCTTTGAGGGCGCCAAGAGTCATGAGCTGTTCCGGCGGCGCGTGCTGCTGGTTGACGACACCCTGGTGCACGGCTGGACCAAGGCCCGAGTTATCAGTGCCATCCGCGAGCAGGGCGGGGTAGTTGACTCCTGCTTTGTTATCTTTGACCGGCAGCAGCACGGCGCCGAGGAGCTGGCCGCCGCCGGTGTTCGCCTCTACTCGCTGACCAATCGGGAAGCTGCTTTTTCGGCCAAGGTGCCGCGCGAAATCAGCCTGCTGACCGACCAGGAGGCGGCTGAGGTCGCCGCCTACTTTGAGGACCCGGCAGAATGGCACCGTCGCCGCGGCCTGGTCTTCCATCCGCCCGCCCGCCAGCTCTGACCGGTTCATCAACTTGACAGCCGGCCAGGTTCTGCCATCATAGTAACGGACGAATGATGGACTCGCCTGCTACGCCGGCTCTTAGTGGAGGGGATGGTGCGCTGGCATTATAACTGTCCTCAGTGCGAGAAGCCGTGCACTGCCGAATGGGAGGAAATCGGCCTTCAGGCTCAGTGTCCGGTCTGCGGCAACGTCCACTACCCACCCACTCCCCACGAAGACCGCTTTGCCTGGCTGGAAAGCGACAAGTGGACCCAGGAAATCGAAGAGGCGGTGCTGGCGATTCGCGGCACAATCTGCGCGGTGCCGGGTTGCTATCGCGAGCACGAAACCCTGGCCCACCGTATCCCGCTCTCCCGCGGCGGCCGCACTTCGGTTGACAACCTGATGCCCCTCTGCAACGCCCACGCCCAGTCGCGAGGCGAGCGTGACTGGGACGAGTGGCTGAACGAGGTAAAGCAGCAGGCACAGCCAAAATCCGAGTTCGAGATTACAATCACTGCCCGCGACGACGGTGCGGCTGACGAGACCGCGCCCACCGCGGTTCCGGCCGGTTACACGCAGCCGATTCTGGCGATGACGGCCGAGCAGGCCCAAAGCCTGCTACCCGAAGACATCGGGCCAGAACCAAGACTACTGGTGACGATGCCTTTTCGCTACGGCTCAGCCAGCCGGCTCGAGCTCGACTACGACTGGCGAGCTGGTGCCAGCGGCACCTGCCGGCTCTATCTGCTGGCCTGGCCCCACGGCGAGCAACCCGAGGTCGCGTATCTGGGTGGACCAAAGTTTGCCGGCCTCTACGGCGTCAAGGAACACCTAGTTGTCGAGGGCGAGACCGGTTCAACCGTCATCGAGCTCTTCCTGCCGGAAAGCCCGAAAGGCCGCTGGTGTGCGGCTGTGGCCTTGATTGACGAGGGCTGCAAGTTCCGGCTCGGCGAGTTTGTGCTCGCGGCGACAACGTAGGCCGAACTATCGCCTAGGACCATCGGTCAGCCGCAAAGAGCGGCTGTATCTTTTTGCTAGTCGCGGAACAGGGCGCGGACCTCAGGACCAATTATGTCTGCCGGCACTTCGGACTGATTGCCGGTGGCGAGGTCCTTGAGTGAATAGACCCCTCTGGCCAGCTCGTCCGGGCCGACGATAACACAGCAGGCCGCGTTGTCGGCATCAGCCGTCTTGAACTGCCGGGCCGGCTTGCGGGCATCGTAGTCAATCCGGCAGGGAATCCGTTCGGCCCGCAGCTTGTCGGCCAGGGCCCGGGCTGCCGGCAGCTCTTTCTCGGTCAGCCAGACAACATAGCAGAGGTGGCGCCGCGGCCCGGCTGGTGCTGGTGGCAGGGCAAGCAGAGTCCGTTCGAGCCCCAACGCAAACCCGATGGCTGGCGTATCCGGCCCGCCAAACGAGCGCACAAGATAGTCATAGCGGCCGCCGCCACCAAGGCTGTCCTGAGCGCCGATTGCCGCCGAGGTGTACTCAAACGTGGTCCGGTTGTAGTAGTCAAGCCCGCGCACCAAGCGGTCGTCAAGGACAAACTGAAGGTTGCGGGCCATAAGCGCTGCCTGCACCGCCTGAAAATGGCCCGCGCAGTCCGGACAGAGAAACTGGCTCGGCCGCGGTGCCGGCGCGACGAGCTGCTGGCACGACTGGACCTTGCAGTCAAAGACCCGCATCGGGTTGGCATCGAGCCGAACCTGACAGTCTTCGCAAAGCTCGGCCCGCTTGTCAGCAAGGAAGGCGACAAGCTTCTCCCGATACTGGGGCCGGCAACTGGTGCAGCCAATCGAGTTAATCCGCGTCACGATGCCGGTGATGCCGAGCAGGGAGAAGAACTCGGTGGCACAGTAGATGACCTCGGCATCGGTCTCGGGGCTCGCCTCGCCAATGGCCTCGACTCCGAGCTGGTGAAACTCCCGATACCGGCCTTTCTGTGGCCGGGAATAGCGAAAGTAGGAGCCGGTATAGCAAAGCCGACAGGGCAAGCGTAGGTTATTCTCCAAGATGGCCCGGACAACGCCCGGCGTGCCCTCAGGCCGCAGGGTCAGGTCCCGATCGCTGCGGTCGCGGAACCGGTACATCTCCTTGGTCACGACATCTGAGGTCTCGCCCGACGACTTGACAAAGACCTCGGTATGCTCAAAGGTCGGCGTAATTATCTCCTGAAAGCCGAACCGGCCGGCGACATGGCGGAATAGGTCCTCAGCCTGACGCAGCCTTACCGAATCCGGCGGTACAAAGTCAAGCGTGCCCTTGGGTCGGGTCTGTTTTGCCGCACTCATCAGGGACGAAAGAGCTTGGTCGAAAGCTCAAACACGGTGAGCCCGAGCAGGATGCCGGTCAGATTGGCGAGCAGGTCAACGAGGCTGAAGTTCCGGTCCGGCAGCTCTTTCTGGACATACTCCAGCCCCACCGCGACCGGCACTGTCAGCAGCAAAGAGACAAACGGTGCCGCTGCTTGGGCCGCCACGCCCATCACCGTGAAAAGGGCGGTATGAATCACTTTGTCATAGCCGCGCTGAATCACATCCGGCGGTCGGCGCAGCGGAACGGTCAGTAGCACGCCAGTGACGATAATCCAGAAGACTAAGAACAGCCAAGCCCGGAGTCGGTGGGCGCGCCGCACGTTCAAGTCTCGCCGCGGATTATTTCTTTCACCCGCATCAGCCGGGTGAGGTCGCCGCGCTCAGCCTCAGCCAGCTTCAGGTTGATGAACTTGACCGTCTCCTCAATATTGGGAATGAGTACGAATTCGAGGGCATTGACCCGCCGCCGGGTGCGCTCGGTCTCATCGGCGAGCAGCTCCAGCGTCTTCTCCTTCTCGGCGAGTATCAGCAGTGAGTCAAGCAGCCGGTCAAGCTCTTCTAGGGCAAAGTCGAGTTCGCCAGAGGTGAAGTTGAAGCCATAGCAGCGAGTGTTACCCACCAGTTCTTTCGCAAATACCGGCACCCGGACATTCATCACCGGTCGGGTAGTAGCGTTGACCGTGACCCGCTTGGCCGGCAGCATCACTGCTGCCGCCAGCTCAGCCGGGCCGTAGGCAGCCCGGGCCAAGGCAAAACGGCCGAGAATGCGGGCCATATCTGCCTCAACTCGAGCCCGGTGCTCGCGAATCTCGGCCACCAAGGCCAGAATCCGGCGCAGCAGCTCTTCCTGCTTGTCCTTGAGCAGCTTGTGCCCGCGCCGGGCAATCGCCAAGCGCTTCTTCAGGCGCAGTAGCTGCATTCGGGTTGCGCCGACAGCTAGCTTCATTGCGGCGTGATTGTATCCCTGGCTGGGGGCTGAGTCAAACTGACGTCTGACTAGAGGATAAAGAGCCTGGTGCCGAGCAGCACCGCCGTGACCCGGCCGTGCAGAGTGCGACCGATGAACGGCGTGTTTTGGGACCGGGAACGGATTCGGTCAGCCGAATAGACCCAGCTCGCCCCAAGGTCAAGCACAACCAGGTCTGCCACTGCCCCCTCGCGGATGAGTCCTACCGGCAGGCCGAGAATCTGGGCCGGCGCGACCGTCAGCTTGGCGATGTAATCAGCAAGGCCGAGCTGCTCTGTCATTACCAGTTCCTCGTAGCCGAGGCTGAACGCTGTCTCCAAGCCGATCATGCCCGGTGGCGCGGCATCCCATTCTGCGTCCTTCTCGCCCGCAAGATGGGGTGCGTGGTCGGTAGCAATTACGTCAATTGTGCCATCACCAAGGCCCTTGATGATCGCCCGGCGGTCGGCCTCAGTTCGCAACGGCGGGTTGACCTTGCAGTTTGTATCAAAGTCGGCAATCGCATCTTCAGTGAGCGTGAAGTAGTGCGGACAGGTTTCGGCTGTGACCTGAATCCCCCGGTTCTTGGCCCAGCGGATAATCTCAACCGTCGTGGCCGCCGAGACATGGGCGATGTGGAGCCGGCCTTGGGTGGCTTCCGCCAGCATGATGTCCCGAGCGGCTTGGGCTGATTCGGCAACTGCCGGCACCGCCTTCAGCCCCAGCCGCGCGCAGACCCGACCCTCATTGGCAATCCCCTCGACGAGTTCGAGTAGCTCGCAATGGGAAATAATCGGCACATCGAACGCCTTGGCATACTCAAGGCAACGTCGCAGCAGTTGGGGATTGGCAACCGGTGCGCCGTCGTCCGAGAATGCGACCGCACCGGCAGCGTGCATCGTCCCCAGCTCAGCCAGTTCTTTTCCCTGCCTCGCCTTGGAGCAGCAGCCGATGGGGTGAATTCGGGCCAGACCGGCCATCTCTCCCCGCTCAATCGCGAACCGTACCCAGGCAGCATCGTCAATCGGCGGCTCGGTGTTGGGCATCGGACAGATGCGCGTAAAGCCACCTGCCAGCGCTGCTGCCGCGCCGGTGGCAATCGTCTCCTCATCCTCGCGGCCCGGCTCACGCAGATGGCAGTGCATGTCAAGGAAGCCGGGTGAAAGGTACTTGCCCGCGCAGTCGAGTTTCTCCCCTCCGTTCGCCTTCAGATTCAGCCCGACCGCCCGAATCTGGCCGTCCTCAACCAGCACATCGGCACGCCGCGTCGTCCGGTCAACCGGGTCAATAACGGTGCCGCCAACGAGCAGCAACCGAGAGACCGCGCGCGGCCTGAGGCTCGTATTACTGGTGCCAGCGCTTGCCGCCGGCGATTTGGGCCCGGGCTTGGGAATTGACTGTCTAGTCATCTCGTTCCGGTTCTGACTGCTCGCCACCCGCCAAGAGGAAGAGCACCGCCATTCGCACTGCCACGCCGTTAGTCACCTGATTCATAATCAGCGCCTGCGGGTGGTCGGCCACCGCAAAGTCCATCTCCACACCCCAGTTGACCGGGCCCGGATGGGTCACGACCACCTCTGGCCTCAGCCTTGCGAGACGCTCGGCAGTCAGACCATAAAGCTCGCGGTACTCACGCAGTGATGCCAACGTACCGGCACCAATCCGCTCCTGCTGGATGCGCAGCATGTTGACAACATCAACCTCATAGAGAATTCGGTCGAGCCGGTAGAAAACCTCGCAGCCGAGACTCTCGCAATAAGGCGGAATCAGGGTTGGCGGACCGCAGACCGCCACGTGCGCCCCCAGCTTGCGAAAACAGTGGACGTTCGACCGGGCCACCCGCGAGTGGGCGATGTCGCCGACAATCAGTATCCGCCGGCCGCGCAACGTACCGAGCCGCTGCTGCAGCGTGAAGGCGTCGAGCAGAGCCTGGGTGGGATGTTCGTGAGCACCGTCGCCGGCGTTGACCACAAAGGCGCGGATGTGGCGGGCGAGAAAGTGCGGCGCGCCGGCTGACGGATGGCGGACGATGATGCCGTCCACCCGCATTGCCTCAATATTACGGCAGGTATCGAGCAAAGTCTCGCCTTTGGCCACCGAGGAGGTGGCCTTGCTGAAGTTGACGACCTGAGCGCTCAGTCGGCTGGCAGCCAGGGTAAACGATGTGGCGGTGCGGGTTGAGGCCTCAAAGAAGAGATTGCAGAAGGTGCGGCCGCGCAAGGCCGGCACCACCGGTATCGGCCGGTCGAGCACCGCCCTAAACACCCGGGCCTGATCGAGAATCGTCTCAATCTCGGAACGGTCAAGTCCTTCGATGCCAAGAAGGTGCCTTGACCGCAGTTTCATTGTCGGGTGAGAAAAACGCCCTCGCGGCTGTCGGTCTCCATCAGATAGATGTCAACGATGTCGCCCGGCCTAGTCCGCAGTACTCGGCCGACATAGTCGGCCTGAATCGGCAGCTCGCGATGGCCACGGTCAAAGAGCACGGCCAGCCGGATTGCCCGGGGCCGGCCAAAGTCCAGTAGTTCGCTCAGCGCCGCCCGCACTGTGCGGCCGGTATAGAGGACGTCGTCAACCAGCACCAGGGTCCGGCCGTTGATGTCAAAGTCAATCTCCGAACCGCGGACAATCGGAGTCTCCGCCACCAGTTGCAAATCATCACGATAGAGGGTGATATCAATGCTGCCGACCGGCACCTTGACCCGACGGTTACGGTTCATCCGTGCCGCAATCCGCTGGGCCAGCGGCACACCGCGGCGCTTGATTCCAACCAGCGCAAGGTCTTGAATCTGGCGATTGGCCCGGCTTATCTCCTGGGCCAGCTTGGCAACTAGCTTGGTGATTTCCTGGTTGCCGGCGATGCGGCGCGTCATTTGACAAGCAGCGCGACCGGCACGATGACGCAGTAGCCGAGCACGAGCAGTATCGGCGCAAGCGTAATCGAGCCCCGGGCAAGGCTGATATAGCCGACACCGATTACGAGGATGCCCAGCCCGAGCAAAAGATAGTTCTTCTTCGTCAGAGCAATCATCGGTCGCGCCGGCTTCTTCGGTGCCTTCGGCTGGACCGGTTTCTGGGGCTTGCGGTCGGGTTTCATCGCTAACTGTGCTCCTTAGCGGTTATGTTAGCCCGCAGCAGGACAAAGTCAAGGAAGCGGGGCAGAACCCGCAGGCGGCGATGGGTTTTGAGGTTTGTCCTCCGCTGGGTCATCGAGCCGCAGCCGGTCGTCTGGTTGCTGCGGCGCAAAGCGCTGTTCAAGGTAGGCGATTATCGGGCTTGGGTCTTCGGGCAAGAGCAGATGGACCCCGCGAAAGTTGTTCAGGTAGGTCTTGTGCGCAAACGGTGAGAGCACGATGCCGCCGGTTGTCCGATACCACTTCCGAAACTGCCCCCAGTCGTAGTGAGTGCGAAAGAGCCGCTTGTCAATATCAATACCCCCGTCGCTGAACCGCACCGTAATCGGCAGAAAATAGGCGTTGAGGGCAACAAAGAGAATCAGGGCTGCCAGCAACGCCAGCACCAGCCCGAAATAGACGAGCGAGAAACCAAGTAGCAGCACGATGAAGGCAACAACCGCAACCGTCTTACCCGGGTTCTCGCGGGCCCGGTGAACGCGCCAGATCAGTTCCGCCGGCACTAGCGCAAGACTACAACCTTGGCGGTGCGACCGGTCGCTGGCGAGACGAAGAAATAGACGCCGGGCCGTAGCCGCGATGCATTCGCAGTACGAGAAAACAGACGACCAGCGTCAGCCCAGCCAACCCAGCGGCCAATGGCATCAAAGACCACTGCTTGGTCAGTGCCAAGCTGGTGAGTAGTGCCTTGTTCGACCACTCCAGTCATTGTATCGCCAATGGCGAACGGCTGGGGCGTGATAGCGGTTGCGCTGTCGGTTGAACGCAGCAGCGTGTAACGGATGTAACAGTCCGGCGAAACCACACCCACAGGCACCAGCCACTGAAACCGACCGCCGTCCGGCAGCGACTCGGCAATCACCGTCCACGGCCCGGAATCGCCGGTCGTTGAGAGCTCCAATCTAACCCAGGCCCCAGCCGTGTCCGGCCGGCTGCTCCACCAGTCAACGAACTGCACCGAGCCAGCGGCAAACTTCTCCCGGCCGCGCGGAAAGACCGGCCGGATAGAAAGAACAGTTGCGCTCGTGGTCTCGGCAAAGACGTGCAGCACATTGTTGTCACTAGGCCAGGAACCTTCACGGGTGACAAAAGCGATATCGGGCCGGCCGTTATGGTCAAAGTCCCAGCCAGTGACAAGAGCAGAGTAGGTACCCGGTGATGGTGTCGTGATCGTCGCCGCTTGGGTCCAGCTCGCACCGCCATTACCGAGCCAGACCGTGGTTGCGCCACCGCCCAGCGCCACGACATCGCCATAACCGTCGCCGTTCATGTCACAGATACGCGCCGCCCGCAGCGAGCCGGCGGTGGGCAAACCGGTCGAGATGTTCTGCCAGCGGCCCAAGCCCAGATTGTAGTCCCAGACCTCGATACCCCCGCTGGAAGTGGCATACACCACCTCGCAACAGCCATCATTGTCAATGTCACCGGCAGAAATCCCGTTCAGCCCATAATCTGACCGTGGCAGACCAGTGGAGCCATCAACAAAGTTGCCGGTGCCATCCCCCAAATAGACCGGTGGCCCGGCAGAACCAGCGACAATATCGGCATTGCCGTCGCCATTCACATCACAAAACCGAAACTCCATTGTGCTGTTGATACGGTTGCCAACCAGGCCGAAGGACTGGGTCCAGGTACCGTCCCGATTGTTCAGAAATACCCGCAGCCCCACCCCCGAACCGAACGAACATGAACCGATATCGAGGTCGCCGTCATTGTCAACGTCGGCAAAATCGGTCGTGAACATGCCCCAGACCGTTCCACCCGGTATTAGCCCATCATCCCAGGCGGTCCACATCCGACCAGTACCATCGCCCAGCGCAACCTCAAGCATATCGTCACCAAGGTCGCCCGACGCATAGTTGTGATGCATCCCATAACCGACATCCCAGCGCCCGTCCCAGTTCACATCACCCACGGCAATGCCGCCGTAGCCAAACTCACCGTATTGATAAATGCTCCAGTTGCCGCGGCCGTCACCAAACCAGACCATCACCCCGTGCTCATCGGTCCCGACGTACGGGCTGCCATGGTCGCCAATGGAGAGAATATCAACGTTACCGTCGTTATTGATGTCGGCAAACTCAAGCTCGGTACGGCCGCCTTCCCAGTTCGGCGGACGCAGACCATTGGGCCGCTCGGCATAGCCAAGCTGGCCAGAGCTGGCCCCAACAAGCAGGCAGAAGAGCAGAACTGAAACCAATCGCACATGGCCTCCTGGTTGCCTGCCCATTATGCGCCAATGCGACCAACGTCGCAAGCCCGGAGCAAACCGCTCGCCGAAATCACTGCCAGTGCCCCCAGAATCTCAGCCTAGACCGATTGTGCAAGCAAGAAACGCTATCTCTGAGCGCTGGGCTATTCTGTTTCACCTTTCAGGTATTCAACCAGCGGAGTAATCTCATCCTGCCTCACCCGGTCGAAATCGGCGGCCTTCATCAACTTCATCACTGCCCGTTCGAGCAGGCTCAGCTTGCTGAGCACAAGCCGGCCAGGCAGGGCAAAGAAACGGATGTTACGCCGCACATCCTCGGGCACCGCCCGCTCAAAATCAGTGACTATCCGGCGGTCACCCGGTGGCCGGGCGGTCACCGCAAAGAAGGCCTGTCGCCTGCCAACCAGCCGCGGCGCCCACTCCTGCACCAGCCCAGCGATCTTCAGCCGTCCGGCATAGAACGGACAGCCGAACACCACGGCATCATAGGCGGCAAGGTCCAGCCCCTTTGCCTGCTTCAGCTCCGCAACATCAGCACCGATCGCGGCCCCAATCCACTCGGCATACTGCCGCGTGCTGCCGTACTTGGAGTAATAGACGACGATTGCCTTCACGCTGCTCCTTTTTCACGCCAGTATGCCCGAACTAGCGATCCGAATCAACTACCTGTCGCGGCGCAAGCGCAGAAGGGTGGTATGTTGCCTTGGTACTTAAAGTCCGTGGACATAAATGCAGCAAAGCTGAACATATGGAAGATGACCAGCATCCAACGTCGCTTCGGTAAGCGGCTGCGTGAGCTGCGGCAGCTGCGGAGACTCTCGCAAGAAGCGCTGTCGTTCGAGGCCGGACTTGACCGTTCCTACGTTGGGCAAGTCGAGCGTGGCGAGCGCAATATCTCCATTCAGAACATCGAGAAACTGGCCCGGGCGTTACGGGTAAAGATTGCAGAGTTATTCCGGGGCGTCTGATGGCGGAGCTGTTATCATCCCAGCGCCGTCATAGCCGCAGCGGATCAATTAGCAGCTCGCGGTAATCAGGCGCTTGTTTCTTCGCATCACCAAGGGTTATTTTGCATTCTCTACGGAAGCGCTCTCTCGGTTGTTCCCAAATAACGATAGTGATACTAGTCCTCTGCGGATTGGCAAAATAGTCGCCGAAATCTAACCAAAGTAGGTAATCAGCGGCTATGTCCTTCTTGCCGAGATTCTGAAATGCGCTGGCACCTGTCGCCTTCACCTCCACCCGAAGCTCACGTCCGTCAATAGACACCAGCAGGTCCGCCACGCGGCCACCCGGCTGGACAATGGCACCATTCAGTCTGTCTGCCACCAGTCCTTTGGTAAGCGCCCGTTCTGCAATTGACTCGGTGAGAATGGATGGAATCTTGGGGAATTGAATGTAGGCCGCGAGCGGCTGTGTCCGCCGCAAACCTTCCAGGTGTGCAAACTCAGCCCGCAGTAGCTCGATGAGCTGCGCAATCTCGTGGCTGGATAGCAGCCGACGCACTGTGCATCGTAACGCTGGCCCTATCGAGTACAACGGACTTTAAGTACCACAATCGTTGACAGACTCTCTGTCTGCCTTACAGTACCTGGCGATGATTGGTAACGCAGTGCCGAGCCGAATCTGGCGGTGGGTCGACCGCGTACTTTGCCCAGTTACCGACGATATCGGCTGCGAGGAGAAAGACGACTATCTACTGCACTACGAAGGCTGGGGTGGTTTCTGCGTCGTTCCGGTGTGGGACCCGGAGTTGCCCGACAACGAAAACGAAGAGAATGCACTGGCATATGCCGAAGAGCTGAGTGGCGACGTCATAGCGGAGTGGCAGCGTGAGCACAGGACTACGCACCGGCTAGTTGAGTGCGGTCATGTACCCAATGCTGCTTACGGCTTGACGTGGGCGTTGTTTGTCCGCGTCAGGCGCAGGCGGAAAGTCGGCAACCGAACACCCAAACCACGGCAAGTTCGGGCAGACGCGGCCCACTAAGACAGCCACCGCCAAGCTTAGCGAAGCTCTTTCACTAGCCCTGCGACTCGCACGCCCAGTGTCTTGGCCAGCCTGACTAGGTTCTCGATGCCAATGTTCTTCTCGCCACGCTCGATGCGGCCGACATAGGTGCGGTCCATATCGGCCATTTCGGCGAGCTTCTCTTGCGACCAGCCGCGTTTGAGCAGGTAGTAGCGAATCCGACGGCCCACGAGTTTCTTTGGGTCTCTGTCCACTGACGGATTATCGCCTGCGTGCCCTATCAGGCAACGCCCTTTTAGGGCGCGGCCAGAATCTACTCACAGAGGATCGGTCACCGCTGCCAACCGGCGCTTGTGACAAAACCAGGGGACAGACGCGCAGCAGCAAGAACTAGACAGGACTCTGGCTGGCCCCGCGTCGTGCGGCGCTTGCCCGCGTCAAGGCTGGGCAGTATGCTTTGCCGCAATGCTGGCCGGTAAGAGACTACGGCGCCTCACTTGGCCGGACGTATTGCTGCTGGTCGGGCTGGTAGCCCTGCCGGTCTGGTCGCTGGTGCAGGCCCGGCATACTGTCAACGGCCCAGCAGCCGCCTATGTCTTCGAGGCCGACAGGTTGCAGGGTGTCTATCCGCTCAACCGGAGTCAGACAGTGCGCGTGAGCGGGCCTGATGGCGGCCACGTGCTGATTGAGATTGCCGAAGGTCGGGTGCGAGTGGCTGAATCAAGCTGTCCTGAGCAGTTGTGTGTGCGCACTGGCTGGGTGACGCGGCCGGGGCGGCCGATTGTTTGCCTGCCGAACAAGGTGCTGGTCGAAGTACGACGTGCGGCCACCAAATCCGACGTGGATGCCGAGAGCCATTAGAGGGCGCTGTGCCGAGTGACGAGCTTGCAGCGGTTGAGCTTGATGGCGGTGGAACTGCCACGATCCGGCGGCTGGCAGCACTGGTTGCGGCTGCCAGTGTGCTGCAGGTGGCAGAGTCGCTGCTACCGCATCCGTTGCCCGGCGTCCGGCTGGGGCTGGCGAACGTGATGACGCTGGTGGCAATGGTCGGTCTGGGCACGCAGGCAGCAATTGCGCTGACGGTTGCGCGGACGCTGGTCAGTGCCATCCTGCTGGGCACGCTTTTCGCGCCGGCTTTCTGGCTCAGTTTTGCGGGTGGGTTCGCCAGCACCAGTGTGATGGCTGGATTGTATCTCTGGTCACGACGGTTTCCTGCTGTGGGCTTTGGTCTGGTTGGCATCAGCGTGGCTGGTGCGGTTACGCACATAATGGTGCAGGTGGCGCTGGTGTATCTGGTCTTCGTTCGCAATCCCGGTGTGCTCCTGCTCTGGCCATGGCTCGGCCTGGCCGCGGTGGCAGCCGGCGTCCTAACCGGCCTGATTGCTGCCCAGGCAATAGAGCAATTGCAGGCTGGTGACCAAGAAAGGCTGGCAACTGCAGCCAGAGTCGCAGCCAACGGCCCGGATGCTGAGGGGCGACCGCTGCCAGGCCGATCCTGGATGGCGACCGGGGCACGAACCTGGGCCGAGCGAATCGCACCGGAGTGGAAGATTGTCCTCGTACTGGCGCTCGGGATTGGTGTGGTCGTCTGGGAGGACTACGTGTTCTATCTTGTGGTTCTGCTGCTTCTCCTTGGGCTGGCGTTTGCCGCCGGCATCAAGGCCGGGCCGCTGTGGCGCAATGTTGGCCGGCTCTGGCCCCTGGCCCTATTCGCGCTGGTCGTGCCACTCCTCTTCACAACAACCGGCCGGGTATTGCTGGTGCTGGGGTCGTGGCGGCTGACAGCCGACGGACTTCGACAGGGCTTGGTTTTCGTCTGGCGACTGGTCCTGCTCTATTCTGCCACCACCCTGCTTGCGGCGACGACGCGGCCCGGTCGGCTCGCCGCTGGCTTGGGGCGGCTGCTCGGGCCGCTACGCTGGTTCGGTATCAGACCAGGGCGCTTAGGTGCGCTGCTGGTTCTCGCTTGGGATGGTTTTGGCTGGCTCTGGGCTGAAGCCGGTAGCATAATTCGCACTCTCGGCCGCGCAACAACACCGACCGGTTTCATACGCATACCCGGAGCAGTGGTTGCCCGACTTTACTGGCTGGCACTGGCCCGGACACGATAGCGATGGCCGACTTGCAGCCAAACCTTGAGCAGGAGCTGGTCCGACAAGCCCAGGCCGGCGACCTGGCCGCTTTTGAGAAACTGGTAAGCGAGCACCAGCGTCCCCTGTTCAACTATCTCTATCGAATGTGCGGCAATCGCGCCGATGCCGAGGAGCTGACGCAAGCGGCGTTGGTCCGCTCCTGGGAATCGCTGGCCGGCTTCCGTGGCCGTTCAAGCTTCAAGACTTGGCTGTTTCGCATCGGGATGAATCTATTCTACAATCACCGAACCCGGCAGCGGCCAACTGAGGAGCTCGATGAACAACTGCCCGCCGGCCAAGCAGCCGAGCCACACGAACAACATGCTCAGCGAATCCGCGAGCAGGTTGTGGCTGCGGCACTGGCAAAACTGCCCGCGGACCAGCGGTCAGCACTGGTTTTGGCGGTGTATGAGCAGTTGAGCTATCGCGAGATTGCTAGGGCAATGGGCAAGACTGAGCGGGCAGTGGATTCGCTGCTCGTGCGAGCAAGGCAGAACCTGCGCCGGATATTGGGACAGGCTCGCGAGCAGGGACTTGTCTAGCGGCGCAGGATATGGCAGAAAAGTGTGTCTAACAAGGTGAAGACGATGCGGTGCAAGAAAGCAGAGAGCCTCCTTTCGGCATACCTTGATGCCGAGCTTGCCTGGCAGTCGCAAGATGCGCTGGAGCAGCACCTTAGCGGCTGCCCGGCCTGCCGAACAAAGCTTGAAGAGCTGCGGGCTGACCACGCGTTACTAAAGTCGGTCCCCCCGCCCGAGCCTAGTGCTTTCCTAGCAACAAGGGCGATGGCCGAAATCAGGGCCGGACGTGCCCAACGTCAGCATCTTGGGTTGTGGCGCGCCTTGAGCACAATTGCCGCGGCCCTGTTGATTGCAATAAGTGCCGGCGTCGGTACTTTTGTTGGCGTGGGACTGGCTGACCAGAGCAGCCACCACGATAGTGGCGGGCTGCTTGAAATTGGCACGACCGACCCGGTGGTCGAGCTTGCCCAGACAGTAGTTGGAGGCGAATGATGCGCGGCCGCTGGATGATGGTAGTGGCGGTAGCCTCGCTGGTTCTGAATGTGATGGTTGTCGGCAGCTTCCTGTTTCTGCGGTTTCGGCGCCCACCGCGACCACCATTCCATCGAATGGGGCCGGACCTGCGGCAGCGGGCTGACTGTATCTATGCCGAGTCGCGACCTGAGGCCGAACGGCTGATGCGCGAGAACGAACGGCTGCGGGCAATGCTGGCCGAGGAGATTCTCCGTAAGGATTCAGATGAACGCCGGCTTGATTCGCTCAGCAATGAGGTCGGCCGTATTCACGGCCAGATGACCGCGCTGGCCTATCGCAATGCCCGGCGTGTCGTCAGCCTGCTGCCCGAACCCGAACGGCGCCGATTCATTGAAGATTTGCAGCGGCCTGGGCCGGGGCCCGGCCTGCGCTGGCGGAGGCACCGTTTCCACTGCCCGCCTGGACCGCCGCCTGACGACGGAAATTGATGCCCAGACCCAAGGAGTAGAACCAATGAAGCGACTCATTACCACCCTAGCAGTAATCCTCGTGGCTGGCCTGGCTGTAGCCCAGCCGATGCATAATTGTCCGGGCTGTCCGTCTGCCGAGCCGCGACCACCCGTACCGGCCCCGATGATGATGGAACCAGCCCCGGATAACGAGCTGCCCGAGCTGACCGCTGAGCAGCAGGACCGGATGGATGTGGCCAAACAGAACCATCTGCGGACGATTCTGCCAATCGAGACCGACCTGCAGATAAAGGAGCTGGAGCTCGCCGCACTCTGGCGGGCCGAAAAGTTCGATGCCCGAAAGATCACGGCCAAAGTTCGAGAGATAAGCGAACTGCGTGGCCGGCTGGAGCTCGAACGGGTCAATCACTTGTTGGCAGTCCGCGAAATCCTCACTCCTGAACAGCGCAAGGGCTTTATGCCGATGCTGTTCGGCCGTGGGCCCCGTGGTCCGCTGCCGGGCCGGGGCCGAATGCGCGGCTGTGGGCCAGGCCGCGACTGCCCGGGCGACTGTCACGACGACTAACTAGTCCCTCAGCACTAGCGGCTCGGTCACGGGCCGGGGGAAACCTCCTCCCCCGGCCCAATTGCTGCTGACAAAGCCTTGACTTTGTTTCTAGTTACGGCATATTGAGGCGGTAATGACACGCCTGCCAGAACACGAATACAAACTCATCACCGCCCTTACTGTCGCGCCATCCCAGTCGGTTTCCGACCTCGTTGCCGCAACCGAGCTCGACCAGTCGCTGATTATGGCTGGTGCAACCCGACTGGCCGGAGCCGGTCTGCTAACGATAACTGAACAGGAGTACGAGGAGTTTTCCCTGACCGACGCTGGTGTCGCCGCCGTGGCTGCCGGTCTGCCCGAGCGCCGAGCGCTCACCGCCATCCAGGCCAATGGCGGCAGCGTCGCCTTTGCTGAGCTGGGACGGTTGCTCGGCCAGGCCGATACTCGAACCGAAGTAAAGTGGCTGACAAAGAAGGGCTGGTGCCAAAAAGACGGAGGCATGTTGCGGCTGAGCGATAAGGCGGCCGCTGCCCTGAACCAGCCTGGCGAGGACGAGCGCCTGCTAGCGGCCCTGGCCGAGCGCGGTCGGGCCACCGAGGAAGAGCTGGCCCTGGCTGGCGTTGATGTCGCCGCTGGTCTGGCCCTGCTCGCCGGCCGCAACGAACTACTCAAGCGGCGCAAGCGAACAGTAAGAATCCTCAGCCTGACTCCGGCCGGCTATGAACTCGTCGCCGGCGGCATTGAGCCGGCCGCTGAGGTAAACCAGCTGACACCGGAACTGCTGGCGAGCGGCCGCTGGCGCGATGTCATCCTCCGTCGCTACGACGTGACCCTGCCTACCGCGCCCCGCTACCCGGGCAAGCCCCATCCGCTCCAGCGGGTGATTGCTGAGATCCGTCGCGCCTTCTTTGAGATGGGATTCGAGGAAGTCGCCTCGCCAATGATTGACACGGCGTTCTGGGTCTTTGATGCTCTTTTCCAGCCCCAGGACCACCCGGCCCGCGAGATGCAAGACACTTTCTATCTGCGGGTGCCAGAGCGGGGCCGCCTACCCAGCGACGATGTTGTAAATCGCGTCGCTCGCACCCACGAAGACGGCTGGGAGACCGGCTCAACCGGCTGGCGCTACCGCTGGAGCCGCCAACGAGCCGAGCAACTGGTCCTGCGCACACACACTACCGCTGCGACCATTCGGGCCCTGGCCGCGAATCCCAATCCGCCGCGCAAGATATTCTGCATCGGGAAAACCTTCCGGCACGAGAACATTGACCAGACCCACCTGCCGGAGTTTATGCAGATTGACGGCATTATCATTGATGAACGGGCGACCTTTGCCGCCCTGCTTGGCACGCTGGCGGCGTTCTACAAGAAGATGGGCGCTGAGGAAGTGAGGTTCCGTCCGTCCTTTTTTCCCTACACCGAACCCAGCGCCGAAGTCTTTGCCCGGATGGGTTCACTTGGCTGGGTTGAGATGTGCGGGGCCGGGGTTTTCCGGCCCGAAGTAACGAGACCATTGGGCTGTCGGGTGCCGGTTCTTGCCTGGGGCGGCGGAGTCGAACGCATCGCCATGCTGCGCTTCGGCATCAACGACATCCGGCAACTATACTGGTCAGACATCAACTGGCTGCGCGAGTCGGCCCTGGCCCGCTGAACCACCATGCCCCTTGTCTCAATCCCTACCCGGCAACTGACCAAGCTGGTTGGCCGCGAGCTTAGTCGCGAGGAACTGGGCCAAGCGCTCGAGGCCCTAGGCAACAACGTCGAGGGCTTCACCTCGGTACGGCAGTTCCGCTGCCGCAAGTGCGGCGAACTCACCGAGGCCCTTGCCCACGAGAACTTCAACAACGTCTGCGATAGTTGCGGCTCTTCCGACCTGACCGAGGTCGGCACAACCGAAGTCGTCCGCATCAGCCTGCTGCCGGTGCGACCGGACATGTTTGACGCTGCCGGCTTGGCGCGGGGCCTGCGCGGCTATCTTGGCATCGAAACCGGACTGCCCCCTTACCAGTTCCCCGATTCGGGAATCAGTGTGCGGGTTGAGCCTGGTCTGGAGAACATCCGGCCGCATATCGTAGCTTGTGTTGTTCGTGGGGTGGTGATGGACGACGAGCTGGTCAAGACCATAATGAAGATGCAGGAGAACCTCCACTGGGCGCTGGGCCGTGACCGCCGTCGTGCCTCGATTGGGGTCTATGACCTGGACACGGTTCTGCCCAATTTCGTCTATCGGCCGGTCTCGCCGGACGGTGTCCGATTCGTGCCGCTGTTCGGGATGCCGGGCGACGAGCAGTCGGTCACGCCGCAACAGATTCTTCAACACCATCCCAAAGGGACCGCCTATCGGCACCTGCTCGATGGCCTGCCGTACTACCCACTGCTCTGCGACAGCCAAGACCGCGTCCTCTCCCTGCCACCGATTATCAACAGCGATGCGACCCGGGTCCGACCGACAACCCGCAATCTGTTCATTGATGTCACTGGCCCGGATAAGCAGGCCATTGTCAAGACCCTGGCGGTTATCGCTGCCAGTCTTGCCGACCTGGGAGCGAAACCAGAACGAGTCAGGATTATCTATCCTGATGGCCGCGTTGAGAGCACCCCGGACATGACACCGCAGCCGGCAACCCTTGACACTGCTGCTGCTCTGCGCGTGCTTGGTTGCGAACTCGAACCGGCCCAGATTGTCACCCTGCTGGCGAAGCTACGCTATGGTGCCAAGGTCGAAGGCGGACGAGTGGTGCTGGCAATCCCTGCCTACCGTGCCGACATCATGCACGAATGTGACATTATCGAGGATGTCGCTATCGGCTACGGCTATGAGAATATCAAGCCCTATCTCGTGCCAACCATGACCGTCGGCGCTCACCAGCCGATTGAGGAACTCGCCGACCTCTGTCGGCGCGTCCTGACCGGGCTCGGATTCCTTGAAACGATGACGCTGGTCTTGACCAACGAACGCGAGCACTATGAGTTATTGCGGCAGCCGGTGCCAGCGCAACACATTCAGCTCGCCAACCCGGTAACAGTTGAACAGACGATGCCACGCGGTCAACTGCTGACCGGCCTACTGAACACGTTTCGCATCAACGTCGCCCGAGAGATGCCGCAGCTAATCTTTGAAGTTGGCGACTGCTGTGAGCTTGCCGCTGCTGCCGAGACAGGCATCAGTACAACCCGCAAGCTCGGCGCCGGTATCGCCGGCCCTAAGGCCGGCTATGCCGATGCCCGCGCCACCTGCGAGGCGTTGGCGCGAGAGCTTGGTCTCGGCTGCCGATTTGAGCCATTGGAAGCAGCCGAGTTTATCCCTGGCCGCGGTGCCAGGGTAATGGCCACCAAGAACGGCGCTGAATTCGAATGGGGCCGGGTGGGCGAGATTCACCCGGAAGTATTGGGAAACTTCGGTATCAACCAACCGGTAAGTGTTTTCGAGGTTGATCTTGGCCGATTGTAAGGAGGCGATATGCCAAGGTGTCCACATTGCGGTGAGCCGGTAGGGGCCAACCAGGAACGCTGTTTCGCCTGTGGCCAGCCCATCCGCAGTCGGGACCTGCGGATTGAGCAGGGCACCAACCCGCTGGTCTTTATCATTGGCGGCGCAGCCGTGCTGGTCGCCATCGTCGCCGCGGTCATCGTCACGATCAACGCCAACCGCCGCCACGCTCAAGAAATGGAGGCACTGCGGCTGAAGCAGATTCAGGACTCAGTTCGCAAGGCGAACCGGGCGATGCTCGATTCAGCCCGCGAGCAGCGGCGAACCGAGGCCGAGCAGAGCCTGCTCGCCCAACTTGCCGATGTCGAGGCGCGATTCAACGAGGTTCGCAGTCAGGTCATAAAAAAGCAACCTTCTTCCCAGCAGCAGTTCATTATCAACAAGTTTCAGGCCGAGATTGTCCGACTGCGCGGGCTGGCGAATACGATTGGGTCGGCACCGCCTGACAAACGTCGCCAACTTCAGGAAGAACTGCGCGATGGCACGCGGAAGCTACGCGGCCTGGTCACCGACCTAAGCCGCGCTCCCAAGAGTAAGGACCAGTAACGCTAGCTAGCCTGCGCCCGCTCAGAAGGGCGCGAAATGGGCCTCGTGCCAGTAGGATTCGAGCAACTGGCTTTGCTGGCGGCGGATGGCGGCGGCGTGGTTCTCTTCCCACCGAACAAGAGCACTAAAGAACCGTTGCGCTTCCGGCTCCTCGACCTGCCCCAGCAGGTTACGGTATTGGGTGATGCTGGCGAGCTCAAGTTGGAGCCCAACGGCCAGCGCCGTCATCTCCCAGTGAGCCTCAGCAATGCGCGCTCGCAGCTCAGCGGAGAAGATTGGGTTTTCACCGCCAAGCTCTGCGCCAGCAGCGTTCAGCAGCCAGTTCGGCTGACGACCGGCAATCAGCTCACCGTATTGCTGTTTGAGATATTCAAGGTGCTGAACTTCCTCGCTGGCAAGCTGCTGAAAGACATCCCGTCCTTTAGGATCAATCGTCTTGGCTGCGGCCGCTGTATAGAATTCGTTGCCGGCCTGCTCGGCCAGGATTGCCTGCTTCAGCCCGGCAATCAGCAGCTCAGGATTGCCCACTTTCTGGTTGCACCTCGCGCTTGAGCAGTTCGTCGATCTTGCCGAGCAGCTCCTCAGGCTTAACCGGCTTGTGAACAAATGCATCGGCGCCCGCCTGATAGGCTGCGACCTCGTCCTTCTCGCTGGCCCGGGCCGAGCATACCACAATCGGCAGATGCTTTTTCTGGGTGCGCCGCAGCATCGTGCAGGTCTCATAGCCATCCATGCCCGGCATCAGAAGGTCCATCACCACCAGGTCTGGTCGGTCGTTCTGAACCATCTTCAGGGCAATCCTGCCGTCGGGCGCAATGGAGACCCGATAACCTGCGCTCGTAAGCAGTTTCTCCATGTAGATCTGAATCGGCCGTTCGTCCTCCACTACCAGGATGTGCTTCTGCTCCATGGGTTCAGGATAAGGCCCGCCAGCAGCAAGTCAAGCCCACGCAGCGTGGATTGGTGCTGAGCAACCCCGTGCTGGCAGCCAGCCGATTGACGCCCGGCCTACTGCCGGCTACGCTATCTTGCCACCAACAAAGGAGAACCCGTGCGATTCATCTTATTGCTGAGTACGCTCACCGCGCTGGTGCCGGCAGCAGAGATTCTGGTCTGGAACTACGACACCCTTGACCGTTTTTATGACCCCATCCGCAACGATTCGGTTGACTGTGCCTACTGGGTTGCCGAGCAGCTTCGGGCTGACGGCCACGCTGTTACCGTCCAGCCCGGTGCAGCGCTACCGCCATCCCTTACTGGGTTCGATGCTGTCTTCTGTCTGATGGGCTGGTACCGGTGCTGAGGCGACAACTGCACCATCGCTCAGGCTGAGCGAACCAAGCTGATTGACTATCTAGAGGCCGGTGGCCCGGTCTATGCGGAAGGTGGCGACATCGGCTATTCTAATGCCACCACCAATATCTGGCCCTACTTCGGTGCCAGCTACCTAGCTGACGGCAATGCGGTCGGTAATGTCAGCTCCCTGACTGGCCGGCCCGGCACTTTCGCTGCCAGACTCCGCTTCGGTTATCCCTACAGCCAAGGTCCAGACAGCTATGTTGACGAGCTTGGTGCAGCCGCCGGCCAACTACTGCTGGCCGACCAGAGCTCGATCGGTCGCGCGGTGGTGCACCAGACCCCAACCTATCGTTCAGTCGTCGCCGCCACCATTGCCGGTGCCCTGTTGCCGACTGACCGTGGCGAGTTCATCAGTGCCTGTGCCCGCTACCTGGTAGAGGGACTCGGCATTGCCGACTATCAGCCCGCCAGCCGGCAGCAGCGCGCCGTACTGCCAACCAGCTCCGTTGCGGCTGGCAGCGAGCTGCGTCTTTGGGCGCCAGCAGACGCCGGCCAGCTCTACGATGTGACCGGTCGAGTCATCGGCACAATTCGGGCCGGCGCCACAACCATCGCCACTCAGGGGCTACCCAACGGTGCCTACTTGGCCTTGTTCGGCGGCACGACTCTTCGCTTCGTAGTAGCAAAGTAACAAATGCCGCCAGCCCGGCATCGGTCGGGCTGGCGGCGCCTGCGCTCAAAACTACAACGGTTTTTCCATCACCCGGTAGCGCTTATAGACCTCGGCGCCAAGCTCACGGTCAAAGTCATTAATCAGTCGGTTGTCCTCAAGATTCCAAGAAAGCTCGCACCACTGGTAACCCTTCTTGCGGCCATAAAGCTCGGTCTCATAGAAGAGCAGTACCGGCAGCCCGAGCCGGCGATACTCCTGCTTGAACCCAAAGACGAGTGCCCGCACTCCGGTAATCCGATTCTTGTAATAGAGGAACTTCAGTATCTCCAGTGGCCCAAACCGACCCCCGAGCCGCGCGAGAATCTGGTTCATATCCGGCAAGGTGATAGAGAGACCGGCTGGCTTGCCGTCGTAGAACGCCAGCAGCACCATTCCCGGGTCAGCAAAACTCTTCAGGTTCTTAGCCAGCAGGTCCATCTCCTTATCGGTCATCGGTGAGAAACCCCAGTTCTGCTCCCACGAGGCGTTATACAGCTCCTTGATTATCCGCATCTCATTCGCCAGGTCCTTCATATTCACCGGCCGCACTGTAATCCGCGGGTTCTCCCGCAGTTTCAGGGCCAGCGTGACCAGCCGTTCTGGCATCGGTTTCGAACTGTATTTGATGAACGCCAGCAGGTCCTTGGCTTTAGCCAGCCCCCAGTTCTCGGCCAGTTTGAGGTAGTAAGGCGGGTTGTAAGGCATCATCAAGACCGGTGGCCGGTCAAAACCCTCAAGCAGAAAACCCCACTCATCATTCGACGACGGCGACATCGGCCCGCGCAGCACCGTCATGCCCTGAGACTTGACCCAGTCGGCTGCGGCATCAAAGAGAGCGTTCGCCACCTCTTGGTCGTCAACCGTCTCAAAGAACCCAAACGACCCGAGCTTCTCGTTCCAGAGGTTGTTGTAGTTGTCGTCAACCTGGGCGCTAATCCGGCCCACCACCTGATTGTTACGTCGGGCCAAGAAAAGCTCGCGCCGGGCGTGCTCCCAGAACGGATGATGCTGGTCAAGAATTGCCCGCACTTCCTTTTTCAAGGGTGGCACCCAGTTGGGGTCGCCGCGATAGAGCCGGAACGGCAGGTCAATGAACTGCCGGAGGTCGGCTTCGGTCTGGACGGGGGTGATGGTAACCACAGCTAGCTGCACCTACTCTAATCCCGAGCATACCAGCTTGTCAACACTGGCCTAGGCCAGTCAGCTTGACCCCGGTCAGCCAAAACCTATACTCAGGAAGATGCCGGCCATCAGAAATGAACCGTCCCACCGCCTGCTTATCAATCTAACCGCAACCGAGCTTGAGCGACTGGCCCGCCGCGCGCGGCTGCCGGTCCCCAAGCCTGTATCCCGCGCCCGACTTATCAACCTAATCGCGTCTGGGCTCGTCACCGACGACATTGTTGAACACCTACACCGGCTCTTTCCCCGTCCCCGGTCGCGACCGGCACCAAACCGGCTCGACCGACTGCTGCCGCTGCACGGTGCCGCAACGGTCCAGACCAGCACCAAGTCCGGCAGCGGGCTACTGCTCCTTGACTTTGGTAACAACTGCCGGGCGGTTCGGCTCAGTAGCACCGCCCTGTTCCTTGAGAACCGCTGGCCGGTCTTTGCCACCGACGCTGGCCTGGTTCCCCGCACTCGGCTCTACGCCGCCTTTGTCAAACCGGGCCGGCTCCATCCGGCTGCCGAAGTCGCGCCTGGTCGGTCCCGGCCGTTCATCCTTGACGAAGGCGAATACCAGTTGCGCAACGGCCGGCTGCGGATGGAACTTGTCCACGCCGGGCCAATCTCTTTTCTGGTTGTCTTCCTGCGTGCTAGCGGCGAGCGCACCGACTATCTCTTTGAGCCAATTGCCTGAGTCTCGGCCTAGTTCGCTGCGAAAGGGCTGATGCTCGGCCTACTGCTCCTGGCGGTTGCGCCATCCATCGCCCTCTTCATCTTCTTCTACGCCCGCGACCGCTACCGCAAGGAACCCTGGCGTAACCTTATCGTGACCTTCCTTTACGGCGCCCTTTCCCTAGGCCCGGCTGCTCTCACCTCTTACTCGCTGGAGACGCTGACCGGCTGGCGCTCCACCACCCCCAACCTCTTTCACGCCTTTCTCGGCGCACTCTTCATCGTCGCCCTGGTCGAGGAGGGAGCAAAGTTTATCGTTGTCCGGTTCCACGCCTACTACCACCGCGAGTTCGACGAGCCTTACGACGGGATTATGTACTCAGTGATGGCCGCGCTCGGGTTTGCCACGGTCGAAAACGTCCTCTATGTCCTGCGCCAGGGCGTCGCCACCGGCATTGTTCGCGGCCTATTGGCAGTGCCGGTTCACGCCTTTAGCGGCGTGGTGATGGGTTACTTCATTGGTCTTGGTAAGTTTCAGGGAACCGATACCCGGGCTAACTGGTACTCAGCGGCCGGACTGGGCCTTGCCATCCTTGCCCACGCGGTCTATGACTTCATCATCTTCTCGCTCGACAAGGCTCCGCTTCTCCTCGGCAGCCTCGTCGTCTTTGCCGCGCTCTCCTGGGTAATCTTCTTCAAGGCGACTCGCCATCTCGCTGACCAGTCACCGCACCAAGACCCGAACCTCTCCGGCCCGAACCCGCCCGGCCCAGCCAGCTAGCGACCGGCCTGCTCGAACTCGGCAATCGCTTGCTCGGTCAACGGATGGTCCCCCAGCTCGCGCAGGACTGCGAGCGGCATTGTCACCTCATCCGCGCCGGCAACCATCGCCGCGACTGCCTCAGCCGGCGACTTGATGCTTGCCGCCAGAATTGCCGGTGCCCTCTTCATTGTCGCAAACAGCGCGTCTATCTCATTGACTAGGCGGACTCCGTCACCAAGCAGCCGCGTTGCCCGATTGACATAGACAATCACGATTGCCGCCCCGGCCTCAGCCGCGACCAGCGCCTGGGCCGGCGAATAGACCGCGGTCGCCGCGCAGGGAATATCCCGCGCGAGCGTTGCCAGCAGCCGC
This sequence comes from Caldifarciminota bacterium, assembly GCA_965649295.1. GTDB lineage: Bacteria > Hydrothermota > Tepidihabitantia > Tepidihabitantales > Tepidihabitantaceae > CBFGKH01. The sequence goes on from CBFGKH010000008.1 coordinate 64,933, forward strand.
ATGTTCGCGGTAGTGGCCGGAATCTTCAGCACCACCTGGTCCTTGCGCCCTAGCGCAGCAAACTCGTGGCCCTCGCGCTCCCGTTCCTTCTCGCTCGGACCGGTCAACTGATAGAATACCGGATGCTCGGTTGCCGCACAGATGGCCGAAATGACTTTCTGCGGATTGCCACCCGCTGCCGCTATCAGCAACGGATTGGTCGTAACGCCGGTGACAAATCCTAGTCCGAGCGCCTCCTTCACCTCTTCTAGCCGTGCGCTATCAATCAGGATTGGCATACTGCTCCTTTCTCGCCAGCAGCTCCTCGACCGCCGCCCGTTCGGGCATCGACGGCTCTGCGCCCATCACCGTGCAGGCCAGCCCACCACAGGCATTGGCAAAAGCGACTGCCGCGTCAATCGTCGCCCCCTCGGCCAGCCGCACTGCCAGCCCGGCCCGGAACGCATCGCCGGCGCCGGTCGTGTCAACAACATTCACCCGGTGGGCCGAAAACTCGCGCAGACCGCGCCCGTCATAGACCATCGCTCCACTGGCACCCAGCGATACCACCACCCCTTGTCGCGCCCGGGCACCAAGCAGCCGGCCCCAGTCCTCGTGCCGCAACCGATGGGTGAGCGCGTGGGCCTCAAGCTCGTTCGGCACGATATAGTCAACCATGACCCCAAGGTCGCTGGCACCATAACCGGTTGGTGCCGGATCAAGTAGCACCGTCGTCCCCTGCCTAGCCGCCAGTTCTGCCGCATAGGCCGACACCTTCAGCGGAATCTCAAACTGGAGCATCAGCACATCAGCCTCGGCAATCCGATCGGCCACGCGGTCAACGTCGCGCTTGGTCACCCGCATGTTTGCCCGCGGCACCACGATAATCGAGTTATCCCCAGCTTCATCCACAATCGGACAGGCAACCGCTGTCCCGGCCTTATCCTGCCGGATGTGTTCGGTGCTCATGCCCGACTCAGTCAGCTTGTCAAAAAAGCGGCGGCCAAAATCGTCATCACCAACCCGGCCCACAAGCGTCACCTCCGCGCCCAGCCGACGACAGGCAATCGCCTGATTGAAACCCTTGCCGCCAAGAAAGATTCCAAAGTCAAGGCCAAGCACCGTCTCACCCGCACCCGGCCAGTTCTTCACCCGAAAGACAAGGTCGGTAACAAGCGAACCGACCACTACGATCCGCGGCCTATCACCTTTCATCGCCAGTAGCCACAGCTGACACTACTCCCCTGCCCTGTAACCAAGCGGTGCGCTCACTCCTCGGGCTCGCGGAACAGGGCCGACAGCACAACCGTCGTCACCGACACAATCAACGCGCCCCAGAAAGCCGGCCAGAAACCGCGCACATAGAACCCAACATGAAGCCAGTGCACCGCAATCTGCGAAGCCAGCCAGAGGGTCAGGCCATTGATGACCAGCGTAAAAAGCCCAAGCGTCAGGATAATCAGTCCGCAGGAGAGCAGCTTGAGAATCGGCCTGACCACTGCGTTGACCAGCCCAAGCACCACTGCCATCACTGCAAAGACCCACCACGCCTTTGGCTCGACCTCGATACCGGGCAGAACCCAAGCTGCCACAAACAGGGCAAACGCGGCAACAAACCAGCGAATCAACAGTCGCATCGCCCTCAAGTATCAGTCCAGGCCAAACCGAAGTCAACCGCACCGCTGCTGTCATTGGCTCCACCACAACCAGCACTCACCGCCACTGCCGGCCCGACCCGGCCACTGGCATTTAGTCTATTGACCGGCCTGTGCCCCGTGTTAGACTGACCCGTAAGCGACAAACTGGAGGTATATTTGAAAAAGTCTCTGCTCCTGTGGTTGCTGGTCATTGTCGCCTTCCCGGCGCTGGCTAGCACCACCTACCCGCTCACCGGTCCGGTCGTAAAATGGGAGAAGTTCTACGACCGTAGCGGCAAGGAGATTTTGCCACCAGCCGGCACTGACGATGTGAGCGACGACTCACTCTACTTCAAGGACTATCTCGTGCCCACCTACCTGCGCTCCAGTGCCAAAACCGCCAACCCCAATCCTGCCAACCGAACCGCCTTTGCCTGGCAGAACAATCAGAACGTCCCCTGCATGAGCCCGGACGGTGAGTATGTCTATGAGGCTCGGCGCGGCAACCTGCGCCGCTTTTCAACCGCCGACGGCTCCTATACCGACTTCCCGCTATCCCATCCTGGCGACTCTACCTGCGGCACCGACGGTCGCTATCTCTACATCCTCGCCGGCAACACCGTCCACAAGTACAGCCTCGCCGGCACCTACATCAACACCACCACCATCAACGTCACACCATTCTGGACCGCCTTTGCTGTAGCCCGCGAGACGGTCTGGGTCAGCCCCAGCATGAGCGGAGCTACTACCTTCTACGGCTACGCCTGCTCCCGCTTCAATGGCGGCTCAATTTCCCACGATGCAACTTGGGACATCGGCAATGTCGGCACGTCCTCGCCCATCAACATTGCCTGGGACGGAACCTACTACTACCTGCTCTGCGGCGGCCTCAACACCAATCCTTTCTATCGCTTCTACGCCAACCGTACGCTCTACTCTACCGGCACAGTTACTGCCGACGGCCGCAGCGTGATGTGCACCTGGCGCCCGGCCGCGCCTCGTCCAAAAGTCCTCGTTGCCGGTTGCTACTCTAATCCTGCCGCAGTCAAGCGCCTCGCCGACACCCTAGCCCTGTACAACACCTACTTCTCCGCCTTCGACACCATTGATGCCAGCATCGCCCCTCCGCCATCAGCCAGAGAGCTCTGGGACGCTGGCTACCGGGCGATCCTCACCTATTCCGACGCGGCCTATTCCGACGCTACTGCCTGGGGCGACATGCTCGCCCAGTTTGTCGAGCTGGGCGGCGGCGTGGCCGTCACCTGCTTTGCCGACGCCAACTATACTGGTTATTACCTAGCCGGTGCCTGGAACCCGCGCTACACCCTCTGGAACCTCAACACCAACGGCTTCACCGGCGCTACCCTCGGCACCGTTTATGAACCGACCCATCCGATAATGGACGGTGTCACCACGGTCGGCTGCGGCAACTGGCGAACCGCTGCCACCACGCCCATGGCGTCGCCCTATGTCACGAGAATTGCCGATTGGGCCAGCGGCAACCTCCAGTGCGTTGCCTACGACTCCGCTGGCTCGCGCGTCGTCTATCTCGGGTTCTACGCTGGCGCCAACTTCATCTCGTCGCCCAACCCTAACACCGGCGACTGGGTAAGACAGCTAAGCAACGCCCTGCGTTGGACAGCCGAAGGCAGCACCACAGCCATCGCCGACCAGCCCGCCGACAAGCCTGCTTTCCGAATCTGGCCTAACCCGGTCCGCAGCCGGCTCAACCTTGCGCTCGGCCACGCTGCCAGTAGTGCGGATGTCCAGTTATTCGACATCACCGGCCGCTCAGTACTCGACCGGACACTCACCACCGAGGAACGCACCGGCATCACCGCACTCGACCTTGGTGAGCTGCCTGCCGGCATCTACCTGCTCAAGCTCACCACCGACGGTACAACCACGTCCCAGAAACTCATAATCCAGCGCTGATGCCAAACCACTAGCGCCTGCTGACAACAAATCTGCAACTGGGGCGGCCAAATGGCCGCCCCAACTCTACTGCTCTTCCGGCTAATGCTGAGGCTCAAGGCCATAAGAGAACGTTCCCTCGGCTGCTGTCGCCGCCAGCATCAAGACCACAACGGCCAATAGTTGCCCCATGCAAACCGTCGAGCGGCAGCCAGTGCTGCCGCTCCCGGTTCTCCTGCTCCTTTGCTGGCTAACGCCGGCCCCGACCGCGCCGACCACGCCCCCTGCCATGGTCGTCCCAATACCCGCGGCCGCGCCGGTCATCATAGCCCGAGCGCAGTTCGTGCCGGAGACGATACACCAACCCGCCAGGCATCCCATACCAATAGACGCGGTGACTCGAGAAACCTCGTGTCAGCTCGGCCAGCTCAGTCCGCGAAAACCACCGCCAAGTCCCACTCTTTGCATCCCAGCCGTATAACGAGTCATCGCTACGCCGGAAAGACTCCCTAACAACCGCCCGTGAAGAGCTCCGATGCGGATAGTAATCATCCGCGCCCCGCCGCGCCAGCACCGGAGCAAGCAACCCACTCACCAAGAACAACCCGAGCACCAATCTTGATAGCGACCGCAAATTGCTAAACATTTCATGCTCCTTTCATCCGGTCCTGAGACCACTTAGACCATTGGAACCGCCGCCAGATTCTGCTATGGCCTAGCCCGGGCTCGAGACTGCCCGCCCAGATCATCACTGACGCAGTCGAGAAGGCCGACACCAGCTTACCCACGAAGTCGTTGGAAAGGACACCGGCAAGTAGCCGCGACAACACCAACGAAGAGAGAGCCCGAATCCTTCACCATAGGACCGTGGCTGGCATGGCCCGAGGCCTAGCACCAAACCTACGGCCTAGCCCAGCCCAAGACCCAGTCACAAGCCTAACCCACAAGCCCTGCCCAGACATCTCCGCCAGCACAATATCAGTCCCATCACGAGACAGCCACGGAAACAACTCCGGGAACCATCCCCCAGACGCCCTACCGTAGATTAGGCCGATAAGCACATCCATTTGATTGGCAACGACTTACAGCCATTCTACCCCACCCGACCCTGTGTACTAACTCTATACTTCTGCCCCAACCCCAAATTCCCTGCTCATCCCCGACCGCCAACAATCCCGCGCACCCAAACAGGCCGTAAAGCATGCCCTAGAGCAGATAGTGACGAGCGGACATACTGCCCGGCCGCTTGACATCGATGCTACCAAGCATATATTCCTCCACGATGACGACACATCTGCCGAGACAAGACAATGCTCTCGGTTAGAGGAAGCCCACTAGTGAAGCATAGCACGAAACCGGGGCGCACACGCACGACCAAGCGCAAGCGCCTCCATGCTCCCCCTACTAACGATGGAGCTGATAGCAAGCACGAACGGCAGATCGTAATGGCGATTGAGGAAAATGGTGATCAGTTGCTTGCAAAGGACGCTCCGCTGGGCTACAACCCTGTCTACGATACTCCACCACTGACCGATTTCGCTAGCGTGACTCCAGACACAGCGCTAACCGCCCTAAACTTGAACTGGCGGGAATGCGATCTACCAGAACGGGACCGAACTAAACATGTACACCGGCTGCATCCATACCTTGGCAAATTCATACCACAGCTGGTCGAGATATTCCTGCGCAAGTATAGACCTCGGCGCGTATATGACCCGTTTTGCGGTTCTGGAACAACCTTGGTCGAGGCCTCCGTTCTCGGCATAGACTCTATCGGTTGCGACATTTCGCCGTTTAACTGCCTCCTTACTAGGGTCAAGACTGCACGCTACAATATTGCCGACGTTGAACGCGACGTTAAGTCAATCTTGAGGAAATTCGGGGAGCTGGTTCAAGCCAGCCAATGGCCGACGCTGTTTGGCGACCACGAACTTAGGTCCACAGACAACGAGTACCTTACCAAATGGTACCACCCGAGAGCACTTTCTGAGCTGCTTTCGTTCCGCGATCTGATCCCACAATATGAACATCAGGATCTCCTTAAGGTCATACTTAGCCGCGCCGCTCGTTCGGCCAGACAGACCACACACTTTGATCTTGACTTCCCGAAGCGACCACAAACTGCGCCTTACTACTGCTACAAACATGGCCGAACCTGCTACCCCACAACGAGCGCGTATAGGTTCATCACTCGTTACTGTTGGGATACGCTCGCACGTATTCGGGAGTACGCGAGGCTGAGAAGCGACGCCGCGGCGACGGTCTATAACGACGACGCACGCAACGTCAAGTTCTCCAAAGTGGATATGGTGATGACGTCTCCTCCGTACGTTGGCCTAATCGACTACCACGAGCAACATCGTTATGCATACGAACTGCTCGGCCTCAGTCGTGAGGCTGAGGCGCGGGAGATAGGGCCGGCAAAAAAGGGTTCTTCCTTGGCCGCAAGAAAGGAATATGTCAAGGCAATCACCGACGTATTTGAGAACACATTAAGGCATTTGACAAAGGGTGGGGTTATGGTTGTTGTGGTGGGAGACCGGTACAACCTCTATGGCGGGATTGCCAAATCATTGGGGGTGCGAGTCGAGCATATCCTACGCAGACACGTTAACCGCAGGACCGGCAGGCGAAACACTGATTTCTTTGAACGGGTGCTGATATGGCGAAAAGAGTGAAGTAGGCCACGGTGATAACAGACTATACGCGGCAACAGATCAAGGGCTATCTTGAGGGCTTCATTCAAGGACTAATAGAAGAAACCAAACCTTGCGCTAACCCGAAGCAACCTAGGGAGACGGCTGGTTACTCGAAGAAAGGCGACATCAAACCCTTCCATGAGGCAATTCTACCTGCCGGCATCATTGCTGTGGCCGAGTTCGAGAGGTCGTTTTCGACAAAACTAGGATCAACGTTTGAAGAAACCGCTCGGCTAATCGCGAAGCAAAATGGGGCCGAAGCTAAGCGCCAGTACAAGCTCTCCGGCATCGCTGCAATGGCAGCTGTCAAAGAGATCGAAGGTATCACTAAGAACCTGGACGAACATGGCTGGTCGGACTCGTATGCGGCAGCGGTAAAGGCAGTAGCCAAGGCCACGGGGGAAGGAACGGAGAGAAGGGTCGTGCTCGACCTCTACACACAAACGGACAACGGAGTAGAGACATACTTCGAGATCAAAAGCCCAAAGCCGAACAAGGGACAGTGTCTTGAAGTAGTAAACCGTCTGCTGCTAGTACACGCTATTAGGCGAATGGGGCCACCGAAAGTCCGCACGTATTTCGCAATGGCATACAATCCCTTTGGCGACGAGCGAGCATCTTACAACCACTCGTTCACGTTGAAATATCTAGATTTCCCGAACATGGTGCTCATTGGACGCGAATTCTGGGAATACATCGGTGGCCAAGGGACCTACGAGGAGGTTCTTTCTATCTACCGAGAGGTCGGAATCAAAAAGGGGCCAGATTTGGTGGATCAACTCGCGCTTGGCTACTAACCCTGCGCTGACCCGGTTGCAACCCTGATTTCTGAAGGCGGTGAACCCGAACCGCAAGGTTGAGGAGGACACGCGCACACCCGAGCAACTGTTGGACGCAATCGAGGAACAGGGTCGGCGGGTGGCCGAGGCTGTGGCCAGACTCCGGTCACTCACTCAGAAGCGAACCGCTGACAACAGCTAACCCTGCCGCGAGCAGGTTGGTCAAGGCTCTAGAGTAGAGTGGCGCTGGTTGGCGCTTAGAAGATGCGTTCGATGGCGCTCGCTTCGGCCCAGCCACCCTCGCCGCCCGGGGCCTGCACCAGCACCCAGCCGGGCCGAGCCTCTCTGATACTCACCTCAAGCCCGTCGTGGACAACGATAATCTCTTTGTATTCGGCGCCCGGGCCTGAACGAAGTGTCAGCTCTGGTACTACCACAACCGCGCGACTGCGGTCAACAACCGCTCCCCAGCTCAGTTGGGCCAGAAAGAAGTAGAGAAATAGCCCGGCCAGCCCGATTCCCACCCAAAGGAAGAGCCGCCGGTCAAAGATGAAAAGCAGCGCAAACGCGGCAGCGGTGAGTAGAAACAGCACGCCGGCCAGGATGCGCACCGCGCTGTAGCCCAAAAGGCGCAGCGCTTCGGCCACAATCCGTGCCACTGGGTTTTCCAAAGAAAGTGACTTGTCAGGCCGGTACTGGCGGACAAAGGCAAGGTTATGGCGGATGTCTCGATCCTGCGGAGCGAGCACCCAGGCGCGGTTGTAGTCGGCAATTGCCCGGCCAAGCTGACCGAGCTTGAAGTAGGTGTTGCCACGATTGTAATAGACCGCGGCCCTTCTCCCCTGCGCGGCAGCGCTGTCGTAGAGCGCCAAGGCTTGTTCGTAGTTCCCAGTCTCGTAGGCGGCATTGGCCCGGCCAAACTGCTCTGGCCAGGCGGCAGAGGCGAAGCTAACCACCAGGAGCACCAAGGCACAAACAGGGCCAAGCATATGCCCAGTCCCGACCCAATCGAGCCTGGACTTGGTGGCCTTCGTGCCTTGGTGGGAAGTCATCATAACAGGGCCTCAAGCAGAGCGCGGGCCTGCTCCAGAGTGTCCCTGGGGGAGCACTGTGCCACTCCGGGCGAGAACCGGGCCGCATCGCAAGACGACACCAGGTCGAGCAGGGCCTCGATTTTGTCGCTGGCGATGCCCCGCTTTGCCAGCTCGGCCCGCAACTGCTCGCCGGTCATTCCGAATGACTCGATATTGAGCCGGTCACCGACATAGCCGATTACTGCCCGGCTGAGCGCGGCGTAGAACTCGCGCTCGTTGCCTTGGGCCAAGAGCCGGCTCGCCTCAGCCAGTCGCTTGCGCACCAGTCGGCTGGACCGGGCCCGTCGGGCATAGCCACGGTCAGCTTCGAGGCGGCGCTGGTGCCGGCCAAGCACGATACCAGCGAGCAATATGACAAGCCCAGTCGGGTAGAAAGCCCATGTCCAGCCACCGGCTGCGAGCGGTGTTGGACCGAGGCTCGTCTTGATGTGGCGGATATCTGAGCCGAGCACCCGCATGCCGGCTGTGCCCTCGGTTACGACTGGCCGGGCAGCCGCACCGGTGGCCACGAATGCTAGCGGCTCGGTCTTGAGCGTGTAGTAGGCCCCGCGCTGCGGGCTGAAAAAGGAGACGCTCACTGCCGGAATTACGTGCCGGCCGTCTGCCTGCGGCAGAATCGGGAAGCGGAACCGCCGCGTGCCGCCGATTCGGCCGCCACTCGCGCGGGTCTCGACTTTTGACTCGGGTGTGAGCAGCTTGACGCCTGAAGGCGCGTTGACTGTCGGTTCGCCGATTATGCCAATATTGCCGGTGCCGCTGATGACTATCTCCAGCACGACCGGCTCGCCGCCTTCTGACTTCTCCTTGCTCAGGCTGGCTTGGAGCTTGAACTCGCCAACGCCGCCACTAAAGTCGGCTGGCCGACCAGCCTCAGGCAGAGGCTTGGCCGTGATTCGAATCGGCTCGGAGGAGACCTCAAACAGCTCGGTCTCGTCAAAGAAGAAGCCAGGTACGACCAGTTGGCCGGCGATTGTCATCTTGTCAATGGTGAGGCTGCCGGACTGGGTGGGAAAGATTGCCACCTGCTTGATTGTTGCCGCGCTGTAGCGCTGGCCGTCAAGGGTGGCGTTGCGCCAGTTCAGATCCTTGGCGTCAAAGAGTTTTTCGGACCAGAACCCAGGAAAGCTCGGCGCGTCCTTCAGGTTGAGGTCGGCCACCCGGCCCTGGGTGTAGAAGGTGTAGGTGACAGTAATCTGTTCACCGACATAGACCGTTGTCCGGTCAGCGCTGGCCCCGAGGTGAACCCGGGCCCGGCCACGGCCCCGCGGTTGCGGCTCGAACCCGAACGGCGACTGGGGACGCGCTGGCGAAGGCTGGGCCTGGCTTGTTTTGGTGACGGTTATCTGAATCGGCTGAGTCTGATAGACAGTTCCTTTGTACTCCAGCTTGGCCGGCCCAATGGTGAAGGTGCCAACCCGTTTCGGTTCGAGGAAGTAGATAAAGCTCGTCGTCTGCTCCCGGGTCATCCGACCGTTGACAAACGATATGCTGGTTGACTGTGACGAGGTGCTGCCGAGGTTGTTGAAGTCGGTAAGGTCAGGCAGGGTTGGTCGCGGCACACCCGCCTCACCCGATACGGTGAGCACCAGTTGAAACTGCTCGCCCAGCCCAACCGTACTCCGGTCAACACTGGCACTGAAGTTCAGCTCGGCCGCGGCGACTGAACCGGCCAGCAGGAAAAAGAGCGCACCAAGGAGCGCCGGCCGACAAACGGCGCAGAGCTGTCCCTGGCTCCTGGTCATTCTCCCCTACCAGTCCTTTTCGACCTTGCGGCGGCCGCCGCGCTGCTGCTGCTCACGTTGCTGCTCGCGCTCTTTGTTCTCGACCGCCTGCACCAGCCGCTCGGCCTGACTCCGGTCCATACCCTGTTGCGGTTGCGGCTGGGGCCGTGGTTGTTGCTGCTGCTGTTGCTGCTGTTGATTCTGCTGGGAGCTGTCAGGCGGCTGCTCCTGCTTCTTGCGCAGACAGAACTCAAGGTTCTCCTTGGCCTGCCGGTCACGGGGATTTTCCAAGAGGGCCTGTTTGTATGCCTGAATTGCCGCGTCAAGCTGACCTGCCTTGTACGCCACATTGCCGAGATTATACAGGGCATTGGCCCGGCGCAATGGCTTGCGGTCAATCAAGGCCAGTTCGAGCTCCCGCGCTGCCTCGGGGTAGCGGCCCAGCCGGTACAGAGCGTTGCCGGTGTTGAAGCGGATTGCGCTTGCGTCTGGTTCGAGCACCGCGGCCATCTGGTACCGGCCCAGCGCCTCTTCATACTTACCGCGGGCATACAGACCGTTGCCCTGTCGCATCAGCGTGCCGACATCGGCAGCGGCGGCGAGATTTGCCACCATCGCACAAAGCACACCGATGAGAAGCGATGGACGAATGCCCTCAATCTGTCTCATGTCGTCTGCTCCTCCGTCTTTGCGTATTTCCGTCTTGGAGGTAATTCGAGCCACCGGCCCCGCCGGTTCGAGAGCAAAAGCCCGGCCAAGGTGAAGATAAACGCAAGCAGCAAGAACCACTGGTAGCGCTCGACATAGTCGGTGTAGGTGCCGCCGCCAATCTCTTTCTTGCGCATCTGGTCAATCTCGGCCAGGAGCCGGTCCGCCGAGAAACCCTCTGCCCGCAGGAACCGGCCGCCGGTTGCCTGGGCCAGCACTATCAGCTTGGCCTCGTCCATTCGCGACAGCACGACTTGACCTTGACTGTCTTTCTTGTAGGCGACCAGGTTGCCGTTTTCGTCATACTCAGGAACCGGCGCACCCTCAGGCGTGGCAAAGGCAACTGGAAATATCCGCACACCCGCCTCAACCGCCCGCTGCAGTGCTGCCGGTGTGTCCTTGCCCAGGTCATCACCGTCGGTGACAAAGACCAGCGCCTTGTAGCTCGCCTCCTTCGGATTGAAAAGGGTGTTGGCAACGTCAATCGCCCGGCCAAAATCGGTGCCCGGCACCGGCATCGCGGCTGGGTCAATGATGTCAAGAAAGAGCTTGGCTGCGCCGGCATCAGTGGTGAGCGGACAGAGGACATGGGCATCGCCGGCAAAGGCAACGATGCCGATAGCGTTACCGGTCAGCCCATCAATCAGGGCCGATAGCTCGGCCTTGGCCCGTACCAGACGCGAGGGCTTGATGTCCTCAGCGAGCATTGACTTTGAGGCGTCCAGGGCAATAACCACGTCCACGCCCCGGCCTTTGTAGAGCTGTAGCTTCTCACCCCAGCGCGGTCGGGCCGCGGCGATGACGAGCAAGGCAAGACCGATGAGCAGTAGTAGCGACTTGACTAGGTCCAGGCCCGGTAGGTAGTCAGGCATTACTGCTGGCAGTAGGTGGCCGTCAATCGCCCGCGTCAGCGTTCGCCGACCGAATAGCCGGCGCAGGAGCAATAGCACCAAACCAACCGGCACAATCAATAAGAGCCAGAGATAACCAGGCGCACCCCAACGAATCACGGCAGCCTCCGCAATACTGTCAGGGAAAGGCCCAAGGTGGTTGCAAGCACCAGGAGCGCGGCAAGGAGCCAGCCACCAGCCAGTTCATTATAGACGGTGTACTGCTTCACCTTGAACGTCGTCGGCTCCATCCGGTCAATCTCCTCATAGACCCGGCCCAAGGCGGCATTGTCGGTGGCGAGGAAGAACCGGCCACCAGTGATGTCGGCAATCCGCTGCAGTGTCTCTGTGTCAAGGTCAATTTGCACCTGCACGTACCGCCGCCCGAAGAACGGGTCATTCACCGGGAACGGCACTCTGCCTTTTGAGCCAACGCCAATAGTATAGACCTTGATGCCCAGCCCGGCCGCTGCCTGAGCCGCGGTTATTGGGTCAATGTCACCGGTGTTGTTGACGCCGTCGGTCAGCAGAATGATGACCCGATCCTTGGCCTTTGAGTCCTTCAGCCGGGCAACAGCACTGGCCAAACCAAGCCCAATTGCGGTGCCGTCCTCAAGCATCCCAAAACCGACGCGGTCAATCAGCGTATTGAGGATGTTTCGGTCAAGACTCAACGGACACTGCGTCAGGCTGGTGGCTGAGAAGACAACCAGCCCGATACGATCGCCCTGCCGCTTGGCGACAAACTCTTTGGCCCGCTGCTTGGCAACTGCCAGCCGGTTCTGGGGCGAGAAGTCCTCTGCCTGCATCGAACCAGAGATGTCAAGACAGAGCATGATGTCAATGCCGTGAGTCTCAACCTCCTGAAACTGACGGCCGCGCTGGGGCCGGGCCAAGGCAACCACCATCAGTACCAGCGCCAGGGAATAGCCGACCAGCACGAGCGGCCGCGCCCAGCGGCCACGGTTCGGCGCTCCGGAAAGGAAGTCCAAACTGGCATAGCGGACTCCAGCCCGACGCTTCCGCAACTGCCACCACCAAAATAGCGGCAGCAGCCCAAGCAGCGCAAAGAACCAAGGATGGGCGAAACTCATCGCGGCTTCTCCCCTGTTGCCGCCGGCTCTGGCGCCGGCGTTGTCGCCCGCACCAGCTCGCGCGCCGTCCCTAGCGCCGCGGTCATCTCTGCCCAAGCCGGCACAAACTTGGCATACTTGACAAGGTCGGCGTTGCGGAAGAACTCGCAGAAAGCCTCCCGCTCCGGCACCTTGCGCGCCTTCAGCTCGGCAGCAATCTCGGTCGTCGTCTGGTCCGGCGCCGGGAACCCAAACCGCCGACCGAGATACCGCTTCAGTATCTCCGACACGGCGTAGTAGTAACGTTTCACCTGGCCCGAGCCCAGCCAGTCGTCCACCGGAATCGCGTCAAGCGCAGCCAGCGCTTCGGTCCAGGGGTCGGGCAGCACTGCACCCGCCAGCCGGATTCGCCGATAGCGGCGCACGAGCCAGCGGCCCAGTAGGGCCAGGCCAACAAGCCCGACCACGCCCAAGATAATCCAAAGCGGCAGATAGTTGGGAAACTGCACCTGCGGCTTCAGGTCATTGATATCGGTCATCGAGTCGGCGATGACGCTTGCCACTTCAACTCGCAAGGTCTCTGATGCCGCAGCCAGCCGCTCGGTCGGTTCCTGCCAGACGACCAGAAACGGCGGCAGGGCCAGCTCACCGGTAGCGAAAGCGGCGAGCCGGTAACGGTGGACGTCAACGATCGTGTCGCCCTGGTAGCGGGTCTTCGTCTTACGGTCCAGAATCGCGAAGTCGCCGTCGGCCGAAAGCAGGGGTTCGGTTGTCCGCATTGACCGCGGCCGCCGGACAGTCAGCTCCAGCTCAAAACGGTCACCAACTGTCAGCTTGCCGCGCACCGGCAGCAGCCGGGCGCTCAGTCGAACCGGCCCGTCTTGGACAATCCGGTAGGCTGGCCGCGCGGCAGTATCAGCCGCAGCCGTGCTGTCGGCCGCCCCTGCCCCACCTTGGGTCTGGCCCAGACCAACCGCCAAAAGCCCCAGCAGCCAGAGTACTGCTAAGACTCTCTGCTTAGATGCCAGTCGGTCTGCTGCCGGGCTGTGGTGACGAACCATCTTCATCAGCGGTAGCGCCGGGCTCGCTGCTGAAAGAAACGGTGTAGTTGGCCGGTGAAATCCTCAGCCGTCGAGATCGGAATGTGGTCAATCCCAAGCTGATGCAGTAACTGGCGCTGCTCAACCCGCGCTGCCGACCGCAGGCCAGCGAATCGCTCGCGCAGCCGCGGGTCATTTGTATCAACCAGGGCCAGCTCGCCGGTTTCGGCGTCCTCCAGTTCAACCAGCCCCAGCCGGGGCAACTCCTCTTCAGCCGGGTCATTGACCGTGACCACAACCAAGTCATGCTTGCGGGCAGCGATACCCAGCGGTTTCTTCAACACGGCGGGCGCAAAGGCCGAGCCGATGAAGTCGGAGATGAAGAAGACAATCGCCCGTCGCTTGAGGACGTGCATCAGAAATTCGAGCGCCTGCGCCGGGTCGGTACCGCGCCGCTCCGGTTCGAAGTAGAGAATGTCCCGAATCAGCCTTAGCACATGGGAACGGCCTTTGCGCGGCGGAACATACTTCTCGATGGTGTCGGTGAAAAAGACCAGGCCCACCTTGTCGTTGTTGCGGATGGCCGAGAAGGCAAGGGTCGCTGCTACTTGGGCAGCCTGGTCAAGCTTGAGCAGCCGTCGCGTGCCAAACCGGTCTGAACCGGACGCATCAACCAGCAGGATGACAACGAGCTCCCGCTCCTCGGCGAACTTCTTCACATAGGGCCGGCCGAACCGGGCTGTCACCCGCCAGTCAATGGTTCGAACATCATCACCAGGTAGGTATTCGCGGACATCGAGGAACTCGATGCCGCGGCCCTTGAAGCTCGACTTGTAATCGCCCGAGAAGAGCGTGTTGACCAGCCGCCGCGTACGGATCTCTATTTGCCGTATGCGGCTGAAACTGGTGCTGCCGGGCCGTGCCGCCACCGACTGCTCTGCCATTGCCTAAACCGTCTCGGCCAGGGCTTTCGCCCCTGCCGCCTTACGGAACCTCGACGCCTTCGAGCACGCGCCGAACGATGTCGTCAGTCGTCAGCTCCTCAGCCTCGGCCTCATAGGAGAGAATCAGACGGTGACGTAGCACATCCGGTGCGAGCTCCTTGATGTCTTCGGGCAGCACAAAACCGCGACGACGCAGAAACGCCATCGCCCGAGCAGCCGTAAGCAGGTAGATCGAAGCACGCGGGCTCGCGCCGTAGCGCAGCAACGGCCCAAGCTCGCCAAGGTTGTATTCCTTAGGCTTACGGGTCGCAAAGACAAGGTTGACGATATAGTCCTTGAGCTTCTCGTCCACGTAGATCTTCGCGCACAGCGCCCGGGCCTTGATGATTGCTCCCGGCTCAACGACCGGACTGACCACCGGTTCGGTCGCGCCGGTCATCCGGTCCACTATTTGTTTCTCCTCCTCCTTGCTCGGGTAGCCGACCCGGAGCTTGAGCAGGAACCGGTCGGTCTGTGCCTCGGGCAGCGGGTAAGTCCCTTCCTGCTCAATCGGGTTCTGGGTGGCGAGCACTAGGAACGGGTCCTCGAGCCTGAAGGTCTCCTCGCCGATCGTCACCTGCCGTTCCTGCATCGCCTCGAGCAGTGCCGACTGCACTTTTGGCGGAGCCCGGTTAATCTCGTCCGCGAGCACGAGGTTGGCAAAAATTGGCCCCTTTCTCGCGATAAACTCGCCGGTCCGCTGGTTGAATATCTGAGTGCCAACAATGTCAGCTGGGAGCAGGTCCGGCGTGAACTGAATCCGGGCAAAACGCGTCCGAATCGCCTGTGCGAGAGTCTTTACGGCATAGGTCTTGGCAAGGCCGGGCACGCCCTCGATCAGTATGTGCCCGTTGGCTAGCAGCCCGATGAGCAGTCGCTCAACCAGATATTTCTGGCCGACTATGGCCTTGCCGACCTCGCCGGTTATCGCCTGAACAAAGAGGCTCTCGGCGGCGATCTCTTCATGCAGACGCTTGATGTCGTCTCTCAGTTCTTGCATAACGCTACTCCTTGGCGTCGAGCAAAACGCTGTATAGATAGACTCAATCCGCCTAGGCTGGGTTGCGCCTAGGCCAGCGCCGACAGACCGACCGCAGACTAAGACTAGGGTCGCTGGGTGGGAACTTTCTCCGGTTCCTTTGCCAGCTCGCGCAGCGCCTCGAGTGCCACCGCATGCTTCTGGATCATCTCGCGGTTTACCGCCGGAACCTTGTCGCAAGCAGCAATCAGCGCCTCGACCTGAGCAACGGCTTTCTTGGTCTCAGTAGCGGTGTCTTTTTTCATCTCCGGCAGCATTCCCTTGAACATCTCGGCACTGGTCGCGGCCTGCGCTGCAGCTATCTTCAGCATGGTGGAGCGGAAACTAGGCCAGTCTGTTCCTGCTGCCTGCAGTGCGGCATTGACGCCTTCAACCGCTCCCATGGCGTCAACAAAGCCGGTAATGACCTGCGCAATCTGAGCATCAGCAGCCGGCTCGGGTGGTGCAAACCCAGCCGAACGTAAGGCAGCACCGACACCAGGCAGCGCTTTAACACAACTCGCTATGGCCTCATCAGTGAGCGGCTCTATCGCCTCAGCCGGAAGCTCCACGACGGCGATAGGTTTGACTTCGTTCTTCTTGCCGCCACAGTACGCTCCGACCAGGACCAGGAGCACAAACAGCAGCGCCTTCACTCGGTTCATTATTGGGTCTCCTTTTCGAACTTGTCCGAACAACATTTAGCCCTACCATTGGCAGCATAGTCGTGATACCACGAATCGCTGTCCAGATCGAGCACAATCTTAGTCCACAACTAAAGACTGTCAAATATCAGCACCAAATCTCAGACTGACAAACTGACAGACCGGCAAGACGAGCTCGTTCTATAACAGTATGGTTGTAAATAGTCTCCACCACTAGATAGATGGTAGCTCGATCTGCAGCAGATCTTTGTTCTTTGGACTAAGGATGCTGCTGTTGTTGGTGTGTGGGTAAGTCCGTTCAATTCGTCTTGGTTTGTTGTTACGTGGCTTATGCCGCTTTTGTCATGTGGACTATCGGTTGCGGATAAGTTGGTAGTACGGCCACTGTCCCGGTGTGCACCGTTAGTCAACATCGTTGTCCACTACTTATCCGCTCCTGCAGTCTGTCAATAGTGCTTCGGATAAGTGGGTCCTCGTTTCGGAGTCGCGACATCTTTTCTATTGCATGCATGACCGTGGTGTGGTCGCGGCCGCCAAAATGGAAGCCGATCTCGTTCAACGATAGGTTCAGGCGGGCGCGGATGATGTACATTGCTGTCTGTCGGGCGAGGACAATCTGCTTAGTACGACTCTGGCCGACGATGTCGGCGACGGTGACACCAAAGCTTTCGGCGCAGGCGGCGATAATCGTCTTGGCGTCAATCGGCTCTTCCTCGCGGACAAGGTCACGTAGCGCGTCAGCCGCCGTCTCAACCGTCAACGGTCTCCCCTCCAGCGACGCGTGCGCAAGCAGACGGTTGAGGCTGCCTTCTAGTTCACGGACGCTGCGCCGGAAATGGGAAGCAATAAAGAAGGCGACATCTTCGGGCAGCACGATGTTATCCAGCGCGGCCTTGCGGGTAAGTATGGCGACGCGTGTTTCCACGTCAGGCGGCTGGATATCTACGACTAGACCGGAGCCAAGTCGCGAGGCTAGGCGGCTTTCGAGCGTGGGGATGTCCTGCGGCGGTCGGTCGCTAGTAAAGACTATCTGACTGCCACCATCGTGGAGGTTGTTGAAAATGTAGAACACCTCTTCTTGCAGTCGCTCCTTGCCGATGAGGTAGTGAATATCGTCGAGGAGCAGCAGGTCCAGGCCGCGATACTTGTTCTTGAACTCAAGTCTAGTGTTCCGTTCGATGGCTTGGATGAGTTCGATAAATAGGTTCTCGGCAGCAGTGTAATAGACACGGAGATTGGGACGGAGGGAGATAGCCAGGTTGCCGATGGCCTGCATCAGGTGGGTCTTGCCGAGGCCGACGCCGCCGTAGATGAACAGTGGGTTGTAAGCGGCTGCTGGCCGCTCGGCCACACTGCGGGCAGCAGCCGCAGCGAGCCGGTTGCTTTCGCCAACAACAAATGAGTCAAAGGTGTAACGAGCCTGGAGCCGGTTAGTCTCGGTGCGACTTGCCGGACGGGGGGTCGGTTCATGCCAGGATGGGTTGGCGCGGCGGCCTTGGGTGGTGAGCACACATAAGGAAAAGTCGTAGCCCTCGCCGGCGACGGTGCGGAGTGCAGCACGGATGTCGGTTGCGTAGTGCTGGCTAATCCAGTCGGCGAAGAAGGGATTGGGGACGGCGACCTCGAGGGTCTTGCCGCTAAGTTGCAGTCCGCGCGTTGGTTCTAGCCAGGTTTCAAAACCCTCGCGGCTGACACTGACTTTCAGGTAGTCGAGTACCGATTGCCAGAGTCGCGTTGCTTCGTCAGCATGCTGTCTGGCCGTGCTAGTAGAAGTAGCCACAGGAGTCCCTTTCGTCTCTTGGTCTCTGGCGCGGTCGCAGCGCCAGGCCATGCCTCTCCGTTTTACCCAAGCAGTTCAACCAGAAAAACACAACTTATCCACCGACATTTCCACAAGTATCTGCTAACGATTCTGCTTTACAGAATAGGCTCAAACACCGGCAACGTTGCCGGTCGGTTGAGCGTAGAACGAATTGTCGTTATGGCTATTGTTGCCGCGGCCAGAATAGTCCAGACACGGGCAAAGTCAATACCCGTCTTAGGGGAGGCTGCGAGTAGTCAGGGTTGAGCGGCTCCAAGCCGCTGCGGCCGCCTGTCCCAAGGCGACGCCGCCGTCGTTGGGCGGTACCAGCCGATTGGTGATGACGTAGAGCTTCTCAGCGGTCAGACGGCTGGTAAGGGTGGCTAGTAGCCGACAGTTCTGGAATGAACCGCCCGATATGGCGACGGTCGAGAGACGATACTTTCTGCCCAAGTGTAACGCCAACTGGCAGATGGCTTCAGCGATCCGGTCCTGAAATAGAGCAGCAACGGCTGCCCGGTTGCCCCTGGCAGCTGTTTCACGTGAAACAGCGCTGATGATCGGTCGTGGGTCAATCAGGGCCGGCTCAGTATCAAGAATCAGAGAGCCGGTCTCATTGTGGCGCTCCACCGGGAGCGGCTCGGCAGCGCTTTCGACGGCGATGGCTGCTTCGGCGTCGTAGGTGGCACGCAGGCAGATACGGGAGATTCCAGCCGCCGCATCGAAGAGCCGGCCCAAGCTGGAGCAGAGGAGCGCTTGACTGGCAGGTCGCGGTCTCGTAGCCGTCGTCTTGGCGTGGGCTAGGTATGCGCTGCCGACTTGGCGCGGGTCGGCCAGTTCGGCGCCGGCGCCAGGCAGAGCCAATGGCAGCATTGTGCCGACCCGCCGCCAGGTTCCATTCCGGCCAATGAGCAGAAATTCACAGCCCCAACAAGTGCCGTCGGTCCCGTAACCGGTTCCATCGGCCGCGATTCCGAGCAATGGGGCAGAGGCGCTGGTTTCTGCCAGCACTGACAGGATGTGAGCGAGGTGGTGCTGGACGCGAAGGAGCGGTACGTGCCACTCTGCTGCCAGCCGCTCAGCCAGCCGGGTTGCGGCGTAGTCGGGGTGAAGGTCGCAGGCAACAACCGCTGGTCTGATACCGGTCCAAGCTTGGTAGCGGTCGAGGGTGGAGAGGAAGAACTCTTCGCCGCTGGCTGTGACCACTGAGCCGATATGAGGGCTGAGCCATGCCTTGTCACCGACTGCCAGGCAGAAGGTGTTCTTCCACTCGGGCCCGACCGCCAGGACCGGATGTTTCACGTGCAACATCGGGTTGAGCTCGATCGGTGCGGGCGCATAACCGCGGGCGCGGCGAACGATAATCGGGCTGGCTGGGGTCGGCAGAACAACCGAATCGTCAGCTCGATTGAGAATCGGCCGGTCATGGGTCAAGGCGAAATCGAATACGGCCGCGTGGGAGCGAAAGAGAGAGGCTTCGTCGTGGCTAATCGGTTCGTCTTTGGGGTTAGCGCTGGTCATTACTAGGAGCGGCTCGGTGCCGGTGATCTTGCGCAGCTCGGAAAAGAGGATGATGTGCAATGGAGTGTAGGCAAGCATCACCCCTAGCCGGGAGTTCTGCGGAGCGATGAGGTCGCCAGGTGGAATCGGGCCACGGCGGGGCATGAGTACGATCGGAGCTTGTGGTGATGAGAGTAGTTGGGCGGCGGCGCGGCTGACTGAGCAGATGCTGCGTGCCTTGGCGAGGTTTGCGCACATCAAGGCGAACGGCTTGCGCGGGCGCTGCTTGCGCCGCCGTAGGCGGAGCAGTGCTGACCGGTTAGTTGCGTCGCAGGCGAGCTGGTACCCGCCAATACTCTTGATGGCCACTATCTTGCCGGACGCAATCGCTTTTGCTGCCAGGGTGATGGCTTCATTTCCGGCAGCGATGGTCGTGCCGTTCTTGGCGAGTAGTGTCGGTTGGGGGCCGCAGACCGGACAGGCATTGGGCTGGGCGTGGAAGCGGCGGTCAGCCGGATCGTCGTATTCTCGTTGGCAGTCGGGGCACATCTCAAACCGGCGCATTGATGTCCGCTGGCGGTCGTAGGGGAGGTCCTCGATTATGGAGTAGCGGGGTCCGCAGTGGGTGCAGTTTGTGAAGGCATAACGGAAGCGGCGGTTGCGAGGTGATGCTATGTCGGCCCGGCAGAGTGAGCAGGTAGCGATGTCAGGCAGGACCTCGGTATTGGGCTGGCCAGCAGTCTTGCTTGCGACTATCCTGAGGCCTTCTAGCCTGGGCCGATAGGTCGTGCGGAGCGATACCGAACGGATTCTGGCGAGCGGCGGTGGGTGCCTTTGTAGCTCACGCACCATTGCCAAAGCATGTCGGCCCTGAAGCGTCAACACGGCACCCTTCTTCGAGTTACTGATGGTTCCGCGCAGCCCGTATCTCTTTGCTAACAGGTAGGCATAGGGTCTGAACCCTATGCCCTGGACCTGCCCAGCAAAGACAACAACAGTTGTTATTACGAGGCGGCGTTCCTTGGTGTGGAGGGGCGTTTTAGTTAGATACTAGTTATTATCAGTCTTCTATTGGGCTGGTTCGCTCTTGCCTTGCTCTTCTTCTTGTTTGGGTGGCGGCACTACCGGCTCGATCAGTTCTTCAACTGTCTCGCTCGTTGCTTCGAGGATGTTTCTCTTGTCCTTCTTGTACGCAAGCACCGCGTAGTTCACTGTCATCCCACAGAACCAGACCGAGAAGCCAAAGCCCAAGACCATCAGGGCCGCGAGGTAGATGGTGATGCCGATGAAGAGCGAGGCGACGTCTGAGCTCCAGCCGATGGCGATGTACTCTCCGGGCAGATAGACCTGCGGGATTCCGTAGAGGTTTGCCTGAACAAGGAGCAACCGCTGGACAAATGGCGGGCACCAATCAGGCAGGCTCAGTCGGAAATAGAACAGTCCGTTGGCCATGGCGTCGGCGAGCTTGTCGCCCATGAAGGCGAGTAGAATCGAGTAACCTATTCTACCGGCGATACTTGTCGCCCAGCCGAATAGGAAGAGGCCAAGTTTGCCCAATAGGGCCACCGTTGCGGAATACCAGACCAGCCGGCCTGGTTGCTCGTTTACACAGGAGAAGACCTCGAACAGGGTATCAAAGGTGTCGCTGCGGCTTGCACCGACCACGCTCGGTGCCAGGAGCAGGGTCGCGGCAGTGGCGATTAGGAGATAGACGATAAATAGCGAGGCGACGAGGGCAATCGGGCTGAGGATACCGACAATAACCTCGCCGACATAGGGAATCGCGCCGAGGCCGCTCACACCAAGCCCGAGGACAACGATGGCCGCGACAAACGCAATTATCAGTAGCGGGCTGAAGAGGACTGAGCCAGCGTATTTGAAGGCAAAGCGGAATGCCTCGCGGGACTCGTAGAACTCGTCACCCTTCAGTTGCTCATAGCAGACTCGGGAGACGGCGGTGCCGGTAATCAGGACTGCGCAGACCAAAAAGGCAGCACCAATCCCGTAAATGACCCAGGCGAACCAAGGGAACGGATAGTCAAAAGGGAGTGGGAATGGCACGAGTCGGAACGTCTGCCAGACGGTAATGATGTCCACGCCCGCAGCGAGATAGGCCAAATAGCTCATGATGGCATAGCCGGCAAGGCCGACAAACAGGCCCAGCGACATCATCCAGATTTTCTTGGCCGAGAAACCGAGCCTGAGGGCGCGGAAGGTATCCTTGTAGTTCATGTGCAGCTTTGTCACCTGCCAACTCCTTTCATTGGGCAAAGGCCCGCAAGAACAGGAAAAGGCCGATCGCCAACACCGCGGCGGCGCCCCAGATCACCCAGCGCAGGCGCAAGTGGTAGTGCCGGGCTGGGAAGAAACGGCGCTCAAAGCGTACCATCGGCAGCAGTGTTATTTCGCCAACTCTTTTTTCGAGCAGCAGCAACTACTGACAGCGCCGGCTGCCCGCGGTTTATCCTATCGGTCTAGGGCGGTTTGTCAATGCTGCGGGACAGTGGGGGCAGGCTAGGGCAGACCGACCAGGCGCAGCCGACAGCCGTCGGCCATTGCCATGTAAGCACCCGGTTCGAGGCGGATTGCGACCCGCTCGCCCGTGATGGTGCTGGTCAGGACCAGCCGACCAAGAGCGTCAAAGACGTGCACGACCGTACCCGGCTGGCCAGCTAGGGTGAGCCGACCCCGAAACGGGTTGGGAAAGGCGCGCAGGGCCGCTGGGCCAGTGGTGCTGACAGCAGCCATGCCCGTGGCACCGACATAGAAACTGTCAAGGGACGTCTCGACGGTGGCGCGGCCGTCGCTGAAGCGAAAGTAG
Source organism: Caldifarciminota bacterium (assembly GCA_965649295.1). Classification (GTDB taxonomy): domain Bacteria; phylum Hydrothermota; class Tepidihabitantia; order Tepidihabitantales; family Tepidihabitantaceae; genus CBFGKH01. Next base: position 87,255 of record CBFGKH010000008.1, read on the forward strand.
AATCGGTGCCAGCCGTTGGCAAAGCCGGTGAGGAACTCGCTAAACTGCGCACCGGCCCAGTAACGGTGGTCGCCATTGACAAGCGCGTAGGGAGTTGAATCAATGAAGCAGCTACGCTCGATCGGCAGGTTTGAGTCGGCATCGGTGTAGGTGACGTTGAAGCCAAAGCGCGTACCGGGCAGGCCCGAGCGGGGCGAGACAGTGGCTTGGCTTAGCAGCGGCTGACGGTTGAGGTCGGCAGGGACAAAGGGTGTGCGGTCGGCGTAGAAGCGGGCCGGCGGAGTGGTGTCGCGGAGGTGGTTGCCGCCGATCGGGAGTATTGTCTGGGTCGTGGCGGCCGCGGCCAGCCAGCCCACCGAATTGGGCCAGGGGCCGAAGCGCTCGTCTGCGGTGAAGCTTGCAATCGGGCAGCGAAAGTAGAGCCGGTTGCCGCTTGTCTGGGCTTCGATGTTGGCGATGCGGGTGAAGGCCGACGTGTAGCGGTTGATGAGAAAGAGTCCGGTCGTGAAGACCGCGGGAATGTCGGCGTAAGCCATGGCAAAGACCCAGGAGTCGCTGGGTGCTTGAGGATTGACAAACCCAAGCGAGTAGGCAAAGAACGACTGGGGAAAACGGTAGGTGGGCCAGCTCGGATGGTTGTTGGTTAGCACCGCGTAGAAGTGGCTGGCCGAACGACCGACATAGGCGCCGGTCAGATCAAGCCAGTTGCCTTCAGGGTCAATCGCGTCGCCAATCGGGTCAGGCGCGGCCAGGGCGAGCAGGTTGTCGGTGGGGGGCCAGGCGTTCTGCTGATTGAGCGGTGACCCGGTGGCAAGGTTGGTGCCGTTACTGGCCTGGATGTAGTAGTAGCTGCCGAACTGACCGTTCGGAAACTCTGCCTGATAGGTGCTGTCATAGCCCGGGGCCGCGATCGGTGTCATCGGCAGTGCTGTCCAGGTAAGTTGACTGTCGCTGGAGAAGAAGAGCAGGGCGGCGGTTGGTCGGTCGCCAGGTCGGTCAGCGATGTCGGCATTGACGGTCACGGTCTGGGCTAGCGCGGCGGCTGAGTTGCAGATATTCGTCATCACCGGCGCATTCCAGGCAAAAAGCGCCAATAGGGCCGCGCTGAGTAACGGGCCGGTGGCCATGGTAGTTCACTCTAGCACGGTCGCTCGACAGGCGCAAGCCTTGACCAGTTGTCGTTTGGTAGTAACTTTAGGCGGCCTGCGCCACTTGTCGGGCAGCGGTGCAGGCCGTAACCACTAAGGAGCAGCAACGCGTGAAAAGATTACGATTGCTCGCCGCCATCGGTCTTCTTGCTCAACTGGCGATGGCTGTTGCCTACTTGCCGTCGGCACGGGTTGGGTTTCGCCACGAACCAGGAGTCGAGACCAATCTTGTGCTCGGTGCTGGCATCGCAGTAATGCCGGGTGCCGGCATCACGCTCGACGGCAATATCGGCTTTGCCCTGCTAGAGCAGATGGGAATCGCCCACTACCGTCTGGGCGCAACTGCCTATCCGCTGTGGGCCGAACGGCTCGGGCTGGAGCTTGCCTTTGAGCATGACCAGTGGGTCGAGTGGTATGCGGGCGAGAATCGAGCCGTTGGCATGGTGCGAGTGCGACCACGACCAGGTTTTGAGTTTGGGCTGGGCGCGGCCTGGCGGGCACCGGTCTATGGCGACAGTGCCAATCCTGATTCCTATAGCTCGCCCTTCAACTGGCAAAGCGACTGGCCAGAATGGAACCTGCTTTACGAGCTAAGCTGGCGGTTTGTCAGCAGCCCGCGCTTTGGGCTTGGCGCATACCTGGCCAATCACGATGGGTGGTATCTGCGCAATCCGCAGCAGTTCCCGTTCGGGTTCGATGCCGACTACCGGAACGGCGATTATCTTTTCGCTGCTAGGCTCGGCTCAAACATCAAGGGGCTGTCTGGCCTGCTCTTCAGTCTTGGTGAGTTGCGACTCGACTTGGGGGTGAAGCGTGTGTTCTAGGGCAAGCTGGCTTTGGAGGAGCGGCCTACTACTGCTGGCTGGATTGCTGCTGGCTGGCTGCGAATACGAGACCCGGCAGTTCTTCTGCCGGCCACCAGTTGACGGGCGTGTCGCCGCTAGCGAGACGACAGCTCTTCAGACCGGGCCCGCAAGCCTCGCGCTGCCGGACAGCTTCCGTTTCGCCGTTATCAGCGACCTCCACTTCTACAAAGAATCACATCCAGTGCGGCTGCCATTTTTCCGCGATACCGTGCCCGGTCTGGGCATCGCCTTCTTCTGCGTCACCGGCGACATCACCGACCACGGCCTTGACAGCGAGTACGTTGCTGCCCGGGCCGCGCTCGATTCAATTGGCCTGCCCTACTATGTTACGACCGGCAATCACGACCTCTACGCGGCTGGGAGCTGGGAGCGGTTCCGGCAGACCTTTGGACCAAGCTGCTATGCGGTGGTTGTGGCCGACCGGCTCAAGCTCATCTTTCTCGACACGGCCGATGGTCTAGTTGGTCAGCGGCAGTTTGACTGGCTTGAAGCCCAGCTCAACGACAACGACGCGACGGTCAAGATTGTGCTCACCCACTTTCCCAGCTACGACGGGGCAGTGCCGATAATGTGGCGGCTGGCGAGCGGCGCCGAGCGGTACAAGCTTCAGTATTACCTTGACTCATTTGGGGTGAAAGCCTACATTGCCGGCCACACCCATGGCTGGCGCCACTCGACCATCGGCAACGTCGAGCACTTTACCAACTCCCTGGCGCCCGGCGTGCCTGACTACGGCACCCACGGCATCCTTGTCTTCACCTTTGCCGACGACTCGCTTTCCTGGGAGCGCGTCAGGGTCGAGTAGTACAGTCCCAACGATAGAAGACAAAGAGAATTAAGCCGCAAACAGCCGCCTCACAATACTTCTATTGACATTGCGACAGTAAAACTGTATTATAATGGCGCAATGAGCCAAATACCTGGCCGTTACAGTATCGACGAGTTGGCGCTTCTGACCGGTCTGACCAAGCGCACAATCCGGTACTACATCCAAATCGGCTTGGTCGAACGACCGGAAGGCGTCCGGCGGGGCGCGTTCTACACCGATCGGCATCTTGAGCAGCTCATCAATGCGAGTGGGCTCAGGCAGGCTGGGTTGACGCTCGATGGCGTGCGCCGTCAACTTGCTGCCACGCCGGTGCTGCCGGCGCGGCCGGTCGGGGCCGGCGTAGAGGTGTGGAGCCGCATCACCGTCCGCGATGGCATCGAACTAAACATCGAGCCGCACCGTGCCGGGCTGCGGCCGGAACAAGTCCGTGAACTCTGCCACACGATAGTCCGCGCGGTCGAGGCGCTCGCGGCCGAGAACGAGGGGGGCTTGATGGTGGCAGATCGTCCGTCCGACAGCAAAGGAGAATAGGAGATGAGCATTGCAAGACAGGCCCCAGAACTGATTGGCACCGGGCAGGAACAGGCCGTGTTGGTTGGCGTCAGCGTTGCCGCTAGGCTGCGCGACCTGCTGTCCGAGGTGACGATCGAGCAGACCTACCGTAACAGCGGCAAGCGCAACATTGAAGCGGTCTATACTTTTCCGCTGCCGGCCAACGCCGAACTGCTGGCGCTGGAAGTGGAACTAGGCGAGCGTCGGTTGCGCGGCAAGGCGGTGAAGAAGTCCGAGGCGCAGGAGCGGTACGAGGACGCGATTACCGACGGCGATGCCGCGGTGATGCTCGAACAGACCCAGCCCGGCATCTTCACGATGAACGTCGGCAACCTGCTGCCGGGCGAAACCTGTCGTATCCGGTTTCGCTACGCGGAGCTACTTGCCTGGCAGGGCGACACGCTTCGGTTCCTGCTACCAACGGTCATCGCTCCGCGCTATGGTGACGCCTGGCGTGCGGGCGTGCAGCCCCACGCCGCGCCTGAAACCGACCCGACTGGCGACCTGCGCCACGAGTACGCCTTGCGAGTCGAAGTCGAGGGGCTGCTCGCGGGGGCCGACATCACGTCGCCATCCCACGAGGTTGTGGTGACGCGCGCTGGTGACCGAACCGTGGTTGTGCCGAAGGCGGAACGCGTGGTGATGGACCGCGACTTCGTCCTCAACCTGAAGAGCAGCGACGCCAACCGCTCGGCTGCGACCTACGGCCCGGACCGGGATGGCTACGTCGTGCTTGCGTCGTTCAACCCGAACCTGCCCGTAGTCGAAACCGCACCGCGCCGCATCAAGATCGTCGTGGATTGCTCCGGCTCGATGGGCGGCGACTCGATTGCCCAGGCCCGCGAGGCCCTGCTCCTCATTCTCGACAGGCTCCGGCCGCAGGACGAGTTCGACATCATCATGTTCGGTAGCACTTACCGGTCCCTGTTCGGCCGGTGCCTGCCCGCCACGCCCGAGAACGTCGAGCAAGCGCGCTCGGCCTGCGCGCGCCTCGACGCCAATATGGGCGGCACGGAAATCGGCCAAGCCCTGCTGGCCGCGTTCAGGACCAGCGGCACCGCCGACATCAAGGGCGGCGACGTCCTACTTATCACCGACGGCGAGGTCTGGCAGTCAGCCGAGGCAATCGCGGCTGCGCGCGGGTCCGGCCACCGCGTCTTCACGGTCGGCGTTGGCAACTCGGTTGCCGAAGCGGTCGTGCGCGGTTTGGCCGAACAGACCGGCGGTGCCTGCGAACTCGTCGCCCCGAACGAACAGATGGCCGAGAAAATCGTCCGCCACTTCTGCCGCATCTACGCGGTGCGGACCTGCCGTGCCACCGTCGTCTGGCCGGGGAAACCGAACTCAGTCGTGCCCGAGCGGCTGAGCGCGGTGTACGACGGCGACACAGTTCACGTCTTCGCCCGGTTCAGCGAGAAACCCGCTGGCGAAGTGGTGTTCAAGGCGTGGCTCGAGGACGGGACCGAACTGGGCCAACGCGTGCCCCTGCAGTCGGAAGCCGACGCTGCGAACCCAAGCACGATTGCTCGGCTCGCGGCCGCGACCGAGATTCGTGGTATCACTGCCGGTCGCAGCGCCGATGAGTGTACGCTAAAAGAGCAGCAACGCGCGGTAGAACTGGCCGAGGCCTACGACCTCGTCACCGATTTCACCAACTACCTCGTGGTGGAGACGCGGGCCGAGGACAAAAAAGCCGGCGACCTGCCCGATCTCTATAAGGTCAAGCAGATGCGTCCAGCTGGGATGGCTATGTTTGCGGCACGACCGATGGAGTACATGGCGTTTAATTACGTGTGCCGCTTGGACGAGCCAATGTTCTGCTTGAGACAGATGGATATGCCGACATTCGTGCGTTGCGAGCGGAACACAGACCAACATGGCTGGCGAGTCCGACTTGCAGCCAGGCTTGACGCACTGCACCCGGACCAGCGCGGCCTGTCGCTGCAGGTCAGCACCATCGCCGAGCTGGAAATGCTCGGCCTGCCGAGAAGGCTGGCCGACGAACTGCGTCGGCTTGTCCGGCAGGGCGTGAGCGAAGAACAGGTTGTGGTTAGCTTCCTCTACGAGCTCAGCGACATGGCGGTGTTTGGCCGGTCAACGCGCCGCGCGATACGTCAGGCGCACAAAGCTCATCCGGCTCCGGAAGCACTGGTGCGACTAGTCCGCTCCATCCTTGCCGCAGACAACGGGTCTGCCTGACCGGCCGGGCGCACCAACGGTCAGCTTAGGCCAAGAACCCGCCGCATCGGGCGGGTTCTTGGCTCCCGAGTCATTAGTCCAGCCTGCCGCGCTCGGACATCTCTGCGAAGAGCGCGAGTACGGCTTGCTTGGTTCGGGCAAAGGGAGCAGGTGGTAAGTTGTGCTGTTCGGCCCAGTGGGCGAGTGCGGCGAGTTGGCGCTCGCGCACTGCCGGTCTTGAGTTGCGGGTGCGGCGGAGAATGGAGAAGAGCTTGCGAGCATAGGCCTTGATGTTGATGGCGAGCGGGTCGCGGACACCGATCCGTAGCTCGTCGAGCACGCTGACGACGACCTTCATCAGTTCCTTGTCTTGGCGCACGGCCGCGGCCTGTCGCACCGCTGCTCTAGCCAGCCGCTCAAGCTTTTCTGGCTTATTGGTCTTGGCCAGTAGCCCATCATAGTAGTTCAGGGCGCGGCGGCGCTCGTCCTCAGGGGCGCTCGCCAGCATCTCGAGCAGGCGCTGGCGAAGGGCAGGGCTCGGCTTGGTTGCAGTATCGAAGATGTCTGCTAACGCGGTGATGCTCTGCTGGGTTGCGCGTAGATAGTCCACGACCGAATTGATAGTCAGATAGGGCAGGTTGCCGCGCTCAATCTGCGATACGTGAGACTTGCCGCCCGGCCCGGTCTTGCCCATGAGCAGGGCGACTTGGGTTTGGGTAAGTCCGGCCTGCTTGCGCAGTTCGCGCAGGCGCTGGCCGAGCGATAGGACGAACGCTCGGGCGGCTGGGTCGCTTGAGTAGCGTCGCCGGCTCACGCCTCAAGTATAAAGTTAGTACACACCTCCAGCAAGGGTCTTGCAGTCATAACTGGTTGGCAGAATTACCGTTAGGCCGCGTTCGCCAATCTGCCCCAGGGCGTCCCGGGGACGGCCCCAGGAGTCTCTCGCCGAGTCACTGGTTCGGTTGTCTCTTACGCGGTTCCTGCGGCTGTTCCTCGAGACGTCCGAGGGGCCGTTATCCGTGGGGCTTGCTAAGCTGCCCGGCGAGAGGTCGTCCGAGGTGCCCGGCGAGGAGTCGGTTACGCTGTTCCGGGCTGGGTTGGGAAGACGGCTTGGGGCAGAGCTTGCCCGAGTCTCGGCCGCGGTGCTGGGGGAGCTACTTGTCGGGCTGCTTTGCAGGCTGCGGCCCGAACCGCTCGCCGGTACCTGCTTGGTGCTGGCTTACCCTAGCGGCCGAGGAAGGTGCGGATGAACCCGTCGCCGCGGAGTTCGCCGAGCAGGCCGGCTTTGACCGATTCCTCGTCGTAGCGCTGGACCGAGTCGGCTGGGAACGCCCGGCCCATTATCGCCACGGGCACGGCGCCGTGGACGTGGGTGCCGGTTGATACCGGGGTCGGATGGTCAGGCAGGACCGCGACCGTGGCCTCGATGCCTTTCTCTTCAAGACCGCGCATCACCCGGCTGATGAGTCGCCGGTCAAGGAACTCGATGGCCTGAATTTTCTCTTTCACGTTCTTGGAATGGCCGGCCTCGTCCGGGGCCTCGACGTGGACATAGACAAAGTCGTGGTCAGCAAGAGCAGCGAGGCAGGCATCGGCCTTGCCTTCGAAGTTGGTGTCAATCAGTCCGGTCGCACCTTCGACCGGAATCGAATCGAGCCCGGCATATCTGCCGACACCGTGAATCAGGTCAACTGCCGAGATGACGGCGCCGGTCAGACCGAACATCTCCTGATAGGTTGCCATCTTGGGCCGGTGGCCGGCAGACCAGGGCCAGATTGAGTTGGCCGGATCCTTGCCCTTGGCAACCCGCTGCTGGTTGACCGCGTGTCCGGGCAGTATCTCCCAGGATTTGTGAATCAGTCGGGTCAACAGTTCAGCGGTTGGCTCGGCTGCGGCAGTTCTTGCCTTGGGCAGCAGCGCGGCAGCGGGCTCGCCGACGTGGTCGTGGGGCGGTGCCAGTTCGAGTTCGGCAGAGCCGGAACTGAGCACGAGTAGGTGGCGGTAGGAGATGCCGGGGAAGAAGTGGACGTTCTCGTTGCCGAGGTGGCGGTCAATTGTGCGAATCAGTTCTGCGCCTTCCGGGGTTGAGATGTGGCCGGCAGAGTGGTTCTTGATGCGGCCGTCTTGCAGGCAGATGAGGTTACAGCGCATCGCCACATCGTTTGGCCGGATTTCGACGCCCATACTGGCGGCTTCGAGCACACCGCGGCCCTGGTGGCACTGCTTTGGGTCGTAGCCGAGCACGGTCAGGTTGGCAACCTCAGAGCCGGGCGGCATGTCGTCTTCGACCGTGACAAATGTGCCGCACCGGCCCAATCGGGCGATTCCGTCCATTGTCGGCTTCTGCGCTACCTGAAGCGGAGTCTTGTGGCCAAGCTCCGGTACCGGATAGTCGGCCATTCCGTCGCCAAGGAAGATGATGTACTTCATTGGGAAGTGAACGAGTGGGCTAGTCGGTGTCGGCCAATGGTGACCACGTGCGACCTAGAGGGCTTTTTGCAGGTAGTCCTTGAACCAGCGATAGTCGTTTGGGCCCTGGTCGTAGTGCTCGGGCTTGTGGTCGAGGCCGGCGAGTGCCGGCGGCAGTTCGGGTTCGATGCCAAGCAGCCGGCTAATCTCCTCAGGAAACTTGGCCGGGTGGGCAGTTTCGAGGGAGACGGCAAAGCCGGACTGGTCAAGCGGTGAGCTGGCGAGATACTCTTCCAGCGCGGCCCAGCCGACAGCGCCGTGGGGTTCGAGCATGACCCGGTGGTTTTGCCAGGTGCGGACGATTGCCTGACGGGTGGCGTCCTCAGAGATGCTGGTTGAGTACATGTCGCGGCGCATGGCCGCAAAGTCGGGTTGGACCTTGACATTGCCCTGCTCGTCCATCTGGCCGCCATAGAGCGCAACCAGCCGGGGCAGGTTGGACGGATGGCCGACGTTCATCGCCGAGGAGATGCAGACGCGGGACGGCACAACCTTCTCGTAGCGGCCAGTGGCAAGGAAGCGGGGAAACTCGTCGTTGGCGTTGGTGGCAATGATGAACCGCTCGGCAGGCAGCCCCATTTTGAATGCAAACATCCCGCCGCACATGTCGCCGAAGTTGCCCGAGGGAACCGAGAACAACGCCGGCTCGCCCCGCTCCTGCAGCTTTGCCCAGGCGTAGAAGTAATAGACTGACTGGGGCAATAGCCGGCCGATGTTGATCGAGTTGGCGGAGGAGAAGGGGATGTTTTTGAGGTCGGGGTCGGCAAAGGCCTGCTTGACCAGGGCTTGGCAGTCGTCGAACTTGCCGTCAATGCTGATGATGGTGACATTGCCACCAAGGGTGGTCATCTGCTTGCGCTGGCGGGAGGTTACTTCCTTTTCGGGAAAGAGGACAATGACGCGGATGCGTTCGACATTGTGGAACGCGGCGGCAACCGCCGAGCCGGTGTCGCCAGAAGTGGCGGTGAGGATGACGATTTCGCCGCCCTGTTGCTTGAGAAAGTAGCGCATCATCCTGGCCATTGCCCGGGCGGCAAAGTCTTTGAAGCTGGCAGTCGGCCCTTGGTCGAGGCGGAGCACATAGAGCCCATCCCGCACCGGTTCGAGCGGCACCGGATAGTCGTAGCACTCCTGGCAGATGCGGCCAAGCTCGTCGTCGGGTATCAGGCCGGCAGTGAACCGGCGCAAAACCGCAAAGGCAATCTCGTGGTAGGGCTTGTCCCGGAACCCCAATATCTCCTCGCGCGGGATTACCGGCAGCTCGCGCGGCATATACAGGCCTTTGTCCGGAGCCTGGCCGGTCAGCAGGGCGGTGCGGAGATTGACATCGGGCGAGGACAGGTTAGTGGAGAACAGGCTAGTGGAGGACATGGCTAGTGAAGGATGCGACCAGTGGTTAGGTTAGTGACGGACAGGGCGAGCGAGAAGTACGAAAGAAGCAAGTTAGGCATAGGCACGTTTCCTCTCAAGGGACTTGATGAGCGCCTTGCAGAGGCGGTCCACATCGCCGAGCGACTGCAGCAGCTCGTTGACCTGCTTGTCGGCCAGGAAGCCAAGGTTGCCGGCAAGCAGAATGTGGGTCTCAAGCTCGCAGATGGAGCCATAGGCGATGTATAGCGAGCGCAGGAAGTCGGAAGTGGTGCGGCGGCCATAGCCTTCGGCGATGTTCGCCGGGATCGAAACAGCAGCGCGGCGAAGTTGGCTGGTAAGGCCGTACAGTTCCGATGTCGGGAACTTTCGAGTGTGGCGGTAGGCGGCAACAGAAAGGCTGAACGCCTGCTGCCAGACCTTCAGGTCACGGTAACTCTTGACCACTGCTCGCCGCACTTGGCCGTTCGTCGATTCCGCCACTAGTGCTGTCCCTTACTGGCCGTTTTCACTAGTCGAACCACTAGTCTCCTACTTTGCTACTGTCAGCGCTTGGTCTAGGTCGTTGATGACGTCGTCAGGGTGCTCGCCGCCGACCGAGAGACGGATGAGGTCCGGTGGAATGGCGGCCATATCGCGGGCGGCCTCGCCCTGCAGCAGGTGGGTCGAGATTGCCGGAATGGTGGCTACGGTTTTGACCCGGCCAAGGTCGGTGGCGCGCCAGATCATTCCCAACCGGTCGAACACGGCCCGCGCCGACTTGGGCCCGCCCTTGACGCGGAACGAGAGCAGGTGGGTGTAGCGGTTCACCTTCTGCCGGTACCGGTCGTCATACTCGGCGTCAACAAGCCAGAGATACTTGCTGGCCACCGGATGGAGCGGATTGTCCTCAAGGCCGAGGTAGTTCACCGCCGCTACCGCCGGATGGCGGGCGAGGAACCGGGCAACTTTCATTGCGTTCTGGCTCCAGATGTCAACCCGGGTGCGCAGGGTGCGAATGTCGTTGAGGCTGGAGGTTGCTTGGAACGGATGGAGGCAGCCGCCCTGGTCGCGCTGCGGCCAACGTTTGAGATAGAGGGCGAAGTCGGCCTTCATCTCATCGTTGTCAATGTTGGAGACGATCGGCTTGCGACATATAACCGCGCCGGCAATGCCGGTGCCGGACGAGCTCATCACCTTGGTGACCGACTGAATCACGATATCCGCACCATGGGCAAGCGGCCGGAACAAGGCGGGCGAGGCAACAGTTGAGTCGGCAACCATCGGGATGCCGTGCTCGTGGGCCAGGGCCGCGACCTTGGCGATGTCAAAGAACGCAAGCCCCGGATTGGAGGGCAGCTCGCCGTAGAGGAAGCGGGTGTCCCTATCAATCTTGCTGCGCCATTCGTCAATATCGTTCGAGTTGACAATCCAGCGGACGTCAATGCCACGCTCCTTCAGCTTGCGGGTGGCGAATTGCTGGAACGTGCCGCCATAGACTTGGCAGGTGGCAACAAAGTTGCCGATGCGGCCGTGCTGCTGGACGAGCAGCGTATCGGTGACGTTTTCGATGGCCGCCATGCCTGAGGAGTAGGAGCAGCAGCTCGTCTCAAAGTCGCAGCCGTAGCCTTCGAGCAGGGCAAGCGTGTCTTCCAGGTAGCCAAGAGTCGGGTTGTGGATGCGGGAGTAGCACCAGGTTGGAATCTGGTAGGAAAGAGCTGCTTCCATTTCATCGGAGTCCCGGTAGGCCTGCGCGGCAGCAAGGAAGGTCGGCTCCATGGTCGCGCCCTGGCAGTTGGTGAGCGCTTCTTCAACCGTATAGAGGCCGTGGACCGCAATCGTATCGAAGCGTAGCTTGCGGGCGCGCTGAATCCGACGGTCGCGTTCGGCCAGGAGCTTCTTGGCCTGTTCGAGATAGCGGCGGACGCCTTCACTGGGGGATGGTTCACGAACACTGCTCACACTAGCTCCTTTCGCTTAGTCACAAGGTAATATTCGCCTTAGTGAGAGCAAAGTCAAGCCGGCAAGAGACCAAGAGCACCAAATACGCGCTGGGCTGAACCGGACAGGTTTCAGGCGCCGGCCAGGGCCTGGTCGAGGTCGGCAATCAGGTCCTGCGCGTCCTCGATGCCGGTTGAGTAGCGGACAAGACCGTCGGTGATGCCAGCGGCAAGCCGCGATTCGCGCGGCACGCCGGCGTGAGTCATCGAGGCGGGGTGCTCGATGAGGGTCTCGACCCCACCGAGCGAGACTGCGAGCGTTGCCACCCGAACACTGTCCATCACATGCCGACCAGCCGCAATACCGCCCTTGAGCTCGAAGCTGAAGACTGCACCGGGCCCGCGCATCTGGCGGCGGCCGAGTTCATACTGCGGATGGGACGGAAGGCCGATATGGCGCACCCAGGCGACTTTGGGGTGCTGTTCGAGCCAAGCGGCAATCTTGGTGGCATTCTCCTGGGCGCGCTCGATGCGCAGGGCCAGGGTCTTGAGGCCGCGGATGGTCAGGAATGCCTGGTGGGGGTCCATATTGCAGCCGAAGTTGACCATCATCGGTCGGATGCGGTGGTAGAGTTCTTCGGTCTTGGTGACGATGACGCCGCCAACAACGTCGGCGTGGCCGTTGATGAACTTCGTTACTGAGTGGAGTACGATGTCGGCCCCGAGTTCGAGCGGCTGCTGCAGGTAGGGGCTGGCAAAGGTGCTGTCCACTGCCAAAAGGCAGTTATGCTTGTGCGCCAGTTCGGCAGCGGCAGCCAGGTCGGTGAGCAGCATCGCCGGATTGGATGGCGTCTCGACATAGAGGAGGCGGGTGTTCGGGCGCAGTGCAGCCCGGACCTGCGTAAGGTCGGCGGTGTCAACAAATGTCGCGGTCACACCGAAGCGGGAAAGGTGGTTCTCCAGCAGACCGCGCGATGGGCCATAGACCGAGGCAGTGCTGACAACATGAGCGCCGGCTGCGAGCAGGCCGAGGAAGACCGATGCGACTGCGCCCATGCCTGAGCTGGTGGCGATGCCGCCGTAGCCATTCTCGAGCACCGCCATCCCGTCTTCAAGCGCCTTGATGGTTGGGTTGGCGATGCGAGTGTAGATGTAGCCCTTGTCCTCGCCGGCAAAACGACTGGCGCCCTGGGCCGCATTGTCAAAGGCAAAGGTCGAGTTTTGATAGATGGGGACATTGACCGCGCCGAACTGGTCCTTCGGCAGGGTGGCATGAACGAGTTTGGTATTGAACCGGTGCTTGGGATTGGTCATGGGGTTGTGCTCCTTTTGCCGGGCAATCTTCCCCGAATCGGCAAGGGAAGTCAAGCCGCTGGTCCGCGCCGGCAGTTGCATTGGGAATGGCGATGGATTACAATTAGCTATGGCAGAGTCTTTCCCGCGCCGGGCTGGTAACAGACGGGACCGTTCGCCGCTGGCCGCTGGTATCAACGAGCCGGGTTCGGCCTCCCAGCTACTGCGGCGGGCGCAAGCAGCCTTCTATCGCGAGGACGATCACGAGGCGCTGGACCTGTTACTGGAGGTGCTGCGGCTTGCGCCGAATAACCTCCACGCCCACTACCTAGCTGCGCTCTGTGCCCATCTGGTGAGCGATGAGGCAACGATTGACGAGGTGACCGCCCACGCGCTGGCGATTGACCGGCGCCATCCTTTCACGATTGCCTGCGAGGCGGTGCGGTTTCTCTTCCTTGACAACTACTCTCGTGCCGATGACCTGTTCAGTAAGGCACTCTCCTATCTGCCCGATGACCTTGACCTCTGCATTGGCTGGGGGATTCTCCACGAGTACTCGGGCGACGAGGCGCGGAGTGTCGAGGCGTTTCAGCGGGCAATAGAGATTGATCCAAACAATGTTCGGGCGCGGGTCTCGCTGGGCATTGCCTACGCGATGAGCGGTGAGTATCAGAGCGCGCTGGAGGAGTATCAGCGGGCCAAGGCGATTGACCCGACCATCGAGAATCCCCACCAGCGGCTGGGCCGCGACTACTACCTTGACGGTGCGTTTGAGGAGGCGGCAAGTGAGTTTGCCCAGGCGACTGCTGAGGAGCCGGAGGAGGCCGCAGCCTATTTCTACCTGATGGACTGCTATAACCGGCTGGGCCGGTGCGACGACGCGCTTGATGTCTATGACCAGATTCGCCAGCGGTTTGACGATGACCCCGAGACGACGAGCGGTTTCTATGAGTACTTTCATATGCACAAGGAGGCGATTGGTGCGCTGGAGAAGCTGGTTGAGCAGGACCCAGAAGATGCCGAGGTCCGGTTCCGATTGAGCATGGCCTATGCTGAGGCGGGACGGGTAGAGGATGCCATCAAGGCGATGGAGTGCGGGATTGACATGGACCCCGACAACGCCGTGGCTCAGGCACAGTTTGGTCGGCTGCTCTTTGAGCACGGTGAGTTTCATCGGGCAGTGACCGCGTGCCGGCGGGCGATCAGGCTCAACCCTTATGACCAGAACGCGCACGTGACCTTGGCCGATGCGCTGCTCTTTTTGGGTCGGGATGAGGAGTCGCGGCAGACTATTGAGGAGATGGAGCGAACGCGCGAGGAGGCTTGGCGGCGCTACCGGGACAAGTTCTCGGGCGGTACCGGAGATAGCGAGGAGTAGCGGCCGTCGGTCGCAGCGCCAAGACCGGCTTGCCGGTCTTTTGTTTTTGTTGGCGGTGGCCCAGTGATTATTGACACGACTAGGTCGAAGGTTACACTCTGCCAAGATGCTAGTGGTCTTGCTGCTGGTTGGGCTGGTGCCGGCAGATTCGAGCCGGCCGGCGATTGCGGCGAGATTCACAACGGTTGCGCCCGTGATTGACGGCGAGCTGGAGGAGGTCTGGCAACAGGCTGACCCGGCCACGAACTTCACTCAGCTCACCCCGAACTGGGACTCGGCGGCTACCGACCTGACTACTGCCTGTGTGCTCTACGACCGGCAAAATATCTACGTCGCGTTCCGCTGCTTTGTCCACGACCCCAAAACCATTCGCGCCCGGCTTTCGGATACGCCGGACGGCGTCCGGCTGTTCTTCGACACATTTGAGGACCACAACAGTTGTTATCAGTTCGTAGTCAACGCCTCTGGCACCGAGCAGGGCTACCGGTTGACCGAGAACGGTACGATGGTAGCGAAATGGGATGGTGTCTGGCGCTCGGCAGTAAAGGTAGCTGACTGGGGCTATGCGGTAGAGCTGGCGATACCGTTCAAGACATTGCGCTATCCGCCAACGAAGACCACCTGGGGGGTTGATTTCGGTCGCTATACGGTCTCACGGGGTGAGAAGAGCTTCTGGTGCCGTCACCAGCAGACCGGGTTCAGAGTCGAGAATATGGGCCGGCTAACCGGCATCACCCCGCCGCCGCCAGGACTGCATCTGGAGGTCTATCCGGTCGCGCTCGGCCGCGCTGCTAAGACCGGCGAACCGTGGCGCGATTCGCTCTCAGCCGCTGCCGGCCTGGACATGTCGTGGTTGCCGACGCCGTCTGCCAATGTCCAGCTCACAGTGCTGCCTGATTTTGCCCAGATTGAGGCTGATCCATATCAGCTCAATCTGACCAAGTATGAACTCTGGCTTGCCGAGCGCCGACCGTTCTTTACCGAGGCGCAGGAGAACTTCGGCAGCGCAGTCGGGACTGCCCGGATGTTCTACTCGCGCCGCATTGGCAAGGCGTTGCCGGACGGCAGCGTGGTGCCGATTCTCGGTGGGCTGAAGTACACCGACCGCTGGGGCCGATATCAGGTCGGTGCGCTCGCTGCCCTGACCGGCAAGACTGATTACGACTACTATGGCAGCCGCTTGACTGAACCCCAGAGCTGGTTCAGTGTGGCGTCCTTGCGGCGCGGCATTTTTGAGAACTCAGAGGTCGGTTTGCTCTACGCTGGCAAGGATAACGCTTACGGTCACAACAATGGGCTGCGGGCTGATGCCACGTTGCGGTTTGGCGAGCTGACTGCCGGGCTCGTCGGCGCTGCCAGCCTGCGCTACGATACGCTGCATGACTTCGCCAGCTTGATAAGGCCCGGAACAAGCGACAGTTTTGATTGGGCTACGGGAGCCGGCCTGAGCTACGAGACTTCAACCTTCACCGGGTCGGTCGCGCTGCGCCATGTCGGTCCTGAGTTTGATATGAATGGGCCTGGTTTCACGACTTGGCGCGGGCAGGAGCTGAGCCTCAATGCCGGTCCGGTCGTCTATAACCGCGGCCCGTTTCGTTATGCGATGCTGACCTTTTCGGCCAATGCGAACCGGGAATGGGATTACAAGGAGCCAGGGCCGGACTGGGGGGTGACGACCAATCCTTATGCGATCTTTCAGAATCGCTGCGGCCTTGCGTTATGGGGTGGGTTTAGCCGTAGTCGGTACCAGGACCAAGGCGGCACCGAGCACCGGTACTCTGGGGCTAACCTGGGTTGCCATATCTTTACTGATGAGAGTCAGCCAGTATCGGGATGGGTCTGGGCCGACTTCAACACCCAGACCTACAACTACAACCGTCAGGTGTTGGCACCAAGCGGTTCCGGCGGCGGCTATCTGATGGTGCAGGTCGGCGATCGAGCCCAGGTCTCGACCGAGGCCAATCTGACGCTGGAGTTTCCTGAGCGGGGAGGGGTTAGTTGGCAGCGAGACGTGACCGTCGTGTTGCGGCCTAGGCTTGACTATGCGCTCAGCCCCAAGATGACAGTTGGTATTGGTAACGAGATAGTGGACGCGGCAGTTGGCGACGGCATGCGCGCCTGGACGTACCGCCTGACTGGCCTCTACTCCTATACGTTTCTACCACGGAGCACAGTTTACTTTGCCTGGAATATGAATCTGGGCGAGGACAAGCCAACCGAACTGGTGCAGGTAATCAAGCTGCGCTATCTCTTCGTGTTCTGAACAGGGAGGGGACGCTTCTGTCCAGCGGTGGGCGAGTTGCGGACGGACGCCGGTCAGGGTACGACAGTAACCACTAGCACCGGCGACCAGCCACTAGCGGCGCCGAGCGTGTCCTGGGCCCTGACCCGGACCCAATACTCGCCAGGAGCAGACCAGGAATAGAGCAGTCGGGCAGTGTCGCCGCTAGCGTAACCGCTAGCGGTCGTGGTCCGGCCATCACCCCAGTCAAAGCAGTAGCTGATGATGTCGGCCTCAGGGTCGGTTGTTGCCGCGCGAAACTCGGCAGCCGAGTCAGCCGGCAGGGTGTCCCGTCCGAGCACAGCTGTTGGCGGTAGCGGCGGCGCGTTGATTACGGTCACCTGTTTTGGCTCTGACCAGGCTGATGCCGGTCGGTCGGCAGCCACAGCGATGACTCGACAGCGGACAGTGAAGTGGCCGGTGTCGAGCCAAGTATGGACTAGGGTCACAGTATCACCGAGCCGCAGCGGCCCAGTAGTCTCGGTGGCAACGTTGCTCCAGACTATCACATAGCAGATACGGGCGACGACGTCGGGCTGATTGTAGAATCGAAACGTGCCCGGTTCATGATGGTGAAGGGTGTCGGGACCGGCTGGGGTTTCGGGCATGGGCAGGTCATTGCGGCCGCAGCAGAAAATGAGGAGTGCCGCCAGCAAAGGCGGCACTCCTCCTAACAGGTGTTTCAGACCAGCCCTCAACTAGCGAGCGCCATACCGACCGGTGTGGCGGGCGTCGTGGTGGAACATCGGCCAGGGCGTTGTTGCCAGACGCCGGTTGGCCGCTGGGCCGGCAACGGCAAACAGGCCGCTCTGAGTGGCGACATAGATGATGCCGTATTCGTCAAGTACTGGCGATGGTTGCTCGCTGAAGCCAAACCGACGGGCGCCCGATGGCGGAAGCAGGTCGAGGTACCAGCGGACAAAGCCGAACCGATCGAGCGAGAAGAGCCGTTCGTCATCATCAACAAGATAGAAGCCGTCCTGATACACGACCGGCGTGGCAGAGAATGCGTAGGTCGAAATCGGCTTCGGCCAGCCAGGCTCAGACTGGCGGGTCTGGATGTTGATGTTGTGGAACCGGCCGTTCTCGTCGGCAATATAAATATTGCCGTCGGTGCCGAAGACGGGTGACGATGTGAAAGCAGTTGACTCGGCAGTGTAGGTCCACTGGATGGCGCCGTCCTTGACGGCGTGCAGGCGACCAGCCTCAGTGGCGACATAGGCGGTGCCGTCGGGACCAATCGCCGGGCTGGCAGTGATGCCAACCGGGTCGGTGGCTACGGTCCAGACAACGGCGCCGGCCGGAGTAACCTTGTACACGAAGCCGGAGTCGTCGGCGACGATGACATTGCCGGCTCCGTCAATTACCGGCGATGAGGATGCCTCATAGCGCAGGTCAACAGCCCAGTTGTGGGTGTAGGTCGAGCCGTTGTCGGTTATCTTGTGGAGCTTGCGGTCGTCGCCAGCAAAGTAGATGGCGTTGCCGTCAATTGCCGGCGTGGTGGTGATGTCAATCCCGGTTGCCGAGTCAGGATAGTGCCAGACCAAGGAACAGTTGGGGGCGATTGCAAAGAGCGTACCATTGTCGTTGCCGATGTAGATTGTGCCGTTGGTGTTGATGGCGGGGGACGAACTGAAGCCTTCGAGGTCGTCGCCAAGCGTGCCGCGGTCGAGCAGCCGTCGTGCGGTCGGGCCGAGGTGGGCATCAATACAGACAATCGCCTCGTCTTCGTTGCCGAAGCTCTTGCTGCCGATGACGAGCGCGGTCTGATTGCCGCCGCGATAGGGCATGGTGCTGATAGCCGGAGAGCTGATGAATTCGCCACTAATCGCCCAAATCTGCTGTCCCTCGCCGACAACGCGGAAGGTAGTAGCACGTTCGGCCGAACGGGCACCATAAGGGTCAATTGCGACGACTCGGATGTTGAACGTGCCGGTATCGGTAGGAGTCCAGGTGGCAAAACCAGTGCTGCCACTGCGGAAGTAGCTGGTAGTCACACTGTCACTTGCGCCGAAATAGAAGCGGTAGCAGATACTGTCGCCATCGTCGTCAATCGCCCAGACATAGAAGCGATAGGCCGGGCCGTTGGCCATGCCTTGGGACGGGGCAGCATCAAACGTTGGCGTGCCTGGGGCGCGATTGCCGCCCGGAACCTGGATGGTGATGACGGTCGGCGGTGAGGCCGGTGAAGTGTCGCCGCGGACATCAATTGCCCAAGCAGTGATGGTCTTCTGGCCGGCGCTGGGATAGCGGACATAAGCAGTGGCAGTGCCACCGCTGGGGAGGGTTGGGCTCTCGTAAGGGTTGAGGCCGGGGTCGCCAAAAGTAATCAGGACGCGCAGCGAGTCGTTGTCCGGGTCGGTTGCCGAGGTGGTAATGGTCAGCAGCGAGTCCTTGAAAAGCGGCCCAGACACAGCCGGCTGAGTTGGCGCATTGGGACGCTGGTTCGGCGGTGGATTGGCCGAATCGTAATAGACCCGCACTCGGAGCGTATCTGACCAGTCCGGGCTGTACAGGCCCTTTTCGTCTTTGGCTTTGACGCGAATGTAGTAAACGCCAAGTGAACGCCAGGCGTGGCTGGCGGTTACGGTCTGGCCGGATTTGACCAGGTCGGTTACGGTTGAATCGCCGTCGCGCCAGTCAAAGATGTACAGTATGCGATCGCGATTGGGGTCGGTGGTAACAGCGGTATAGGCGGCGGTGTCGCCGAGCGCTACCGAGTCTGGCCCAGTCGGCCGAGCCGGGACTCGCGGCGCCTTATTACGACAGCCGGCTGCGAGCAGCAGAATCATTGCGGCCAGCAGCGTACAGACCAGGTTTCGTTTCACAACTCCTCCTAAAGATCGGTGGCTTCCTGCAAGATAAAGCAACATAAGAGGATAGCCAAAATCGCGTGCGCGTCAATACTCAGGATGTTTCAGAGCTGTGGGGAGATAAAGTGGTGCGCGGTGCGCCTTGGGCTTAGGCGCACCGCGCTGGTGTTGGTCCCCGTCGAGATTTGATTGACTGGTGAAGGAAGGAGGGGACACTTGTGAGCGCAAAACCCTCCCTTGAGACAGTTGGAGAGAACCTCAGCTTGGCTCGGTCTAAAACTCTCCAAGGCCCACCACGTTACTACCCCAGCGTTTCCCTTACTGCAACTCCTGTTCCAGCAGCCAAGGTTTCCATTGTCTTCTGTAAGTGTCACACTTACGCATCTTGTGGGAAGGTATGCGACCAATAATGTCGCACTAGCTTAGAAAGTGCCGTATTCTTCTGCTTTAGAACAGCAGAAAACGGCTATAGATTGTATTCGTCGAGCTTGCGCCGCAGGGTGTCGCGGTGGATTCCGAGTAGTTCTGCGGCCTTGGTCTGGTTGTTACCAGTCTTGGCCAGGGCTTCCTTGATCGCCAGTCGTTCTAGCTGCTGTAGATTGAGGGTGCCGGTGATCTTTTCAATTGAGACGGACTGTCCGGTCGGAGCACTGGCGCTGGGCGGGTGGAGGAGGCTGGCCATGGCCAGGGTTGACATTATGTGACCGAGGCCGAGCTGTTTGCTACCGTCGTATTGGGCGCGTTCGTAGGCCCGTTCGATTACGTTGCACAGTGTCCGGATGTTGCTGACGAAGATCTGGTTGCCGCCATCGATGTGTTCCTGAACGAGCTGGGTCAGGAACTTGACTGCAGCCGGTTCGGCGGTGAGTTTATTCGGATGGCGCGGACTGGCGTTCATTTGATTGATGATGTACTCAAAGTAGTCGCCGATGTCGGCAGCCACGACCTGCGGCGACTCAGACTGCCAGCGTTCGCGCAGGGACGGAACAATTATGCAGTGCTGGACAAGACGGGCGTAGAAGTCGGGCCGGAAGCGAACTTGAAGTTCGGCAATAGTGCGGTTGGTAGCGGCGATAATCCGCATGTCCACCACGGTCTCAGTGGATGAACCGAGTCGTTTGATGCGGTGGTGTTCAATCGCCCGGAGGAGTTTGACCTGAACTTCTTGGTCAACATCACCGATTTCGTCGAGGAGAACAGTCGAGCCCTGGGCGGCCTCGAAGATACCCGCTCGCTCGCCGGTAGCGCCGGTGAAGGCGCCTCTTTCATGGCCGAACAGTTCGTCCTCGATAAGGCTACGTTCGAGCGAGGCCATGTTGACGGTGCAGGGATACTCACGGAGCCGGTCCTGGGCACGATAGCGACTACTACAGCGGTGCAGGGCGTTGGCCACCAGTTCCTTGCCAGAGCCAGTCGGACCAAGCAGGATGACTGCCGCATCGGAGGGGCCGATTCGTTCAATCTCGTAGGCGAGGAGCGCCATTTTGCGGGCCCGGCCGATGACCATGTGATGGTCATCCAGCCAGCGCTGGCGCCGGTTTTCGTCGAGTGGCCGCAGGGCCAGGGTATCAATGCTTTCGCAGATATGGGGATAGTAGTTCTCGCCGGCTGCCCGTTCCGGCACAAAATTACAGATTCCGTATCCGGGATGGACAATGAACTCGGCGAACTCGCTAAGTGATTCGGTGCCGATGCGGCCAGAGACAAACAGTACTGGTGCTACTCGATCGATATCATCGTGGCGAAGGTGGGCATAGATAATGAATCCCTGCAATGCCTGGTTGTCGAACGGCCGCGAGCTGGGCCGCAACGAGGCTGGTCGCGCGGCGAGCTTGCGTTCGTCCTTGATGTGCGAGAAGTCAATATCCTGGACAATTAGCGACACAAAACGACCGGTGTTGTGGCGATACCAATCGCGAAGCGCGGCGAGACAGTCGATGTGTTCGAAGTCGAACTCGGCCGCCAGCCGGCCGCCAGCATAGCTACGGGCATGGCTGACTAGGGTGTCGAAGCTGGTTTTCAGGTCATCGATGACGAGGATAACGGGTTTAGGGTCGGGCATCGCTATTGTGATTGTAGGCTTTGGGGTTGGGTTTGCAAGCGGTTATGGGCCTCCTGCAACACCGAGATGAGGTCGGTGATGCGGAGCCAGAGTTTTTCTTCGGGGTGGGCTGGTTGCCAGTCTGGGCCGGGCGCGTCGAGGGCGGGGCGCAAGTTGGTAACGAGCTCGGTGAGCTCACTGACGAGGTGTCCCTGGCGCTGACCGAGATCAATCCTCTCGGTCGAGTCGGAGTAAAGGGTGATGAGGAGCTTGCGGTTCCACTGGGTGCTGACGATGTAATCGAGGACGATTGCGCCCTTGTTGTGGGCGTAGCTGAAGTGGTCGATCAGCAGGTGCTCAAACACGCTGCGCAGCCGTGGGCTGGAGAACCAGCGCAATTGGCCGTAGATGTCGGGGTACTCCCGGTTGCGAACGCAGAGAATCCTGAAACCGGGCTGGGCCAGTTCTTGGTCTAGCTGTTCACGGCTGATGGTTGCAACGCTAGTTTCGGGCCGGATATGTAGCGCGGTCTTGGTAATGAAATCAAGAGCCAGGTCGGTCGGGGTCCTTTCGATGAGCCGGGTGACAGCAGCAGAGTAGTGTGGTTCGATGCGGGTTCGAATCTGCCCCAGGTCATAATCGTCCTTCAGTCCAGCGCGGTCGCGTATATCGATAAGCCGATCCAGCGCGGCCGGCCAGTTGCCCTTGGAGATGAAGTTGTGTTCGAGAGCGACAAAATCGACTGCCAAGCCGGTGCGAACCGATAGTGGCAGACTTTCGATGAGCTGACGGGTTGTCTTTCGTCGTCGTAGCAGGATAAGCGCTAGACTGATAACGAGACCTAGACCTAGGGCGGAGATTAGCAAGGTGGGCAACAGGCGCCGGACTGAGAAAGGAGTTCGTCGCAGCCGGGGTGTTGGAAGCTGACGGTTGGGGTCGAGGCTGGCATTGAGCAGTTCGAGCCGACGCAGGGCCCGTTGGAGACCGGTTTCGTCGCCGGCCAGGGCAGCGGCATTTGCCCTCGCTTCGGCCTCGACAATGGCCTGCCGCAGGTGATGGAGGTTGTTCTTGAACAGGTCAATCCGATAGGGTGAGTCGGCCGCGGTGCGAACGACTACCAGATCGGGAAAGGTGTCAGCGCCAAGTTGGGCAGTGAGCAGGTGCCGGAAGGTGACGCCGTTGTAGCCGGGCGAGTAGTCAACCGCATCGGCTAGGTTGGCGGGTAGTAGGTGGAATGTTTCCGGCCCAGACGGCTTTCGCCAGATTACGAGTAACCGACCAGCAACGGGCGCAAGCAGGACTGGTCGGCCCAAAGTGGGAGCGAACAGATGTTTCGCACACTGCCGTCCGGAATCGTCGAACGCGGCGATGAATCCCTGGTTATCAGGAGCGAGAGTACCAGCAACATAGCAGGCGCCGGTTGTGGCCAGCACAGCCAGGCCGCTCGCCGGGCTTCCGTCAATCACCAGCGGGGCAGACCAGCGAACCTGGGCGGTGGTGCCGCCAAGACAGGTGAGGATCGAGGACGAACTGCCGTCGGTCGTCGGGCCGGCCAAGCCGACGATTTCGGGCTCGCCGTCCTGATCAATGTCAGCGCAGGAGAACTTGCTGATGGCCGGTACACGAATGACCAGCTCGCGGCGGCCGCCGAGGTCAGCTACCAGCAGTCCATCTGGACCAGCGGCGACAAACTCGGGGATTCCGTCGCCGTCGAGCTCACAGAGCAGCGATTGGTTTGAGGCGTGGCCGGGTCGCAGCCGGTTGCTGGTAGCGGTGTTTTGGGTCAGGGCAATCAGCCAGGCGGTGTCGCCAGCCCAGGCGCAGCAGTGCAGTGTCTCACCGCGGCCCGGCGAGACGAAGGTGAGGCTGTCAACATTAGTGGGCAGGATTTTCGCCGATTGCCAGCGCCACTGACCGAAGATGTTGGTGCTGACTATTGTGCCCTGGGTGGCAAAGTAGAGAGAAGAATCGACCCCAGCCAGTGCAGTAGCGCCGGCCGGAGCTTGGCCGACAATCCGCAGGGTGTCGGCCAGCGAGACGGTGGCAAGCCGACCGTCGGCGAGCAGCAGATAGACGACGTCACCGCCAGGTTGGTGAAGGACCGTCACTGCTCGGGGTCGAGCCGCGAGCTTGAAGGATTGCAGCGGCGACAGGAGGCCGGCCTCGGCGGGCAGCACCAACGCCAAGAGGGTCAGCAACGGAAGCAGGCGATGATGGGGCGTGGGTGCCAGGACCACCGCCTAACTGTAGCCCGGTGGTGAGAACTGTCAACCGGGCCGAGTCGCCAACTAGCGGTTGGCGGCGCCGTCCTGAACTGCGGCGACGACAGTAGCAAACTCCTTTTCTGACATCAATGGCTCCATTGGCAGCGAGACAACTTCGGCAGCAGCTTGCTCGGTCTCAAGTAGCGGGCCAGCAACTCGGGCGCGGCTGGCAAAAGCCTTCATCTTGTGGAGCGGCAGACCGTAACGTACCGCGCAGGCGACGTTGCGGTCGCAAAGATACTGAATGAGCCGGTCGCGGTTGGTGCTGCGCAGGGTGTAGCCGTTATAGACATGCTCGCCGTTTTGGGGGAATGGCGGCGGGGTGATGCCGGGGATGCGACCAAAGGTACGGGTGTATTGGATCGCAATCTGCCGGCGCAGACCGTTGAATGCCTCAATGTGGTTGAGCTTGGCGAGGAGGACAGCGGCCTGCAGCGTGTCCAGCCGGCTGTTGTAGCCGAGGAGGTCGGCCGACTCGGTACCATTGGTGCCGTGCCGGCGCAGACTGTCAATGATGCGAACCAGCTCGGGGTCATCGGTTGTCACCATTCCGCCCTCGCCGAAGCCACTCAGGTTGCTCTCCGGGCCGAAACTGAAAGCGGCCGCGTCGCCAAACGAACCGCAACGTCGGCTGCCGCAGCGGGCGCCAAACGCCTGAGCGGTATCCTCGACAACAAAGAGCTGGTGATCGCGGGCGATGGCAATGATTTCGTCAAGGCAGCAGGCCTGACCATAGAGATGAACCGGCACGATTCCCACGGTTCGGCTGGTGATGGCGGCGTGGATTTGGGCGGGCGCGATGTTGAACGAAGTGCGGTCGATATCAACGAACACCGGCGTTGCGCCTGCTCGGACGATCGCATCAGCCGTTGCCGGGTGACTGAAGGCGGTGGTGATTATCTCATCTTCGAAACGGAAGTACTCCCGGCCGGTCCGCTGCTGCGCAAGCGCTCGCAGCGCCAGTAGTAACGCATCGGTGCCCGAGGCACACCCGACAGCGTGTTTCGTACCGACATACTCGGCGACGCGAGTCTCAAGCTCCCGAACCTCGGGGCCATTGACCCAGCCCTGATGATTCAGGGCACGACTGATGGCGGTGTCAATGTCGTCACGAAGAAAGTCATATTGACGCTTGGGGTCGAAGAGCGGAACCCGAAAGCGCGGTTTGTTTGAGCCGGTCATTCATCCCTCCCACAGTCTTAGAACTCAGAGCATCATAATCTTGTTTCTTTACACCGTTCGCTGCTGGTCACAAGGCCGCGGCCGGTCTTCAACCAGTTCGTATTCACCGCCACAGCCGGGGCAGCGGGTTCTAGCAGCAACAAAAGCAAGGCTAACACCGCAGGCGCAGGCCCAGCCCTGAAAACGGGCTGGTGTGCCGGCGACTACGGCATAGTCAGGAACATCAGTAGTGACAACCGCGCCGTCACCAACGCGGCAATACTGACCGAGTGTACAACCGGCGGCAATGGTCGCTCGGTGGCCAATGACCGCACCGCGCCGAATACGGGTGGTTACTACCGACCGTGAATCGCCCACGGCTGCGCCGTTGCCACAGCTAACGTTGTCGCCGATTTCAACTCCCGCGCCGATGATGGCGCCGGTGCCAATCCGGCAACCCGCACCAATCCGGGCATCACTGGCTACCAGCGCGCCGGCAGCTACCACCGTGTCAGGGCCGAGCCGCGGGTTAGCGCTAATGACGTTGGCAACTGGAACTAGCTGCGGCGGCGGGTTCTTGGCAACGGTTGTCGGTGACGCCATTGCCTGAGACACAGTTAGTGGCCAGGGTTCGGCGCTGGTCGCGCCGGCGGGTTCCTCGTCCGGGACTAGGTCGGGATGGGCCTCGCCGATGGAGACAAGCTGACCTTGGGCCAGCAGCGATTCCTCGGCAGCAGCCAGTACCCGTAGGAGCTTCAGGTATTCGTGACCGTCGGTTCGCGAGGGCAGACGGTTGGTGCAGCAGTCGAGGAAATGCTCGCATTCGACCAGCAGCGGGTCGCGGTTGAGATAGGGAACGAGTTCCTCAGCGGCGCTGGCGACACCGGTCGGCTTGGGCCCAGGAGCGGGGCGGACGAGCTTGATGCCAGGCAGAGCGTCGTCAAGAACAGCCAGTCCGCGCGAGCCGATAACGACGAGCTGGGCAGCGGCCAGCGGATGAAGCCAGGATACAAAAGTATGGGCGATGATGCCGCCCGAAAATGTAATCGCTGTCAGGGTGACATCGGAAGCGGCGAAACCGAGAAACGGCGAGCCGTGCGCGGCCACCCGTACCGGCTGGTCTTCGAGCAGACCGAGAATGACGGCCAGGTCATCGGGAGCAAAGCTGGTCCTCAGCTCTTCGTCCGGCCGTAGCTGGCCAGGGCAGAAGCGATGGACGTAGATATGCTCGATGCGGCCGAGCACGCCCAGGCCAACTAGTTCCTGAAGCTTGAGTACTGCCGGGTGATAGCGCCGAGCACAGCCGACCTGCAGAATCCGCGATTGGCTGTCAGCCAAGGCAACCAGTTCCTCGGCAGCGGCAATGTCGGCGGCCAACGGTGGCTCAACAAAGACATCTCTGCCGGCGGTAAGCGCTGCGCGGCAGATCTCGAGTTGTGCCGCAGGCTCTGTCGCTACGACTAGGCCGTCAATGGTCGGGTCGGCAAGGAGTTGGGTTGGTTCTGGTCTTTCGGTGCCAAGGCGCAGGGCACCAAGGCGGGCGAACTCCCGCGCCAAGGCTGCGGCGCGACCGCGACTGCCGACAACAGCGAGACGCCGCCGGGTCATGGGTTGGTCAGGTCTTGTCGGCTGCCCGACAATTGGCCCTTGCTTTTTCGGAAGTCAGCAGTCAGTTTCACCCTCCCGGCCAGAATGGCCATCAGGACCGCAGTGCGGTCAGTTCACGGGCGCGTCACATTGTCGCCGGGTTTCTGCTGCTAGTGGTTCGCCGGTGCCCAAATCGGGCACGGAAGATTATAGCCAAAACGATAGGATTGGTCAATTGCCGGCAGGCGGCGATGGCCCAAACTGGTCGGTGATTGGTTTGAGAAGCAAGATCACTAGGACTGAAGCCGGAGCCAGGGCAATGAGTAATCCTAGGATGAGGCTGAGAAGACCCGCGCGGTCAGGCTCGAGCAGGCTGAGAACTGGCAGTAGCAGTGTTGAGCCCCAGACGACAGCGACGACCGCGGCCAAAAGATGAAGCAGGGTTACGAGATACCAGCCCCAGCGGCGCCGGCGGAGCAAGCCGACTGAACCGGCGAGCAGCAGCCCATTGGCCACGACGGCGATGCGGTTGAGCAGGGTCAACTGGCCAAGCAGCCGGTCCAGGGCCAGACTGCTCGTGCTGCCCAACAGCGAGCCGAGTCCACCGAGCACGGAGTCGGCCGAGAAACTGGCGTACAGGCCGAGTGCTAGCAGGCCAAAGAGCAGTCCTAGTCCGGACTGGATAATCAGCAGCCAGGCGCCGATTGTCAGTAGAACGCGCCAGCGCCGGAGATTCCGATTCTCTCCGGCGCTGGCAGCCAAGGTGTCGCGGCTAGTTGGTCGTTCCTACCGAACGACGCCTTTCCTCTTGAGCATTGCCGTGACCAGCTCCTCGAGGTCGGGCTTGGACTTCTCGTGCAGCCGGTAGCGCACGCGCACTATCGGCTTGGCGGAGCTGATGATACGGCTGAGGTCAATCGGCGTCCCGGAGACGACGACGTCGCAGTCGGTCCGGTTAATCGTGGCTTCGAGCTCGCGCAGCTGCTGGCTAGAGTAGCCCATTGCCGGCAGCACATTTTCGAGGTGGGGAAACTCGACAAACGTCTTCGCCAGTGAGCCGACCGCATAGGGCCGCGGGTCCACGATCGCCTTGGCGCCGAACTGCTCGGCCGCAATCTTGCCAGCGCCATAGCCCATGCCGCCATGGGTGACAGTTGGGCCGTCTTCAACGACGAGCACCCGTTTACCCTTGATTGCTGCCGGGTCGGTAACGGTCAGCGGTGAATCGGCGTCAATGATGACGGCATTGGGGTTGGCCTTGCGGACGTTGCGGCGGACCTGCTCAATCGCTTCCGCCGTGGCCGAGTCCTCTTTGTTGATGATGACCGCATCGGCCAGCCGGAGATTGACCTCACCGGGGTGATAGAGCAGCTCGTGGCCGGCACGGAGCGGGTCGGCAATCACAGCAAGGAAGTCGGGCCGGAAGAAGGCGATTTCGTTGTTGCCGCCGTCCCAGACAATCACATCGGCCTCGGCCTCAGCATGCTTGAGGATTTCGGCGTAATCGCAGCCGGCATAGATTACCATGCCGTGCTCGATGTAGGGCTCGTATTCCTCACGTTCCTCGATTGTCACCTTGGCGCGGTCGAGGTCGTCGTAAGTTGCGAAGCGCTGCCAGACCTGCTGCTCGAGGTCGCCATAGGGCATCGGCTCGCGCACCGCCACTACCCGCAGGCCATGGTTCCGGATTATTTCATAGACGCGGCGCGAGGTTTGCGACTTGCCGCAGCCGGTGCGAACCGCACAGACCGCTGCTACCGGCTTGTGCGCCTGGAGCTGTACCCGGCGCGGCGAGATGAGCCGAAAGTCGGCGCCGGCAACCAGCACCCGCGAGGCCAGGTTCATCACATAGACATGAGCGACGTCAGAGTAGGCAAAGACGACCTGGTCAACTTTCAGTTCGGGGATGAGCCGGTCGAGGTCGTGCTCGTAGTAGGTGGGAATGCCGTTGGGGTAGAGCTTGCCGGCAAGGCTGGCAGGATAGGGTCGAAGTCCACCGGTCGTGCCCAGGTTCTGCTCGGCGGCCATCGTGAAGCCGACAACATCGTAGTCAGGATTGTCGCGGAAGCAGGTGTTGAAGACGTGGTAGTCCATGCCGACCGCGCCGACAATGATGACCCGTTTCTTAGTAGCCACAGGTTCCTCCGCTCACAGGTCGGGTTCGACCCATTGCTAGAACCGCTCGGTCATTGACTTCGCCTGCAGGAAGAGGAGCAGATAGTCGCGGCCGCCGGCCTTGGAGTCGGTTCCGGACATGTTGAAGCCGCCAAAGGGCTGGACATCAACCAGCGCGCCGGTGCACTTGCGGTTGATGTACATGTTGCCGACCATGAACTCCTGCTTGGCCTGATAGATTTTGGCCCGATTCTTGGTATAGACGGCGCCGGTCAGACCGTATTCGGTGCCGTTGGCGATTTCCAAGGCATCGTCGAAGTTGCGGGCCTTGATAACCGCCAGGATGGGGCCGAAGATTTCTTCCTGGGCGATACGGGCGTTGCGCTTGACGTCGGCAAAGACCGTCGGCTGAATGAACCAGCCGTCGCCAGGAGCCTTCTTGCCGCCGGCAACGAGTCGGCCCTCGGCCTTGCCGATCTCGATGTACTCAAGGTGAGACTGATAAGCCCGTTCGTTGATAACCGGGCCCATCCAGTTCTCGCGGTTGTCAACCGGGCCGACCTTGATCTTCTTCACCCGCTCAACCAGCTTGGCCAGAAACTCGTCATAGACCCGAGCGTCAACAATCGCCCGCGAGCAGGCCGAGCACTTCTGGCCCTGGTAGCCAAAGGCGGAGATGGTGACGCCCTCAACTGCGTCATCAATATTGGCCTCGGAGTCAACGATGATGCAGTCCTTGCCGCCCATCTCGGCGACAACCCGTTTAATCCAGATTTGGCCCGGGCTGATTTTGGCGGCCCGCTCCAGTATCCGCAGGCCGACCTGCTTGGAACCGGTGAACGAGATGAACCGGGTCTTGGGATGCTCGACCAGGTAGTCGCCAACCGCGCCGCCAGGGCCGGTGAGGAGATTGACCACGCCGGGCGGCAGGCCGGCTTCTTCGAGAACTTCGACAAACATCGCCGCCAGCAGCGGTGCGTCAGAAGACGGCTTGAGGACAACCGTGTTGCCGGAAACTGCCGCCGCTGTCGTCATGCCGGCCATGATGGCGCAGGGGAAGTTCCAGGGCGGAATGACGATGCCGACGCCAAGCGGGATGTAGCGGACTTCCTGAATCTCGCCCGGATAGGGCGTCACGCCGGCCGGCTCAGCGTAGCGAATCGCCTCGCGGCCGTAGAACTCGAGGAAGTCAATCGCTTCGGCAAAGTCGGCATCAGCTTCAAGCCAGTTCTTGCCTTCCTCAAGGACCATCGCGGCGTCGAAAAGGAACCGGCGCTGGCGCATGATGCGGGCAGCGCGGAAGAAGATTGATGCCCGTTCGATTGCCGGGACATGGCGCCAGGTCTCGAAGGCGGCAAGCGCCGCCTCCATTGCCTTCTCGGCCTCCTTGACCGTGGCCTTCTGGAACGTGCCGATACTCTTCTTGTCCGACGGGTTGAACGACTGGAACTGTTCTTTGGCAGCAAGGTGCTTGCCGCCGATGACGAGGTTCCAGACCCGGTCAGACTGAGCGCGCAACTGGGCAATGGCGCGTTCCATCGGCTCGTAGTTCTCAGGCCGCGAGAAATCGAGATAGGGCTCATTGCTGAACTTTGGTAGCATGATGCCTCCTGCAATAAGTAGTAAAGGACACTTGGCTTATCGCAACGGCTATTATTGATCCGGGCTGTGCTGGCAAAAGCACGCGCGGCCGCGGTTTCAGAGCGACCGCCGTTGCCGGGTACAAAACTCTGAAGCGACGACTTGCCGACAAGTCGTTGGGCCGTCTCTTCGGCCCCCTCAAGACCCGATAGCATAGCCAGCGGAGGGCCAAAGTCAAACCGGGCCAGGATGGTGGCTAGCGTTGGCAGGCAGGGGCTAGCGGAGGACCAGTTTGGCGGTCTGGCGAACCGGACCGGCCTGAAGCTGGCAGAAGTAGGTTCCAGGACTGACAGGCCGGCCAAGCCGGTCGCGCCGGTCCCATGTGATAGCATGGTGACCAGCCAGCCGTGTGCCGTGTGCAAGGACGCGCACCAGCCGACCAAGCGG
This sequence comes from Caldifarciminota bacterium, assembly GCA_965649295.1. Classification (GTDB taxonomy): domain Bacteria; phylum Hydrothermota; class Tepidihabitantia; order Tepidihabitantales; family Tepidihabitantaceae; genus CBFGKH01. Next base: position 117,545 of record CBFGKH010000008.1, read on the forward strand.
GTCGTAAATCGTGATGGTTACTGGCCCGGACGCGAGCAGCTCGAACTGGACGGTCAGCTCGAGCCGGGCCGGGTTGGGGAATGTCATAAGCCGGCCCAGGCGCGGCCAGGACTTGCTGCCACTAGCAACACCGGCCAGCGGCTGATAGCTGTTCTCAACATAAGTGACCGTAGCGCCTGTCAGCAGGCTTGGGGTGCGCAACTGAATCCAGTAGTAATCGTTCGGGGCGGTAATCGCTACCGGCCCGGTTAGCGGCTGCCAGGGTTCCCAGCAAACAAGACTGATGTCGTCAAACCAGGCTCGACTGATGACCGCCGCGCTAGGTGCCTGACTGGCCAGCTCGACGTTGAAGAAACCGGTGTCGGTTCCGAGAGCCAGGTCGCGATAGTAGAACTGCCAGTCGGTTGTACCAGTATCGGCACTGAGGGCGCTCGTAGCAATCGGTGTCGAGCCTGTGCGGGTAGCATAGAACTTTGCGGTCACGGTAGCGGCGGCAGTACTCTCGGTTCTAACCCAAGCGCAGATTGAGAACTGGGCCGCGTCGGCGCTGAATGTCGGCCGTTCCTCAAGCCCAGTCACAATCTTTGTGGTATCGTGGGTGCGGCGGTGGCCAAGCGAGCGGCTGCCACGGTGTGAGACCGTGTCATAGAACTCGTCCGGCTCACCCAGCGACCACATTGTCGCGCCCTCATCTTCGCAGTTGCCCCAGGGCAGCAGCTCGCGGCCAAGTCGGAACTGCCAGTTACCAGCGGGCGTAACCGACTCGATTCGGGCGATACTGCCAGCGCGTCTTAGCCGGGTTGGCCGCGACAGCGACCAACCGGCCGCGGTATCGAGTGGTAAGGTTGCAGTCACGGTCACCGGTGCGGGAATGAGCCCGGCTGTGTCGAGGAGTAGCTTTCCGACCACACTTTCGGGTTGGGTAATGAGATAAGTGCCGAGGTCGCGTGAACGCCGGGCTAGGTCGTCGAGAATGTGCCGGCCGAGCTCGCCCGTGGCCCGGCGCGGGATATAGTCGTCAATATAGACCGGCACGACGCGATAGTCGTAGAAGCCGCGTCGGTCCCAATAGCCGGTGAGAATCGCTGACCGATAGGTCTCTGGATAGTCGAGGTCAAAGGCGAAGTTTCCGAGCGAGTGGGCAATCAGCTTGCCCTGATAGACCTCGAACCCCTGCAGGACGTGCGGGTGATGGCAGATGACCGCGTCGGCACCATACTCAATCAGCCGGTGCCGCTCAGCAGTATCGCCCGGGGCCAAAGGTCGCGGCCAGGGGCAGTACATCTCATCTTCACTGTCCAGTTCTCCGGGCGCGGGATTGTACTCCTCGCCGGTGTGCAACTCGCAGATGACAATATCAGCTCGGTCGCGCACCAGTTCAATCTGCTCGCGCAGGTGGAAGCTGTCGAGATAGGCAAAACCCGGCTTGTTGTAGCCGGCGTCGAGATAGGGTTGATAGTTGTCATACTGGCCGTTCCGGTCAGAGGCAGCAAGAAACGCGATGCTCTGGCCGCGTGCCTGCCAGAACAGGGGCAGATACGCCTCGTAGGAGTTCGCGCCAGCACCAGAATAGGCGATGCCGACCGAATCACACATCCGCTGGGTCTTGCGCATGCCGACCAGGCCATAGTCAATGATGTGGTTATTGGCGAGCGAAACGACATCAATGCCGGCATAGGCAAGGCCGGTGACATTGGTCGGCCGACCGCGAAAGACAATCGGCTTGGTCGGGTGGCGCGTGCCGGAGTCGGTCAGCGGCGATTCAAGGTTGGCAACGGTGATGTCGGCGCTATCAAGCCACGGTTTGATTGGCGCAAACACCCCTTCGGGACCGATCGAGTCAATGATGCCGCCCGGCTGGTCATAGCGTCGGGCCAGCATGATGTCGCCGACAAAGCTGATGGTGAGCGGAAAGGTCGTCGGCCCAGGGTCAACCTCGACTCGGCAGGTTGCCCGGCCGCGGCGGCCAGTACTGTCGGTTACCTCGAGCAGCACTGTGTAGGCGTGGTCGTCAAAGACCGTATAGGTGTGCACCGGTGCCGAGTCGGTGCTCGAACTGCCATCACCAAAGAGCCAGCGATAGGAGTGCCAGGGGCTGTCAGGGTCGAGCACTCGCGAATGAAAGCGCACGGTCACAGCCCAGGCCGGGCCATGCTCTCCTTTGCCAGTTGCCTTTGCCCTGCTGGCAGCGGACTGCTCATACCATATCTCGACAACCGGTGCTATTGGCAGGTCAGCGGTGATGCACTCAATGTCGTCGTAATAGACAACGCCGCGCGCGCCCGCATCCCGGTCGCTCACAAAGACCAAGCTGGTGATTGTCGGCAGATAGCCGAACCGGCAGAGCCAGTCTTGGGCCACGGGCAACTGATAGTTGTTCCAGCGCCGGTAGGTGAATGCACCCTGATAGACCGGTACCCACGAATCTGGGTTTACCTCTTCATTGCCGGAGAGCGAGTAGAGCAGGGTGTTGGCCGAGTCAGCCAGTCCGAATCCCTGAATCTCGCAGACGCTGTTGACATAGGCCCAGACCTGCCAGACATCGCCGGAGTCGAGCCGCACCGGCGCGATTGACTCGGTCTTCCAGGTGTTACCAAAGAGCGCAAGCGAGTAATGGGAGCTATCGTGCGTCACCAGCGTATCAAGGATCCACGAATCCGGCTCGGCGTCCTCGCCGGCAAACGAGCCGAGCGCCACCCGGCCCGACTCGAAATTCTCGATTATCACCCCTGGCCGGCCCACTGCCAGCACAATGAGCAGTAATAACAACATCTTCTTCATCGGCGCTGCTGGGCAAGGCTGGTAGCCAGTTGCCCACGTTCCATTCTCGGCCCACTGCCGAACTCTGTCAACGGCTGGTCGGGAAGCACTTGTTAGAACCTGGTGGGAAGCGCCAGCCGTGGCAGGTGGGAGATGACCAGCGGAAAGTAGCTTGCAGGCGGCACGAGAAAGGGAAGAAGCTGCTCAGTCGCAGGCGCTGGTTAGGAGAGTAGCAGCGGCAGGAGCAGAGACTTTGCCGCAAAGAACCTAAGGAGCGCAGTCGCCAAGACACTTGGGAGCTTTCTTGGGGGTACTTTAGGAGACCATCCCGGGGACGATGGGGTGGGGGCGGGCAGAAATGCGATAGCCGATTGAAGAGCTTGGGGTTAGCTTGACTGGCCGTACGCCGGGCCTGTGGCCTAAGTCTATACTTCGGCCAGCCTGGTCGAAGATGGCACTTTTCTGCTGGCTTCTACTTTCGCGCTCATTGCCGGGCGCTGGCGCGTATAACTAACTTAGAGCGTTGGCTCAGTCACATCGACGTGCTGCGTCGGACGCAGTCGGAGATATCGCGGCAAACCCGGGTAACCTCGATTGGTTGCCGGGTCTCGCGGTCGGAACCGGATTCTCCTTACCGGCTGATGATGTCTCTGGTCCTGCAGCTGCCGATACCCAGTAGTGCTATGGGCCTGCCAAATCGCAGTCTCTCCCTCGCTTCTGCGTATCGGTCAGCCTGGCAATTCCACGTTCGCCGGTTTCTGACCGGTTGACACTGTTCGACACAGACATATAGTGTAGTCGTGAGCCACAGAAAACTGGCGTGGGGTGATTGTCCCATAGTGGCATCCCATTCAGCTCAGGAGGTCGTTATGTTTCGGGTCATTGGCAGCAAGAACCAAGTCGCTGCAGCGCTGCTCGTTACTGCGCTCGCAATGACGGTTGGGGAGGCATACTCGGCGCCAGCGCACAAGTCAGGGGTCCCGCTCAGCCACAGCGGGGGACCGGACTCGGCAGGATACCGTTGGATTGACTCCGACACAACTGGTGGGCCGCAGTTCGATTGGATTGACACCACTGGTTTTTACCGGGTGCCCTATCTCGGAGATGAGGGACGAATCAATATCCCCACTTTCTTCGAGTACCCGTACTATGACAGCACCTACAACTATGTTTGCGTCTCGGCCAATGGCTGGCTATCTGCGGGCTGGAACCCTGGGGGAGTTGGGGATTCACTACCAAGGCGTCTGCCCGACACGGGACTTCCGAATAACATCATCTGCCCCTACTGGGACAATCTTGCCGGCGGGCCGGGGTTCGGCGGCGGGCGCCTTTACTACGGCTACGATTCGGCGACAGTACCGCGTGTGACGATCACGTGGCTGAATGTCAATCGCGTTGGCACGGACACGACCGACCTGTTGTCCTTCCAGGTCACCATCGGCGCGGACGGCACTATCGTTTTCCAGTATGCCGACGTGTCTACGGGAGATACATTGCACGACTTCGGGCGAACCGCCTCGGTTGGCATTGAGAACCGAGCCGGTACCGTCGGTTTGCAGTACTTGCGTGGCCACCCGGATTCGTCAGTCAACTGGCCCTGCAACCAGCTGCGCCCGGGTCGGGCAATAAGGTTCTGGAGAAGCCTCCCGGGGATAGCGGAGCTGTCTGGAGGATTCAGTGAGCGTGTCCTGTTGGAACTAGAACCGGCTGTCGCCAAGAACTCCTGTACCATCAGGTACGGCCAGCCCGACCGTGCCTGTGCAACACTAGAGGTGCACGACGTCTCGGGGCGGAACATAATGCGTATGCGGGTGCTGGGCGGCGCACAGAGACGTCTGGAAGAGCTGCGACCGGGCCTCTACTACTGCACGCTATCGTCTGCTACCGGGGGACGGCAGGCGCGCAAGCTCATCGTGGTTGACTAGACCGATACTCTCCGGTCGAACCGCCACCGGACGATAACGGAAGTCATAGTCACGCCCAGACGCTAGCCCTTCACTGACCGCCCGGAATAGGCACGCCTTGCGTATGTGTCAACCGTCTCGCCCGGCCCGGTTCTAGCTCACCCGGTCGGGCAGGCGCCGCCGTGCTTTTGGTGATACTTCTGATGGTACTCCTCGGCCGGCCAGAAGTCGCTGGCTGGCACTATCTCGGTGACAATCGGCCGGCGGAACTGGCCTGATTTGGCAAGGCTATCGCGCACGGCTGTGGCTATTGCCTGTTGCTCGGGTGAGAAATAGAAGATGGCGGAGCGATACTGGGAGCCGGTGTCTGGTCCCTGCCGATTGAGCGTGGTCGGGTCGTGGATGCGGAAGAAGTATTCAACCAGTTGGCGGTAGCTTACCTTGGCCGGATCAAACTCCACCAGCACTGCCTCGGCATGGCCGGTGGTATCGGTACAGACATCGCGATAGGTCGGGTTTGGAGTGTGGCCGCCGGTGTAGCCAACCGTGGTGCGGACAACGCCGCTAACTCGGTCAAAAGCAGCCTGAACGCCCCAGAAGCAGCCGGCTGCGAAAACTGCCTTTGTCGTTGGTGTCATTGTCTTATCCTCCGCCAGTCTCTGCGTTCGTGGCGAATAGCAGCCCGCCAGCAAGGAGAAGGCCAGCAGCGCTAGTGAGAATCTTGTCATAGTTATTGGACGCGGTGATGGTGCGGACCGGAGCAACCAGCCGAACTAGACCGAAAGCTGGACTAGCAACTCCTTCGCCTTGGCGATGGCCGACAGTTCTTTGGCCTTGAGCGTAAGGGCCAGTGCCTGTTTCTCGGTTGCGGCCAGGTCGCGGGCGGCCAGTCTTTCGAGGCCGGCAGCGATGTCGCCATACGCGGCAGCCAGACTCTTTGCCGGGCTAGCGTAGCGGGGCAGTTTTGCCGCAATCTCGGTGAAGTAGCTGGCAGCCATGCGGCGGCACTCAGACCAGACCATGCCGTTCCACCAGTTGCCGTGGGAGTCGCCGTGCTGGGCAGCAGCGGCTGCCCAGTTGTCGTAGGCATCAGGGCCAATGCCATAGCCTTGTTTGGCGTAGCGGTGTGGTTCTTCAAACAGGCTGACAGCGTAGCTGAGGCTGGCCCGGACGACGACGCTGGTGCTTGTTGGCTGGGAGCGGCGGAAGGTGAAGAAGTTGGCGTGTAACTCGCGCCCGAACTCGCGCCACGAGCCGTAGCTCAATCGCGAAGGAGTTAGTTCGGGTGCGCAGTCCCAGGGCCGGCAGAGGAGAAACGCCTGCTCGTCGTAGCCGTAGATGAGCTGGTTCTCCATGTTGACGACCGAACAGGCCTGGCCGGAGTCGAGCAGACCGCGCAGTTCCTTCTCTAGGGCGGTTCGTTCTTCGGGCAGGCTGCCTTTGTGAAAGAAGCCAAGGTCAATCATTTCGAGGCCGAGGTTGCGCAGGAGTTGACAGAACCCGTCGTACTTCCAGCAATAGGGACTGCTCGGGCAAAGCTCTTTGTGGATGTTGATGAGGAAGGCATGGCCGGTGCCACCAAAGGCCCAGGCCGGGCTGGCGACGATCCCGTAGTAGTCAAGCGCTCCTTTGACGACGCCAAGGAGCGTGGTATTGAACGGCGGCTGCTTCAGACCTTCGAGCTCCATTTTTGCCTCCGGGGATGGGTTGGCGACATAAGAGCATCGGTCGCCAGCCGCCGGCTGTCAAGAGGGCGGCTGGTGGGTGACGGTTTGCGCTGCTAGCCCGGTGACCGGGCAGCGCTAGTGTGACTTGACCAGTTTGTAGCTGTGCTGCTCGGTGCCGTAGCTAACTCTTGCTAGGTAGATGCCCGCTGGCAGCAGTCGGCCAGCGTCATCCCGCCCGTCCCAGATGGTGTTTTGAGCGGTGGCCGAGACCGTTAGTCGCCGCACTAGTCGGCCGCCGGCGTCAACAATCCGAACGACGCTGGTGCCGGTCTGGTTCGGGGCGAGGCAGATGGTTGTCCAGCCGCGGAACGGATTGGGAGAAGCGGTGATGGCATTGCCTGCGGCGACCGGCACACCCGGCTGGCTAGCGCCGGTCAAGTGCCAGCGAATCTCGGCGATTCCCTCGCTTGCGCAACTCACCCACGGGTTGTTGTCCCAGTCAATGGCGATGTCGTATATCTGCTCGTGCGGCAGGGGTGAGTTCTCGCGGTCAAAACGTAGCCAGCTCGGCCCGTCGAACCGCAGCAGCGCTCCTCGGTACGGGTAGATGTCACCGCGGAAGAATGCGTGCCAGAGCACGCCGTTTTGGTCAACTGCCGAGATACCGCCGGCTTTGACCGGTGAGTTGGTCGAGTCGTATAGGGTCCAGGTTGTGTCGCGGCGGTCGAATCGGGCCAAGCCGCTGCGCGGGTCCGGGTCGGTCAGGTCAACCGATAGCCAGAGAGTGCCGTCGGGCGAGCGCGCCGGCGCCCAGCAGCGACCGGTGCCGGGCATCCCGGCTGTCAGGGTGTCGTAGATTTCCCAGCGCGTGCCGTCGGTGCGGATGAGCCCAGCTAGCGTTGCCACCCAGACATAGCCGCCTTCATCGGCGCAGATGCCCTGCACATAACTGGTGATGGGCGAGTTGGTATAGTCGAACTTTCTCACGACGCCGTTGGCAATGCGGTAGAGCCCGCGGGTACTGAAGTCCTCATATGCCCAGATGACGCCGGTGCTGTCACGGATTACATCCTTGATAACTTCACCGTCAATGTACTGCTCAACCCAGTTTGTGCCATCCCAGACCACTACGCCCGCAGCATAGGTTGCAACCCACATTTTGCCATCCGGACCCTCGACCGCAGCGTTCACGATGTCAGTGGGGTATGGCCACGGTTGGGTGCCGCCATAGCGGTTGAAGTTGCGCCAGACCTGGCCGTCAAACGTGCAGATGCCGTAGCCGGTGCCCATCCAGACGCGGCGATGGCTGTCAAAGGCGATGCCGTTGACCCAGTAGTCGTTCAGGCCGGTGCGGGAGATGTTATAGCCATCCCAGTTGCTGCCGACCTTGTGCGCCACTCCGCCGATGCCGCACGCCCACAAGCTGCCGTCCGGTGCCTCAGCCGCCAGGTAGCAGAAGCCGCCCGGCCAGCCCTGTTCGGTCCAGAAATTGTTCTCGACCGCGAATAGGCCGTTTGGGCACCCGGCCCAGAGCCCACCTGCGCGGCGCAGGGCCAGCCCGAGCACCGGCAGGGCCCCAGACGAGCCGTGGTTGCGCCACGTGCCGTTGTCGTAGCTGATGAGATAGGTCTGGGCAATCCAGACCACACCGTTTGAGTCGATGACAATATCGTCAACCCCATATTGGAGGGTATCGAAGTACAGCCAGCTTCCACCGCGGAATCGGGCCAGTCCGACTGAGGTAGCCCCGGCCCAGACATCGCCGTTCGGAGCGCAAGCAATGGCCCGTACTGGGTTCCACGGGGCGGGAAACGGGTGTCCTTGGCCGCGTCGCCAGAAAGTCCAACTGGTGCCGTCGAAGCGGCCAACCCCGCCGTTATTGCCGTTGAAGTTCTCCATTGCAAACCAAATGTTGCCGGTCGCATCAATGTCCACGTCGCTGACGGTGTCACAGGGAAAACCGGGTACCGTGTTCGAGTTGTAGGCGATGAAGTTGGTGCCGTCGAACTTCAGCAGGCCGGCGATTGAGCCGCACCAGATGTTGCCAGCACGGTCCATTTTGAATGACCCGATGTCATAGGTCGGACAGCGGCCGTCCACGTTTGACCAGTTGTGCCAGCGGTTACCGTCGAACATCGCCAGTCCCCCCTGTCGCCAGCTCGGCTGGTAGCCGTGGGTCCACACTCGGCCGGTTGAGTCAACGAGGAGCGCAAACGAGTAATCGCCCATCGTGCCAGTGTTGCCTGGTGTCCAGAGCTTCCATTCGGGGTTCTGGGCCGCTGCCACGGCAGCGACAAATAGCAGGGTCATTGATTTCATGCCTGTCTCCGTTCGGGCTAGCAACGTTTTGCCCGCTAGATTATATGATAATCGCTATAATCCTGTCAACTGCGTCTGCCTGGGCTAGATGCGCAGCATCAGCTTGGCGGTGGTGAAGAAGATGAGTAGGCCGGTGATGTCAACAATTGTGGTCAGGGCCGGACTGGCGACGACGGCCGGGTCAATGCGCAGGCGGGCCGAAACCAAGGGCAGCAGGGCGCCGATGAGGGTGGAGGTGATAACCTGCAGCCCCAGGGCGCAGGCAATGGTAAATCCAAGCCAGAGCGGGGTGACGCCCGGCGGCAAGCCGCGACCGGCCTGGAAGAGCATTACCCGCAGGAAGGCGAAGAGGCCGAGGACTGTGGCCAGGAGCAAGGCGGTCAGTAGCTCGCGGCCAAGGACGCGCAGCGAGTCGCGGGGCGCAATCTCACCCAAGGCCAGGGCCCGGATGACGAGCGTGGCTGACTGGCTGCCGGTGTTGCCGCCGGTGTCGGCCAGCATCGGCATGAACGTCGCCAGCAGGGCAACCTGGGCGAGCAGGGCTTCGAAGCGCTGGACGATGAAGCCAGAAATGAGCCCGAGCGCGGCGAGGACAACAATCCAGCCGACGCGGTTGCGGAAGTGCTGAACCGGCGAGGTGCGCATGTAGGCGTAGGACTCGTGCTCACCACTGATACCCATCAGCTTCTCGACGTCCTCGGTCTGCTCCTGAGTGATGACGTCAGCGGCGTCGTCGTGGGTGATGATGCCGACGAGAGCGCCATTCTCGTCCAGCACCGGCAGGGCAATGAGGTCGTATTTGAGAATCGTCCGCGCGGCGGCTTCCTGGTCGTCGGTGACGCGGGCCGAGATGGTGTCGGTGCGCATAATCTCGCTGACCTTTGCCTCGGGCCGAGCGAGAATCAGTGACTTCAGGGAGACGTCGCCAAGCAACTGCCGATTGCTGTCAACGACATAGGAGTAGTAGATCGTCTCCTTGTCCGGGGCTTCGCGGCGCAGCCGCGCGAGCGCGTCAGCCACGGTCTCGTCCGGCGAGAGGGTGGCGTAATCTGAGGTCATGATTGCGCCGGCCGTGCCTTCGGGATAGGACATCAGCCGCCGCACATCCTCCCGTTCGGCCTGGGCCATTGCCGGCAGGATCGCCTCGCGCCGGTCCTCGGGTATCTCGCGCAGAAGGTCAACGCGGTCGTCCGGCGCCATGTCGGAGAGCAGCCGGCCGAGCTCGTCGCGCGGCAGAATCTCAATCAGAGCGAGCTGTTCATCAATGTCAAGGTGGCTGAAGATTTCGGCGCGGGTCTGGGGCGGAGCGAGGCGCAGGGCGGCAACGATTTCGACCGGTTCGAGTGCCGAGAGAAAGTCGGCAATGGTCTGCGGGTGCATGTTGGTGAGAAATTCGCGCAGCTCGGCCGGGTCCTGGCTGGCGATTGCCTCGCGCAGCTCAGGAACGAGCAATGGGTTGCGCTGCGTGTGTCGCTGCATCGTCGTTTACCTTGGTGCGGGACAACGATAGCACGAGCAGTCGGTGAGTGCAACTCTGACTAGGCTTGCCAGTGCGAATAGCAAGTGGGGCGGCCAAAGCCGCCCCACTTCTCCTAGGATTCTTGGCGGTTAGCCGAGCTTTTTATGGCAGAACCACCAGTCGTAGCACTCGAACTGCTTGGGTCGCTCAGCCGCGGTCTTCTCGTCCCGGGCCGGCGGGATGATAACGTGGTCGCCGACGAGTTCGTTATGCGGCCAGTTTGCCGGCATCGCCACCTTGTTCGCATCAGATACGTGCAACGCTTTGACCATCCGCAGCAGTTCGTCCATGTTTCGGCCCAGCTCCTGCGGATAGTAAAGAATCGTGCGGATAATGCCGGCCGGGTCAACGAGGAAGACAGCGCGAACCGTGCTCGTTCCCTTGCCAGGATGGATCAGACCAAGACGGGTTGCAACCTTGCCGACGTCGTCGGCGATGATGGGGAACTTGATTTCGACGCCCAGCTTCTCTTTGATCCACTGGGTCCACTTGATGTGCGAGAAGACCTGGTCAATGCTCAGGCCGATGAGTTCGCAACCGAGTTTCTGGAACTCGTCCCAACGTTTCTGAAATGCGACAAACTCAGTGGTGCAGACCGGCGTGAAGTCGGCCGGATGACTGAAGAGGAGAAACCACTTGCCCTTGTAGTCGCCGGGCAGGTTCTTCGGGCCGTGGGTGGTGTGCACCTCGACATCGGGGAATCGGTCACCAATCAACGGCATTCTTTCTTCCATCGTGTAGCTCCTTTCGTTTGTGTCCGCAGCCTCGCAGTTGAGCAGCATCAGGCGGTAACTGCAATCCCGAATTGGGCAGCGGCGCTCGGTTGGTTAGTTCGGTAGGCCTAGTCTGGTTCATAGCCAGGATTGATGATTAGCGAATCAAGGTCGCGGACAGTGGCGTAGGGCACATAGCCCCGACTTCTTGCCTTAGTATAGAAGTCGGCGATGTGTGCGGGCTGCCGTACATAGTCAATTACCAGTACGAGCTTGCCGGCCCGCCGAAAAACATCGAGGTCAGCGAGCGCGGCCGCGGTTTCGTCGGGCGGTTGGCGGTCGTCGTCGTTATACCAGACATCCTCGCGGCCGATGCCGGTGACGATACTGACGTAGTCAGGATGGCTGGCCAGTGCCTCGGCGTTCTGGGGAAAGATGCCAAACCCAGCCATACCCGGCCCGCTCCGGCTGCGGGCGGCAATCGCTTTTACAAACTGAACCATCTCCGCTTCGGCGGTCGGCCGGTTCAGTCCGCTTTCGCCGCCCGGGCCCCAGTACTCATAGGCATCAACGATGTCAAGATAGACGCCGTCGAACCCGGCAGCAGTAATCTTGTCCAGGTAGCTAAAGACGAGCGCCTGCCAAGCCGGGTCCCAGTAGTGGACGCTGTAGTTACCAGGCCAGTCTGGATTCGACTGGCCAAGCCATTCGGGAGCCCCGGGATCAGGTTCGCCGTCGTGGTCAGCATCCCACTCCTCCTGCCAATACCAGCGGTAGTCTTCGGCCTCGCCGACGCTCAGGTAGGCCAGGACCAGTTTCGGTCCACCCGGACCATTCTTCAGCGCCGCAACCTGCGCGGGTGTGAGCCGCTGCTCCTCGCTGCCGTCGAGCGAGTAGTCAACGATGCAGAGGTCGAAACGGCTGGCAGCCATGGCCGTGATGTCAAGGTTCTGAAGTTGACAGGCGAAGTCGTTCACGTCCTGCCAGCTAATCGTATTCGGTTCAGTGCGGCAGGAGAGGAGCAGGGCGGCGAAGAGCAGTCCACCTAGCAGTCGCATCAGTCAGTCCTCCTTTGGGGTTGGTTTATTAGGGCGGCCGACGGCAAGGACCAGCAGGTTCAGAACAACCAGCACGATGAAGCCAGCGAGGCCAGAGACGCCGACTAATAGGTCGCTGCCGCCGGTGGTCATAATCAGGGCAAGGCCACGAAAGGCGTTGAATGAGCCGTGGAAGATGGCGGCCCCGATAACAGAACCGGTCCTGAGCCGGATGTAGCTAAACAGCGGTGAGAGCAGAATGCACCAGGCAGTCATCATGCCAACGCCGGCAATTGGGTTAGAGCGGTAGTTCAGCCCCTGTAGCACCAACGGTAGGTGCCAGATGCCCCAGATGAGCCCGGTGAACATGGATGCCCTCCAGAACCCGAATCCCCGCAGTTCGCGCCAGAGAAGCCCCCGCCAGCCGAGTTCCTCGCCGAATCCGGCCACAGCATTGACAGTGATGCTGGCGAAGAGGCCTTGGGCTACAAGCAGCCAGAACGGGTGCACCGGCAGGCGCGAAACCGCGGCCCGCATCTCCTCGGCCCGGGCTGCAGGCATCAGGCCTTCGAAGCGCTCGAACAACCCGGCCATCTCGGTCGAGAACCGGATGCCCGGCAGAAGCAGACTGACTCCGAGGGCAGCAAGGGTGATGCCGAGCGGCCCGAGCCAGGCAGCCAGCCACCACCAGTTAAGCTTGAAGCTGATGCCCAGTGGCCCGGCAACTGGCTCGCGCTTAGTGCGTTTCTGAACGACGTAGGCCGCGGCCATTGGCACGAGCATGTAGGGCACGCCGACCGCAGCCGACAGCACATCGCCGGTCAGCTTGCCGCCAAGTAGTCGGAAAAGACCGGCAATTAGCCAGCTTCCGCCGAAAGCAATCAGCAGAAAGAGTCTCACTGCTCGCCAGTCGGTCGCCTGCGCCGCCGCGGCTTTCATGTCTTCGGCGGCCGTGGTTGTGAACCCTTACCGGTGGCTGGCAAAGGGCGTTCAATACCGCGCAGTGGAGTTTTCCCTAGTGCGCTCGATTCGGCGGCGGTCATCGGTTCCAGCGAGCCGACGCGCCAACCAGTGTGTTTGATGCAGCCGTCGGCGATCGTCAGGGTCGCGGTCGGCTGGTCCCTGGTCGGTATCAAGCCGGGTGCCCAGTAGCCGAGCGTTCCGGAGTACCGGCCCGATATCAGCTCGGCGTTATACCGGCCGATGTCAATGGTACCGCTTGTGCCCACATAGCCCCGGACGGCGTAGTAGGCCCGCGACTCACGGTTGTCAACGAGGCAGAGGAAAGCATCATCGCAGGTCTCGATGTTGTAACTGCCGGTATTGCCCGGGCAGGCGACCGTCACCTGCCAACTGGGCTCGGAGTCGCCCTCAGCCACCATCGCTCCCTGCAGGTTCACCTGACCACCAGCAGTGGCAATCACTGCGCCGGCGCGAAACGGTCTGCCGTCGCGTCTGCCGTCGAGCACGTGGCGTAGCATCACCAGTGTGTCGCCGCTCATTCGAAAGGAGGCGTTGCGACCATACACGGGGTCCGGGTCAGTGACACTGCCCAACTGCGCCAGCGCCTCGATTGGCAGGCAGGTATCGGTCATCGCCCGGATGAAAGTGGTGTCGAGGTTATAGGCGAACATATCGTTCACTGCCCAGTCATAGCCGCAGAATAGGTCGGCACCGGCATCGTGAAAGGCCTGCTCCAGCTCGGGGTTGGTCTGATAGGCACTGAAACAGGCGGTGATGTATGCCATCGTCTTCCAGTAAGGCTCGGAGTTGTCGAACCGGCCGTAGGCACGCACGAACTCCGGCAGAATCACCGGATAGAACCGACGGCCGTGGGCAGCAAACGCCAGACGCGGGCCACTAGGCCCTGGTTTGGTATCGTCGCGGAACTCGGTGGCGATGGCTGCTGCCATTTCACCTTGCGAGTAGCTCTTACCGGTCAGCAGCGCAGCGCAAGGCGGCGCGCCAGGAAAAGGCGAAACCAGGCAGCCGTGTCCGGTCCAGAAGAAGAGCGAGCGGGCATCCTGCAATTGGGCCCGGACGCACTGAACCGTTACCGCGCTGTTGACCCAGAACTCGGCGCGGCGCAGACCGTAGCAACCTCGACACATCTCCCAGACATCATAGGTTTCAAGCGCGGTTCCCAATAGCTCCTCGGCAAATGGGGCGAAGATGCGCGGGCTGGGCGCGACTACACCGCCACTGCTAACGACCGGTTGCTGTTCCAGGTCTGGCCAGTTTCGGGCTGGGACGGGACGGCGTTGGGCAGTGGTGTCGAAAGTCTGTTCGCAGATGCCGGCCACAAGCCCATTATCGAAGATGACCCAGACCGTGCTGTCGGGCGAGATTGTTGCGGTGTCAACTCCGGGTTGGCCGAGCAGGTTGGCCAGTGCCTCCTGGGCCGCGGCCGAGATGTTGCCACTGGCCAATTGGCTCAGATAGGCATCTTCAGCGGTTCGGAGTGAGCCGAGGTTCCGTTCCACGGTCTGCTCGTTTAGTGCGGACCAGTCAATCTGCTTGTGACAAGATAGCAGCAGCCCGAGCAGGCCGACTAAGACCGCTGTTCTGTTGGCCGGACGTTGCATCGGCTGATGCATGGATACACCTCCTGGCAACTGAGCTGACTACCGGTCGGCAGCGCTGCGCGCGCAGATTCCATCGCCCCAGTATAGGGCGGTCCTTATTACAGTTCCAGTGTCAGCTGCTTGACTGGTGAGGGGGCGATGCCTACTATCGGGCCGATGTTGCAACTGCGACTACGGCTGGTGCTGTTACTGGGCCTACTTGGTCTTGCCTGTCTGCCCGCACGGGTTAGGGTCGCACCTGGGGAAGATGTGGTGCGGGGTTATGTCGCTCCGGGGTTCGAGGAAGTGGCCCAGGTCTTTCGCGAGAACTTTGAGCGCTATGGTGAATACGGCGCTGCCTGCTGTGCCTATTGGCGCGGGGAGAAAGTGGTTGATATCTGGGGCGGCTACCGTGATATCAGAACCCGCGCGCCTTGGGATGAGCATACCTTGGTGCCGGTCTATTCTACCACCAAGGGACTGGCGGCCATGTGCCTAGCCCTGCTCCATTCGCGGGGCCTGCTCGACTATGATAGGCCGGTTGCCTACTACTGGCCGGAGTTCGCGGTTGGCGGCAAAGAGAGCATTACTGTCCGTCAGCTCCTTGACCATGAAGCTGGTCTTTGTTGTCTTGATCAGCCGCTTCGGGTGCGGGACATTGCCGACCTTGACAAACTTGCTGTGATTCTTGCCCGGCAGCGTCCGGCCTGGCCACCAGGCGAACGGCGGGGCTACCACACAACCACGCTCGGCCTGTATATGAATGAACTAGTGCGCCGGGTTGACCCCAAGCATCGCAGCCTGGGCCGGTTCCTCTGCGATGAGATTGCCGAGCCGCTGGGTGGTGAGTTCTATATCGGGCTACCTGATTCGATTCCCGATTCGCGGATTGCCCGAGTTGTGCTGTACAACCCGCCGCTGGTGAGCGTTCCGCGACGGATGCTGGCCGGGATTTTGAACCCGCGCTCGCTGTTTGCGCGTTCGCTGCCGTATCCGCGCGACGGCAACATCAACGCCCGTGAGTATCAGCGTGTCGAGCAACCGTCGGTCAACGGTATCGGCGAAGTCCGGCTCGTTGCCCGCGCCTATGCCGAGTTCGCGACCGGCGGCAAGACGCTCGGTCTTGCGCGTCGCACCCTTGACGAACTTGAGGCGGCGCCGGTTGACCCGCCAGCCGGGCCGATTGATGCCGTGCTCCGCGAGAGCAGCTACTTTCGGCTGGGATTCGCTAAGCCCGGGCCGCGCGGCGGGTTTGGTTCGAGCGCGAGGGCCTACGGAATGCCCGGGCTTGGTGGTTCGGTTGGATTCGCTGACCCAGACAAGGAACTCGGGTTCGCCTACGCGCCCAATCGGCTTGGTTACAACTTGGGTGGCGACAATCGGCGTCGCAACCTGGCCGCAGCGGTCTATCGCTGCATCGCTCGGCGCGAGCAGCAGTGACTAGATTCGGCGGCTGTCGTAGGCCCAGTTGAGCAGGGCTTGGCGCTGGCGCGGCCGGCAGGTCCAATCACCTTTACGGCAGTGCTTCTGGAGCTGGGCAATGTGGCGGCGCATCGCCCGCCAGCGGCGAATCTGGCGCTCGTCGTCAGGATGGCGACGGCCAGAGTAGTAGCGACAGTACCACTGAAACCAGCCGCGCGGGTCATCAGGATGAATCCAGCCTTTTGCCCGCCAGACCGCAAGCGGTTGGGAAGCGTTGACCCCAAAGAAGTTCTTCTTCGGGTCGTGCCAGCCGGGCGAGAGCTTGGCGCGGCGAAACCAGCTCTTCGGAAACTCGTTCTGGCAGTCGGTCAGATAGCAGCCGCCGAAGACGCCTAGTTCGAGCATCTGCTTGGGCGTCAGTTCTGGCTTGAAGTCGGGATGGAAATTGCGGCCGGCCGGCTCAGTCCGATAGTAAACATAGCCCTGCTGCATCAGGTCGTTGACGACCACCCGCTGTGCCGAGCGCGATTGGGGACGCAAGGTTGCCACAAGGCAGGATACCAGCTATGGGGCGGCTGGCAAGCCGCCAAGTCAAGCCGGCTCGCGCACCATCCCGACTAGCGTATGGCCGGCAAGGGAGAGAGGAATCTCCTGGCAGCGGTAGAACCCGAAGTGCTCGTATAACTGGACATTGGTTCCGGTCTCGGTCTCAAGATAGACCGGCCGCTGCTGGGAGTCGGCCTGAGCAAGTAGTAGTCGCAGCAGTTTGCCAGCTAGTCCCTGGCCCTGGTAGGCAGGAGCGGTGCCGATAACCAGCAGGTAGAGATAGCGGCGGTTGGCCAGTTGTTGCCGACGGCTGGCAGCCAGTTGATCAAACAGCGGCTGCATACGTTTGGCCGCTGCCATTCCCATTCGCCGCGCTGGCCAGAGCGCGCCACTCAGGAGCATTCGGCCGACGGTCATGTCGGCAAGCTCACCTGGTACCCAGGCGGCGACCCCGGCCGGCTCGGGCAGCACTGCCCAGAGTTCGCCGTAACGGTGGCAGTAACGGAGGGGTACTTCAAACGCCGCCTGCCAGACCGCCTCCTTGCTGTCGCCGATAATCCAGTTCCACAACCGGTCAGCGCGGAACGCCGCCGCCAGTGTTGCTGCCGCAGCCGGGATGTCTTGCTGGGCAGGACGGTATGGCTGACCGCTAGGCGGTTTTTCAGGGCTGCCAGTCATTGAGCCGTTCTGGTGAACAGAGATACTTCTTCTTAGCGGCAACGCGCAGGCACTTGCGGCAGATATACTTGGGCTGGCGGACAGCCTGGAGTATCTCTTCCCGAAGTTCGGAATGATGCGACTTCTTTGTTTTGCAGAGCGACTTCAATTCTTTTTCATGTCTTTCACCTCGCTTAGGCTTGCAGCCAGGCAGAGTAGTCAAAGTAGGGCCAGGCCCAGTGCGCTGGCAATGCTACGGGCAATAGCGGTGTTGTCCATTAGGCCGGTTGGCCGACCCGGGCCGAATGACCAAAGCGGTACATCTTCACCGGTATGGCCGTGGCTGGTCCAGCCCAGCGGCGTGTAGTAGCGCGAGTAGGTTTCGGCTAGGGCGTAGTCGAGGTCCATTCCTCTCTCAACCAGTCGCCCAATCTCGGCGAGCTCGCTATCGGTAAGAACAACGCCCCACCACTGCCAGACCTTTTCGCGGAGGGCCGCAGGGGAGGGGTTCGAGCCGAGTTCGCGGATGATTCCGGCCGAGGTGAGTTTCATTCGGCGCAAGGGGGCGAGCAGGTCATCCTCGGTTGTAGCGTCGTATTTGACTGGGCTGGTGCTGCTGCCAAGGGAGAGGCCGCCACAGTTATGGTCAGGACAGGCTACGACCAGCGTGTGACTGTCGCGGATCGCAAAATCTACCGCCACCCCGACGGCCGAGTCAAAGGCCAAAAACTCGGATACGACATAGATCGGGTCGTTGGCATGGGCGCCCCAGTCAATCTGGCTGCCTTCGACGAGTAAGAAGAAGCCGTCGGGATCACGGGAAAGGAGTTCGATGGCTTTGGCGGTCATCGCGACCAAGGACGGTTCGGTGGGTGCGTGTCGCCAGCGGTCAATAGCGGGCCGGAGGTGCTCGTCGGCAAATAGTCCCCAGACCGGAGTGGTGTTGACGCTGGTGAGTTCTTGGGCGGTGCGGACAAGCTGGTAGCCGCGGGCTTGGAGCATGGCCAGCAAGTCCAGGCTATCCTTGCGGCGGCCGCCGCGGGAGCGCGGTAGTAACTGGCTATAGCCGCCGCCGAAGGCGACGTCGAGGTCCTGTTGGACTAGTTGGCGCATAATCTCATCGGTCATGTCGCGATGAGGGACGTGGGCGGCAAACGCAGCTGGGGTAGCGTGGCTCAGCGCACAGGTGACAACGAGACCAACCGCCTTACCACTGGTGCGGGCAGCTTCGAGCAGGGTCAGGAGCGAGCGCGAATCTGGACCCGGTGTCATTGCGAGCATACCGTTGTCAGTCTTGTGGCCGGTGGCGCAGGCGGTAGCAGCAGCGGCAGAGCAGCTAATGATGGAGTTGGCAGCGTGGGTGCGCACCGCTCCGCCCAATAACGCGTCGAGCCGCAGCGCCCGGCCCAAGTACCAGCGAGCCAGGGTGGCGGTGGCGAAACCGCAGCCATCAGGAATCATCAAAATGGCACTGCGGGCGAGCGGTCGGCCAAATCCAATGGCAAAGAGGAGCAACAGACCGAGGAGGAGACCGTAATACCGTTGAGGGTGCTTCACGCCTTCCGGCCAGAGACAATTGGGCGGCAACCCGGCATGGCAGCCGCCGACCGCCAAGAGACGGCTGGTTTGGCCGCCAGTTGCTCGAACTGGCCGAGCACTAGCCCGTTGTTAGGACCGAACTTGTGTTCCCATTCCAGCACGAGCTTGCGACCAAAGACTTCTTCAAACAGATAGCCTTTCTCGAATACTCGTTGGCGCATTTCTTCGTAGAGCCCATAGACTACACAGTGGATCGTAGCGCGGCGGGCGGTCATGGTGCAGGTCAGGTCGTGCACCAAACTGCGGTGGCTGCTGTCGAGCGAATCAACAAGACTGAGGATGGCGGCCAGAATCCGCACCCGGCGCCGGTCATCGGAATCGAGTTGGGCGTAGTGTTTGTGCCGGGTGCTCGGTTCGGCCTTGCGATGATAGCGAGCGATCGAACCGATTATCAGTCGCTCTCGCCGCTTGAATGGCAGCAGGTCGGATTGCATGATCATCTTGAGGGCTTGCTTGTGATGGCCTTTGGTCCCGTTGACATAGCCGATGTCGTGAAGGAGGCCGGCGCACTGGAGCCAGAATCGTTCCTGTGGCCCAAGCCGGTGGACCGGCTGGGTCTGATTGAAGAGGGCGATGGCCAGGCGCGTCACTTGGTGCGAATGTTCGACTTCGTAATCGCAAGCCCGGGCAAGGGCGAGCACCGCCTCAAGTCGGGTGTCGCCGCCGTTGGCGGCGGAGTCAAACGGTTGGGTGTACTCATCGGTGTTGCCCAGCAGGCGGTCAATGCTAGCGCCGCGCAGTAGCATCCGGGCATAGATTTCCGGCAGTTCGCGGCGCCGAATCTCACCTACTGTCTTGTTGACATCGTAACGGAGGCGGTGGTGGGTTACTCGAAACAGCCGTGGACTGATTTCGAGCACTGCATAGGCGGCGCGGGCATTGCCATCGTCGGGCCGACCGACACTACCGGGATTGATAAAGGTGACACCGTAGTGTTCGCGGAACGCCGGGCGATGAGAATGGCCGGAGATGATGACGTCGGCTCCGGCAATCGCTGCCAGTTCGGTGAGGCGACGTTCAGAGGTGCGCTCGTCAACATACTCTTCGGGATGGGCTGGGCTGCCGTGGGTAAGGAGGAGGCGTTTGCCCTCCAGTTCGAACCGCTCTTCCTCGGCCAGACTAGCCACCCAGTGGCGGCTACCGGCAGAAAGATGACGCCAGGCCCAGAGCACGGCCAGTTTCTTCTCATGGGTTCGTGTCTTCGGCCGCTTGCCTTCGCCAACGGCGAGCACCTTGCGGTCAAAGTTGCCGGCAATCGAGACAACGTTCTCGCGCCGCAGCCGTTTTATTACCTCGTCGGGCTGGGGGCCGTAACCGGTGAGGTCGCCAGCGCACCAGATTGCGTCAACACCGCGGCGGTGCGCGTCGCTGAGCACAGCTTCGAGCGCAGCGAGGTTGCCATGGACATCGCTGATTAGAGCTACCTTCACGGGCGGGTCCTAATCGTCTGCAGCAGTTGTTCCCAGAGGTGGGTTGACTCGTAGTTGTGCCAGGTAGCGGTGAAGGCGCGGTAGTGGGAACGGCGGAGGGCAACGACGCGACGCTGCAACCACTTGATGCCGGGCAGTAGTCGGCCGAAGGAGCGGGCGTTACCAAAGTAGCGAATCGTACGCCGGCGTTCCTTCTCGATAAACGCCGGCAGCAGTTCGCGCCAGACATCGGCGTCGTGAAGCTCACCAAGCTGCTGCTGGATTACCTTGATGGCGTTGATGTAGTGGTCAAGGCGCTCGCCAAAGAGTGGACGAAAGAGTTCGAGCGAGTAACGTAGATGTTTGGCCGCGATGCGCATTTGATGAAGCTCCTGCACCCGGTTGGGGTCGTCAACGTAGGTGCGAAAACTGAGTAGCTCTTCAAGATGGGCGGTGATTTCTTTCTCGGCGCGGCGGAACAGGGCCGGTGAACTGGCAGTGGCGTCGGCCAGGGCTGCTAGGTGGTCGCGCAGCGAGTCGGCAATGCCCAGCGACTCAAACTCGTCGAGGCGGCGAATGACCCGTTGTTGCAGTTTTGCGCGGCGCTGGCTCAGCCGCAGGCGGAGCCGGGCGATTCCCGGCCGGTAACCGGGCTGAGTGGCGGGCGGGTTGCAGGCGGCAAGGAATTCAAGCTGGACATCGAGGTCGCGGGCGTCGCCGAGCGCCCGGGTTATGCGGCGCACCTCGCGTTGCCAGACTGGCAGTGGACGGGGCGGCAGGCATTGGGCAAAGACGCGCAGGGCGGTGCGCAAGCGACGGGAGGCAACGCGCATACGGTGCAGGTGTTCGATATCGTCACCGGCGCGAACGCCGGCGGTCTCCTTTTCAAGGGCGGCCAGCCGTTCGAGTACGGCCGCAGCGGCGTAGGCAAGCTCGGCCGGGTCGGCCAGGGCACGGTAGATTTGCCGGTCAGGTTTGCGCGGCATAGCGGCGAATCAGTTCCTCCTGAGCGTTGTGCAGCGGTGGCGTTGGCTTGACACGGTGGTAGCTGCCATCAGACTGGAGGACCCGGGCTTTGACGTTGTCACGCCA
The DNA here is from genome assembly GCA_965649295.1 of Caldifarciminota bacterium. Classification (GTDB taxonomy): domain Bacteria; phylum Hydrothermota; class Tepidihabitantia; order Tepidihabitantales; family Tepidihabitantaceae; genus CBFGKH01. Next base: position 138,753 of record CBFGKH010000008.1, read on the forward strand.
GAGCAGCTCGAGCAGCTCGTGCAGCTCCTGCTGGAGGGCCGGGTTCTCAATCGGAAATAGTAGTTCAATCCGGCGGTCCATATTGCGTTTCATCCAGTCAGCCGAAGACAGATAGACGGCTGGGCTTCCGCCATTACCAAACCAGTAGACGCGCGAGTGTTCCAGAAAGCGTCCGACGATGCTGCGGACTTCGATGGTTTCGCTGCGACCGGGTAATCCGGGCCGCAGGCAGCAGATGCCGCGCACCAGTAGCCGCATACTGACGCCGGCTGCGCCCGCCTCATAGAGTTTATCAATGATGCGCCGGTCGTGTAGTGAATTGAACTTGGCGAAAATGAAGCCGTTGCCGGTACGGCGCTGGTGCTCAATCTCGCGGTCAATGAGTCGGAGAAAGGCGTTGCGCAGGTCGTGGGGCGCGCAGACCAGCTTGCCCCAGCGTGGGGGCAATGAGTAGCCGGAGATGACATTGAACACATCGGAGACATCGCGGCCAAACGTTTCGGCACAGGTCAAAAGGTGCAGGTCAGTATAAACCCGGGCGGTTGCCTCGTTGTAGTTGCCAGTGCCGAGATGGACATAACGACGGATGCCGTCTTCTTCGCGACGGATAACAAGACAGAGCTTGGCGTGAATCTTCATGCCCGGTATGCCATAGACGACATGGCAGCCGGCCTGCTCAAGTTGTCGGGCCCAGCGGATGTTCCGTTCCTCATCAAAGCTGGCCTTAATCTCGACGAGAACGGTGACGTGCTTGCCATTGAGGGCGGCTTGTTTTAGGGCTTGGACAAAGGCCGACTGCTCATAGGTACGATACAATGTCATCTTGATGCCGAGCACGTCTTGGTCACTGGCGGCGCGTTCGACCAGGTCAATGACCGGCTGGAACGATTGATAGGGCACGTGGACCAGTATATCGGATTCGCGGATGCGGGCGAAAATGTCGTTGTATTCGATCCGGCCCGGTGAAAAGGGCCGGTCCTGCAGTTCAGGTCGTTCGACAGCGGCGATGAGGCCGTAGAGAAATGAAAGGTCAATGCGGCCGTCAATTAGCTTGACCCGGTCGGGAAGCACGCCAATGCGTTCGGTCACTCCGGCAAGGAGCTCAGCAGAAACGTTGCTTTCGATTTCCAAAGCAACCGGCTTAGCCCGAGGTCGGTTGCGGACCCGTTCCTCGACCGCCCCCAGTAGGTCTGATACTTCATCTTCGTCAATGTTCAGCTCGCTGTCACGCATCACCCGAAAGAGAACACTCTCACGGACCGCGAAGCCGCGAAACAGGCGTTCAAGATGGAGGCGCAGGACGTCACCAAGTAGCGCAAAGCGGTATTCACCGGCAGGGGCCGGCAGCCGGAACACCCGCGACAGTGCGGTCGGCAGTGGCACTATTGCCAGCGCTGGCTCACCGTCGCGGTCGAGCCGGACCGCCAGGCTGAGGGTCTTTGAGGGGAGAATTGGGAAAGGGTGGGCTTGGTCAACGGCCATCGGTGTTACCAGTGGCAGCAGGGTTGTCTCAAAGTAGCGGCGAATCGCCTCCCGGTCGCGCTGAGTTAGTTCGTCGAGAGCGACAAGTTTGACGCGGTTACGGGCCAGTTCGGCGACAACCTGCCGAAAGGCGTCTTGATGGCGCAGGCGCAACTGGCCAACAATCGTCTCGATTCCCCGATAAACTTCTTGGGGGGTATAGCCGAAGCTGTCGGGAACCGCCTCACCTTCGTCAATGACGGCGAGTAGCGCCGCGACGCGTTTCATATAGAACTCGTCGAGATTGGAGGCGAAGATGGCAACGAACTTGGCTCGCTCGAGCAGCGGGTTACTACGGTCTTCCGCCTCTTCGAGGACGCGTTCGTTGAAGGCAAGCCAGCTCCATTCGCGGTTGAAATAGGGCAGCTTGTAGACTTGGTGTGCTTCACAATCAGCAGTTTTCGACAATGTGTGCTTCACAATCAGCAGTTTTCGACAATGTGTGCTTCACAATCAGCAGTTTTCGACAATCAATCGGATATCAGCACCGGCAATCTCACAGAAGAGGTCCTTCTTCTCTTCAAAGGCGAGGCGCTCAAGCAGTGGCTCGGCAAGGACTCGTACTCGGACCTCGGCGGTTCCGTCAGCTAGGGTTCGGGCCTGAAGAGTCTGGACGCGGCCGGTTTGGGAGCGGTCGAGCGCGTCAGCGAGGCGGAGTAGGGCCGCCAGCTTCTGGACTCGTGCCCGGGCCGGGGTTGAGAGCGATGCGTAGAGCGGGTGGGTTGG
>CBFGKH010000009.1:0-108283 GCA_965649295.1 Caldifarciminota bacterium
AGCTGATGGTGTTGTTGTTTTGGATATCGCGGGTTGGACTTGGCGCAGAGGACGGTGCGCAGCTCAAGACCCGCGGGAATCGGTCGGAAGACTGGGCTGGGGTCTCGCGGCGGCACTCCGAAGCGTCGGGCGTAGTTGGGGATGAAGACCCGATAGCGGTAGTCGGTGTCTTGGGCTGAACCGGTGATGTGCTGGTCGAGTTCTGCGACCAGTCGGCCCCGGAATGTGCCGTTGATGCGTTCGTTGTGGCCTGCGCCGATAGCCACGAGAAGGTCCGATGGATGACAGTGAGCCGTCTCACTTCCGGCTCCACGAAGTGCGCGTGTTCCAACACGCAAACTGCATACCGTCAGTCAGCCCGTTACTGTCAATATGACATTTTCCGCTGCGGCATCACCCTATGACATTATCGCTGCTGTTGCACAACTCAACTTTGGCTGCTACCTTTGACTTGTCCATAGGCCGTCGCTATATTACTCAATCAGCAAGCATTTGCCCTGTGTAAAGGAGCTGTCGCAGATATGAAGAAAGATATGAAGCGTGTGCTCGTAACCGGCGCAGTTGGTCAGATCGGGTCGGAGCTAACGCTGGCACTGCGCAAGAAGTATGGTGCCGAGAACGTGATTGCTACCGGCCGCAAAACTCAGCCCAGCGCGGCACTGCGGGACAGCGGGCCATTCTACTTCATTGATGTCACCAAACGGGACTCGCTGGAGGAACTGGTTCGCAAACATGACATTGATACCATCTATCACATGGCTGCTATCCTTTCGGCGGTAGGCGAGAAGAACCCACAGCTCTGCTGGGACGTGAATGTCAATGGTACACTCACTGTGCTCGAATGTGCCCGTGACCACGAGATGGCACGGGTTATCATCCCGAGTTCGATAGCGGTCTTCGGGCCCGAAACACCGCGTGACCGCACTCCGAACGACACGATTCTCAAGCCCCGGACGATGTATGGAGTTACCAAGGTTGCTGGTGAGCTGCTGGGTGACTACTATTTCCGGCGCTTCGGGTTGGATGTGCGTGGACTTCGTTATCCCGGCATCATTTCGTATGAGACCCTGCCCGGTGGTGGTACGACCGATTTTGCTGTGGCCATCTATTTTGAGGCAGTGCTCTATGGCAAGTACAAGTGCTTCGTTCGGGAGGATACACGATTGCCGATGATGTACATGCCGGACTGCATCAAGGCGACTATTGATCTGGCCGAAGCCGATATCAGTCGGCTCAAGCATCACTGTGATTTCAATGTCGGGGCGATGAGCTTCTCTGCCGGTGAGTTGGCTGCCAGTATCAAGAAGTACATTCCGGACTTTGTCTGTACGTATGAACCTGATTTTCGTCAGCAGATCGCTGATTCGTGGCCGATGTCACTTGATGACAGTGCGGCCCGTGAGGAGTGGGGCTGGCAGCCGAGTTACGACCTGGACGCGATGACCAGAGATATGTTGAGCGTGCTCCAAGAGCGTCACCGCCAGGGCAAGCTGACCTATTGTAAGTAAGCTGGAGGGCGGCCTTGCTCTACTATCCGCGCAAGGACCTGTGTCAGTTCTTTGACCCGGAGCGCATCTACTACGGCGAGGGTCGAGGCGAGACCGGGGTCTGCCTGCATCTGCCAATCAAAGGGTACGTGGCTGGGACCGCACCGATGGAAGACTTCATGCTAATGATAACAGTTGCCAATACCCTCATCGAGTTTCTGCTTTACAAACGGGCAGTGCGCGGTCCTGAGGCCTGGGATTACGACGCTGAGAAGGCCGGTGAACCCTACACTGTCTGTGGTGATAACCTCAATACCTCGGGTGTCCAGATATTCGACCGCAGCTACCCCGGCGGTCCGAAGCTGTTTGTCTTCCTCGACAAAACATTTGGTTCCAACGAAATTGCCATTGGCTGGAAGAATCAGCGGGCTGGCGACGAGAAGTTGCTGGCTGATTTCGAGCAGTATCTTAAGGAGGGGCTGGCCTGCGGCGCTTTTGCCGTAAATGAGGAAGAACAAGGCTAGCTGGTTGACAAGTTAGGCTGACGGGCTACAATCGAATTGTGTCTGAGGGTCATCCTGCCGGCACGGCCGTAAAGCGGAGAGAGCTGCTGGGCGTTGTCCAATGATACCAAGCAGGAAGTCTAAAGCAGTCGGTCTTTTTTCAGGGGGGCTTGACTCGATACTAGCCGCCAAACTGATCAGCGAGCAGGGCGTCAGTGTCGTGGCGCTTCATTTCTGGCTTCCGTTCGCAGTTCCAGGCCGAATCGCCAATGAGGAGCGGCTGAGCAAGTTGGCAGCCCTGGCCGGAGCCAGTCTGGTCGCGCTGGAGGCCGGTGAGGATTACCTACGAACAGTTAGCCAGCCCCAGCATGGCTATGCCCGACAGTTTGCTCCTTGCATTGATTGCATGCTCTACATGCTGGCCAAGGCGCGCGAGCTGGCGCGTGAGATCAAGGCTGATTTCATATTCACCGGTGAGGTTGTCGGCCAGCGGGCAGTTTCCCAGAACAAGCGTGGTCTGAAGGCAATCGAGAAGGCCTCAGGCATGGAGGGAAGGTTGCTGCGTCCACTTTCGGCAAAGCTGCTCGAACCGACCATTCCGGAGCTGACTGGTCTGGTCCGCCGCGAGCGACTGCTTGACTTCAAAGGACGAAGCCGCCGCCGGCAGATTCGGCTGGCCCACGAGTATGGTATCTTCGACTATCCAATACCCGGTACTGGCTGTATGCTTCTTGACCGTAACTACGCGGCTCGTGCTCGTGACATCGTTACTCACAATCAGCTTAGCAGCAGCGACATTGAGCTCTTGAAGTATGGTCGTCATTTCCGACTTGAAAGCGGAGCCAAAGTAATAGTCGGTCGCAACGAGCATGAGAATGCCCGGGTTGAGGCGCTGGTCGGGCCACAGGACTTGCTGCTGAAACCGGTTGATGTGATGGGACCGAGTGTGCTACTCCGGGCGGCTAAGATTACCAAGAAAGACACTGAGATAGCGGCACGGATTGCGGCACGCTACAGTGATGGGCTAGAGGGTAAACCGGTGAGGTTTATGGCTGGCGGCAAGGAGCTGTCGGTGCGGCCCTATCTGGATAGTGAGATTGACTCCTGGCGTATTGGGGCAGCGGAGCGGGCGAATCAGAAGGCTAAGGAGACGCCGGCAGCAGAGTCCTGAGCTGGCGTTATTGAGGCTGATTCATCTTTGCTGACAGGAGAAAGCAAATGGAAGCGGACTTGAAGTCGCAGGTTCAGGAGCTGCTGGACGATGAGATACGGCCGCAGTTGCAGAACGACGGTGGTGACATCGAACTAGTTGACGTGACCGATGATGGTGTGGTCAAGGTGAGACTGACTGGCCATTGCGCGGGTTGTCCTTTTTCGGCAATGACCCTAGCCTTTGGGGTTGAGAAGACGCTGAAGGAGCGGATTCCGGCTGTTGCCCGTGTCGAACCGGTTGGCTGATTGGTTCTGCTGTTTTTGGCGGTGAGCAGCCACGGTCTTCCTCATCTAACTCTGTTTGTTGCCAGAGCTAGATGAGCGGTAGTCCTTCGTAGAAGTCCTGGCGAGCAGCAAGGCTGAGTGGCAGCAGGTAATAGGCAGTCGTGTAGAATCCTACCCGACGCGGCCGGCGCAGCACCCGGTCGATGATTGCTCCAAGCGAATAGAAATAATCAGCCACGACAGCCGCCTGATTGGCGGCTAGCGCTGGACGGTAGGCAGTCCGCTGTAGCCGCAGCCGGTGTGAATCTTCCTGAACAAAGACCCGCGGGTAGATGAAATCAAGGTCCAACTGTTGGAGCAGCCGAGCAGTGCCAAGATAGTCTGGTGTTGTGTCCGGTTTCCTTACTACTGGCACCCGGGCGCCGACGAGCATCCGGGCCGCATGAATTGATTTCACCCGGCGATAGAGTTGACGGGTAAGTTGATGGCTGGTACTGGCTTGTTCCAGCTTGCCCCAGAGTAGTGATTCGTCGAGGACAATTGCCTTGACGCCAGCTTTGGCCAACAGTCGTAGTAACTGGGGATAGTCGAAGATTCGTGTCGATGCGTTTACCAACCACTCGCGACGATAGGGCCAGAGGGCGGCGAAAACCTCAGCATAGTACTCTGGCCAGCGGGCGACGTCGTCATCGAGTAGATGGACGCGCTTGCCGGGCAGGCTCAGTACTTCGCCGACGATTTCGTCTTTGGAACGTTGAAGGGTCTGATTGTGACAGTAGAGCGACTCGGTGCAGTAGGGACGGAAGGGTTCAAGACAGTTGCAACCGCGGGCAAAGCGGATTGACTGATAGCCGCGATGAAGCTCTGGATTGTAGGGCAGGCTGCGATCAGGAGCAACGTAGGTTGCGCTTGGGATTGCCTGATAGACTTTTTGTAGGTTACCGGCGTCAGCAATGAGGTTTGGCCAGGCTCTGGTCACGTCGCCGACAACGTGGGAGCGTACCCAGTCAGGCGGGTCTAGTCCCCAGAGCGTTGCCTGCCGGCCGAAGAACACCAGTCGGCCATCAGCCTGGCTGGCGAGGCTGCGGCCAGCGTCTTCCTGAAACAGATCGATATGGCAGAGCACTAGGTCAGTGTCGTTATCGATGTCCAGTGGTTCGACGCGTTGGTCGCGATATTGAAAGTCGTGTTCGGGACGGGCCAGTGCCGCAAGGGTCAGTATCTCGAGGTTCGGCTGTCTTGCTCGAACCGACCCACGGGCCGGGTAGCCGCGGACAAAGCGCTGGCTCTCGTCAGCCAGTGCCAGAGCCAGTATCCTCACCGCCGAATCAGGCGCAGGAGGTCGTTGAAGAGAGTGAAGAGCACCAAGAGGCCAATCATTGCCCAGCCGATGTTGGCGGCCCAGGTCATCTCTTTGACGCTGAGTCGGCGGCGCCGAATCGCACCGACAGCGTCGAGCAGAATCCGGCCACCGTCGAGGACGGGCACTGGCAGCATGTTGACCACGAAGAGATTGATGGAGAGCAGAGCCCAGAGGGCGAGGAAGTACTCGGCTCCCCAGTTTGCACCTTCGTAAGCAATCTTGGCAACCATTATCGGGCCGCCAATTGCTTTGGTTGATATCTGCCGGGTAATCACCTTGCCGATAATGACGAAGGTTTGGGCCGCCACGTAACCGGTGCGTTTGACCGCCTCCCAGATTACGGCCGGTGCTGACAGATTACGTTTCGGCAGCCGCACCCAGACGCCGATCTGACCGATTCGTTGCTCAGAGAGCTGATCCTGTTCTGTTGCCGGAACTATTGAGTCGGTGAACTCTTCAGTGCCACGCCGCCATGTCAGGGCAACACGTTCACCTGGACGGCTGGTGATGCCAGCAACAAACTCCTCCCAGCGAGTGATCGGCTTGCCGTCAATTGCGGTGATCAGGTCGCCAGGCCGCAGTCCCAACCTGGCTGCTGGGCTGCCAGCACGAACGCGATCAATTACTGGTAGCAGGACAGGGCTAAGTTCTGACGATTCAGCCGGAGGAGTGTAGGTTAGTTGACGCCGGCCGTTATGACTGACCGTTATGACTATTTCGCGGCCGCTGTTGCGGGAGAGGACGGCATCGAGCTGGTCAAAGTTGGCAATTGTCTCGCCAGCCGCGAACAGCACCGTATCCCCAGGCAGGAATCCGGCAAGCACAGCCTGGGAGCTTGGCGCTGGCTCGACTACCGGACTGACGTATTTCATGCCGAAGGCAGCGTACGTCACAACGAGTATGAGAAACCCTAGCAGTAGGTTCGATACTGGACCGGCGGCAATGACCAGGGCCCGAACTCGGAACGGCTTGTCCATGAATCCACTGCCTGGGGACGGCGTAGCGTCCGCGGATGGCGGCCCGGCCAATTCTTCCTCGCCGACCATCTTGATGAACCCGCCCAGTGGTATGAGGGAGAGGCGGTATTCGGTTTCGCCGATTCGCTTCTTCAGTAGCACCGGTCCAAACCCGACCGAGAAAACCTCGACCGGAATCCGGGCAATCTTGGCGACTAGCAAGTGGCCGAACTCATGGATGATTATCAGCACACTGATAAAGAGAATCACCCAGACTATCGAAGCAAGATTCATAGCCTTTTTCCTCTGTTACTCTACCAAATTGCGGGCCAGTTGAGTTGCTCTTTCCTCGGCCGCGAGCAGCCGGCGGATACTGGGTTTGGCTATTACTCTTTGGTCGGCGAAGTTCGCCATCACCGCAGCGATCAGCTTTGGTATTCTACCAAACTTGATTCTGCCGGCAAGGAACGATTCTACTGCCACCTGATTGGCAGCGTTGAGCACGCAGGGCATAACTCCGCCAGTCGCCAGCGCCTGATAGGCAAGCTCAAGGCAAGGGAAGCGCCGCGGATCGGTTGGCCAGAACTCAAGGCAACGTACCTTGCGTAGGTCAAGTGGTCTTGTCAGTGATGGCCGGCGCTCAGGCCAGAGCAGGGCGTATTGGATGGGCAGCCGCATGTCGGGATTCGACAACTGCGCCATAATCGAACCATCACGGAACTCGACAAGCGAATGGACAATTGATTGCGGGTGTATCAACGTTTCGATCTGACTGGCCTTCAGTCCGAACAAGCAGGCGGTCTCGATTACTTCAAGGCCCTTGTTCATCAGGGTAGCCGAGTCCACTGTAATCTTGCGGCCCATCTTCCAGGTCGGATGGCGGAGCACGGCTTCGATAGTCGCTGCCGGTGGCGGGCCGGTGCGCCAGAACGGTCCGCCAGAAGCGGTGAGCAGGATACGGCTAACGTCGCTGACCGGTCGGTCGGCAAGGCACTGGTGGACCGCGGCTAGTTCGGAATCGATTGGTAGGACCTGGGCAGCGTGGCGGCGGGCCAGGCGCATCACATTGTTGCCAAAACCGACAAGAATCTCCTTGGTTGCGATGCAGACGCGCTTGCCTTGTTCGATTGCAGCAAGGACTGGCAATAGGCCGACAGTACCAGCCATCGCCATGATGACGGTATCAACCTTGGGGCTAGTGGCAATGTCGATCAGCGCGGCTAGTCCCCAGAGTATCTCCTGCTGCTGGCCGATTTTGGCCCTGGCCTGCTGGCAGGCATTGAGGTTGGTCATTGCAACGTATTTTGGTCGGTACCGTTGCACTTGTTCAACGACGGTCTCGGCGGACTGACCGGCAGCGAGAGCGATCAGTTCGAGACGGTCGGGATGGTGGTTGATGACTTCGAGTGCTGCCCGACCGATTGAACCGGTTGAGCCAAAAACGGCTACGCGCTGACGCCGCAAAGTAATGCCTGGCAGAGGATTAGGTCTTCTCGGTATGTAACTTTGATGTTCGTTCGGGGCCCGGGCAGCCAGTAGGGACGTATGCCAAGTTTCTCGACTAGTGCGCAGTCGTCGGTCACCAGGGCAGCGGAGAATCGCTCGTGGGCCTTGCGCAGCAGTTCGATATCAAAGAATTGTGGGGTTTGGACAGCAATCAGGTCGTGACGCTCAACCGTGGTGATGACAGTCCGCCCTGCTGTCCTTTTCAGAGTGTCGGTGACCGGGTAACCGTAGGTTACGGCCCGATAACGACGGCAAGCCCGGATGCCGGTAGTGAGCATGGACGGAGTAATCAGTGGCCGGGCAGCATCGTGGACAGCGACAATGCCACGGTCGGGCAGGGCAGCCAGACCATTGCGAACCGACTCGCTGCGGTCTTTGCCGCCAACTGTGACCTGGAGCAACTTGGCGGTTGCTGATTTCGAAACCAGGCGCTGGACGGGTCCTACCTTGGTCGCGCTAGTGACAATTACCAGGCCGGCGATGCTTGGGCAACTAGTGAATGCCTTGACTGAATGGAGTAAGAGCGGCTGTCCGGCTAGTTCGGCAAACTGTTTGGCACCACCGAACCGACGGCCAGCGCCGGCCGCAACGATTAGGCCAAAGGCAGGTAACGACCGGATAGTTACAGTAGTGATAAGCCTGCTAACTGAGGTGCGGCGGCGAGAAATAGCGAATCTTCATCGCGGCGCGCACTAGTTCCATTGTCTTGGCGCCTTCTTCACGAGCACGGCGTGTGCCAGCGAGGAGGATATCCCAGACCCGGTCTGGTTCTTTTGCCAGCTCGGCACGGCGTTCACGAATCGGCCCGAGCAAATCGTTCAGCTTCTCGACGAGCCGCTTCTTACAGGGAACGCAGCCGATCGTGCCGGCCTTGCAGCGTTCTTCGATGTCGGCCACTTCGTTGCGGTTGAAGGTTCGATGATAGGCAAAGACAACGCAGACATCAGGATGGCCTTTGTCGGTGGGATGAATTCGAGCCGGGTCGGTTACAGCGCTGTTGACCTTGCGTTTGATTTCTTCGGGCGGGTCCGACAGATTGATGGCGTTGCCGAGGCTCTTTGACATCTTAGTATTACCGTCTAGGCCGACAAGCTTAGGTTCGAGCAGTGCCTCAGGTTCAACAAGTACTTCGGCGTAGGTGGCGTTGAACTTACGGACAATCTTCCGTGTCTGCTCAATATGGGGGGCCTGGTCCTCACCAACCGGCACCAAGTGGGCACGGCAAAAGGTGATGTCGGCAGCCTGGCTCACTGGGTAGCCGAGGAAACCGTAGGGCATCGATTCCTCAAAGTTGTACTGAGCAGCCTCGGTCTTGATGGTTGGGTTATGTAGTAGCTGCTGGACAGTCACCAGATTTGAGTAGATAACGGTCAGCTCAGCGATTTCTGGCACCATTGATTGAACAAAGATTGCTGTCTTAGCAGGGTCAACCCCACAGGCAAGATTGTCAAGGGCAACATTCAGCACATCCTGGTGCAGCCGCTCCGGATGGTCGAAATGGGTAGTGAGCATCTGCATGTCGGCGATGATGATGAACGTCTCGTATTCGTCCTGGAGTCGGACCCGATTGGCAAGTGAGCCGACGTAGTGGCCGAGATGGAGCGGGCCGGTTGGTCGGTCACCGGTTAGAATACGCTTTCTTGACATCGTGCGAAGTATAGGCTACTGCCTGAACCGGTCAAGAACAGGGCAGCGTAACTTGCGGACCATTTCCTTTCGCTAGCCAGTTGGCTTCGGCGGAAGGCGTTTCTTCCAGCTATTGAAGGCTTGAGCAACGACTCGGGCGACTGTGCTGGCGACAACCGGGTCATGGAGGCGCGGTGCTGTTCGAGCGATTTCGGCCTGCCAGGCGGCTGAGTCGGTGCCGTGCTCGATTGCAATGGCAAAGAGCTTGTCAAACCAGTAGAGGTAGTGTCGGCGGATTGCGAAATCGAGGTGCAGTCCTTCGAGATAGGCGTCACCGGCGTCGCGCATCATCAGCCGGACAAGTTCGGCAGCCTTGTCGTATTCGTTCTGCGGTTGCAGTTCTTCGCGTTCGAGTCGCGTCTCAGCTTTTTCAACGCGGGGAGCGCGACCGGCTGTCTGGACAATTTGTTCCTCAGTCGGCTTCCAGTCAAGCCGGCCGGTGCGCAATAGCTCGGAGTGAGCCTGGGTAGCAGCGGTAAGCATGGCGGTGACAACCGGTGCCGGGAGGCCACCTTCCCTTGCCCTTTGTTCGGCTCGATTCAGAGCAAGGCGGCGGCGTTGTTCGGAGGCGTAGTGGCGAGTGAGAATCCCGAAAAATCGGCGGCCAATGGTGGCAGCCTGCCGTCGTTCCCTCTTCGGTAGTTCGGACCCTAACTGCACCAGCGTGGTATAGAGCTTCTGTTCGAGTACCTCATTCCAGTTGGCTTGGATGAAGGAGCGAACAATACGGCGGACTCGCTCTTCGGGCGTGACAATGCGGCTTTGCCGCAGGCGGTGACTGGCCGCTGCTTGTTCGTTGTCGGCTTGGCTAGTCCTCTGTTCCCAGCGCAGCAGCGTTCGTCTCTCAGCAGGTGGCAGCGACTGGAGTAGTTCGGCAACCCGCTGGTCACCTAGTTCGTAGAGGAGCGGTTTCTTTAGTGTGTAACTGTCGAACAGGTCAGCCAGTTCGCTTATGCTCGCACTACAGGCGCGCAGATAGTCGGCGAGCAGGCTGACTGACGGGTGGGCTACCTTGCCCCGTTCGAGCCGGGCAAGCATTGTGAATGTACCGGGTTCTGGCCTGGCCATCAGCATGGCTAGTCGCCGTAGGCTTAGGCCGCGGCGCTTGCGCAGGTGGCGCAGCCGCGCACCTAGCTCTTGGGAAAAGAGAAACGTCGTTCTTTGGTAGCGCACAGTGGTCTGTGTACTTAAAAGTATACAGACCACTGGCTTGGTTTTCTAGCCTATCCCTTGATAGCTCATGGAGTTGAACATTCCGAGCAGAACTTGAGGCCCCATCCCCGGGACAGTCTGGGGGATTGCTCAGGGAACCGTGCCCCAAGCGGTTTGCTCGACTGTTGCTGGGGCTGTGCGGAGAGCTGTTCCTTGGGTGGTCTGGAGAACAGTTTGCTAGGGAGCCGGTTCAGCTCTCTCTGGCATAGTTAGATGGGCAGCTTGCTCCTGCGCTGGGCAGTAGGCTATCGGCACCATTCTATGGGCCGTGAGCCGAGTGGTTTCTTCGGCTGTCCCTAGCAGGGTGGCAAAGAGGACTGTGCGGGTTGTTCCATCAATGCTGTCCGACCGCGGTTGACATCAGGCTGGAAATGCCTAAGTTGAGGGCGTGGCGCGAACCCTGTCCATCTGTCAGGTTTCGGCTGCCTATTATCCGTATCCTTCGGGGCTGAGTGAGCACGTCCATCATCTTACGGCGGCCTTGCGCGAGCGTGGTCACCAGGTCGAAATCCTGACAACCTCGTTTGGCGACGACGGTCCGCCGGTTGCTGGCGTGACCAGGTTCGGTCGGGCCTGGCTAGTTTCTCTAAACAAGTCCTACGCGACCGTGCCGGTTGGGCTGCGTCTGCCAGGTCAGGTGAAGCGGTTTCTGATTGAGCGGCGATTCGACATTCTGCATCTGCACGGCACCTATCCGCCCGATATCTCGTTCTGGGCGTTGAAGTACGCTCGCGTGCCGACGGTCGTTACATTTCATACCGTTGGGTTCAGTGTCAACCGTTTGAGTGCGGCAATAGTGCGTCGGTTGTTGGGAAGATTCAATGCCAAGCTCGGTGGCAGAATTGCTGAGACCAGGGCTGCCTATGATTTTCAGCGTCAGTTCTTTCCCGGTGAGTACCGGTTGATACCACCAGGGGTTGATACGTCTCGGTTCAACAGTCGTGTCGAACCCTTAGCAGCATTGCGGAGCGATGGTGGGCCGATTGTTCTTTTTGTCGGAAGGTTGGATGCAAGAAAGGGGTTGCCGGTGCTACTCCGGGCTTTTGCGATGTTGCGAAACGAGATACCGTCAGCGCGACTGGTAGCGGTCGGTCGCGGGCCACAGTTTGCTGAGTGCCAGCGATTGGCCAGTGAATTGGGTGTAGCTGACCGGGTGACTTTTGCGGGATTCGTGCCGACCGAGCTGTTGCCGCGTTATTATGCATCGGCTGATGTCTATTGTTCGCCGGCGCTTGGTGGTGAGGCTTATGGAATTGTGCTGGTTGAGGCAATGGCCGCAGGGGTACCGGTCGTTGCTTCAGACATTGCTGGCTATAATGAGGTTGTCAGGGATGGAGTGACTGGGCTGCTGGTGCCGCCAGGGGAGAGTGAGAGCCTTGCCAAGGCGTTGGTCCGGTTGCTTGGCGATGCTGAGCTTCGTGCTCGGCTGGTCAAGGCAGGTCAGGCACAGGTCGAGCAGGTTTCGTGGCCGCGAATTGCCGAACAGGTCGAGCGATACTACTTTGATATCATTGACCAGCAGGGTTCAGACCGAAGAGCGGGCTGCCAAGCTTGACTTCTGCCAACTTACGTGCTGGAATTGTATGTTGGCCTGCAAGTGACGTTCTCGGGAAAGGAGGATTCCCCATGGCTGACAGAGCGTACAGTCCGTTCACCTATAGCCCAGATGAAACAGATGAGCCTAACGACCTGGTTGTTCGAGCCAGTACAAGGTCACCCGAGAGTCATCAGAGCCGCAGCCGGCGACATGCCGAGGAGGCTGAGGACTGGTTGGAGGCAGAGCAGGCGCTGAAACGTAAGGCAACATCTGCCGATTCAACGGGTTAGTTAGCTGGCGGTAGCCAATCTGCTCCGGTGGTGGCAAGTTCGGAGGCCACCGCCGGTCGCTTTTGGCAGCAGGCAAATGAGAGGCTGGCTCTAACATTCTTGATTGTCGGCCTGGTAACAGTAAGCTATTGGACTTGTGAATCCCATTACTGTTCTGGCAATTGGCGGCAATTCGTTGATTCGTGCCAAAGATCGAAGCTCGTTTGCCGACCAGCTCGCCACTGTTGCCGATACCTGTCGGCATATTGCCGACATAGTGGAGTCAGGCAATGAGGTGGTAGTCACTCACGGCAATGGGCCACAGGTAGGGTTCATTCTGATTCGGTCGCACCTGGCGCGGAGTCGCTTGCCGGAGATACCTTTCGATGCTTGCAACGCTCAGACCCAGGCTGAGATTGGCTACATGATTCAGCAATCCTTGGACAACGAGTTCCTGCGGCGAGGCGTCAAGAAGTCAGTGGTGACACTCGTTACTCAAGTGGTTGTTGATCAGAATGACCCAGCATTTGGCTGTCCGTCCAAGCCGGTGGGTCCCTTCTACACCAAGCGCGAGGCAGCAGTACTCGAAAAGGAACTTGGTTGGGCTGTCCGTGAGGATGCGGGCCGTGGCTTTCGGCGACTAGTCCCATCGCCACGGCCGATTGACGTGATTGAACGAACTGAGATTGTCGCGCTACTGGAAAGGGGTACTGTCGTGGTGGCGTGTGGCGGGGGTGGGATTCCGGTTGTCAGGGAGAACGGCCAGTTGCGTGGTGTCGCGGCAGTTATTGACAAGGACCTGGCATCGAGTCTGCTTGGCGGTGAGGTAGGAGCCAGGCGGCTGGTGATATCAACCGCCGTGGAGACAGTGTGCTTGAACTACGGGCAGCCGAACCAGCAACCGATTCGCGATGCCCGGGCTGACGAGATGCGGAATTATCTAGCTGATGGTCAGTTCCCAGCTGGCAGCATGGGGCCCAAAATTGAAGCGGCGCTCGACTTTCTCGAAAGAGGTGGTGAAGAAGTCATTATTACTGACCCCGAGCATCTAGCCGCAGCTTTGGCTGGTAGAACGGGGACGAGGATTAGGGCCTAGTCAATGCAGCGACACCTAGAGTCAGTGCTTAGTCGTTGGCTGCTGCTGTGGTTGTTTGGTTTGGGGGTGGCAGCGGCCCAACAATCGATTCTCATCCCAATGGACCTGGTTCAGACCGACCACCTCAAGGCCTACGGTGTGGCCTATCGGCTGCTCGAACGTGGTCAGAAGGTCGAATGGCTGCTCAATTACCGGGGCGGCTCGTTTCTCTTTCCGTATGACGATGCGGCGGTGCGTGAGTGTCGGTTGAATGGGGTGCTGTTTCAAGCGCTAGGTCCGGCTGACGTGGTCGGCGTCCGGACAGTGATTGAGCAGAATAACATGGAATCGGTGATGCTCGAACGGCCGACACGCGTTGCAGTTTATGCACCACCAACTGCTGACCCTTGGGATGACGCCGTTCGGCTAGCGCTTGATTATGCCGGCATCCACTACGACGTACTCTGGGACAATGACTTGGTCAAGGGCAAGCTGCGGCAGTATGACTGGGTCCATCTTCATCACGAAGACTTCACCGGCATGTTCGGGAAGTTCTATGCTTCGTACCGGCATGAACCTTGGTATCAGGCCGAAGTAGCAATCAACAAACGCACGGCAGCCGAGCTAGGTTATGCCAAGGTGAGCAGGCTCAAACTGGCAATGGTCGAGCTGATTCGGCAATACGTGGCTGAAGGCGGCATGCTCTTCGCGATGTGTTCGGCAACCGATACTCCGGATATTGCCTGGGCAGCTCGTAACACCGATATCTGCGATGTCGTCTTCGATGGCGACCCAGTTGATCCGGCCTACGCTGCCAAGCTCGACTATAGCGGTTGCATGGCATTTGAGAACTTCACGGTAATTACCGACCCGATTACTTATGAGCATTCTGACATCGATACCTACATCGAGGCAACCGCCCGCGGACAGGACGTTTACTTTGCACTCTTTGATTTCTCAGCCAAGTATGACCCGGTGCCGTGCATGCTTGTCCAGAATCACGTTGGCCTGGTCAAGGAGTTTCTTGGTCAGAATTGTGGTTTCCGGCGTGGCAAAGTAAAGAAGGAAGTCGTGGTGCTGGGGGAAGTGGCGAATACCGAGGAGCTCAAGTATATTCATGGTAATTTCGGCAAGGGTACGTTCACTTTTCTCGGTGGTCACGACCCCGAGGATTATGCCCACCGTATCGGTGACCCACCAACCGACCTTTCCTTACACCGTAACTCACCAGGATATCGGCTCATACTGAACAACGTGCTGTTCCCGGCCGCAGAAAAGAAACCATTGAAGACATGAGGCGACAGGCCAGCTCAGCGACTGCAAGAGTGAGTCTAGGGTAGCAGCGTGTGTCTAGCAATTCCGCTCCGCGTTGTCGCACGAGACGGTGACAACGCGATTGGCGAAGTGGACGGTGTTCAGCGTGAGATTTCAGTGCTGATGACGCCCGATGTGCGGGTTGGTGATTACGTAATTGTCCACGCCGGTTACGCTATTCAGATTCTCGATCAGCAAGAGGCAGAGGAAAACCTGGCGATTCTACGGCAGATGGCAGCCGCTGTTGACCGGCAGGTCAGCCGGGCGCGACAAGGGCGAGCTGGCAGCCGTAGTGACTGATTGAGCCTAGGGTTGGGACAGTGTTGCCCAAAGCATTGACCATTACTGCCGGTTAGGCTATTCTTCCCATTTGTGAAAAAGTTCCGCATTGTCGGCACCGGTCGAGCACTGCCGGAGCGAGTGCTGACCAATTTCGATCTCGAAAAGATGGTGGACACCACCGATGCCTGGATTGTCGAGCGCACTGGCATCCGCGAGCGACGGATAGCCGACGCCGAAACTGCGACATCTGATCTGGCGGCAGCAGCGTTGGTGCGGGCTTGCGAGCAGGCCGGTATCAGTCCGCAGGAGCTTGAGACAATTATTGTTGCGACATCAACCCCGGATACCGTCTATCCGGCTACTGCTTGCTGGTTGCAAAAGAGGCTCGGCATCGCTGGCAACGCGGCCTTTGATGTCAGTGCTGGCTGTTCTGGTTTCCTCTTCGCGTTGGAAATTGCCGCGAACCTCGTCCAAAATGGGACGAAGAGCGTTGGTGTCGTTGGGGCCGAGGTCATGTCTAAGGTGGTGAACTGGCAGGACCGCGCGACTTGTGTGTTGTTTGGTGACGGCGCTGGTGCAGCAGTGGTTGTGCCCGACAGTGGCAGTTGCGGGTTTTTGGCCTCGAATTGGGGCTGTGATGGTAATCTGGCACCGCTACTTTACCAACCGGCTGGCGGCACGCGTCTGCCAACAAGCGAGGAGACAGTTCGGGCAGCCCAGCAGTTTGTCCACATGGAGGGCAATCAGGTTTTTAGGCACGCGGTGCGGGCAATGTGTGACGCCGCGCAGCGGGCACTGACCGATGCTGGTGTCAACGTTGCAGACATCGGTCTTTTCATTCCGCATCAAGCCAACATCAGAATCCTTGAAGCAGCGCGGGTGCGGTTAGGGGTGCCGCCGGATAAGCAGTTCGTCATCCTGGACCGGTATGGCAACATGTCGGCGGCGACGATTCCGGTGGCGATTGATGAGGCTCGTGAGCAGGGCCGGATCAAACCCGGCGACCTGGTTCTGCTCACGGCTTTCGGCACTGGTTTCACTTGGGCCGCAGCAGTGCTTCGTTGGTAGGTTCTGGTCCCGATTGACCCGAACCCGGTTTCGGGGTAGTCTTCTTGGCTGATGCCCCAACAATCAAGCCTGCCGGCCGATGGTGTTGACTGGTATAACGCTGCCGACCTGCTTGCTAGGCTCCGGCGCGTCAATGTGTTCTGCGGCGGTTTCGGTTCGGGCAAGACCGAGGTCGCGGTCAACTTTGCACTCCATCTGGCCCGAGCTGGGCACCGCTTGAGTATCGCTGACCTCGACATCGTCAATCCTTATTTTCGAAGCCGCGAGGTTCGGGCCCAGATGCGGGCAGCGGGAATAACCGTCATCGTTCCGGACGAACGGCTAATCAATGCTGACTTACCAATCGTCCAGCCGGAGATTGGCGGGGCTATAGGACAGAGCCGAGGCTATGTGGTTCTTGACCTTGGTGGTGACCCGGTTGGGGCTAGAGTGATGTCATCCCTTGCCGGACAGGTTGACAGTCAGGAGTTGACTGGCTACCTGGTGCTGAACTCGCGGCGGCCTTTTACAGCAACAGTTGCTGCTGCCCGACAGATGCTCGATGGCATCAGGCAGGCCGCGGGCGTGGCGATTAGCGACATTGTCGTCAACTCACACTTGATTGACGAGACGACAGCTGCGGTTATTGAAGAAGGTATTGAGCTGGCAGAAGAGCTGGGTCAGTCAACCGGTACGCGGGTGGCGTTTGTGGCTGTAGAACGGCGGCTGCTGGACCAGTTCGATGCTGCTAGTTGCCGCTACCCGGTGATGGTGCTCGACCGCTTGATGTTGAAACCTTGGGAGCGGTCGAATTGGTTAGGCAGGTACCGAATAAACATTTGAGGAGCAGCATGGCAAAGAGTTTCTTAGTAACAATTGAGCGTAACCGTTGTAAGGGATGCGAGTTGTGTACGCATGCCTGTCCGAAGCAGGTGTTGGCCATGTCAAAGGACATCAACGACAAAGGCTACTTCTATTCGACCGTCGCCGTCCAAGAGAAGTGTATTGGTTGTCGTTTTTGTGCAATGGTCTGTCCGGACGTGGCAATCACTGTTGCTCAACTTGAGGATGCGGACTTGGCCACAGTAGCAAAGGAGTGACGGCATGGCGAAGGTATTGATGAAGGGTAACGAGGCGATTGCTGAGTCAGCAATTCGGGCTGGCGGCAAGTGTTACTTCTGCTACCCATTGACACCACAGTCAGAAGTGGCCGAGTATCTGGCGAGACGAATGCCCGAGGTTGGCGGCGCTTTTCTCCAGGCCGAAAGCGAAGTAGCGGTTATCAACATGGTCTATGGCGCGGCTGGGGCTGGGGCGCGTGCTTGGACCACGTCTTCGAGCCCGGGGTTCAGCCTGATGATGGAGGGGCTTTCCTACATTGCAGCCGCAGAATTGCCGGCAGTCGTCGTCAATATCGTTCGCACCGGACCGGGACTAGGTGGCATTCTGCCCTCGCAAGGTGATTACTTGCAGGCAACCAAAGGCGGCGGGCATGGCGATTACAAGTGTCTGGTACTGGCCCCAGCGTCAGTCCAGGAAGCGGTTGATATAATGCCGCTTGCCTTTGACCGGGCGGACCGCTACCGTAACCCGGTGATTGTGCTTGGCGATGGAATGATCGGTCAGATGATGGAGCCGGTTGAGTTCAAGGAGTTTGACTTTCCGCCACTGCCGCCTAAGAATTGGGCGACGACGGGTTGCAAGGGCAGGAAGCCGAATCTCGTCAATTCACTATACCTCGACCCTAACGAAGAAGAGGAGGTCAACCGTCGTCTGGCTGCTAAGTATGAACTGATGGAACGGACCGAGGTCCGCTTTGAGGAATATCATACTGACCGTTCCTATCGAGTACTGCTCGCGGCATTCGGTACCACCGCCAGAGTCTGTAAGACGGCAATCGAGCAACTGGCGCAGGAGGGCATAGCCGCTGCTCTTATCCGGCCGGTAACCTTGTTTCCGTTTCCGTTGCAGAGAACGTATGAGCTGTCTAGATCGGCCGAGTTTGTGCTCAGCGTCGAAATGAGCATGGGGCAGATGATTGAAGACGTTCGGCTGGCGGTCGGTCGGGACAAGCCGGTCTATTTCTTTGGGCGCCAGGGAGGCAATGTGCCGTCGCCAGAAGAGGTGGCAGCGGCGGTAAAGTTCCATCTCGAAAAGGGAGGTGCTGCGTGAAGGTTATCTTTCAGCGGCCTGAGTCGCTGGCAGCAACGCCGACGCACTACTGTCCGGGCTGCACGCATGGCGTCATTCACCGGCTGATTGCTGAAGTGATTGATGAACTGGGTTTGCGCGAACGAACTGTTGGCATCGCGCCAGTTGGTTGTTCGGTCCTAGCATTCAATTACTTCAATTTTGACTTCCAGCAGGCTGCCCACGGTCGCGCACCGGCGCTAGCAACTGGCATCAAACGGGCGCGGCCAGACCTAATTGTCTTTACGTACCAGGGTGACGGTGACCTGGCCTCGATCGGCATGGCCGAGATAGTCCATGCTGCTAATCGCGGTGAGAAGTTTACTGTCGTCTTCGTCAATAATGCCATCTACGGAATGACCGGTGGTCAGATGGCCCCAACGACTATGCCCAATCAGGTGACTACTACGACGCCACGTGGTCGTGATGTGGCCGACGTCGGCTACCCAGTCAGGATGGCCGAACTCTTGGCCAGTTTGCGGACCCCTGGTTTTGTCGAGCGAGTAGCAGTGCATACGCCGCAGCAGGTTGTTAGGGCACGCCGGGCGCTGAAGACTGCGTTTGAGCTGCAGCGTGATGCTAAGTGCTTCACTTTTGTCGAGGTACTGTCAACCTGCCCTACCAATTGGGGGCTGCCGCCTTTTGCGGCGACGCGTTGGCTTGACGAGCAGATGTTGCCATACTATCCGGTCCAGAACTTCAAGAAATGGGAGGAGCCAGCAGCGGAGGTGGTGAATGCAGGTTGAAACCGTTTTTGCTGGATTTGGTGGGCAAGGTGTGTTACTGGCCGGCAAGATTCTAGCCGAAACCGGAATGGAACTGGGCAAGGAGGTGGTCTGGCTGCCGTCTTATGGGCCGGAGATGCGTGGCGGAACTGCTAACTGCACGGTCATTATCGGTGACAAGCCGATTGCTTCGCCGATAGTCACCAACCCACGAGACTTGGTGGTAATGAACCGCCCCTCGCTTGAGAAATTTGCTCCCAAACTGCGACCGGGCGGCATTGTGATTCTCAATACTTCACTGATTCCGATTCGTCCGCAACGAGACGATCTTGTGGTTGTTGAGGTGGCGGCAAATCAGATTGCGATCGAAGCTGGGACTGGCAGAGCAGCCAATATGGTGATGCTCGGTGCCTACGTTGGCGCTACCGATATTGTACCGCGAGAGGCCTTGCTCGAACGGGCGAAGCACGAATTTGCGAAGAAGCCCAAACTGGTGACTACGAACGTCAAGTGCCTAGAACAGGGCTATGCTTTAGGTTGTGCTGCACGGCAGTGCTAGTCGGGCCTTGCTAGTGGTAGTGTCACTGAGCTCTGGCGGTGAGGCTGACTGAGTGCGGTCGCAATTGCACACCACAGGAGCGGGTAGCAACACCCGCTCCTGTGGTTATCTCTCTGTGTCAGACTAGTTGGTCAGAACAGTCTTGACATTAGTTGTAATGCCATCGGCGGTTAGCCGGACAAAATAGATACCGCGGCCCAAGCGCCGACCGTTGTCATCAGTGCCGTCCCAGGTTGTGATAAAGTTGCCCGCCGGTCGTTGGCCTGACTCCAGGGTGCGGACCACTCGACCGACTGCGTCCAGGACAACCAGGGCAACCTGACCATCAGCCGCTAGCTGCCAGTCTATTTTTGTAGTTCGGACGAAGGGGCTGGGATTGACTTCCAATCTCTGGGCTTTGGGGTAGGTGCTGCTGTTGGGCTGCTCGACACCGGTTAGTACCATATCGGTCGTGAACTTGATCGCCCGGCCGTTCGTAATCGGTGCGCTGCCGCGATGGTAGGAGCCATCGAAGAGATTCTGGATGAATACAGTTCGAGTTGGGTCCTGTTCACCGACCGTGCATGAGCTCGGGTCGGTGATAATTTGGTACTGCATCACTGCTTTACAGTTGCCGTCTTGGGCAGCCAAGGTCGTGTCGTACAAGATTAGTTGGAACTTCTGGTAGTTTGACTGGGCGCGGTAGAACGGTACTGAATCGTATTCAACAATGAAACGATGGTTGGCTGCATCATGATACCACCAGACCCCTCCGCCATAGGGTGGATACATATCGTCCCAATGGACGAAAAAGGCTGGCGGCAGTGACGTGTTGGGCAGCGACGTGTTTGTGTAGGTCGAAACCGTGGTAGCTCCCAGGCCAACCCAGCCGTTGCTGCAGATGGAGAGAACTGTGTAGTTCTGGCCGTAGAATCGGAATGGTCCGAATCCTGGCGGAAGGTTGACCTGCACGGTTTGGTCATCAGATAGCGTCAGTTGCGTGCCAACGCCGGCAATCTCAACCCAGGCAAAATCAGGGTGTTCAGCGTAGAGTGTGTCGACGTTGTCGTAGGACCAGTAGAGCGCGGGCTGGCGAGGGCCGTCGGGAATCGGGTCAATGGTACGGATCTCACCGATGACAATTGTGAAGACAGCCTGACCGACGCGGTCAGCGCCGAGATAGATGTCCAGGGTACAGTGAATCGGTGTTTCCATCGGTATCGTCGCGCTGGCATAGACAACAAAGTGGTCGGTATCATTGGTGCCGGTGCTACCACTGGCAATGTTGGGAAATGTCGCCGCCGAATCAACAGCAACGAGCCGGGTGTCACCGGGTTTTAGTATTGCCCGAATGTCATAGGCAGTGCCGATGCCGGAGTTGCGCAGCGTCACAACCAGGTCGGCAGTCTCGCCTGGATCAAGTCGGCCATTGGGCGTACTAGCTGCCGAGTCTAGCACTCTCTTGTCGACGAAAGAGAGCACGGGTGCGCCAACTCGCAAGGTGACGAAGGAGACCCAGGTTGAGTCAGTGGCATCGCGGCAGACGAGCGAACAAGGAATGGGGTAGCCATTGGGGAGGCCGGTAGCGACGCTGAGCTCAAATCCTTCTTCGTTCAACGCGCTGTCTGAGCCAGCGATGTCGCCGAAGCTCTTGACCGAGTCGTTGATGGTGACTCCAGCCGTGTGGGTGATCAGTCGGGCGGTAACACCCGGTGCGACCTGAGTGCCATAGTTCTTGAGCCAGACCGGCAGTCGGAATGTTTCGCCCGGATTGATGATTCCGTCGCTGTTGCCACCAGGGGCCGTATCAACCACAGTATGGCGCAGGTAGGAGACATACTTACCCGAGGCCATCACGACGATGGAATCAAGATAGGGAAGATTATTAGCGCCAGTGACTGTGAGCTGGAGCATTCCAGGTGTAAGCGGTGAGACAAACAGGGTAATCGTGCCGGCCTCGTCGGTGAAACCGCGGGCAAACGCGCCATCATCCTTAATGAGGCAGACCAGCGCCGATTCAACTGGCACCTCGTTGTTGTCGGTGACGGTAATCGTCACCGGGACGTTGCCGCCGATGTTGATTGCTGCCGGTTTGGTAACCGATGCGGCAAAAGCGCGGCCCGTCCAGATGGGAACAGCCGGCTCGCCGAAGAGAATTTTCTCGTAGGCCTCCCAGCGAAACTTAGATGTGTCAGTTGTGACAGCAACCAGAGCGTGCCAGTAGTCGCGGCCGTAGGAGAGCGCTTCTCCTTGCGTGATGCGACGGGGGGTGCGAAAACCAAGCAGGCCGTAGCAGATAGAGTAGTTGAAGAATTCAGCCACGCGCACCCACCCGTAGCGTGAGTTCATGATTACGCCGATGAAACCATTGGGCGCATGGAATGCCATATTCTCGGCAATGCAGTCGCCATTGGTGTTGCCAGGTGTATCCCAAGCCCCGGTATGGCAGCACACCGCTGTTACCATACTTAGCCGGTTCGCGTTAGTTAGTCCAATCATGTGTGAGCTCGTGACCGACGTGCCCATTCCAAATTCGTCAACCGAACCATGAGCGATTATCACATTCAGCGGATAGCCAGAGTTAAGGGAATCGCAATAGCGCTGTACGGATGGTGTGACCATGCCGCCGGTGTAGTACATCTTGAGGTCAAACCAGGGTGGGCTGGGCGTGGCGTCGGCAACCGAATCATTGAACTCGTTGGAGAAGTTAACATCGTTACAAAGGAGGCTCTTTTGAAACCACCCAGCGTCCGGGGTGAATTCGTAGCGGAACAGTTTGGCCAGATACTTGCTCAGTTCTGAGAAACCGTCAAGGGTAATCATCCCGACGTGCATGTCGGACCAGCAGTCCACCGAGTCGGCCGGTTCGCCCCAGATACCGTCGCCGTCCGCATTCCAGGTGCCGTCCAGGCAGGAGAAATACATGTCACAGGGCAGATAGTCAACGCCCTGGCCAGAGACATTGACGTAGGCATTGCGGTACTGTCGTGCTGGATGGTCCTTGCGGGCGATGAAGGTGAAGATGGTCCCCCAAGTGGTGTCGGCGTCTTTGAGGAAGTTGCGCATCCGCTCCGCGGTGTCCACACCAGGATAGGTGGCTGCAATCGACTCGATGAGGACGATCGTCGAACGCCAGCCCTGGCGGGTGCGCCAGTCGCGCAGTTTGATGAGCGAATCCCGATACTGGCTGGTTGTCATTATGACGTGCTCGTAGTTGCCGGCCGGTAGCAGGGCCGAACCAAAAGTGTTGATACGGCGAGGAGGGGCAAAGCGGGCAACATCTTCCGGGTTCAGTACGAGACGACGCAGCTCATCGCCGTGCAGCGCGATCTGGAGTTCGGTGCGAGGAGCGGCATGGCCGGCGCCAGTCGCATAGCGGATTCTAACGGTTACTCGTGTTAGAACTGTGAGCGAGCGGGCGACCGGGTTGTAGCGGACGGGATAGACACGGAAGCTGGCAAGACGATAGCCACATTTTGTTCCTTCAGCAGTGAACTCGACCGGTTGCGCTGGGAATGGCGCGTCAACCTGGTAGTATTCTGGCCGAGGCAGAACGAAAGGACGAAGAGGATAGTTGTCAGTATAGGCGGTTGGATACTGAACGGGTAGCACCAGGTAGCTCCCGGCAACCAGCTCTTCGCTGAAGTCAACTATCTCGAAGCCAGTGACGCGGGATGATGCTGGAACTACGACTTGAAAAGGTGCGACCGGCAGGTCTGGTGCACCGAGCAGCTCGACATGCGGCAGACCGCGAAATTCAACGGTAGTGTAGCCATCGCGGCTGCCGATCTTAAGGTCAGCGGGGGAGAAAGATATCGTCTTGGTGACGTCGGCGGCGCCGGCGAGTGTTATCACTGCCAGGACAGCAATGATGTTGCTCTGCTTCATAATGTGCCTCCTTAGGGGCATCGGTCAGTCTCAAGGACAACGCCCTCATTCTGAGGGAAAGCTCTGCGAACTGCGGGTAGATAGTTAAGTATCAGTGAACTTAGGGTTAGAGTCAACTTCAGTAGTACTCTTTGGTTCAGATTTGTTCAAATCGGCTATCGGCTGGTGTTGAGATTGACTTGGTGTTGTGGCAATGTAGAATAGGTCATACAACAGGGGAAGGAATGAACCCAAGCAGTATCAGGACAGCGAGTTTCAAGAAGGGCTTCGGATTCCGACGCGCGGCAAAAAGAGGCATTAGTCGTTGTGGAGACGTGAGACTAGTTATTGTTCTCTTGATATGTGTAAGCCGGGCTTGGTCGCTATGGAGTCCCGATATTCAACTTACCACTAGTGGCATGGCTAGCACTTGCTTCGCGAACTCGCCAAGCATTGCGGTCTCAGGCGAGCGAATCCATGTCGTCTGGTCTGACCTGCGTGATGGTCATGCTGAGGTTTACTACAAGCGATCGCACGACCGCGGAGCCAGTTGGACTGCTGATGCTAGATTGACTTTCACGACCGGTGACGCATGGAATCCCACCGTTGTTGCTTCTGGTCCATTCGTTCACGTTGTTTGGAGCGATACGCGGACAGGGAATCTCGACATCTTCTACCGACGCTCCACTGATGGCGGTCAGACCTGGAGGCCGGCTGTCCAGATTTCCGATGATTCTCCCTGGTCGTGGTATCCAGCAATTGCCTGTGACGATTCGTGCGTGTATGTCGTGGCTTTGAGTGGTGGTCTTTTTTTTCGCAGGTCTACAGACAACGGTTCGACATGGCTACCGGCGGCGATATTGACTGACTTGGTCTACAATACTCCGGGGCCAGCGGTGACGGCTACTGAACTTGGCGCGGCGGTGGTCTGGGTGAACAGCCACGACGGTAATCAGGAGATCTACTTCAAGCAGACAACCGATTATGGTCTCAGTTGGGGGCCGGACACGCGTCTTTCCAATAACCCCGGTGCCTCGATCGAACCGGCAGTGGCGGCAGCCGGGGAACAGCTTCACGTTGTTTGGAGCGATAGCCGCTTTGGCGACGGAACAGAACTAGTGTACCGACAGTCTCAGGATGGTGGACTGAACTGGTCATCGGAGACTAGACTGACCATCGCTCAGGGGTGGTCGTCTAGGCCTGCGCTGGCTGCCCGGGGCATGGATGTTCATCTTCTCTGGCAGGATTCCCGTACTGGCGATTTTGAGATTGCCTACCGACGTTCTACCAACGGCGGGCAGACCTGGACAAGGGACTTGTTACTAACGAACGACACCGCCCAGTCATATTTCGCCACCATGGTATTGTCCGATACCGAGTTGTTTCTGGTTTGGACTGATGAGCGAACTGGCGGGTCCGATGTCTTTTTCAAGAACAACCTGAGCAGCAGTCCTCCTGCTTCGGCTGAGCCATCTCCTCGTGATGGGGCAGTATCCCCGGTTTCGCTGGCTGTCTATCCTAACCCTTTCCGTGGCACGGCAAGAGCCGTTGCGGCTGGGACGGAGTTGTTGGAGATAAGGGATGTGACTGGCCGGCTCGTAGCACGGCAACCTGCCCATTGCATTGGCTATGGTTTGCGGGCCGGCACCTACTTTGTCAGTCGGAACGGTGGCAACGGAAAGCCGACCATTGTAGTCAAGCTCGACTAGTCACCCTGGCAGGGAATAAGGTTCACTTGCATCTGGGTAGTTCACGTTCGCAGGTAGTGCGCTGATAGGCTTGCATTCTTGAAACGCGCGTTCAAAGAACCTTGATCTGGGTCTCGTT
Organism: Caldifarciminota bacterium; assembly: GCA_965649295.1. Lineage (GTDB taxonomy): Bacteria > Hydrothermota > Tepidihabitantia > Tepidihabitantales > Tepidihabitantaceae > CBFGKH01. The sequence goes on from CBFGKH010000009.1 coordinate 24,822, forward strand.
ACGCAATCTCCCCCTCTTCGATTGACTTCTGGCGCCGCTCTGGCATCATTTGGGCGTGAAACGTACCAAATCAAACCTCAGCGAACGTGAAATGAAGTTTGTTGACCTCAAGTACTCGGATTTGAACGGGCGGTTGCGACACGTTACTTTTCCTATCGAGCGTCTCGAGCAAGCTGTAGCTGACGGCATTGGTTTTGATAGCTCATCGGTCGCGGGGTTTGGTAGCGTTGACGCGGGAGACATGGTGCTTCGACCCGACCTCGATACTGCCTTTGTAGATCCGTTCGCGACCGAACCAACAGTCTCTTTTTTCTCGTGCGTTTATGTCCCGCATACTAACCAGCGCTATGGTCGCGACCCGAGGTACATACTCGAGAAGGCGGTGCGTGTCCTTCTGCGAGAAACTGGTGCCGATGGTCTGATGGTCCGTCCGGAGTTTGAATTCTACCTTTTCAACAAGGCTGAGTTTTGGACCGATCAGTCCTCGGCGGTTTACCGGATTCAGACCGATGAACTTCGGCATGACGATCCTACCGGTCTTGCATTGTTCAAGGGGCCTGCTTATCACGTTGCGCCTCCTTTCGACCGCAGTTCTGATTTTCGAACAGAGCTTTCGCTGCTTATGGCAGCCTGCGGAGTTCCAGTGAAGTATCACCACCACGAAGGTGGTCGTTATTCTCAAGTCGAGGTCGAACCGATCTACTTGGCAGCAGCAAGAGCGGCGGATGGCGTCATGCTAACCAAGTATCTCGCTAGGAACCTTGCCTACCGCCACGATAAGAGCGTAACATTCATGCCCAAGCCGATTTTTGGTGAAGCGGGGTCCGGCATGCATTTGCACATGATGCTTGTCCGTCGCGGGAAATCGCTTTTTGGCGATCGTCGCGCCCAGAGCAAACTATCCGGGTTGGCGCTGCAGTTTATCGCTGGCATATTAGAGCACGCACCGAGTCTCTGTGCCTTTACTAACCCGAGTACAAACTCGTATCGGCGGTTGGTCCCTGGTTACGAGGCACCGGTGCTTGTCTTTTTCTCATTTGCTAATCGAACCGCGGCCATCAGGATTCCAACCTATATTCAGCGTCCTTCAGATATGGCAATGGAGTACCGAATTCCGGACGCCAGTGCTAATCCATACTTTGCCATCGCTGCCACAGTGATGGCGGGACTCGATGGGATAAGACGAAAGCTCGACCCGGGCGTGCCGCTCGTTGGCCGGCGCGAATCGAATGAAGACGCTTTTGGCACCAAGCACGTTCCCTTCTCACTGAAACGTGCGCTCGATGAGTTGTTGGCCGATCAGGACTATCTGAAGCACGCCGATGTCTTCTCGCAGGACTTGATTGACAAGTGGCTTGAGTTGAAGATGAGTGAGGTAGATGACGTAGCCCGTCGTCCTCATCCCTGGGAGTTCAACCTCTACTATGGATGTTGATGGTGCTGTTGTGAGTTTCGCCGACTTGCTGCGGCGCGCACGAAGCCATGGGGTACGACGTTGCGTGGTCGCTTGTGCCGAGGATTGCGCAACCATCGAGGCCCTCTACGGTGCCCGCCGGGAACAAATCGCTGCCGGCGTGCTCTACGGAGATGAACAACGCATAAAGATGATTTGCAGCAGCCTTAAGGTGCCCGCCAGTGATTTCGAAATCGTTGGGACCGGTTCAAACGAGGAATCGATACGGTTCGCGGTGAGCGATGTTTCGAAGAATGGTGATTTTCTCATGAAGGGACAGATTGATACCGCGACCTTCTTACGCGGTGTACTTACCGAGGAGCTTGGGCTTCGCGGTGATAGAGTGCTGTCGCACGTCGCTTTGCTTGAGCTTGCAACCTACCATAAGCTACTCCTTGTTACAGATGGTGGTATCAACGCTGAGTTGGACCTTCGCCGCAAGATTGATATCGTTCGTAATGCGGTTGTGCTGGCTCGTCTGCTGGGTATAGCCAGGCCCAAGGTGGCTTTGCTTTCGGCCGTGGAGAGAATCAGTCTGAGTATCGCCGAAACCCTAGATTGGGCGATCATTACCCGCATGGGTGATCAAGGAGAGTTTGGCGACGCTGTCATCGAAGGGCCGCTTGCGTTGGATGTTGCTTTCTCGCGTGAATCGGCTCGGATCAAACGAGTCGCCAGCGACGTTTCTGGCGATGTCGATATTCTGGTGGTCCCTAGTCTGGCGACGGGTAACATTCTGGCTAAAGGTCTCCAGTATCTGGGTGGCGCAAAGGTTGCTGGCATAGTTGTTGGCGCGAAGAAGCCGATAGTGATGCTTTCTCGGGCTGACACATCTGAAACTAAGCTTTTTTCGATAGCCCTCGGGAATGTTGCGTCCCATGTTAGCTAGAAGCACAAGCAGAGGGAGTAATCACATGATTGTGGCAATCAAGACAACTGCGGCACCGGCTCCTATCGGACCTTACAATCAGGCGGTCCGGGTTGGCAATCTCCTTTTCACATCCGGTCAGATTGCGATTGACCCAGCCACTGGTGATTTAGTTAGCTCGGATATCAGGCGTGAAACCGAGCAGGTCTTTGTCAATCTGGCTGCCATCCTTTCAGCCGGTGGCACATGCCTTGATCGTGTGATCAAGGTTACTGTGTTCCTTACGGACCTTAGTAACTTCGCCGCTGTCAATGAGGTGTATGGGCGTAACTTTCGTGAACCTTTTCCAGCGCGTTCGACGGTCCAGGTAGCAGCCTTGCCGAAAGGTGCGAGAGTTGAGATTGAGGTGGTGGCTGAGTGTTAGCCACTTACTTTGACTGCAATCTGTGGTAGTGGCAAAGCCTATCATTGTCGGCGTTGGTAACCGCTTGCGCGGTGACGACGCTATTGGCTGTCTTGTTATTGACCAGCTGGCTGGTTTTGACGAGGCCTTGACGATTGACGCCGGTGTCTCACCCGAGGACTACGTTGACATTATTGTTCGTTCCGGGCCGGAACGGGTGCTCTTCGTAGATGCGTGTGATTTCGGTGGTCGGCCAGCTGAGACAAGGTTCTTTTCTGAAGCCGACATGGGCCGGATGGCGTGTGGATTGCTGTCCACTCACACCATACCGCTGCATCTTACTGCTACCCTGGTTGCCAGTGAAACGAAGGCCACGGTCCAGCTATTGGGAGTTCAACCCATTAGCATTGGGTTCGGCCAACCTTTGTCCGATGAGTTGAGCGATGCCATTCCCGCGATTATCGGCCTTTGCCGGGTTTGGGCGCGTGGTGCACCGAAACGTACCCGAGGGTGTGAAGTTTGCTCGCGTCTCGTTTCTTGATGGCGTTGCGCGTGTCCAGTATTAGTTTGCTTTCGCTAAGTACAAGTTCGTAATCGAACTGGCTGTGGTCGGTAAGAATCATTACACAGTCGGCACGACGCAGCCGTTCCTTAGTAAGAGCAACTGACTTATACTGTCGTCCGTTGATTGTGATCACAGGGACGAACGGATCATGATATTCTATCTGACGGACTTTGCCCAACAATAGTTCCATCACTTTGATTGCCGGGGAGTGTCGTGTATCCTCGACGTCGCGTTTGAAGGCTGCGCCAAGTAGCAACAGCCGCGCCTTCGAAGCAGGAATACCGCTAGTCCCGAGGATTTCGTAGAGTCGGCTGCAGACGTGGAATGGCATCGACTCGTTCGTCTGGGCGGCTAATTCGATGAAATTGGAATGGAAATCGTATTCGCGGGCCTTCCAGGCGAGGTAGTAGGGGTCGATCAGTATGCAATGCCCACCGATCCCCGGCCCAGGATAGAACGGCATAAAACCGAAGGGTTTGGTTGAAGCAGCCTTGATGACCTCCCAGACGTCGATGCCACCCATACGTTCGCACATCGTTGCCAACTCATTCACGAGCGCGATATTGACGCTTCGGAAGATGTTCTCCAGCAATTTGGACATCTCGGCAACACGGGGAGATGAGACTGGCAGAACATCTTCAACGAACTGGCGATAGAAAAGCACTGAGTAATCCGTACATTTCTTGGTTACTCCGCCTACAACAACCGGCGTGGTGCGAGTGTTGAAACGACGGTTACCAGGGTCGATCCGTTCAGGAATGAAGGACAAGAAATAGTCTTTGCCTATTGAGTGTCCTGCTGCATCGAGGATCGGCTTTAGAACTCTCTCGGTCGTCTCGGGGTAGGTTGTGGAACGCAGTATCACGAGCGTTCCTTTACGCAGGTGGCGGGCGACCTTTTTGCCAGCGTCAATGATATATGAGACGTCCGGTTCCTTGTTGGCGGTGAACGGCGTGGGAACGCATATGTTCACGATTTCACACTCTCTCAAAACCGCGAAATCTGTTGTTGCTGTCAGTTTCTTTTGAGATACGACTTCTCTAATGTCAGCATCGGGCACATCGCCGATGAAGCTGCGGCAAGCAAGAATTGATTTCACCTTATTGTCGTCAACGTCAATACCCACCGTTCGGTAGCCGGAACGGGCAATTTCGATCGACAAAGGTAGCCCGACATAGCCTACGCCGATGACCGCTACTTTGGTGTCACGACGCAGAATGCGATTTGCTATGCTCATCTGATTCTCCTTGTATTCGCTTAACTGCGGCGATCTAATGTACGATATTGGATAGCCTCCGTGACGTGACCGGGAGTGATTTCTGCCTTACCATCGAGATCAGCGATCGTCCGAGCGACTCTTAAGACACGATGGTAGGCTCTCACGGATAGACCGAGTCTATCAATGGCTGTTCTCAGTATTGAGTTCCCTGCCTCATTGAGTCGGCAGAATTGTTTGATTTGCTGTGGTCCCATTTGTGCGTTGCAGTAGATAGTGCTAGTCCCACCAGCAAGACGGAAGCGTTCAAGCTGCCGACGTCTCGCTTCTTCAACTCTCTTTGCTACCTCGGCTGAACTGCACCCAGGTTGCTGTCCTGTCGATAGCTCCTTGTAGGAGAGCGCTGGTACGTCAATATGGATGTCGATGCGGTCCAAGAGTGGTCCGGAGATTCGGCTGCGGTAGTTGTGAATTTTGGGAGCTGAGCAGGTGCATGCGTGGCGTGTGTCACCAAGAAACCCGCAGGGACACGGATTCATTGCCGCCACCAGCATGAATCGGGCCGGAAAGGTGAAAGTCGCTTTAGCTCTGCCGATTGTGACGATTCCGTCTTCGAGTGGCTGACGTAGGGCCTCCAATACGCAACGTCGGAATTCCGGCAGCTCGTCCAAGAACAGCACTCCGTTGTGAGCAAGCGAAACTTCGCCAGGGCGAGGGACGGTACCGCCGCCAACCATTCCTGCCTCAGAAATGCTGTGATGTGGTGCTCGGAATGGTCTCGTAGCCACGAGCGGAGTTTCCATTGACAGTGTTCCAGCGACGCTGTGGATGCGGGTAGATTCAAGGGCTTCCTCAATAGTAAGAGGAGCGAGAATCGTGGGCAGCCGACGCGCGAGCATGGTCTTTCCTGATCCCGGTGGTCCAATCATTAGAACATTGTGGCCACCAGCAGCGGCAATCTCAAGCGCGCGCTTTGCATGAGCGTTGCCGTGGACATCGGCGAAATCCGGCGCCTGTTTTGCAGCGGCTCGCAATAGCTCGCTGGCGTTGTCTCGTAGTGGCTCGATCCTTATTTCTCCGCGAATGTGTCTGACGGCTTCCGCCAGGGTGCCCACTGCAAACTTGGGAAAGCCGGAGACCATGCTGGCTTCTGCTGCGTTTGCAGTTGGTAGAATCACCCCGCGCAGAGCTGCCCTCTGAGCAGCCACGGCCATCGCCACCGCTCCTCGGATTGCCCGCACCGAACCGTCGAGCGATAGCTCGCCGAGGACAACTACTCTTTCCAGTGCAGCACTGGGAACCACACCAGTTGCAGCCAAAATGCCAATTGCTACCGGTAGGTCAAAGGCGGCACCCTCCTTTCCGATTTCCGCTGGAGCGAGGTTCACGGTGATGCGACGGCTAGGCACATGAAAGCCGGAATTCTTGATCGCTGCGGTGACTCGGTACTGTGATTCCTTGACAGAGGCATCAGGGAGTCCGACAACTGTGAACGTTGGTAGGCCGACTGAGATGTCGACTTCCACGGTGACGATGATGCCGTCTACGCCAATGATAGCTGCAGAGGTGACTCGTGCCAGCATCAGAAGGCGCCAACGATGTGTTCGATACTTGGTTTCTCACCAAGGACGATCGATATGACGTCAAACCTCACTTCAACGTCACCGCAGTCGTGAGTGGCAATGTAAAGTTCTGCCAGCAGGCGGAGTTTCGAACGTTTTCGGTGTCCAACGGATTCGTGTGGCTGGGCTACTTCGGCGGAGGACCTTGTTTTGACTTCAACAAAGACAAGCGTTGATTCATCTCGACATACTATGTCTATTTCGCCACAATTAGTTCGGTAGTTACGGTCGATAATGCGGAGTCCGGCTCGTTGCAAAAAGTCAGAGGCGAGCCGTTCGCCGAGCTCACCCAATGTGTTAGTTGTCACGCGGTAACCCGTGAGAATAGCTTCCGAACCGGGGTGAAGCTTCGCCGATGCAAGGGACAAGGCCCCAGCTCAGAAATTGCTCGCAGGTGTTTTGCTGTTCCGTAGCCGGCGTTGGATTCAAATCCATAACCCGGGAACCGATGGGCGAGCACCTGCATCAGGCGGTCACGATAGACCTTGGCGATGATCGAGGCGCAAGCAATCGAGTAGCTTCTCGCATCACCACGTATGAGTGTTGCGCAGCCAATGCTAATGTCGGGTACCGAGTCTCCGTCGATGAGCACGTACTCCGGCGCCGGGCGCAATTGGGCTATCGCTAGGCGCATGGCATGGAGGGTGGCGTTACGGATGTTGCATCGCTCAATCAAACGTGGCGATGCTTTGCCAATGCCGATCGCGAGCGCGTGCCGTCGAACGGCATTGGCGAGTATCTCACGTTGCTTTGCGGTCAGCTCTTTTGAGTCGTTGACGCCGTCAATCCTGATGTGCCGTGGCAAGAGCACAGCTGCGGCCACAACCGGACCAGCGAGAGCGCCGCGTCCAACTTCGTCGACTCCGCAGATCAGCGCGTCTCTTGTTCGTATCTTGAGGTCAAGACTTTGCCTCAATCTTGCGTTCTTTCAAGATTGCTTCGCGACCGCCAAGCTTGCGCAGGTAGTAGAGTTTAGCGCGACGAACCTTGCTGTGGCGTTTGATTTCGATCGAGGCAATAGCCGGAGTGTTGAAGGGGAATATGCGTTCGATCCCAAAACCGCGACTAACCTTGCGGACGGTAAATGTTCGGTTCTGGCCGCTACCCCGTATACTAATCACCGTCCCCTGAAAGGCTTGAAGTCGTTCCTTGTCGCCTTCCTTGATGCGTATCTGGACGTTGACGACATCGCCGGGACTGAGATCAGGAATTACCTGAGTCTGTTGACCTGAGGGTAATGATTTTGATTCGCTAGTTTTTGCAGCTACTTTCGCCATTTTTTGGCTCCTTTGATGAAATGCATCGAAAACTCATGATTCTTTCGCAGAGGCAGTTTCTTTCAGTCTCATTCAAGACTTCGTGTTGGAGAAGGTCGGGACGAAACCGTGCTGTGCTAATCAGCGACTCGCATCGTCGCCATGCTAGCACGGCGCCATGGTCACCATTGAGAAGAACCTTAGGTACGGCGTGTCCATCAAAGTTGGCAGGACGAGTGTAGTAAGGCGCATCGAGTATTCCAGTCGCAAAGGAGTCGGTGGTGACCGAATCCACATTGCCAACTGCGTCAGGTAGCAGCCGAGCGGTAGATTCGACCACGGCGACTGCAGCAGCTTCACCCCCAGCAAGGACAAAATCACCTAGGGAAAGTTCTTCGTCGCAGTACATGGTTACTCGTTCATCGATTCCTTTGTATCGGCCGCAGACGAGCACGAGATGCCTCAGGCCAGCGTAGCGTTCGGCGTCTTGTTGAGTGAACCGCCGCCCGCGTGGTGTTAGCAGGACTGTCCGCGAATCCGGCCGACGAACTGATTGGATGGCTGCGACGATTGGGCCGGGTTTTAGCACCATACCGGCGCCGCCACCGAACGGATAGTCGTCCACTGTTCGGTGGCGGTCGCCTGCAAAGTCTCGCGGATTGACGTATGTGATAGCTAACTGTCCAGTCGTTTGGGCGACACGAGTTGGGCCACAGGCAAATGGGCCAGTGAAATACTCACGGAATACCGTGACCAACGTAACGGTCAATGCCATCCTGACTGGAGCTATCGGTAACTTTGCTAATCAGCAGGTCGGCAGACTAGCGGCCATCCAAAATCTCGAACTCCGCTCGTTTCCCGAGTTTCTTCGCGGCCGCATCGACAATGGCACGGATGGCTTTTGCCGTGCGGCCATCTTTGCCAATGACTTTACCCTGGTCGCCTTCGGCAACGGACACTTCGTACATCACGTGTCTTTCGCCAGCAAGCTCGTTGACCTTCACCTGATCAGGATGGTCGACGAGAGCTCGAACTATGTACTCGATCATCTCTTTCACGGTTTGCTCCTTTCCTGCCTAACCGGTAGGCGTCAATTCGCTGTCTCAGGCGTGACTACGGGTTCCGCGGTCGACGTCTGCGCCATCGTTGTTGTTACCGTTGCCTCTTCACCCGTGATATTGCCCGGGTGCTGGCGCTCATAGCGCTTGATCAGTCGAGCAACGGTTCCAGAAGGCTGGGCGCCGTGGCCAAGCCAGAAGTGAACGCGAGCAGTGTTGATGTTCAGCAGTTTCATTTTCGGATCGTAGCTGCCCACGGATTCGATGTACTCACCGTCCCGTGCTTTGCGTGAGTCGATCACGACGACACGGTAGGTTGGCCGGTTCCGCAAGCCCATTCTGCGTAGTCGAATTCGTAGCAAAGTGTGCTCCTTATATTAGAATGGTTGAAGATACTCAAACCGCTGCAACTGTCAACATATGCGCTCCTTGACCCAAGGTTCGGCGTCGCTAGCATCTGTCGATGTTCGATGTGACCCTGTTGGTTGCCGGTCAGGCAGGCCAAGGAGTGGATACATCATCAGAACTACTGGCGCGCGCACTTTATCGGGTCGGCTACAACGTTTTTGCTTACCCTAATGTGATGTCTCGGATTCGGGGGGGCCACAACTACACATCGATTCGGGTGTCTGACCAGCCAGTTGCGTGTTGTGTCGCCCGGCATAATCTCCTGCTAGCGCTAGACGAGAGTTCATCCGATATCCATGCTACTGAGCTTGTTGATGGTGGTGTGGCGATTCTTGATGGCGATGAAGCCAGGGAAGGTGACGAACGAAATAGAGTTTTACGGATACCCCTCACGAGAATTGCAGAGAGAGTCGGTGCCGATCTGACGATGCGCAATGTTGTTGGGCTAGGAGCTATGCTCGCTTTGGTTGGTCAGCCGCTCGATGCTATGTTTGATCTTATGCAAGAGCGATTCGGTGCGAAGGGTGAGCGAGTTGTGAGGTTGAATCGCGAGTGTTTGCGGGCAGGGGCAGATTACGCTGTCAGAAAGCTACGAGGAGGCTGTCTATGTGCAATTCCGGCTCTGAGTCGACAACAAACAGGCAGACTGCTTACTGGTAGTCAGGCAGTTGCGTTGGGTGGGTTGGCTGCTGATGTGCGGTTCTACGCCGGCTATCCGATGTCACCGGCTACGCCAATAATGGAGTTCCTGGCGCTGCAACAGGACCAGTTTCCGCTGGTAGTTGAGCAGGCCGAGGATGAGCTTGGCGCACTCAACATGGTTCTTGGGGCATCTTATGCTGGTGTACGAGCGATGACTGCAACCTCTGGTGGAGGTTTTTCACTGATGGTCGAAGCGCTGGGATTGTCGGGCATGACAGAGCTACCTTGCGTTGTTGTTATCGCACAACGGCCTGGGCCGGGAACGGGGTTGCCGACCAGGACCGAGCAAGGTGAACTGCTCTTTGCCATAAATGCGTCTCAGGATGAGTTTCCGCGTTTCGTGCTGGCTCCCGGCACTGCCGGTGAGGCGTTCAACCTGACACAGCGAGCTTTCGATTTGGCCTATCACTTTCATGTCCCGGCTATTATTCTAATCGACCAGTACCTTGCTGATTCGCTTTGGACTGTTCCGTCTCTTCAATTGCACACCTCTGGCAGCATCGGCGATTTTGCAGAGAAGGACTGGGAGGGCAGAGCCCCAAACACTTTTTGCACCTATCTGGTTACCGATGATGGTATTTCACCTCGTGTGAGGCCCGGGATACTACCTCAGGCGGTTCATTGTATTGGTTCAGAACATACTGAAGAAGGGTATCCGACTGAGGATGCCAAGATTCGTATTGCGATGCAACGGAAGCGAATGGCCAAGTTGCGAGCGATGTCTACGGCGACCGGTAGTCTGGGAGGAGCGGTTGCCAGTGGGCAAGACAGTGATTTGGTCGTTGTTTGTTGGGGATCGACATTCGGGGTGGTCAACGAGGCAGTTGACCGGTTGCGAACGGAGCATTATTCAGTCGGCTCGCTACATCTCTCGGCGCTCGCGCCCTTTCCGCGTGCGCAGGTCTTGGCTCGACTCAGTCAGGCGCGTTGCGTTGTTACGGTTGAGGTAAATTCGACGGGACAACTGGGCAGATTACTCCGTCGAGAGACGCTGATTCAACCAACCGCCGAAGTGCTAAAGTACGATGGCCGACCATTCACTGTTGATGAATTGGTAGAGGAGCTGCGTCCCTTTTGTGCTTGAGGTCAGCTTGTGACCACGATTGTTGATTGGACGGGAGCCACCGAGGAGACCTGGTGTCCGGGTTGCGGTAACCGCGGGATACTACAGGCGCTGCGAGAGGCTTTGGTTGCATCAGGGCTGGAGCCAAGAGAGGTTGTGATTGTGGCTGGGATTGGACAGGCGGGAAAACTCGCCCATTACGTCGGTTGCAACTTCTTGCACGGTTTGCACGGGCGAACTCTGGTTCATGCGCTTGGTGTCAGACTTGCTAACCATTCGCTCAAGGTTATTGCTGTGGGTGGCGACGGTGATATTTACGGTGAAGGTGGTAGTCATCTGTTGATGATGTTTCGCAGAAACGTGTCAATGGTCTGTCTCGTCCACAACAACGGAGTCTATGGCTTGACCAAGGGACAGCCATCGCCGACGAGTGGTTTCGGATTCGTGACGCGTGCCCGACCCGAAGGTACGGCTATGCCGCCGTTCAACCCGTTGGCAGCTGGTCTTGCTATGAACGGCACCTTCCTCGCCCGAGGATTTGCAGGCGATGTTGCTCATTTAGCTCGACTGATTCTGGAAGCTATTCGTCATCCGGGCTTCGGTTTTGTTGATGTATTGCAGCCTTGTATCACCTACAACAAGGTTAATACGTATCAGTGGTACCAGCGGCGAATACGCGATGTTGCCCTTGACAACCATAACCCAGCAGACCGCGAGGCGGCGCGGCGGGTCGTTTCGCAGTGGCCGCGTACCGATACGCGTGAACCTGAACAAATACCGGTTGGTCTGATCTATCGTGCTTCGCGGCCAGTCTACGAGGAATCGTTCCCGGCATTACGCCAACAGCCACTTGTTTTCTCCCGCTACGATGCCGCGCGGGTCCAACGGTTGATTGACAGCATGCACTGATGCCAGTTGATATAGCAATTTCGATTGTCGGTTCAGCCGGACAGGGTGTTCAATTCCTGGCGCGAGCGTTGGCACAGGCGTTTGTTCGTAGTGGATACTATGCCTTCTGCTCGCATGACGTAATGTCCCGCATACGCGGTGGCCAGAATTGTTCGCGGCTGCGGGTTGCCGATCGGGTCGTTGCCGCGGACGGAGACTCGTCTGATCTACTAGTGGTATTAGAGCCGCATTATCTTGCTGCGTGGTCTGGCGAGCTACGGTCCGACGGCTGGGTAGTTATTGATGGTGGCGCGAGTCAAGGTGAGCATGTGGTGACTGTTCCGCTGCTCGATATGGCACTAAAGAGCGGTGGGAGCAAGCAGGCGATCAACATTGTTGCCGCCGGCGCCGTTTGGGCAGTTCTTGGCTGCGAGTTATCCTTGCTGGTTGGCGTCTTGAGGGATATGTTTGGGTCGCGCGGAGAGACAGCGGTTACGGCGAACACCGCGGCTGCAGTCGAAGGCTACAACCACGCGGCTCGGATTGCTGGCGCAACTTTACCGGTTCGCCTACCGCGACTGACTGCAAGTGAACCGCGAGCGCTTATCGCTGGTTCCGAGGCTATCGCTCTTGGCGCGTTGGCTGCTGGCGTGGAACTGGTTGCTGGCTATCCGATGTCACCCGGTACGCCAATCCTTGAGTATTGTGCTCGACATGGTGGTAAAATTGGGACGATCGTTGAACAGACTGAGGATGAAGTGGCGGCTGCGAACATGGCCATCGGTGCGTTCTTTGCCGGTAAACGAGCGATGGTGGCGACTGCGGGTGGTGGTTTCGCTCTGATGAACGAGGCGCTCAGCCTAGCGGGTATTACTGAGACACCGGTAGTCTTCTGTGTCGGTATGAGGCCAGGACCGGCTACCGGTATGGCCACCCGTACTGCCCAAGCAGACCTGCTCTGGGTGATTCACGCCGGGCACGGCGAATTTCCGCGGGCGGTGCTGACGCCAGCCGACGCGCTGGGCGCTTTTCGTGGGATCCAGCAGGCTTGCTATCTGGCTGAGCGTTTTCAAATCCCGGTGATATTGCTCTATGACCAGTTTCTCGGCGATGCTCTGTGGACAGTTCCCGCTGGCGAATTGAGCTACCGAGTGCCCCGGTTGCCAGCCGACCCGGTACCAGCCGCTCGCTACGCCTACCGTCGCTATGCCTTGACTCCGAGCGGGGTGTCACCGCGACTGCTGCCGGGTGTGGCTGGTCAGCTTGTCTATGTAGACTCCGATGAACACACCGAGGGAGGACATATCACTGAGTCGGCAGAGGTTCGTGTCGAACAGGTTCGGAAGCGTGCGAGGAAACTTCTCGGTGTTGCTGCACAGACGATTCCTCCGACCGAGTGGCCACCGAACAACACTGCAGAAACAATGGTGCTCTGTTTTGGTCCGACCCGTGGTATTGTTCACGAGGCAGTCAGCCGTCTTCGCGACAAAGGTCAGAACATCGGCATGCTTCATTTCGAACAGGTCTGGCCGTTTCCGGTCGAATCGGTCAAGCGAGTGGCAGGGCGCGTCAGGCGTTTGGTGACTGTTGAGGGTAATGCAACTGCTCAGCTCGGCCAACTGGTAGCGCAGGAGTGTTGTCTCGCCACCACTGGCAGCGTACTGAGATTCGACGGCCGGCAACTCCGGGTAGGGCAGGTGGAGCAAGCCTTGACCGATTTACTGGTTGGTGGTAATGAAGCCAATTGAGTGGCAGAGTGACGATCCAGTGGCCTGGTGCCCGGGTTGTGGTAACTTCGGCATCCGGGAAGCGGTCAAGATGGCACTGAGTGACATGCAACTGCTGCCCGAGCAGGTTTGTTTTGTATCCGGCATCGGGCAGGCTGCCAAGGCGCCGCACTACCTACGTTGCAACCTGTTCAACGGTTTGCACGGCCGAACACTGCCGGTGGCTATCGGTGTAAAGCTCGCTAATCCTGCCCTGACTGTTATCGCTGAGGGTGGTGACGGAGATGGTTATGCTGAGGGCGGTAACCATTTTCTGCACGCTCTGCGCCGCAACATGGACATCACCTATCTTGTCCACGACAATCAGGTCTATGGCTTGACAAAGGGCCAGGCATCTCCTACGAGTGAACCAGGGATGGTGACGAAGACGACGCCTTTCGGTGTGAGTGAGCCTGCTTACAACCCTTTGGCACTGGCTGTCATGCTTGACACAGGTTTTGTGGCGCGGGGGTTCTCCGGGATGCCGGAGCATCTTGCCATGCTTATAAGACAAGCGATTAGCTGGCCCGGGTTCGCGGTCGTGGACATACTTCAGCCTTGCGTTAGTTTCAACCATGTCAACACCAGCACGTGGTATCGTCAGCATGTCTATGACCTGACGACCGTCGCTGACTATGACCCGACTGATCCAGAAATGGCATTTGCCAAGACTCAGGAATGGGGGGAGCGGATTCCCATCGGAGTGATCTATCGGTCACGTCGTCCTAGTTACGACCGGCTGGTGGCCGAGCGAGGGGTGAGTCCAACTGCGACGAGAGAAGCGGCCATCAAGGCTCTCATCGAACAACTGATGTAGCCGGGTTCGAGCTACTCTCTGGAACCGGAGCGAGGATGTGCTTTGCGATAGGTGGCTCTCAGTCGCTCGAGCGTCACATGCGAGTAGATTTGAGTTGTGGCAAGCGAGGAGTGACCGAGTAGTTCTTGAACCGCTCGCAAATCAGCACCGCGTTCGAGTAGATGTGTAGCGAAAGCATGACGGAGTGCGTGAGGATTGGTTGCAGCGGTGCCGTTGACGGCAGACAGAGCACGGCGGACTATTTGCTGAACCGACCGAGTTGACAGTCGGCCACCGTGGGCGTTCAAGAATACCGGTTGTTGACCTGATTGGCCGGTGGCGGTAAGGTAGCGTTCGAGTGCGTGGCGTTCGGCGCTACCGAGGGGGATGATTCTTGTCTTGCCGCCCTTGCCGCGTACTTTGATAACTTCGGCGGCGAAGTCGATATCGGCAACGTTGAGCCCGACAAGTTCCGCGACTCTGATCCCTGAACCGTAGAGCGTCTCAAGAATGGCGGCCTTTCGAAGCGAGCGCAGGTCATCGCCAGTCACCTTGATGGCGGAGTGGAGTTGTTGTTGCGATAACACTACCGGTAGACGTCGTTCTGGTCGTGGTCGCTTGACTGCGGTCGCCGGGTTGAACTTCAGTTGGTCAGTGCTGACAAGATAACGCAAGAACGACCGGACAGCAGAGAGCTTGCGGCCGGCCGAACGTTTGTCGTAGCCACCGCGTAGCATGCGGCCAATGAACTCGCGGATGTGCTCGTGAGTGATCGTTGATAACGGTGGGAGGTTGAGTTCATCTGCGCAATAGTCAAGGAATTGCTGGATATCGGTTCGATAGGCTCGGATTGTGTGTTGCGAGTAGCGGCGTTCCCGGGTGAGATGTGCGAGAAAATCAACTAACGCCCCAGCGTACGGCTTCGGCGGTGAGTCAATCAGTGGTTCGGCCAGGGCCCGAGTAGTCGTTCTACTACTGCCCACAAACTGGGCAACGTGACTGACAGTTAGGCGGAGGCGCTGGATGCGTGCCGTCTTCCAGTGTGTTGGAACTCACATATCGGTGATAGAGCCGGCACTGAGTAGAGTAAGTTTCTTCCGGAGTCAGACACGTCTCGTACCAGAACGACCGATAAGCGTCTGCTGCCGCACGGAGTTCTTCGCGCATGTCCTGTTCGGCCCGACAGACTTTGACGATAGGTCCGTTCGGAACCTTAGCGAGGCAATAAACTCCGCGGACGCGACAGGGAACCCTCATGTCGACCATGATTGGAGAGAGCAGATACGGTCCACGCATAGATGTAACCTCAGCGACTAATTGTGATACCGGCAACGGCAGCTGTCAATAGTTGTCGTCGCCGAAGACTGAACGGTGCGGCTCAGACAGACAATAGAGTCGCCGGCTATCGTGACCAAAGACAGCTTCGATTTCGACGCTCACTACTCTGCGCTGTCGGTAATTGGTCATAGGACGTAGGACTCCCGGCAGGTCCTTAGCTGAGAAACTGTAACAGGAACGCCCGGACCCGGCACTAGACCAGTATGGAGACGAGGGGCTGAGCTTTCAGGACGACATGCTTCCTGACAGCAGTTGCAGCGCAGTCTGCGATAGCAACAGACGGAGATGGACAGGAACATCTGGATGCGTAATGGGGGTCATTGATCGTGACTGCAACAAGGGCGCGACCCTGGACATACATCTAAGGGATTGGTGAGACCAAGTGGGGAACTATCCCCGGGACGGTAGGGTGGATGTCAGGGAGAGTCTCGTATCAATTTGCTAGCGCACGAGTTAGGACTTCCAGACTACCTGCACGTATCCCTGTCGCAGGACTTAATGACTAGTTGTTAGTCTGCTCAGGTATTAGTCAGAGCTAGTATAACTATGAGATGACGTACGACCGCGTGACCGGTCAGAATGGTGTTTTGCCCAGCTCTTGAGTTAGGAGATGGCGCAGACTCCGATTGCAGCGATCCTTTTTTGCGCTCTGCTCGGCGTGCAACAATTGGTCTCGGGCCGTCGAGATACGGTCGGGGATGCTTGTCAGTTGGCTGGTCAATCGCTAGCCTGTTAGCGTGAGAGAGATCAGAATTGGCACGAGTGGCTTCTCCTTTGCAGACTGGCTGGGTCCAGTTTATCCCCGGTCATTGCCGGCGGCGCGCATGCTCGAGTTCTATGAATCAAAGCTTGGCTTCGACTGCGTGGAGTTGAATTTCACTTTCTATACGATGCCCGTTGCCAAAACATTGGAGTCTATGGCTGAACGCACCAAGGCGAGTTTTCTCTTTGTGGTGCGCAGTCATCGGCTGATGACGCATGAAATCTGGGACGAGGGCTCGCGTTCACGGCTGCGTGACGTTACTGCTGACTTCACTCGATTTCGGCAAGGACTTGAGCCGCTGATTGAGCGGCGACGATTGGCTTGCGTCTTGGTTCAGTTCCCAACGTTTTTTCATCGGTGCACCGCGAATACTGATTATCTCGTGCGGCTACCGTCGTTGTTGCCGGATACGGACGTCGTTGTTGAGTTCCGCAACCGAAGCTGGCTGGTCGAAGAGACTTTCGAGTTACTGAAGAAAGAGGGGATCGGCTACTGCGTAGTTGACGAACCACAGCTTGGTCCGCTGCTGCCATTTGTGGTCAGGCGAACATCGGCAATCGCCTACTTCCGATTGCATGGTCGCAACCCGGCTTGGTTCAAGGCCGGGCGGTCCGAGCGTTACAACTACAGCTACACACCGGCAGAGCTAGGTGAGTTTGCTGCCGCGGTGCGTTCTGTCAGCGACGATGCCGATCGCACTCTTGTTTTCTTCAACAACTGTCACGCGGGTGCTGCCGCTCGTAACGCGCTGATGATGAAACAGATGCTCGGGCTGGTATCCAGCCTGACGCCAGAACAGGCTCAAGTTGTTGCCGGAAATGACGTAGCAACCGGTCAGCAGCTTGACTTGAACTAGCGGTTCAATATAGTCAGCGCGATGAAAGTGACGCTGGCTGGTTTCAACATTGACAGCGAGCTGATTGATGTTTTGCGACGAAAACATCGTCTGCAACCGACGCCTGAAGTCATCTCTGCTGCGTACGCGCGGATCAGCCGGAGCAATAAGCCGATTGAGGAGCTGCGACGCGAGGCACGTCGTGAGCTGGACAAGGCGCGACGATCGAATCTGACGATTGTGTACGAGATGGGGCATCATTCGATTGCCGAACACGCAGTTTTCAATTTCGATGTCGAGGGCGTCTCGCGATTGGCGGTCGAAGCGTTGGAGCATCACCGGCTCAACGCTTACACCGAGCGTTCGCAACGGTATGTTCGGCTTGACGAACAGTTCATCGTGCCGGAGGAGATTCGCTCTAGCGACCTAGCAACAGACTTTGTGGCGGTGACGCAGGTTCAGTTGGCATTCTATCGCGAGCTGCTACCCAAACTGATAGCCTACTTCAGGACAAAGACCGATGACCCCAGCCAAGCAGAGAACTGGGCGAAAGAGGATGCGCGCTACATCACGAACCTTGCCACGGCAACGCAACTAGGGATGACGGTGAATGCCCGTAATCTCGAGCTAATGCTGCGAACGCTGGCCGCAAGCGAGCTTTGCGAGGTGTCTCAACTAGGGAGCGCCCTATATGAGCTAGCGGCGGCGGTTGCACCTTCGCTCATTCTTTTTCCGCAACCGACTCGTTATGAGAAGGCGACATACCCGCGCATCCGCGAGTTTGCCCAGAGCTTCATGGTGCCAGCATTCCCGCGTCGGCCGCGCAATTTCATCGCCCTGTCGGCTTCCGACGTGGTGCTAGTTGACTACACTCAGAACGCCGATAACAAATTGCTGGCTGCTCTGATGCACTCTGGCTCGCATGCCTCATTCGCCGAGTGCCTTAGCCGGACTGAGCGCCAGACGCTGGCACGCAAGAAGGAAGTGTTCAAGCTGGCCTGTCAAGATATGCAGGCCTATGATGCGGCGTTGCGTGAGTTCGAGCATCTCAATCTGACCTTTGAGGTCGTCCTGTCGGCATCGGCTTTTGCTCAGCTTAAGCGCCATCGGCTAATGTCGCTCACTGCTCAGGCCTATAGTCCAAGCCATGGCTGGACGATTCCGCAATCGGTCGCGGAAGTGAAGGAGCACAAGAACTTCAAGGACATTCTGACTCAGACCGAAGAGGTCTATGAACGAATCGCGGCGGTGAGTCCGGCTGCGGCGCAATATGTACTCACCAACTCGCATCAGCGACGGGTGCTGGTGACTGTTGACTGCCGTGAGCTCTATCATATGTCGCGATTACGCGAGGACCACACGGCGCAATGGGATATTCGTGACATTGTGGGCAGAATGGTTGAGCAGGCCCGTCACGTTATGCCGCTTGCCCTACTGCTGGCGGGCGGTAAGGATAATTATCCGAAGGTTTACGAGGAACTGTTTGGCAGACCGCCGGAGGTTACTAAGCTTGAGTTGCCCGGGCCGCGGCCGCTGAGCAGTGCGCACCGAACTAAGCGTCCGAAGCGGCCGCGAACACCGTCAGCGACTGCTGGCGATTCTTCGGCTAGTGTTGAGGTGAGCTAGATGCAGGTATCGACCCAAGCCGACCTGATTGCTGCAGTCAGGAGCGGTGCAGCGGAGATAGTAGTAAGCGACCCGCGACTTTGTCGCAAGGTCAGGCTTTGGTCAGCGCTGAGAACAGTTGCCAATCTCCTGGTGGTGGTTGTGTTAGCGGTGGCGATTTTCATCTGGGCCAATCCACTGAATCTCTCCGAGTTCAAGGCTGGCTGGATGCTCAATCTGCGACGGATCATACTCGCCTTTGGTGTCCTGCTGCTCTTTGCTGACTACGTCATCCCGGTTGTTCGGCTCTACAAGATTGTTGGTCGGGATGGCAACGGGCTCAGGCTAGTTCCGAGAAAACCTACTAGTTAGCTGCGGCTAGCGCTGTTCGGCGAAGAGGGGGTAGAGTCGCTCCCGCGTCGCCTGGTCAACTGGGCTGAAACGGCAAAACTGCATGGAGTTTGTGGCCCGGCCTTGGGTCAGGGAGCGCAGAGCAGTGGCATAGCCGAAAGTCTTGGCTAGCGGCAATTCGGCGGTGACGATCTGGTGACCCTTCACCGGCTCCAAACGGATGACGCGGCCGTCGCGGCTGGTGATGTCGTTTAGCACAGCGCCTAAAAAGTTTTCTGGTGTCACAACTTCGAGCAGCATTATCGGTTCGAGGAAAGTTGGGGACGCAGCCATGAAGGCGTCGCGAAAAGCAGCAGCTGCGGCAACTTTGAAGTCAACGTCCATGGAATCTACTTCGTGGTACTCAGCGTCCTGTATTCTGGTGCTCACACCAACGATCGGATAGCCGGCGAGAACACCTGCCTCGTAGGATTCCCGAACTGCCTGTTCGATTGCCGTGACAAACTGCTTAGGAATCTTCCCAGCGGGAATTGCGGTAACAACGCTGTTCTCACCAGTGCTTGGTTCGACCGCCAGCTTGACGATTGCAAAGTGTCCGTGACCGCCGCTTTGGCGGATGAACCGACCTTCAGCAGTTGCCGTTGCGGTGATTGTTTCTCGATAGGAAACCTGCGGTCGTCCAGGATGAACCTCGACTTTGTAGTCACGCTGCAGCCGATCAAGCAAGATTTCGAGATGCAGCTCACCCATGCCCGACAAGATTAGCTGACCAGTTTCCTCGTCGGTCCGTACTTTGAAAGTCGGGTCCTCGAGCGCGAGCGTTTCAAGAGCGGTGTGCAGTTTTTCTTCATCAGCCTTAGTACGTGGTTCGACAGCAAGAAAAACGACTGGCTCCGGAAAGTTGATTGGTTCAAAGGCTATTGGGTGTGACAGGCTCGCCAGAGTCTGGCCGGTGCGTGTCTCCTTCATGCCAACGACGGCGCCAATCTCGCCGGCGCTGAGCGTTGTTGTTTCTTGGGGACGGTTGGCATGCATAATCACGAGTTTTGGCACCCGTACTCGCTTCATCGTTGGCACGGCCATTACGACATCGCCTTGCTGAACGCAACCCGAATAGACTCGGATGTAGTTCAGCATTCCGCGCATCGGGTCGGCTGCGAGCTTGAAGATTAGCGCCGCAAAGGGCGCAGCCGGGTCAGGGGGCCGCGATTCAGGGTTGCCGGTGAGTGGATTTTTGCCGGTTATCGGCGGCACGTCGAGAGGTGATGGTAGATAGTCAACGATGCCGTCGAGCAGCTTCTGGATGCCTTTGTTCTTGAAGGCAGTTCCACAGAACACAGGGACGACCTTTAGGCTGAGTGTGCCGCGACGGATGGCGGCAACGAGGTCAGAGGCAGTAACAGAATCGCCACCCAGGTAGATTTCAAGGAGTCTCTCATCGAATGTGGTAATGACGTCAATGAGATGGTGCCGCGCCGCAGCGAGTTCGGCTTGACGTTCTTCGGGTATCGGCACTTCTTCGAACGTTGCCCCAAGGTCGTCGGTATGCCAGACAAATGCCTTTTCAGCAACCACATCGATAACTCCTCGAAACTCGTCCTCGGTTCCAATCGGCAACTGCACCGGCAGTGGCACCTGTTCAAACTTTTCGCTCATCATCTTGACCACCCGATAGAAATCAGCGCCGACGCGGTCGAGCTTGTTAACGAAAGCGATGCGCGGGACGCGGTAGCGATCAGCCTGTCGCCAGACAGTCTCGGACTGTGGTTCCACACCACCGACTGCACAGAAAACGATGACAGCGCCGTCCAGAACTTTGAGTGAGCGCTCGACCTCGATGGTGAAGTCGACGTGGCCCGGAGTATCAATGATATTGATGTGGTGACCACGCCACTGGACGGCTGTAGCGGCCGCGGTTATCGTAATTCCGCGCTCGCGTTCTTGAATCATCCAATCCATTTGGGTCGTGCCGGCATCGATCTCGCCCATACGGTGGATTCTGCCCGAGTAGTAAAGGATACGCTCGGTGGTTGTCGTCTTACCGGCGTCAATATGTGCAGCGATGCCGATGTTTCGAACGTAGCGCAGATCAAGTGCGGCCATGGGGCTGATACTCTATTGACCGGCAACGGATAGTCAAGAAGCCGGCAACCACCGGACGAGTGGCCATAGCCTTGACTTGGCAGGCAGTTGGACTATTCTCTCAGCCCTTACCTACCATGGAGGCAATGATTGCCTGACAAGTTCAAATTCGGGTTCTACTGGGCGGCCTCTTGTGGAGGCTGCGAGATCGCCGTGCTCGATATGAACGAGAAGATTCTTGAAGTGATCGAGCGGGCCGAGATCGTCCTTTGGCCAGTGGCGATGGATACGAAGTATGACGACGTCCGCCAGATGCCTGACCGGTGGATCGATGTCTGTTTTTTCAATGGCTCAGTGCGCAATTCCGAACAACTGGAGCTAGCCGAACTACTACGCAAAAAGAGCAAGATACTCGTCGCGTTCGGGTCGTGTGCGCATCACGGCTGCATTCCAGGGCTTGCAAACCTCTCCAATCGCAAGCAGATTCTCGACCATGTGTATACCGAGGAGGTCTCGGTCGAGAACCCCGACAGGACGGTTCCGCGGGTTAGAACCAGTGTTCCTGAGGGAGAGCTAGCGCTGCCGGAGTTCTTCGACAGGGTGTCGCCGCTCGCTGGGGTTGTTGACGTGGACTACTATCTGCCTGGTTGTCCGCCGCCGGTGCCGCTGATCGTTGGTGCTGTCCAGGCGATATTTGACGGAAAGCTCCCGGCGAAGGGTGCGGTGTTGGCGCCGGTTAAGGCGCTTTGCGACGAGTGCGACCGTAACCTGCACGCAGCCAAGAAGATGCCAGATATTAAACGGGCCTATGAGATTCAAGCAGATTCCAAGCGGTGCTTTCTAGAGCAGGGTATCATATGCATGGGTCCGGTGACTCGGGCTGGCTGCGGTCAGCGCTGCATCAATGGCAACTGGCCGTGTACCGGTTGCATGGGGCCCACGCCTGAAGTTAGTGACCAGGGCGGGAAGATGATTTCAGCTCTGAGTTCGATCCTGCGCGTGGATGACGAGAAAGATATCTCTCGTGCCGATACCGAGAAGCTGCTGTCTGGAGTGAAGGACCCGGTGGGCACGTTCTACATGTACAGCTTCGCTAGCGCGACCATCAATCGCCGGAGGCAGCAGTGAGCAGGCGCATTACTATTGACCCGATAACCCGACTGGAAGGCCACGGCAAGATTGAGATATTCCTGAATGATACGGGCGATGTCGAAAATGCCTATCTGCAGGTGCCAGAGTTGCGCGGATTCGAGCAGTTCTGTCGCGGGCGCAAGGCTGAGGACATGCCTCAGCTCACAAGCCGCATCTGTGGGGTTTGTCCAGTAGCTCATCATTATGCCAGCGCTAAGGCGCTCGATGACGCGTTTGGCGTTGAGCCGACCCTAACTGCCAAGAAACTTAGGGAGCTAATTTACTGCGGCTATGTCATTTACGACCACATTTTGCATTTCTATTTCCTCGGGGGACCTGATTTCGTGGTCGGGCCGGATGCACCCAGAGCCAAGCGTAACATCATCGGTGTAATTGAGAAGGTTGGGCTAGAAACGGCGCGCGAGGTCATCAAGCATCGTGCCTACGGCCAGAAGATAACCGAGATTCTTGGCGGCAAGCCGACTCATCCGGTGTCGGGCATCCCCGGTGGCCAGACGAAGGGTCTTAGTGAGGAAGAACGCAAGCAGATAGAGGAGATGGCCCGGTCGTGCGTGGATTTTGCCGAGTTCAGCCTGAACTTGTTTGCGGATGTGGTTCTCGCCAACAAGCAGTACATGGCACTCATTACGAACCCCAGGCTTGGACACAGTATCTACAACATGGGGTTGGTCGATGAAAAGAACCAATTGAACTTCTACGACGGCGACATCCGCGTGACCGACCAACAGGGTAAGGAGTTCCTGCGGTTCCGGGCGCAAGACTATGTGGCGCACATTGCTGAACACGTGCTTGAGTGGAGCTACATCAAGGTACCGTACCTGAGGAAAGTTGGGTTCAAGGGCCTAGTCGATGGGCCAGATTCGGGTCTCTACCGCGTCGGCCCGCTGGGCCGGTTGAATGCGGCCGATGGGATGGCAACTCCGAAGGCCGACGCTGCCTACCAGCAGTTCTTCAAGACGTTCGGCACCAAGCCGGTTAACTCGACCTTGGCGTTCCATTGGGCGCGGCTAATCGAACTACTGTATGCCTCCGAGCGCGCCCTGGAGCTAGCCACTGACCCGGGTATAACTGCCAGTGATATCCGGAACATGAACTTCAAAATGAAGCCTGAGGGTTTTGGTGTTGTGGAGGCCGCGCGCGGCACGCTCTTCCATCACTACAAGCTGACCGATGACCGGCTTGTGGATGATGTGAACCTGATCGTGGCGACGACCAACAACACCGGGGCTATCTGTATGTCGGTGCGCGAGGCGGCGAAAGAGTTTATCCATAGCGGTAAGGCCGATAACGGTCTGCTTAATACTATCGAGATGTTCTTCCGGGCGTATGACCCCTGTTTCGGCTGCGCGAGCCACGTGGCTGGTAGGCCGGCAGTAACTATTGAGCTGCGCGGTCCGGACGGTGAACTCGTGCAGCGACTGGCCGACGCCGGAGGCGAATAGCAGCAGAGAACCGTGCTGGATGGCCTGTGAACTGACCATCGTCTTCGTTAACCACAACTCGGCGCGGCTGCTCAGCCGCGCTTTGAGTTCACTGCGACGGGCCGAGCCGCAGCTGGATCTTGAGGCGCTGGTTGTTGACAATGCATCTGATGACAGACAGGAGCTGGTCACGGTCTGCCGCAAGCATAACGCCCGACTCCTGCGATTAAGCCGTAACCTCGGTTACGGTGCCGCCTTCAATCGCGGATTTCGTCATGCTTCTGGTCGGTATGTTGCCGTCGCCAACCCTGATCTGGTTTTTGACTCACCAGCAGTCAGCGGTTTGGTGCGATTCCTCGATGTGAATCCTTCAATTGGTGCGGTATCGCCACAGCTCGTCTATGCCGATGGTGCGCCGCAGCCGACCGCTCGACGTCTGCCACGTTTGCGGTACGTATTGGCTGGTCGACGCTCGCCGCTGCTACGGCTTCTACCTCGCTATGCACCGGCGCGTGACTTTCTCTATGCAACTGCCTATCAATCCGCGACCTGGCTTTCAGTTGAGGCTCTAATCGGTGCCTTCGTGATGTTTCGGCGTGAGGCGCTGGACACGGTGCATGGATTTGACGAGGGTTTCTTCATGTACGCTGAGGACTTGGACATCTGTCGCCGTCTGCGAGAAGCAGGCTGGGATGTAGTGTTGCATCCTGGATTGCGTGTGACCCATCACTATGGCGCGGTGCGGCGGCAGCGGCCAGAGTTCAGCGACTTTCAGCGTCTGAAGGCGCTCTGCCGCTACTTCAGCTTGGATTCTGGCTTGTTCGGCCGATTATTTTTTCGCGTGGCCTTTGCTTGGTACTTGTTCTTGTCCGCGGCCGGTTGGTTGGTCAACTTGCGGGAGTACGAGTACTCTTGGTAGCCACGGGGAGCGGTGCGATGACACGATTGCGAAGCTTGGTGAGCGTGGCTGTGCTTGTTCTCGGTGATCTGCTTGCCGTGGCAATCAGCTACGTTCTCGGTTATCTGACTCGCAACCTCGTTTTTACTGGGATGCTGCATGTTGTCCCGTTGGCGCTCCCTTTCGAAGCAATCGGCGACAAGTTCTACGTGTTGGCTGCGTATCCGTTTGTTTTCGCCTATGAGGGTTTGTACACCAAGCGGTTGCTCGGTTGGGAGGAGACGCGACGCTATCTCCGGGGTGTGTTCGTTGCAACTGCGCTTGTGATGATACTGCTCTTTCTCTGGCGCTACTGGATCGTGTCGCGGCTCGCGGTTGTTCTAGCAATGGTCTACTGCATCATATTGGCACCGGTGATGCGCGCAGCAGTCAAGCGGTTGCTGGTTTTGTCCGGCTTGGCGACCAAACCGCTGGTGTTGTTAGGAGGGGGCAGCGCTGCTGAGCGTTTCTGCCAGGAGCTCATTCGTCACCGAGCGCTGGGTTATGTGATTGCGCAGCGAGTAGTCCGTGAACAGCCTGGTCAGTCGGTTGCGAAAATGCTGGAGCAAGTCAAGACCGACAACGTGTCGCTGGTCGTCGTGTCGGATGCGTTTACTCCTGAGGAATTGCGTGAGCTTTTTGTCATGGCTGAGCAACGTTTCGCTGAGCTCATGGTAGTACCGAATGAGGCGCTCCTCCAGACCGCGACCGGCGATGTTGAGCAAATCGGTAACGTGCTGGTGATGAAATACCATTACAACCTACTGCGACCACTGAATCGCTACCTGAAGCGGCTTTTTGAAATCGGCCTCGCCACTGTGCTTGTGGTGTTGCTAGCACCGTTGCTTGGGGTGTTGTCCCTCTTGGTGGCAATCTCGTCGCCCGGGCCCGTCTTTTTCCGGCAACGCCGCATCGGTCGCTTTGGTCGGGAGTTCGATTGCCTCAAGTTTCGGACAATGTATGTTGACGCCGAGGTCCGACTGAGCGAGCTGCTGGAGTCAGATCCGGTAGTTCGTTCCGAGTATGAGACTTATGCACGAATCACGAACGACCCGCGGGTGACTCGCGTCGGCCGATTCTTGCGTCGCTCGAGCCTGGACGAGCTGCCGCAGCTAATCAACGTGCTACGGGGAGAGATGGCGGTGGTGGGTCCGCGGCCATATCTGCCGGCTGAAGTGCCCAAGATTGGCAAGTATTACGATACGATTACCCGCGTGCGACCGGGGATTACTGGCCTATGGCAGGTGTCAGGTCGCTCAGAGCTGCCGTTTCGGGAGCGCTGTATCCTTGATGACTACTACATTCGTAACTGGTCGCTGTGGATGGATTTTTCAATACTGCTTCGTACTGTGCGGGCGGTGCTGACTGGCCGGGGCGCCTACTGATAATGTTTGACTGGCCAACGGTGAAGGTTACGCTTACATCCTACGGTGCTGATTAGCAACATGTCACTTCTGTTTGTCGTCTTGGTCAGTGCGAGTGTGCCGTCTCAGTGGCAGGCTTTTACTAACACCAATTTCATAAACGACATGGTAGGGAGTGACACGATAATCTATCTGGCGACCAACGGGGGATTGGTTGAGCTTGAGCTGATACCGACCATCCGCTCGCGTCGGACTATTGTCAATAGCGATGGTTTGCCCGATAACCGGTGTCGCTGCGTGGTTCAGGATTCTTGTGGTAATCTCTGGGTAGGTACTGATGGCGGTGGACTGGTTGTGATTGACAGGGACAGCTTTGGGGTTAGACGCTATCGCCCGGCAGAACTCGCGAGACGAATTCGTTGTCTTGCTTGGGATGGTGGGCGATTACTCGTTGGGTCTGATCAGGGGCTGTACTGCATCGATGTTAATGGGACCCTCATGGACTTTGAGGATGACGAATTGCGCTGGTTTTCGGTCGCACGCTATCCAGAGTTGTTGAGTGACCGAATCCTGGCTCTCGCTGTCTATGACCGCTACTGGGTTGGTACAAACCTCGGTGTGTCAGCAGTCAGTCCGGAATTTCGTGACTGGCAGAGTTACCGTCGGCCGTTTGGTGACTCGGTGGCCGGTTTTGCGCAGTGGCGCGATAGTCTGCTGATTGCGACTGAGCGTGGTATTGCTATGAAACAAGGAGCTGTTTTTCGTCCGGTGTTCACTCTGGCACAGACGACAGGAGTCTATGACCTTGTTGTCTATTCTTCGACGATCTACTTTGCCACCAAGAATGGTCTCTACGTCGGTGATAGTGCCGAGCAGTCACGGTTCCAGCTGGTACTTGGTGAAGATTGCCGCTGCCTTTGGCTCGGCAACGCCATTTGGGTGGGTTGCGGTGGTAACGAACAGGCGGGTTCCGGCATTCGCTATCTGCAAAGTGGGCAAAACTGGAACTCATTCTACAACTCATGCATTGCGTCCGATGTTGTCCTTGACTGTGCGATTGGGAATGACGGTCGGATTGCCTTTTGCCACGGTAGTGCATTGACGATGATGCCCCGGTCGGGTGAGTTCGATGTTATCTGGCCGCCGGCGCCAGTACCGGTGCAGGTTAGATTCGACAGTCAGGGCCGGATGTGGCTTGCTCACTTTGCCAGTAATGGCGGCCTCAGCGTCTTTTCATTTGGGGACAGGTCGTGGCAGACAGTCCGGTGGGGAGACTGGTCAAGCTGGAACATCATTGACGCCTTTGGCATTGACCCCAGCGACTGTAAATGGGTGTACAACGGCGGCAATGTTGTCATTGCCATCGAGCATGACGGACGGCAGACGGTTTTCGATATTCCCGGTCTTTCGCCGCCACCAGGCGGTCTTTACGAGTTCACCTTTGACTGGACTGGTCGGACCTGGCTCGGACTTACAGTCGGGCTGGTGATGATCGACCACAAGGGGTCGGTGTCAGACCGCTCAGACGATGAATATAGGGTAATCACTCAGGGGCTACCAGCTCCGGAGGTGAGGACCGTTGCGGCCGACAATCGCGGGCGTATATGGGTGGGCACCGCTCAGGGAGTGGCCTGCTGGGAGGGGGGGCAATTCCGTGTTTTCACCAGGGAGAATACCGGCGGCGGTTTGCTTTCAAATAATATCTACCGCATTCGAGTCGATGCTTCTAGTCGCATTTGGGTTCTTTGTGATCAGGGACTGGCGGTCTATGACCCGGTGACAACGCGCTGGGAGAACTTCGGCGATGGCGGGCTTGTTCCGAATCCGCTTGGCATTGACCGATTCTATTCTGCACTTGATGTAAACAGCACTGCGGGAAGAGTAGTCGTGGGCACGCAGCGCGGCGCTTCGGTGCGGGATTTTGGCATCGAGCCGGCGCCGACTGCTGAACGGGTGCTCGTGTATCCGAACCCCTGCATACTTGATAGACTCAATCCCGAGAAGTCTGTTGTTATCGACAGCCTTTCTGCCGATATCACCAGTGTGATGGTTTATACAACCGACGGGCGACCCGTTGCCAGGCTGGGAGTCGATCCAGCACTGCGGCGTGCCGTTTGGAACCCGCGGTCGGTGGCAAGCGGTCTCTACCTGTTGATGGTGACTAGCAGCTTTGGAACGCGCGTAGAGCGCGTAGCGGTGGTCAGGCCCTGATGGCTGCGTAGGTCAGCGCTTGATTGGACGTCGGCGAGACGAACTGTTGCCTCTGTCCTGCTCCTCGGCCGACTCCTCCATGCACGAGTCGAAGTAACGGCACTGCGGGCAACAATCGTCTGATAATTTGCCTTTGGCCCGACAAAGTTCGTAGCCAGAGCACGCACGACAGCACATTGCCTACAGCCTCCTTGGGTGAAAGGAGTAAGTGTGGCGACCGACGGAGACCAGGGTTCTGTTCAAGACCGACCACCAACCAGTAATACTAGTTCTCGTACCAGTTCAGCGGCAACAACCGCACCGGTCGATGGTTGAACAGTTCTTGGGCACACTTCGACTAGGTCAGCACCGACGACATTAAGGTCGGCAAGGAGCGCCAGCGAGTGTACCAGTTCGCGAAACTGACATCCGCCTGGTTCAGGAGTCTGCACATCAGGCATCGTACCCGGGTCGAGAACATCGACATCAAGCGTTACATAGACTGGACGGCTGCCGATCGCGCCGACAATGCTGCGGGTTGGTTCTGCTACATCAAAAGGAAACAGGTTCTGTTCCGACATTTCCTCGGGACGTGAGAAAGACCTGACGCCGAGTTGGAAAAGTGCCGAGCGAGGGATGACGTCGAGGACGCGCCGCATAGCCGTGGCGTGGCAGGTTACCTCTCCGAGAAACTCGTCACGTAAATCAGAGTGGGCGTCGTACTGAATCACGCAAAGATCGGGATAGCGTCGAGCCAGTTCGGTAACGATTGGCACGGTGATAGTGTGTTCACCGCCAATAGCAACCTGTCGGCGATGAGCGTCGTAATGGGACTTGGTCACGGTGGTGATCAGTTCGAGCGGGGCGAGTGGTGTAGCGAAGCTGAACTGGATGTTACCGGCGTCGTAGATGCGGAGCCGAGCGGTATCACGTCGAAGATAGGGACTAAACGTTTCGACATTGTCGGCGCCAAGACGAGCGATGTCAGGCCCAAAGCGTGAGCCGGATGCAAAAGAACTGGTTCGGTCCAGTGGCATGCCGATAACGATTACATCAGCGTCGCTGACATCGGACTGAGCGTAGTAGAATGTCATTCTTGCATCGAGCATAGCTGCACCGAAGTTTGAGTCAAGCAACTGCCTAGCGTTGACAGACCCTGAGCTTGTGGTAGCCTGTCGCTGCTGATGCGAGTTGTGGTTTCCGCTGCCGAACCATCGGCCGAAGTACTGGCCGCTGAACTATCTCGTGAGATTGGCGTGTTCGACAGGGACTGCGAGGTCCTGCGTCTTCAAAGTTGGGTGTCCACCGCACCGGTTTTGGGGTTTGTGCACGGTGTAGCACTCGCGGCAAGTCTAAGTCAAGCCATAGGACGGGCAGTGCAAGTTGTCGATGCGCTCAAACCGGGGATTGTTGTGCTGATTTCCTATTCAAGCTGGCACCTTCCGTTTGGTCTCGCTTTGCGTCGGCGTGGTTATAGGGTTGTAGTACTGGCACCTCCGCAATTCTGGGCCTGGGCAGGTTGGCGGGTTCGGCTGCTTGCCCGGGCAGCCGATGTAGTTGTCTGTCTTTTTGGGTTTGAAGAACAGCTGCTGCGGCGTAGCGGAGTCAACGCGTGTTATTTCGGCTACCCTCTATTTGATAGTATCGTGAGACAGGCGCAATGCACGCCAACGCCGAACAATGGGAGACGTTTAGTCCTTCTACCAGGGTCCAGGGCTAATGAGCTGAAATTGCATCATCGATTGTTTGTCGCCACTGCACGGATGCTCAAAGATTGGTTTCCTGACTGTTCGTGGAGATTCCTCAGTCCAACCGATGCGATGCGCTACGCCGAGATGGCCCAGGCGACTGCTGCGATCGCGGCATCAGGCACAGCAACGCTGGAGCTGGCAATTATCGGAGTACCGATGGTGGTCTGCTACCGCCTTCCGTTGGCGGAACTGGTTCTTGCCCGGCTCTTGGTGCGTACGAGGTATTTCGCACTGCCGAACATTATCGCCCGAACAAGAATTGTGCCCGAGCTACTGAATCCAAAAGTGGATGAAATAGCTGCTGCTGTGGCTACCATCTTGCAGAGCGAGGAGCGGCGTCAGGAGATGAGGGCCGCGCTAAAGGGTTTGGTCGATGTCATTGGTCCAACTGGCGCAATGTCCAAAATCGCCCGACTCATTCTTGATCTCGGTAGTAGTCATTCGCATCGAGTGATTCGGTCGGCTTGACTTCGATACGGCTTTCAATATCCTAAGCGCACCTATGGCACACGCATATACTCCCGGCTTGAAAGTCACTGCCCGGACTTTGGTTCGTAAGCAGCGTCGTCTTCCGTTGCCGGGTGAGACTCTTGTGGTTCAGGGTGAACAGGTGACGGGTGACACGATTGTTGCACGGACGGAATTGCCGGGTAACGTTCAGACAGTGAACGTCGGCGGTTTGCTGGGTGTTCCACCGGAAGATGTTCCGAGTCTGATGACCAAGCGGGTCGGCGACACTGTCAAGAAAGACGAAGTCATTGCTCTTTCGAAGGGTTTTCTCGGTCTTTTTAAGTCGGAGGTCAGAGCGCCAGTTGCTGGGACAATTGAGAATGTGTCGCCGGTCACAGGTCAGGTCATTCTGCGGGAGCCGCCGGAGCCAGTTCAAATTGATGCCTATGTCGCAGGCATCGTCAGTGAGGTGATTCCCCGTGAAGGGGTGATTATTGAGACTGAGGCGAGCCTCGTTCAGGGCATCTTCGGGGTCGGCGGCGAGGTTCGTGGCGCAATCAGGTTGATTGCCAAGTCACCTGATGATGTAGTTACTGCCGAGCAAATTGGTGCCGACTGCCAGGGTAAGGTCCTGATTGGTGGGTCACTGATTACTTATGAGGCGATTGCCGCAGCTCTTGAGGTTGGAGCCAAAGCTATCATCGCTGGTGGCATTGAGGATGGGACTCTGCGGAAATTCCTTGGTTACGACATTGGCGTGGCAATCACCGGCTCTGAGAAGAAGGGGCTCACATTGGTTGCGACTGAAGGTTTTGGTCGTATGCGAATGGCTGGACGGACGTTCGAACTGTTGCGGTCGCTCGAGGGAAGAATGGCATCAGTGAATGGTGCTACTCAGATTCGCGCCGGCGTTATTAGGCCGGAAGTTATTGTCCCGGCTGCCGAGAAAGGAATCGAGACGAGCAGGAGTCAGATTGAACAGGGGTTGGCCCTCGGCTTGCCAGTGCGCATCATTCGTCAGCCGCACTTCGGTGAAATCGGCCGCGTGATTGATCTGCCGGTTGAGCTTCAGGAGATTGAGACCGAGGCACGCTGTCGGGTGCTGACGGTTGAACTTGAAACTGGCGAACGCGTGACTCTGCCACGTGCCAACGTTGAGATAATCGAAGGCTAGGTCTTGCTGCGGTCGTTGCTGCTGCTGCTACTGCCTTTGACTCTAACAAATGGCACAGGAAGGAAAGAAGGGTTCTCGTCGCTCAAGATACTGCCGGGTGCACGCGAAGCAGGGATGGGGGGGAGTGGTGTCGCCGTCGCTTTCGGCCCGCAGGCTATTGCTCTTAACCCGGCAGCGGTGGCCGAGTTCAGAACATTTGGCGTTGCTGTCGGTTACACCGATTGGTTGTTGGATACCCGTCTTCAATCGGTATTCGCCGGTCGCAAGTTAAGCTGGCTGGCAGTTGCGGTTGGTGTAGTGAGCTTTACCGGTGGCCAGTTCGAGTACCGGCTCAAACCGAGTGACGAGCCGTTGGGAACATTTGAGCCAACGGACCTGTCGGTCTATACATCGCTTGGTCGGATGCTTGGACGCAAGGTCAGCTTTGGCCTGACCGGTCGTTTTTTTACTGCTCGACTGCTTGAACACAGTGCTAGCGGGTTTGGTATTGATGTCGGTCTGCGGTTGCGACCTATTGCCGGGGTCGCACTAGGCGCATCGCTCGTTGATTTTGGACGAACCCCCTACTACGAACGTGAGGTTTTCTGGTTACCGACTCGTGTCCGGCTTGGAGCTGGTTATGATTGGCGTTTAGCTGCGCAGTTGCGTCTAGCGCTGGCGCTCGACGGCAGTTACTATCTCTACCAGAAAGGATTAGGCGGTCACTTCGGACTCGAGCTCGTTTGGAATGACATGTTAGCAATTCGGGGCGGTTACGAGGCGACTGCTGGTGTTGGTCGTATGAGCGGCGGTCTCGGACTGCGATCAGGTCTATTCGGCGTTGATTACGCGTTGGCGTCGCTCGCAGCTGGTTTCGGTGTTGTTCAACGTTTTGGAGTTTCATTAGGGCGTTAGGGGGCACAATGGCTGAGGGCTGGCTGGATTTCGAGGAACCACTAGCTCAACTTGTCTCACGACTAGAAGAACTGACGGCTATCGGTGCAAGAGATGAAGCGGCTCGGGTTAGCGAACAGATTCAAAAGCTCAAGACCAAGCTATATTCGGATCTTACGCCCTGGCAGCGGGTGCTACTTGCTCGTCATCCACGTCGGCCGTACATTCTTGATTACATTCCGCGGATTACGAGTGAGTTCGTAGAATTGCATGGCGACCGCCGTTTCGCCGACGATCCGGCGCTGGTGGCTGGTTTTGGTTTGATTGACGGAATCCCTTTTGCCATCGTTGGTCAACAGAAAGGACGCGACACCAAGGAGAAGCTTGCCCGTAACTTCGGAATGCCTCACCCAGAGGGCTACCGTAAGGCATTGCGGGTGATGGAGCTTGCCGCCAGGTTTGGTCGGCCGATTCTGTCGCTGGTGGATGTTGCTGGCGCCTATCCTGGTGTTGGGGCGGAGGAGCGTGGTCAGGCAGAGGCGATTGCGACCTGCCTGCGGGAAATGGCAATGCTGCCGGTGCCATTTGTTTCAATCATCACTGGTGAGGGTGGTTCGGGTGGGGCTCTGGCGATTGCTGTCGGTAATCGTGTACTAATGCAGGAGAACGCGGTCTATTCGGTCATTACGCCAGAAGGATGTGCTTCGATTCTCTGGCGTGATGGTTCTCGGGCAGAAGAAGCGGCCAAGGTGATGCGAATGACCGCTCGGGAGCTGGCGGATTTTGGTATTATTGATGGCATCGTGCCTGAGCCCTTGGGCGGTGCCCACCAGGATTGGGACGAAGCAGCTCAACTACTCAAGGCAGCAGTCCTGGCTAACTACCGGGAGCTTGTAGGCTTGGCCCCGCAGGAGCTCGTCGAGCGACGTATCGAGCGGCTACGTGGCATTGGCGCATATGCCAACAGCGCCTGAGTCGGCGTCGGTCTTTCGCTCCGGCTACGTTGCACTTATTGGCATGCCCAATGCTGGCAAGTCCACACTAGTTAATGCTCTTTTGCAGTTGCACATTGTGGCGGTCGCGCCACGCCCGCAGACGACTAGACATCGAATTCTCGGCATACTGAACGGCCCGGACCATCAGATTCTCCTTATCGATACGCCAGGGCTGCTTCAGCCGAAGTATGCTTTGCAGAAACTGATGAAGCTTGAGATCGAACGGGCGCTAGGCGATGCCGACCTGGTGCTCGCAGTTGTGGATGCAACCGTCGGGTTGGAGCAGCTCGATCGCCTACTGCCAATTGTCGCTGGTCGGCGAGCATTGTTTGCTGTGAACAAGGTAGATGCGATCAAAGACAAGACATTGTTGCTGCCAATCGCCGAGAGATTGGCAGCGGCTGGGCAGAATGATGTGCTGATGGTTTCGGCATTACGAGGAGATGGAATTGTTGAACTCCGGCAGGCAATTGTTCGTCTGTTACCGCCGGGTCCTGCATTCTATCCGCAAGACCAAGTGACAGCACTGAACGAGCGCTTCTTTGTTGCCGAGTTCATTCGCGAGGCAATCTTCAATCTCTACGGAGCGGAGATACCATACTCGACGACCGTGGAGATAGAGGAATTTGTTGAGCGCGAGGGACGCAAGGACTACATCAAGGCAGTAATCTATGTTGAACGTGAGTCGCAAAAGGCGATTCTTATCGGTAAAGACGGTAAGGCGCTCAAGCGCGTCGGAGCTGCCGCCCGTCGCAATATCGAGGCGTTTCTGGAACGACCAGTCTATCTGGAGCTTTGGGTCAAGGTGGCAGAGGCCTGGCGTGAGAATGAGCGTTTCATCAGACAGCACATCTACGGCCACTGAGGTCCGGGAGCAGTTTTCAGATCGTACGTAACACCTTCGGGTACAGTACTTATACGCAGGGCCCGGGACGTCTTGGGACAGTTGATGCGAAATCGCGCCCGTTCTAGATGAGCCGAGTGTGCTGGCTGAAATGGGGTACTTGTCCGTCTCCCGTTGGTGCTTTCTATCTCCTTGTGGGTTCGCATGATTTATCTGTGCTTTTTGTCTATGCTATAGCTGCTGATCAGGCTGGGGAGAAACCGGCGACCGATGTTGATATGATGTGTTCTTGTTGTTGCCGACGAGAGAGGTCAACGCTTACTCCCTTTCTTGATGAATATCGTCCTTGCGGTTTTGACGTGCGCACGATGCTATTGAGCCTTACGCCTGGCGGGTTGAATGCTTGACTTGCTTGGGCTTGAGTTTATGATAGCGGCCAGTGCGTATTGCCAGCAGACCACGCAGGTACAGTCGGAGCTGTAGGTTTGGCCCCGGTGGTGTCCGAGTCTGCTTCGATTCAGGTCGTGTCGCCGGTGTTGATTTCGTTACCAGGCTCACGGCGCACGACACTGACCTTGTCCGTTTGCTTGAGCGTGCGCTGGACGGTCGGCCGCTTCACGGTGGCCAGAAGCTCGTGTCATTCTGTCAGTCGAGCTTCACCCGCCGTGTCCTTGCGGTCTGCGCCAAGATTAGGCCGGGAAGCGTCATGACCTACGCTGAGCTAGCGAGAGCTGCTGGCCGACCCAATGCCGCACGGGCTGTGGGCCAGGTGATGCGGCACAATCGGTTCCCGCTGTTCATTCCCTGCCACCGTGTTGTCTGTTCTGATTTTCGGCTTGGCGGATTCAGTGGCGGCTTGAAGATGAAAGAGTTTTTGCTTGAGCGTGAGGGCTGGCAGTTTGCCGGTGCTGGCCGTAGTCGGCGGTTGGTAGCTATAGGATGAGTCTGCGGGTTGAGAGAATCGTCGTAGGCCCACTGGCAACGAATTGCTACGTTGTTGAGTCGGCAAACGAGCTGGCGGTGATCGATCCCGGTGCAGAGGCGGATTCGATCCTTGCCAGGGTTACCGAATTGGGCGGGGTGGTTCGTTTTGTGATTGACACGCACGGTCACATTGACCACATTGGTGCGAATCGGCCACTGATCGAAGCTACTGGCGCCCCATTGTTGATTGGTGAATTGGATGCTGCAATGCTGATGCAGCCTGACCAGAGCTTGGCTTTCATGCTTGGTGCAAAGGTTGACGCGCTGACGCCAACGCGATTGTTACGCGACGGCGATCGACTCCAAGTTGGTCAGCATGAGCTCTCGGTCATGCATACGCCTGGGCACACGCCGGGCGGAATCTGTCTAATTGGTGACGGCCTAGCATTCACTGGGGACACGCTTTTTTTGGATTCGATCGGCCGAGTTGACTTTCCGGGCGGGTCGGAGGAGCAAATGATGGCTTCACTGCAGCGGTTGCAGATGGTGTTGCGACGTGATATGATGCTGTACCCCGGCCATGGCGAACCAGGCAGTTTTTGCCGGGCGTTACTTATCAACCCTTTTCTGCATTGACTGTGGGTGGCGATGAACATTAGTGAATAGATGAGAGGAGGCAATGTGCCCAAGATTAGAGTTGGCTTGATTGGTGTCGGTAACTGCGCGAGTAGCCTTGTGCAAGGCGTACATTACTACCGCAACGCCAAAGACGGCGAATCAATACCCGGAATAATGCATCCCAGCCTTGGTGGTTATCACATCGGTGACATTGAGTTCACGGTGGCGATTGACATTGACAAGCGTAAGGTCGGCAAAGACTTATCGCAGGCAATCTATACCTATCCTAACAATACTTGGAAGTTCGCTGACGTTCCGAAGACCGGCGTAAAGGTACTGCGGGGAATGACCCACGATGGTCTGGGTTACTATCTTTCACAGGTGATTGAGAAAGCACCAGGCCCGACAGCTGACATCGTTCGGGCATTGAAGGAGAGCAAGACCGACGTGGTTGTTAACTTCTTGCCAGTGGGCAGCGAGGAGGCCACGAAATGGTACGTTGAGCAAGTACTCAAAGCCGGCTGTGCGTTTGTCAACGGCATCCCGGTGTTTATCGCGTCGCAGAAGTATTGGCACCGGCGGTTCAAGGCAGCCGGGCTGCCGGTGCTCGGTGATGACATCAAATCGCAGGTTGGAGCGACGATTGTTCACCGGACACTAGTCTCGCTCTTCAATGATCGTGGGGTCAAGCTGCTGAAGACCATGCAGTTAAATGTCGGCGGCAACACCGATTTTCTCAATATGCTCGAACGGGAACGGTTGCACTCGAAGAAGATCTCCAAAACCGGTGCGGTGACGTCGTTGCTTAAGTATGATATTGGTGCCGAGAACGTTCATGTTGGCCCGTCAGACTACGTTGCCTGGCTCAAAGATCGCAAATGGTGCTACCTGCGTATGGAAGGGCAGACTTTTGGCGACGTACCGCTCAATATTGAGCTGAAGCTGGAAGTCTGGGATTCACCAAATTCAGCGGGCGTGATGATTGATGCTATCCGTTGTGCCAAGCTTGCTCTCGACCACAAGCTGTCCGGCAGTATCATTGAACCATCGAGCTACTTCTTCAAGACGCCGCCGGTCCAGTTTCCAGACGACGTCTGTCGCGATAAGACCGAGGCTTTTGCCCGGCGTTATGGGCTCAAGTCCAGCGTGAAGTCAAAGACTCGATAGAAGCGCGGCCGAATTGAAGCGCGGCGTCCTCATTACTTTCGAGGGTGTCGAGGGTTCGGGCAAGTCAACCCAGGCACAACGACTGCATGGTTGGTTACGGAGCCAGGGATTAGACTGTGTGCTCTCGCGTGAACCTGGTGGAACGCGGATTGGTGACAGAATTCGTGATATTCTGCTCGATCCTGCCAATGCAGCAATGGACAGCCGGACGGAGTTACTGCTCTACTTGGCAAGTCGAAATCAGCATGTCCGCGAATTGGTGCTGCCAGCAATCCAAGTGGGCAGAATCGTCATCCTTGATCGCTATGCCGATTCCTCGGTTGCCTATCAGGGTTTCGGCCGCGGCCTCGGCGAGCGGCTCGTATCTCGGCTAAACAAGTTCGCCACTGCTGGGATCAGGCCGCAGCTTACCTTATTGGTGGACATCCCTGTTTCGTTGGGGCAGCATCGTAAGGCAGCAACTCGGCTTGACAGACTTGAACAGGAGCGGGTAGAATTTCACGAGCGCGTAAGAGCCGGGTATCTACGACTGGCACGGCGGGCCGCTGGCCGCTGGCGGGTCCTCGATGGCCGGCGACCGGCTGATGAAATTGAGAAAGAGATTCGCGGACTGGTGACTGAGCTACTAACTCGAAAGGGATTACTCTAGTGCGCAGACAGCGTATTGCAGTTCTTGTGGCCGCTATCGTTCTGGCGCTGGCAGTTGGCGGATTCTTTGGCCGGCTCTGGGCTCAGCGCGGTGCGAACCTAATGCAGAGTCTGCAGCTGTTTGAGCGGGTTGTGAGCATCGTACTGACCAATTACGTCGAACGAGTTGATCCCGCCAAGCTCATCACCGACGGTATCAAGGGTATGCTCAATGCGCTTGATCCTTACACCGAGTATCTCGACGAGAAGGGTTTTAAGGAACTACGGGTTCGTACTGAAGGTCAGTTTGGCGGCATCGGTATTCATATCGGTGTTGTTGATGAACGGCTGACCGTTATTTCGCCCATTGAAGGCACCCCTGCCGACCGCGCTGGAATTCGGGGCGGCGACCGTATTGCCAAAATCGAAGGGAAGAGCACTGTCGGTTTCACCACTGATGATGCCGTCAAGTTGATACGCGGCGAGCCTGGAACCAAGGTGAAGCTCGAAATCGCCAGACCCGGGGTTGAGGGATTGCTGTCCTTCGAACTGACCCGGGAGGTGATTAACATCAAGGCGGTTCCCTACGCCGGCATTGTGGCGCCGGAAATTGGGTATGTTCGGCTGGCCGATTTCTCGCGGGCGGCGACCCGCGACCTAAGCCGGGCTCTGGATTCACTTTTTGCTGTCGGCGCCAAGAAGATCATCCTCGACCTGCGGGCCAACGGAGGAGGACTACTGGCCGAAGGGCAGGATGTTTCTGATCTCTTTCTCCCGCCAGGTCGGTTGATTGTTAAGACTCGTGGCCGCGTACCGGAGAGCGAGCGGGAATACCGTAGCGAAGAGGAGGATAAGCACGGCGACTACCCGATGATTGTACTGGTTGACCGTGGCAGCGCGTCGGCTTCAGAGATTGTTGCTGGGGCGCTCCAAGACTGGGAAAGGGCGCTCGTTCTTGGCGACACGACATTTGGGAAAGGTTCTGTTCAAACTATCCATCAACTCGGCCCCGACGTCGCGGTAAAGATCACTACCGCTTACTGGTACACCCCGAGTGGCCGCTGCATCAACCGACGCCACGATCGCGAGGGTGCCGTCATTGTTGACAGCACTGCTCGTGATACGACTCAGTACCGGACGCTTGGGCGTTTGCGGCTGCCGGTTTCTGGTGGCGGAGCAATTGTTCCGGACTACTATCTTGGTTACGAGCGGTTGTCGTCATTTGAGCTGCGGATCACCCGTGACGCATTCTTTGACTTCGCGGTCGACTATAACAACAGTCACGCTGGCTTGAACGCGAGTTTTGTGGCCGACTCAGTCGTGCTCGGTCAGTTCCGTAACTATCTAAGGACGGTGAAGAATCTCGAGTTCACCGATGCCGAGTTCGATTCCAGCCGCGATTACATCGCCGGCGAGATTGAACGCGAGGTGGTCGGTAAGTTGCTGGGGATGCGCGGAGAGTATCAGGTCAGACTGCGCCGCGACCCGCACGTGAAGAAGGCAGTCGAGCTACTCGGGCCGGCGCGGACAAGTGAAGCACTGATCCGCAGCGCCCGGCAGTCCTGAGGCCCTTTGGTCGGCCACAGCAGCTAGACAAAGGTGCCGGAACTGCCAGAAGTCGAGACCATCCGACGCCGACTCTCTTCAGCAGTTGTTGGTCGGAAGATAACGGCGGTACGTGTCCAGCGGGCTGACATCGTCGGTTTCCCGGCTAGTACTCGGGCCTTTGCCAACCGTGTCCGTCGCAGGACTATCATCGCTGTTCTGCGGCGGGGGAAATACCTGATACTTCAGTTAGACAACGGCGGGCAACTGGTTATTCATCTGCGACTTAGCGGTCATCTGGCTGTCACTAGGTCACGTCACAGACTCCCATTTGAGAGAGCTCGTTTCGAGCTGGGTGATGGTCTGGTCCTGGTTTTTGTTGAGCCGCGGGCCTTGGGACGCATCTATGCTCTCGAAGCAGCTGGTCAATATCCAACGGTTCTAGCTGGACTAGCAAAGATGGGACCGGAGCCGATTACCGCTTCTTTCACGGCTGAGTTTCTGGCGGCCAAACTTCGGGGCAGAAGGTCCGTAATCAAGACTCTGCTGCTCGATCAGCGGGTCTGTTGTGGCGTCGGTAATATCTATTCCGATGAGGCGCTGTTTCGGGCTGGTGTGCGTCCGGATCGGCAGGCCGGTTCACTCAGTAGAACTGAGGTTATTCGACTCTGGCGCTCGCTGCGGCAGGTACTGCGGGATGGCATCCGTTGGTGCGGTACGACGATGCTCGACTCGCGCTATGTTCTGCCCGATGGCGCAACCGGTGGGTTTCAGCACCGGTTGCGAGTCTTTGGCCGCGCCGGCGAACCCTGTTGCTGTGGTAGTACAATTCAGCGGCGACGGATCGGCGGCCGCAGCACCCATTTCTGTCCAAGTTGTCAGGCATAGGAGGGCATGTTGCAGAGTCGTACACTGGGGATTATTGTTCACGGTGGAGTGGGAACAATTGCCGACAAATCGGCCTGCGCCGATGGCCTTGTTCCGGCCATCGAGGAGGGTTATCGGTTGTTGCGTCAAAGCGCTAGTGCCCAGGAAGCAGTGGTGACTGCAGTGCGAATTCTCGAAGAGAGCGGGTTGTACAATGCTGGCAGCGGAGCTGAGTTGAACGCTGACGGGCAGCAGGAGATGGACGCGGCGTTGATGACGCAGGATGGCCGATTTGGTGGGGTCTGCTGCATCAGTGGGGTGAGGAATCCGATTCTTGTTGCCGAGAAGGTGATGCTTGATACCGACTATCTGCTGCTTGCGGGCGAAGGAGCTCGGCAGTTCGCGCGTCGGTGCGGATTTGCCGAAAGTGATGAAGTCAGTGAAAGCGCACGCCAGCGGCTGCAGCAATTCACCGCGGCCAGTACAGCAGCAGCCGGCGGCGTTGAACAGACGGTAAGTCAAACGGGCGCCGACGCGGTCCTTGGCAAAGATACCTATATCGGCACTGTTGGAGCAGTGGCAGTTGACAAGCATGGTGCGCTTGCTGTAGCCAGTTCAGCTGGTGGGCCTGTTGGTCGTTTGCGCGGTAGGGTCAGCGACACGGCTATCATTGGCGCTGGTATCTATGCCGGTCCAAGCGGTGCGGTCGCTTGCGCCGGTCAGGCTGAGGAGATAATGCGAGGACTGCTGGCGCGAGAGATTGTCGCCAAGATGGCTACAATGCCGGGTTCGGTGGCGGTCACGCTGGCCATGGCTGAAGCGCGGCGGCGAAAGATTCGTTGTGGCGTTATCGGTTTCGACGCTCATGGCGCGGTCTGCTACGGTCACACGACGCCTGAGCTTGCTTACGGCTACAAAGTGGCGGAGCGGCTTTTTCTCTTTGTTGCTGCGAGAAAGTAACTCCACCATCTTGATTGACCGCACACTTCACTCGGCTAGACTGGTAACACTCTGATGTTACGTCTGTTCAGTGCCTTGCTCATTGTTGCCCAAGCCGGTGCCCAGGTTTCCTACTTTGGCAAGAACAAGCTTCAAACCAGAGCCTACGATTTCAAGAGCTACGAGACCGAGCACTTTCAGATACTGTTCTATTCCGGTGGTGAGGCTTTGGCCGAGTTTGCCGCGCGTTCGGCGGAGATGTACTACGCGACGATCAGTCGCGACTTAGGAGTTGAGCTAGAAGGTAAGACACCGCTACTGCTGTATCTTTCGCCCGGCCAGTTTGGCGAGACGAACGTCATCCTTGATATCCTTGAGGAGGGGGTCGGCGGCTTTTCGGAACTAATCCGAAACCGAATCGTCATTCCGTTCGACGGTTCCTACAGCAATCTGCATCACGTCATTGGTCACGAGCTTGTCCACATCTTTCAGTTTCAGCTATTCTACCGCAATCGGCTGTCGGCGCTGTTGGGGGCGGTGAGTGAGTTTCGGATTCCGCTTTGGGTCATTGAGGGTCTGGCCGAGTTTATGTCGGGTTGGGTGAACCAGACCTCGGAGGCGTTCATGCGCGACTTGGTGCTAAACAACCGGCTCGTGCCCTTGCAAAACCTGCACGACGGGATGGGGTACTTGGTCTATCGCGAGGGCGAGTCGTTCTATCACTTCGTTGCCGAACGCTATGGCCGAAATCGTGTTTTCGAGTTCATCCATCTACTGCGGAGTAAACGTAGTCTCGATGCCGCCTTTGCGGCCGCGTTCGGGATGACGATCGAGCGATTCAATGCCGAGTGGTCGCGATGGTTGCAGCTGAAGTATTGGCCGCAGATCGGTCGGTCGGTAGCGTTTGATACGCTCGCGCGAAAGCTCACTGACCATGTCCGCGACGGGTCGGTCTATAACACTGCTCCGGCAATCAGCCCAAGCGGTAACTCGGTTGCAATCGTGTCGGACCGCAATGAATACGCCGATGTCTATGTTATTTCGACTGTTGATGGCCGAGTGCTTGACCGTGTGGTGCGCGGTGGGCGGTCGGGCGGCTTTGAGGGTATGCACATACTCAGACCGGGCGTTGCTTGGTCACCGGATGAGCGGCTGATTGCTTTGTCCACGACAACTGCCGGCCGGGACAACATTACCATAGTTACCTATCCTGGCGGCAGGGTGCAGCGGCGCATCTATGGGGCGCTTGATGCAGCATACTCGCCGCGTTTCAGCGCCGATGGAAGGCGACTGCTGTTTGTCGGGTTGAAGAACGGTTACAGTGATATCTATGAGACTGAGGTCGTTGGTGGGGAACCGAGACGACTGACCTATGATATTTACGATGACCGCGACCCGGCAGTTGCGAGTGATGGCCAGTTGCTCGCTTTCGTTTCGGATCGGCCTGACCCGAACGATGAATGGCGGCCCGGCGCCTATGCGGTGTGGCTGCGTGACAGAGACGGTACCCTGCGAAGGATCAGTGAACGTTATGCGACGGTCACGTCACCATGCTTTGCGTCTGGTGATAGCTTACTGCTCTATGCTGTGTTCGATTCAGTCGGCTCGATTGTTGTTCACTCACTACCCGAGAACAGGCCAGTCCGCCGGGCCGAGCTGCTCGGTGAAGTCAGCTATCTGACGCTTTCGCGGGACGAGAAGAAGCTTACTTTTGCCTATTACGACAATGTCGGTTGGGACGTCTGTCTTGTGACTGACCCGTTGACTAGGCTGGCCGAGGATACCACGGCAAGTCGTTCTGTACTTAGCGATACGATGCGGCGTACGAGCACAGGCCTTGACTTCAGTCGGGTGCGACCACTCGGGTTTCGGTTAGCGCTCGACTACGCGCTCGGTGCAGCATCCTGGTCATCTGGTTCCCGAAGTGGGGTGACCGGAACTGTTTACTTGGCGGCCAGCGACATCCTCGGTAATCATCGCTTCATGTTTGCGACTGATATCACCGGTGACATTGTCAATTCCGATTTCTATTTTGCCTACTGGTTGCTGCCTTATCGGGTTGACTACGGTTTCGGTTTGTTTCAGCAGCGCGGCTACGCCTACTATCTGAACAACCTGACGGTGGTTGACCCGATTGCTAGAGGGGTGACGACGATAGCTGCCTATCCCTTTGATCGGTTTCTGCGGGCCGAGCTGGGCTTGACCGGCTATGTCGTTCACGAGGATACTTGGGTGTTGCGCCGGGACGAGGGCTATGAGCTTCTCGGTGCCGGCAATGTACTGACTAGCTACGCGAGTCCTGGTCTTGTTTTCGATAACACCCTCTGGACAGTTGAGGGGCCGGCCCGGGGTGTGCGGGCGCGGCTGGCTGGCGACCTGAGTCTATTTGGTGCCAAGCGGTTTTGGGAACCCTATGCTGATTTGCGGTCTTATTTGCGGCTAGGACGGCGCTATACTTTGGCCAGTCGGCTTGCCGCTGCTGCTGGGCTGGGGCCTGATGGCAGTCGCTACACGATGGGCGGCGAGTATGTCCGCGGTTACAACTGGTATGAGTTCGTTGACAACCCTGGTCCGTTGCTCTCTATCGCCAGCCTGGAGCTGCGGTATCCGTTTATTGAGCGGCTGAAGCTCGGTTTTCCGCTGCCAATTGAAATCGGTGGTATCCGTGGCGTTGCCTTTGCCGATGCCGGACTGGTAGTGAATGACTCAGTGCACGTCTGGCAGGGGGGTAGGCTCAAAGACCTGAAGGTCGGGCTTGGCTTCGGGCTTCGGGTTCAGATATCCTATTTCGCTCTCAAGTTGGACTGGGCAAAGCCAGTCTCCAGCACCGCCGATCCCGGATGGAAAGTCGCCCTTGGTCTTGGCAGTGACTTTTAGGTGGTGCTATCTTGTCACCGGGCTACTTCTCTGCTGGTATTGTTCTTTGGCAGTCGGGTTGGCCGAGCCAATTGACCTGCGGCAGTCGCTGGCCAAACTCGACAGCGCGAGCTCGTTCCGGTTCAGTCTCTCCTATCACGCCGGTGCGGGTTGGGGGATAGCGGCCAGTTTTCAGGGCTGGCGTCGTCGGCCCGACACCGAATTATGGGCCGGGACGTGGACCAACCAAGGGGTCAGTTCGCAGGTGGCGATGGTCGCTAGCGGCAGCAAGCAGTACACAAAGGGCGATGATGGCCAGTGGCTGCTGACCCAACGCGGGGTGGAGACCAGAATACTTGACCAGGTGCAAGCAGTCCTGCTCGATACGATGGCATCCTTGCTGCGTCCCGGTGTTTATGGCTTTGCGGCGCGGATGCCCCTGTTCGATGCCGCCGCAGCTGGACGGTATCAGGGCGAGATTAGAATCGGCCGTAACGGAATGCCGGTTGCCATAGCCGTGCGTGAGACTGGCGGGAAGAGTGGCTGGGAGTGCCGGTTCAGCCGGTTCGGTTGGCCGGTGCGCAT
Organism: Caldifarciminota bacterium; assembly: GCA_965649295.1. GTDB lineage: Bacteria > Hydrothermota > Tepidihabitantia > Tepidihabitantales > Tepidihabitantaceae > CBFGKH01. The sequence goes on from CBFGKH010000009.1 coordinate 69,139, forward strand.
CCGGCTGCCGTTTGTCCCGGCCCAGACGATTCGTATCCAGCCCGAGACGAGGCACTGCTGCTGTGTTGTGCAGCAGGCGCGACGGCGGCTGATTGCCAGGTTTCGGTCAATCGGAGTTGATGTTCGGCTGGCGGCTGGTGGCCGAGTCATGGTTGACCAGGCGCTACCGGTTTCGCTCCTCGGAATGCTGGTTGGACAGGGCAAGGTCGAGCTCTGGTCTGCTGTTCGCACTGAAGACACGGCTGGCCAGCCAGTGGCTGGCGATGTCGCGCGCCGGGTTCGACTTGAACATTGGCTGCTTGCTAACCGCTCGCTGCTTGCTCGGCCTGATACCTTGCTACCGCTTTCGCCAACTCTGACTTGTGCGATTCTACCCGATTCAGTCGCTCGACTGGTAGCCCTAGTGGTTGATGGGCAAGTCCTTGATGTCCGTGAGGTGGAGCCTTACCAGGACAAGGTGCAGTTCTCTGAACTGGGTTCATCACCGTTTGTCGCGGCAATCGCGGCGATGGCGCAAGCCGCGCCATTGCCATTCGGTTTTAGGGTAGTCGAGGTCGGTAATGGCCGCTAGGTCTTGGCTTTGTCTCCTAATTGGCCTGGCAGTGGCGACTGCGGCAAGTGGAGAACCGAAAGTGCAGGTTCTCGGTTCAGACCGGACCGGCTTCAGCTGTCGCGTCGAGTTTGGGGAGCCGGTCTTGGTGGCCCGGGGTCAGGCTAGCAGGGTGGAGCTGGACGGCTGCGACAACGTGGCAGAGCCAGGCTGCTTCGACCTGCCGAGCAAGACGATTTGCGTTGGTCTGCCGCAAAGCGGTGGCTACCGTCTCGAAGTAGTAGCGCGTGATACTTACTCGCTGTCAGCAGTAGTGGCGCGGGTTCCGCGCTGCTCTTGGGAAGATGAATGGGACGGGCAAGGCCCAGCAGCGAGCGCGAGGGAAGGAGGAGCGGCAGAGTCTAGTGGCGCTGCTACTGAGAAGTGTGGGCAGTCAGGCTGGGTAGTCGCTGGTGCGATCAGTTGTCGGCGTGGGATTCGTTTCGTGCCGCTAACCCTCCGGCCTGTTCAATACGATGCCGGGCAGAGAACTGTCCAGGTTGCTCGGTCCCTTGAGCTGCGCGTTTGCTTCGAGCAACAGCCGGTTGAACTGAGTGTCACTGACCCGTTGACCGCGGTGGTCGGAAATTGGCTTCTCAACGGCACGGTTGCCGCAGCCTGGAGAGTAGTGGAGATGGGCGCCAATCCTAATCCTTTTGCCCGGTCGGCAAATTGGCTGCGGATTAGAATTGATTCGACCGGCCTCTACGGGATTACCGGTCGCGACCTGGCGGCGGCCGGGTTGTCACTGTCTGGTTTGGCTGTATCAACCCTGGCTTTGTACCGTCCGCAAGGAGCAGACCACGGGGCTAGCTTTGATTCGTTGGTGCCGGTTCCGATCCATGTTGACGATGGCGGTGATGGCAGGTTTGATGCCGATGATGTTATCGTATTCTGGGGGATTGGTGCGAGCCACTGGACTGCGCTGCAAGCCGAGTATGTGACCAATCTCTACTCGAACCAGAGCGCATACTGGCTGACATGGAATGGTGCGGCTGGTGCGCGGATGCCGGCTGGGCTTGGTCCTGATTCGATCGGGGCCAGGCGCGTCACGACCGGTCTTGGCCGGGCTCGCATCGAGAAGGACTTGATATGTCCGGCACGTTCGGGTCTGCTCTGGCTTTGGCAGCAACTCTACAAGCCGCGGGAGCAGTTGGAGGCTTTGTTCCAGACCGACATTCGGCTAGTAGCGCCGTCTCGGCTCCTCGGTATTGCTGGCCGACTGCTTGCTGATTCTTCAGGTAATACTGTCAGCGTGAAATTGAATGGTCGGCAGGTCGGAACATTAGTTTTCAACGAGGCAACACCGGGCCGGCCGTTTCTTTTCAGCCTGGCTGCTGACTTGCCACTTGATTTCAGCAGCAACAGTATCGAGCTCAGCCTGCGTGGCAACGGTGGCAAGCGGCTCTGGGTTGACTATTTCGAGTTCGAGTACGAGAAGCGACTGACACTCGAATGCGGCCAACTTTTCTTTGTGACAACCGACACCGGTCTCTGTCGCTATGTGCTGCGTGGTGTCAGTGCCTTGCCCTATGTGGTCAATACGACCGTGCCGGAACGGCCGTTGCTGATTACCGAGCCGCTCTGGCAAGGCGACAGTCTTGCTTTCTGCCATCGTGCTGGCCAAGCCAATGAGTTTGCAGTCGCGACCCGGAGTCAGTTGCGCCGGCCAAGCGAGATTCGGCGCTGCCAGCCGGGTCGGCTGCGTGACCGACTGGTGGCGGCTGACTACTGGATAATCGCACCGTCAGCCCAGTTTGCAGCGGCAGAGCGGTTAGCTCGCTATCGAACCGGCAACGTTCCCGGCATCAGCAATGCTCGGGTTGCGGTCGCAGTTCTCGAGGAGGTCTATGACGACTATGGCGGCGGCAATGAATCTCCTTGGGCAGTGAAAAACTTCATTGCCGACAAGCAGCCAAGTTATGTCCTGCTCGTTGGCGACGCGACTTGTGACTATCGCGGGCTATTGGGCCCCAGACCGGCTGGCGTGCCGGCCTGGGAGTATGGCTATGGTCTCAATCCGGATGCCTATGACCGAACCGTCATGGCCTTTGATGCCTGGTATGCCGACTTCGAGGGTGATGGCGGGTCGCCGGACGCTATCCTTGGACGAGTGACCACCCGGGACGGAACTGAACTATCGCAATACGTCAGTCGAATCATTGAGTATGAGTCACGACCAACTGGCTACTGGCAGCGACGTTTTCTGTTGCTGGCTGACGACGAGTTCGAAGGGTCGGTGAGCCGGCCGGACCCGATTGGCTTTGGCCACATCGCCTATTGCGAGGCGATGGCCGCACTCGCCGACAATACCCTAGAACCGGTCAAGGTGTATCTTACCGAGTATCCGTATGTCGGGGTGAAGAACAAGCCTGGCGCCCATGCTGCTTTGATGCGGGAGCTAGGTCGTGGCGGTCTGGTCTTGGTCTTCTTTGGTCATGGCGCAGGTCACGACCTGACGCACGAGAGCGTATTGAACATCACTCACACCAGCAGCATCCGTAACGAAGGCCGGTCACCAGTGTGTTTCTTCGGCAGTTGCTCGGTGGGAAGATTCGACGACTGGCTCTTTGAGTGCATTGCCGAGGATATTGTCCGGCAGGGTGGGGCGATTGCAGCAGTGGCAGCAACCAAGGCGACCACTTCTGGTTCAAATCAGGTATTCTGTCGTCAGTTCTTGACCCCACTCTTCTCGTGGCCGGATTCGACAGTCGGACTCAGCTTCTTTCTTGCCTGGCCAACCGACCGCATCTATCACTTCTTCGGCGACCCAGCGCTGCGGCTACGTCTGCCGACCGTTGCGACCGCTCCGGTGACGGTTCGGCCCAGTGTTGCCCAACCGTTGCTTGAACTCTCCTGCCGAGCAGTGCTCGACACTTCGGCCGGCGAATACGAGTGGCGGTTCTTTGGGCCGCGCCGCAGCCGGCTCTATCGGTCAACTCAGGGCCAGGTAATCTACCTGCTGGCGGGAACAGAGGCAGGCCGGGGCCGAGGCCGTATCGAACACGGGATGGTCGCTTTTCGGACCATGCTGCCCTTGGGGATTCCGCTCGACACCGTCTTTGTGGCGGACGGCTACTATGCGCCGGTTGTTCGGTCATGCCGAGTTGGGATCGTCACTGCTGAGCGGATATGGCGCAACGACACAATTGAATTCGCGTTGGACACTGCCCCGAGTGAGGACACGGCTGGTCCAACGGTCGAACTGCGTTGTAACGGTACCCGGCTGACCGACGGTGCAACCGTGCCCCGGGACTTCACCCTTGAGGTCGTACTGACCGACACGAGTGGCGTGCTCGGCGCGGCGACACCGTTTGGTGCGGTGACGCTGACCATCGGTGCTGCTGCGCCGATTGATGTGACGGATCGGCTCGCGTTCGGTGACTCGTACCGGCATGCGACCTTGACGGTACCGGTCAGTCTAGCCCAGGACTCGACCCGAATCACGCTCGTAGCCTGTGACAATGCCTTGAACAGAACCACGACTAGCGTTGTGGTGAGAAGCAGCAGTGTTGCCGAGTTGAAGCTCGACTCGCTACTGCTCTTTCCCAATCCGGCCCGCTATTCGACGAGTCTCTTCTTCTGGTCCAGCCGACCAGCGGTAGCCCGTTTCCGCGTCCATACCCTTTCCGGCCGGCTCGTCTTTGACTCTGGTACTCGGGCGGTGCGTGCCGGGCACAACCAACTGGACTGGCACGGCCGTGACCAGCAGGGCAATATCGTACCGGCTGGTGTTTACCTTGTTTCCTTGCGGCTGACCAGTTCAGCTCCAGACCGACAGTCGCGCACGACGACCGCTTGCGAGCGACTAATAGTCCGTCGCTAGTGAGCGCCGGAGTGCAGTTGGGTAGCTCCGGCCGCTCCTTCCCAGGACAGCCAGATAACATCGCCGGGAAGACCAGGCAAGGGGTGGGTAGCGGTGCTGGCAAAGGCTCTGCTCAAGCCCGGTCCCAGTAATCACGATAACAGATTGTTAGACAGAGGGTTAGATGCTGGAGTTTAGGCACTGCCAAAGAACAGAGCAGAGGCAGGTCGAAACAGTAGGGCAGAGGGACAAGAAGAGAAATCGGCCAAGGCTAGAAGATAGGCCGGGTAAGAGTTCTTGCTGCTGGCTTTGGTCAAGTCTGCGGGTTAGGCTGCGGAGAACGGTGGAGGTAAGGGCTAGGGGGACGGCCACTGGGTGGCCCAGGGGACGGGAATTGCCGGGTTGGTGGCTTGCGAGCGTATGTATAGCCGGAGCAAGGATGGGTAGTGGAAGTCGCCGGCCGCCAGCCAGGCAAGAGAACAGGCCAGCGAGTTGGCCAGGACAAGGGAGATTCGCGGTGCAGGCCGAGCAGTTGGCAGGAAGAGGTGCAGAGCTGGCAGAGGCGACGCTGGTCAGGAGTGCGGCCGCTGACCGGTCTGTCTGCCGCGCTTGGGCTCGGCTAGCTTGACGCTTGTGATACTGAGTTCTATAATCAACCATGCCCCAAAGTCAGAATAGTCCTTTTGGCAAGAGCCCGATGCCACTCCTTTCGCGGAGCGGCTTGATTGTGAGAGTCCTTGGCTTGGTTATGGTCGTTGTTGCCATTGCTGGTGCCGGCCAGAACCCGGGGGCAGTGTTTCTCATGATCTGGCCGGCGGCCCGGCCCACATCGCTTGGCGGTGCTTTTACCGCTATCGCCGACGACGCGAGCACGGTTTTCTATAATCCCGGCGGCATGGCTTTCCTGCCCCGGACAAATGCAACGTTGATGCACTGCAACTGGCTGCCCGGGCTTTATCCCGGGATGTACTACGAATACGCTGGTGTGACGCATAGTCTCGGCAGTCGCGGCAGCGTCGGTGGCAACGTCGTCTATCTGACGACTGGCGAAACCGATGTGATAAACGAGCGCAACGAATTCCTCGGCCGTTACACGACTTTCGATGTGGCGGTTACCGGCTCCTATGGCTACCCAGTGCTGCCCAATCTCGGCTTGGGCGTTGGCGCTAAGTTTGTCTATTCCTTCTTGGTTCCGGATTGGGTCTGGAGCGTGATGCCGGAGCTTGGCATTGAGGCTGGCGGCACCGGTATCACCTGGGCGCTCGACGCCGGCGCGCTCTATCGGCCTTTCGACTTTCTCAAAGTCGGAATGTCGCTGGCCAATCTCGGGCCGAACATCTCCTATACCTCGTCAGGGGAATCAGACCCACTGCCGCGGATGCTGCGGCTGGGCGTCGCCTACACGCCAGTGGACAATCGGATAGTGAAACTCACGGTCTCTCCCGAGTTTACCAAGATACTGGTCGGCATGTTCTACAACCCTGATGGCGACAAGACCCTTGGCCGGATGTTGCAGGAGGAATGGCGCAGCACCTGGCGCAGTTTCGGGGTTGAGGCCTCATTTGTCAATCTGATTCATGCTCGGGTTGGCTACTTTGAGGACATTGAAGGTCAGCGCGGCGGCATCGTGCTCGAACGGCCGGGCGAGAATCAGGTTCATTACGGCCTTGACGAAGTGCTGGTGCGTAAGAATCTGGGGCGGTTCAAGTCCCTTGGCCTCTGTTTCGGGGCTGGCATCGAGTATGCCAAGTTCAAGTTCGACCTGAGCATTGACAAGTTGATCTACGACTTTCCGACCGACAACTACAAGTTCTCGCTTTCATACCAATTCTGAGGCCGACTGGCAATGGCTAGTCTGGTTGTTGTCGGCGCTCAGTGGGGTGACGAGGGCAAGGGCAAGGTGGCCGACTTTCTGGCCACTACCGCCGACATGGTGGTGCGCTTCCAGGGTGGCCCCAATGCCGGGCATACCGTGGCGGTGGGTGATTATGAAGTCACATTCCACCAGATTCCTTCGGGAGTGCTCAACCCGGCGGCGAGGTGTCTGATTGGCTGCGGCTGTGTCATAGACCCCTTGGCCTTCAATCGGGAGCTGGCAGCGCTAGTGCGGCGCGGGCTGCGGCCGAAAGGGAGACTGGCGGTTGACTTCCGCACCCATCTTATTCTTCCCTACCACGTTCAACTCGATGGCTGTCGCGAAGCCCAGGCGGGTACGTTGCGGATTGGCACAACCGGTCGTGGCATCGGTCCGGCCTACGTTGACAAGTTCGCCCGCGTCGGCATCAGAGTCGCTGACTTGCTTACCGAGGAGACGTTTCGGGAAAAGCTGCGCGTCAACATCGCGGCTGCGAACTTCTTGCTGATGGAGCGCTACAAGGCCGAACCTTTGTCGTACAAGCAGACCGTGGCCAGCTACTGGCGCTTGACGCGGCCGCTCGCCAGAATGGCGACCGATGTAAGCCAAGAGGTTGAAGCGGCCCTGGTCAAAGACCGGCGGGTCCTCTTCGAAGGAGCCCAAGGTATGCACCTCGACATTGACCTTGGCACCTATCCTTATGTCACGGCATCGTCGTGCTGGGCAGGTGGGGTGGCGCCGGGGGTCGGGATTAGTCCGGTCTGGATTCGGGACGTGCTCGGCGTTGCCAAGGCCTACACGACACGGGTCGGACTCGGTCCTTTCCCGACCGAGATGACTGACGAGGAGTCGGCAAGAATCCGGGATATTGGCCACGAGTATGGTGCGACTACTGGCAGGCCGCGACGTTGCGGCTGGTTTGATGCTCCGGTTGTTCGGGCCGCGGTCCGCTACAACCGACTGATGGGTCTCGTGATAACGAAGCTGGACGTCCTCGACAGTTATCCCGAGATTCGGCTATGCCACTCCTATCGAGTCCAGGGTCGTTTGCTAGGCGAGTTCGAGCCCTATCATGCCGGTGTCTATGAGCCGGTCTATAGTGTCATGCCGGGCTGGCGGGAGCCAACCAGTCAATGTCGTACCTGGCGTTCGCTGCCCCTTGCCTGCCGACGCTATCTGCGGAAGATTGAAGAACTGACCGGCTGCCCGATCATTTCGGTTTCGGTTGGTCGGGCGCGCGAACAGACAGTTCTGGTCCAACCCAAGCGACTGAAGTGGTTAGGCGATGGTGCTAGCCAATGCCGCGGTTAGATGAACGTAAGGTCGAGGACTTAGGAGACTAGCTTGGCAGAGATAGCGGTCCTGAAAAGAGTATTGGCGTCCAATGATGCTGTCGCGGCACGGCAGCTTGAGCTGCTGCAACGGAACGGCATTCTGAGCGTGAACCTGATGTCAGGCCCGGGCGCGGGCAAGACCGCGCTCATTGAGAAGACCCTGGAGAAATTGGCTTCACAATTGCGGATTCACGTAATCGAGGGCGACCTCTGCGGCGATATTGACGCGCGGCGGATTGCGGCAAGGGGTGTGCCTTGTACGCAAATCAACACTGAGGGCGGATGTCACCTCGATGCTGTCAGCTTGGAACCGGTTATTGCCGAACTGCCATTGGACAGGCTCGACCTGCTGCTGATTGAGAATGTCGGGAATCTTGTCTGTCCGGCTGAGTTTGCCATGCCGGCTCAGCGGAACGTTACATTGCTATCGGTAGCCGAAGGTTCGGACAAACCGATCAAGTATCCGTACATGTTTGCCAAGTCTGACCTTGTGGTTGTGACCAAGACCGACCTGTTGCCCTACGTGGACTTTGACCTCGCTGCCCTCCGGGATGCGATTGGGAAGCTCAAACCCGGACTGCGGGTATTGGCTTTGTCGGTGCGGACTGGCGATGGACTGGCAGATTGGCTGGATTGGGTGGTGAAAGAGCGAGCCCTGTTTGCGCGTACGTCGGTCTAGGTTAGCCCTTGCCTGGCGGTTTCTGCTGGGCGGGCTGGCAGCCATTGCTGGTTGCAGTGTTCCGGTCCTGCAGCCATCCCAGCCAGTCTCGGTACTGGCCGAAACCTACTTGTCTTCGCCGGTAGTTGACATCTGCGTTGATGGCAAGTCAGTGTTGGCACTTGATGTCGGCGGCGGCAGGTTGCTGCGCTTTACTCCTGAACTACTGCCGGTTGATACGGTTGTTCTGCCCCAACGGGTTGTGAACGCACGCGGGTGTGCTAGCGACCGGGCTTACTTCTATCTCTGGAACGACCACAACCTCTACCGGCTGCAGCGAGCAGCCGACAGCCTTGCCCTCTGGCTGGGGAATGTTCGGCTGGCCGGAATCGCTTCCTATGGGGTCGGCGAAGCCCTGGTTGCCGATGCCCAGCAGGGAGCAGTATTTCTCAAGACAGTTTTCGGAGCGAGCCGTCGCTTCCTCCCGGCCGCCGACCTGCCCCGGCCCGGTCCAATGGCGGCACTATCGTCCGATGAGTTCTGTGCCCTAAGCGGAACGACACGCCTAGTCTTTTTCAATCGAACCGGCGCTGTCCTGCGCGAAATGAAGCTGCCCACTAGCTGCAATCTGCTCGCAACCGCCAACGGCAACATCTATGTCGCAAGGAGCGGGGCTGGCGAAGTCTTCCGGCTGGCTGGGGGCAAGTTTCTGAGAATCCTCTTGCCCGAGGGTGTGAGACCGGAACGGATTGTTGCAATCGAGGATCGGCTCATCGTCCTGACTGCGGGCTGGCGACTGGTTGCGCTGTCGGCCCGCTAGTTCGCGGCGCGTTGGTGAACATTTCGGTGCTACTTGTTTTGCTAGCGACTGCCGCTCGTGTTCAACCCGGCGTTCTATGCTCGGTAGTGACGCTAGGTGATGGCGTCACTCGTGTCTTTGAGTTCCAGCACTCGCTGGTTGTCGAGGGTTCAGAATCGATCTATCTCGGAGACCGGGTTCTTGACAGTACTGAATACCTCGTTGACTATCATCGCGGGCTAGTTGTATTGACCAGCGCTCCGCCATTGTGGTCCCTTTTGGTTCTCACCTATCGTAGCCTGCAGCCGCTGCTGGGTAGCAGCGACAGGGTCTATCAATCGCGGCCGATGGTGGTGGGGATCGCGGCGGCGACCCCTGAGAGCAGTGTCGCAACTGGTTCTGAGGTCACGGTGGTGAGTGAGGAATCGGCCGAGCCAGGGCTCGTTGTCAGCGGGACCAAGTCACTGGGCGTTTCGTTGGGTTCGGCTGGCGGCATTGAGCAGTCCACGCGGCTGACGGTCAGCGGCAGAGTCGAGGGCGTTGATGTGGCAGCAGAGCTTAGTGACGCGGCAGTCGGGATCCCAGCGGAAGGAATGTCGCAGCGTGTTGATGAGTTTGACCGACTGCTGCTCCAGCTTCGGGGACGGCATTGGCGAGCGACAATGGGCGACATAGACATGATGCTGCCGGCTGGAGGATTTGGTAGTATCAGACGGCGCGTCGTTGGTGCCCGGGCCGGCGTGGACCTGTTGCGGACAGAGATGACAGCACACTACGCCATGCCCAAAGGCAGGTCAGGCTATCTGGCGATTAGTGGTGAAGATGGGGTTCAGGGGCCCTATGTCCTCGCTGTTGAGGGGAGGGAGGCAACGATCGTTGCTGGCAGCGAGCAGGTCTGGCTTGACGGCGAGAAACTCGAGCGCGGTTGGGACGCCGATTACACCATTGATTACTCAACCGGTGAGGTTTTCTTCACAAGCCGTCGGCAGATTAGTCGGTCTTCACGCATCGAAATCAGCTACCAAACTGCCACAACCGATTACGTTCGCTCAAGTGTCGCTGGCACAGCAACTGCCACGTCTGGACCGTTTCGGCTTGGTGTCTTGCTCTTTCGCGAGGAAGATGACACCAGGCGGCCGACATTCGGAGAGCTAACCGAATCAGAAAAAAGGCGGCTGGCTTCAGTTACAGCCGATTCCGGTTTTGCCTGGTTTGACGGAGGAGTCTATGTCGGTCCTGGCAAGGGCGAGTATCAGCGAGACAGCAGCAGTTATCGGTATGTCGGTGCGGGTGCGGGTGAATACCGAGTTACATTCACGGCGGTCGCTGACTCTGCCGGTGACTATGTCTATGATGACTCGCTGCTGGCCTGGCGCTACGTCGGGGCGGGCCAGGGTAACTATGTTGCCCGCAAGCGCGTCGCTCTGCCCGAGCGGCGTGAACTGGGTGTGGCAACGGTTGCGCTTAGCCAGGGACTCTGGTCAACGGCAATTGACTTTGGGATAACCGGGGCCCGTCATAACCTCTTTTCGACCACGGCTGCGGCGGTTGTGGCCGGGGCGCTCAATGTTGACGTGGTCTGGGGCGACTCGACCCGCAGCATCAGTTATTCGCGCCGAATGGCTGGCAGAGGATTCAGGTTTCCGGGCGAGACCCCAGAAATTGACTTCCCTTGGCGTTGGGGTGGAATTGGGGCCTCGGCGCGCCAGGCCGGCGATGAGGTCAAGCTGTTCGTCAGACCGGCTCCCGGGGTTCGGATTCTGGCTGAGGCAGGTAGGCTGCAATGCAGTGATGCGAGTTCGGTTCTGCGTTACTCAGGGAATCTCGAACTGGGTGTTGTCAGGTTGTCAGGGACAAGCGTTGGCGCAACGAGTCGAGCCGAGGCGAGCATTGCACCCCGATTGGGTAGCCTTCTGCCGTCATTGGGTTGGCGAATTGTTGCCAGTGATACTGGGCGTGAGGATCATCTGCTGACCGGTATCGCTACGAGACAGGCCGGCTTCAACACGGCATTTGATATTGACTATTCTTTCGAGAGGTTCAATGCTGACACATCACTGCGTAACGCCGCTACTCTGGCACGCGGTCGGGTTGAGTGGCAGCCAAGTGACGCGTATCGGACGACGCTGGCGGCTACGTACAACAGTCGGTCGGCAGTAACCGCGAGCAGCGCCGAGGGAAACCGAGTCGGCATCAGCCTTAGTATCTTCGCGGCACCGCGACCGGGTGTCCGGTTTACTTTCGACGGCGAGCAGGCTGGACGCCGCGTGCAGCTACGCGATGAGACTTTCAGTTACGTCGGGACTGGCCGGGGAGCTTACCGCCGCGATTCAGCTACAGGCCGTTTCTTCCCCGATTCCCTGGGTGGCTACGAACGCGTGCTGGTTCCTTCCGGGCGAACGACACTGGCCCGTGAGTTGACGGCCAACGGTTCAATCGAGCTGAGTCAAGTTTGGCCTGTGACCGTGCAAGGTTCGTTCAGTCATCTGGCAACGGTAACCGACACCGGTGTGCTTCGCCGGTTGCTGGCGATAGATCTAAGAATGGCGCTTGCTGATGCCGATTGGCCCCTGACACCGGCACTTGGCACTGCTTATGACATGACTGAGGATCAGTTGGTAGCGGCTACAGGGACGTGTTCCCGGCGAGCGCGGGCTTGGGTTGAGGTCTACGGAGAAGAGTTCGGTCCGTTTAGTAGCCGGGTTCGAATTGAAGGCGCGCATGAACGAGTTGGAGGAACGATTGCCGAGCGTAATGATGACATCGGTAGAGTCGAGATCAGCCCGGTGCTCCGATTGTTACGTCTAGAACTACCAGTCGGGATAGAATGGCGCAGGGTGGAGCTGCCGAGAAGGCATCCGGAGCTAGGTACATTTGGTGTTTGGGCTGTTCGTGCGGGACTGGCTCGGAGTTTATTCATTCAGGAGCGCGGGCGTGTACGGGGTTCGTTGGAACTGTTGCGAAGGCTGGCGACTATTCCTGTTATGCCATATGAGGTTGCGATGAGCGAACCTACCGGTTGGCTGCCCAGCGCCACGATTGAGGCTTCATACGCAATATCGAAGGTCCTATCGGCTTCGGCCCGTTACTCATATCGGAAGCGACCCGACCGGCCGTCTGAGCACGGATTGGGGGCCGAGCTGCGAGCCGATTTCTAGGATCGCGATTCGGCTTGACAGTATCGGATGCGATTGGGTATCTTCTACTTGTGACAGGTAGTTCGTCGGTCCAGCCACAGCCAAGAGGAGACGGTGATGATGGCAACAAGACATGACTCGGGGCCGCGACCGCTGCGGCGCGGCAAAAAGACTAACCCCATGCAGCAGTACCTCTTGATCGCCGGAATCTTCGTGGCGCTAATTGTGGTTATGGTGTTGCTGATGACGAGTCGAAAGCCGGCGGCTGCGCCGAGGGTGGCGACGCGGGTGAAGAGCGAAGAGGGAACAGAGGAGAGCCGCTCGTCGCGGCGTAAGGAAGCGTCTCCCCGCGCTAGTCGAGCACTTCGACGTGAGCGCAAGGATAAGGAAGAAGTGCGCGAGCAGCGACGTCGTGAGCGCGAGGAGCGGACAATGGTGCGTCGCAACGAGGAACGGTCGAGCAGACGAACCGGTTCCGCTGACTTGAACTCGCGGGTCCGGACGAGCAGTCCGTATCAGTTGCGGGCGATAATGACCGACGAGAGTGGAGTCCGTTATGCGCTGGTTGGTGACCGTCGATTTCGAGCTGGCGACGATATCGGTGGGCGCAAGCTCGTTGAGATTGGTGTTGACGAGGTGAAGGTAGATAACGGCATCAGCACATACCCGGTAAAAGTCGGTCAGACAATCTACTAGCGCAGCGGGTCAGACGCGGTGAATCGATTAGCCCTGTTGCTGCTGTCATATTCTCTGCTCCTAGGCAACAATCTAGTAATCAATGGTGACTTCGAGCTAGACCCAATCGCCAATGGCTGGGTCTTTGAGCGCTGGGGCAATTACCCGGACACTGGCAACTGTCGGTTGCGCTGGCTTCATAGTCTGAATCCGGACCGCGACTTTGAGGTGATGGTTCAGAAGACGCTCCACCGTGAGGCGCGACTCTCCCAAGTCGTACGGGTGCCAAGCCTAGAACTCGAGTTCGCTGTCTCCTGTCAGATGTACTGCTCGACACGCAGCGAATCAACATGGACTGCGGCCTGCGTCAATCTTGACTACCTTGACGTTCAGGATTCAGTCCTTGGTACCACCAGAATCTACAAACCTACCTCTGGCTGTACCTGGGTTAGCGATACGAAGCTTTACTTGATTCGGGTGAATGATACGCTATGGCATGACTATCGGATTGATGTCGCTGTCGAGCTGGCGCAACATCTGCTCGGTGTCAATGTTGCTGACATCCGCTCGATCCGAGTAGGGATTGTCGGCTATGTTGTAGACGACTGCTGAATGGGGCGACCAGAGGCGAAGGTCTTCGCCGACAATATTTCGCTCCATACCCGCACCACTCCAAGTTTGGAGTATCGAACGTTCGAGATTGACGATGCTGGTGGAATAGTCAATGGTAAGCTTGACCCGGGAGAGGAGGCGATACTGCGGTTGGTACTGCAGGCAGGTGGTGGCAGCGTTCCGGCGACTACTGGCCGACTTTCGAGCCGGTCGAGTTCGCTTGCTGTATTGGATGCGGACGCCGAATTTGGGCCGGTCCTAGCCGGTGAGACGACGGCTTGTGTGGTCAATCCCTTCCGGGTTAGAGCTTCTCCTACTGCTCCGGTTGAAGAGGCAGCCTGGTGCGACCTAATACTTGCCGGAGATCACTACGATGACACTGTCTCGGTGCCCGTCATAATTGGCGACTCAATGAATCTGCCGCTTGGGCCAGATAGGTATGGCCATCGTATGTTTGACTACAGCGACTCGGCATACGAGCAATGTCCTGACTATGACTGGATAGAACTACGGGGAATCGGAACCCGTCTGCCCCTAGGCAACGACGAGACGAGGACGGTGCCGTTACCAGTGCAGTTTGGCCGATGGTGCTGGTATGGTGTGGCGTACGATTCGATCTCAATTTGCTCTAACGGTTGGATAGCAGCGGGAGTAACGGAACGCCCAGATTTTGTCAATATCATTCTGCCCTACAGCGGTTCACCGGCCAACATCCTCGCTTTCCTCTGGTGTGACCTTGACCCGAGTCGCTATGGTGCCATCTGGTATTGGTACGACACAGCAGGTCATCGGTTCATTGTCGAGTTTGACTCAGTTCCTTACTTTGCTTTGCCGAACAATTGGGAGAAGGTCCAAGTACACATTTACGATGAACATGTTTTAAGCTCAGGCTGCGACAACCTTGTAACTATTCACTACCAAACCGCAAATGCCTGCAGTCTGATCACAGTTGCTTTTCAGAACAGTGACGGAACCGATGGTTTGACTCATGTCTGGAATAGCTGGCATCCGCGGGTCAGTGCGCCAATCAGAGCAGGCAGTGCGTTCGGCATTGTAGCAGGGCCATCGGTTGGTGTTGGCAAACGTCAATCGGCTGAGCCAGCCAGCGGGGGACGGGTGGTTGTTTCTCCAAGCCCGTGTCGGCGCGGCCGACCGGTGTTGTTTAGTCTCTCCGGAGGTAATGTACAGACCTTGGAGATTACCGATGGATTGGGGCATCGTGTTGCCCAGCTTCTTTTGAACAAGGGACAGACGACGGTCAGGTGGTGGCCGGTGTCGCTACCCAATGGTGTTTATTTTGTTATGTCCAGGACGCCGGGCGCCGTGGAGTGTGAGAAGCTTGTCCTGCTTGAGTGAAGGCCGCAAAAAGTGCTTCGGGGCCGCTGAGCGAAGTGTGCTCCCAGTTGCGCCGGGTAATCGGTCGCTACGTTCACTTCAGTTTGACGACGCGGGCAGTCGTTAGGGGGATGGTTCGGTCGTGCGTTTCAAGCATACAGACATAGGCTCCTGCCGGTGCTTGATTGCCGGATTCGGTCCGGCCATCCCAGATTACCTCGTTCGGTCGGGTAGGCAAGAGCGTACGCACGACATTGCCCGTAGCGTCGCAGACTCTAACAGTCGGGCCAGGTTCGAGGACCGAGTTCCAGCGTAGTGTTACAGTTTGCCCGAATATCGTCGGATTAGCCATCAAACAGCCGAGCTTGATCGCTAGCGGTTGGGCCGGTGTGTTTACGGCGGTAGCAGTTATCGGTAGTGTGGTATCGTACGGACAGAGATTGGGGCCGGTAACGACCAACCGAACCCGACCCGTATCCGGTAGTGTAACTTGGAGCTTGATTACACCCAGCGAGTCAGTGTAGCCGTAGCTATAGACGGTTGTATCGCTGGCCATTGAGAGACAAGCAAGTGCGCTCTCTCTTGCGACACCGGCAGCGATGACTACGATATCGACACGCTGCAAGCCAGGGAGCAGTGTTGGCGGATGGCTTACACTCGGACGCTCCGGTGTCTTCGTCCAGACGCGCAGGGACGGATCGCCGAGCAGATTGAAACCACGGTAGTCGTTAGTGCGTGAGGGGAACTCAGTGTATAGCTGCTGCTTGGCTCGCAAGAGCAACTTGCCTAGTGGCAGAATTCCTTCGCTGAAGAGTCCGGTAAAGAAGCCACGAGCTATGGCGCCTCGAACGCGGGCAACGTTATTGTCACTATGGGTGTTACCGATGAAGGCAACTGCGCCTTTGAGCGCTGAGACCGTCCCGGTCTTTAGCCAAGCCTCGCCAACCATTGATTCATTCGGTGTCAAGGTCATCGTGGCACAGGTAGCGGAGAGAATCACAGGCAGTTTGGTGCCGTTGCTAGTCGCGGCGGGATTGACAGCAAATGGGTCATACCAGTTGCCGACTGCGCTGCCGCGATAGAGCACAATGCCTCGGCCAGCGTTAATCGCTGACACGACATGGCTAGCTGAATGGCCACGGTAGTTTGAAAAAGAATCACAGCTTACCCAGCCAGCGGTACGAGCAAGGCTGGCCGCATAGCGGGCGTCATTCCAATAGACTGTGTCGTCGCTATCACCGCCTTCTCGAACAATCGTCACAAGGCGACGCATCCAGAGCGTGTCAGTCAGGTCCGGATAGCGTTCGTAGGCCAACGTCTTGGCGACCATAACGTCAAGCTGAGCTGCTGTGCGGGCGGGAAAACGACCAACCGGTAGCTCGGCTCGGAAATCGCCAGTGACATCACCGTAGTTGTTATCGGTAGCGTAGTCGTAGGGCATTGTCCGATAGTAGACTGCCGGCAGCGAGCTTTGTGAACCGACTAGCAAAACGTACTCGGGCCGCACCGGCCAGTTGTTGTAGGCGTTGCGAATGTAGCTGTGAATCGACCCTGTGTCGCTACCAATCGTCGAGAGTTTGACAACCCGCGTCGAGAGCCCAGTAGCATGTTTCCACTGGGCAAGCGGCAGAATTGAGTTGTACAGTGCGTCAGTGGTTATTATCAGCAGCCGTGCGCCGTCATCGGCAAGAACGGTCGTTGTCAAAATAGCCACCAGGAGAAATGCCAGTCGTTTCACAAAAGCCTCCGAATCTCTTGCTTTTCATGCAAAGTCGAGAGGCTGACATCCGGTACCGGTTCGACCGGTAGTATCCCATACGTCAGCCTTCGGGGTTATTCTATCACAATCAAGCAAGCGAAGTCAATAGATGTTGGTAGCCGCACCCTTGATAACGACGAAGGCATCAAGGGTTGCAGCAATCGCGAAGTGAAGAATAGCACAAGGTACGAAGCTCTTACCGCGAACGGCAAGAATGCCAAGAACAACGCCAGCGACCACGGAACCAGCGGTTTCTGGCAGGGGTTTGCCGAAGTGGAGAATGGTGAAGGGAATCAATTGGACGGCGAGAGCAGCGGATACGCCAACCCGGCGGGCGAATCCGAACAGTAGGTAGCCACGAGTAATGAACTCCCATGCGAACATCCCGACTAACCGGACAAGCTGTGCTAGGAGAAAACCCGTAGGCAGCACGCGGGCAAAACTAAAGTAGGGATACACCCGCGAGAACTGCGGCTGCTTGGCTGCCCAGAGTAGAATCGGCAGCATCAGTATGTAGAGGAGGAGGACGTCAGCTAGCCACTTGCGCCAGGTGCCTACGCGTAAGCCCACAGCACGAGGGGTGAGTCGCAACAATGGCAGACTAAGCACCGGGATGATCAAGAAAATTGCGCTGCGGATTAACATCCTTATTGCAGGTCGCGCAGCCGGGTCAGTTTTCAACGGTATGCGAAAGTAGTGTTCGGTTATGAGAGTAATAGACACGACGGCGGCGATTACCAACAGGTCGGGATACTCGGCAATGGTCTGTCGGATGTCAGCCCAGAAGCTTC
The DNA here is from genome assembly GCA_965649295.1 of Caldifarciminota bacterium. Lineage (GTDB taxonomy): Bacteria > Hydrothermota > Tepidihabitantia > Tepidihabitantales > Tepidihabitantaceae > CBFGKH01. The sequence continues at coordinate 86,488 of CBFGKH010000009.1, forward strand.
TAAAGTAGTGCATAGGTTTCAGGTTCGCAGATGGCCGAGCTGCAGCGAATTAGTTGCACGCGACGTCTATTGTCAAGGTATGCGTCAAACGAAAGAACGGAGCTAGCGATGACTGGCGGGGTTGGCGTTGAATTCAGGCTATTTGGTAGACGCTGTCGAGAACTGTGCCGTCAATCCATTTCACTACGGCCACAACTTTGTCGGTGAGTTTCGGTCGGCTCGGTTTGCCGCAGATTCGTTCAACTTCTGCCTTGATGTCTTCGATTGGCCGAATCGGCAGGCCCTTGCCCTTGGTTGATTCGATGAGATCGGGGCGAAGGGGGTTGATGGCAATGCCTAGTTCAGTGACAACAACGTCAACGAGCTCGCCTGGTGAACACAGGGTTGTGACTTCGTCAACAATGATTGGCATACGGTCGCGCATCGCCGGTACGGATAGTATTGTGCAGCGGGCGTTCATGCAGTTTTGCCAGCCGCCAATACCGTGACGCAATCGACCATCAGAGTGCGTTACGACGTTCGCATTGAAGCTGGTATCAACCTCGGTAGCGCCGAGAACGGCCACATCAAGTAGGTTGATGTAGTTGCCCTTGGCGTGATAGTTGTAGCTGATGAGTGGTGTCGTTGAGACATGGCCACGGTTGACGGCGATCGAGTGAACCGCGTCGAGATCAAAAGCCTGACCGTCAATCAACGCAGAGGTCAGGCCCTGTTCGAGCATCTCAACAAGATAGCGAGTTGTGCCGCCGTGAATCCAGCTTGCCTTGACGCCGGCATCGCGCATCATTTCAGCGAGGAAGATTGCGAAAGCAAGGGAGACGCCGCCGGCTCCGCCCTGGAAACTAAATCCGTCACGCATGATTCCGGCATCGCGGATAAACCTTGCTGTTAGCTCGGCAATATAGAGCCGATCCGGGCTGCGAGTGATCTGGGTCGTGCCGGAAACAATTCTTTTGGGGTCACCGATTGAATCGGTCTGGACAACATAGTCGATGTATGAACCATGGAGTTGTATCGGTATGCAGGGGAAAGGTACAAGATTGTTGGTGACGATGATACTGCGATCGGCGTACATCGTGTCCGGAACGGCGTAGCCAAGAACGCCACAAGCAGCCTCGCCCTGAATCCCATTTGCGTTGCCAAAACAGTCGGCTGCCGGCGCCGCAAGCACAGCGATATCGATGTGGACTTCGCCATCCTGAATCGCTTGTGCCCGGCCGCCGTGGGAGCGAAGTACACCAAGGCCGCGCATCCTGCCTTGTGTGCAGTAGTCACCGAGCGGGCCGTTGAGACTGCCTTCAACGTGATGTATGACACCGGAATCAAGGTGTTTCGTGATCGGTGCGTGGCACGGGAACGCGGCCGACGGGTACCAGACGAGGTCTCTTAGGCCCATCTCAGCGCAGATGTCGAAAAGCTGCAACGCGAGAGTGTCGCCGTCTCGAAAGTGATGATGGGTCGAAATGGTCATTCCGTCCCGAATTCCACACTTCTCCAACGCCGTGCGCAGGTCAGGTAGGACTTTGTTGCCGTCTTCTGGATAGTCAATGCAGGTCGGAATTGGTGGGCAGGCCTTGCGACCGGCTGGGCGGTACTTGCCTACTCCGGCGAAGGGAACTGCCGGCTTACCATTGACTTCAGTGGGTACAGGCCGCCCCAAAGCGTTCCTGACGATAGTCATTGCGTCTCCTTGAGCCAGTCTGCGTCCAGGCAACCGCAGCTGATTGCTAGTTCGATTGTGCGTATCGCCCGTCTGACTACCGGTGTATCGATCATTTTCGAACCGACACTTACAGCCCCGAGGCCGCGCGTTTGAGCTTTGTTGTAGGCGCGTACAATTTCCTGGGCCTTTTCGATCTCGAATCGAGTAGGGGTGAACGCTCTGTGGACCACGGCAATCTGACGCGGGTGTATGCAACCTTTGCCTTCAAAACCCATCTCTTTGGCAGTGATACAGCTGAGTTCAAGCGTCTTCATGTCATCAACGTCGGCAAAGACAGTGTCAATAGCCTGAACTCCCGCGGCTCTGGCAGCATTGACAATTTGTGATCTGGCCCAGAGGCTTTCCAGCCCGGCTGCAGTTTTTGTTCCTCCGAGATCAGCAATGTAGTCCTCGAGTCCGTAAGTCAATGCGCAGATGCGCTTGGAAGCGCTGGCTATTTCACGGGCACGAAACATTCCCTCGCAACTCTCGATAATCGGCATTAAGAAGACATCTGAGTGTGACCGGCGTGCTACCGTTTGAGCGGTTGCGACGTGTTCATCGACAGCGATAACCTGTTCCGGGGTCTCGCACTTAGGAATGAGGATGACATTGGCACCAGCCTGGACAATCGTGTCGATTTCATCGAGTCCGCGCGGCAGCTGATTGATTCTCACCATCCGTTCGCATGAACCGAAATCAACTGCCCGCAGTGCGTTACGGACAAGAACCAGGGCTGCGTCTTTCTCAGCTGGCGGTACCGAGTCCTCGAGGTCGAGAATAATAGCGTCAGGCTGGTGGATGCGGGCATTGAGCATGAATTTGGGCTCATTGCCCGGCAGATACAGTCTTGTGCGGCGCCAGCGCTCCTTGTTTGTCGGCCTGCCCATTGTCGGCCCGGGCTCAGGTAGGTACTCGGGAACCTTACACCCAGGAAATGCTCGCCGGACGGCCGTTTCAAGTCGAGCCATAATGACAAATGGCAAAGCACCGGTGTCCTCAGCCGCAACACGACAGTGGTTGACACCTAGCGCGCTCAGTTCGGTCATGATAAGCTCGCGATTGGGCTGGCCGTACATGAAGTCAACTTTGCTCTTCAGTTCCAGTTCGATGCCGCCGCTGTCACGGGGTTCGACCTCGATCCAGATATCGCTGCGTACGTCCGGTCCGCGTCGGCCCGCCGATGCTATAGCCATCTATGCGCCCTTCCGCGTCCTGAGTTTGGCGCGAGTGAATTCGAGCAGGCCGCCTGCACGAGTGATTGCCAATATCTCTTCGGGTAGCCTGGGAAAAGAGTAGATGTCATTGCCGATCTTGATGGTGCCAGCGGCGGCATCAAGCTGAACAGGCAGGCCTGGATGATAAGCCTCGACTGCTGCCGGGGCTTCGACCAGCAGCAAGCCTTGATTAATGGCAGCCCGGTAAAAGATGCGGGCGAAACTCTTCGCAACAATCGCTTGGATGCCCACTGCCTTCAGCCCAACAACCGGTTGTTCGCGTGAGGAACCACAACCGAAGTTTCTGCCGGCGATGATGATATCACCAGCCTGAACTTCTTTAGCAAATGTCGGATCAAGGTCTTCGAGAAGGCGCGGCTTGATTTCCTCGGGCTTGGCACAGGTGTAGGTGTATTTGCCCGGAAACAGCATGTCGGTGTTGATATCGTCACCGTAATGCCAGACTTTCATCTTAGGCCACCTTTCGCGGGTCAGTCAGTTTACCGGTGATGGCAGTCGCCGCGACCGTGGCTGGGCTTGCAAGGTAAACCTCCGCGTCCTTGCAACCCATGCGGCCCTTGAAGTTGCGGTTCGACGTCGAAAGGCAACGCTCGCCAGGCGCGAGGACACCTTGGTGGGCCCCCAGACAAGGACCGCAGCCCGGCGGCAGCAGGACTGCACCGGCAGCAACCAGCGTCTGTATGTCACCAGCGTCGAGAGCTTTGTTTAGTTCGCTACGTGAGGCCGGCAGAATTAACAGACGAGTATTGGGAGAAACTTGTTTGCCTTGGAGAATGCGAGCAGCAACCGCGATGTCACTCGCGCGGCCATTGGTACACGTACCAATGAGGCACTGGTGAATCTCAAGACCTTCAAGGTCGGTAACCGGTCGGTAGTTGTCAACCTTATGAGGCGCTGCTACCGCTGGAACAATTCTGTTCAGTTCGAATTCGAGCTCCTGGCGGTAGCTCGCTCCCGGATCGGCCCATTCTGCGTTCCAGGAGATCCGGGTGATGCCGCTTCCGGCGAGATAGCCCTTAGTGACTTCGTCAACAGGAAAGACCGCATTCTTCGCGCCCATCTCCACGCCCATGTTGGCAATTACGAACCGGTCGTCCATCGTCAAGTTTCCGATTTCGCCCCAGTACTCGACTGAACAATAATCAGCGCCGTCAGCGCCGAGTTGGCCGATGATCGTCAAAACAAGGTCCTTGGCCGAGACCATTTCTGGTAGTCGGCCCCTAAGCGTTATGCGAATTGTCTCGGGTACCTTGAACCATGTCTCGCCAGTCAACAGTAGAGCCGCAGCTTCGGTTCGGTCAATCCCCGTCGCAAAGGCATTCACCGCACCGTATGAGCAGGTGTGTGAATCAGAACCAACCGCAAGCATACCGGGTAAAACCAGACCTTTTTCGACCATAACCTGGTGACAGACACCGGTACCGATATCGAAGAAGTTCTTGATTCCGTATTGCTTGACGAATTCACGAATTCGCTGATGACTCATAGCTGTCTTTTCGTCGGACGCAGGAACGACGTGATCGAGGACGATGACCGGCTGATTAGGATCAGCGACTCCAAACTCAGTGAGGTCATTAGCAATCTTGCCAACGATAGCGGCAGCATTGTCATGCATCAGCAACCGATCCGGCTTACATGTTACAAGCTCACCGGCGTGTGTTTCCTTTCTGCCGGCCTTACGCGCCAGCACCTTTTCGGCAAATGTCATTGGCATCGGGTTCCTCTTTTCTTGAACTACTGGTCAGCCCGGATGAGCAGATTATAGGGCCTAGCCAGCGACTGGCAAGGCCTGGAGGGTTGCCCCGGGGTTGTGTATTCTTGTTCAGCCGAGTAGGCCTCCACGCCGATAGATGTCAAGCTGAGCCTTAGCGAACGGCCGTCCCTGAACTCGCTGCCCCGTACGTTTGATGACAATCTCACCGGTTTCAAGATTCGCACTGACCTCGTCGCCATTCCTTACGCCCGCATTCACCAGGTCAGCTATCATCACTGGCAGGGCGACATTGACCGCATTGCGAAAGTAGATGGCGCCGTACGACTTCGCGATAATTAAGCTGATACCGAGGCTGAGGAGGCAGTCCACTGCCTGCTGGCGCGATGACCCGGCACCGAAGTTTGCGCCAGTGACGATAATGTCGCCCGGCCTAGCCTTTTTGGCGAAGTCCTCCCAGCCCGGCAGGTTGTCGAATGTGTACTTACCCATTTCTCTGCGGTCAGTGATGGCTAAATAGCGGTTGTGAAATATCATATCGGTGTCGATATTGTCACGATCGATTACCCAGACCCGGCCAGTGATAACGGTTGGGCGAGGACCGGACGCCGGTCGGCCTGATTCTGATGCCCTGGTTGAGCCGGCGTCAACAGTGAAAACCGCTGGTGTGGCCGGTATGGTATCGGCAGTCGTGATGATGCCGGCAACAGCCGACGCGGCCGCGGTAGCGGGTGAACAAAGCCAGACTTCGCCCTTGCCCTGCTTGCCAGTGAAATTGCGATTGCCAGTTGAGACAGTAATTTCCCCAGGCCCGTTCTGGCCAATTTGACCGGCAGCGCATCCAGCGCAGCCGGCGTTGCCGATGAGTGCACCGGCCTTCTTGAATACTTCGAGTAGGCCGTTATGCATGCACCTCTGCCAAATAGCATCAGTCGCAGGTACGACTTTTAGGACGACACCGGGCGCGACCTGGCGTCCGGTGAGAATCTGGGCGGCGGCCATGAGGTCAGAGAGACGTCCATTAGTACATGAGCCGATGAAGGCTGAGTCAATCTTGCGGCCGGCGACAGTGCCGACCTCGACCACATCTTCAGGATGACCTGGACGAGAAATGAGTGGCTTGAGACCGGCTAGGTCAAGCCGTTCGACCCGGGCATACTTTGCATCACCATCAGCATTGACAGGCATTGCCTTGCGGCCGGTTCGTTCCGTGCAGTAGTCAATGATTTCATCGTTGGGAGGAAAGAGAATGATTATCGCTCCCATTTCGGTGCCGAGCGAGGAGATTGTTATGCGGCCGTCAAGGTTGAGACGGTCAGCATAGTTGCCGTAGACCTCAGCAGCATAGCCGAGCAGACCGTCGGCGCCGAAGTGCCGGAGCAAAGCAAGTCCGACATCCTTCGGGGTGATTGCGGGGTTGGGCTCACCGATAAGTTCGATTCGGATCGTCGGTGGAACCTCGAACCAGACTTTGCCGTAGGCCCAAGCGTGAGCAATATCCTGATCGCCCATGCCTTGACCAAAGGCGCCAATGGCGCCGAGGATGTTAGCGTGTGAGTCGGTTGAGACCAGTGTTTCGCCTGGACCAACTAGGCCTTCATCAATTGCTAAGTGCGTGCCAATGCCGGCGTTAATATCATAAATGCGGATTCCATGCCTGCGGGCGAATAGGCGACAGAGTTGCTGATTAGCCGCATACTTCTGGTCTGATCCGGTAGGATTGCAATCAAAGGTGAAGAATGTCCTTTTCGGGTCAGCAATGCCCAGATTGTGTTCTTCAAGCGCCTGGACGACATTGGCACCCCCAAAATCGCGTGCCACGCGTGCATCAATTTCCAGCTCGACGATGTCACCGGGCGCAACCGACTTACCACAATGGGCGGCGATAATCTTTTCGACAATCGTGGCCATGGCTACTGTAGTAGTTGACCCTTGTCGAGCATGACTAACGGATCGAATGTTGCGAAGTCGGCCTGGTGAATAAGCACTGTTTCCACGACCTTGGGCGCGCCTTCACCCTCTTTAGCATGGCAGGCGATGGTGTTGACGATATCATCAGGCAGACCTACCTGAGCAGCCAGAATCGCTCCGGAAATGGGGTGTCGTGCATACATCCCGCGAGAGCTCTTGCGATAGCCGCCTTTACCGTCCTTTTCCGTTTCAATAAGTTTCCCCACGTCATGGAGCAGGCCGCCGGCAATGAGCCGGTCCATGTTGATCTTGTACGGCATTTGCCTGTAGGCATTCTCCTGCGCGTCAGCTAGAGCACAGGCTCCTTCGGTCACAGCAATGGTATGTTCTATCAGGCTGATGCCGTAGGTCTTGGTGAGCAAGGTGAAGGGAAGCTTGTGCAGTTCCTCAATTGAAGTCCAGTTACCCTGTCGGCAGCCCTCAAGCCAGGTTTGAACCACCTTCTGGCGAATTTCCTTGTCCCCAATCTCGTTCAACTGATCCAGGAAGACTTCCTCGATTTGACTAGCGGTGATCATCTCTCTTCCTCAAAGTGCAGCAATTATAGCGTCTGTCATCTGTTGAGTCGTGGCCGCACCGCGAGCAGTTACATCTGGGCCACCGGGCAGACGTAGCATATCGTAAGTACGCACTTTGCCTTCCTTGATGACGCGTGCAACTGCCCGTCGTATGCGTTGCGCTCTATCGGTCTCACCGATGTGGTCAAGCATCATGCAGGCAGCAAGAATCATGGCAATCGGATTGACAATTGATGGCGACAGCTTCTCATACTTCGGAGCTGAACCGTGAGTTGGTTCGAACACGGCGACATCGCGTCCGATATTGGCAGAGCAGGCAAAGCCGAGTCCCCCGACGAGACCGGCAAAGCCGTCAGATACTATGTCACCGAACATGTTGCCGGCGACGATAACACCGTAGCTCTCCGGATTCTTTGTCAACCACATCATCACCGCATCGATGTTATCAGAACGGAGAGCGATGCCGGGATAGTCCCTGGCGACTTTCTTGGCTTCAGCTTCCATCATTCCTGAAGTTTCGCGGATGACGTTGGGCTTTTCGCAGACGGTCACCGAACTGTAGCCGAACTGGCGAGCGTATTCGAACGCGGCCCGACAGATGCGTTCGCAGGCCTGCCGGGTGAAGATGCGCAGCGATATTGCCATGTCGGCCGATGGCACGTGCTTGAAGGCCTGCATCTTCTTGTGGGTTTCCAGTGCGCGTCTTACTTCATCGGGCGGATTGGTCCACTCGACACCGACGTATAGACACTCGGTGTTCTGGCGGAAGATTACGGCGTCAACCTTAGGTTCCTCAAAGCCTCCGTCGTGGCGACGGATGAAGTTGAGGGGATTACCTTCGAATGAGCGGCAGGGGCGGATACAGATGTCGAGGTCGAAATGCTGGCGCATCGTGACGATGGGCGAGAAGTATTGCAATCCTTTGCCCTGGAGCGACGGATCGAGTTCGGCCTGAGCCTTGTCCTTGGGCTTTGACGTAATGGCGCCAAAGAGACCAAGTCGGTGGGTCTCGAGCAACTTGACAGTTCGTTCTGGAAAAGCGTTGCCCTCCTTGCACCAGAACTCCCAGCCGATATCGCCGTGGACATAATCCGCCGCGAAACCAGCGGCCTCAAGCACGCGAATTGCCTCAGGGAGGACGATCTTGCCGATACCGTCACCAGGCATGGCTACGATTGTTCGCTTGGCCACATTACCTCCGAAGGTTGTAGTTTCTGTGTAGGCTGACTAACGGTGGGCTATTCTAGCCGAGACACTTGAGAGGTCAAGCCGGAGAGAACAGCGGTTAGCCGGAAACGAGATAGGCCAGGATGAGCCGAATGGTGGCGTCGAGTGACCGACGATGAGTGCGCTCGAGATTGTGAGAGGCATTGATGCCGGGGCCGATGAGTCCAGTTACAACGTCGGCGCCGGCGCGGACAGCAGCAGCAGCGTCGGAGCCATAGTGGGGATAGACATCAACCCTGTATGGTATGGCAAATTGCTGACAAAGGTCAACAAGGTGCTGGCGCAGACGATAGTCGAATGGGCCGGTTGAGTCCTTGGCGCAGATTGCAACCGAGAACTCATCTGACTCTTGTCCCTTGCCGACTGCGCCCATGTCAATGGCGAGGAGCTGGTAGGTACCAGTTGGGATACCAGACGACGCACCTGACCCGACTTCTTCGGATGTGCTGAAAAGGAAGTGACTGGCGTGGCGCGGTTGCAGCCGATTATCTCGCAAGCACTTGATGGCCGTGACCATGCAGGCAACTCCGGCCTTGTCATCGAGGTGGCGTGATTTCACAAAGCCGGTGTCAGTCAATTCAAAGCGTGGATCGAAATGGATGTAGTCGCCGGTAGCGATGCCTAGTTGCTGTAGCTCTTCCTTGGTACTGGCCTCGGCGTCAACGCGGACAACCAGGTTCTCGATCTCACGCGCTGCGTTGACCACGTCCTTGCTGACATGGGCTGACGGTTTTTCGTAAAGCACGGTGCCACGATAAGACTTTCCGGCTGAGGTTTCGATTGTGCAGTATTCGCCCTCGATCGAACCTGGCGCATAGCCGCCGACTGGTGTCAGTCGAACCTGACCATCTTTGTCCAGCTCTTTAACCATTGCAGCAAGTGTATCGACGTGAGCAGTCAGGGTGCGATGGGGCCCGGCATCGCGGCCAGGCATCGAGGCGACGAGAGCACCGCGACTCGTACGGACGTGGCTGATGCCCAACTGGTCAAGTTCGGCCTCCAGTAAGCGGATTGCCGCTTCAGTGTGACCGGCCGGGCTGGGAGTGCGGCAGAGTCTCTCGAGTAACTCAACCGTATAGTTGGTGATATCACTGGGAACAGTGAGAGCTGTATCCAAGTGGAATCCCTACCAATCTACCAGCGCCGGTACCCAGGAGTTGCCGGCGTCGGTCGTAAAGAGAAGCGTTCTTTCGTCACCGCCAATGATGCCGCGAACCCCGTCGGCAAAGAAACGGATACTGTAGAGGTCAAAACTGACGCCGGTGTTGAACCGTTCCCAGGTTCTGCCACCGTCACTGGTGTGAACCAGCGTACCCTTAGCACCGCAGGCGAAACCTTCCATCGTGTCATGGCGAAAGTCAAGCGAGTAGAGCGGCGGCAGAATGAAGTCCATTGGCAGTGGTCGCCACACCTCACCGCCAGAGTCGGTGAATATCACATGGCCGGAGCTGGTGACGGCAAAGCCCACCACGTCATCAGCCGGGAAGTGAACAGCTAGGATGTTGACGTCTGGTAGCAGACCATTGAGGTTGTCGGTCTGCGAGAACCAGACAGTGCCACCGGTCGTCGTCTTGAGCAAGGTGCCATTCAGACCGACCGCATAGCCGGTCAACTCGTCGGTCGGGAAGCACATGTCCATTATCTTCTGGTCAGTGGCGACAGCAAGCCGCTGCCAAGTCTGTCCGCCGTCGGCGGTGCGAAGAATTACTCCGTTGTCACCAGCACAGAATCCGACCTGAGGCGAGACCGGGAATCGAATCGAACGTAGATGTTCAGAAACTCCGGAATTGAGCAGTTTCCAATTTGCGCCGGTGTCCTCGGTTCGCATTATCGTACCGTTGTCACCGCAAATGTAGCCGATCGCCCCCTGGCCGGGATAGTTCATCGAATAGAGATTGACCGTTGTCGGGACCGGCCGGCGTTGCCAGGTGGCGCCACCGTTGGTGGTGCTTAGGCGGAGACCAGCGTCACCGACTGCAGCCGCGAGCAAGGTGTCGTCAAGGGTAAAGACTGAGTTGATGCGGTTCGCCATCGCCTAGTCATATTGCTCGATTCCGAAGAGGATGTCAAGCCGAGAGCGAGGCTGGTTGACTGGTCAGATGCCGGTTCTATAATCGTCTTACCCAATGTTGCGTCTGCTATCTGCTGCCGAACTGGGCGAGATTGATCGCCGGGCAGCAACCCAGTTCGGTATTCCGCCAGCAACGTTGATGGAGAATGCCGGCCGGGCCGTTCTTGCGGCAATGGCCGATTTTCTTGCTGGATTGGCAGAACACAGTTTTGTCGTGGTCTGTGGTCGAGGCAACAACGGTGGCGACGGGTTCGTCGTTGCCCGGTTGCTGCACGAGGCGGGACTAGCGGTGCGCTGCTTGTTGTTGTGGTCGGCGGACGAGCTACGTGATGATGCGCGCGTCAAGTATTCGCAATTGGTGGCGAGCGGTTGCCGGATTGAACAGTATGTGCCGGGGATGATTATTGATGCCTGCCGACAGTCAGGGGCAGTCATCGTTGATGCCCTCTTTGGAACCGGACTGAAGCGACCACCAGCGGGCAAGGCGGCCGAGGCAATTGAGGAGATGAGCACAAGTACTGCGCTGGTTGTTGCCGTTGATGTGCCTTCAGGTGTTGATGCTGACACCGGCGCAGCACCAGGCCCGGCTGTACGGGCCGCACTGACCGTGACAATGGGGGCCCAGAAACCCGGGCTCGTGCTCTATCCCGGCCGAGCCCATGCCGGCCGGGTCATCGTGGCTGATATTGGGTTTCCACCAGAGTTGCTTCAGGGCGGTGATAAGTTTCTGCTTGACGGTGCTGCTGTGCGGACGATGCTGCCAGCACGCCGGCCGGATGGCCACAAGGGCAGTTTTGGCACGGTGGCAGTCATTGCTGGTTCGGCTGGTTTCTCGGGTGCGGCAATCCTTGCGACGGCGGCCGCGGTTCGTTCCGGATGCGGGCTTGTTCGTGTTGCCTGTCCGCGTTTGATTGAACCAGTGATTGCTGCTGCAGTTCCGGAAGCAGTGAAGGTGCCGCTAGGCGACAGTAACGCGGATTGTCTCGGTCCCGAGTCAGGGCCGACGCTTCGCAAGCTGCTTGAGACTGCTGACGCCGTTGCTATCGGCCCAGGGCTGGGAACTGCTGACCGCACCAGTCAGCTCTTGATTGAGCTTGCTCCGGCAGTCCGCTGTCCGACCGTACTTGACGCTGATGGTTTGAATATCGCTGCGGCCCACCCGGAAGTGCTTAGCCGTTTTTCTGCGCCGCTCGTCCTCACTCCTCATCCTGGTGAGTTTGGCCGGCTGACCAGCATGAGCGCCCAGGAAGTCAATTCTGACCGGATTGGGCACAGCCGTGCTTGGGCCAAGGAGCATTCGGCAACACTTGTCCTAAAGGGAGCTTCAACCGTAATCGCTGACCCGGCCGGTCGAGTACTAGTCAATCCAAACGGCAACTCGGGTCTTGGGACCGGCGGCAGCGGCGACATATTGACTGGACTGATCGCTGGCCTCCTTGCGCAGGGTGCCAGTCCGCCAAATGCGGCTGCTGCGGCTGTCTTCTTACACGGCCTTGCTGCCGATATCGCCGTGCCGGAGATGACAGAATACTGCCTTGGCGCCGGTGACCTGCTGCGCTATTTGCCGGCTGCCTTTCGGTCGGTTCTGACAAGTAACTGAGTTTCAATGGTCGGTTTGCTGCTGCTGGCAACGCTCGAGGCAATTGCTCCGGCACTCCGCCGTGACTATCCCGCGATGGATGAAGTAAGATGTCTCAGTGTAAGTAGCAGCCGACTCTACATTGGCGTACGGCTGGGGGTCTACGTTGTTGACCGCGCTGACTACTCCTGTGTCACAGCCGTAACCAGGGCTGATGGGCTATCGGGCGAGGTCAAGCTTTGCTGCCACAACCCGATTCGCAACGAACTGCTGATTCTGACCGATGACGGCCTTTACAGCTACATCGAACTAACAGACCTGCTGCGGCGCTTGAAATCGCCACCGGACATTCGTTCGATTGGCGTCAACGATAACGGCGTCTGGCTCGAAACGGCATCAGGTTACTGGCGTAAGCATCGTTTGCTCGATGAGTTCGAGCCAAGCAATGCTCCGACACGGGCGATATGGTATGGTGCCCGTGACTCAAGCAGCCCGCGCGACTATTCGTTCCTGGTTCCGTGGGTGGTTCTTGACGAGCAGTTGCAGAGTTTCCCCATGACTCTTGTCCGGTCTGACCCTTCTGGCCGGCGTCTGTTCGTCGCCACGGCTGGCCGCGGTGTGATTGTCTATGGTCTCCGCAGCGGGCTGGCTGAGCAGCGGGTTCAGTTTGGCCCGGCTGATTCACTGCCGGCGCAGTTTCTTGATGATGGTGGCCAGCTCTGGTTGCGTTCACCTAACCGCCTGGTGATGATGAACGGTGACACTAGCTGGCGGTACTATTCGACGCAGGCCGGGCTGTGGCTGCCGGCTGATGTTCCGCTTGCCAATCGTGGCCTGCTTGGCGTCGGCCGGCGAGAGAGTATCAACGCAATCTGGCATACTGGTGGCGGTCTTATTGTGGGGACTGATAGCGGTATCTATCAGGTAGCGGATGGGCAAAACCCGTTTTTGCTACTACCAGTCGGTATGCCGGTGCAGGCCGTCGCCGAACGTGCCGGCCGGGTGTTGTTCGGCACCAGCGTCGGCCTCTTTGCTGTGGACGGCGACAGCGTCGTGCCGGTACAGGACCCATGGTTGCGCAGTGACTGGGGTATCTGGGCGGTTGCTGGTTCGGCTCAAGACCGGCTTTGGTTTGGAGTTCGGGGAGGAGTATTGGGGCTAGACACAAACGATGTCTGGAATTTCTTCGTGCCGCCAGGGTTTGACCTTGAGCAGCCGGTTCAGGCCCTGGCCAATTTTGACAATCTGGTTTTCGCTGCCGGCGGTTCACGCGTGGCAATCGGCAATGTCACCAACGGGACCTGGACCTTCCTTGATGAGCAGAACGGTCTTGGGCCTGGCAAGGTCACGTCGCTATTTGCTGACTCAACCGGACTCTGGGTTGCCCAGCCAGGACTGATTACTTACATCAGTCGCCGGGCACTGCAATGACTCGGCGCCCGCCGCGGCGGGCGCCGAGTGGTTGTGGGAGCCTGATTAGGCAGGCTCGCGCACCTTGACGCCTGCTTCCTTCAACATTTTACGGGCGAACCTGTCCGGATACTTGTTGCCAACGACAAACTCACGGATACCGGCATTGATGAGCATCTTTGCGCAAGTGATGCACGGTTCATGGGTGCAGTAGAGCACAGCACCGGCAACACTCACTCCGAACGTTGCCGCCTGCACTAGGGCGTTCTGTTCGGCATGAATGCCACGACAGACCTCGATGCGTTCAGCTGGCTTGATGCCAAGTCGCTCACGAATACAACCAACTTCTTCACAATGAGCCAAACCATGGGCAGCACCGTTGTAACCGGTGCAGAGAATCCGCTTGTCCCGTACCAGGACAGCACCCACCTTTCGACGCAGGCAGGTCGAGCGTTCGCTCACCAGTTGGGCGATGTCGAGGAAGTAGCAGTCCCAGGACTTGCGTTTCACTAGCGGGTGAAGACGACCTTGGTCGTTGACAGCTCAGAGTCATTCTGGAGCTGCAGCCAATAGACGCCTGCCGCGAGCCTGGTGCCAGTGGCGTCACACCCATCCCAGATTAGCTGATGTCTGCCAGCCGACTGCTGTCCCTCGAAGAGCAGTCGTATCCGTCGGCCGCTGTTATCATAGACGGCGACCTGTGTCCGTTCGGGTCTCGTCAGGACATAGCCAATGTGGATAGTGCCGCCTACCGGATTACTGTTTACCCAGAGTCGTTGCGACCGACCAGGTTCAGGTTGGTCAGCTACCACGACGCCGGTCGGGTCGTCGGTTGCGAACTTGATTGCCCGATTCGGTTCAATTGCGGCGCAGCCACGGCTATAGGCTCCATCAAAGAGGCACTGAATCGCGATGGTTCGAGTTGGGTCCTGCTCACCAACCGTGCATGAGGTCAGGTCCGACACAATCTGATACTGGACTACCGCCTTGCAATTGCCATCACCGGCTGCGAGTGTCGTATCGTAGAGAATCAGTTGGAACTTCTGGAAGGCTGTCCGATTCCGATACAAGGGCACCGAGTCATACTCGACGATGAAACGGTGATTGGTCGCGTCGTGGTAATACCAGACTCCACCACCGGTCGGCGGATAGAGGTCATCCCAGTAGAGGCAGAACATCGGCGGCAGCGAAGTGTTGGGCAGCGACGTGTTGGTATAGGCCGAACTCGTTGTCGTACCCAGACCAACCCAGCCATTGGAGCAGACTGCCAGTTGGTTGTAGTTCTGGCCGTAGAATCGGAACGGGCCAAAGCCACTCGGCAGGCTGACCGTTGCGGTCTGGTCATCAGACAAGGTCAGCCGCGTTCCGATGTTGGCAATTTCTACCCAGTTGTAGGTTGGTCGAGCTGAATAGCCCACGTCAACATCGTCGTAAGCCCAGTAGAGCGCTGGGGTGCGCGGTCCATCCGGGATCGGGTCAATCGGCCTTATCTCACCAACTACAATCTCAAATCCGATGCTGTCCTCATAATCGGTACCGCTGAGGTAGATGGTCATCCGGGCGCTGTGCTCGCGCGGCGTATTTGGCGCTGCGGCAATGCGGAAAGGTGAGGCTGTGTTTGTTCGCACAGAATCTGGCGCCATCGCGCCATACTGGGCTATTGACTCTTGGATGCTGACAAACCCATCGCTCGTCCGCAGCACCGCACTAAGGGCTGCCAGCCCAACACGGCCGGCATTCTTCAAGGTAACTAGCAGGCCGGCGGTCTCGCCCGGGTCAAGCTTGCCGTCGTTGTTGCCGCCGGGGGGCGAATCGAGCACTGTCTTTGTCTCATAGACGATTGCCGGCGCGTTGACGACAACTGCCTCAACAGCATCAAGGTCAAACCCGGCATATGGGCCAGTGCCGCCATTGCCATCGTCGCGGATGCGCACAAATCGAGCAATAGCTTGGCCAGCCGCACTCAGGTCATAACCTTGGGTGCCGGTGCCGAACCCGACATAGCGCCACGGTCCAAGCCAGTTGTTGCTAACAAAGACGCTGCAAGCCTCAGGGTCGCCGTCGTCTTCGACAACAAAGAAGTCATAGCCGGGGCCGTTGACGATTGGCGTGTTTGCTCCCATATCAAGGGTAACGAACCCGCCATTGCCCAGTGAGAAGCGACGGCTGTCGCGGCGACCCAAAGCCCAGCAGGCATTGGTCGGATTGGAGTTGGCTGGCGACTGAGCTATCTTGCAGGTATTGACCTTGAAGGCGCAGACCGGCGCGGTGCTGTCCGGCGGCAGCGTGATGTTCACGACCACATAGGTGTCGGCTGGAACCACGATGCCACTAATCGTCCGGCTCGCATAGCCGTTGGCTATTGCTGTTACACTATAAGTGCCGGGTCGCAGGTTCTTGTGATAAAAGCCAATGGCGTCGGTATAGGTGAACCAGCCCGGTGGATTGACCTCGATTCGGGCCGCAACTGGTTGGCCGGTGACCGAATCAGTAACATAACCACGGATACCCCAGGCCACGCGGACAATCTGTTCCCTCATTGCCGTCCAGTTGGCACGGTTGATGGTATCAATTTGCGAAGGCGGGCTGGGCTGGCCATCACAGACCTCAATTGCGTAGCCGAGCGCACCGCGTGCACCGTAATACCAGTCGGTTGAACCGCCGTTGACTGAGTAGAGGACGCGTGCTATCTGGCCGCTCGGATAGTTGCAGATGGTGCCGTAGCGGTTCATCTCATAGGCGTGGATAATCGAATCCATCGTCGCCAATGTCGTGTAGCCCCACGGTTGCATCGCCAGCTCAGTACCCGAATGGTACTGACTCCACGCTGCCATCGGATATTCCTCGGCAAGATGGTAGAACGCCTGCACCTCGGTTTCCTGAAATGGCACCGCGCCGCCGCCAGCCCCTTCGTCAAATGCATACCCGTAATCCCGGTTCATATCAATGCCGTGGTCGTTGTAGCGCGAGCGTGAGACGAGGCCGTCAGGGTTGCTCATCGGGATGAGCCATATCTCCCGTTCGTTCACCAGATAGGTTACGAGCGGGTCAACCCCGTAGTTCTGCAACAACTGCTTCATCACATGGTCAGCAATCTCACAGCCGTTGTTCTCATTACCGTGAATCGAGAAGTCAAAGCAGATGCGTGGCTCGCCCTCCATGACATCGGGATTGTCAGTAATCTTCATTGCGACAAGCAGCCGGCCGCCGGCCGAGGTGCCGATCGTGTCAAACCGGCAAATGTTCGGATACTGAGCAGCAATCATTCCCCAAGTATCGCGGAAGTAAACGTAAGAATGGAAGTAGGCGTCGAACTCCATTGCCCGGGCACGAACGTCCGGCACCAACACCTCGACACGGTAGCCTTTAGCCAAGAGCTCTTCGTAAACCGGCTTCTGCACGGCGCCGATAAACCACTCTGGCGTGGCTGCGTAGAACTCAAGCACCTGCTGGCGGAAGGTCTGCACCTGTCCTGGTGTAGCATAGACCTTCACCTTCATCTCTGGAATCTCAAGCCAGCTCTGCCCCAAGGTAGGGGAGAGGAAAACAAGGCCGACCAGGGCCAAAATGACAACTCTGCTCACCGGGCCTCCTGTAGTGTTAGGTTCTGGTTAGATTGTAGGCCTGACCGCAGGCCTGTAAAGAGAAATCGGAGCCAATCATCACATTGGGCCCGACACTGGTACTAACACCGATTGGGACACGCCGCAACTATCTCATCAGCTCATAGAACTGGAGAGGGTAGATGGGACTGTCCGGGGGATGACCCCCCAAATTCTCACCATGACAGCTAACTAATCTTACTACAAGCAGATGGCCGAATAAGTTGGCAGTATTCTTAGTGTACTATGAAGTACACAATCGCAGCTAGCTGGTCACAAAAGCTGCAGGGGCGTCTTTGACGTCCCTGCAGCATAACGGTCAGGTTTGACTAATCGGTCAGGACAATCTTGAACAAGCTGCTCTGGCTGCCGTTGTTCACCCTCAGTAGATATAGGCCAGCGGCAACCGCTCGGCCAGCACTGTCGCGACGATTCCAGACCAGTCCGTCAAAGCTCTGCACCAAAAGCCCGGCACCGTCATACACCTCGACACGTGGAACACTGCCTGCCGGAAGTGAGCCAATCAGGCGGACCGGGCCGCTGGTCGGGTTCTGGGCCGGCCGAATTGCGGCAGGTCTGGCCTGACCGATGCCGTTGATGCCAGCCGGCACGCGGGTGAACCTGACCATTGCATCCACTGGTGTTAGGTCAAACTCATACCAGACACCCTCTTCGAATGTTGGTGGTCGCAGCGGTAGGTCGAGCGTGTCGTCAACTCGGGCATAGAGCCGGAAGCTGCGCGGGAACTGTCGCACATCGAAATAGGTCGTATCGTAGGTCATCGTGTCGCCGGCCCAGTCAACGACCTGAAAAACCTCGCCGTCAAAAGTCACTTGATTGACAACAACCCGGTGGCTGCCGGTAAAGAGTTCGCCCATCAACTGCAGACCTGATGCGGCCGAAGCGAACAGAGCGAAAAGAGCTAGTGAGACAGAGAACGCTTTGCGGGACATTGCACCTCCTGAAGTGCGATTCTAGTTGCGCTATATTTGAGCTTATTCCTTGCTCGTCCGATGTCAAGCGTGGACATTTTGTTAGCCCGGTCGCGGCGACCACAGGCGACCACAAAAACCTATTGACAGCATACTAGGTGGGGGGGTAGAATAAGGCCCCAAGGGTCGCATCCGAAAAGTCAGAGCACGAGACAGGCCGAACAACGGTTCGGCCGCGGCTGCCGGATTGCCGGCGCCGTGTCTAACCAAAAAAGAGCGCGCAAGCGCAAAACCTATAGGAGGCACGATGCAGAAAGGACTGCTAGGAGTCCTCGTGCTGGTGTTCGCAATCGGTGTCGCGGTAGCAGCAACGCCACCGCTTACGACCACCGGCACTGCTAAGACTGAGAAGCAGTTCGTGAAGCCACCGGAGTTGCCTGCTCCGGACCACTACGAGATAAAACCGCCACCACCAGGAATGGATCTTTGGTTCTACATCGGCACCGGTACTGCTACAACCAACGTCGCACCCTTCAACACCTACTGGGGCTATTCCTACAGCATCAGCATCTATACTGCCGCTGAGATTACTGGTGCGGGCGGTGGTCCTGGTACGATCACTGACCTCGCTTGGTACGTGGCGACAGCCGGCGCGGGCACCACTTACCCGTTTAAGATCTGGTTGGCCAATACCACCTTGTCGCAGGTGCCCACTGGCCAGACCTGGGCACAGCATATGGCGAACTTCAACCCGACGCTCGTCTATGACGGTACGCGCGCTTGGGCTGGCACTGGCTGGCTCACTCAGGCCATCACGCCGTTCCCATATACCGGCGAAAACCTGGCCGTGTTCTGCATGAAAGACGGCCCGGCAAACCAGTATGAGTACCCATATCCCTTCTGGCAATACACGAGCGTGACCAATGCCTGTGCCTACGCTTACCAGGACCCGGCTCCGCCAACGGGCGCTTTGACTGTCTTCAGCAATCGGCCGAACATCGGGCTGAACATCACGACTGCGTCGAACCCGGTTGACGGCGCGATTACGGCTCTCACTGGGGTCACGCCAGGTGACTACGTAGTTGGCGAATCTTTCACGGCTAGCGCAACCGTCATGAACTTTGGAACTGAGGACATTCCGGCTGGCACGACCATCAACCTCGACATCACTGGTCCGGGCGGGCCTTATAACCTGACCGCGACGACCGCTGCCGCGATTCCTCAATACGGCAATGAAGTCGTCACCTTCCCAGGCTGGACCTCAACTCAGACTGGTGTCTACACTTTCACTGCTTCCATCAATCTTGTCGGCGATGCTAACCCAGCCAACAACAGTCAATCAGTTACGCTGAAGGTCAATGCCTGGGTTGAGCGTTTTACCGATCCTACGTTCCCGCCTGAGCGCTGGACCCTCGGCAGTTCCTCGACACCCTGGTATCGTACGACATCATCGTTCTATAGCGCACCGGCGTCAGCCTGCTGGGACTGCTGGAACTACTATTCCGGTTCGGCTGACACCCTGACCTCGCCCCAGCTTGACCTCACTCAGAACTCGAACGACTCGCTCACCTTCTGGTTTGCGCGCAACAGCTACGCCGCCTACGACTATATCTACGTTGAGGCATCAACCAACGGTGGCGTTGATTGGACCACGCTACTTACGATCAACAGTGCTGGTGAGGCCTGGAATCGCCGCGCGATCGACCTCGAAGGTCTTACACAGACAAACCAGGCCTTCATTCGTTTCCGCGGCCTTAGCGGCTACGGGACTTACCATTTCATTGATGACGTCGCCGGCCCGCCGAACTACATTCCTCCGCATGACGTCGGTGTTGTTTCGATAGCCGCTGACCCGAACCCAGAGCCGGGTGTGCCCACTTCCTTGAGCGCAGTGGTCAAGAACTACGCGACGATTGACGAGCCGTCGGTACCGGTGGCACTCGAAATCAGCACCCCGACCGACGGAATCGTTCATGCCGAGACAGTCTTTGTCGCGATAGCAGCCGGTGCCGAAGTGCCGGTTTCCTTCACCGACTGGATTCCGCCGGCCGAAGGAGCCTACTACGACACGGTCAAGACGCTGCTCCCTGATGACGGTTATCCGGGCAACGACCGGAAAGCAACAACCATCAGCGCGTCCTACTGGCTTGAAGTTGAACATGCCTACGACGACGGCGGCAACGAGGCCATGTACTGGGTTAATAATCCGTCGGACACCACTCACTGGTTCTCGACGCGTATCACACCTCCGGGACCGAGCTTCCGCCTGAAATACGGTAAGTTCTATGTGGCAACAAGCGGAACGACGGCCTTCAACAGTTGTGGCGTTTATCCGGACAACGGCTCCGGCTTTGCCAACCTGACAGCGCCGATTGTGACCGTACCCAACAAGCCGGACGGGATTCAGACAAGCCTCACCTGGCAGAATGTTGACTTCGGCAATGTTGATGCTACTGCGCCGGGCGACATTTTCGTCTGCGTGCAGTGGCCACAAGGGTCAGCAACCGGCCCGTATGTTGGCGCTGACGCGAACAACACCGGTCGTTCCGCTTGGACCAGTACCAACGGCTCAACGTGGAATGCCTGGGGCAGCCACAACTGGATGATGCGCATCGTGTTTGCGGTGCCGCGTCGCGATGCCGCCCTGCGTAGCATCACGTCGCCGCCGCCATCCTTCAACCTTGGCGGCAGTTATGTCCCGGCGGTCGTCGTCGCCAACGAAGGGGCATACGACCGTCCGATCGACGTTGCCTTCACGATCACCGACGCTGGCTCGAATGTCGTCTTTGCCGAGACGGTCTTTGGTCTCAACTTGCCTAGTGGCAGCTCGCAGACTGTGAACTTCACCGGCGTGTGGACGCCGAGCCAGATGGGTGACTACACGATGACCGCGAAGGCGCTGATGGCCAACGACCAGCGGCCGTCGAACGACCAGGTCGTGGCCAACTGCCATGTCATCTACGACGACCTCGGCGTGACGAGCATCGTCCGGCCGAATCCGTCGGAGAACCCGGGCGTGGTTCCGGTCCGTGTCAACTTCAGGAACTACGGCACCGAGCCGATTACCGCCAACCTCCGGGCTGAGTGCAATGACGGCTATGTCAGCGAGCGGAACGCCCAGAGCTTCGATCCGGGTGAGGAACGGCTGATTCAATTCGACCCCTGGCCGGCAGAAGGCGGTGTCTGGGAGTTCAAGTTCAAGCACTTCTATGCGGACATGAATCCCAGCAACGACTCGATGCTGCATACGGTTTCGGTCGGCACCGTTGATATCGCCTGCGACCAGATTACGGTTCCGGCGGGCGACATTGACACGGTGATGACGGTCATCCCGGCGGCTTCGTTTACGAACAACGGTTCGGTCAGCCTCGCCTTCCAGGCGACCTACACGATTGACGACGGTTCTGATGCTGTCGTCTATACCGATGTCCAGAACTTCACGCTGGCGGCTGGTCAGACGCAGACGTTCCAGTTTGTCGAGTGGCCGAAGCCGCACGCGCTGGGTGACAACTATGTAGCCAAGTGCTCGGTATTCGTCGCCGGCGACCAGAACCCTGCCAACAACGTCAAGACCAAGCCGTTCCGCGTTCGTCTCGTCCTCGAGAATCCGGGCTGGTATGCTCGTCGTGACACGATGACCGGTGGCCCGGTCCGTGACGGCGGCGGCATCACCTACAACGCCGACAAAGG
This sequence comes from Caldifarciminota bacterium, assembly GCA_965649295.1. Classification (GTDB taxonomy): domain Bacteria; phylum Hydrothermota; class Tepidihabitantia; order Tepidihabitantales; family Tepidihabitantaceae; genus CBFGKH01. The sequence continues at coordinate 108,139 of CBFGKH010000009.1, forward strand.
CCTCGTGTATGCCATCAAGGGCGGCAAGACCGACGAGTTCTGGCAGTACAACCCGGTCGAGACGACCTGGACCAAGCTCACTGACGTCACCGCTGGCACCAAGCCGGTCAACAAAGGCGCAGCCATCACCACCGGCGGCGGGTTC
>CBFGKH010000010.1:0-96715 GCA_965649295.1 Caldifarciminota bacterium
AGCACTTTTCGTTCTTCCTGGCTAAGCTGCCTGGCTGGCTGAGTGATGAACCCTCTGATGCCGAAAGGCGTTGAGCACACTGGGTAGCGGCCCCCCATTTTCCCTTTCCCTGTTGTGATGAACCCTCTGATGCCGAAAGGCGTTGAGCACGGCCGTCGGCCGCCATCTGCTCGGCGCGCCGCTCGTGATGAACCCTCTGATGCCGAAAGGCGTTGAGCACTCAAGACTGCCTTGCGGAAGGCATCCTGTCCACCTTCCGTGATGAACCCTCTGGTGCCGAAAGGCGTTGAGCACAGACTAACTACCTTACTACAGTGCGGCTCCATCTCCCCATCCTAGGTTATACGCGCCGGCTGCTAGTCTTGAGCAAGAGAAATAAGACCGCCAGTATTGTGTCATAGCATGGAGCATATCGCCCTAACTCGCTGTAGCAATGTATCTTGTGATTTGCACTTCGACTTTCCGTCTATCCCACCCTACTGTCCCGGGGATGGTTCCCCAACCTGCTCCTAGGGCCCTCTGGAGCTGCCTTGCTGCGCCTGCTTGGACGGCTGTTGCCGGAGCTCTTGCCAAGTAGGTTCTCGATTCTGCTGGCCCTGTTCTCTATTGCCGAGTCTTGGACTGAGCGAGGTTCGCTCTTTGGACCGACGCGTCCGAACTGGCCTTCTAACATGCCTTCCTCCCGGTCTTACAGTGAGCCATCCGAGATGTTCTCGCCTAGGTTCGTGCAAGAGTCTTGGCCATTCTTGGCACTGGTGAAGGGTGCTGCCGATTCTCCCCCTATTTGGCCGGCGCGGCACCATCGCTTTCGTCATTCCGAGGAGCGCCAGCGACGAGGAATCGCCGGTGAGCGTGGCCGACCAGCATCCCTGCGTTGCCTTGACAGCCGAAAGGCAGGGACTACAATCACGGCCGTTCAATGTTCAATTTCCGCGGCGGTGTGCATCCGCCTGAGTATAAGAGCTCGACCGAGCACAAGCCGGTCGAGACTCTTCCTTTGCCGTCGCGCGTGACTATCCCCCTTGTCCAGCACATTGGCGCTCCGTCCCGAGCGGTGGTGAAGAAGGGCGACAGTGTGCGAACTGGAACTGTAATTGGCGAGCCCGGCGGCCGGGTATCAGTACCCACTCATGCCTCGATTTCGGGCACGGTTGCCGAGGTGAGCGACCTGCCTCACCCGCTGACCGGCAAACGGGTCCCAACAGTGGTGATTGATTCGGATGGCGCTGATACATTAGAGGAAGGTATCGGCGAGCGCGACTATTCTGGATTCACGCCAGAGCAGATTGTTGAGGCGATTGCCGCGGCTGGGATTGTCGGGATGGGCGGGGCTGCCTTTCCCACCCATATCAAGCTGTCGCCGCCAAAAGAGAAGCCCATTGATACGTTGATTATCAATGGCTGTGAGTGTGAGCCGTTTCTGACCAGCGACCACCGGCTGATGCTCGAATCGGCCGACGAGATCGTCGAGGGCACCTCCTTGATGGCCCGAGCCTTGGGCGTGAACCGGGTCATCATTGCCATCGAGGACAACAAACCCGATGCTATTGCCCGAATGACCGAGGCAGCCACGCCTATGGGATTCACTGTTCGCAAGCTGCGCACCAAGTATCCGCAGGGCGCTGAGAAACAGCTTATCAAGGCCTGCCTGCGGCGCGAGGTCCCTTCTGGCCGACTGCCGCTTGATGTCGGCTGCGTCGTGCAGAATGTCGGCACTGCCTTTGCCGTGCGCGATGCTGTCCGTTTCAACCGGCCGCTGTATGAGCGGGTGACAACCGTCACTGGCCCCGGGGTGAAGGAGCCAAAGAACCTGCGTGTCCGCATCGGCACGCCGACCCGCGTTCTGATTGACTACTGTGGTGGCTATGTCGGTAACCCGGGCAAGCTGATTATGGGCGGCCCAATGATGGGCGTCACGGTTGATTCTGACTCGGCACCGGTGCTGAAGGGAACGTCTGGCATCCTCGTCCTCGACATCAAGGACACGATTTTTGTCGAGCACGACTGCATCCGCTGTGGCGCTTGCATTCGCGCCTGTCCGATGGGACTTGCACCCCAGCGTCTGAACAGTCTGATTCGGCGCGGCCGGCTGGAAGAAGCCAAGCGTGAGCACGTCACCGACTGCATCGAGTGTGGCTGTTGCGCCTACATCTGTCCGGCCCGCATCCGGCTCGTCCACAACTTCCGCTACGCTAAGGCCGAATTGGCCGCTCTCGGGAGTAAGTAGATGGCAGCAACTGCACCCGCCACGAACACCGGACTGCCGCCTGACCACCGCTTCATTGTTGCCGCCTCGCCGCACCTGCGCGGCCCAGCCACCGTCTCCCGAATCATGTGGCTCGTGGTCATTTGCCTGCTGCCTGCCTTGGGTGGTTCGGTCTGGTTCTTTGGCCCGCGCACCCTGCTCGTTGCTGGCCTGGCGGTCGCTTCCACTGTGCTCTTTGATTCGCTTGCCCAACTCGCTTTTGGCCGCAAGCCGGCTCCGCTCGACGGCAGTGCCGCAGTCACCGGCCTGCTTTTGGCCTACAACCTACCGCCGGGTGTGCCTTGGTGGCTGCCGGTTGTCGGCGGCGCTTTTGCCGCAATTGTGGTCAAGCAGTTCTTTGGCGGACTCGGCCACAACTTTGTCAATCCGGCGTTGGCTGCCCGGGCCTTCCTGCTTGTTTCCTGGCCCACTCACATGACAACGATGTGGCTGGCTCCGCGCGGCGGCTCGCTGTCGGGAATTGATGCGATTGCCTCGGCCACGCCCTTGGCCTTGGTACGTCGCGCCGGCGAGCTGGCCCCAGCCGGAATGCCGGTCAGTGATGTCGTGGCCGCGGCCAACTCGTTTGCCACCCTAAAGCGCCTCTTTTTTGGCAACATCGGCGGCTGTCTTGGCGAAACTTCAGCGCTACTTTTGCTCATTGGCGCAGCAGTGCTGATTGTGATGCGGGTTGTTGACTGGCGCATCCCGCTCGCCTATCTCGGCACCATGGCAGTATTGGCACTGGTTTTGCCGGGCAACAACTTCTCACCGCTCTTTCACCTGCTCGCCGGCGGCGTGATTCTCGGCGCTTTCTTTATGGCTACCGACTATGTCACAGTTCCCATCACCAGTCAGGGCCGGATTATCTTTGGCATCGGCTGCGGCGTGATTACGATGCTCATTCGGCTTTACGGCGGCTATCCTGAAGGCTGCTCTTACTCAATTCTCCTGATGAATATCGCGACCCCACTGATTGACCGCCTCACCCGGCCCCGGCTGTTCGGGCAGGTTCGCTCCCAGCGGAGTGCAGCATGAACCAAAGCCGCGTCTGGATGGTGCTCTCGCTCGTGCTCGTCTGCGTGCTGGCAGCATTTGCCTTGGCCCAGGTCTATCGGGTCACCAAGCCCCGCATCGAGCAGCAAGCTGCTATTGACCTCGAAGCATCGCTCCGTTCGGTCCTGCCTGCGGCGGCAACTTTTGTCCAGGTCGAAACCGGCACGGTCTGGCTTGGCCGGGCAGACGATAGCACCCTTGTCGGCATCGTCTTCAAGGTTGCGCCCCGCGGCTATGGCGGCCCAGTGCCAGTCGTGGTCGGGCTTGATACTGCCGGACTGGTCACCGCCATCAGCGTCGGCGCTGGCGGTATGAAGGAGACTCCCGGCTTAGGCATGAAGGCACAGGAAGAGTGGTTTCGTCGCCAATTTATCGGCAAGGGCAGCGCCGAGGTGCGCCTCCGGCGCGATGGCGGCACTGTTGACGCCATCTCGGCTGCCACCATCACTTCCCGGGCTGTGGCCGACGGCATCAGCCACGGCATCGAACAGTATCGCCACTATCTCGAACAATGAAGAAGGATCAATCTCGCCTAGACTATTTCCTCTCCGGTATTCTCAAGGAGAACCCGATTCTTGTACTGATGATTGGCCTCTGCCCCACCCTGGCAACAACTGTGACTGCCCGCGATGCCCTGGGAATGGCAGCAGCCGCGTCGTTTGTCCTCATCTGCTCGAACATTGTCGTCTCCTTGATTCGCAAGCTGGTGCCGAGCTCGGTGCGGATACCGATATTCATCATCGTCATCTCGACCTTTGTGACGATTATTGATTACGTGCTGCAGGCCTATCAGCCGGCCCTCTATCGGGTGCTGGGGGTGTTTGTGCCGCTGATTGTGGTCAACTGTATCATCCTCGGCCGGGCCGAGGCATTTGCCTATGGCCACGGTGTCTTCGACTCGCTGCTCGACGCCCTTGGCAAGTCACTGGGCATGGCAATTGTATTTTTCATCATGGGTGCCCTGCGCGAACTCTTCGCTGCCGGCACCATCTTTGGCCGGGCTGTCACGCCTGATTTCTACCGCGCCTCGCCGCTCCTCTTTATGGTCTTTCCGCCGGGTGCGTTCTTTCTCATCGGCGTGCTCAAGGCCCTGCTCAACCGGCTGACCACTCGCAGCCGGGGAGCGAGCTGATGAACGCCGGCAAGATTTTCTTTGGTGCCTTTCTCGTCAACAACATTCTGCTGATGCGCTTCATCGGCCTCTGTCCGTTCTTTGGTGTCTCCAATGCGGTCTCGACATCGGTCGGGATGAGCGCAGCGGTCTTCTTTGTGATGCTGCTTGCGGCCTGGGTCTCCTGGCTGCTCTATCACCTCTTCTTGCTGCCGTTTGGGCTCGTCTTTCTGCGCACCGCTGTCTTTATCCTGGTGATTGCCGGCCTTGTTCAGTTTGTCGAGATGGTGCTCAAGAAGCACGTTCGCGCCCTCTATTCTTCGCTTGGCATCTATCTGCCCCTGATTACCACCAACTGCGCCATCCTTGGTGTCACTTTCCTGAACATTGACTACCGCTTCAACCTGCTCCAGGCAACGATTTTTGCTGCCGGTACTGCGCTCGGGTTTGCGCTGGCAATTGTCCTCTTTGCTGCCATCCGCGAGCGGCTTGAGGACGCGCCCATCTCCCCGAGCTTCCGTGGCTACCCGATTGCCTTCGTTGCTGCGTCGCTGCTCTCCCTCGCCTTCCTCGGTTTCACCTCGCTCTTTGGCATCTCAATGTAGCTGGGTGCAATGGACTGGGCACTGATTCTCAAAGCGGTTCTTGGCCTGGGCGGCATCGGTCTCTTGATTGGCATTATTCTTGTCATCGCCTCGGTCAAACTGGCAGTCAAGGTAGATGAGCGCGAGGCAGCGGTTCGCGCCGTTCTGCCGGGTGCTAATTGCGGTGCTTGCGGCTATCCTGGCTGCGACGGCTATGCGGCCGCGGTTGCTGCTGGTGCCGCACCGGTCAATGCCTGCTCAGTCGGCGGCCCCAATGTCGCTCGCGCTATCGGCGAGATTATGGGCCAGAATGCTGGCGCGATTGAGCCCAAGGTGGCAGTTCTTATCTGCCGCGGCGGCCGTAAGGATGCGCCGCATCGGTTCCAATATAAAGGAGCGCAGGACTGCCGGGTTGCTGCCCTGCTGCTTGGCGGGCCCAAGGCTTGCGCCTATGGCTGTGTCGGCCTCGGCCATTGCGTCCGAGTCTGCCCAGTACGAGCCATCACCATGGGCGCTGACGGACTGCCCGACATTGACGAGAAGAAGTGCGTCGGCTGCGGCAAGTGCGTCAAAGAATGTCCGAAACAGACGCTGGTTCTCATCCCGCGAACCAAGCTCGTCTATCTGGCCTGTGCGTCCCACGACCGGGGACGGGCGGTCAAGGACGTCTGTCGCGTTGGCTGCATCGGCTGCGGTCTTTGCGTGAAGGCCTGTCCGGAAGGTGCCCTGACCCTGGTCAACAATCTGCCGGTCATGGACTTTGCCAAGTGCACCGACTGCGGCATCTGCGTCGGTCGCTGTCCGACCAAGTCGTTTGTTGACCGGGCTCCTGGCCGGCCCAAGGCAGTTATCAATCCCAAGTGCACCGGCTGCCAGGCCTGTGTGCCGGTCTGCCAGTTCAAGGCCATTCAGGGCGAGGCTGGCGAACAGCACCGGGTGATTGCCGAGCGCTGCATTGGTTGCGGTGCCTGCACCAAGGTCTGCCCCGAACGGGCCATTGACCTGGTTGGCGCACTCGGCCACTCAGTTCGGGCGGTCTAGCACCACCCATTCCAACCCTTGACAACCGGTCAAACCCGGCTAGGATTGTTCTGCCAGATAGCAAGGGGTCAGCATCTGGCAGTTCCAAACCGTTGACCCCGCAACAACCCGCTTGAGGCACCTGCGGAGCTTGCGCTGAATTCGCAGCCTGGTCCCGTTGAGCATTTCAAGCAAAGTGTCCGTTGACCGGAGGTAAGAGGATGGCAAAGCGCATCTTCGTGGGCAACCTGCCCTTTAGCGCTACCGAGGACCAGCTGCGGCAGCTCTTCAGCCAGCACGGCGAAGTCAGTTCCGCCAGCATCGTGACCGATAAGTTTACTAACCGCTCCCGTGGTTTTGCATTCGTCGAAATGCAGGACGACGCAGCAGCCGGCGCCGCCATTACGGCGCTGAATCAGTATCAGCTCGACGGCCGGGCCCTGACCGTGAATGAGGCCCGCGAGCGTCGTGAAGGCGGTGGCGTTGGTGGCCATCGCGGTGGCTACGGCAATCGCGGCGGAATGCGTCGCGGCGGCCGCGACGACCGCAAGCCCAACTACGACCGACCGCGCTGGTAACCGACCAGTAGCGAAAAAGACTGAGGGGCAGGCACCAGTGGTGCCTGCCCCTCACCCTTACGGCTCAATCGCAGGCGGGCAGCCAACTGGCTGCCCGCCGCTTTCTTATAACCCGGGCTAGCGGCTAACCACGAAGGTTCGTCGCAATTCTAGGTCGCCAGCAGCCACGCGTACTACATAGCTACCATTAGCCAGGTCTTTAGGCATTGCCAGCCGGAGATTGCCGGCTCCATAAACACCGTCAGCAAGAGCCGCAATCACACTACCCCTGATGTCATAGAGCACAATCGAAACCGGCCCGGCCACGGGCAGCGCCAGAACGACTTCCTGCGGATTGACGCTCTTCAACTGCAGTGCTGACAGCGGCCGCGCCGCGCCTTCGGCAATCGCACCAGATGGGTCGCAGTAGAATACATAGTAGCTGTTTGGCGCATTTGCCGGGTCAGTAGCTGGGTTGCGGTTCTGCGAGTTGTCCCAGGCTTTCAGGTAGTAGCGCACCGACATCGGCGAGGTCACCCTTGGGATTGTGAAGGAGTAGGTATTGCCGCGGAACGAGTCGGCTGGCAGACTATCCCAGGGCAGGCTCCCAAACTTGAAGTAGATGCTGGCTGCGTAGATGCCGGAGACGTCGGTAATCTGCGAGCTGATGTAGAACGGCCCAGCAAAGGTCGTGTCGTAAAGCTCGGTTGTGCCGGCAAAGGTCGGCCCGGTTCCGTCAATTACGTTGAACGAGTAGTAGCCTGAGGATGGGTCGTAGGCGCTGTTGCGGTTGGGCGAGCCGTCAACTGCCCGAATCCGGTAGCGAACGAAGGTGTTCAGACCAGCCTGCGGTATCCGGAAGTAATAGGTACTGCCCCGCACGCTGTCCGGAGCGACTGACTGTTCGGCACCAGTGTTGAACCGATAGAGCAGGCGCACAGTGTCCACCGAGCAGGAGTCAACCACAACGGTCGAGACGGGGAACGGCCCAGTATAGGTGGTGTCGCCATATTGAGTCGTCCCGCTGATGACCGGTGGGAAATGGTCGTCAGCCGGGTCGCGGGCATAGAAGCTGTAGTAGGCAGTCGGCGCACCAACTGGATCAGTTCCCCGATTGCGATTGGTCGTGTTGTCGCTAGCCGCCAGATAGTAACGAACCGAGTCAGCCCCAGTCAGGGCCGGAAGGGTGTAGTAATAGACGCCGCTGCGCAACGAGTCGCGGCCAACCGCTGCCCACGAGCCGGAACCAATCCGGAAATAGAGCGAGTCACGGATGACGCCACTCGGGTCGCTGATTCGCGAAGAGACAACGAACGGCCCCAGATTGTAGCCCGAGGGAATCTGTGTCGTCTGAGCAAAGGCTGGCGGCATGTTGTCGAATGTCGAATGGAACTCTTTCATTCGAAATACATGCTCGGCATCAGTGAACTCCGGTGATGTTGCGCCATTCTGACTCTGAATCACACAGACCGAGCCGCCAACCGTGCCATGATCGGCAACAACCCATTCATGGACTATCCGGCGTTCGTTGATCAGTCCCATCTCATCGGTCGTTGTCGAATATGTCCTGATAACCAGGCAGGGATAATATCGCGTCGTATCGGCCTGAACCTTGACCCAGCCCTGGGCTACGACGTAGTTCTGCCGCTGCTCATAGACTTCATCCACTCCTAGGTAGTTCCAGCTCCAGTTGCAGCTCCAGGAATTGCCAAGCCGCATCGGAAATTGATAGACCTGCTGATAGGGCGGGTCGTAATTGATTTGGGTGCCCTGCGCATAAAAGCCGTATAGCCACATGTTCTGCACACTGCCGGTTGTGTCCATGTGCTCATAACCCCAAGAGGTCTGACCGCCCTGAATCTGTTTCTCAGCGAAGGTACAGAGCGAAGGCGGTGTGCCCTGGGCAGCCGAGCGGTCCATGATCCACGATTCGGCGTTGCGGTTAACCTGGCTACCGCCAATATTGGTCATGTCCCAGATAGTGTCGTCAGGATTGAACGGCGGAACGGTCACATGACTGCCGTCCGGACTCATCCACCACTTCGAGTAGCTACCAATGTAGCGAACACCATAGGGCCATTGGTCCCAGGTGATTGTTACGTCCACCGCTCCGGCCAGACCGAAGAGGAGCGCTAGCGCGAGCAAGAGGGTAGTTGGCTTCATCTTCATTCCTCCGTGAGTTGAAAGACAGGCCGACAGATGATGCTAGCTTACGTCAGAAGCAAAGTCAATCGCTCACCGACCAGTAACGATGACCAGTTTCTGCCGCCAACTGATACCAGCAGTGCTCAATTCGACAACGTACACGCCTGGTGGCAACCGGCCCAGTAGTGACCATAGCTGCTGGTGGCCAGGACCCGCATCCAAGCATTGTTTCGTCACAAGTCTGCCCGCCGCTGAAAATACTCGCAGCATCGCACCATCTTCAGTCGGCGCGGGAAACCGAGGTTCTGCCGACCGGCTGACAACCGTCGGCAGGAACACTGGTTGCCGCCGGGTAGTTGTCGCCGGCAGCGGCTCAGCTGTTCCCGGCAGCGCCTCACCAAAGTAGGCGAGCACGCGCCGCAAGAACTCAGCCCGCTGCAGGTATCGAGACGGTGAATGGTCAAGGGCCTCGAAAGGAATCGAGAGGAAGACTAGCCGATAGCTGCCAGCATAGCGAATCACACCACTGACTGTCGTGTCGGCAAACCCGACATAGCGCGCAGAAGCGCTCGCACCGTTGATCGGCCGGATACCATCAAGCGAAAAGCCATTACCAGCGCCACCACTGCCGCCAGCCACCAGTGTCTCGGCCCGGGTTATTGGGTCATCAGGCAGACCGGCAAGGAAAGGCTGACCAGTAGAATCGGTGACGAACTCCGCGCGAAGGTAGTCGCCAAGAAAGGCGGACTGCCGGTTGTGTAGGTCCCGAGCAACACTCTGCCCGGAGAGCATCAGGTTGCCCCCGTTGCGCAAGAAGGAAACAAGCGCTGACCGGTCTTCTGGCTGCAGGGTTGTCGTCGAATCATCACCACAGAACCAGATAACAACCGGATAGTTTCGCAGAGTCTCGGCCAAAGGCGAACCCTGAGTGGCCCGGTCATGAAAACGATAGAGCAGTCGGTTCGAATCGGCTGCCGCTAGATAGTAACGCTCGTACCCTGCTCCGTTGTCATCGTCCACAATCATTATTCGCGCCTGGCCACAAGCGATTGGCAGGGCCGTGTCTGGCGACCGCGCTGACGGCGAGGCCTGAACTCGCAACCGGATGTCCAACCGTTGCGGCGCCGCACCGTTCTCCGCTGAGATTACAAATGAATCGGCTGAACAACTACCACTGGCACCGGCAGGGATATCTGGAAACCCGGCTACATCGCGCAAGACCCTAATCCCGCTACCCTGACACGTCAGTGTTGCCCGAACGTTAGCCGCATTGCGCCAACCGCTGGTGTTTGAGTAGGTAACAATCAAGGCAACGGTCTCGCCTGGGTCAAGTCGGCCATTGTTGTTACCGTTCGCGTCATTTATCCGCAGGTCGGTCAGTCGTAGGTCGCAATACATCAGTGGCATAGCCACCTGACTGAGGCTGATGCGGCCCCGCCCCATCAGCCCCTGTTGGTAGAGAGTCTCGGGTATCGGCTCACACCCGGCATAGAGAGTACTCTCAATCTGGGCGGGGCTGTATTCAGGGTGAACCGACCAGATCCAGGCCAAAGCGCTGGCTACCAGCGGAGTGGCCATCGAGGTTCCGCTCATCCATGCATACCAGTGATTGGCCATTGTCGAGAGAATCGTGTTACCAGGGGCAGTCACGCTGACCCAGTCCCCGAAGTTCGACCAATAAGGCCGCAGGTCCGCCTCATCACTGGCTGCTACTGCTATCACGCTATCATAAGCTGCCGGATAGAATCGGTTGGAGTTACCACTGTTACCTGCGCCAGCAACCACCAGGCAACCCGAAGCACGGGCGAAGTTACAGGCATCCTCCATCGGCGGACTGGCACTCGTTGACCCGAAGCTGAGTGAGAGAATGCGTGCACCACGCCCAACAAGATAGTAGATACCGCTGATAACCGCTGCTGGCGACATTATCTGCCCGGTGCCACCGCGCACACCGATGGCACGACAGTTCCAGCAGGCAGCCGCCACACCGATGCCGTTACCGGTCACGGCGTTGGCGATTCCCCAGGTGTGAGTCCCGTGCGAGTGAGTGAGGGTGGCAGACTCTGGTGCCGGATTGGGCGTGTTCTGAATGAAGTTGTAGCCGACCACATCATCAGCAACGCCGTTACTATCCTGATCAATGCCGTCGAGGTCACCGGCTGGCGGCGGCAGAGTGTCGAACCGACCATTGCGGTTCAGGTCCTCAGCCGCATTGAGCTTGATGTTTGCCTGAATATCCGGGTGGTGCCACTCATAGCCGTTATCAACCAGACCGATTATCACCGTCGTATCACCGTGACGATAGTCCCAAGCCACCGGTGCGCCAATTCGCGGTAGGTGCCACTGCTGGGAATAGTAGAAGTCGTTTGGAACCTCGCACGTCCGTAACGGCACTTCCGGCCCGGCCCAGGCAACGGTTGATAGTCGGCCCAGTGCGGCTGCCGCGGCATAGGCATCGACTGCCGCACTAAACCGCAGACCAAAGGCCAGGTCACATCCATACTGCTGAGCAGTCGGACCTGGTTTGCCGACGTAGAGCGGCCAGATGCTGTCCACACCCAGCCGCTCGCATTCGGCATCAATATCGGCAATACCGAACCGCGTCTTGGTAAGCAAGAGTTGATTACGGACACCAGCTGCCAGTTTGACTAGCAGCCGACCACCGAGGTACTCGCCATTACCCGGGCTGTAAGAGACCGTCATCGCCCAAGCCCCGGCAAACGGTAAGAGAATTGCTAGCAGATACCGGCGCGTCATCCCTGCCATTCTAGTCAGTTGGTCTAAGCAATGTCAAACACGCCTTTGCGGCTTCCTTTGCCTTTCTCGGAAACAAGACTACAATCAATCCTTGCCCTACCAAGAGAAACCCACCAGTACACCAGCCAACGGCCTCTCAACCGTGCCAATACCAGCACCGGACGAGGCCGACGCCACCTTCGTGCCGACAACCACTGCTCAAACTGCGGCTAACAAAGTCGGCCGGCTCAGTCTGCCGCCAACCTTTGCCGCCTTCGCTCACCGCAATTTCGCCCTCTACTGGTTTGGGGCTTTCACCTCCCTTATCGGCACCTGGATGCAGAACATCGCTGCCAACTGGCTAGTGCTTTCCCTTACGAACTCAGCGTTCTATGTCGGCCTGAACTCAACTGTCACTTGGCTACCGGCCTGGCTCGTGTCGCTGCCGGCTGGTGAGCTTGCCGACCGACTGAGCAAACGGAAGATTCTGCTAGTCACCCAGAGCCTGCTTGCCGTTTTCGCCCTGCTACTGGCAATCCTAACCTGGACCCGAATCGTTACTGTCTATCATATTCTGGTCCTTGCCGCTATAACTGGAACAATCGTCAACATCAACTCACCGGTAATCCAGTCGTTCGTACCCGAACTTGTCGGCCGCCGGGATGTCCTCAATGCCATCGCTCTGAACTCGGCCATGTTCAATGCCGCTCGCATCGTTGGCCCCAGCATTGCCGGTGTGCTGCTTGGGGTCATCGGCCCAGCGGGCTGCTTTGGCCTGAACAGCCTGAGCTTCCTAGCCATCATTGCTGCGCTCGCCCTGATTCGGAGCGATGCTCCCAAGCCTGGCCCGAGTCATGATAAGCCTTGGCAGCGAGTTGTCACTGGTCTCCGATTTGTTCGAAGTCATCAGGACATCCGAGTCCTGATACTGCTGGTTGCTGTCTTCAGCTCATTCGGGATTGTCTATCTGCCATTGATGCCGGTCTTCACCCGTGATGTGTTTCGGGCCGATGCCCGTAGTTATGGCCTGATGATGGCCTGTATCGGCATCGGCGCAGTAGCCGGTGGCCTCGGCCTTGCCACACTCAGCCGTACCCGCCACAAAGGACGGATACTGATCGGCGGAACTACACTGCTCGCATTGCTGCTCATCCTTTTCTCGTTCACTCGCAGTCTGCCGTTGGCCCTAGCTCTGCTAGTCCTTCTCGGACTGTGCCAGACCACGATTGCGTCGCTGACCAATAGTCTTATTCAGACCCTGGCCCCGGATGACGTCCGCGGCCGAGTAATGAGCGTCTTCACCCTTGCCTTCAATGGAATGTTTCCGATTGGCAGCTTTATCGCCGGCCTGATTGCCCAGAAACTGAGTGCTCCGGCCGCCACGCTGGTCGGCGGTTGCTTTGTGTTTGCCAGTCTCGGATTGCTGCTTCGGCTCCGACCCGAACTGGCAAAGCTCTAGCTACTCTAATCCTTCCAACTTATACCCGTACCAGCGCCCGACCGCGCCATCAGTACCACCATCAGCATCGCTTGCTACCCAGAGCAGCCCATTGCAATAGGAGAGCGAGAACCCAAAGCCAGGATTGGGTAGGTCGAAACTAGTAATGTACCTGCCGGTCAGGTCATAGACGTTGATCTCTTTCTCGTTCTTCCAAGCAAAGATGAACCGGTCAGATGCGGCAATCGAGTAGGCGTAGCCGCCCTCCTCCACCTCGCTATAGTGCTCGAGTTCGTAGCTGTCCAACTCATCACCCTCAACCGCGTCATAGACGATAAGCTCACCATCATCCAGTTCATAAATGAACCGACCATCAGGTGAGAAGCCGACCGAGGTCTGCTCCTGAGCAAACAGGAGCTCGTGCTCAATATCCGCTTCCTCAGTATCGAAATTAAGCAACAACAGGTCCTCGCCAAAAGCCTTGGCATAGATGCGACCCTCACTCGGATCGCAACCAATGGCCCGGCCGTCAATGCCGAAATCGTAGCTGCGAACGAACGTGCCTGCCCGATCATACTGATTTACGACCGAGTACTCTTCGTTACCACCGTTGATTGTGTAGTAGTACTGCCCGTCGAACGTGATGCCGACATTGTGAAATGGAACTCGGTCAGCAATTATGTGACGCAGGACTGGCTTCACCCCGCCAGCTCGCCGCGGCCCGCACGTTGCCCGAGTGAACAGAAACACCGCTACCAGACCAAGGACGAGTTGCATCAATCTTCTCATTTCTTACTCCTACCGAATCAGGACTGCTTTACGATCAACAGTTCCGGCCGGACTTACCAGACGCAAAAGATAGACACCGTTGCCAACTGGCATACCACGACTATCCCGACCATCCCACACGAGCTCGTGTCTGCCTTGAGTCAAGTTATCAGCAAGCACCCGAACCAGTCTTCCAGCCGCATCGTGAATCGAGATACGCGACCTGCCAACGCCAACAATCGAAGCCCGCACCAACACATTGCCGCGAATTGGGTTCGGACCAAGACCCAGCTCGCAACATGCCTGTTTCGGGCCTGTTCCTTCAGCTAAACCAGTCAGCAGTGGATCGGTTGTATAGCGAATACAGCGTCCAGCGCCGATGCCTGCCGCTGCCCGATGGTAACGGCCATTGAAGAGGTACTGAATGCCAATTCCTGCACTGGGGTCCTGCAGGCCGACTGTACTTGATGTGTAGCCGTTGCCACTGGCATACTGCACGTCTATAACATTGTCACCAGTCTGGCTATGCCGACTTGTGTCGTAGATGACTATTTGGAACCAGTCGAAGGTTGTTCGGCTCGAGTAGTATGGCATCGATTCCCACTCGACAACGAAACGTCGGCCGGCCGTGTCGTGCCAGTACCAGATGCCGCCTCCGGCTGGCGGATACAGGTCATCCCAGTTAGCTGCAACAATCGCCGGCACCGTGGCGCCGGGCAGTGACTCATTGGTATAGTTCGACCGTGTCGTACTGCCGGCAGCAATCCAGCCGTTCGAACAGATTGAGATTTGGCCGTAGTTCGTTCCGTAGTAACGCCACGGGCCAAAGCCCGTCGGCAGAGTCACAACCTGAGTCTGGTCATCAGCGAGGTTGAGTCGTGTTCCTCGGCCCCGAACCTCAACCCATTCGTAATCCGGACAGGCCACATAGAACGAGTCAACATCGTCATAGGCATAATACCGAGTCGGACTGCGCGGCCCGTCTGGAATCGGGTCAACGCTCGTGAGCACGCCGACGTCAAGCAAGACGATTCGAGTTACTGCGTACTGGTCCCCGGTCACACGAAGCGTACAGGCAACCCGAGTCTCCGGCGGGATTGCTCCGCTTGCTGCCACTCGGAAGCGGTCATCGTTGTTGAACACGGTTGATTCTGGCCGCACCTGACCATACGTGCCTGTCGAATCGAGTACAACCAACCGAGAGTCGCCTGACCGCAGCACGGCAGTGACGCCATTGCAGCTACCAAGCCCAACATTCGTCAGGCCAAGCGCAATATCAGCCTCATCGCCTGGGTCGAGTCGGCCGTTGCCGTTCCCACCCGGTCGCGAATCCCAACAGCGGCTGCCGCTGACCACCAGTTGCGGAGCTCCAACAACTAATCCGAGGTTTGACACATAGGTCGAATCGAGAGTATCAATCAGTACAAGCTGCAGCGGCAAGACATAGCGATTGGTACAGGCTTGGGCAACCCGGAATCGGAATCCGTCCGGGCCGGTGAATGACGAATCACCAGCACCTACTTGGCCAAAGTAACGTCCTGAATCAGTCACTGTCACGAGCGTGTCGGTTCCAAGCCGACGCAGTATTCCCCGCACCCCGGTTGCCGAGCGGTCGCCTCGGTTTACTACCCACAACGGCAGGTTGATGTTCTCGCCCGGGTTGATTATCCCATCGCCATTACCGCCAGTGACGTCATCAACTGTCGAACGAAGGTAACAGAGACCATTTGGCATTAGATTGTCGTACCACCACTGGGCTGAATCGGCATTGGCACGCAGTAGCGCCAGCGAATTGCCGCCGACGAGTGCAAAAGCAACCCGGGTTCGCGCCCCTGGCGCAAGCGTAATCGGCCCCGCCGAAGCAACACACGACCAGTTTGCTGCTCGATTTGAACTCGGTCGGCTGATGAACCCGCGCAGAAAACTGTCCTTCACTGCTTCGGTCATCATCGTGCCCGGCGTCACGTAGATAGCATGGTCAATCGCCGACAGATTCGCCGCTGTGCTCGGCCAAAGCAGCTTGATGCCAACCGCGTTCTGCTCACTCGAAGCCTGCGTCATATAGACGAGTCGGCGGCTAGGATCAGTACCGACATTGTTGCTCGTCGTGTTCATCACGTCGAAGTCTGAGAATATGCCGCAATACAACCCCTCGATTGGCTGCGAACCCTGGTTGACAAGATTGTACTGGATGATTACAAAGTCACGCCGACCGGCTCGGGCAATCGCTCCTGACCATTGCGTAACGGTCAGCCCTTTCGGTGCCGGGTGCGCTCCATCATCGAACACTGCCTGATACTCCTCATCAGCAGCGATTGGCGGCAGAACTGGCCGCAACGAATCAAGAGTACGCCAATCTGCTTGCCATGTCGAAGTCGGCCTTCCGTACCAACGATCAACAACGTAGTCCGGACCAGTGCCACAAGCAAGACTGGTGAAGTAGAGCGAGCCATAACCGGCGTCCCGCGGGTATTTCAGTCCTGAACCCTCTCGATACGGGCCTAGCGTGCCAATCGAGCCGACAGCAGTGACTGAAAGTATCATCTCCCCGGTGTCGTGGTCAGCCCAGGTCCGACCGGGTCGCGGCTCAGTTCCAACCTTGATTCTGACAAAAGGCTCCCAGTAGCCCTCAACGGCAGTACAGGCGGCAATCAGCTCGGCCGACGCACCGGCTGGTGTGTGCGAGGCAGCGGCCAGCAGGAAACCATCACCCTCGCTCGTATCGCCGGTGCCGATTGTGCCGTAGCTAGCCGTCGAGTCAATCAGACTGAGGTAAGGACTGTTTGTTCGCAGCACACTCTGAACGCCGGTGGCGGCAATCGAACCCAGGTTCGCAATCCGGATGAACACGTGCGCGGTCTCACCTGGGTCGAGCCGGCCGTTGCGGCCATCATCAATCCGCAACCCGGCCAGCACCAGGGCCGGCGCCGACACTGCACCTCGCACGGGCACAGTGCTGGAATAAGGGAAGTAGTTCTGCAGGCTCGCCGAAACGGTGAGAAATCCGGCACTAGTTGGCTGCACGAACAGGTCAACCCAACCCTGGGAGTTAGTCCAGCCACGGGCATAGGTCTCGCTGCCCTTTGCTAGACAGACTAGGGCTCCAGCCTTGGGCAGTTCGCCGTCCCGGACTGTTACGCGCAAGACCTGCGGCCCGACGAGGGCCGAATCAGGCAGCGTCACTGCCAAGGTGCGCGGCCGCTCTGACCAGACCGATAGTGTTGGGTCGCCCATCAGGTTCAGCTCATACACGCACCAGCGCCAGACCTCCTGACCTTGCAACATGCTCAGGTAGTAGTCCTTGCACATCGCCCCAAGTGTACCAAACTGGCTCGCATTCCTAGCAAGGAAACTCCGATACCAGTGAATATCAATCACTTCTGAAGGCCCAAACCCGGGCGGGTAGCCAAACCCATACCGCGAGTTGAGCATCAAAGCGATGCAACCGCCAGTTGTACAGTTCATCAGGGCCTCAGCCAGACAGTCTTGGCCGTCAAACCAGCCTGGCTGACAGGCAATTGAATTGATGAAGTTCAGCTTGCGAAAGCCATTGGTGAGACCCGCCACTTCGGACTGATTCAGCACCGAAATCGTCGAAGGGCTGCCGTGCGCAGCAACGTGCGCCAGAGCAAAACCGCGGTTCATCGAATCGGCATAGACTCCTGACCCTGGGTCCTCAAGATGAGCATGCGACCAGCCGCTGGGGAACATTTCGGCAATTAGCCGGTTCGGCACCCGGCCATGATAGGGGTCGAAGAGCATTGTCGAGCCATACAGCACCTTCTTGATGAAAGCGGAGTCTGGGTGTCGCTCATAAGTTGTGCACTTGGCGAAGAACGTCTGGACCTGGGCTGCATTGTCAATTGGTGCTCTTCCTACGAAAACGTCATGTAGAAAATCTACCGAGTCCTCCATCTCACCGAACAGGTTGTTGCGATTCGAATCCCAGGAATACTGTAGGTCGGCATAGTACATGTCGGTCGCGATGTCCTCGGTATAGCCTTCAACGGTCAGCCTAGCTGTCCGAACCGGCACAATCTGATCATCTCCACCCAGCAATACCCACTTCAGACCGTGATTCCGCCAGTAGTCAATGATGCAGTTCCGAATCTTTTCAGGATTGTCCCGTCCCGGGTAAGTTGAGTAGATTGATTCGGTTCGGACAATCACTGTCTTGTACCCAGCCAAGGTCTTCCACTCGGCAAAAGGCACAAAGCTCGGAGCCATCGCGGTCGAAGTGATGACCATCATATCGCACAACCAATCATCGAGCTCAGCAACACACGGCCGGAACCGAAGAATGTCAGCTCGATTCTCTACCAACCCGTCCAGATACTCAGCCATCACTTCAGCTTGGCCTGGCTCGACGCGCGCCGGCGTAACCCGACCGGTCACATAGTTCACATCAACCACAAGCCGGGTGACAAGACGCAGCTCGCGCCGGGCCGGCAAATAGCGCAGCGGCGCCACCACAAGCCCGCAAACTCGATAACCACCGGCAGTGCCAGTATTCGAAACTCGAACCATCTCAGCTGGATAGGTCTTCGCCGAGGCGTAACTCGCCCAGTCTGGTGTTACAAGACCTGGCTTAGGCTTGGAGAACACATAGGGTCGCTGCCCAGGATGAATCAAATATGAACCCGGCAAGACCTCTTCAACAAACGAGCTGACCGTCACATTGAGAACTTCGGCATCAGCCGGAATTACCACGTTGAACAAAACAACTGGCAGACACGGCTGGCCCGGTTCTGAGATTGTCAGCCCGCCAGGGAGAAGCACCACATCGAAACCGTTCTCCTTTGTGAACACCAGGTCACCAGCCGAGAACTCAAATGTCGAACTCACCGAGCCGCTTGCTGCCAGTCCTATGGCTGGAACTAGCGCCGCCAACAGAACAAACAACCTACGGAACATGTGCCTCCCTACTGCTGGGTTGTCACTTGCCGGAATATGAACACGCCCAGAGATTCTAGCCTTGCATCAAACGAGGTCAATCTCAATACGAGCAAACACTCGGTGCCGAACTCTTGCCATCAAAACCTAGCAAGAGCTCTCAGAAATGGACCGTAGAACGATGGTGCAAGTAGACCCGACAAGGCAAACGCTATTAGCATGAGAAGCACAGGCCGAGACCTAATCGCCAAACTTGCCGCAGGTCGGTTTACAGAAGACTCCGACCACATCCCCACGACTGGCTAACAAGACTTGCTAGCGAGTCCTGCCAAGGGCTGCGCCGAGAGTCTAGTCCAGGACGATATCAGCAACTGCCCATCAAGCCGGTCACAGAATAACCCCAGAAGCACACATCCGAACCACTCCGGGGACAGTCCCCCGGTAGGGCCCTCCACATGTGCCCGCATAGCCTAACTTCTGATGAGACAGATCGTTACGACGGAAATTCGACGCCGACATTTGTGTACTTCAAAGTACACAGCCGCTCAGTCGCGCTACCGGCTGTTTCCACTGCCAATTGGAATCGAACATAGACAGAATGAAACAAACGGCAGTCGGGGACTAGAACGGAGTTGAGTTGCTTAGAGGACCAATCCGGGCAGGTCAGACGACTGACCGGCGGACGGCCGAGCCACAGCTACGACTTGGTCTCGGGCAGTGTGGTCTCTTCCTCAATCAGCGCCACGTCAACGACCGCGTCGCCCTTCTCGACCGCCATCACCTTCACACCAGTAGTAGCACGCCCACACTGCCTAATCTCCGAACACTTCACCCGAATTACAACACCCTGCCGCGACGTGACGATAATCTCCGACTGATTACTGACCGCAATCGCCGCGGCCAGCTTGCCTGACTTCTCAACTGGTTTGGCAGCGATAACCCCAGACCCGCCGCGGCTCTGGGTTCTGAACTCCTCAAAATCAGTACGTTTGCCAAAACCGTTTTCAAACACCGTAAGGAGCGAGTAACCTGGACGAACCACAACCGCACCGATTACCGAATCACCCTTGCCGAGACGGATGCCGCGCACACCGGCCGCAGTTCGGCCCATATCCCGAACATCCTTCTCGCTGAATCGAATGCTCTGGCCATTTCGGGTGACAAGCAGGACATCATCCTTGCCAGACGTCAGCAAGGTAGCAACCAAGGCATCGCTGGGGTCAATACGCATCGCGATAATACCCTTCCGCCGGGGGTTGGCGAATTGGTCCAGGGAGACGCGTTTGACCTTGCCCTGGCGCGTCACGAAAAAGACAAACTGCTTGGCTGAGAAGTCACGCACCGCCAGATACGAAGTTGTGACTTCGTTCTTCTCCATCTCAACCAGATTGGCGATTGACCGCCCCTTGGCTGCGTGACTGCCTTCTGGAATCTCATACACCTTCTGCCAGTAGCAACGGCCGCGGTCAGTGAAAAACATCATGTAGTCGTGGGTCGAGGCAATGAACAGCCCCTCGACAAAATCCTCATCCTGCACCGATACGCCAGTTCGCCCCTGACCGCCTCGCCCCTGACGACGATATACCGAGACCGGCATCCGCTTGATGTAACCACGATGGGTCACGGTCACGGCCATATCCTCTTCCTTAATCAGGTCTTCGATTGAGAGCTCCTCAGCTTCGCCACGGACAATTTGGGTTCGACGCTCGTCACCATACCTGCGCTTGATTTCAAGCAGCTCAGAACGAATCTCAGCCATCATCAGCGAACGTGAGCCAAGCAGGCCCTTGAACCGAGCAATCTCCTTGATGAGCTCCTTGTACTCTTCGTCAATCTTCTCGCGTTCAAGCCCGGTCAACCGCGCCAGTCGCATTTCAAGAATAGCGTCAGCCTGTCGCTCTGAGAGCTTGAACTTTGTCTGCAGGCCGTTGCGGGCGGTTTCGGTGTTGGCTGACCTCTTGATAAGCTCAATCACCGCATCAATGTTGCGCAGGGCGATCTTCAACCCTTCGAGGATGTGTGCCCGCTCCTCAGCTCTGGCCAGTTCAAACTTGGTGCGCCGCGTGACCGTCTCAAAACGAAACTTCAGGAACTCATCGAGCAAACCACGCAACGGCAAGACTCGTGGCTGGCCGTTCACCAGCACTAGCAATATCACACCGTAGGTCGTCTGCAGGTCGGTGTACTTGTAGAGCTGATTAAGAATGACTTCCTTGACCGCATCACGTTTTAGATCAAGGACAATGCGCATACCATCGCGGTCTGACTCGTCGCGTAAGTCAGCGATACCAGAAATCCGCCGCTCACGGACCAGTTGAGCTATCCGCTCAATCAGCGTGGTCTTGTTTACCTGGTAGGGAATCTCGGTGATGACCAACCGGTCTTTGCCGGCCTTGACCTCTTCAAAGACAACCGTGCCGCGCAGAACCAGCGTGCCCCGGCCAGTCTCATAGGCTTCCCTGATTCCTTCAGTGCCAACAATGGTCGCCCCGGTGGGGAAATCGGGCCCTTTGATGTGACGAAGCAAATCCCGGGTAGTTATGTTCGGGTCGTCAATGATGGCAACCAGTCCGTTGATGAGCTCGGCCAGGTTGTGGGGCGGAATATTGGTCGCCATTCCGACCGCGATGCCAGATGCGCCGTTTGCAAGAAGATTGGGGAACGCGGCTGGGAGCACCTTCGGCTCTTTCAGCCGCTCATCAAAGTTCGGCCCAAACTCAACCGTGTCCTTGTCGAGGTCGCGCAGCAGCTCAGTTGCCAGCGGCTGGAGCCGAGCTTCGGTGTAGCGGTAGGCAGCCGCCGCGTCACCATCAATCGAACCAAAATTACCCTGGCCCTGAACGAGCGGATAGCGAAGGGAGAAATCCTGAGCCATCCGCACCATCGCATCATAAACTGCGCTGTCGCCATGGGGATGGTATTTGCCCAAGACATCGCCGACGACCGTCGCCGACTTGCGGAACGGCCGGTTGGGCAATAGCCCCATCTCGTTCATCGTGAAGAGGATACGGCGCTGGACCGGTTTCAGGCCATCACGAACGTCCGGCAGAGCCCGGGCCACGATCACCGACATTGCATAGTCAAGGAATGACCGCCGGACTTCGTCTTCTATATATACTGGGACGACCGACTCGTCACTTGGCATAAGGGCATACTATAGCCTTGTCGCCATCGAAGTCAATCAGGCCGCCGTCTGGTTGACAGTATCAGCGAAATGGCTAAGATACTGCACCACCAGTGAACTTGTCCCAAGGAGGACTGAAATGTCAAAGTTCCGCTCGGCAGGTCTGCTGATATTGACGGTAACGTTAGTGGTCCCACTCATCGGCCAGACCATGCCGCTTGATGCACTACTACGCGGCGGCAGGATTCATTACGACGGCCAGCGCTACGAACGGGCCCGCGAGCAGTTTCAGAAAGCGCTCGACCAATACGGGCCGACCGCTGACAACGCAACCTTTGCTATGATTCAAGTGTGGCTGGGACTCTGCGAAGCCCAGCTAAAGAACTATCCGACCGCTGCCGAGCATTTTGCTTTGGCGCTCGAACGGGATTCGGCTATCGCCCGCCGCATCCAGGAAAACGAACAATGGCTATACCATGCCAGTGTCTCCCTGCTGAATACAGCCCGCGACGGCTACTTTGCTGGCAATTACGAACCGATGCTTCGCTACGCCCTCGCCGCAGTCAAAATCGACCCAACGAAACCGGCTATCTACACGCTGATAGCCAACATCTTTAGCCAGCTTGGTCGTTATGAGGACATGCGGCGAACCGCTGAGGACCTTCTCAGGCTTGATCGCCGCAGCGCTGAGGCCTTCAGCCTGCTCGGACTCTACTTTCTACAGAAACCAGATAGCCTCTGGGCTGACAAGATTCTCAGCCAGACACGGTGGGATTCGGCTGCCGCCTACTACGATTCGGCCATCGCTATTTACTCTGAACGCTTCAGCCGCGCTCGTCAGGACCTGGCCGGCATGCTGAAAATCAATGACTCGGTTGCCATCGACGGCCATGTCTGGCAGCTCATTAACCGCAGCCGAAGTGCCAACAGCCAGGCGGAACTGAAGGACTACATCGAAAAGACTCTCAAGGCAGGAAAACAGCTGGCTGAGTACGCCGGCATTGCTGGTCGGCTCGCGACAGCTGCCACCCAACTGAACTCAGCCAATTCTCGGGCTGGGTCAGCGATGCTCTCCGCTGCCGCCCAAACTCCAGAATCGCTCTCGAACCGTTTTCGAGCCCGCGCCGAGAACTACTTCCGGACAGCAATTGCCTACGACTCGGCCGACTTCACCGCCATTTTCGATTTGGGGATTGCCTACTACCAAGGGCGCAATGACAGCGGAGCTGAACAGGCGCTGCTCCTAGTCACCCAGGGATCGATTGTCCGGTTAACTGAGCTACCCCCAGCGCTCCAGGAGTCTCTCATCAATCAGATTCGACCCGAGGTTCAGTCCCAAGGTAATCTACAGCTTTCGGGCCCGCTCGTCGCCAGCGTCGATTCGGCGGCGACCGCGCTCGGACGCCGCGGCATCGGCTACAACTGGTTCTATTTCACCGAACTTAGAGACCGACCAACACCACCAACTGCTGCTGACCGCAATTCAATGTTTGTCTCACTGCTTCAACCCGAATTGCTGGAGCAGGCCTTCCTCTGGCTTGGGTCGAGTCAGACTGGGCTGGGTACAACTTTAGCAAACTCCAAACAAACCGATGCAGCCCGAGCTAAGTTCCGCGCCGCCATTGACAATCTACTGATGGCCACCAAACTCAATCCCCGTAACGCAGATGCCTACCAAAATCTTGGCATCTGCTATCGTGAGTTAGGTGATAAACAGAAGGCGCTGAATGCCTTCGAAACGGCTGACCGAATTCGCAAAGGCAAGTAGAGGACTGACAAAATGACCAACCTGCTGAACGTTCTAATCGTCTTGCTCGCCGCATTGCTGGTGTTTGTAATCGTCTATCCACAAGTAAAGCAGAACCGACCGATCCCGGTTCGCATTGCCTGCGACAGCACGATTGCGGCGTTACCGATTCTGATGGGCATCGAGGAATCGCTTTTCATCAAAGAGAAACTGGTGCCGACCGTTACCTTCTACTCAGACCCGGATCAGGCCCTAGCCGACCTTTTTGCTGGTCACATTGACGTGGGAGTCTTTCCTTGGAGCACCGTGCTGCGTCGTGTTGCCGAGCAGAACGAGACACTCAAAGTATTCCTCTCGCTGGAATACCGGCAGTCACTACCAGTCGATGCGCTGATTGCTCCGGTAAAATCAAAGGTTAAGACCGTCGCTGATCTCCGTGGTCGTCGCCTGGCCTATCCGCCACAGTTACGTGACTATCTTAAGCTAATAATGCTCAATCTCGGGCTCGGCCCGAACGAACTGAAGGCTACCGAGGTTCCGATATCGGATATCATGAACCAGCTCGCGGCTGGCAACTTCGACGCGGCGCTGATCATCGAACCGCTCCTCTGCCCTCTCGATACGACCAAGTACCGCATTGTCCAACCCGCTTTTACACCGCGCTACATATCATCACCGTTTCCCGGTGCTGCTGTCGGTGCCTCACCCAAGCTGCTGAAGGAGCACCGCCTAGCTGGCGGCCGTCTCAAGGTGGCAATCGATGCAGCGGTGGCACTAAGCGAATCCAAGCCGGACATGGCACGTGCACTTATTGGTCGCTACTTCCCTTACTGCTCTGACTTCTGTGGTTTCTGTCGGCTGCCGGAAATGCAGCGACTGGCCGAAATCAACCGCAATTCGATACTCGCCCTGATCGCTCGTCTGCGCGCGGCGGGAGTGCTAACAGCCGATGTTGAGCCTAAAGGGATATACGTTGATCCGGCAACGATCAAGCGCTAGTAGGAAATCTGACCGGTCGTGCTAGACGGGGGGGCGGCGGTCCCCTGTAACCCGAAACCCGCCTGTGCGGGGTTGAAAGAGCGTATTGAGTTGTTACCGATGCGAAACCGGCGTACCGGACCGCTGACGATGAAAGCTGGGTCTGGCGATGATGGTTGCCGTGAACCCCGCCAGGGCCGGAAGGCAGCAACGGTAAACGGAGGGACTGTCAGTCACCAGGTTGCCTGGCTCGAGCCAGCTTCCGGTAAGCCCTCGCGTCTGTACTGCGAATGCGCTCGCACGACCGGCTCGCCTGCCGACGTATTTCTACCCTAAGAGCATGAGTAGCCGGCGCGTTCTCACGCTGAAATACCGGCCGCAGACCTTTGACGAAGTCTGGGCTCAAGAGCACGTTCGGACCACACTGAAACGGGCTATCGAAACCGACCGACTGGCAAATGCTTATCTTTTTGCCGGGCCGCGTGGCGTCGGCAAAACAACCTGCGCTCGAATCCTCGCCAAGAGCCTGAACTGTGAGCAAGGCCCAACCGTCACCCCCTGCAACAGGTGCACATTCTGCCTTGACATAACTGCTTCCCGCAGTCTCGACGTAATCGAACTCGACGGCGCCTCCAATCGCGGCATCGAACAGATTCGTGAGCTGCGTGAGAACATAAAGTATGCGCCTGCTGCTTCTCGTTACAAGGTCTATATCGTGGACGAAGTCCACATGCTGACCAAGGAAGCCTTCAACGCCCTCCTCAAGACCCTCGAAGAACCGCCACGCCACGCCAAATTCATCTTTGCTACAACCGCTGCCCATGCCGTACCAACAACAATCATCTCCCGCTGCCAGCGTTTTGATTTCCGAAAAGCAACACCACTCGAAATCCGCGATCGACTCGCCTGGCTGGCCAAACAGGAAAACATCAAAATCAGCGACAGCGCGCTGATGGCAATAGCCCGTCGCGCTGATGGTGCCATTCGTGACGCTGAGAGTATTCTCGATCAGACCGCTGCCTATCGTCCCACAGGGATTGACCTGGCCGATGTTGAGGAACTACTCGGTCTGGTACCGTCCGAACGTTTCTTCGACTATGCTCAACTGCTCGCTGCCGGTGACAGTGCCGGATTGCTACGCTTTCTCGACAGCATCTTCGAATCCGGCTATGACCACATCGAGTTCTTCACTGGCTTGGTCGAACATTTCCGCAACCTGCTGCTGCTGGACATCACCGGCGCCGCCACCAGTTTCGGACTGCTACCCGAAGAGGCAGAACGGTTCTCCGCCCAGGCCCGTAGCTTCGGCCGCGACCGGCTGCTGCTCACACTTGCTCGCCTGACCGAGGTCGAACCGGTCCTGCGCCGTTCCCAGCTTCCGCGTGTCCAACTCGAAGTCATGACACTCGACCTCCTAAACCAAGGGAGCCACGGAACGGCTGCTACGAAACCGAAGAAACTCCCAAACAACGAGACGAGTCCACCACAGCCTCGCCAAACATCGGTTGACCAGACGCTAGTCTGGTCAGAGGTCCGTCGCCTCGCCAATGAACGTCAGCCGTTTCTCGCCAGCTTACTCGATCTTGCCAGCGCGGGCCAGTTCGACGGCAATATCCTCACCATAGCGTTTCCAACGAAACAACAGCTTGTCGCTGCCAAAGTCGAAAGCGAATCAGCCTTTCTAAATAGGTTGCTAACCGAAGTCGTCGGTCACACCTGCGTCGTCCGAGTCGTGACAGCGACCCAGCCGGCTTCAGACCCAATCAAGGAACGTCTCGCCCGTGTTTACGGTCGGGTCGAGGAGGAACGTCCCGAGTGAAGCGGTCACTAGACGAGCTTGTCACCGCACTCACTGAGCTGCCCGGCATCGGTCGTAAGACAGCCCAGCGGATTGCCTTCTATTTGCTGAAACGACCTGACTCTGCGCGTCAACTGGCTACAGCCATCAACACCGCTATCAACCGGCTGCACCCTTGTTCTATTTGTCACAGCCTGACCGAAGATGACCCGTGTTCAATCTGCAGCGACGCGAGCCGTGATCACAGCATTGTCTGCCTTGTCGAGGAACCAGCCGACGTACTGACACTGGAACAGTCCGGTCAGCACCGTGGCGTCTATCACGTACTTGGTGGCGTATTGTCGCCGATCGACGACATCGGCCCGGACGACCTCCACATCAAGGAACTAATCGCCCGCGTCCGCTCAGGTACGATTGCCGAAATCATCATTGCTACCAACCCAACAACCGAGGGCGAGGCAACCGCTGTTTACATCAGCCAGCAACTCCGCGACACTCCAGTTCGAGTGACACGCATTGCCCGTGGGCTGCCAGTCGGATCAGATTTGGAACTGGCCGACGCGCCAACCATCTCGCGGGCATTTGAGGGCCGCCGTGAGCTCTAGTCGTCTTGACCCGTCTCGGCCGTTATTCTATCATCAATTAGGTATCCAGGAGGAAACATGAACCTGACCCTGACCGGCAGGCACTTTGAGATTACGCCCAACCTAAAGAAACACATTGATACCAAAATTGCTCGACTCGAACATTATGCTGATCGCATTACCCGGGGCGAAGTCGTGCTGTTCCGCGACAGCATCAACGATATCGCTGAAGGCAAAATTCACGTCGGCCACACCATGCTCACTGCCCGCGGCCGGGGCAAAGACATGTACCTTGCCGTCAACGACCTTGTTGACAAGCTGGTTGCTCAGCTCAATCGCTATGAGGGTAAGTTGCGCGACCGCAAGCGCCACAACAGTCGGAACGCCTAGTCGGACGTGACCACGAACAAACGACTGACTGTCAACGAACTACTAGCCGAAAAACAAGAAGAATGGGGCCTAGTCACCATTGCTGGCATGGCGCGGGCTGACGCAATCTCTATTGCTACCAGTGATATTAATAGGCCGGGTATGGCTCTTGCCGGTTACACCGGGGTTTTCCTTCGTGAACGGATTCAGATTGTCGGCGCGACTGAGCTATCCTACCTGTCAACGCTTAGTACAGAAGCAGCACAAGCCGCCGTTCAGCGACTCTTCAGCCTGGAACCGACCTGCATCATCATTACCAAGGGACTGACCTTATCTGACGTCTGGCGTGAATCCGCCGACAAGTTCCAGGTACCATTATTACGTACGCCCATTGACACGACGCCATTCATCCACCAACTCTCGGCTTTCCTTGACTACCGTCTTGCCCCCGAGGACTTCATCAACGGCGAACTGGTTGACGTCTTCGGTATCGGCCTATTGATTACTGGCGAATCAGGAATTGGCAAAAGCGAATGCGCCCTGGACCTTGTTGACCGCGGCCATCGGCTGATCGCCGACGATTTAGTGAAAGTCATCCGCCGCGGCAACGGTATTCTGATGGGCTACTCATCGGCGCGCACCCCAGTACTAGCACACCACATCGAGATTCGCGGCGTTGGCATTGTTGACGTCTATAGCCTCTACGGTGTTCGTGCCATCCGTGTCCAGAAGCGCATTGAGGTTGAAGTCCGTCTAGTGCACTGGAAACAAGGCATGGACTATGAACGAGTCGGCATCGAAGACCAGATGTCAGAAATACTCGGCGTCAGGGTACCACGGGTGACGATTCCCGTGATTCCAGGCAAGAACCTCGCTCTGGTTCTCGAAGTCATCGCTAAGAACCATATTCTCAAAGTGTTTGGCTACCATCCGGCCAAGGTCTTCGATGACGAACTAATGCGGATGATGTCACGTTCTCCCAAGATCGATCCATTCATCACTGATGATCAAGAATGAACAGCCCGGGCTGGTACGCGGCATCATAATCGGTCATGGCAGCCTGCCGCGAGCGCTGCTCGATGCGGCCGCCGCCATTGTTGGCAACGCCAGCGACGTCACCGTCATATCCAATGAAGACTGCTCCGCGCCAGAACTGGCCACTCGGCTGAACGAAGCGGTTGCCGACTACGGTACGGACAAGGTCATCGTTTTCGTTGACATGTTTGGGTCAAGCTGTTCAACGGCTAGTGCCCAGGTGTTACGCAAGCGGACGGACCTGGCCGTCATCTGCGGCGTGAATCTACCAATGCTGATACGCTTTCTCAGTTACCGTGGCCGGCTGAGTTTTGATGAACTAGTAAGGGTAATTCAGGAAGCAGGACAGGCAGCCGTTCGGCCGATAGTCAACCGTCTGCCTGACGCCTAGAGTTTCTTCGTCAGAGCCCGCTGCCAGACCGACTCGGCCGCCGTTACTTCCAGTCTTACAATCGTGTCGCCACTACGGCCAGCAACCGATATCAGACCATCGGCCCGCGTCCGCCCGATTGGCGCATAAGGAATCCGTCCCAGCAATCGTTCAAACGCACTGCGCTGCCTCAATCCTACCTCACACAAAAACCGGCTATTCGATTCCGAAAAGAGCAGGAAATCATCGCGACGGAAACGATGCGCACCCGGCACACGGTCCAGCCTGATGCTCGCACCAATACCACCGCCGATCGCCATTTCCGCTAACGCTACGCCCAGCCCCCCCTCACTAAGGTCGTGACAGGCCCTGACTAGGCCCGCGCGGATGGCCCTGCCCACCCGCGACATCGCCTGCCGAGCAGGGCCAGGATTGACCCGCGGAACCTCCCGACCTAGCCCTTGATTGATACGAAAGTATTCGCTACCACCCAGCTCATTGAAGGTCTCGCCGACAATGTAGATGATTGAATCGTTGCTCTTGAAATCGCTCGTTGTCGTCTTGCTTGCGTCTGCAATTACCCCGATTGCCGATATCAAGAGCGTTGGTGGAATCGACATTATCGAACCCGAATCGAGCCGAAACTCATTATACAACGAATCCTTACCAGAAATGAACGGCGTCCGAAAGTGCCGGGCGATGTCATAGCAGGCCTGCGCCGCTCGAACAAGACCACCAAGCAGTTCAGGTTGCTCTGGACTGCCCCAGCAGAAGTTGTCAAGCAGGGCTATTCGGTCGATGTCGCCGCCCACCGCTACACAATTGCGCAATGCCTCATCAATTGCCGAAGCCGCCATCCAATAGGGGTCAATCAACCCATAACGTGGACAGATACCGCAACTGACTATACTGGCGCGACGTGAGTGTGGCAATGGAGTAATTACACAAGCGTCGGTTGGCCCCTTGCTGCCAACGCCACAGAACGGCTTCACGACGCTTTGACCCTGCACCTCGTGGTCGTACTGCCGCACCACCCACTCTTTGTTGGCAATATTTGGTGCCTGCAGCAACTGAACTAGCGAATCGGTCAGGTCGCGGCGGAAAGGAACTGCTGGATCGGCAGTCTCGGGCCGCTGCCAGCGCGCCGTCCTGCTCAAAGCTCGCCAGCCAGTAGCAAGGAACTTCATATCAATGTCACCGACAAGGTGCCGGCGGAATCGCAGCCTGAGACGGCCATTCCCGGTCAAACGGCCAATGACAGTCGCCTCAACATTGTGTTCACGGCACAACTTTAGCAGACGACCAACATTACTCCGCTCAACAAAGGCCACCATCCGCTCCTGTGCTTCCGAAATCCAAATCTCTGCTGGCGACAGCCCGACGTACTTCAGCGGCACACGATCAAGCCAAACGACACAACCCACGTCTCGCGCCAACTCACCGATGGCGCTGGAAAGGCCACCGCCGCCACAGTCAGTAATCGCGCTGAACAGCCCCTCGCTACGAGCTGCCAGCACGACATCGAGAACCTTCTTCTCTTCAATCGGATTCCCAATCTGGACCGCTCCCCCCGACATCGAGCTGGTATCATTCCCCAACCCCAACGACGCGAAAGTAACGCCGTGAATGCCATCACGTCCGGTTCTACCGCCAAAGAGGACTATCGCCTGCCCCTTACGCGGACTCTTTCGGAGCAGCGACTTCGGAATTAGGCCGACAGTGCCACAAAAAACCAGGGGGTTGCCAACAAAGCCCGGATCAAAATAGACCGCACCATTGGCCGTCGGTATGCCCATACGGTTGCCATAGTCACGAACTCCGGCGACAACCCCTTTCATCACCCGTCGCGGATGGAGAGCCCCCTGCGGCACGTCCTCAGGTCGCATGTCCACTGGGGCGAAACAGAAGACATCGGTGTTCAGAATTGGCTTCGCACCCAAGCCGGTTCCTAAGCAGTCGCGCACAACCCCACCGATGCCAGTTGCCGCTCCACCATATGGCTCAAGCGCCGAAGGGTGATTATGGGTCTCAACCTTGAAGCTAAGCCCATAGTCAGCGTCAAACTCAATTACGCCAGAGTTATCCTCAAACACCGATAGGCACCACCGCAGTCCCAGTTCCTTGGTCACCCGAAAGATCGTTGACTTGAGTAGATTGCGAATGACGCTATCACCGAAACGTATTCGGCCGCGGAACGTCTTATGTTGACAGTGCTCAGACCAGGTTTGGGCAAATGTCTCCAGCTCAACGTCGGTAGGATCACGGCCGATTCGCCGATAGTAACGTTGCAGAGCAAGCATCTCCTCTCTGCTCAGCGCCAGCATTCCCTTTCGCGAAAGTTCATCAAGCGCTGCCGGCGTCAGGGTTCGTATATTGATAATCGTTTGCCGGAAACGGTATTGCCGCGGCTGGACAAAGACCGCTTCGCCTGGCCTAGCAATATGCTGGATCACCGGATTAGCAACCAGCATCCGCACGCTTGGCGCAACTTCATTTTCACCAAGAGGCCGCTGCCCATCCTTTGCCCGAAAGCTGTAAAGTTTGCCAGTACGTACCCGAACAGTGCTGTAGCCCATGACAGCAAGCGCCCGCACAATACTATCGACACTCGGGTCCATTACGCCGGGATTAAAGAGCACCTCGATGCCCCCGCGCCCAGGCCTACCCTGCAATACGGTGAATCGTTCAGTCACGGGATCACTGAGCAGACTACTCGCAATTCGCAAGACATCACATTCATCCAGCTGCCCCTCAAGGTAGTAAAGCCGGGTGATGCGGACCGCTACAATTGTTCTAACGTGAAGCTCGCGAATGTCTGCCTCGAGAGCCTTAGCTTCAGGGTCGACGGTCGTCTTATCTACTGCAACGCACCAGAGCATTGGCTGTGAACACTATTGGCAAGGCCAGAGCATCCACGCCCTGCTACTGATTCAAGAGCTTGAAGAGCTCTTGTTCATCGAGCGTGTCTGCTTCGAGGTCAGGCCGGTTCAACGACCTAGTGAAAGCAGCGACTGCCTCTTTCGCCCTGTCATAAACAACTTCGCCCGAATCAAGTAGTCTCCGCTTATCTCGAAGCTCTGCTGTACCGTCGATAACAACACGGAGCTCAGCAAGCTCTCGCAACAACGAATCGGCGCGAGCCAGAAGTTGGGACTGGTCACTAGCCAAGGCGCCAACCGCTTTCCGGTGGCGAGTGATCCGACGTTCGAGACTGGCAAGCCTTCGACCGAGTCGATAGACACGACCAGCAATCGCCGTCTTTTCGTCAATCGGTCGTAGTGAAGCTGGGACTGGCCCCGGTCTGACCTTACTCACATTGCGTAGGACAAGCCAGCCTGCCGGCAAGAAGAAAGCTATTGCTAGTACCAGAAATAGCAGTGGCCAGTTTGGCCGTCGCTCGTGTCCAGGTTGAGTTTGGCCATCGTCCACAGGGAATTAGACCTAATCCGCGTCCTGCTGTCAAGAAAACGAGCAATATGACAACGGCTCTGTATCAGCGACACTCAAAGGATTACCGCCGCAGCCGCACTACGCCTACCTAGTCACCACCCTAGACTGCTGTTTAAGGTGAACCAAGACCACAAACAGTGGGCTGTCTCAGTAGCCCCACTGCTCAGTTAGGTAGGTTCTACGACGACACTCCGGGCAAAGGACACGCATTGTGTCCGATCGGTATGGCGCAAACGTGCCTCGGCGTCCAGTTAGCTCAGTGGTGTTGCCAAGTTCCTGCTGCGCTACCAGCAATAGTGTTGGGTTCGAATTGACAAGGTCACCAACACGCCGACCGATCCAGAGCAGCTGTTCACGAGTTGCGAATGGCTCGCCACAGACCTCGCAATAGACAATGGTTTTCTCAACGGTCGTTTTCCAGTCGGCGCTGCGCTCAGTTCGCGCCGTGTCGAACTCGGTCGAATGTCGGATACCCTCACCGGTCGAGCAGTAACGAACACACTGCCCGCAATAGATACAGCGGTCTGCGTGATGGCAGTTGCGCAGTACCATCTTCTCGCTATCAATCACAATCTCTCGTGCATTGGTCGGGCAGACCTGCACACAGGCTCCACAACCAATGCACTTATCCGGATTGAACTGGAGAATGCCCCGAAAAGCCGGATCGACTGAATCCACCGCTGCTGGGAACTTAGTTGTGAAAGGCCCGCGTACCACAGCGCTGACCGCCTCAATCAGCTCACGGACTTTGGGCAATGGTATCCGCATCTGCTATTCCTCGATAATACTCGGTCGCCCGCGGTCAGCGGTAAACTGATCCTTGACTGTATGCTTCCAGAGCTTGACACCAAAGATGAGCGAACCACGTGCCAACGCGTGAGCTGCAATTGGGACCGTGATCAATACGAAGCCAGCGCAGAGCAATGCCTTAATGCCCAAAGCCGTGAACCCAGATAGCAAAAATACACCGAGCAGAATACCGCACGTACCCAAGGTGACACACTTGGTAGCCGCCTGCATCCGATTGTACAAATCTGGGAATCTGACCAGTCCGATACAGCCAAGCAGAGTGAAAGCGACACCAGTGGCGATGGCTGCCCAGCCAAGTACGCTAGTCATCGAGACTCCTTCCTTCCAAGTACTTGGCCAGCGCCAACGTACCCACAAAGGAGATAACCGCCAGTGCGATTGAAAGGTCCATCAAATAGGACAGCCGGTAACGCAAGGCCATCAAAGCAGTAATACTCGTGAAGATAACCGACATAATATCCACTGCTATCGCCCGATCTGGTATGCTCGGCCCTTTGAGAGCACGGTAAAGGCAGAAGAACGCCCCGCCGACAAGAATCACGACCAGCGTTGTCATACTCGCCTCCGTCAATCGAAAATCCGTTTGAGGAAGAACTCAAACGGCCCTATTATCCGTTTGGCCGCGGCATCCGGGTCGTCAGTCGTGACTTCGATCCAGTGGATGTACAAGGTGTCCTCTACCAGTTCGACTGACATAGTACCAGGTGTCAGCGTTATTGAGTTAGCTAAGAAGACACGGGCGATATCAGACTTCAACGATGTTTTTATTCGAACAATCCCTGGGCGGAGCTCAAGCCCAGGCGCAAGAACCCGAAGAGCGACGTCAACGTTAGCCCTGAGGCACTGCCACACAAAAACTGGAACGTAGACAAGTAACCAGAACCATCTAACCGGGTTCAGCAATCTTGCAAGGCCAACTGGGAAAACGTTTCCAAAGAAGATAGCAGCGAGCACCGCCGCACCGAGTCCGAAGACTAACTCCTGCCAACCAGTACTCCAGACCAGCAACAACCACACTCCAAGACACAGAACTAGGAGTGCGACCCGGCGCGCAATCACTTGCTAACCTCCCAGCACTCCAACTGCGTAACGAGAACCATCAATGATGGCTTGGGCAGCTGGCCCGATTAGCCAGTCGAGCAGCGGCTTGAAGCCAACTCCGCCTACTAGCGAAAGCAGGACCAAGAACAACATAGCAGCTACCATTAGCACTGGTGATTCCCTGGCCGGTGTTGGCTCGGTTCCGGGCCGACTGAAGAAAGCACGGTCGACGACAGTTACAAAATAGCCAAGCGTCACGACCGAAAACACTGCTGCAAAGACAGCAAGCCAGTACATTCGCGCATGGATTGCCGCGACGATGATGAACACCTTAGCAAAGAATCCAACAAACGGTGGAACACCAGCAAGTGAAAAGGCTGACAATATGAATGACCACGCCGTGAATGGCATTGTTCGCTCAAGGCCACGCAGGCCGCCGATATCGCGGCAACCGGTAGCATCTTGTACCGAACCGGCCGACAGAAACAGCGCACCCTTGCCAAGGGCATGGGCCAGAACCAAAAACAATGCACCAACGACACCCCAGTAGTTGCCGATCCCAAGTCCGATAACCACGTAACCAACCTGGCTGATGCTCGAGTACGCCAACAATCGCTTCTGGTCGCGCTGAGCGTATGCCAAGACACCTCCGACAACAACTGAAACCACGCCCAGCGCAACAAGCAGATCGAAGAACTGCGGTGCGCTTACGCGCGTCAGGCCGAAAACGTTGAACATCACTCGGCTCAGCGCATAAACGCCCAGCACTTTAGAAAACACACCGGCTAGCATTGCCGCGACCGGCGTTGGTGCCGACGGATAGACATCAGGCAGCCAGGCATGGAACGGAACCAGAGCCATCTTTATCGCAAAGCCGAAAACGAGTGTCGCGGCAATAAGCCAGAACAACGGCGTACGCCCAGCCGCATCAAGAGCCGTAGCGACCACTGCCATGTTCAATGCTGAGACCCGCGCATAGAGAAGCGCTATTGCTAACAAGATAGCCATCCCGCCGATCTCGCCGAGCACCATGTACTTGAAAGCAGCCTCCAACCCTTCTGCTTCGGTGCTGAAAGCGACGAGCGCGTAGGATGCAACCGCCGAAATCTCAACAAAGACGAAGAGATTGAACATGTCACCCGAGACCGCGACACCGTTCAAACCTGTCAGCATCAACATGAGCAGCGTATAGAACTTCCAGCGTCCTGTGTAACGATCAAGATAGCGCACGGCATAGACAGTCGCGGCCAATCCAACTAGCGTAACTACCAAAACGACTAGTGCAGTGAGGCTGTCGTACACCAAAGTTATACCAAGATGAGAAGGCCACCCACCCATTCGATACACAACCGGAGCCTCACGGAGAATGACGTCGGATACACCCAAACCGGCAAGACCGACTAGCACCGCAGCGGCTGCACTGGCGACAACATCTGATCCTCGCGGCCACAACTTAGAAAGCAGGGGAATCAGAAACGCCACCGCCATCGGCAGCAACACCAAAGTTGGCACATAACGCGGATCCATCAGCTAACCCCGCAACTTCCTAATCTCAGCGATATCGAATGTTCGATACTTCTCGTAGATGCGCATCGCTATGGCTAGCATCAATGCAGTGGTGGCGAGGCCAATGACAATTGATGTTAGTACCAAGGCCTGCGGCAGGGGGTCAACGAAGTTACGAACTGCGCTCGACTGCGTGACGATAGGCGGCAGTGCGTCGCGTTTGAACCCCACAAGAGCAAAAAGGAGGTTCACAGCATACTCAATCAGTGTGAAACCGATGACAATCTTCAACAAGTTGCGTTTGGCAACAACTGTGTACAGCCCGATGAGAAACATGAGCACACAAGCAATTAGTGGTACCATGGCTAGTCCTTCATGACGAAACGGGACGCTCCCAGTGCCAAGAAGATCGCAAGCAGACCCGCACCAACTTTGATTCCGATCGCAATATTAGCTGGCATTATCAAACCACCGGATAGGAGCTGCAACGGCTGTCCGATACCGAATACCGGCTTGTTGGAGAAGAACTCGACGCCGACCATGGCCCCGGCTACTGCCAGACCTACGAACGCAAGCCCACCAACGCTCTCCAGCGCCGACGAGAAGGTGTAGGAACTCTTCTCGACCTTCTCGACCGAACCAAAAGCAAGAGACTCCATTATGAACGCTGCCGCCACAAGCACACCTCCGGCGAATCCACCGCCCGGAGTCAAGTGACCATGCAAAATTATGTAGCAACCGTAAAGGAAGACGATACCAGCCAGCAGTCTGACGATGACTTGGACAATTGTCGACATCCCCCGCATACTAACTCCTCTCTCCAAGAATGCCGGCTCGCCGGACTACGGTTAGCACGCCCACGACCGCGGTGAAAAGGACTGTCGCCTCGCCAAGCGTGTCATAGCCACGGAAGTCTAGGATAATTGCCGCAACAACATTCGCCGCGCCTGTCCGCTCGAGTCCAAGAGCAATATACTCTGTAGCAACTCGCAGCAGTGGACTTCCGAAAGCAGGTAACTCAGCGAAGGCCCTCGCAGCGAGGACAACTAGCAGGATTGCAAAAACGGCATAGGCAGCGGTGGCGCTCACCGACTCCCGACGGACGGAACTAGCCACAGTTGAATCGACGCTAGTCGAACGCAGAACAACAGCAGCAAAGAAAACAACCGTGAGGATTTCAACAAGGATCTGAACGATCGCCAAATCCGGCGCTTGTAGCAGTATGAACATAATCGCCACACTAAAACCGACGATCCCGAGCGCCACCGCTGCGGCAAGCAGGTCCCTAATCTCGATAGCAATGACTCCCGCAACCAGCATCACCGCGAGCAGCACATAGAGCTCAATCATCCGCTACCTCGCCGCAAGCACAAGATATACTATCAATGCCCCCAAAAATACCCAACCGACGTACAACGGCAGAATACCAGTATGAATCATAGCAAGTGCCCGCCCAGTAGAGCGAACAAGCCTGCCTGAGGCCGACACAATCCAGTTAATGACATCGTGAACTGCCTCACGTAGTACAAGTCCGGCTCCGCGACTGACCGCCACCACCCATGAATATAGATCAAAAGCGCCAGCTTCACCGAACCGCAGCAGCTCACTGAGCAATGGTAGCTGCTTCACCGAGGTATAGAACGCCGTCCCCGTCACACGACTCTCCTCGTTGTCGGCGATTGATTCTCCACCAACGAACGTACGACCAACAATCGGCTTACGCGCTGTCCCCAGCAGGTAAAGGATCGCACCAACGCCTAAAGCTATCACCAGCAGCACTGTCGCCTGCCGTGGCTCCCACCATCCAGGCAACATCACGCTGAACGGCAGTCCTGGATAGATAAGTGCTGACAACGCCACTGGAAAAGCGAAAACACCAAACAGCACGCAAGTAGCAGCAAGCAGTACCGGCGGGAGCCACATTGCAAAGCTAACTTCATGCGCCCGAGCCAAAGATGCCGGCCGCTGACCGAAAAAGATAGCGTGCAGCAACTTCAGAAACGACGCAAGCGTTAAAACACTGCCCAACATTGCCGCTACGAGGTAGAACGGGAAAACGCTGTTGCCTTCCCGCGCCAGCTCAATCACCCCCTGATAGACCATCCATTTGGAAACAAAACCATTTAGTGGTGGCATACCCGATATTGCCAGCGCCGCGACTAGGAATGAAAGCATCGTTAGAGGCATCTTTACTGCCAGCCCGCCAAGTTGATCAATTTCATCTGTCTTCGCGACACTTTCAACCGAACCAGCAGCAAGAAACAACCCTGTCTTGTATATCGAGTTGTTGAGCATATGAAACAGCCCCCCAGCGATACCCACCGGGACACCGGTACCGATCCCCAACACCATGTAGCCGACTTGAGACACAGCATGGAATGAGAGCAAGCGCATTACCCGTTTCTGAACTAAAGCCATCAGCACGGCACCAAGGATCGTCACTGAACCAGTAACCATCAGCAGGGTGCGAACAGTCTGGTTGGTTGCAATGTCAAACAAACTAGTCGATATCCGAACAAGAAGGTATATACCAAGCAGCTTGTCAAGGGATGCTGGAATGAACGCCATCACCGTGGCGGGTGACGATTCTGATGCCTTGGGAATCCAAGAATGGAATGGCATCGAACCTGCCTTGGCAAGCGCCCCCACCGCAACCAGCAAATAGGCAAGGACTGTTAGCGGTTCAAGTAACGGCCAAGGAGCTATCGGCATTAAGTCAATCCAATCGTGAACAATGAGCAATACCACACCCAACAGCATAGCGAAGTCAGATAACCCAATTACCACCAGTGCCTTTGCTGCTGCTTGGCTGGCACCAGCGCGTCCGCTCAGTAGCAATCCGTAGGTTACGGCAAGCAGAGAACCCCAGAAGAAGAGTAACACCGGCAGATTGGCCGAAGCCAATACTCCATTTGCGCAGGCAAGTGCCAACAACATGAAGAGGAAGTGATTGCTGGCCTTAGGCTCACCACGAAGGTACCGCAAAGAATAGGTAAGTATCAGCACAGCGAAGATAGCAACGAACAACAACACAAAGCCTGACAAAGCGTCGAGTCGGAACGACAGCGGCAGACCACTGAGCCAACCGATATCGTACACTACGATCGTAGTCCGCGTCTTGATGAAAAGCAGCACCGCATAGAACAGCGATGCAACTGTCCCGATGAAGCAGAATTCGTTGCGCAGACGCCGCACAACGAAACCAGCCACCCCAGCAGCGGCCGGAACCAGTAACAACATCAATATCGGGTGCGGCATAGACTATGACTCGCTTTCGTTCAAGACAAACCCCGCTCTAAGACCCCAGCCAGGAGTGGATAGAGTAACCCGAGACCTGTGGAAACAAGCGCTAGCAGCACAACGCAGAACGCCAATAGCCGATTCTCACGGGCTTCAATGCTAATAGTCGAAGGGCCGACAAAGACCCGGAATAGCCGCAACAAGTAAAGGACCGTCAGCACCGCTGCCGCGATTGCACCAATACCAACAAGAAGATTGATTCGCACGGCCGCGGCTAGCACATAAAACTTACCGAAGAATCCAAGCAATGGTGGAATACCAACTACTGATAGCATTAGGAAGGCAGTCGCGACGGCGGTTACAGGCATCTGTCGGCCCACGCCGTTGAGTTCGTGGATATCGCGCTTGTGCGTGCTGTGTTCGACAACCCCATAGGCCAGAAACAAACCAGCCTTGGCTATGGCATGTCCAACAAGATAAACCAAACCAGCCAGCAGCCCGAGGATTGAGGGCAAGGCGAAACCAATGAACACGTAACCGAGCTGACTAACAGTCGAGAACGCCAGGACGCGCTTGACGTCTCGCTCTCGAAGCGCACAGCCACCAGCAATCAAAGCACCACCGATCCCCAGACCGGCGACAAGCCAAGGCCACCACCAAGGCATCATAGCGCGGCTTTGGATGAATAGCTTGACATAAGCGACCAAACCCGCCTTGGCCACGACACCCGACAGCACCGCGCTCACTGGCGACGGCGCCGCCGAGTGTGCATCAGGTAACCAAACGTAAAGCGGTAGGCTAGCTGACTTTGTCACCATACCAACCAACAAGAGGATCGCAATCCAAGGCTCAATAGCGATACCGGCAAGCCCTGTCCAATCTAGCACACCGTAGTTGATATAGAGCGCCCCCAACCCAACAAGCATCAACGCCGAGCCAAAGAAGGTAATGAGCAAAGTCCGACTCGCAATTGCGATCTCGGCATCACGACGGTAGAAAGCAGTCAGACGCCAAGTCGAGATTCCCACAAGCTCCCAACAAAAGTACAAAACAATGAGGCTCCGCGAGAGACATAGTCCTACCATTCCCCCAAGCATCAGCAGCAGAAAACCATAGTAATCATCAAGCGGGTCATAGGTACGGATGTACTCAAGCGAATAGACAGTGACAATCAACCAGATGCCAGCA
Source organism: Caldifarciminota bacterium (assembly GCA_965649295.1). GTDB lineage: Bacteria > Hydrothermota > Tepidihabitantia > Tepidihabitantales > Tepidihabitantaceae > CBFGKH01. Next base: position 39,794 of record CBFGKH010000010.1, read on the forward strand.
AACACTGCGGCGAGCAACAGGCCAAGACTGTCAAGTCCGAAAAGTCGGCCGGCATCAACAGTTGCACCGTTTTGCCCGCCCAATGCCATGATGATGGCTACGATAATGGTTGTGACTGCCGCCCCAACGACAGCTATCCACTGCAGCAATCGCCGACTCAGACGTCGCAGCACTAGCGCGGTTAGCCCCAGCAGCAACGGCGTCAGAACAGCGGTAACCAGCAGCTGCCTCACTTGCCGAACCTCTCCCTGATTGCCTCAGTCTTTGCCCAGGAAAGCTGCAAAAGCTCTCGCCCTGAGTAACGCATCCGACCATCCTCAAACGCAGCCATTCGTTCAGTGCAACAATAGCACGGGTCAACGGCTGCCAAGGTCAAGGCAGCATCAGCTATTGAGCCACCACGAACCGCCACAACATTTGAGGCAATATTCATATAGCTCGGAGCTCGAACCTTGTGACGCAACGGTCGGTTGGTCCCATCTGAGCGAATATAATGAAATACCTCCCCACGTGGCGCCTCGGTTCTGCCAATACCCTCACCAGGGGGCACTTCGTCGATTCTCGTCTCGATTGGACCATCAGGTAGGTCTCTAAGACACGCTCGAATGATCTTAATCGACTCGAATATCTCAAGGAAACGGACCCTGGCCTTGGCAAAAACATCGCCCTCATTGAGGACAATCACATTCCATGGCACCCGGTCATAGGCACAGTGAGGCTCGTCCCGGCGAACATCGATGTCGACACCGGACGGCCGCGCAGTTGGGCCAACAACTGAGTAGGCGACTGCCTGCTCCCGTGTCAACCGCCCCACACCCTCAAGCCGAGCCCGAATCACCGGATCATCGAGTACGGCATTTGTAAGCATCATCGTCTTCCTCTCGACAATTGCCAACGCCGCCTCAATCTGCGGTATCTGTTCTGCTGTGATATCATGTCGAACACCGCCGGGCTTGTTCATGGCATAGTGGTTGCGGTTGCCGGTTATCGACTCGAAAACCTGCAGAACATGCTCACGGTAACGCCAAGCCCACATCCAGACTGTGTTATAACCGATGAAATGACCGGCAAGACCCACCCAAAGTAAATGGGAGTGAATTCGTTCTAGTTCATGGACGATGGTCCGGAGGTAGTCTGCTCGTGGTGGCGGCTTGATACCAGCACAATCCTCGATTGCCAGTACGCAGGCAAGTGGGTGCGAATTCGAGCAGATACCACAGATTCGCTCAACCAGAAAAGGAATCTGGTCGTAAGTTAGTTCAGGGGAAATGAACTCGTGTCCTCGATGATTGTACCCCAGATGAATCTCCAAATCCACAACCTTCTCGCCCTCGACGATAAGCTTGAAAAACTCAGGTTCTTCCTGAAGCGGATGATAGGGACCAATCGGCACAATTCGTCGCCCGTTACCGCTCATGAAACTCACCTCGACGTTCGTAGTCACGGCGCAAAGGACGTTGACTGGCATCCCAATCGGTATCAGAAGTGAGCAACGGTTTCAGACCAGGATGGCCGACAAAGTCAATGCCCAATAGCTCATGCATCTCACGTTCAATCCAATCGGCGGCGGGAAACCAGGTTGCCTGTGACTCCACTGATGGATCATCCTTGGGTAGTAGAACTTTAAGAGTATAGATTATGCCCGTATTATCGTCCGAGAAGTGATAAAGAACCTCGAAACCATCGCGGGTATCAATACCCGTGCAGATCGATAATCGCATGCCACAGTCACAGTGCAAATATCGTGCGGCAGCAGTTACGCTTCCGCGCGGTATTCGGATATATAGACGGCGCGGGTTGTGTTCAAGTACATCAAGTTGGGGAACGAAACGACGGAGACCATCGAGGATCGAACTCATAGTTTACTCAGTGCCTTGACCACTCCGAGAATCATCGCCTCCGGCTTGGGCGGGCAGCCGGGCACATAAGCGTGCACCGGAATGTGTCTATCATACGGGCCAACGACATTGTAGGAATTTCGGAAAATGTGGCAGTTGCAGGCACATGAACCGATTGCAATCACCAGGCACGGTTTGGCAGTCTGCTGATACACTTCAAGTACCCGAGGCAGTGACTTTCGGTTGACTACCCCAGTCACAAGCAGCGCATCAGCGTGGCGCGGTGAACCCACCAGCACTACCCCAAATCGTTCCACGTCATAACGTGGAGTAAGCAGTTCAAGTATCTCAATGTCACAGTTGTTGCAGGGCGCCGCCGCCAAATGATACACCCAGGGTGACTTCTTAAGACCCCAGAGTTTCGCCCGGCTCATAGTCCTACCCATGCCAAACCAACTGCAACTACTCCTAACAGGCCGAGTCCAAGCCAGAAAAACCTCAGCGCGTGATCAATCTTGAACCGAGGATTGGTGTTCTTTAACAGAATCATTAGCACGACAACAGCAAGCACCTTGGGAATTGCCCACCAACTTGCAAGACCGCCCCACAGCAATGTTACCAGGAAGACCGGCAGTAGTAAGAACATCATCGCCTTTGTTAGTCGGAAGACGGCTAGCGGCGCTCCCGAGTACTCAACCATCACGCCGGTCATGATCTCCTGCTCCGCCTCGGCGATATCAAACGGAACGTAGCCAAGTTTGGCCTGGAAGCAGATTAGCACGATTATAGTGGCGAGCAGACCGGAAATGGAGTACAGGAAAGGTCCAGCATCCATCTGCAGCAGCACAAGCTCGCCGAGCTTTATTGCACCGCCACTCTTGATAATCGGCACCGCCAAGGCTAGCAAAAATGGTAGTTCGTAACCCAAGTACAGTGTCATTTCGCGAGAAGCACCAACCGCACCAATCGGATTGCGTGATGCTGAGGCCCCTATGATTGTCGCGAGCGGCGGCAGCGCGAGCAGGTAAACAAGCACCAGCACGTCGCCAACGAACGACCGGTTAGGAACAAAACTTGCCGCGAAAAGCATCACTGCAATAACGCACATTGCTGCCAAACCAAGCAGTGGTGCAAACAGAAAAGTAGTTCGGGCAGCCCCAGTTGGTACAATCGTTTCCTTGACAAGGAGCTTCAGCATGTCCGCAAAAGGCTGGTAGAAAGGCGGTCCCTGCCGCCACTGGACACGCGCCGAGACGAATCGGTCCACCCAAGTGAGCACAAGCCCAAGTGTAGCCGTGAACACAAAACCAGGAAAGACGAGAAAGGCGAAAACCAATCCCCAACCGGCAAGCCAGTTCACTGGCGCCTCCCGTGCGGGGAACGAGCAACAAAGCCAACCCCAACCCTGACCTCATCGGCCGGTTCTGCCTCGACAAACTGCAACGCTCCGGTGGGACAAGTAGTGGCGCAGCGCGGGCCTTCCGGACGATCACCACAAAGGCTGCACTTTTGGCTCACGCGCCGTAACAGTGTTGTCTCAATGGCACCGAATGGACAGGCAAGCGCACATGAACGGCAGCCGATGCAATGGAAGCTTGAACGCAAAACAAGACCACTCTCTGGATCGCGCCTGATCGCCCCAGAAGGACAAGCCGCAAGACAAAGTGGTTCCTGACAATGACGGCAAGACATCGGCAGCAACACGGCTGAGGCAACTTCGGCGTGTCGAACCCGAGCTTCCCCCTTGAAGCGACTGCGACAAGCTGCTTCGCAAGCTCGACAGCCGATGCAGTAGTCCAGCCTCAGTTGAAGCCTTCTCGCCATCAGTAAGCTGCCTCCAGTGGGTAGCGACGGGAAGATGTTGTCGGCCGAATTTCTACTGCGGCTGGAGGTATTGCTGGAGATCCAGCCGCATCAGCAACAATTCCGAACAACGCTCGGTTCTCACGTGCGTTGACACCGACTACTGCCGTACCGGCTGGTACGGCCGGCGTGCGCCGTAGCCGCAGCGTTCGCTCACTTGTACTAGTTCTGAGAACAACCTCATCAACGGTCTGCCCCAACTCATTGTCGGGACCCACCGTAACGTCTTGTTCGTCAACGTAAAGACCACCAAGACCGATGGCCCGCTTCTCACCAACGAGCCGCAGTGAAGAAGGATTCTGCCAGCGCGCCAGTTCAGTTTGAGCTAGGTCGGCAATAGCTTCGACTCCGGCTGGAGGGACCGTTGACTCGCCCAGCGGAGCGATGGGGGCGAACTCTTCTAGAATCTGGCCCACCCGACGACTACCACTAAACGGTGCAGCCAGTGGCCATCGTCGCACCGCTCCCCAATAGCCAACTCCGGTTGATTCCTTTTCCAGCTCACTCGGAACCGGTAGAACTAATCCACGTAATGGCCGGATCGGTCGGAAAATGCTAGTAACCACGATATGCTCAATCTGAGCAGTCTCTGGAAAAAGCTCGGGATAGCTCAAGGGATGGAGCGAGCCAAACCAGAACAGCGTTCGCAACGTATTGCTGGCCGCTGCCTGACGCAACTGCTCAAACGTATTCGGCCCCAGCCGCACGCGTCCTTCTGCAAAACCGGTAAACGTTGCTTTCGCCTGCACAGCCAAAAGCTGAGAAGCGTAGCTGTGCAAAGTTGGAAGAGCGGTTCTACCGAGACCGGCAGCACTACCGACAAAGGCCAATCCGGTCTTCAGCATGTTTGCCGCCGCCTGTAGTTGTCCAAGTTCGACACCGGCAGCCGCGGCAAGTTGTTCAGCCCCAAGACCGATCTTTGCACCCAACAGAGCAGCGATTCCGAGCAAAGCAAACGGTTCAGCCCCGGGCCGAACTAGAATACTCAAGTGAGCAAGAGTATCCTGGGCTGTTCGCAGCGAGTCGATAACGATCAAGCGGTTTTGGCGATTAGCGTAGCGCCATTCCACAATCATTCCGCCGGCAACTGGCGACGTCGCAAAAACGTCGCCAACCAGCAAAATCGTCTTGGCGCCGCGAACATCGTCCAGACCAGCCTCGCGCACTCCAGCAACTTTCTGGCCGAACAGGTTGCCAGGTTCGATATAGCCACACACAAGCAGCTGCGCCCTGACAGCTCGAGCGAATCCCCAAACCAAGTCAAGCTCGTCGCCAGTTAGCCCACGGCTGTAGGCAACGGCAAGACGGCCGTCCTGACCAGCAGCCAAAGCCCTACGACAGTACTCCAACGCCTGCCCCCAGCTCACTTCCCGACCATCGAGCAATGGATAGCCGAGTCTTCGCGGATGGTCGAGCACAATGCTGGCACTGTTCCCACGCGGACACAGCCGACCGCGATTGACCACCGCGTCAGACGGATACTCCATTCGGTACTGATAGCCATCGAAAACAACCTCGGACTCGCACCCGTTCAAACAAAACGGGCAGGTAGTCCTGTTCCGCGTCAGCATCACCAGGGATCCTCGATATCCTTGACCTGTTCCCACGTGAGAACTGGGCCATCCTTGCAGGCGAGATAAGGACCCACACGACAATGACGGCACTGACCAACACCACAAGACATGTTCTTTTCCATTGAAAGATAGATGTTGTTACCGGCGAAACCAGCCTCAACCAAGCGCATAGTAACGAACTTCATCATAATCGGTGGCCCACAAACGACTGCCACGGCCGTCTTCGTGTCGCAAGGGACTTCATCCATGAGACAGGTAACCACACCTACCTTGCGCATCCAGCGTTCGTCGCGTACGTCGACCGATAGGTCGATATCAACCTTGGGTAGCTTCTCCCACTCCTTCAACTGTGTCTTATACACGATATCATCAGGTGTCCGAGCTCCGTACCGAAGGTAGATCCGTTTGTACTTATCAATCTCGTGAACCAGGGCAAGAAAAAGCGCCCGCAATGGGGCCAGTCCAACACCGCCCCCGACAATATAGACCTCACGGCCCTCGAACTTCTCAAGTGGATAGCGCTTTCCATAAGGACCGCGTACGCCAACTTGAGCACCTGGCCCCAACTCAAACAACGCACCTGTCGCCCTACCGACCTTCATAATCGTCATCTCAAAGGTATCGCGGACAAAGTGCGATGACGACGGTGTGAACGGTGCTTCGCCGAAGCCGGGAATGGTGAGTTCAACGAATTGACCGGCAAGGAATGGTATTTCCTTCTCCGGCTTCAGGACAAAAGTTCGGATGTTTGGCGTTTCCTGTACCACGCTCAAAATAGTCGCTGGCACTGGTTGGTAAGGATTGATCATACCTCTGCCAACACCTTCCGAATATCAATACCGCCCATGCAAGCCCGGAAACACCGTCCACAACCAGAACAGGCATAGAAGCCGTGGTCGTTCTTGAACTGATTCCACTTGCAGTCGAAGCGATTGGCGAAACGTTTAAGGAACTTACCCCGGTCGTTAGCGCCACCACCAACTCGGGCATAAGCCGCCTCATAGCATGCATCCCAGACCCTGATGCGCTCAAAGCCTGAATCGCTGGCTCGATCATAGAGCAAGAAACAGTAGCAGGTCGGACAGCCAAAAAGGCAGCCGTAGCACTCAACGCAGTGCTGGGCATGTCGTTCCCAAAAAGCGGCGTCAAGGAGACGCTTCTCTATCGCTCGCGACAAATCGCTGTTCCAGGGCTGGGGATTGATCTGTTGCAGTTGTTGCTCAGCGCGCCGGCGCTGTTCAGCGCGTTGTTCTAATTCAGCTTCGGTCGCCGGACGGAACAAACCCGGAGCTACCTTCACGAGTCGCTCTCCCACCTCGGTCAATGTCTCAATCAACAACCGGTCTACCAACGCAGTAACGACAGCATCAGCGCCTTCGGTCGAGTAGGGCTTATTGCCAAGAAGATTACAAAAACAACTGGGCTCGGGTTTCGGACAATCGGCGACGACCTTCACTGTTCCCGCAATTCGAGCCAAGTAGAACGGATCCGCATACTCGCCCTGACCAAGTATCCGTTCATGCACGCGGAGCGGCACAAGGTCGCAGTTCTTCATGCCAAAAACAACCTGATGCGCGGCAACCGGCTCTGGCGCCTTTGGCATCCCAGCCACAACTGCACGCGGGCTGAAGAGAAACGACTTTACTGGTTCGGCAGCCCGAATACCGCCAAGGGCCCGAAGCAACTCAGTGCCGTCAACAATCGCTCCGGCGGTATACCTCTGCCAGTGAACTTGAGAATCAACTATCGTGGGGACGTATACCGTAGCGCCGTCAAGCAGGCTCGCAAGCCACGTTTCCATCTTGGAAGCTTCGATTGCGAACCTGCTCACGGATAGCAAAAATAGAGACCCTTCTTCATTTGTCAAGTTCGACTTTGCGTTTTGTTAGTGCCGCTGAGAACTCACCATCCGAATCTTCGGTCGCCGTTCTGAGAGACAACGCTGTGAACGGATCGATGATCGTGGCAATAGCTCCCCAGCTTGTCCCTCGCCACAATCGACATGCCGATGGCTTGGTTCGATGAACGACCACTGGCTCTTGACCCGCCGAGTTGTTGGCCTAGAATCCTGCGCCAATGAGATTCGGCAGCTTTGAACTGATCTCCCTGAATGATGGCTTCTTTGGTCTTGATGGTGGCGCGATGTTCGGGGTAGTACCTAGACCGATCTGGCAGAAGCTCAGCCCGCCCGATGAACTCAACCGCATCCGTCTCGCCCTACGTCCACTGTTGGTAGTCACAACAACTGAACGCATCCTTATCGAAACTGGAATCGGCGACAAGGGTGACTCTAAGTTCAATGACATCTACCGAATCGAGAAGCCAGACAATCTGAAGGCTTCGCTAGCCCGCGCTGGTTTTGCTCCAGCCGATATCACCAAGGTTGTACTGACCCATTTGCACTTCGACCATTGTGGTGGATCAACCGAACGCGACACGTCGGGCAATCTGCGGCCAACATTCCCCAAGGCCCGCTACTATGTTCACCAAGCTGAGTGGGAACTGGCATTGAACCCAAATCGCCGCTCGCGCGCAGCCTATCTGCCGGAAAACTTCTTGCCGCTGCGGGAGCATGGGCAACTGGAGTTAGTGACTGGCGACCGCGAACTTGTTCCGGGCATCGAACTGGTCCGCGTCGGCGGTCACACCCCCGGTATGATGCTCCCTTTCATCCGTACCAGTGGCAGCACCGCCTTGTACTGGTCTGACTTGCTACCCACAAAGGCGCATGTTGCCACACCTTACATAATGGGGTATGATTTGTTACCGCTCGAGACAATGGAACAGAAAGAACGCTTGGTCGAAAGGGCAGTTACCGAACAATGGCTCTGCTTCCCAGGTCATGATACCGAATTTGCCTGCGGTAGGCTGGGCATCACTGACGGCAGGCCCGCGCTGGTTCCGTTGACCGAGCACTAAGTGTCTGAAGGGATGCTATTTGATTGGAGGAGCTGATGGTCAAAACCGACTGGCGTGACAAGTATAAGGCCAAGATCAAAACCGCCACCCAAGCCCTGGATGTGCTCCGACCGGGGCACCGACTATTCATTGGCTCAGCCTGCGGCACACCGCAGAAACTTGTCCAGGCTCTTGCCGACTGCCCGACCGAGGATGTCGAGATAACCCATCTGCTTACGCTCGGCGTCGCCCCCTATGCCCAGGAGAAACTCGCCAGTCGCTATCGCGCAAATGCCTTCTTCATCAGCGCCAATGTCCGGCCTGCTGTTTGGGAGGGTCGTGCCGACTACACGCCCATCTTCCTGTCGGAAATCCCGGCACTGTTCAAGAGCGGCAGGCTACCCATTGACGTTGCACTGATTCATGTGACTCCTCCCGATGAGCACGGATTTTGCAGCTATGGGGTGTCGGTTGACATAACTAAACCAGCTGCCGAGTCAGCTCGCTACGTCATTGCTGAAGTGAATCCGCAGATGCCACGCACGCTTGGCAACAGCTTCATTCATATCGATGAAATAGACTGCCTGGTCGAGAACGACGCACCACTCTACGAGTTCATAACGCCGGGCGAGAGCGAGGTCGCTCGCCGGATTGCCAAGAACGTGGCCGACCTGATCGAAGATGGTTCAACTATCCAGGTTGGCTACGGCGGCATTCCGAATGCGTTGCTGTCCTATCTCAAGGACAAGCGTGACCTTGGTGTCCACACCGAGGTGTTTTCAGATTCGGTAATTGACCTGATCGAGGCCGGTGTTATCAACAACCGCCGCAAGACGCTCCATCCGGGCAAAGTGGTCGCATCGTTCGCCATGGGCAGCCAGCGACTGTTCGACTACATCGACAATAACCCAATGTTTGAGTTCCATCCGGTCGACTACACGAACGACCCCTTTATCATTAGCCAGAACGACAAGATGGTCTCGATCAATTCAGCACTCGAAGTGGACCTTACCGGGCAAGTCTGTGCTGATTCAATCGGTTACCACTTCTATTCCGGTATCGGCGGACAAGTTGACTTTGTACGCGGTGCAGCTCGCGCTCACGACGGCAAGGCAATTATCGTTCTCCGCTCAACCCGCGATAACGACCGCTATTCCCGAATCGTACCAACTCTTACTGAAGGTGCTGGAGTCGTAACCTCCCGCGGCGACGTCCACTATGTCGTTACCGAATGGGGTGTTGCCTATCTCCACGGCAAGTCAATCCGTGAAAGGGCGCTTGCCCTAATCTCAATCGCCCATCCCAAGTTCCGGGCCGAGCTGTTCAAGCTGGCCAAGGACAAACACTACATCTACGCCGACCAACCCGAACTACCCCTGGTTCATGCTCGCTATCCAGAAGAATTCGAAGCTCCCGCAACAATGAAGGACGGCACGCCAATCTTCCTCCGGCCGATCAAGCCGACCGACGAACCAGCGATGCGTGAACTATTCTACTCCTTTTCCAAAGACACTGTCTTCTACCGGTTCTTCAGCTATCTCAAAGCGATGCCCCACGAGAAACTATCCAAGTTCGTCAACGTTGACTACGAATCGGAAATGGCGATTGTCGCCGTCCTCAAACAAGCTGGTGAGGAACACATCATCGGCTCGGCACGGTACTATGTTGACCGCGCCACTGGCCTAGCCGAATACGCGATCGAGGTGCGGGACGATTTCCAGAACAAAGGCGTCGGCAACGCGCTCTTTAGCCATCTCATCCGCATCGCCAAGATGAAAGGCATCAAGGGTTTTGTCGGCTACGTTCTCGACTCCAATACTCGTGCCTACCGCCTGATGACTCGCACCGGCTACCCGATCGAAACAAAGTGGGAAGACGGCGTTTACACGTTGACGATGCGCTGGTCAGACCAGACAACCAAATCCAAGTAAGGGCGTCGCACTATGGAAAGTAGCAACCTCGATTGTATCTTCCGCCCGAAATCGGTTGCAGTTATTGGCGCATCCAACCGTGAAGGATCAGTCGGCCGAGCCCTTTTCGCCAACATTCTGATGAATGGTTACACCGGTGTCGTCTATCCTGTAAATATGACTGCCAAGAGCGTGCTCGGCGTCAAGGCCTATGAGTCGGTCCTACAGGTACCAGACGAAGTCGAACTTGCCGTTCTCATCGTACCGGCCTTGGCAGTTCCGGCAACTCTGGCCGAGTGTGGCCAAAAGAAAGTAAAAGGCGCTGTTGTCATTTCCGCCGGTTTCAAAGAACTCGGCCCCAGCGGTGCCCAGCTCGAACAAGCGGTCCGTGACCGCGCTCGCAAGTGGGGCATCCGTCTCATTGGACCCAACTGTTTTGGCGTAATTGACGGCAGTCCTCAGGTCAGACTCAACGCAACGTTTGGGCGGTCAATGCCGACCTTCGGTAACATTGCTCTCGTCTCTCAATCCGGAGCAATTGGCGTCAATGCTCTGGAATATGCGATCGCCGAAGAAGTCGGACTGTCGAAGTTTGCTTCCATCGGCAACAAGGCTGACATCAACGAAAACGACTTACTCGCCTACCTGCGCGACGACCCTGAAACCGATGTCATCATGCTCTATCTCGAAGACCTGGTGAACCCAGCCGAGTTCCTGCGCATCGCCCGCGAGACCACATCGCATCCTCAGAAACCAAAACCGATACTTGCCATCAAGGCTGGTCGCACCAGCGAGGGGGCTCGTGCTGCCAGTTCACATACCGGTGCCTTGGCCGGCTCAGATGAAGCCTACAATGCCTTTTTTGCTCAAGCCCGCATCCTCCGTGTCGAAACGATCAATGAACTCTTCGCCAAGGCGGCAGCGCTCGCGTATCAACCACGGCCGCGTGGTCGCCGCGTTGCAATTCTGACCAACGCTGGCGGCGTCGGAATAATGGCTACCGACGCGGCTGTGCGCTATGGTCTTGAACTCGCCAAGCTAAGTGACAAGACCCGTGCCGAGCTGAAGAAGCACCTGCCGGTCACTGCCGCAACTGCCAACCCGGTTGATGTCATCGGTGACGCCGATGCCAAACGTTATCGCACCGCCCTTGAGCTGCTCGTTGCCGATGAGAATGTTGACGGGCTGATACCCATCTGGACTCCGACGTTGATGGCCGAGTCAACCGAAATCGCTGGCATCATTGCTGACGTCGGCCAGAAGTCCGACAAGCCAATCCTCGCTTGCGTCCAGACGATGATGGGTTCAGAACAGGTACGCCGGCAACTTTTGCGCGACCGCATCCCTCACTACCAGTTCCCCGAAAACGCAGCCCGGGCAATGGCAGCGATGGCCGAATTCAGCGAGTGGAGTCGCCGACCGCAAGGTGAGGTCCGCCACTTTGAACATACCAATCCGGAAACAGTGCGTGCGATCATTGCTCGCGCCCGTGAACGCGGCGGCAAGAACCCGGCCTTCGTTTCCGAACCAGAAGGGCATGAGATCCTACGCGCCTACGGAATGCCAGTACCGCCATCACGGCTGACCAAAAGCGCCGATGAAGCGATTGGATTTGCTCGTGAAATCGGTTACCCAGTCGTCATCAAGATAGTCTCGCCGCAGATTCTGCACAAGACCGATGTCGGCGGGGTGCGCGTCGGCATTACCGACGACGACAGCCTAAGCAAGGAATACGCCGGCCTGCTCGAAGCAGTCAAGCTGCGCAAACCGGATGCAGAGGTCTGGGGAGTCGTCGTCCAGAAGATGGTTCCCAAGGGCACCGAGACTATTATCGGAATGAAGCGTGACCCCAGCTTCGGACCGTTACTGATGTTCGGCCTCGGTGGTATTTTGGTCGAGGTGCTCAAAGACGTGATGTTTCGAGTGGCGCCTGTCAATGACCTATCGGTAGAATCGATGGTCACCGGCATCAAGGCCGCGAAGATACTCCAGGGTTATCGCGGTGAACCACCGCGTGACGTGCCAGCAATCAAAGAAGCCATTCAACGGCTCTCACAGCTTGTAACCGACTTCAAGGACTTTGACGAAATTGACATCAATCCGTTGATGGTCTACGAAGTCGGCAAGGGCGCCGCAGTTCTCGACGCTAGATTCCTGATCCGCTAGTCCACTACTCCTGCCGGCCACAAAGCGACGAGGCCGAGCAGAAAATGCCCGGCCCCGTACCAATCGCGCCCGAAGCGCGATGTTCAGCACTAACCCGTACCCCCTGGGTGCTCTGTGGTGCTGATGGAGCTGACCAGAGTCGAACTGGCGACCCCCTGCTTGCAAAGCAGGTGCTCTCCCAACTGAGCTACAGCCCCGGATGTATTCGTCTGCCTGAATCTTAGTCTGCCAAGCGATTATGGTCAAGCTACTCGGTTCGACGTCTGGAAGTTGACTCAATACCGTCCGTGATTAGATTGATTCTAATGGCAGACCCGACCGCAGTTCAGCTGCGCAAAGAACGCGGCGTCACCATCTGGGGAATGGTGGTCAACCTCCTTCTCAGCGTGGGCAAGATTGCTGTCGGGCTGCTTGCCCGTTCGAGCGCAATTGTTGCGGATGGCCTACACAGCGCTTCTGACTTAGCCAGCGACATCGCCGTCCTCTGGGGAATTCATGCGGCCAAACAACCGGCGGACGATGACCACCACTATGGTCACGCACGCTACGAACCAATAGTCACACTCTTTGTCGGTGTTTTGCTTATTGCCGCGGCACTTGTCGTCGGCATTGAAGCAGTCGCGACCATTGGCCAACGTCATGCCGGCATTGCCAATTGGTGGCCATTCTGGCTTGCCATCGCCTCAATCGTTGTCAAAGAGTCACTCTACTGGTGGACAAGGTCCGTCGGTCGCCGTTTCCGCAACCCGGCGCTACTGGCCAACGCTTGGCATCATCGGTCAGATGCCTTCTCGTCAGTCGCAGCTGCGATTGGCATCGGCGGCACATTGCTCGGCGGCGCACGATGGGCATTTCTCGATCATCTCACCGCAGTTGTGCTGGCGGCGTTCCTTGTTGTTATCGGCATCCGTATCTGTCGCGACTCATTACGCCGGCTCTCTGATCGAGCGCCCGACCCAGCGGCAGTCCGTCAACTCCAAGACACCATCCGCCAGATTCCCGGAGTCATCGATTTCCATGCCCTGCGGGCACGCCACGCCGGCGCCGGCGACCTAATTGAAATGGACGTTCATGTCCAAGTTGACCCTAACCTGACCGTCCATGCTGGCCATCTCATCGCCACAGCGGTTGAGGAACAGCTCTATGCCAGCAACGCTGATGTTGCCAACGTCGTTGTCCACATCGAACCCGCCGCGGCCGAAGCCGCGAGCCTAGAAGCGCCCGCCAATACCGAAAAGCGGAATAAAAGGAATACCGGTTGACTGACCGGTGATAATACGACCGTCACGATCCTCAAACTGCACCAGATAGTAGGCATTCTGGCGATTATAGACGTTGAGAATCTCCAAGTAGATATGAGGTCGCAGAGGCAACTTAGGTAAGTCACGCCGCAGCTTCAGGTCCAGCCGGTGATACAGCGGAACGCGAGCCGAATTCTTCTCACCGACGATCACGTGTCGTGAAGTGCCCCGGTTCAGGTCAGCATTACCGACACGCTCCTGCGGGGACTGAGTGTATAGCAGCGGCGTGTACGGCACACCGCTGTTGAGGTTGAAAGTACCGGACAGTGTCCAACCACTGCCCAAGTCCTTCTCCACCGACAACCCAAACTGGTGGCGCCGATCATTGCGGTCCCAATAGAGCATCGTGTCAGTACCCTGCTGCTTGCGAGTTGCTGCCAGTGTATAGCTCAACCAGCCGCTCCAGCCATTGACCGGCCCCTGCTCGAGTGTTAGCTCCATCCCGCGAGCAAAACCTCGGCCCGCATTGCCAACTCCGTCTATTCGACCTTGGTCACTAGCCCGCCAGGTCGGCAACCGCTCGTACTCCTTAAGATATAAATCAACGGTCAGCCGCGTGCGTTCAAACAGCCGCAGTTCACTTCCGAGCGAATAATGGTCGGCCAGTTTTGCGCCGAGCAAGCCATTCTCAAAAAGCTGATAACTCTCATACTCCCGGTCAAAGACAAAAGCAGCACACGAACTCCGCAAGAAACTGTAGGAGTGCTGAAAGTGCCGCCGATACCCGGCCCGCAGCGTGATTCGATCACGCACGAACACACTAAGTACGGCACGCGGCGACAGTACCTGATCCTCTGCCCAGCGAACATTCTCATAACGCAATCCGAAGTCTAACCGCGCCAAGGGCAGCGGCTGAAATCCTAGCGAACCGTAAAACGCGTAGCCATTGTCACTTCTCAGTAGAACGGTCGGCTTCATCAAATTGCCCCGATAGGTCTGACGACTGAGTTCACCACCGAATGCGGTTGTCATGAGCGGGCCCACCGGCATTGTCACTCCAACGCGCACCCCGTACTCATGCTGTCGAGTCACGGCCGTACCCCACCAGACTGCTGGCGTCAGCACGAAGTCGTGGGTATTCGAAAAGAGCGTCGCCAAGGACGTTCCCTTGCCCAGTCTTGACTCAATCGTCGCACCCAACGAAAAGCCAGACTCGGTCATTTCCGTTGGAATCCCACGCAGCGTGGATGTGATGTGGTCAGAACCCTGGACCGCTGTGGCTCTCAGCCGACTGCTTTGTCCCAACGGCAGACCCACCTGACCGGTGAAATCCGAATAGCTCGGCCGATTGTAGGTACCACCGCCGATTGGTCCGAACAACACGTTGTAGTACGTCCGCCGCACCGAGCCAAGGAAACCGATGTCTGCCAGATTCCCGACATAGGCCGCTTTGAGATTAAGCGGGTCATAGGCCCAGAAACCCTCGTTCTGCTCCTGCTCCTTGGGCCGCATCACCGCGATGCTTGACAAGACTCCTCCATACTCCGTCGGCAGCACACTGGGATAGAACGATATCTTGCCAACGATGTCGGGATTGATGACAGAAGAAAAACCCAGCAGATGATATGGCCAGAGTAGCTCGAGGTCGCCCAGCCAAACTGAGCTCTCATCAGGGTCACCGCCCCTTACAACATAGGCACCGCTCCACTCTCCCCGCGAGCTCGCTGCCACGCCGGGCAAGAACGACAACGAACGAATCGGGTCCTGCACGAACCCGCCGGCCTGACGTTCGAGCCGCTGCGCTGGTATCTCGCGCACTGTCAATTTCTCCTCAGCCTCGCGCCTTGCCGACCTCGTCCGTACCTCCGGCATCGGAATCACTTTGGGTGTAAGTGACAGCACTTGCCGAGATGTGTAGTCGGCGAACACCTCGACCACGGTTGTCTCGGACTCATAGGCAATGTGACTTGCAACCAGCCGATACCTGCCCGGCGCCAGCGGCCCAAGCACAAAAGTACCGTTGTCAGCGGTAGCAGCACCAAGACTGCTGCCGACAATTGTGAGGCTTGCGCCCGCGATGGGCGCTCCGTTCAGCCGGTCTTCAACGCGGCCACTCAAGAGGCCGGTCGCGCCAGCCGCCAAAATGATTGTAATGAGACTAGCGAACAAACACGGTGACTACTCGATAGTGTCTCAGTCTAGCAGATTCAGTCCAATTGGTCAACTGTACGTGTAGCCGCAGAGCGATATTGTCATAGGGTAATGGCAAAGCGATTATGTCATACCCCGGGGTGGAAGCCGCTATGCTGGTAGCATGTCACAGCCAGCCAGCTTCTCTGAGCGAGACATGAGACGCTACAGCGTCATCCAGCAGACCATCCAGGCCGCACTCAGCACTGCCGTTGCCGCCAGGTTGCTCGACCTCAGTCGCCGCCAAGTCTTCCGTCTCAAGGCCGACGTCCGCAGACACGGTCCCGATGGTGTCCGCCACGGCAACTGCGGCCGTACCCCGGCCAATGCCAAGCCGCAGCGTCTTCGCCGCCAGGTCGTCGATGGCTACCGTAAGGAATGCTCCGTCTTCAACTTCGCCCACTTCACCGAGACCTTGGCCGATGAGTTTGCGATCAACCTGAGCCGCGAGACCGTCCGGGCCTGACTCCGAGCCGAATCGCTCGGTCCAAAGCAGCACCATGACCATCACCATCGCCGCTTCCGTGAGCGCAAGCCTCGCTTCGGGATGATGCTGTTCCTCGACGGCAGCCTGCATCCCTGGCTCGGCACCGATCGGCCGTCACTCACTCTCATCCTTGCCACCGATGACGCCACCGGCCGGCCCCTGCAGGGGCTCTTTGTACCCGAGGAGACACGCGATGCCTGCTTCGAAGTGCTCCCCCACGTCTGCCGTCGCCACGGCCTGCCCGAGAGCCTCTACCTCGACCGCGCCGGCCAGTTTAACACTACCCGCCACGGCGGCACCCATGCCTTCCAGCGCGACGACAAACCCACCCATTTCGAAATCGCCATGGACCGACTCGCCGTCCAGCTCATCTTTGCCAACAGCCCCCAAGCCCGCGGCCGCGGCGAGCGGATCAACGGCACCTTTCAGGGCCGGCTGGTCGCCGAGCTGCGCCGAGCCGGCATCAGAACCGCTGCCGCTGCCACCGACTATCTCAACCGCGTCTTCATCCCCAACTACGCCCGGCGGTTCGGAGTCAAACCCCGGGACCCGGCACCCGCCTTCCTTAGGCTGCCGGCCGGTATCAACCTGCACGCCATCCGCTGCGCCCACCACCGCCGCAACGTCGACAATGACAACACCATCAGTCTCCACGGAGCCCGCTACCAGTTGCTGCCGTCACGGCGGACCGTCCGGCTCGCCGCAACCGACGGCGACGTCCCGCAGTGGTTTGACGGCATGATCCGCGTCCGGCACGAACGGACCGAAGCGATAGCAGCCGTCCTACTGCCAGACAGGCACATGCCGCAGTGTCGCCCAAAGCGGACTCTCTATGACGTTTCCGCTGCGGTGGCGGTATTATACGCTGCAGTTTGACAGAGTAGCAACCGAGGTCTATGTGCAGCGGGAGTGCCAGTTCTGGACAACTGGCAGCTGACGACTATACTTGAGCCAGTGACGGTGAGTGTAGCTCAACTGGTTAGAGTACCTGACTGTGGCTCAGGATGTTGGGGGTTCAAGTCCCCTCACTCACCCTTTGTCAGTCGTGCTGCGGGCAACTGTTGCAAGAACCGTTTCGCGTGCTAGAATGCACGCCGCCAAGCGCCCGTAGCTCAACTGGACAGAGCGCCGGGCTTCGAACCCGTAGGCTGCGCGTTCGAGTCGCGCCGGGCGCAATGGTGTCTTTGACACCGACGGCCTGAAGCGCTATGATTCGCTTCGGGTCTGACAATCTGTGCCCCGCTAGCTCAACTTGGCAGAGCAACGGATTCTTAATCCGTGGGTTGCAAGTTCAATTCTTGCGCGGGGTATTCTCTGCTTGCCTTCTCTAAAAGGAGTCTCTCTGGCCGAACCGGTATTGCAACTCCAAGACGTTGACAGTAGGCTCAAATCGCGCTGGCTTGCCATCATCGATATCCTCTACCTCACCCAGGTCACCTGGCTCTATCTTCTTGCTGCCATCTACCCGTTTGTCGGTATCCTGTATGGAATCCTACTGCTGGCTGGTGGAATAGACCCGAAAACCAAGCGCATTGGCCGCGTCTGCTTGATAATTGGCATCATCAATACAGCCTTGGTCATTGCCATCCTAATTGTCGTCGTAATCGTTGGTCTAGCCGGTACGCTCGCAGCCGTCAGGAGTTAGTCGAACCATGAATCTCCTGGCGCTGCTCCTGTTACAGACCATCCCCTACGTTCGAATACCAGACAAGACAGCACTTCCCAACCTTCCCGATGGACCAGTATGGGTCCACTTCACTGACAAGGGCATATTCAACGAACAGAGCCTGAACGCCGCACTCGCGGCTCATAGCCGAACAGTTTCTCCGCTGACATCGGCACGCCGACTGCTGACCGCTCACGCCCAAGCTGACTTCGCCGATCTGCCGATTCGCGATGCCTACATCCGCGCGATAGAACAACTCGGCGGACGGCTCCGTCACAAGTCAAACTGGCTCAATGCAGCAAGCTTCGACATTCCCGCCAGCGCTCGCGCAGCGGTCTATCGTCTGCCATTTGTCTATTCCATTGAACCGGTCATGGCCGGCACAACCAGCGAGCCTACCCCTGTTCCCCTTGACAAGGACTCGCTAATCGCGACTTACCGACTTGATACTTCCGCGGCTCGTCGCTTCTACGGGCCCTCCTATGATCAAGCACAGTTGATGGGTGTGCCCGCAATCTTCTTCCGTGGTCACTTCGGAGCCGGCGTCCGGCTTGCCATTTTCGACACCGGCCTCAGGCTAACACACCAGGCCGTCTCCAGAATGCGCATCTGGAAGCAATACGACTTCTTGTCCGGCGACAATGCATTCGTCTGCCACTCCGCAGACGGCTGGTCGCCACTACCAGTTGCCAATATTGCCGGCTTCGGTCTTGTCCATAGCCCAGTACTTTTGGCCCATCCGCGCGCCGCTGGCAGCGACACGACCGTCCTAACCTTGCTGTTCGTGGCTGACAGTTTTGACTACACTCGTGGCCAGCCTGCTCGCGCCATCTTCGTATCACTGAGCTACGACCGCGGCTATTCTTGGACTAATCCCCAGCCAATACTGAGAACTGCACGCCCTTGGGACGTCACCTACCAGGACCTCTTCGGTTGCCATAATCGTAACGTTGGCTATCTCGCCTATGTCGAGCTCACCGCCAACCCATCCGGCCCAGCGACAACGACTATCAACCTCGGACTGCTCGTCAACGGCCTCTGGCAGCACTCACCAGGCTACGTTGCTGCTGGCCGCAACCCCGCCCTCGCTGTCCAACGCGACACGCTCTACTTGACTTACGTGAAGCAGGACTCGATGGTAGCCCTACGACGCTACAACGTGGCAGGCACCCAGCCATCGTGGCTTGTCCCCGAGGTCACACTCAACGCTGGTGAACCGTTGACCAGCATCAGTGTTATTGCTGCAGCCGGCCGGCTTGATGCTCTTGCCCGCGGCCGTACTACTGGCCGACTCCTTCACTGGCGTTCAGAGGACGGCGGGCAGACATTTGGCGTCGCCAGTGTTCTCCTCGATTCTGCTGTTCAAGAGTTCGCTACCTTGGTAACGGGCGACACCTACTTCATCTGCTACACCGCATCCGCTGGCCTGCCGTTTACTCGTCTTGCCTGCCTGCGTTCGACTGACGGCGGTCAAAGCTGGACTCACGCAACTCCGATTGTTGACAGTGTGCTAACGATTGGCAGCTTCTCGACTCACTTCCAATCTGGCACTGTCACTGTCTTCTGTGAGATTGCCGGCCATATCTATCGCGTCTCTTCCTCCGACCTCGGGATATCATGGACAACCAGTGCATCTCTTGACAGCTCCGGATTCTGCTATCTACCGGCGTCAGCCAGCACTGCTGACTTCGCCATTGCCACTTGGTTCAAGCGCGGCGATGGCAACGCAGTGTGGGAAGACTCTGACAACCTGCGTTTCAGTTGGGAACAGCCCCATCACGGTACCAGAATGGCTTCAATCATCGCTGGCTATGATCCACACGGCATCATCGGGATTGCTCCCGGTGTCGATCTCTTGATTGCCAAGACCGAACTCTACAAAACGCGCTCCGGTCACTACTACGAATACAATATGGAAGAAGACACCTACGTCGAGGCACTCGAATGGGCCGAAGCTTGTGGCGCCGATATTGTCTCGACATCGCTCGGCTATCACGGCTGGTACGGAGACGAGCAGCTCGACGGCCGCACAGCGCCAGTCTCGATCGCCGCCGAGATGGCGGCCCGCCGCGGCCTGATTATCGTTGCCGCCATGGGCAACCGCGACACGACCCTATACCGTTGGCCACGTCCTTTCATAACAGCACCCGGTGATGCCGAGCACGTGATCACTGCTGGTGGAATTCAGAACAACGGCGCCATGTGGCGGCTGACCGGCTCAGGGCCCACTGCTGACGGCCGCATCAAACCTGATCTGGTAGCGCTGAGTGATGTCGTAACCGTTGCCGCCCCGGACTCAGTCTCTGCGCTCGAAGGCAGCTCGGGTACTTCCTGCGCCACCGCCCTGATTGCCGGCGTCTGTGCACTCGTCAAAGAAATCCGTCCCGACTGGAATTCAGATTCAATCCGCGCCGCCCTCTTTGCTACTGCCACTCGTTCGGTCAAGAGCTGCACTTTCGGGTTTGGTGTACCTCGGGTAGATTCAATCTACAAACTCTATCCGCCAGGGCCGGACAATCCTGACGTAACCAGTGACCGTATCAGCCTTGTTTATCCCAATCCGTTCGTTATCGGACAACACTCCCGAGTCTATTTTGCCCTCGATCTGACCCAGCCGGCACCGCTGCCTGCCGGTTCGGCTGCCGCCTCGCCTGCCAGCATCTCGATATACTCGGCTTCCGGGGCATTGATAAAGGAATTACCGCTGAACACCGTGCCGCTAGGACGCCCTGGCCATTATGGTACCAACGGCGACACGGAAATGCTTGAAACGATCGGCGCCTTCTGGGACGGACAGAATACTGCTCGCCGGCCGGTGGCCGCTGGCATCTATGTTGCAGTGCTACACACGACTTTCGGCCGCAGCGTTACTAGATTTGCCGTTGTGCGCTAGCTTGACTGCAGCCTCGTCGCTCGATAACATCACTCAGTTTATTCCAGCGTAGCTCAACCGGTAGAGCATCCGGCTGTTAACCGGAGGGTCACAGGTTCGAGTCCTGTCGCTGGAGCTGCCCGCCGCCATCAGGCGGCGGGCCTTTTTGAGAAGGAAAACAGATGTGCCGGGCCGCCACATCTGACGGCCCGGCAGCACTCCAGCTCAGAACTGGCTAATCGAGCAGTACCGTCTTGCTACCAACCGAAATACCATCAGCAATCAACTGAACGAAGTAGGTGCCTGCTGCAAGTCGTTGCCCAGAGTTGCTGGTACGGTCCCAGACTAGGCCTCTTAACCCTGCCCCCTGAACCCCGACATCAAGAGAACGGACAAGCTTGCCAGTCGCGTCATATACCTGCAGTGAGACTCTGGCACAGGTAGCCAGGTAATAACTAATGCTAGCCTGACCGCGAACTGGATTCGATATCCGGAATAGCTGGGGCAGTCGGGACACTTCGTGTCTCTCAGCCACGGCAACTTCGGGATTGAAAATCATGGTCCCGTAGTACCGGGGATTGGCCCAATTCGTCATCATCAGGCTTTGCGGCCACCAGCCAAGATAGTTTGAACCAGCAGCCGCAGTATATTGGAAGTAGCCAACAGTATCGCCAGGCCGAACTGAGTAATCACTCTTTCGGTCACCGAAAGGCACCTTGGCTTCCATCTGCAAACGTCCACTAGCAACTGAAATGGCCGACACCGCGTCAAGACCCGGCCCCATCCGCCAGATACTAGGCACAGTGTCGAGGATGGCTCGATAAAGGGCACTATCACCGCCAACGTACTCCATCCAGTAGTTACCTTCACTCGAATCGCTCGCCCAGGAACGGCTATGGTTTTCGTCCATGTATGGCCCAAATTGGTCATAGTTCGAACGCACCGTTATACCCGGACAGTCCATTGCGTAGTACATGAATGCGTCGTCGTATAAGAAGTAAGCAATACTCGAGTTCGGCGGCTTGGGAGTACCCGACCGGCCAGCGATGTCGGAGATGTCATACACCCGCGAACGCGACCACTCGCCCGGCGCTATCATACCATCAATCACCGGTGCGTCCAACGCCGGTATCCGAGTGACAACAATTGTCTCGCTGAAAACTGCGGCCGAAACCAACGTGGCGGCCCGGACAGTGTCATTGCGCCGGTTCTCGTCACCGGCGAGCGAAGTAAACATCGTCACCGCGTAGTTGTTACCAGCCGGCCCCGGCGTCCAGTCGGGCGTGAACTCAACATTGACAGTGCTCCCCGGCGCCAACGGCCCAGGATAAGTCACAGTCTGCTCATAAACCCGAGCACCCATCGAATCAATCCAGCAGCTCACAGGAATGTCTGTCTGAGCATTCGTACCAAAATTCTTCACCTGTGCCGTCGGTCTCAGCGGAACGCCGGGTGGAACGATTGCCGCTGGCAATACCACCGCTTGCACTCCGACATCATTTGTCGTACCAAGTTCGATGGTGCCACGCTCAACCGACTGAAGAAATGCCGAACCAGTATAGCCGCAGACTGCGTATAGAGTATTGCCATAGATTGCACCGCCGTGCGAACGGCGAGCCGCCAGTAGTGAATTACATTGAGTCCACGTGCCAGATGCCACGCTGTAGACCCAAGTAGCACCAGTGACTGCGCCGGTAGAATTGTAGCCACCAAAGACGTATATGAGCCAGCCCTCAACCGGGTCATCGTATGCCGCTGCCCGACCCCAGGTTACACCGAATGGCATTGCAGCCCCAACTGTCCAAGTGTTGCCAGAGATTGAATACTTCAGAAAGTTAGTAGTCCCGTTGTAGGGTGTGCCGGCAACAGCGTGACCGCCTATCAGATAGATCGTATCGCCGGCCACTGCTGCTGCCTGGCTGCGAAGTGCAACCGGCATATTGGGAAGAGCCGTAAAGGTATTGCTTACTGGGTCATACCGATAGGCCGCGTTCACGACTGTCGTGCCGGCCGTGGCACCTCCGAAGACATAGGCCTGGCCACCGGCCGCGGCCATCGCGAAGTAGTTCCAGCTTGACAGCGGCATGGCAGCGGCCTGGGTCCAGGTGTTGGCGACCAAGTCCAGCTCAGTCATGTAGTTGTAATACTGAGCACTCGAGTCGTATCCACCGCCAACGCAAATCAACTCATCAGAAACAGCCGCTGCATCACTATTCGACACACCGCCGACAGGGTGACGCAATCCTGTACTCCAGGTGTTCGTTGCAAAATCAAAGATCAACTGCCTTGCTCGCCCGCCGCCGCTGACTTCGCCCGTAACGATATGGAGCTTGTTACTGGCCACAACGGCTGCGAGGCGGGATATTCCCTGAGGACAGGGAACACCGTTCGTCCACGTAACATTGCCAGGATCGATCCCAACCGACTTGTCAACTGGCGCATTCTCAGCAACCAGGTCAGTGTGGGGGTTCACGGCCGGACAGAGCTCTCCGGCAGTCCCAGCCATCGGTAGGTCCGCCACACTTGCCGCTGCACTGACACTAGCTACAAAGCTCAGCGTCAACGCAGCAATTACTACGACTCTTGCCATTCCTCCTCCTTAGGAGTCTGACCTCGATTAGAACTACATCGGCGATTCGCCGCCTAGGCCCGGCTCGCCCTGCCGTCTGGGGCAGCCCGGCGTCAGAACACCCAGACGACCCAAATGACGCTGTCAGTGTAGAGCCCGCTGCCAGTGTGTCAACAGTTGTGCATGCCTGAGTCGGTGTTGACTGCCAACAGCAACAACCTAGTATGTCAGCGCATGCGGATTCTTGGATTTCTCGAAACATCGCTACTTGACTGGGACGGGCGAATAACGTCGGTCATTTTCGTTGGCGGCTGCAATTTCGTCTGTCCGTTCTGTCATAACCACGAGATTGCCAACGACGCGCCGACTATGGAATCGGTGGAATGGCCCGCTATTCAGGTAGCGCTCCTCGGCAAGGACAAATGGCTCGATGGCGTCGTTATCACTGGTGGCGAGCCGATGATTCATCCTGAGGTCTCCCGACTCTGTGCCGACATCAAACAACTGGGCAAACCAGTCAAGCTCGACACCAATGGTTCGTTTCCTTTTCGACTCAAACGGCTCATTGATAGACACCTAGTTGACTTTGTAGCAATGGACATCAAAGCGCCGCTCAGCGATGAACGCTACTCAACTGCCGCTGGTCGTCCCGTTGACGTCGCTCCACTACTACGTACCATCAGACTATTGCGGGAGACCGGCATCGAACATGAGTTTAGGATCACGCTTGTCCGCGACCTGATTCGTCCTGACGACATACCGATGATTGGCGAATCGCTACGTGGTGCTCGAACGGTAGTGCTTCAACGCTACGAACCCGCCCGCGCTCGGATACGTGGCTTCAGCGCCACCTACTCGCGCGCTGAAGCCGAGGCTATGGCTGAGGCGCTCAGACCATTTGTCAGCACCGTGACGTTACGCGGCAACTGGGTCTGAAACCGTAGTCCAAACACAGTCTCAAAACCAGCAACGATCGCATCCCGCGCTTCTGCTTCATCGACGTATCCGCGCTCAGCGCGCACCGAGGTCATCTGTACGCCAGCGATACCACAAGGGTTGATAAGTCGGAAAGCGCCGAGGTCGGTGGCAATATTCAGAGCAAAACCATGAAATGTGACGCGCCGGTTGACAGCAATACCAATGGAAGCAATTTTGCGGTCGCTCACCCAGACGCCGATGTAGCCAGGATTCACCCGTGCCTTCACTCCCAGCTCCTGCAGGGCATGGATGATGGCCTCCTCAACACCAGCGACGAATCTTCTCACGCTCACCAATTCTGATTCAAGCCGGAAGATTGGATAGCCAACAAGCTGCCCCGGACCGTGATAGGTAACATCGCCACCCCGCTCAACCCGCCGCACGACTATCCCGCGGCGTCGTAGATCAGGTTCCGAGACAAGAATGTTCTGCATTTTAGCCGAACGCCCAAGCGTGAGGACTGGGGGATGCTCAAGCAGGATTAGGGTGTCGGGCACTTCGTCCTGTTGCCTTAGCCCGACAACGGCGCGCTGCAGTACGAGTGCCCGATCGTATTCAACCTGCCCTAGACTGATTAGCAGTGCGGACCTTTGCACTTTTCGGCCGTAGCTAGAGACTATCAGCGATTAACGATATGAACAGCCCGGCCGTGAATCGCCTCGGCCGCCTCGAAAAGTAGCTCACTCATGGTCGGGTGGGCGTGAACAACCCGACCCAGTTGCCTGGCGGTCAAGCCAAGTTCAACCGCCAATGTGGCCTCAGCGATGAGCACGTCCGCCTGCGGTGCCAGCAAGCTCACACCAAGAATCCTATCAGTCGCAGCATCAACCACCATCTTACACAGCCCATCGCTCCGTCCCAAAGTGAGCGAACGCCCAACGGCACTGAGCGGCACCCGACTGACCCGCACCTCGCGACCAGCAGCCTGCGCCTCAGCCTCACTCAGGCCAACCGCTGCCGCCTCCGGGTCCGAATAGACACAAACTGGAACCGCGGTGAACTTTGCCGGCCGGCCGCCAGCAAGCAGTTCAGCCAGGGCCAGCCCTTCAGCCATGGCCCGGTGAGCGAGCTGCGGCCCGGGTTTCACGTCACCGATGGCATAGATGTGACGCACGCTGGTCCGGAAACGGCTGTCAACGCGGATGGCCCCACGCTCATCTAGTTCTACGCCAACGCGCTCCAGGCCAAGCCCATCGGTCAATGGCCGCCGGCCGACTGCCACCAATACGAGGTCACTGCTGAGCAGATGTTCGCCGCCGCTATCAGCGTAGCGCACTGTGAGACTATCTGCCCGATCAACTGCCAATACGCGCGCCGCCAGCACAAACTCAATGCCCTCACTCCTCATCGCTCGTTCGACACCGCCGGCAATGTCAACGTCCATTCCAGGCAGAATCTGATTCGCCAGCTCCAGCATCGTCACCTTAGCACCCAACCGACCGAAAGCAGTTGCAAACTCAACACCCACAACACCAGCGCCGATGACCACGAGTCGCTTGGGCACAGCTGTCAGCCGAAACATCCCGTTCGAATCAACAACCGCCTGCCCATCAGGTTCCAAACCGGGTAGCATTACTGGTTTTGAGCCAGTGGCAATCACCACGTCCCGAGCGACGAGCTGCTCTTGGGTCCCGTCGGCCAGCGCCACCCTAACGCTGCCGTCATCAACCAGGTGACCGCTGCCGCGGATGAGCTCAACACCGTTTGTTCGAAACAGAAACTCAATACCGCGCACCAGCCGGTCAACGATGCGGTTCTTCCAGCTCATCAGGGCCTGCAGATCAACTGCGGGCGACTCGAAACTGATTCCCATTCGCCTTGCTTCGGCAGCACCACGCACAATGCTGGCAGCGTGCAACAATGATTTGGCCGGAATGCAACCCCAGTTAAGACAAACACCGCCAACTCGTTCCCGTTCGACTACGGCCACCTTTTTGCCAAGCTGGGCGAGCCGAATCGCAGCGACGTAACCGCCAGGCCCGCCGCCAATAATGACTACATCAGACTGTCGCGCTGCCATCTGGCTACCAGGCAGTACCTTTAATCATCTCCGACGCGATGACCAGTCGCTGAATCTGATTCGTCCCTTCGTAAATTTGGGTTATCTTAGCATCCCGCATCATCTTCTCGACCGGATAATCGCGCATGTAGCCGTAGCCGCCGAAGATCTGGACAGCATCGGTAGTTACCTTCATGGCCGTATCCGAAGCAAGGACCTTGGCCATCGAGGCAATCGCCGAGATGTTCTTCATGCCCGCATCTGCCGCCCGCGCCGCCTGATAGATAAGGGCGCGCGACGATTCAACGGCAATCGCCATGTCGGCCAGCATCAACTGAATTGCCTGGAAACTGGAAATTGGCTGGCCAAACTGAATGCGCGTCTTGGCATACTCAAGCGCCTCATCAAGCGCACCGGCCGCGATGCCAAGAGCCTGGGCAGCAACACCTGGCCGGGTCCGGTCAAATGTCTTCATGGTATGGACGAACCCCAGCCCCTCCTTACCGCCGATAAGATTCTCCGCTGGTACGCGGCAGTCCTGAAAGACCAACTCGGCAGTCTTGGAGCAGCGAATGCCCATCTTGTCCTCAATCTTGCCGTAGCCAAGACCCGGCGTGCCGTCTTCGACGATAAATCCTGACAGGCCACGCGCTCCCTTAGCTGGATTGGTGCTGGCAATCACTGTGTATATCTTCGCGACGCTGCCGTTGGTTATGAACTGCTTCGTACCGTTGAGCACGTAGTAGTCACCCTGGCGAACGGCCCGCGTCTTGACGCTGGCGGTATCTGACCCAGCACCAGCCTCGGTGATGGCAAAGCCGGCAATCTCACCAGCAGCCAGCCGCGGCAGATAGCGCTGCTTCTGTTCTTCAGTTCCACCAACGATTATGGGAAACGTCCCAAGACCACAGGCGGCGTAGCAGAGTCCAGCCGCACCATCAACCCGGCAGAGCTCCTCAACTACGAGACACATCTCCATTATGCCACCGCCAAGCCCGCCATACTGCTCAGGGATATAGACTCCCATCAAACCAAGCTCACCCATCTCCTTGAGCAGGCCAAATGGAAACTCACCGGTCCGATCTAGCTCAGCCCGCAGCGGCTTCATTTTCTCTTGGGCGAATCGCCGCGCTAGGTCACGAATCTCCTTCTGAGTCTCGGTCAGGAAATACTCCACGGTTGCGTTCTCCTTGATTGTAGGCTACTTTGGCTGGCCGGTCCGATAACTGGGCACACTCGTCACGGCCAATCTATCAAGGCAAGTATTGCGAGAATTGACGCACTGTCAACGCGGGCCGCAGCCTAAGCTTTGGCCGTAAGTCCGCGCGCACCAATGTCAGTACGATATACCATCCCATCGAAACGGACCCGACTCAGAGCAGCATAAGCACGTTCTCGCGCTTGCAACAGAGTATCGCCAATACCAGTCACTCCCAGAACCCGTCCACCGTTGGCGACGACTTTCCCACCCTGCATCTCGGTCCCAGCATGAAAGACGATGACGTCATCAGTTCCCACGTCATCGCCACTGATTGGCATTCCGCGAGGATACATCCCGGGATAGCCACTGGCCGCTGCCACAACGCACAACGCGGAGCGTGTTGACCATTGCGCCGAAGCTTTGCCCAACCGTCCCTCAACACAAGCCATCGCCAACTCGGCCAGATCGGTCTGCAAAAGGGGCAGGACTGCCTGCGTCTCAGGGTCGCCGAAACGGCAGTTGAACTCAAGCACCCGTGGCCCGCTGGCGGTCAACATCAGGCCGGCATAGATCACTCCGCGATACTCGATACCGTGCCGGGTTAGTGTCGCCAACAATGGCTCAAACACAGTTGCTCGCACCTGTTCGACAACACTAGTAGTGACAACCGGAGCCGGCGCATACGCCCCCATTCCCCCAGTGTTCGGGCCGCAATCGCCATCAGCCAACCGCTTGTGGTCTTGGGCCGGCAACATTAGCAGCACCTGCCGGCCATCGCAGAACGCCATCAAAGACGCCTCCTCACCTTCTAGATACTCCTCAATCACCACTGTCTGACCTGCCGACCCGAACTGGCCATCAACCAGCATTGCCCGCACCGCTGCGACCGCCACAGCCGGGGATGTGGCAACAACCACCCCCTTGCCGGCTGCCAGACCAGCCGCCTTAACCACAACCGGTGACTTTCCTTGTTCGATGTAGTTGACAGCCGAATCAACATCGGTGAACGCGGCAAACCTGGCCGTCGGTATCCCGGCCTGTTCCATCAGTTCCTTGGCGAACCGCTTGTCGCCCTCAAGCCGAGCTGCTGCCGCATTTGGGCCAAACAAGACCAGTCCATGCCGGGAGAACTCATCCGCAATACCAGCACAGAGCGGCGCCTCCGGCCCAACGATGGTCAAATCAATAGCCTGATTGCGGGCAAAATCCGCCAGCCCGGCGCTATCGTCAGCGGCAATGCTCACCCGCTGCGCCAACCGACCGATTCCCGCATTGCCGGGCGCACACCAGACGCGGTGGCCGAACCGGGCCAGAGACCAGACGATGGCGTGCTCGCGTCCCCCGCTGCCGACGACGAGAATCCTCAATGCTTGAGCAAACGCTCCAGTCCGGCGGCCTTCATTGCCGCGGCCCAGCTACCAAAGTAACGGACTGCAGCCGCGTGCAGAATTCGATACTTGGCCCGAACCGGAATAGTCGTGGCAAGATTCAGCCCTGTGCGTCGCACCCTTCGAATCTCGCGGATGACCGCGGCTCGCGACCAATCGCGCTGTCGCTTAATCTGAGAATAATCAAGACCGGCGGCAGAAATTGCCTTCCGCCACGAACCGAAATAGGCCGAGGCCGCGCCAACGAGACCGCCGTGCTCACGCTCAGCCGCACTGACGTTGAGTGACGCACCTGCCCGGTGCAGCTCGCGAATCCGTTCAACAACGCGCTGACGGTCCCAGAAGTTCTTTCGCCGGATCTGCGAATAGTCATAGCCGGCCTCAGTCACCGCCTTCTCCCAACTGCCAATATAGCGGCGACCAGCATAGGCCAATGCCGGGTAGTTGCGAGCGATGTAACCGGAGTTCAGGGGAACCCCGCGGGCGTGCAGCTCGTGAATCAGCCGCAGCACCTCTTCTTTCGACCAACGTTTATAAGCACGTTTCACAGGGCCTCCCACAGCAATCTACAGCAGTCACCGAACTTGTCAATAGGCTTGTCACAATCCGGTCTTGACTTCGGATTGCCGAACCCTATCATCCAGCCATGCCGTCACTACTTCTCGAAATCGGCACTGAGGAATTGCCAGCATCATTTCAGCGGCCAGCGGCAACCGAGCTTGAGCAGCGTCTCCGGCAACTGCTCAGTGAACACCGCATTCCAACCGGACCGAGCCAGATCTTCCATGCACCACGTCGCCTAGCGGTGCGGTTTGCCGACGTGGCCGAAGAGAAATCGGCGGCCGAGATCGAGGTCCAAGGTCCGCCGCGTAAGGCGGCACTCGCTGCCGACGGCTCGCCAACTAAAACTGCCATCGGTTTCGCCCGGGCCCATGGAAAAGAGCCGGCCGACCTCTACACCAAGGAGACGCCCCGCGGCGAATACATCTTTGTCCGCAAACTGCTACCAGCTGTGCCCACAACAGCGATTCTTCAGTCCGAGCTGCCCGGCCTAATAGCCGGCCTGCCTCTGCCCAAATCAATGCGCTGGACACCAACCAACCTGAGTTTCGCTCGCCCAATCCGCTGGCTCCTCTGCCTGCTCGGCAACCAGCCAGTCCCGTTTAGTCTCGATGGCATCACCGCTGGCAGCACAACTTTCGGTCATCGCAACTTCACCGCGGGCCCAATTCCAGTACCCGACGCCGACCAATACGAGGCCGCGCTGACTGCCTGGCGAGTGATACCCAGTCCCGAGGCTCGGCGCCAGCGCATCGTTGCCGAGCTGAACCGCCTGAGCACCGAGATCAACGGCACCGTCGTGCTCGACGAGGAACTGCTTGAGGAGACAATCGGCGTCACCGAGTATCCAGAACCGATTCGCTGCTCATTCGCGCCGGACTACCTCGACATCCCTGAGGAGGTCCTGGTAACCGCCCTCAAGAAGCACCAGCGCTGCTTCGCAATTCGGCACCAAGATGGAACAGGACTGCTACCTGCTTTCATCGCCGTAACCAACACACCCGGCTGCAACCGGCAGTTAGTCACCACCTGGTACGAGAAGGCAATTGAATCCCGCCTGCGCGACGCACGCTTCTTCTTCCAGACCGACCTCAAACTCGGCCTGGTGCCTTTGGTCGAGGAAGAGAAACGCGTCGTCTGGATTGAGGGCATGGGTAGCTACTTCGATAAGACCGAACGGCTGCGTCGGCTCTGCCGTTACCTCGTCGGCGCAGTTCCCAATGCCGACCCCGCCGCCCTTGACCGGGCCGCACTCTTAGCCAAGACCGACCTGCTCACCAACATGGTGCGCGAGAAAGAGTTCACGTCCCTGCAGGGCCGAATCGGCGGCATCTACGCGCGACTCCTCGGCGAGTCCGAAACAGTTGCCACCGCCATCGCCGAGCAGTATCTGCCCAACTACATCGGCGACGAACTACCTAAGACCCGGACCGGTGCGCTCCTCGCCATCGCCGACAAAATCGACAACATCGTCGCCACCTTTCTCACCGGCAACATTCCCACCGGCTCGGAGGACCCATTTGCCCTGCGGCGCCAGGCTACTGGCCTGTTGCTCATCATCATCGAGCACCAACTGCCCATCAGTCTCGACGAACTCCTCCAGACCGGCATCAACCTATTTCCCAACCACAACCAGGAATACGCCTCTGCCCTGCCCCCATTCTTCCGCGAGCGCGTTGCCAGTCTTATCGCCGACTCTGGCATCGCCTACGACATCGCTGCTGCCGTATTAGAGACCGCCTGGACCGAACCGGTTCTGGCCATAGCCCGTGCCCGAGCGCTCGCCGCCTACCGCAGCCGGCCCGAATTCGAACGGCTGATCGTCGGCCAAAAACGGGTCGCCAACATTCTCCGTAAAGAAGAAATCACCGGCCAACCCGACCCCTCACGTTTCACCGAATCAGCCGAGCGCCAGCTTTGGAACCAAGCTCAGGCTGCCGAACCCGAACTCGTTGCCGCCCTCGACGACCACGACTACGAAAAGGCCTTCCGCCTGCTGCTTGAACTGCGGCCAACGATTGACCGCTTCTTCGACGAAGTGCTAGTAATGGACAACGACCAGGCAATACGCACCAACCGGCTGCAACTACTCAGCTATGTCCGCTCCCTTTTTGGCCGCGTTGCCGACCTCTCCCGCATTGTAGTTGACGGCGAGTAGGCATCAACCGACCCCAGCCGCTGCTCGGCTGTGAACAGCAACTCTGTCAGCACCACCACTATTGCCACTGTCGGAAGCCCCGCTGCGCGCATCCGGCACGGCCTCCTCGCCCTCAGCCTTTGCCTACTCGTAACAACCGGATGTCAACCATCAATACGGCCGAAAAGGCGACTTCCCTTGCCCCGCACCCGGCTCACAATCAAAGGCCACACTGCCTACGTTGAACTCGCCCGGCTGCCCCATGAACGCAACCTCGGCCTGATGTACCGGCACAAACTCGCACCCGACTCCGGTATGCTCTTCATCTTCGACCGCGACGAGACACTCCGTTTCTGGATGCGCAACACCTACATCCCCCTCAGCATCGCCTTCTGCGACAGCAGTGGTATCATCACCGACATCCTCGACATGGCACCACTCGACGACACGACCGACTACTCATCATCCCAGCCAGTCCGCTTTGCCCTCGAAATGAACCAGGGCTGGTTCGCAACCCGTGCCATCACCCCAGGCGATACCATCCACAACATTCCCAAACCCTGACCGCCAACAGATACGAATACGCCCCGCCCAGCGGCCGGTTGTCCAACCGCAGTATCGGCGATGCCGAAACTGCACTCTCGTATAGCCCGCGGTAACCTGCCACACCCGATGAGGCATCACACCCCTCATTCCCTCCGGATTCTCGACTAGCGAGAGACTTCCGCACTACAGTCGCAGACCACTGTCTGATTCGCACCACAAGTAACCTCACCACTACTGCCGCTTCTCAAATCGGGTGTCCTCTGACACATTCCTCCGCCACTACCACTTATGCTCATCCCCATTCTCGAATAGTTGCTCAACCAACTACTGTATAAGCATTTAGAATCACAGCTTACCACAAGTCTGCCTCCACCACCCAATCTCAGGCTTGCCCCGAGACTGACTGGGGGAGTCACCCTCCCCTCTCGGTTCAACTCGACCCCATGCATAACAAACACCTGCTCAACCGGATACCAACGCGTCCCAGTAATCGTCCAGTGGCTGCTCCACCCATCATCCGTCTTGTCTTCACTTAGCTCCTCAGCTATGCGTTCAACCATCTCGAAGCCTGCCCGAGCTACCGCGAGAACTGGCGAACCTAACTTGACCACCTCCGCAGCTTGTCTAGAATCAGGCACACACCAGGACAAAGGAGTAACCAATGGCCACTTGCCCGTTCTGTGAAATCGTCGCCGGCCGAGCACCGGCAAGAAAGGTCTATGAGGACGAACAAACCCTCGCCTTCCTCGACCTACACCCCATCTCCCGCGGCCACACGCTTGTTATTCCCAAGAAGCACATCCAGTGGTTCACCGACATCGAACCACAGGACGGAATCGCCGGCCCGTTTCTGAAGACCTGCTACATTGTCGCCCGCAAAATCAAGCACGCATTCAACTGCGAATACGTCACGATGCTCATTCGCGGCACCCGTGTGCCCCACCTGCACATGCTGCTCATCCCCACCATCAAGGGAGAAGAGAATCTGCTCGACCGAACCCTGGCCCTCCACCACTTCGCCCAAGTACGGATGAAGGAACCGTTCACTGCTGCCGAGCTCGACGAGATTGCCGAAAAGATAAAGTCGGCCAGTGTCTAACCCTGCGTCCGCCGCCCGGCACCCTGGCCGCTGGCACGACCGCCTCTTTGTCCGCGTCTGGGACGCCCAGCCGATCAACCTGCTCAAGGCCGAACAACTCGATATCCTCATCGCGGCCATGGCC
Source organism: Caldifarciminota bacterium (assembly GCA_965649295.1). Classification (GTDB taxonomy): domain Bacteria; phylum Hydrothermota; class Tepidihabitantia; order Tepidihabitantales; family Tepidihabitantaceae; genus CBFGKH01. The sequence continues at coordinate 73,101 of CBFGKH010000010.1, forward strand.
GCGAGCTGGCGCCGCCGCAGCCGCATCCTCAATCTCGGTTGCGGCACCGGCAAACTGGAAGCTCTCGTACTGAAGCGCCTGCCTGACGCCCAATTTCTTAGCGTTGATCGTTCAGAAGTGATGCTCGAACTGGCCCGCAAGCGCCTTCGCCGCCACCAGCAGTCCTGTCGCTTCCTCATTGCCGACCTCAGCCGCCTAAGCACTGCCAACACTGGTCGCGGTCGGTTCCGCTTCATCACTGCTGTTGACGTCCTCCACGAACTCCCACCGCCGGCCCAACAGCGCTTGTTTCGATTCTGCCATGCCCGGCTCAGCCGTAACGGTCTGCTGCTCTTACTTGACCGGGTAGCCTTGGACCTGGCCTGTCTCCGCCGGCCGCTCACTGGAGTGCTCCGCCGTCTTCAGCAGGTGACAGCATTGCGTACCGGTCAACTCAGCGACTCCTTTCTTGACCCGCGTCAGCAGGACCACGAGCACCCGCTCACCCTCACCGCCTGTCTGGCCAGCCTGGAGCGGGCCGGGTTGAAACCGGCAGTACTCCATCACCACCTGCACAAGACCCTGATTGCTGCTGTCCCCTACCAGAGCTGCACCTGACAACACTGTCGAGCCCTGGCCTCCGCACTCTGCGGCCTTGACTCTGTCTCTGGCTCTGCTAGACTACGCGCCCATGCCCAAATTGACCCCATTCCACGACCGCCACGTCGCCAACGGCGGCCGGCTAGTGGAGTTTGCTGGCTACGAACTGCCCATCCAGTTCCGGGGGATCATCCCTGAGCACCAGCGCGTCCGCACCACGGTCGGTGTCTTCGATGTCTCGCACATGGGGCGGATCGAGGTCCGCGGCCGTGACGCCCTAGCTTGGCTCAACCGGATGGCCACTAACGACGTCAGCCAGCTTGCCCCATATCAGGCCCAATACTCGATTCTTTGTTACCCGGACGGCGGGATTGTTGACGACCTCGTTGTCTATCGCCTGCCTGATTACTGGCTCCTCGTCGTCAACGGCGCCAACAACGCCAAGGACACCGCCTGGCTCAAAGAACACCTGACCGGCGATGTCCAGCTCACCAACCGCACCGACGAGATTGCCCAGCTTGCCATTCAGGGCCCCAAAGCCGAGCCGGCGATGCAGAAAATCGTCTCGGTGCCGCTCGCCCGACTCGGTTTCTACTGCTCAGTCTTAGCTGAGGTTGCTGACGTTCCGACACTTATCTCACGCACCGGCTACACTGGTGAGGACGGATTCGAGTTCTACTTTCCAGCCACTGCCGCCGACCAGGTCTGGGATGCCATTTTTGCCGCTGGTCGCGAGTTTGAGATTGAACCGATTGGACTGGGCGCCCGCGATACCCTGAGAATGGAAATGAAGATGGTGCTGTACGGCAATGACATTGATCAGACTACCAATCCGCTAGAGGCCGGCTTGGGTTGGGTTGTCGCCCTCGCCAAGCCCGACGGGTTCATCGGCAGCGATGCTTTGCGCCGCATCGAAGCCGAGAAACCCAAACGCCGGCTCGTCTGCCTGGAGATGATTGACCAGGCTATTCCGCGGCCACACTACGACATCTTCAGCGCCGATCGTCGGGTAGGCGAGGTGACAAGCGGGACACTCTCGCCGTCACTTGGCAAGGGCATTGCCCTCGGCTACGTCGAAAGAGAGCTGAGCAAGGCCGGTACCGAGCTTGACATTGACATTCGCGGCCGCCGTGCCCGGGCGGTGGTCGTGAAACCGCCCTTCTACAAGAATGGTTCACGCAAACGCTAACGGTCTAGTTTTCGGGAGGAATCTTGGCCAATATACCCGCTGAACTCAAATACTCCAAGACCCACGAGTGGGTCCGGCTCGAAGGTAACATTGCCACTGTCGGCATCACCGATTTTGCCCAGAGCGAGCTTTCCGATATCGTCTATGTTGAAGTAACTGCAGTTGGCCGTACCGTCAAGGCCCAGGAACCGATTGGGACGATCGAGGCGGTCAAGGCGGTCTCCGACCTTTATGCGCCGGTTGCCGGTACAGTCGTGGCCGGTAACGACGCCCTCAAAGACTCGCCGGCCACCGTCAACCAAGACCCCTATGGGGCTGGCTGGATTGCCCAAATCAAGGTCAGCGGCCCCGAAGCCCTTGCCGGCCTGCTCGACGCATCAGCCTACGAGGAACTGGTCAAGAAGTCAGCCCATCACTAGTCGCTGATGACATTCGTTCCCCACACTCCCGCTGACCGCCGGCAAATGCTAGCGGCAATCGGCGTCAGCTCGGTCAAGGAACTCTTCGCCACTATCCCGGCTGAGCTTCGGCTAAAGCAGCCGCTCGACCTGCCGCCGCCGCTCTCAGAACCCGAAGCCGTCGCTGAGCTCGAACGGTTGGCAGGAATGAACGTAGGCACCGACCGACTGGTCTGCTTTGCCGGTGCCGGCGCCTACGATCACTACATCCCAGCAATCGTTGACTCAGTCATCGCCAAACCGGAGTTCTACACCGCCTACACTCCCTATCAGGCTGAAGTAAGCCAGGGCACATTGCAAGCAATCTACGAATTCCAGTCACTCGTCTGCCGCCTATACGGCATGGAAGTAGCGAACGCCTCGATGTACGACTGCGCCTCGGCCCTGGCCGAGGCCGTGCATATGGCCCGCGACATTACTGGCCGACCGCGAGTGCTGGTAGCCAGTAGCGTCCATCCCCACTACCTCGCCGTCATCCGCACCTATGCTCACGGCCTAGGCATCCCGATTGATATCTTGCCGCTTGCCAACGCTACCGCGGACACTGCCACGCTGACACGAAACATCACCGTTGAAACCGCTGCGCTGGTGATTCAACATCCGAACTTCTTCGGGCTACTCGAACCAGTACGTGAACTGAGCAATGCTGCCCACGCTGCTGGCGCCCTGCTAATAGTGGCTGCCAATCCAATCTCTCTTGGCATTCTCGAACCGCCCGGCGCCTACGACACCGACATCGCGGTCGGCGAAGGCCAGCCTCTTGGCATACCACTCAACTTCGGTGGTCCCTATCTTGGGATAATGGCCACGAAACGTAAGTTCATACGCAACCTACCAGGCCGAATCGTCGCCCGCACGACCGACACCGTTGGTCAGACCGGCTACGTACTTGCTCTACAGACGCGCGAGCAACACATCCGCCGCGAACGGGCATCTTCCAACATCTGCACCAATCAAGCTCTCTGCGCGCTTGCTGCCAGCGTCTATCTCGCCGTGATGGGCAGAACCGGACTGCGAGAAGTAGCAAGACAGTGCTTGGCCAAAGCCCACTACCTCGCTTACCGAATTGCCCAAATCCCCGGCTTCAAAACCGAGACTATCGGCCCGTTCTTCAACGAGTTTGTCGTTCAGACCCCGCTCCCTGCTGCCCAAGTTATTGCTCGCGGCGTTGAAAACGACATCCTTGCCGGTGTTGACCTCGGCCGCTTCAACCCCGAATGGCAGCACCGCCTGTTGGTCGCCGTAACCGAGCGCCGCACCCGGGCTGAGCTTGACCGCTACTATGATTTCCTCAAGGAGCTTGCCGCCTAAGATGGAATGCAACATCAAAGCCAACCTCGCGCACTGCACCTGTACCTATGAACCCTGTTCGCGCAAGGGCAAGTGCTGCGAGTGTATCGCCTATCACCGTGAAGCCGGTGAACTCCCTGGCTGCCTCTTCCCACCCGCAGCCGAACGTAGCTATGATCGCTCGGTCGCCCGCTTCATTGCCAGCCAGAAGAAATAATGCCAGAGCCGACTCTTTTTGACCTATCAAGCCCTGGCCGGCAGGCCTGGTCGCTGCCCGAACTTGATGTGCCAGCGGCCCCGCCACTGCCGGCAGAGCGCGACGACCTACCCTTGCCGGAACTGAGCGAGATTGACATCGCCCGCCACTATGCCCGCCTCGCCACAATGAACCATCACGTCGAGCGCGGCTTCTACCCGCTTGGTTCCTGCACGATGAAATACAATCCCAAGGTCAACGAGCTGACCTCGCGACTGCCTGGCTTCTCTCGGCTCCATCCCTACGAGCCGAAAGAGTTGACCCAGGGCGCACTACGGCTGATGTACGAGCTGGGCGAGCTGCTGAAGAAAATCACCGGATTTGATGCCATCACCCTGCAGCCGGCAGCCGGCGCTCACGGCGAGCTGACCGGCATCATGATGATTCACCGCTACTTCGAAAAGCGCGGTGAGAAGCGCGATATCGTACTCGTACCTGATTCTGCCCACGGAACCAACCCGGCATCAGTCACCCTGTCTGGATTCCGTTCGGTCCAGATCAAGTCTGATGCCCATGGCCGAATTGACCCGGCTGAGCTGGCCCGTGCCTGCACTGATTGCGTCGCCTGTCTGATGGTGACGAATCCTAACACGCTGGGCATCTATGAAACCGACGTCAAGCGCATCTGCCAGATAATGCACGACCAGGGTGCACTGGTTTACCTCGACGGAGCAAACCTCAATGCCTATGTCGGCATCCATCGCCCTGCTGACGCCGGCTTTGACGTCATGCACATCAACTTGCACAAGACGTTTTCTACACCCCACGGCGGTGGCGGCCCCGGTGCCGGCCCGGTTGCCGTTACTAGCCGGCTTGAGCCGTTCCTCCCTACTCCGGTACTGCAGAAACGTGGGAACCAGTATCTGCTTGACTTCGACCGTCCCGATTCAATCGGCCGCGTCATGGCTGGCAACGGCCAGTTTGCCGTCTTGGTTCGGGCCTATACCTACATTCGGATGCTTGGGGCAACCGGCCTAGCTGAAGTGGCCGAATCAGCCGTACTGAACGCCAACTATCTGCGCCAGGCCCTGATCGGCACCTACGACCTGCCCTATTCTGAACCAACACTGCACGAGGTAGTCTTCTCCGGTACCAATCTCCGTGAGTATGGTGTCAAGACCCTCGATGTGGCCAAACGACTGCTCGACTACGGCTTCCACGCTCCCACTATCTACTTCCCGTTGATTGTGCCAGAGGCACTGATGATTGAACCCACCGAAACCGAGTCCCGCGAGTCGCTCGACGCTTTCATTGCCGCAATGAAGCAGATTGCCGAAGAAGCAAGGACCAACCCTGACGTCGTACGTTCTGCGCCATCCCGAACCCCGGTGCGGCGACTGGATGAAGCCCGCGCCTCGCGCGAACTCGACGTCTGCCAACGCTGATGCTCGCCTCAAACATCACTCCCGAACGTCGAGTTGCCATTATTGAACGCATCGCCAGTCGAGTCGTTGACCTGAAACTGACTCCGCTGGCCATCGTGATGCTGGAGTCGAGCAAGCCGCTGTCGTTCATTGGCTCACAGCTAATGGTCTTCTTCCAGCCGATAATCACGGCAATATTCCCATTCCAGCAGTACGACGAGGTCGCAGCACTGCTCGAAGATAGAACTAGCATTGAAGAACTCATCCAGACGATTGAGCGTCGGGAGGACGAGAAACGCCATGCAAAAAGAGAAAATCGAGCGAATCCTGGCAACTGACTGCGGGTCAACAACGACTAAGGCAATCCTAATTGAGAAACGGGGCAATGAATACCGCCTTGCGACCCGCGGTGAGGCGCCCACCACTGTCGAGGCCCCGTTCGAGGATGTCACGCGTGGCGTCCTCAACTCAGTAATGGAAGTAGAGGAACTCTCGGGCATCAAACTGCTCGACGGCGAGCGCATCATCAAGCCCAAGGTCCATGCCAAAGAAGGAACCGATACCTACATATCAACCTCCTCTGCTGGCGGCGGACTACAGATGATGGTAGCCGGGGTAGTGCTGACAATGACTGGCGAGAGTGCGGCCCGCGCTGCGCTTGGTGCCGGTGCGATTGTCATGGACGTCATCGCCTCGAACGACGGCCGACTACCACACGAGAAGATCGAACGAATCCGTACTCTCCGACCGGACATGATTCTACTTTCCGGCGGCGTTGACGGTGGAACAGTCTCTCATGTCGTCGAACTGGCCGAGCTGATATCGGCAGCCGACCCCAAACCGCGCTTCGGCGTTGGCTACAACCTGCCGGTGATTTTTGCTGGTAATGTCGCTGCCCGTGAGCTCATCATCAAGACCCTGAAGGATAAGAGTGCCCTGGAAATAGTCGAGAACATCAGACCGGTTCTGGAGCGCGAAAATCTCGGCCCGGCTCGCCACAAGATTCACGACCTCTTCATGGAGCACGTCATGGCCCACGCACCCGGCTACCGCAAGCTGATGAGTTGGACTGATGTGCCGATTATGCCCACGCCTGGCGCTGTCGGATTGCTGATTGAGAATATCGGCAAATCGCAAGGGATTGCTGTCCTGGGTGTGGACATCGGCGGTGCAACCACGGACGTCTTCAGCGTCTTTGAAGGTATTTTCAATCGAACAGTTTCCGCCAACCTCGGAATGTCCTATTCAATCTCAAACGTTCTTGCTGAAGCCGGCGAACAGAACATAATGCGCTGGTTGCCGATGCCGATGTCTGCAGCCGAAGTACGCAACCGCATTCGCAACAAGATGATTCGGCCGACAACCATTCCCTCGACACTTGAGGACCTCAAACTCGAACAGGCAATCGCCCGCGAAGCACTACGACTGGCGCTGGTCCACCACAAATCAATGGCAGTCGGGCTAAAGGGAGTTCAGCAGGAACGAACAATCTCCGACGCCTTTGCCCAGACCAGGACTGGCGAAACACTCGTCAACATGATGACTCTCGATCTCATTGTCGGCTCTGGCGGCGCACTCTCCCACGCACCTCGTCGCGCCCAATCGGCGCTGATGACGATGGATGCCTTCCAGCCTGAGGGTGTCACGCGACTAACAGTTGACTCAATCTTCATGATGCCCCATCTCGGTGTTCTCACCGAGATTCATCCCGAAGCCGCCTATGAGGTCTTTGAGAAAGACTGCCTCGTCCATCTTGGTACTTGCATTGCTCCTGCCGGCCTCGGCCGCGAAGGCCAGAAGTGTGTAACGGTCAGGTTGACTCTACCCGGCGGGACACCATCTGAGGTCAAGGTCGCATTCGGCGATATCCTTGTTCTGCCGTTACCTGTCGGTGCGTCGGCACAGGCGGTTATCATCCCCGAACGCGGATTTGATGTCGGCGCTGGCCCCGGTAAGACAGTCGAGAGCAGAGTCGAAGGTGGTCTGTCTGGCGTAATTATCGACTGCCGCGGCCGGCCACTCGACCTTCCGGCAGACGATGCCAGACGCATGGAAAGTCTGCGCAAGTGGGCCGCGCAGATGAACGCCTATCCTTCCTAGTCACCTTTTGAGCTCTTGAATTGGATACTGGCCAGGTAGTCGGCCAGTATTCTTTTATGATCAAATACCAATTGTAACCTGCTGACTTCTTCGAGATCGAAGAGCCGAGCCGCTCCCGCGTCGTCCCCCGCCCGCAATTCGCCAACCCCTCGGGCCGTAAAGACAATTGAAATGCAGTCAAACCGCGGATCGCGTTCCGGCTCAGAATAGACGCCAAACAGTCTAAGGTCGCCTAGCGACAGCCCTGTTTCCTCCTGCATCTCGCGACGAACCGCCGCCTCGACTGTTTCTCCGCAGTCAACCAGCCCTCCTGGAAGCGCCCAGCCGATTGGCGGATTTCGTCGCCTTATCAGCACGAGCTGCCCGCCAACTTGAATGATGCAGTCAACGCCGATAAACGGCCGACGGAAATCAGCCAAGATACTCCTTCAACGCTTCCTGCCAGCTTCGTAACTTGCGACCGAATTTGAGTCGAAACCGCCGATTATCAAGAACCGAAAAAGCTGGCCGCGCGGCCGTTCGCCCCAACGTGGCCGAATCAATCGCCACAATTTCACAGTCTCTACCCAACTGAACAGCTATCTCCTTGGCAAACTCGTACCACGAACAGCAGCCACTGTTAGTTAAGTGATAGATGCCGTAGGCATCTGTCCGAACCAGTTCACGTAGCGGCTGGCATAGGTCATAAGCCCAAGTCGGTGAGGTCACCTGGTCAGCAACAACTTCGATTCTGGAGTTCGTGACCAGCTTGGCGCGAATTGTGTCCACGAAGTTGCGGCCACCATGACCGTATAGACCGCTGGTTCTCACAATGAAATGGTGGCGGCAAGCCTTTGCCACTGCCTGCTCTCCCATTAGCTTGGTCTTGCCGTAGACCGACAATGGATTTGGAGAATCATCTTCACGGTAGGGCCGGACAGTCCGGCCGTCAAAAACGTAATCAGTTGACAGATAGACAAGCTTGCACCCTAGCTCTGCTGCTCCTAGGGCTACTGCCCAAGCACCTTGGAAGTTGACTGCCGAAGCTCGGCCCACATCAGTCTCACAAGCATCAACATCGGTCCACGCTGCCAGATGAAACACGACTTGCGGTCCCACTTTATGCATCTCGTTGATAGTCTTCTCTACCTCAGTGACATCGTGTTGCGGCAAGTCCCAGCATAGCACGTCGTCGCCCTGCTCTCTCAAATAGGCAACTAGTTCAGAACCGAGCAGTCCCTTGGCTCCGGTGACAAGACACCGCACAGCGATAGTCTACATGTAACTGGCACTCTCGCAAGCGTCAGCCACAAACCAACAATCGTATTCGAAAAGGCGACAATTCATGAAAGTGCATAGCCGCTCTTGCGCAGTGCAACTGCAGTATTGACACCCGACGTCCCCATTTCTAGATTTCGGACATGCTCGTATGTCTGATTCTGTCACTCGCGGCTGCTGACGGTTCGACCAGAACTCACCACGATGCCCTCACAGTTGTTGGCACCTGGCTGATTGACGCCTACCAGCGAACGCTATCGCGGGCACAAGCATCCAACACCTGCAATTTCCAACCCTCCTGCTCACAGTTTACCCGCATCGCGATAGGGGAACATGGCTTGCCGATCGGTGTCCTGCTCGGCGCTGACCGACTCACTCGCTGCAATCCTTACGCCTGGACTCTGTTGGGCAGCTATTATGACAGTGTTTGCAATGATCGACTGTATGACCCTGTCTGGAAACATCTTCCATTCTCACGACCACGCCAGACAGTCACGACGTTCCTCACGCCTCCCCCAACAGCCAGCGACAGTGACGGCGGACGTTGTACCGAGTTTCGATTTGCTGATTGGCTCTACTCAAATGGCAATTACCGAGCCGCAGCTACCGAATACCTACGCGTCAGGTTCTCTACAACCGATACTCTCACCCGACAACTGGCTGGCCTCCTTGCCGCAGAATCGTTTCTGGCTGCCGGCGCCACTGACGTGGCGCTCCACGCCTTCGATGACTGTTCTGAACCAGGGATAGCGACCTTCTGCGACTACGGACGTGCCCGTGCCTGGTTCGCACAGGGTAACTACGATTCAGTGATAGCCATAACTGAACGCATCAAGCAGGCTACCCCTGTCCAAGATATCAACCCACGCCTCCTCCAAGCTTGGGCGTTGTTCCGCCTCCGTCGTTTCCCAGCTGCCCGGGCGACGCTCGCAGACGCAGCTAATACCGATTCCCAAGAACTAGCGAAACTCATTCCGCCAAGACCGCGCTACAAGAGTCGCATTGCCGCCAGCCTGCTCTCGGCACTCCTACCAGGTGCCGGGCAACTCTATGCGGGCCGCGCCGGTGATGCAGCCTACACTTTCATGGCTGTCGTAGGTCCAACAGCGATTGCCTGCTGGTATGCCGCCGACCAGCGGCGTCGCGACCCCACGCGCATCAAGACGGTGCTGTTCGGATTGACCGCTGGCACTTTCTACCTCGGCGGAGTCTATGGAGCCAACACTGCTGCCCGCGACTACAATGACTTGCAGGAATCAAAATACGTGCGGCAGGCTGACATTATCATTGGGCGCATGAATCTCGTTCCTAACTACCGTAGCAACATCGAAGGCGGATCGAACTGAGTCCGGTGGCTCTGGTCATCACTTTCGCATGCGTCCTGATGATTGATAAGGGTCGCCTGGCGCTGGCTGAATCCCTCTATAGACACGGGTACTTCGAAGAAGCAATGGTCGAGTATCAACGCTTTGAGATTTGCGACAGCATCGGGCTGAGCACGATGCGTGATGAACTAAACTGGCGCGCTGCACTGAGCGCAACCGCAGCAGGGAATCGACGTGCCGCACGAAACCTGGTGGCCAGTGATACCGCCATGACGCCCGGCGTTCGCACTCGGCTGGCATTAGCTGCGGCCGGCCTTGCTGCTTCGGCAGGACACCTTGATGAGGCAGAGATGCTTCTAGACGAGGCTATGGGGAAACAGGCCGATACGACTGGTCGTCGGGCTTTGCTATATGCTCGAGGGTGGCTCGAACTTCACCACCACCCACCCCGACCGGCTGCCGCTGCCACTTTTGCTGAAGCGGGACGGGCAGACATCGCCAGTGCCATTATCGCGGCCTGTTCCTCTGCAGAACGACGCAATCTGGCGCTCGCTCTAACCATGTCAACGCTGCTACCAGGGCTAGGCGAAGTCTACGCCGGCCAACCATTGCGCGGTCTCCTGACCTTTACCACCGTGGCAGTATCGGCAGTTGGAACGGTCTGGGCCGCAAAACGAAACGACTGGGTACTGGCCACTACAATTGCAAGTTTGATGTGGTACCGGTTTCACACCGGGGCCGTCCACAACGCCGTGCGCAGTGCCGATGAATACAACATCAGCCAAATCCGGCAGAAACTTAGGCAGCTCGAGATTCCCGAGCCAGACTGGTATTGCGGTGATTCAATCTTGGTTCGCCGCTACGGACCAATCGTCCGCTGAACTCACTCCGAAAAGCAACTCGCCCAACTCCTTGGCGTGAGCTACGCACAGTTCATCGAGCGTTTCACGCAGACTGAAGTTGAACACAGTCTTGCCCGATCTAATCACTACGCCGCCAACGACACCGACCGACACCTGTGGCTGCACTGCCAACCTGGCGCCGAGACGCTCGCTGTCAAGCTGCGACATAGTGACCACCGCATCTTTTTTAGCGTAACGCGCTACCAACTCGCTCACTAGCTCAGGATATTCAGGATCGCTCAGCACTCGCTGTTCCGCCGTAGTCACAACGCAACGCAGTACTCGCCATCGTGCCGCGAGGACTGCATTTCGCACCAGCAGGCGAGCCTTGCCACGGGCTCGATCAAGTAACGCTGCGACGCTGGCGTCGGTCTGCCGCCTAGCTTCAGATTCTATCGCTGCTGCAACCGCGCGAGCCCGGGCTTCAATCTCCTTAACGGCAGCGTCGCGTTCCGATTCAATCTGTCGGACTCGGGCTTCAGTGTCGGCCCGAATCGCCGCCAGCAGTTCTTCTGAACCCACTATGCTCCCAGCTTCACACCCATCTGAAGGAAAATAGTCGCAAGGAGACCAAGCACAGCATAGGTCTCCACCAGGGCACCAAAAATCACTGCCTTGGCACCCTCGCTGGGACGTCTCGCCACCATCTCAGCACCAGCAGCGCACACTCGCCCCTGCCAAATAGCAGTCGCAAGGCCGGCCAGACCAACCGGCAAGCAGGCAGCAAACATCTGTGTGCCCTGCCATAGCGATATTGGTGCTAAGGAACCAAGTACGCCGAGCTTCATCATTGCCAGAAACGCTCCAAGAAAACCATAGAAACCTTGCGTACCCGGTAACGCGACGAGGATGAAAAGACTTCCGAACTTCTTCGGGTCCTCGGCTAGCACACCTGCTGAGACATTAGCCGCCTGACCTATCCCAATTGCCGAACCAATCCCAGCCGGCAAAGCCGCAACAACGCAACCTAACAGCGCAATCGTCAGCCCGAGCGGATCAACCACTAGACCTCCTTAAGGCTTAACCTTCACAAACTGGTAGTTCTCCTGAAATGGAACAAATGGCTCGCCACCACCAGTATAGAACCTCGGGAAGAACTCAACGTACTGTAACCTAAGTGAATGAACGAATGCCCCGAGCACATTGACGGCTATGTTATAGCCGTGGCCCACCAGTAGCACAACTAGCGCCGCGAGAACACCCACCACTGGCACTGATACCAGCATCCAAGCGATTACATTGATGGCAACTGCCACGCCACCAGTACACATACCTAATGCCATCAGACGAATGTACGAGAGTATCACACCGATGTATCCTGTTGCCCCGTAAAGTGCATAGCTGCCCCAGGCCAACTTCGCTCCCAATGATCGACCAGCCGGTGCAATAAGGACAAACAGCAACGCTGGTGTCAGAGCGATAGCAGCCGGAAGCACGCGGACTATACAGAGCACCACGCCCAGTGCGCCGACTACGCCAAGGGCGATTCTAAACGGCTGATACTGACGTTCGCTAACGAGCGTCCAGGCGGCGTAAAGAGTCATTATTGAAACGAGCCCTATTGAGAACCAGCGAGAGACCAAAAACGTGCTCGGCAGCCACCCAAATCTGGCAGCTAAGTACAAGAACACTGTAGCCACTAGTAGAAACCAAAAAGTCTGAATAATCCACGTCTGACGGTCACGTTGGGTGAACACAATAATCGCAGCTACCGAAAGAATAACCATCACGACTAGCGAAGCCTCAGCCCAAACAGTCAGTGACCGAGCCAGTAGCACACGCGCCGTCAGCGAATTAATCAGTACAAACCACGGCAACTGTCCAAGTAACCCATCGCCGTAGCGTTTCAGTCGCACACAGTCAAAAACCTCGAGCGCGATGCCAGTAATCAACTGCAGGTAACCAAGTGCAACTGAAAGGACAAAGAATTTCATCGGTTCGCTAACCGGGTCAAACCACATCAACCTGCTTCTGGCGAGACTGAGCCAGCCAATTCCTAGTCGATCCGGAATGTCCCCGAACCAGCCGCCCACCAATGCACCCGCAGGTACGGTGAGTAATGCCCCAACAAGTATCATACCGAGCAACTTGTTCTCCCTGCCCAGCTTCCTCATTAGAAAAAGAGTGAACGCAGTCACAACAAGCCCATAACCGGCATCCGTAAGACAGAGAGCGAAAAAGACTCCGAAAAATGGAGCAATTACTGCAGTTGGGTCAAGCTCAGTCGGCGAAGGCAGGCTGAATAGCTCCAGTACGAGCTCGAAAGGACGAAAGATGCGACGATTGACTAAAGCCACCGGAGGTTGTTCGTCTGGCCCCGGCTCAATAGCCTCAACTGCTGCGGCACCAGTCTCTTCGACAATGCGCTCAAGCCTGACGAAGTCACGCGTTCTAACCCAACCGTGGATGAAGGAAACCGCTGCCGACCTCTCAAGCATGGCAGATGCTGCAGCCAGCTCCAATTGGGCCGCGGTAGCGTCCGCGGCAACGCACAGCTTTGGCACCGACTGCGCGAGCGATCGCAACTCCTCTTCAACGCTCTTTCGCTCTCGTTGCAGCACACCGATCTGCTGGTCAAAGCTCGTAAGCATATCAGCAGGCTTCGTCTGCAAATTGCTGAGATCAACCAACTCAAAACGCAGTTCGCCCAACAACTCCGCAACAGAGGCTTCATGCGAACGAAGGGTCAGAACTACCACCGCCAGACCATCAGAAGATTCACTGACAACCTTAACCGTGACTGGCTTGCCGTCCACTGCGGCACTGAATCGCGCGAGAGCCCCTTCGTCAGCGAAGAAACCAAAGATAACCGTCACCGTGGAAAGCGCCAGCAGCTCCCGTGGGGCATACTCTAGACTCTCCCAAGGCCGAAGCCGGTTAGTTTCTGCGGCGAGCGCGGCAATCTGGGCGTCTATCTCCGCCCGACGACTCGCCAACTGATGGAAACGACCAATGTCCGCATCGGGATTGTATTCAGCGGCGAGGCGTTCAAACTCACTACGCGTCATTGTAGTCCTGCTACCGGCGAACGCCGACCGCCTTTGCTTCTGCAAGGGCATCAGGGCCTCTACGGCTGACAACAACCGAGTCAAAGCTGCCGCCGTCTGCTGGTCCAATGCTGTATTCTCTGCCCCCCTTACGAAGTGCAAAATACCGCTACGTCGCAGCGTTCGGAGTAGTCTTTCCCGTCGTGTCTCATGGACTGCAACGAGAACACGCGTCACTCGGTCAATCGCCATCGTTCACGCAGGAGTCTTACGAGTAGATCGACAGCCAACGGCACACGTCTCTCAGCTGACGCTTCAACCTCCTTTGCCGCAGCATCCGCTTCCCGTGTAGCCTGTTCCAATATCTTTGCGGCTTCTACCTGAGCCATCGCCAACCGTTCCGTGCGTTCCTTCTGCGCCGATTCCCTAGCGGTAGCAACTAACTCAGCCGCCATTGCCTCCGCCTTGCGAATCGCTTCCCTTCGTTCCCTTTCCGCCGTTGCAATAGCGGCGGCCGCGTCGGTGTCCGCCGCCTTGACTAAACCGACAATGTCAGAGGTTGAAACTGTCACTTTGTTCGCTAATGCTATTGCGTGTGAAGCAGAAGTCAAGCTAGCTATATTCGAATCTCACGACCGAAGCGCCGCACGCAACAACAAGCAGAAATAGTCGCTCGCAGAAGCTGGAGTTCGCTAAGAAGATGAAATCCGCCCGCGATACCACGGCCAACTGTCCCACTGTCCTAGGGTAACTAACCGTTGCGTGATATACCTCTGATGTGAAAATTGCACGAAGTACGACACATCGCCGGTGGTCAACGAATGAGAAATGTCCCCCATTCGCCTGATTCAGTTTTGCTCAACGAACCTGGTTTCCGCGGAGCTATTCAGACTTGTGCCGAAGTCCACCAAACCCCGGCCAGAAAAGCGGGACCTTCTTTGAATAGCTTGCGAATTCAGAGCGGCAAATATTGTGTAGCGACCGGTCCTCACGCGCTGCCTGAACAAGAATCATAGGCAAACCGATGAGAAACAAGCCTAAGATGCCACCCCAGGAACAAAGGGCCATTGCCGCTCCCAACAACTGAAAGAACGTCCCCAGGTAGCGTGGTTGCCGACAGACACGCTGCAACGGCAGATTGACCAGCTGCCTTTCCGGCACTGCTACTGGCCCAGTTCCGGCCCTTGATGGCGCAACAACGCGCGCTTTGTTGCTAACGACGCGCAGCAAACTGACCAACGATGACAATCGCAAGTATATACCCAAACCAAGAGCTGCTAACCCTAGAACAGAAAGAACAGGACAAAACAGCGTAACCTGAGTTAGACGCCACCATACATAGTCAGCCAGAAGGTAACCGAAATAGGGATAGACAAAGAAAGCAAACAGACCGCGCCACACTGCCGACGGCTCGACCAGACCAGACTGGAAGAACGGTGAACCATAGTAATACTCTACCGACATCCACAGTACTAACAAAACCGCAACGACGAGGGGCAGCAACGCTCTACCTGCTGCAGCATCACGTAAGAAGTTCACAGAGAAAGTCGTGAAGTAGAAAGCAACCAGCACGGTCCACAAGAGTCGTGTAAAACGAGGCCTTGCGATGATAGTGGTCAACACGGTCTCACTTGCTATCGAACTCGACTGTGTCCAGCGAACTGACCACTGCCATAACGGCTGAATCGGGAAGGATATCGTCTGAAAGAGCAAATGTTGTCATTGTAAGGCGAGCTGTTCCACTGAGCGTTTGGACATCAAGTCGGCATAGCTCATTAGCAGACTTTGGCAATAATGATGGAGCACCATCAGCAGTGGCACCTGCAACAAAGTCAAAAGTCCAGCCCGGTACCTGCCGACCCGAACCTACTAAAGCTCCAACCAAATCAGCACGCTGCCGCACAGCCGGTTCTAGTAGACCAGCAACGTAGTCTGGGTTACGCCAGGACCATCCGGGAACCGAATCCAGCAGGAAACCAACCACCCCAATACGTACTCCACCTACCCGCTTGATCATCAACTCCCGACCGACCGCTGAGCCGTTCTTTTCCAGATAGCTAGCATTGAGCAAATAGCAAGAAGACTGATCAACAAGTCGCCGGAGTCGGGGAAGATTCTCCAGTTGAAACCACGCTTCATCAAGAAGCACTCCATCAACGCCAGCAGCATTCAAAACTGCAACAACACGCTCGGCGTATTCAATACTACTTTTCGAATGGAGAACCGGTCCGACTACAAGCCAGACCGTCGGAGTCGTCATACGATGCGCTGCGATGACCGCTGCGTGACGCGCGACCAGAGCTGGATCGAAAGATGTGACATAAATGGAGGCGACCGGCGAAGGACGGATTATGCCACGACGTCCAGCACAGCCCACAGTTATCGACGTCGTCACAAAGATTATGATGCACAGTAGTATGAACGCAACAGTCGGTCTCGAACGAGTACGACCAATTCTCAAGAATGGCCCCGTGACAATCTTACTTCATATTCTCGACCTTGCCCCAGGAACGGTCGAACCGGAATTCATCAAGATCGATGGAGCTTGAGCCACAGTCCATCAGCTCAGCCATCAACTCACCTAGTGCCGGTCCAAACATGAAGCCATGGCCGCTCATACCCGTGGAAAGATACAGTCCACGAATCGGCGTCTGTCCACATATCGGGTTGCCATCCGGGGTCATCTCGTAGGAACCAGCCCATTGACGGAGCACCTTGACCCCCGCGAGTTTAGGCACCAGCCTAACCATTCTTCGGGGCATCTCGGTGATAAACTCTAGGCTGGAATTGATGTTTCTACCCGGTACCAGTGGTACCGGCGTGTAACAACCAATGAAGTGGCCCGTGCCGTAATTCTGGACGAAGTAACAGCCGTCTGCTCGGTAATCAACAAGCATTGGGCTGAATAACGGCTCGACCGCCTCCGTAACCAGTGATTCATGCCGATCGGCAGTAACTGGAACCTTTACGCCAGCGAGCTCTCCTACCACGTCTGACCAACACCCGGCGGCAATCAATATCTGACCACCGAAAAACTCCTCTCCTTTTCTAGTGGTCACCGAAAGTGCCCTGTCGCCACTCCGGTTGATTGCGACAACTTCAGCGTCAGTGACAACCTCTCCCTTCAGACGTCTAATGCCCCCCAGGTATCCATATGTAACCTTGAACGGATTGGCTTGTCCATCAGTTGGACAATACGTACCACCAAGTAAGCCAGTCGGGTCGAGACCAGGTACAATCCGGCAGCAATCATCTGCTGAGATAAACTCGACATCTAGACCGTAACTCTTCTGAATCGCCACCGCTTCCCGAAAAATCCTACTCCGCTTCTCATCGAAAGACAGAAAGAGATACCCACCCTGATACCACTCGATATCAGTAGCTAACTCCTCGTGCAACTCGGTGAACATTCTGATGCTCTTAAGCATCACCCGTATCGTTAGGTCATGGGTGAACTGTGCGCGTATGCCGCCAATACAGCGTCCAGTTGAACCGGCACATGGAAAGTCACGTTCCAATACGATCACCTTGCGCCCGCGTTTGGCGAGATAGTAACCAGTGGCTGCTCCGATTATACCAGCACCGATTACTACAACGTCCGCTGTCCTACTGCTCATCTCGACGTGAACCAAGCAAACCCAGCGGAAGCGGTTTCAGTGGTGGACGCGGGAACGGCTGTTTCTGTTCTGATGCTGGAACACCGGTTTCATCCTGAATAATACGCGTAATAAGCCGCAGACATCCTCGTCCTTGACAGTGACCCATTCCCGTGCGCAGTAAACGCTTCACTTCCTCGAGAGTCCGGTAGCCGAGGCGAATGACTTCGCGTACCTCTTCCTCAGTTACCTCTTCACAACGGCAGACGATTCTCAATGACGGACGCCGCTTGGACAAGGAATTTCGCCTACGACGCCGGCACGAGTCCCGACTCTTTCTCATTCAAGAATACCAATAAGCAATCTCTCACCAATGGCCCGGCCTAGTTTCGAAAAAATCTCCGCCCTTGGTTTAGGGTAACAGACAATATCACAATCCTTCAGTCCTGCCTCCTTCTTCGCCCACTCAATTGCATCAAGCAAACCACCGAGCGAATCAACGAGCCCGATCCGCTGCGCATCAACACCAGCCCAGACTCGCCCCTGCCCGACCGAATCAACCTGTTCAAAGGTCAACCTTCTTCCGACAGCCACCTTCTGCACAAACTGCTCATAGAACCAGTCGGCCTGAGCCTGGATCATCGAATCCTCTTCGGCTGTGTACTCGCGAATGTCGCTTCCAGCGTCAGCATGCTCGCCACGTTTGATCATTTGACGCCTAACACCAAGCTTGTTGTACAACCCTTCGGTCACGAACTTAAGGCTGAACACGCCTATCGAACCCGTCAGCGTAGTTGGCAAGGCGAAAATGCGGTTTGCATTGCAAGCAATGTAGTAACCGCCCGAGGCCGCTACCGTTCCCATTGAGACTATGACTGGCTTCTTACGGACAGTAAGTTCCATCTCACGCCAGATGAGATCGGACGCAAAGCCGTCACCGCCGGGCGAATTGATACGCAAAACAATTGCCTTTACTCGTTTGTCTTTTCGTGCCGCGGCCAGTGCCCGGGCAATTGTCCGGGCACCCATACGCACCGTCCCACGCAGGAAATCTGTGCCACTTTCGCCACCGCCGATTTCACCGCTTGCGTAGATAACAGCCACTGCCGGCCGCTCCTGCCACTCGTACACGTAACTCTTCTGATTGACAAACTTTCTCTCCCCCACCCGTCGCAGCCCATCCAATTCTAACTTAAGCAAACTGTCTAGTTCATCTCGATAGCAGAACGTATCAACGAGTCCAGCCTGCTTCGCTTCGTGGGCCATGAACCAAGCACGGCCGATAAGGTGGTGGACGCTATCTACGCTCAGGTTTCGACCCGATGCGACTGCTCCTACGAACTGCTCAAGCAGCACATCGAGCAAGGCCTCGTACTGCTCACGATTGGTCGCAGTAAGAGAATCTTCGGCAAATGTCTCGACCGCGGACTTGTACTTGCCGTGGCGTGTGTATTCAACCTTGAGACCCAGCTTCTCCAGTGCCCCCTTGACGAATGGCGTCAACACCGAGAATCCCGCAATCTCAACCCCGCCCTGCACATGCGTGTAAATACGATGGCATGCCGATGCCAACAAATACGAAACCATGCCGTAAGAATCCGCATAGCAATAGACCTTTTTGCCAGAAGACCGAAGCTCCACGATCTCGTTTCTCACTTCCTGAGCCTGAGCAAAGCTCATGCTCGCGCCATCGAGTTCCAGCAATACGGCGCGCACTTGTCTATCCTCTCGACAACGCTTCAGCAGGCTAAGTAGTTCCCATGTGGTCCTAGTCTCTCGCATTGCGAGACTCAAACCCGGCTTCTGGTCGGCAACGACTTCGTTAAGGCGGATTTCGACGCACTTAGCCGAAGATGGTATGACCGTTCGTCTTCTGGCGCTTCCGATACGCACAAATGTCGTGATCTCGTTCGGATAGCGAGCCCCAAAGACCCCAATGCCTCCCTTGCCTAACCCCAGTGTCAATCCTGCTGAGAAATTCGTCTCCCGAACACTAGCCCCGGGCAGAACTCTCGCCGACACCGCAACCCCATCAACCGGTTCCGCCTCCAAGCCCAAGAGTCCAACTAATGGACGGCGCACGAATAGTTCTGCAAAAAGTGACAAGCGACTACCGAATGGCCTGACTGCTGCACCCAGCTGCCACGTACCACCGTTGCGACCAAGGTCAGAAGCAAGCAGACCAATTGACAGCCAATTGCTATGCCGCCCCAGGATACCGAAATCACAGCGTGTCAGAGTATCACGCGCCACTCTCACTCCGAACATGAATCTCCGCACTCCAGTACCGATGGCAAGACCGTAGCGATCGCCGGGCGACCAGAAGGCACCTACTGGGCCAAGACTACCTGCCACCAATAGGTTACTATGTAATGCCCGCACCGACACTGGCCGGAAACCGTAGAAACAGTAAAGCTCGGGCTCACGTCCGAAACCGAGCCCAGCCGGATTCGCAAGCACAGCGAGAGCATCATCAGTGGTTGTTAACGTCAGTGGCATTTGGGGTGTCAACGCCAGAAGCGAGAAGAAGACCGCAATCACTTCTTGTGACCTACGGATGGCCGACAGTGTCGCACGGTATTCCAAAGCCTCTTGGCAACAGCAACAGTCACCACTGCACAGCGGTCCTGGCTGGGCGAGTCAACTATTCGCACGACCTTACCACGTCCCACCTTCCTCCCGGCTCGGTCAAAAACATCCACCAGCTCGCCCTGAACAGGCCTAGGCAATAACTCGTATGGCAATGTCACTGTCGCCTGAGTGGGGCTGTAGCGACGGTTGACGACAAAAATGGCTAATCCTGGACACTTAGCGATGCAAAGCGTGCAACCATTGCACTTCTCAAAATCGACCTTGGGTGTATCGGTCAGAGGACCAGCAATCGTTATCGCCTCACGCGGACAAGCGAAAGCACAAGGATTACAGGGTATGTTCTGAATGCATTCAACGATAACAACCGGGCCGCGATCAAGGCGCTTCCGACTTGGAAACATAACCCGCCGCCACAACTCCGCACCAGTAAGCACGCCGGTCCTCTCCGAACCACTAACGCGCATCAGACTCCTTATTTGAGACGTAGTTGGGCGATCTGGCACGGCCGATTATAGAAACAGCTAACAACCAGTCAAGCTGCCCGCACTTCAGGGTCGAACGACGATGTTGTCGATTAGACGAGCCTTGCCAAAACGAACTGCCAACGCGATCAACGTGCGTCCCTTAATACGCGCCACTGGTTCAAGCTGGTTGGGGTCAACTATCTCAATGTACTCGATTAAGCCATCCGACTGGCTGCGAATCAGTCCTCGAATCGCCGACTTGATACGTCGACTGTCGCATTCACCTGAGTGAATCAATTCCCGAGCAAGCCGAAGAGACCGGTAAAGCACGACAGCTTGGGCTCGCTGTTCTGTTGAGAGATACCTGTTGCGCGAACTCATCGCCAGCCCGTCATACTCACGTATGGTCGGCACTACTGCAACCTTGACCGGCATGTTCAGGTCGCGAACCATCCGCCGAACAACGGCTACCTGCTGAGCATCCTTCTGTCCGAACACGACCACATTCGGCCGAACAATGTTAAGTAGCTTGACGACAATCGTCGCTACACCTCGGAAATGGCCAGGTCGGAACGCTCCACACATATGCTCTGTCAGTCGTTCAACATCGACATAGGTCGCGTACCCCGGTGGGTACATAGCCCTTACTGACGGAACAAACACAACGGCAACGCCCGTTGATTCGAGTAACCGGCAGTCATGCTTCTGGTTCCGCGGGTAGGTTCGGTAATCCTCCTTAGGGCCAAACTGCTTTGGGTTGACGAAAATCGAAACTACAACGTACTGGCATAAACTAAGAGCACGACGGACCAACGCCAAGTGTCCGTTGTGCAACGCTCCCATGGTCGGAACGAAAGCTATGGTTCCTGTCTTTCGCAAACGGTCAATCGCAACGCGGGCTGCCGTCGGACTAGTGACTACTTGCATCGCGAAAGAACGAATGCTCAGGACCTGGGAACCGTCCGGCACGAACGTCGTCACAGTAGCGCTTCACAGCGTCGGTAATAGCATCGCCAAGCTGGGCGTAGGCCCGAACGAAGCGAAGCTCTGGAATGACCGGGATCCCCAACATATCATGCAACACGAGAATCTGACCATCACAGTCAGGGCCAGCACCGATGCCAATAGTAGGGATCTCCAACGACTTAGTCACTAACCGAGCCACTTCGCTCGGAACTTTTTCAATGACCACGGCAAAACAGCCGGCCTCTTCCAAACGCCGGGCATCAGCCAAGAGCTGCCGCTCGCCGTCTTCAGTATCTGCCTGCAATCGGTAACCGCCCAATTGGTGAACCGATTGCGGCAACAAGCCAATGTGGCCCATCACTGGTATTCCGAGCGAAACAAGTCGGTTGATTGTAGCCAGAACCGGCCCCGCGCCCTCCAGCTTGACAGCTTCAGCTCCTGCCTTAACAAGGCGGCCCGCGTTAGCCACGGCCTCAGGAACCGACACCTGATAGGAAAGGAACGGCATATCCGCGACAATCAAGGCACGCTTTGCCCCAGCTGCAACCGCCCGGGTATGATAGAGCATCTCCTCCATGCCAATTCCAATCGTTGTTGGTTGACCATAGATCGTATTTGCTGCTGAGTCACCAACAAGGATGATATCAATGCCGGCCTGGTCCAACAGCAAAGCAGTCGGGTAGTCGTAAGCAGTCAGACAGGCAAGCCGTTCGCCCCGTCGTTTCTTCGCTAATGCTGTTCGAATCGTGAACTTCGCCATGAGCATCACCAGGCGTTAACGCTGCTTCCCACGCGGTGAGTAGAATCGCCGTCCGGAGGTCGTCGACTGAATTGCCCGCAACAAATCTTCAAAGTCATCCCGACTCGCGACAATATCAAGTCGCTCGGTGTTGACTATCAGCAGGGGCGCCGCTTCGTAATGCATAAAGAAATGATTATAGGCATCGGCAAGGCTGTTCAGGTAGTCCGGATCAATTGCCGCCTCCATCGGTCGACCCCGCTGCCGAATCCGCGATAGCAGCATATCGGTACGTGCCTGCAGATAGACTATCAGGTCTGGTTTAGGTATCTCCTTGGCAACAAACTCATAGATGCGCTCATACAGCACCAATTCGTGTTCCGTGAGATTAACGTAGGCAAAGATCCGGTCTTTGTCGAACAGATAGTCACTGACAACGACTTCATGAAAAAGCTCGGACTGCCCTATCTCGCGCTGTTGACGGTGCCGGGAAAGAAGAAAAAAGAGTTGCGTCTGAAAAGCGTAGCTACGCATGTCGCTGTAGAAGCGCTCAAGGAAAGGGTTTTCCTCTACTTCCTCAAGGACAAGCCGAGCGTGTAGCCGCTCGGCCAGCCGACGTGCCAACGCGGTCTTTCCAACCCCAATCGGTCCTTCGATCGCTATGTAACGCACGACCCACTCCAGAGCCAAACTCCGGCAGTTGAAACACGACCAAGCATCTCTGTCACAGTTGTCCCCAATAGAGGATGACGCAGTTCCGGCGCCAGCTCTGCCAAAGGCACCAACACAAATGCCCGGTCCTGTAAGCGAGGGTGAGGAACAACTAACGAAGGTGTACTCACTATCAAGTCACCATAGAAGAGAATATCGATGTCAATCGTGCGGGACATCGAAAGTACTTCGCGGACTCGGCCGAGCCGAGACTCCACCTTGCTCAACTCAACCAGCAGACTCTGCGGGCCGATCTGGGTCAACAACTCACAGACGCAGTTTAGGAACAATGGAGCCCCGGGCAAGCCTACAGGCACCGTCTCATAAAAGCGTGATACTCGGATCTGACCGAACTCGCGGATGTTTAGCAACGCCGCACTCAATACGCTAGCTCGGTCCCCGAGGTTCGACCCACAGCCGAGATAGACTCTATTCAAGTATGACTACCTGACAGCTGACAACAGCTTATCCTAAGCAGAGTGAATCGACCTAACCTGGCGAGCTCGTCGCCCGCGCGGCGTCTCAGTTACCTCAAACTGAACCCGTTGGCCTGGCTCTAGCGAACGATGGCCCTCACCAACAATGTCACCGAAGTGAACAAAAACATCGGCCCCACCGTCATCAGCGGTGATGAAGCCGAAACCTTTCTTGTTATCGAACCACTTCACACTGCCATTCATACAGGCTGAGCAACCTCTTTCGCGGCCTCGGATCGCAGGCGGCCGCCGACCCAGAATCTATGCCATTCGGTGACCGTGTCAAGCAGAGCGTAATCGACTTGCACCATGCCCAACTGCCAAGTTCCCTCAGCGCGCGGTGGGGGGGCGAAACCCCCCCCCC
>CBFGKH010000011.1:0-74747 GCA_965649295.1 Caldifarciminota bacterium
GACCGGGTTGTACTGCCAGAACTCATTCGTCTTGCCGCCCTTGATGGCATACATCAAGCCTTTGTCGGCGTTGTAGGTGATACCGCCGCCGTCACGGACTGGGGCGCCAATCATTGTGTCAGGACGAGCGGTCCAGCCGGATACTGGTGGCTGGTAGGCAACGGTCGTGAATCGCCAGATTGAGGATGGAGTTGTGCCGCCCGCATTCCGTGCCACAACCCGCCAGTAGTACGGAGTGCTGCCGAGCAGGCCGGAGTAGTTGAAGGTGGTGTCAGTCTGTCCGGTCGCAACAGTTGCCACTGGAGGGTTGGCAACATCAAGGTAAACGTCGTAGGTTTCTGCGCCTTCGGCCCTGTTCCAGATGAGTGTCCCGCTGATCGGAACGTCGGTGGCGTTATTGGCGGGCGATACCAGGGTTGGCGCAGATGGGGCTGGGATACCGTAATAGAACTGCCAGGCCGGAGTGTAGGCGCTCCAGCTTTCGCCGCCGTCCGTTGACGCGCGAACACGCCAGTAGTAGTTGCCGTATTCGAGGGTTGTTGGTGTGTAGGTGAGGCCGGGTTGTTGGATATCAATCACGCAGGGGCTAGGGAAGCTTGCAGAGGACGAGACCTGGAGCTGGTACATGTTGTCGCCAGCATGGCCAGTCCACTCAAACGTCGGGATTGTCTGCCAGTTTGTTCCGTTGCCTGGCGCAACTAGAGTCGGTGCTGCAGGTGCAGCAGCGAGTTCGAGCGTACCGTAGTACGACGGGTCCCGCCAGTTGAGGATATTCATGGTGGTCAACCACCAGCCAAACCAGTCACCGTAGGACTCAGCCAGAACGAATGTCCAGAGGCCAAGGCCACAGGCACCGTAGGGGTCAACGTTGAGCGAGCCTTTGGCAGTGCCGATGGGGATGCGAATCTCCATCTGCATATGGCCGGAGGCAGCGCTGGCTGCGCAACGGGCCGCAGTTGGGATGACACCGGCTGTTCCGGTGCCGCCGGGGAGTATGTAGCGATATTGGATGGTGTCAGCGGTACGGTGCATGGCCCAGTAGTTGCCTTCACTTGAGTCTTCGGCCCACAGGCCGTCCTGGTCCTCGTCGAAGTAGAGTCCAACCTGCAGGCTCTCATTGAATGGTATGTAAGGAGCGTCAATGCCGATGTAGAGGTTTTCGTGGTCGCGCTTCAGTGCCATGTAGGCGACTGTCGGCGGATAGAGGTAGATGTCGTTCCAGCCATAGATGTTCGAGATATCGTAGCGGTTGGCATTGGCCCACTCAGCAGGGTTCATCACTCCGTCGAGCGTGACGCCAGCGCCATAAGGGGCGACTATCGGGTTGTTGAGGTGGAACCCGAAGAACCAGCGGAACTGCTCGTCGTTGGTTGGGTTGCCGTCGTCGGTCAAGACGGTCTTCATCGAGACGCTGTAGACCGTGCTACCGGCAGGTACGTTCCAGTCCGGGAAGCTGACGGTCTTGGATTCACCAAGCCCGAGGTTTGTCGTGACTGCGCCAGAATAGACGATGGCATCGGTCAGAGTGTCGCGAACCACGCAGGAGCAGAGCACGGTTGGCTCAGCCGCCGGTCCGAAGTTCCGGATGACGCCGGCAGGGGTAACGGTCGTACCGGGCTCGACGTAGTTCAGCGGCGTTGTGATGCTGGTGAAGCCGGCGTCGTGCGCGGCCGGCGTCCAAGTGACAAAGGACTGGATATGGAACTCGCCGCCTCCGGATGTTTCGTCATAGTTTGGCTCCCACCAGCTAGAGTCCGCATTGTAATACCAGCTATGGCCGGTCCAAACGTCGTCAGAAGTCGGACACGGTCCAGCACCTGGCGTGACCGGTTCGATAGCTACGAGATAGCCAGTGGAGGGAACCGTAAGCGGAGTCGTGAGCGCGTGCTGGACCAAGAATGCAGTGCTGACTCCGGGCGGGACTGCTTCGAGAATCGGAGACGTATAGAGCACTTGCGTGCCGGTGCTGTCGAAGATCTTGAAAACAAAGGAGCTGTCGGTCCAAGGGTCGCTTGCGTAGACATAGAACCGGGCCTTCAGACTTTCTACTGTAACGGGCATCACAACACCGAAGTCATTGGGCTCGAAATAGGTGCCGAGACGCGGATAGCTGGCGCTCGTTCGGTAGTTGACCCAGTAGGTGCGCAGCCAGTTTGAGTAGTTCAGCCAGTTTGTTACATCCACGAGCTGCATGCAGGTATCGTTCGCTCGGGCCTGGTCGCCGGGGAGATCAGTGATGACGCGAACCGTGCAGATGCCGGTTGTGGCCGGGGTGCGCCAGCTCTGGCCGAAGGTGATCTGAGCCCACTGACCGGGTTGCAGGGTGCCCGTGGTCACGATGTCGTCGGCATAGGTGTAACCGCCCGGACCAGAGATGCGCAATCGCACCGGCACACCGGCTGGGCGCGGATTCAGGCCGACGTTCTTGATGGTGGCCTTGATCTGCTGCCACTGGTTAGGTTGAATCGTGCCGGGCACATCATCAATTGACAGCACCGCCATATCGTCATTGAACGGAATGTTGTCAACGATGACGTGGGTCATGAAGCTGCCGTATACGTTCAGCTCGGTCCATCCCGAGGTGGCTGTACGGTAGTAGTGACGTCCAGGAACAACGGGCACGATGTTGTCGACGCCCATCCAGTACTCTGCGGCAGGCTGAACTCGTTTGACCACAACCCAGAAGTCCTGACCACCGGTTCTGATGGATGAACTTAGACCGAGGGGAACTGGCACAGAGACTCGCCCAGGCGATGTGTGCGGACCCCACGGGAATGAGTCGAGAATGGTGCCCGGCAGGTTGGTAATTGGGTCATGGGCGTGCACAAAGACCCACCCGCTGCGCGTGGCGTGATTTGGCTCACCCGGATAACCGTGCCAGAACTCAATGGTGCGAAGTGTACAAGTCTGCGCCGGTGTGAAGCGTGTTGCCAAGAACGCTGTCACAGCACCGTTGAAGCCGAGCGCGTTGGCAGCGTTTCCGTTAGATGGGAGGCGATGATAGTAGAGCGTCTCTCTTGGAGCGTCGGTAGACCTAGCAGGTGTTGGCGTGAAGGCGCTTTTCGCATCAGATTTCTGCTTGGCTGCTTCGATCGTCACTATGGACTGTGCAGTTGAGCTCGTCAGCCGATGGTCGCTGAACGCGCTCTTGTGGCTTGCCTGTTTGACCGGAATGTTCCCGTCGGCCATTGCCGCCGGGTTCGGTCCAATCCAAGTTCCTCCGGCAATGGCGAGCGCCACGATACCGAGGAGGATTGGCACGGTTTTCCGCATACTTACCTCCTTAGGATGAAACAGGGGCTAGTTTTGGCAGCATCGGCGTCTGCCCTTGGACGCCAGTGCTGTCGGCCGCGGCAGCTAGTAATGACGGGGTAGCTGCTACGACCCTAGACGGCCTTCGGCCGCGCAGAATCTTAGTAATTGGCGCTCAGCAAGTCAAGACTTTTCATTTTTCAGGAGCAGGCGCAGGGCAGGTATCAATGTCTCGATTGATGGATGCTGTTGGCTTAGCCTTTCGAGTGGACAGACAGCAGTATTTGTTCGGTTCCGAATTTCAGGGACCAGCAGTTCGTATTCGAACGGTATTGCTCCTTCGTGGAGACAACGGGCAGCGCCGATGGAACCGACAAGAGCAAAGACTTCTGCCACCCGGAGATGGACGAACACCCTTGCCGCGCAGACTCCAACAACGCGGTCAGCCACAATCATTCCGTCCAAGCCGGCTGGGAACCAGTCAATGAGTTCGAGTAGTGGACGCGGCCCAGAGCCGAATGACTGGTGGATGATGGTATGGTCCTGAATGACGAGCAAGGACGCTTTAGAGTTGGCAAGGTCGCGGAGAGGCTGAAAGGAATCAAGAAAGTAATCGTAGTCGTCCATGATGGCTGATTCTGCTCTTTCATCGCCGGTAGTCAAGCCAACGAGTGTCTTCGCTAGATGCGGTTGACTCAATCAGCAACAAGATTAGCATAGACACGTGAGGTTCGTGCTCGAGCTGCTCGACTACCTCGGCTTCGCAGTTCGCAGTCTGACCGGTTCGTGGGACCTGAACCGGTCCTGGCCACGGCTAAGTGAGCAACTGCTACGGCACGGAGCTGGTGCCTTGCCGGTAACGGCGCTGGCTGCAGCTTTCATTGGCTTGACGGTTGCAGTGCAGACCAACTATCAGCTAGTGGGTGTCGTCCCGAAGTTCTTTGTGGGGATGGGGGTCGGCAGGATGGTGCTTATTGAGTTTGCGCCGGTTTTTGCAGCATTCATAGTGGCTGGTCGGTCTGCCTCGGCGATGGCCGCTGAGCTGGGGGCGATGCGGGTTTCAGAGCAGGTTGATGCTCTGGAGGTGATGGGCATTGACGCGCACCGTTATCTCTGTCAGCCACGGATTCTGGCGACGGCGTTGGGCCTGCCAATTCTTGTGGTCGTGACTGAGGTGATTGCGTTAGGCACGGCACTAGTTATTTCGAGCCGGTGGCTGGGCGTGCCTGAGCAAACCTTTATGTATGGTTTGACTAGGTTCTTTCTTGCCAAGGACTTTTTCGGTGGCCTGGCCAAGGCAGTATTGTTCGGGTTCATTATTGGCATCAATGGCTGCTATCAGGGTTTTCATGTGACGGGTGGGTCCGAGGCAGTGGGCAGGGCCACAACCAAGGCGGTTGTGACATCAGCGTTGATGATTTTGGCGACCGATTTCCTGGTAGCGGTTCTCTTTTTCTCAGCATGATTCGCGTTGATGGCATCAGCAAACGGTTCGGTCAAACTGTCGTGCTTGAGGATGTCAGTTTGACAGTGCCGGATGGCAGTCTGGTCGTGATTCTGGGGCCGTCAGGCATCGGCAAGACCGTGTTACTGCGAATAATGGCCGGACTCTTGCCGCCGGACAAAGGGCAGGTGCTCTATGATGGTCGGCCGATGCACTGGGGGATTTTCGCTGACAATCGGAAAGTGATTGGCGGGCTTGGTTATGTGTTTCAGGGCGGGGCGTTACTCGATTCAATGACAGTAGCTCAAAATGTTGCTCTGCCGCTGGAAGAGACATTGCACCTAGGTAAGAGCGAGGTCCGGCAACGGGTGACAGCAGCGCTTGCTCTTGTTGGGATGGAAGGGTGCGCAGAGTTGTACCCCAAGGCACTTTCAGGCGGAATGATGCGACTCGTAGCGATTGCCAGAGCTGTCGTGACCGAGCCGCGGTATCTGTTCTACGACGAGCCGACTACCGGTCTTGACCCGGCATTGCGCGAGAGAATATTGGGGCTGATATTGAAGTTGAAACAGCACAGGACGCAACTGGTGGTAACGCACGACCTTGACGCTGCGCAGCGTCTTGGCGACGAGATGTATCTGTTGCGGCGTGCCAGGCTCGTAGCCGCTAGTGGAATCTGTAAGGAGGATTATGAACCGGCGCTTACGTGATTCGCTGGTTGGCCTGTTCCTGCTGGCCGGAGTTGCTCTGGCGGTATGGGCGTTCTTCTGGTTCTCAGGTCGGATTGAACGTGACCGACATCGAGAGGTGACTGTCCATTTTCCGAGTGTCTCTGGGCTTAGGGTCGGTGACGCGGTCGAAGTGCTTGGCATCCAGAAGGGTAGAGTCAGTGCCTTGGAGCTTGGTGACGGCAGAGTGAAAGCGACGTTGCAGATCAAAGCTGATGTCAGACTAACAGAGGATACGAGATTCGCTGTCCGTTCGATGAGCTATCTGGGCAGCGACCGTTACTTGCTGGTTACGCCCGGCACCGGGCCGACAGCTACGACCACTGAGTTTGTCGGCACGAACGAGGCGCTGGATTTGGAGGAGACGTTCTTGAGACTTGACCGCGTGCTGGCAACCCTTGACCCGCGCGAGCTGGCCGATGAGTTGCGGCGGACGCGAGACGAGTTGCTCAAGATACTTACAACCGGACTGGCTGGTTTGAGTTCTGACTTCGCAGTATCGGCTGGGCACATTGAGAATATATCGGCCCATGTGGATACGGTGGCGGCGCTGTTGAGCCCAAGCTCGCCGGCCGGCAAAGCGCTGCAGGCACCTGAGCTATACGATGAGTTGCGCAAGACCAATAGCGACCTGCAGGCGCTGATTGCTGACATCAGAGCTAATCCTGAGCGATATCTGAAACTGCGCTTCAGCCTGTTTGGTGGGAAATAGCCCATAAGCGCAGTCCCAGCAGAAATGCTGGGACTGCAGCGTTAGGACAGACTACTTTCCGGATTTCGTCTTAGGGCTGAGAGGCGAGAGTTGGGCGTACCGGGCGGAGACCTCCGCCGCGAGGTAGAGCCCTCAACATGCGCTCGTGCCAGAACAGTGGGCGATGAGCTGAACGCGGAGCCGCCTGACTTTGGCTGGGTTCAATCCCTTCAGGTTCGTGGTCAGTTCCTCTGAGAGATTGAATGAGTAGTCGGCGTAGGTGTTGGGTTTGGCCGCGCGAATGTAATGGGCGGTCGAACTACTGTTCCAGCCGGTAGTTGGCGCGGTGTGGCCGATGGTCGTAGTGCCTAGTGGTTTGCCGACAGAGTCGAGGTAGGTCAGCACGATTGCTGCTGTTGAACGATACCGCAAGTCAGTGGTGCGGGCGTCGAACTTGGCCCGGGTCGAGAAGACGAGGTCGGTGGTTGTCAGGTTGACTTCTTGGGTTAGCGTTCGGTGCCCACACATCTCTTTGTTCAGCCGGACGCCACCGTCTTTGATGATTTCGATTTTGCCCCAGCCAACGAAGTCCTCGGATGTTGTGGTCCAGGCAGGGGCGAGGCTAGTCGCAAAGCGGCTGTTGAGTAGGGAGTCGGTGGTGACGGCCGGTGTGGCGGCAGGTGGGGCAGCGGAAGCTAACACTAGCAGTAGTGAAATAAGCAGCGACATTCTCAGTAACGATTGCATAAGAAATGCTATGGGTCAGCGGCTACCCGGTCAAGCCGACAACAGTGTTTGACAGCAGCAACTTGCTTAGTAGATTCTGACCATGCAAAGGACTCTGGCGGCTGATGTCCCGCGGCACATTGGTGAACAGGTCAGGTTAGTTGGCTGGCTGCACCAGGTGCGTGAGCTTGGTTCGATATCGTTCGTGGTTGTGCGTGACCGGTCAGGCCTAGCCCAGGCGGTTATTTTAGACCCGGCCAAGCATGACCTGTCGCAATTGAAGCGTGAAAGTATTGTTGAGGTGGTCGGCACGGTGAAGGCTGAACCGCAGGCACGAGGCGGGGCCGAACTGCTCTTTGAGTCAATCAAGGTGCTGATTGAGCCGGTCGCCGAACTGCCATTCGAAGTGAATCGGTCGCGCAAGAAGCTGAACCTGAAGATTGATGCGGTGCTAGACCACCGGGCGTTCGCCTTGCGGAATCCGGAGTTTGCTGCACCGTTTCGCGTTCAGGCTGAGATAGTCCGGACTTTTTCTGATTACCTCCGCAGTCTTGGTTTTCTCGAAGTGCACACTTCGAAGATTGTCGCGGCTGGAACTGAGGGCGGCACCGCACTCTTTCCAATCAAGTATTTCGAGCAGAATGCCTATCTGGCGCAGTCGCCACAATTCTACAAGCAGATGCTGGTTGGCGCAGGTTTTGAGCGGGTGTTCGAGGTCGGATTCGTCTATCGGGCTGAGGATCACGCAACATCGCGGCATATCAATGAGTACCTGTCGCTTGACTTTGAGATGGGGTTTATCGAGTCCTATACCGATGTGATGGATGTTGAGCGAGGATTCCTCAAGGCGTTGATTGAGAACCTGGCAAAGAACTGTGCTGCGGAGCTGGCATTGATGCAGGCAGAATTGCCCAAGGTGGGGAACGTGCCGGAGGTGACGCTGAAGGATGCTCTGGCCATTCTGGCCAAGGACTACGGTCGGGACACCACTGGCATGGTTGACCTTGACCCTGACGGTGAGAGACAGTTGTGCGATTATGCCCAGAAGAACCTGGGGAGCGAGTTCGTTTTCATTAGCCGCTATCCGCGTAAGGCCCGGCCCTTCTACACGATGCCGGACCCAGATGACCCGGAACAGACGCTTGGGTTCGATCTGCTCTTTCGCGGATTGGAGGTGACGACCGGCAGTCAGCGCATTCATGACTATCACATGCTGGTTGACAGCATCAAACGCATCGGCTCAAACCCTGACAGCTTCGCATTCTATCTTGAGATTTTTAAGTATGCGATGCCGCCGCACGGTGGACTGGCAATCGGTGCTGAGCGACTAACCCAGCAGTTGCTCGGGCTTGCCAACGTCCGCGAGGCCAGTTTCTTCCCACGCGACCGGTATCGGCTAACACCGTAACCGGTTTGACGGCTGGACGGGCCGGGTCTAGAATCTAGGGCAAGTGCTATTCCTTCCTAAGGAGCAGAATGTGAGCAATCTATGTTTAGCTCTGCTGGTGGCTGTGGTTGCGGCCAGTGCCATGCCGATTCCTGAGGCCGGTGTGATGCCGGCGAATGCCGTGCCTTTTGCCGATGTCGAACGGGTTGCACTGAATCGGGCTAGGCGAGAGTTTCCAGACATGCTACCGGGAACGGTTGTGCCGTATGTTGATGAGAACGGGCAGACCGTGGCCTATATGTTTCACTTTGTAGTCCCGGGCAAGACGATGGATGACTACGAGGCCGTCGCCGATGACGTGCTGGCTGGCAGGGCGACACTCGGTCCCGATACAGACCTCACTCGCTGGACTTCGCCTTATGCCCACGTGCTGGTGTCGGCACGTTATGACCGACCGCCAGTTATCAGGTTCGGGTATGGTGCTTCTGAGTTCTATGCTATCGGTCGGCAGGGGCTCGCGCGGGCACAAGCCGAATTGGGTCCCGGTGTTCGACTCTCGCGCATCTATTTTGTCTATCCGGTTACCTATCTTGAGTATGCTGATGATGCAGGGAGACAGATTGTTTTCGCGCAGCACTTCGAGCGTAGTTGGTCGTCCCGGACTGAGTTTGAGCGGTATGTGGCTGCCGGTATCAGAGCAATCGCAACTGAGCGTGGTGAAGAGGGTAATCTGGTCGCGTATCATGCGCCGGCCTGGGCGCGTGAGCTGGCTGGCGAGTATGGCTCGGATGTAGCGGTCTTTGTGCCGCAGGTGAATCGGGCACCGTTCTATGACTGGAGCTATGGCTGCACGCCGACAGCAGCAGCGATGGTGATGGGTTACATTGATAGGACTCAGGACTTCGGCCGACTTGTTGACTGGTTCTGGATGAGGCGTGACACTGCCGAACGGGAGTGGGACCATCAGGTCCCCAATGTTCAGCGGGAGTGTGCTATCGCCATGCATACGGACACGATTTCCGGCGGCACTTCGACAAACAACATCTCTTCAGGACTGCGAACGGTTGCGGCGGATAACGGCTACACTTGGTACGTCCTGCACGCAGACGGTGCGCTCTGGAACAATTACTGCTGGGATACGATCATGATGGAGATTGATGCTGGCCATGCATTTGTCTGGTCAGCGACATGGGAGATTCATTCACTGGCTTGTTTCGGCTACCGTACAGATGACCAGTTTGTCTATGTGCACAATACTTGGTGGACTCCGGCTGAATGGTGGAATCATGCGCCTTCGAGTCCGAACTGGGCGCACGTCGGCTCTCCCTGGCCAACCGGTGGCGATCCGCACAAGGTTGAGATGGTCTATCCGCGGGGCGATACGCTCTACAACTCAACCGGCGCCGGCGAGCGACTTTTTGTTGGCGATACGGTGGTTGTCCGTTGGGACAATGGCGGGCTGCCGGCTGACTACGTGGCCATTGATAGGTCAACGAATGCTGGGGTGACGTGGACCGAGATGGTTTCCAGCACACCGGACAACGGTGAGTATCACTGGTACCTCGACGGGTCGTATTATACCTGCGACTCGGTTCGGCTCCGGCTGAGACAATACGTGGGTTCGACGTTGGTGTCAGGGGATGGGTCATTCGGCAGCTTCCGGATTCAGCGCGAAGCACCAGCACCGACGCCACTGGCTCCGCCGGACGGGCTGCCAGTCTGGAACCCACCGGTGGTGCTGATTGTTGATTCGACCAACCGACGCATTGACAGTATCGAGTTCAAGGTGATGCTGGGTGTTGATACCATCTGGCGTCAGGTTGGTGTTGCGCCGACCTGTTCCTTGCCTGACACGCTGTTTCAGCGCAATCGTATCTACAAGTGGATTGTGCGGGGACACAACCAGTACGGCTGGGGTAACTGGGGTGCGCCGCGGACGTTTCGCATCATGTTCAGTGCGATCGCTGAATCGCTGGCAGAGCAAGCCCGATCGAGTTCACCAAAGACTACACACCACTCGCGAAGAGCTGGCGGTCTTTCTCTATCGCTGCCGGTCAGCGCTGGTCGGATGCTTTTCGTCTATGACGCGGCTGGCAAGCTGGTGGCCGAGGTACCGGTGCGAGCGGGACTCGCGTTCTGGGACCTTCGTGATAGCCGCGGCTTGCTGGCCGAAGCCGGACTCTATTTCGCCCGAGTTGATTCGACCGGACCGGTACGGAAGTTTGTGCTGGTCGAGTAGCAGCAGGCAGAACTGCGAGAATACCGGGGCCCGGTTTCGGCCGGGCCCCCAACTTTTGGGGCCGGTTAGTTGATGTGGAACTCGACGATGTCCTTATCCTGCAGAACGTGCGAGCGTTCGACGCGCAGGCCATCGAGACCGGATTGATTCCAAAGTCGGGCGAACTGAAGGTTCTGGGCGAAGTCTTTGTGCAGATGGTAGGCGGCATCGGTTACAGTCGCACCAATCGGCAGCACAACCGGGTCATCCAGGTCCGGCGGCTTGCCTGGCCGCTTGGTATAGACACGCAGGATGCCGAGCAGCTCAAAGACCCGACGTTTCAGTTCCTCAAGTCCGGCATTGGTTTCGACCGAGACGAGCAGCACCGGTGTATCGGCGATGAGCTCGCGCAGGATTAATAGTCGGTCTTGGGCCTGGGGGTCGTCGCTCTTGGTACCGAGGAGCAAACCGCGTTTGGTGAGGCCAAGCGGGCCGGGAGTAGGCTCGTCGGCCTTCACTTCGGGTGGGCGAATCAGCCGATTAGCAAGGAGCAGACCGCGGGTCTCGTCAAAGCGTTCGAGCAGCGCGTCGTCACTGAGGTCGAGCAGCCAGAGCAGGACGTCGGAAGTGCGCAGGATATGAAAGAGCCAGGGCGGTGAGTCGGGCGCGACCGGCGGTGTGTCCACAAGCTGAATCTGAATATCCTCGAACGGCATCATCCCAGCAGCCGGGGCAGTCGTGGTGTAAGGATAGGCAGCAACTTCGGTGCGCAGACCGGTGAGGCGATTGACAAGCGCGGATTTGCCCGCATTGGGAGAGCCGAAGACAACTGCCTGGCCAGCACCCTGTTTCTCGACGTGGAACCAGTCGCCCCTTCTCGCTCCAGCCTTGGTTCCGCTCATTA
This sequence comes from Caldifarciminota bacterium, assembly GCA_965649295.1. Taxonomy (GTDB): domain Bacteria; phylum Hydrothermota; class Tepidihabitantia; order Tepidihabitantales; family Tepidihabitantaceae; genus CBFGKH01. The sequence continues at coordinate 11,351 of CBFGKH010000011.1, forward strand.
GCTCTTTCTTTAGCTTGGCGATGCGCGTCTTCAGGTCGGCCTGCATCTTCTCGGTGCCCTTGTGCTTGGGAATGGTCTGGAGCATCTCTTCGAGACAGAGCAGCCGTTCTTCGGGGGTTGTGGCCTGACGGTATTTCTCTTCGGCCTTTTTGAACTCAGGGGAAAGATTAGCCGGCATCGGTGATATTTATAGCCTGATTTGCCTCAAAAGCAAGCAGCCCTGCGGAGCAGGGCTGCCCGAATCGGTTAACTCTTAGTCGCCGTCTTGTGACCGCTGTTCGATATCGAACTGGACCCGGTAACGGACGTCGCGGTCCCCGAACCTGCTCAAAAAATTGGTGGTGACATAGGTGATGCCCTGACCAACGGTCGGCTCGGAAACCGGGCGACCATGCTCTCGTCCATGAGACTCGGCTCAAAGGGGTTAGACCTTCTCGTTAGGCCCGATGTCGAAGAAGACAAGACCCGAGACGAGCTTGGGGTAGAAGTCGGTTGACTTCTGCGGCATCCGTTCACCGTGGCTCGCAACGAGTGAGACCTGTTCGGCGCGGGTGGGGTTGGTCAGTAGCGCAAGTTGGAACTCGCCGGCGTCAACCCGGGCCATTGCCGTCTCCGGCTTCCGCTCATAGGCGACGTGGTCCTCGACCTTGTCTGCAGGTACGCCAAAGACCTGGTCAATGAGCAGGGTATGGAGTACGGTTACGGCCAGACCCTTGTAGTCGGCACTCCGGTCGGTGATGAACCTGTCAATGGCGCGGTTGTCATTCAAGCGGAGCAGCCAGGTCTTATTCCTACCGGCATGGAGTACAAAGAGATGTGTATCCGGAGTGAAGTTCTTTGCTAGCGCGGACGGGGCTTGTTCGTCGGCGACCGGACTGACTGTAAACCACTGTCGAATCTTCTGCCAGGCAATGTCCCAGTCTATCTCGCCAAGACCGTAGAGCAGCCGGTGGGTGGGCAGAATGACCAGGCCGGGGTCGGCAATGTTGATGAAGGCGGTGGTCTTGAAGCGCAGGGCGGCATCGGCAGCAACTGGCCCGGCAGCTTCCATCTCCTTACGATAGTTGAGTGCGGTTTCGTAGCGGTGATGGCCGTCAGCAATGAGCAGGGTTTTGGGCCGCATCAGCTCGCGAACCTGCTGGATTTTAGTTGGGTCGGTAACTGCCCAGACCCGCTGGAACACACCGTAGTCATCAGTCGCCTCCATAATCGGACTGGTGGTGGGACTGAGTAGCGCGTCCACGGCGTGCTCGGGGTCGGAATAGAGCAGGAATATCTGCTCGTAGTCTTTTTGGGTGGCGCGTAGCATGTTCAGTCGGTCAGCCTTGGGTTTGGAAAGGGTGCGCTCGTGGGCGAGAATCTCACCTTTTTCGAACTCTTCAACCCGCACCACGCCGATGAAGCCTCGCCGGGTATAGCGCTTGCCGTCGAGTTCGAACTCCTGCTCGATGACGTAGAAGGCTGGCGCATGGTCACGGATGAGCGTCGAGTCGGCAAGCCACTTGTCCAGCGTCTGCTTCGAGGCGGCATACGGATCCTGGCCTTTGGGTAGAATGAGTCGGACGAAGCTGTGTGGATCGCGAAGGTAATACTCTTCCTGCATCTGGGGGGTTATCTTGTCGTAGGGCTGGGTGATAACGGTCGAGAGGTCAGTAATCCGGGCTGGGTTGTAGCGAATGCCCTTGAATGGTCTGATGTCTGCCATTGCTGCTTACCTGCCAAGCAGAACCTTGCGGACTTCTTCGGCAATGCCGATGCCGGCGCGTTCCTGACCTTCCTTAGTCTGGGCGCCGATGTGCGGCGTGCCGATGACATTGGGTAGCGAGAAGAGTTTGTAGTCCTTGAGCGGCTCGGTCTCATAGACGTCGAGCGCGGCCATTGCAACTTGGCCGGACTGCAGCGCCTCGTATAGTGCCTCTTCATCAACCACACCGCCGCGGGCACAGTTGATGATGACTACGCCTCGCTTCATCTGAGCGATTGTCTCGCGGTTAATCATGTGATAGGTCTGTTCGGTTTTGGGGACGTGGAGCGAGATGTAGTCGGCCTGTCGGATGAGCTCAGGCAGCTCGCACAGCTTGCCGGCTTGGCATTCCTTGATGAACGGGTCAAAGACGAGCACGCTCATGCCCAAGGCCACGCAGCGCTTGGCCAGCTCAGTGCCAATGCGGCCCGAGCCGATGAGCCCAAGAGTCTTGCCATAAAGCTCAGTGCCCTTGAAAATCTTCTTTTCCCACTTGCCGACCCGTAGTGAGATTGTCGCCTGGGGAATAGAACGAGCGCAAGCGAGCATCATTCCCAGCGCGAGTTCTGCCACCGAGATTGAGGTGGCGGCGGGTGTGTTCACGACTTTGATGCCGCGGGCCTCGGCCGCTTTCTTGTCAACATTGTCAAGGCCAACACCGGCGCGGCCAATGCACTTGAGATTGGTGCCAGCGTTGATGATATCGGCAGTCACCTTGGTGGCGCTGCGGACAATGATGGCGTCGTACTGGGGGATGACCTTGATAAGTTCTTCTGGAGGTAGGCCAGGGCTTTCGGTAACTTCGAGGCCGGCGGCTTTGAGCATCTCTACGCCTTTTGGCGAGATTGGGTCAGTGATGATGACTTTCATGCAATCTCCTCGTTGACAGTTTGCAGGTAGGTGTTTACGCCCTATCGTAGCCGAATGAAGCCAGAAGTCAACCGGGCCAGGACAGACGGTTGCCAAGATGCGAGTTCTGCACTCCTTTGATAGCGATGGACAGCACGTTGAAGCGATTGCTCCAGGTCGCAGCGGATGGGAGGGATGCGTTCTCGGTCACGGCATAAGGGACTTTGGGTGATAACGATGAACGATGCAAGATAGCCGGGACAGCATAAGTTGCTGGAAAGACAGGAAATGTGGGTGGGGATTAGGCCGGCATTGCTGCGGTGACAGTCAAGGGGGAGTGATTGCCGGGGTGACTTGGGACGGCAGAATCTGGGCGAATATCGTAGGGATTTGGGCTCTCACTATATGGTGTAACCTCCTAATTTGTTTGGACTTGAGTTGCCAAGATAAATGCTACTTTAGATGGCGTGCGAGTGTGGATTGGTGCGCGGAGGCTGGTCTTGGGTTTAGGCTGGGTTTGAGGCTGGCAAGTAGTTGCGTTGCGAGTCTCTGGTGGAAGTCGGAAGGCAGGATGGTGTGCAGGGGCCGACTGGCTCGCGGCGCAGACGCCGCGGATAGGGCTGTCTGTCGGCAGCAGGGTTAGGACGGTCAGGGTGGGTGTGAGGCGCTTCACGTAGCGATAGTTGCCATGTGGCAGTGGGCGGTCAAGTACGCGATGTCAGGATGCAGATTGTAGATAGTAGATGGCAGGTCGAGGAGCCGGCCGGGACTAAATGAGCCCCGGGAGGGGGCTCTCGCAGTCGCGGGAAAGCGCCAGAACTAGGTTGCCGCGTTCAGTTTCTCGAGACCGATGGCGTAGCCTTTTTCGAAGGCTTCGATGTTCTTTTGTAGCAGCCTTTCCGGCACGGTGCCGGGAATTGAGTCGAGGACGGCCTGCTTGGGGATAATCTTGGTGATGGCGATGATGAAGCCAATCATGACGAAGTTGGCGTAGAGCCGATTGCCGAGTGCTTCGGCGATGCGGGTGGCGGGTATCGAATACTGCTTGATATTGCCGCGAACCGGATGAGGTTTGACCAGGTCTTCTTCGAGTAGCAGGATGCCGTCGTCCTTGAGTTCAGGCTCGAACTTCTCGTAGGCTTCCTGCGACATTGCTACTAGGATGTCAGGCCGGGTGAGGTAGGGGTAGAGTATTTCGGAGTCGGATATTACAAGCTGGGCCGAGCAGGCGCCACCACGGGCCTCCGGGCCGAAGCTCTGGGTGAGGGTGGCGTTCTGACCGTTGTTGATGGCGGCAGCTTTACCCAGGGCCATGCCGATACGGATGATGCCCTGGCCGCCGAATCCGGATACTTTGATTTCGACGTTACTTGCCATCAGGGTTCATTGGGCCGACATAGGGCACATACTTGCTGCCGAGCACCTTGCGGAACTGCTCGTCCATGGCGTCGAGGAAGGTCGGCACTTCTTTCTGGACAAACTTGCCGACGATGATGTCCTGCTGGAAGCGAATGTCGCAGTCGCGGGTGTTGGCGAAGTTCCTGGTTATTGAGTGGTCGTGGTAGAACTTCATTAGATCGAGGCCCGAGCCGAGTCGGTTACGACGGCCATAGACGGTCGGGCAGGGGGAGATGACTTCGATGAAGGAGAAGCCGCGGTGGAGCAGCGCCTCTTTGATTGCGACAGTGAGCTGGCGGACGTGGAGTGCGGTCCAACGGGCGACGTAGGTGGCACCACAGGATTCGACCAGGAACGGGATATTGAACGGGCGTTCGAATGCGCCGTAGGGGGTGGTTGTTGCCTGGGCGGTTTCGGGCGTGGTCGGGCCAGCTTGGCCGCCAGTCATGGCGTAGTTGAAGTTGTTGACGCAGATGACGGTCATGTCCATGTTGCGGCGGGCAGCATGAATCAGGTGGTTGCCGCCGATGGAGACGATGTCGCCGTCGCCAGAGATGACGCAGACCTTGAGTCGAGGGTTGCCGAGCTTCAGTCCGGTGGCGAAAGGCAGGGCACGACCGTGGGTGGTGTGGAACGAGTCGAACTGGAGATAGCCGGCAGCGCGGCCGGTGCAGCCGATGCCCGAGACAACGCAAATGTCCTGGCGCGGCAGGCCGCTCTCTTTGACGGCGGCGATGAAGGCGGTCAGACAAGTTCCCAGTCCGCAGGTTGAGCACCAGATGTGGGGCATCCGATCCATCCGGAGGTAATCCTCCATTGGATGGTGGTCAGCAGTGCCGCGTTCAATAATGAGTTGATTTGGGTTCACTTGGCGCCCTCGATGATGGCTTGAAGAATGTCGTCAGGATTGTGCACCCAGCCACCACAGTGGGGAACGAGTTTCGTCTGGCAGCGACCGGCCGCGGCTCGCTCAAGCTCGCGGTACATCTGGCCAATGTTAATCTCCGGCATCACTAGACACTTGACCCGGCTGGCTAGATCGCGGATGCGCTTCTCAGGGAACGGCCAGACCGTGATGAGTCGGACGAAGCCAACTTTGATGCCCTGTCTACGAGCGTCAGCAATTGCTTTGGTGGCGACGCGCGAGCTGATGCCGTAGGCGACCACAACGACGGTGGCGTCCTCGGTCTGTTCTTCTTTGAGCATTGTTATGTCGTCGGCGTTGTTGCGAATCTTGTCCACAAGGCGCGAGACGCAGAGATGCTGGCACTCGGCATTGATAATGGGATAGCCGCGTTCGTCGTGGGTGAGGCCGGTGACGTGAATGCGGTAGTCGTCGCCAGCCCGAATCATTGGCGGCACACCATCTTTGTCTGGCCGATAGGGCCGGTAGTCCTGGCGCGGGCCGTGGTACCAACGCCGGGGCAGAACTTTGATGGTGTCAGGTTCGGGAATTACGACTTTTTCGGTCATGTGGCCGACGCATTCGTCCATCATGAACAGAACCGGCACCCGGTATTTCTCGGAGAGATTGAAACAGGTAATGGTTAAGTCGAAACATTCCTGGGGTGATGAGGGAGCAAGGGCGATTATCTCGTAGTCGCCGTGGGAGCCCCAGCGGGCCTGCATCATATCCTGCTGGCCAGTGAGGGTGGGCAGGCCGGTCGAGGGGCCGCCGCGCTGGACATTGACGACAACACAAGGAGTTTCGGTCATGATGCCGAGCCCAATATTCTCCATCATCAGCGAGAAGCCAGGGCCGGATGTGACAGTCATTGCCTTGGCACCAGCCCAGGCCGCGCCGAGTACGGCGGCAATCGAGGCGAGTTCGTCCTCCATCTGGATGAACGTGCCGCCAATTTTGGGAAAGCGTTCGGCCAGCCGCTCGGCTACTTCGGTTGATGGGGTTATTGGGTAGCCGGCCATGAACCGACAGCCGGCAGCGATGGCGCCTTCGGCGCAGGCATGGTCGCCGTCGAGGTAGTGCGCACCAGTAAGGACTGGACCGCGTTTGTGGCTGCTCATGGCTGCTGTTCCACTTCTTCGCTGTCGAGTGTATTCCAGATGGCAAACTCGGGGCAGAGGGCCTCGCAGAGTCGGCAGTTGACGCAGCGTTCGGGATGAGTCACGACCGGCGGGTGGTAGCCCTTGCGATTGAACTCGGTCGAGACTTCCATTACCTGGCGCGGACAGTAGGCGATGCAGAAGCCACAGCCTTTGCAGCGCTCGAAGATGACGTGAACGGTGCCGTGCGGAGGCTTCTTTTTGTCGGCATCAAGTGGCTTGCGCCAGTACTTCATTGCTGGTCGGTGATTATAGGCCGCGACTTCTGGCCGTCAAGGCTGGGTAGCAAACTCGACTGGACAATCGGCGAGTAGGGGTTAGGATAAGGCGGGCCGATAACTATAAGGAGGTCCGATGACAAAATACGCGGTGCCGCTAGTGACCGTTTTGGCACTGGTGCTGACCGCCGGCTGCGACCTGAACACGCCCGGGCCGACGAATCACGAGAGTGACATCGTCGGTGGCGATTCAATCTGGTATGCAGCCGACAATCCGCATGTCGTGACCAAGACAATTCACATCCGTGAAAATGGCCGGCTGATTGTCAAGCCCGGCTGCTTGGTCAAGTTTGCGCCCGGCGCGGCCATCATCGTCGGTTACGGGTCGCCAGGCGAGCTACAGGCGGTGGGGACACCGGATTCGATTATCACGTTCACGTCGAATGCGGCGACGCCCAATCCCGGTGACTGGCATGGCTTCGACTTCTATGAGATGACACGCACGAGCACCCGCCTGAGTTACTGTGAGATTGACTACGCTTGCTGGCCAGACTATGCGGCAGTGAATATCGAATGGGACGGTAGCATCGGTATTGATCACACGACGATCAGGAATTCGTCCAAGTATGGTATCTGGTTTCACGTGGATGGCGGTTATGTCAGCGGCTTTACCGGTAACACGATTACGGCCTGTGGCGATTACCCGATAACAATTGGGCCCAAGAATATCGCGATGCTTCAGGGTGGTAATACGCTCACCGGCAACGGCACGCCCGCCGGCAGCAAGGATGGGATCGAGGTGGCGACCGGCGACGTCGAGGCCACTGGCACTTGGCGTAACCAAGGGATTCCGTACATACTCAAGGGGAGCACCTCAATACACGCTGACCAGGGTGCTTATCTTACTATCGAGTCAGGTACGACAGTCAAGATGGGAACTGGTTGCCACATTGCCATCGCTAACAACAGTCAGCCCGGTGGGCTGATTGCCGATAGCGTAGTGTTCACGTCGGCTGCCCTCAGTCCACAGGCTGGTGACTGGGATGGAATCTGGTTCTACAGTAACTCGACTGATGCCCAGTGCCGGTTGACGCGCTGCCGGATTGAGTACGGGGGTGGCGACGGTTACGGCAATATCTGGATTGAGGATGCGTTGCCAACGATAACCGGTTGCTATATTGGTCACTCTGCTTCCTATGGAATCTATCTTGAGGGCACGGTTTATCCGGCGCCGGCAGACCTGCTGGCTAATAACACTTTCGAGAGTAATCCGTCGGGTGACGTTCGGGTACCGTAGCCGGTTGTTATCTATCCCAAGGGGCGGCAATGCCGCCCCTTGCTTTTTCGGCCGCCCCGATGTGGGGTTAGTTAGTGGACCGTGGTCGCCAGGAAGGCGAGATGACGCGCGGGCCGGAAATCTGTTCGCTTAGACTGGCGCGGGCAACGGCAAACTCGCGGTACTTGTCGTTCAGACTATCCACCGCAGTGAAGAGCGATTCGGCCGGTTGGTTTTCGAACATTGCTTGCTGTCTTAAGTTTCGTACCAGGTTGGATACGCTGATGCCGAGCAGGCGGATGAATCGCGGCGGCTGGTAGAGTTCATTGAATAGTCTCAGGCCAATTTGGTAGATGCGGTGGCCGTCGGCTAGGTAGTTGCGTAAGCTGTGCTGTTTGGTGAAGGTCGAGAAGTCAGCGTAGCGAAGCAGAAGACTGACCGTGCGGCCGGCATAGCCGTCACGACGGAGCCGGCGGCCAACCTGTTCGGATAGTTGGAGCAGGTGGCGTCGGATAAGAGCCGGGTCCCGGGTGTCCTGGGACAGCGTTAGCGAGTGGCCCATTGATTTAGTCGCGGGTTCGTGGTAGTAGGGAAGAACCGGGCTGTCGCTTCGGCCTTGGCCGATATGTTTCAACTGGGTGCCGATGATACCGAAAATGCTGACGAGGGTCTTTTCCGGAAACCGCCCCAGTTCGCCACAAGTGCGAATGCCAAGCTGGTTGAGCTTCGCTTTGGTCTTCGCGCCGATGCCGCATAGATTCTCAACAGGTAGCTTTTCGAGCAGACCGGGGATTTCTTCTTGGCGGATAATGGTCAGACCATCAGGTTTATGCATGTCGCTGATAAGCTTGGCGATGAGTTTATTCGGAGCGATGCCGATAGAACAGGTTAGACCGAAATGCTCTTTGAGCCAGACTTTGATCTGGCGGCCAATCGCCTCGGGACCACCGAAGAGATGAGCGGTTTGGGTAACATCGAGGAATGCTTCGTCAATGGAGAAGACCTCGACGAGATCGGTGAAAGTCGTGTAGTAGGCGAGGATACGGGTTGAGGTGTCAACGTAACGGGCTGGATTGCCGCTGACAAGGATGATTTCCGGACAGAGCCGGCGGGCCTCCGGGATGGTCATGGCGGTTTTGACTCCGCGGCGCTTGGCCTCGTAGGAGGCGGCGGCAATGACCGTTCGGCCGTTTGGGTCACCGCAGACACCGATTGGTTTCCCACGGAGGAAAGGGAAAACCTGCTGTTCGACTGACGCAAAGAATGCGTCCATATCAATGTGGAGAACAATGCGTTCAGCCAATGGTTATCCCTGAGGGTTGGTTCTCAACGAAGCTGTTCAGACCCTGGGCTCGAAATTGCAAATCGGAAATCGCCGTTGGTAGATTCACTCGCTGTAGGTGCCGGTCAGGGTCCAATCGAAGCTCTTGGCGTTATAGCAAAGCTCGAAGAGATTGGCGCCGTCAGAAACAGTGTAATGATAGATCTCAGCTTCGCCGCGGTTCTCACGCCAGACATAGGTGATTTCTTGAACTCGGTACTCCTGGTTACGCCAGATAAAGAGCACCGGCCGTAGCTTGTCATGGGGAAAACGGCGATCACTGGTCTGTTTGTACACGGCATAGACTTTGATGCTTTCGTTCAAACGGATGTGAGTCATCTTGCCCTCCTTGGGGGACGCCTGGGACTTGAGGGCCGTATTGCCGCTAGTGGGCCATAATGTGGTTTGATTGGTGACTGGCATTCTTACCTCCTATTTGTAGTTACGAAGCAGTCCAACGACGACGCCGATGATGCGGAAGTCTGCCTGGTCCGGCCGGATAACAATCGGCTCGAAACTAGGATTAGCCGGACTCAGGACAATTGCGTCGTGGTCAGACTGGAAGTATTTTACGGTAGCTTCGTTATCAATGAGTGCGGCGACGATATCGCCATTTTGGGCAGTGGCTTGGGGTCGGACGATGACCATATCGCCGTCGATTATGCCAGCGCCGGTCATGCTTTCGCCCTTCACACGGAGAAGAAAACAGCCGCGAAAGCGGTTGAGCGAGACTTGGGCTTCGACATTCTCAATGGCGAGGATGGGCGAGCCAGCAGCAATCCGACCGATGAGGGGCAGGGTTTCGGGCTGGTGCGCGATATGAAGTGAGCGGGCCTTGTTGGCCGAGCGGCCGAGCAGACCCTGCTCGACAAGGATGTCCAAATGATACTTCACCGCTTTGGTGCTACTGATGCCGACCGCCTCGCCAATTTCGCGGACACTCGGGGCAAAACCTTGTTCCTCGGTATACTGCCGGACAAACTCAAGGATGCGATTCCGCCGGTCGTTATCTTTAGTAAACATTTGTTTACATAGTAGCTGGTTGGGAATGTGTTGTCAACTATGGGCGTTACTGGTTATAAATAATAAGAGGACGCGGGGCGGCAGAGCCGCCCCGCGCTATTTTCGCTAGTTTTGTCTAAGCTGGACGGAAAGCGATAATATCGGTTATCGCGCCTTCGCGCTTGGCTGCCGGTTTGAGAGCCGCTTTGACTTTCATGCCGATTACTAACTTTTCCTTTGGTACTTCAAGACGGTGGATAAGAGAAGTAGTGGCGCCTTCGAGTTGAATAAGGCCAACAAGTTGTGGTTTAGCGAGCGGTTCACCGTCGAGGCCGACGAAGACTTCGGTCCATGATTCAACCGTGCCCACGCCGGGCAGTTCGACCCAATCGTCGAGTCCAGCAAGGCATTTCTCGCAGTAGAGTCGGGCCGGTACGTAGACTTCGTTGCAGCGCTGGCAGCGAGTGGCGAGGAACTGGCCTTTATCGCGGAGGGCCTTGAGGAACCGGTCGCCAGCAACGCCGGCGGTGTAGAGACTCTGGACCGGTAGTTCACCAGGCCAGGTTGCAGCCTGGTCGGGCATGGTCAATCTTTCCTTCAGTGCCATTAGTCCTCCTCGATTGGTTGCCAGTAGCGGATGTCGGTTATCGCGCCCTCGCGTTCTTCGGCTGGCTTCCAGACCGCTTTGACTCGCATACCACGTCGGACGCGGGCCGGGTCGATTCCGCCGATTAGGTGCATGATGCCCATTCCCGGAGATGCGCCGTCAATCTCGATGACGGCCGGTATCTGCGGTTCTTTGACGCGCCGCACATCCCAAGTGATGTAGCAGAGGGAAAAGGTGTTGATGGTACCGGTGTCCTTGACTTCCACCCAGCCGTCAGTCGGTCGGAAGCAGAGTTCACAGAATGCGCGGGGCGGTATCATTATCCGGTTACAGGTGTGGCACCGCACAGCCAGGATCTTACCCTGTTTGAGTCCGGCCAGGTAGCGGCCGATGGCGACGCCGCGATCATGGGCGTAGCGGGCATCAGCCTTCCAGAAGGTGGTGCAGACCTTGCCGGAGCGGAAGTCTTCGTCGGAAAGACCGATGGCGACAGCGTTGTACGGTGGTGCGGCAGGGGCCGGCGGTTGCTGTTTCTTTGTCGGGACTGGTTTGCGGGGCATCATTACCTCCTAGATTCCGAGTACAACGACTGTGCCGACTTGCATCAAGTCTCCCCAAGCCTGGGCCACGCCGCGCTTGGCCTTACGGGCAATTTGGCGTTTACCAGCTTCACCGCGAAGCTGCCAGAAGAGCTCGGCGACCTTCATCAGGCCGGCGGCCGCAATCGGATTACCGACCCCGAGCAGGCCACCAGAAGGACAGACTGGGAGCTCGCCGTCGCGGGCGGTGACACCGTCAGCGGTAAGCTGGGGTGCTTCGCCGCGACCGCAGAGCATGAGTCCTTCCATGTGATGCAGTTCCTTGTAGTCGAATGGGTCGTACGGCTCGGCAACGTGAATCTGATGGCGGGGGTCGGTAATACCGGCCATCTTGTAAGCCATCCGGGCTGCTTCCTCGACATAACGCGGATAGCAGAGGTCACGATTTGTCCAGTAGGCAGTGTCGAGCGCCCAGCCGACACCTTCGATCCAGACAGGCTTGTCGGTGTAGCGTCGGGCAACCGATTCACTGGCGAGAATCACAGCCACAGCGCCATCTGATACCGGGCTGACGTCAAGGCGTTGCACAGGCCAGGCAAGAGTTTCGGACTTGAGGATGTCGTCAATGGTGACCGGGCTGGCAATCTGGGCGGCTGGATGGTCAAGGGCGTTGTTCTTGTTCTTGACCGCAACGCGGGCGATGTCTTCCTTGCGCAGACCGTAGGTCGTCATATAGCGATTCATTTCAAGGGCGAATATCCAGAGCAAGTTTGGTTTGAGGGGCCGCTCGGTTGTGTGATCGAAGATCGTGAGGAATGCGGCCTGGGCATGGGGCTGGAAGGTTGACATCTTCTCTTCGCAGACGACGAGACAGGTGTCGAACATTCCGGAGGCGACATGGTACCAGCCGTGAGCGACTGCAAAGACACCGGTTCCACCGCCGACAAAGGATCGAGTGTAGGGTTTTCCCCAGCAGCCAGCACCGTCGGAGAGGTATTCACCTTTCATATGGACACCGTCGAAGGTGTCAGGAGCAGTGCCGAGCGCAACGCAATCAATCTGGTCCATTGTCATTCCGCAGGACTCGAGTGCGGCGCTCGACGCGCGCCAGGCCAGTTCTTTGCCGGTTTCAAGAGCGCGACGCACGAACTTGGTCATGCCGACGCCAACTATCGCAACTCTGTTTCCCATCTCTTGCCTCCTTACGCCCGAAGCACCGCGACGGCCGCACTGGCTGTTGGCACTCCGCGCCAGCTTTGGACGACAGCCGTACCCGGTTCGTCAAGTTGTAAGTGACCGGCGGTGCCGCGGAGCTGTTGTACAGCCATTGCCATGCGCAGCAGGCCGGTTGCTTCGTACATGTAGCCCATGCCGAGCGCGCCGCCAGAGGGGTTGACCGGCAGGGAGCCGTGGATTGAAGTGCGGCCCTGTTCGGTCCAGCTGCCAGCCTCGGTTGCAGTGCAGAAGCCTAGCGCAGCGAGGTGCTGGAGTTCCTTATAGCTGTAGGTATCGTCAATTTCGGCAAAGTCGATCTGGTCGGCTGGCGATTGAACACCAGCAGCGCGGTAGGCATGGGCAGCCGCCTTGCTGACGTATTCGGGAGTTGACCAGTTGCGTGATTCAAGGTTGGGCGAGCCGTTGCACCAACCGATGCCATCAAGCCACACTGGTCTGCCGGCTAGGCTGCGGGCGCGGGATTCGGTGGCGAGGATAAGAACTACCGCGCCATCAACCGGCTGGGCGACATCGAGCTCGCTGAGCGGCCATGACACGGCTCTGGCAGTCTTGAAATCGGCGTCACTGAGCAGCGCGGCTTGTCCGGCGAAGGGGTTGGCGAGGGCGTTGCTGCGGTTCTTGGTGACTACTGCCTGGCACTGACAAAGGTCGATTGCGGCGTCCCGGCAGAAGCGGTTCATCTCGAGGCCGGCGACGAAGTGGGTGTTCAGAGCAAGCGGCCGTATGAAGACAGGATCTTGAGCGCAGGCGTGGATGCCATCCGGGGTCAGCATGTTCGATGCCTTGGAATGCGCTTCGACAAGCGCTGTTTCGAATTGGCCGGTGGCGAGCTGCATGAAGGCAGCGGCGACGCCATGGAGTCCATCACCAGTGATGGTGTGCATCTGGCGCAATGCCGCCCCAAGTTGGTCGGGAACGTATTCATCAAAGATGCTCACGCCTTCGATGTAGTCTTCGGCGCAGGTAACAAAGGTGTCGATGTCCTTACGCGGATTGAGACCGGCATCGGCGCAGGCCTTAGTTGCCGCCTCGAACATCAGTTCTTTGTAGGATACGTCGGGTGTTATCGACCGTAGCTGGGTTAGGCCGACGCCGACGATAGCGACTCTCTCAGCCATTGCACCTCCAATTAGCATGGACAGTCTACTTGGGTTTTGGGCATGAATCCTTCTGGCTCTGCCAGGGAGTCATTGCAAACTGATGAGAACATAGCGTGATTGTCATTGCTGTCAACCATAGGACAGAGGACGGACTAGTGGCGCGGTGAGGTGTCCTGCGCAAGATTGGGATTGTTCCGACCGGCTCGGCATTTGGTCAGTGGTCAGATTGACGAAGGTGGTCGTTTCGCTGGTCCAGACTTGGGCAAGGTGAAGTAAAAGGTGCTGCCGCGTCCGTATTCAGACTCGACGCGAATCGTTCCGCCGTGTTCGGTAATGATGCTCTTGCAGATTGACAGACCAAGACCGGTGCCGGTGACGTCGGGGGTCGCTTCCCGATTGACGCGTTGGAAGCGACGGAATAGCTTGGGGATATCCTCGGGTCGAATGCCGATTCCCTGGTCGCTCACTGCGACCTCGATCTTGTCCCCGATGTCTCTTCCCCAGACGCGCACCCTGCCGCCATTTGGCGAGTACTTGATGGCATTGCTCAGGAGATTAGCGACGACGCGTTCAATGCGGTTAGCGTCAGCTTGGACGTGCGGTAGATCAGCAGGTAGCTCGTTGACCAGCTCATGATTGGGGTACTGCCGGGAGAGCAGACCAATTACCGAGTCAACGATGGCACGCAGATCGGTGTCGGTCAACTGTAGTTCAAATCGGCCGGCTTCGATGCGAGATATGGTCAGAAAGTCTTCGACAAGACCGGCCATCCGGCGTCCCTCGTTGATTATGATCCGTAGAAACTCTTCTCGGTCACTAGGCGACGTGGATGCGTCCTGAAGGAGTTCGGCAAAGCCAATGATGGCGCTAAGCGGTGTCCGCAGTTCATGTGAAACTAGCGATATCATATCGGTCTTTAGTTCGTCAATCTGCTTCTCCTGTGAGACATCGTGAAGCACGACGACGCAGCCGCGGATGCGTTCGTGTTCGTCGTATAGCGGCGACGCAGTGTAGCTGACCGGTAGCCGATCGCCACTCTTGGTCTGGATGTAGGTATTCAAATCGCGACGCGCAATCGGTCGACGTTCAGCAAAAGCTCTCAGCGCAGGGCAATCAGTTGAGCAGATATCAGGTTTATCGGTTGAACCGGTCCAAAGGATTGACGCGCAGTGTCGGCCGATGGTCTCCTCGGCTGGGTAGCCAGTCATCGCTTCGGCAGCCCGGTTCCACAGCACGATTCGTCGTTCGGTGTCAATGACCATCAGCCCTTCGCCGAGCGCGGAGATGATGGCTTGGAGCGAGTCTTTCTCACGGGCGAGCTCGGCGGTTGCGGTTCGTACTCGATTCTCGAGACTGCGGTAGGATTCAGCCAAGCGTTCGGCCATGCGATTGAAGTCGGCAGCCAGTGTTTCGATTTCGTCTCCGGTCTTGAGGTGGATACGAGCATCGAGCTTGCCAGTACCGATGGCATGGGCGTTGTCTCGAAGTTCACGCAGCGGGCGGGTGATACCTGACGATAGCGTTGTGCCGACTACGATGACGAGAACGGCGGTCAGCAGGATGAGTAATACGGCATTGCGACCGAAGCGGTGGGTGGGAGCCAGAATATCGGCCTGGTTGCGTTCGACCCAGACTGACCATCCCTGAGGAGTCGTGTCGTTCGGGATTGATCGGCGCGTACTGGGGACAAGAGCAATACCTGCCACCACCGATTTGCCGGTCAGGCCTGGGCCGGTGTGACTCGTTGGGTGATAGGGGGCAAGAATGTCTGTGATGCGGCTGCGGTCAAGGCGGCTGTCGCTGGGACCAACAAGAATGTCACCGCTGGCAGTCAGTAAGGCTGCAGCTCCCCCGCTGTTGAAGGCGGCGTCGTCGAGCATCTCGATGACATCGGTAAAGTCGAAGCGACCAAGCATGGCACCGACCGGACGAAGCGTCAGTTGATCGAGAACCGGTACCGCAATTTCGACTTCGACTCCGGTTGCGGTCGCGGTCGGCCGACCGATATAAACTGTACCACGTCCCCCCTGGAGCACTGATTTGAACCATTGTTCGTTTGCACACTCGGTTGTGGATAGTCCGCCAATAGCCCCGACGACCGAACCAAGTGTATCGCAGACAATGACACCACGGAAGCTGCGCAGCGGTGGGACATTGGCAGACCGCAGGTGGGTAGTAACGGGTGAGTCCGCGATCTCACGCATTCTTGTTTCCAGGCTGGTGGTTCTGGCTGTTGGTTGTGTCCGGGCGAGGAGTGGCGCAATCTCAGAACTTACTTCGTCAATGGTGCGCAGTGCCCGGCGCAGACGGTCATTCGTGGATAAGGCGATACGTTCAGCAGAGTCGGCTAATTCCTGGCTGGCTGTCCAGAGTGCAGTTCTTGCCATCATCCAGTGGCCAATGACCGCCATCAGCCCAGCCGGTAGCATTCCAAAGGCAAGCAGCGAGGCGAGGATGCGCGTCTGGATGCCAAAACGGGTGCGCGGCTGGTGGATGGACTTCACGCATCGGTTATAGCGTCAGGCGCTGTTATGTCAAGCGGTGGACCGATGAAGCTCAGTATGTTTGACAGCAGCGGTAGCGGGCCTACAATTTAGTCATACTGGTGACTCTCCCGGAATCGGCGTCGCGGGTTCTATTGCCGGACGGGTCAGCCCCATTTCGGAAAGCGATAACTTAGACTGGAGGACCGATGAGTGTTCACCCATCCTTGCGGATGGCCATAGGCATCTTGCTATTCAGCAGCAGCGCGTTGGCCGGCAAGATGATTGTTCGTGTCAACGCCCGGAGCTATGATGAGTTGCGTCGGGCGATTGACTTCAAAGGTACGACGATTGAAATCGTCGGGGCGCAGACTGGTGAGTCGTACGACTTGATGCTTGAACGAGGCGACTATGGACAGGTCGCTGGCAGCGGATTGTTAGTAACCGTGATCTGTGACGACACGGACACGCGCAAATCGGAAATCGCGCATGATGGGCAGTATCAGTCCTATGACGAGCTGAAAACGGTTATGCGCAACTGGGCTGCCAACTATCCGGAGATTGTCAGGATTGACAGCATTGGGCCGACGCATGAGGGTCGGTACATCTACATGGTCAAGATCAGTGATAACCCGAATGTCGATGAAGACGAGCCCGAAGTCCTTCTTGACGCCCAGCATCACTCACGAGAGTGGGCGGCTGGCCAGGCGGCCCGGCACTTTGCCGACACACTGATAACCAACTACACTACTAATCAGGCGTTTCGTGATTTCGTTGACAATCATGAAGTCTGGGTAATTCCGATTGTCAACGTTGATGGCTTTGTCTATGACTATCCGGCACAGCGTTACTGGCGTAAGAATCGGCAGCCGTTCGGCAGTTCGACTGGTTGCGATCCCAATCGTGACTACAATGGTTGCTGTAACGGTGACCGGATGGGTGACTGGGGTTCGCTGGTTCCCGGATCGCGGACGTCGCACCGGCCGAGCGACGAAACCTGGTTCGGTGCGCGTGGAGCATGGGGATTGGAGGTGAACGCGCTTGCTGAGTTCTTCAAACAGCGGACGTTCGTTGCCAATGTCTCGCTTCATTCCTATTCCGAGCTTGTGCTCTGGCCTTATGGTTACGGACCGCAGATTCCCGATAACGCGTTTATTGCCAGCTTGGGTACGCGCGCCGCAGCTCAGATGTCCACGCTCGGCGGTGGAACATACGAGCCGGGACAGAGCGTGACGCTGTATCCGAATGCCTGCGGGTCCTGCGACTGGATGTACGGCTGGGCTCACTACGTTGGCGGGTTTCCGTGCATGTCGTATGTTTTCGAGCTTGGCACCGATTTCTATCAGCCCACCGGCGAGCTTGATGCCATCGAACGAGAGTGTTTTGATGGGCTGTGGTTCATATTCAGTCGTGCTGATTCGATTCGGCACACATTGCAGGGCATGGTGCCGCGACCAATCTTAGCGCCGATTGATACCTCGGCATCGGGTGATTTCCGTCTGCACTGGACTCCGATTCGACCGGAGTATAACCGTCCTGACGGTTGGGATGTTGAAGAACTGTCTGGTCTCACGGTTGGCGAAGACGGTTTTGAAGCTGGGCTTGGTCGCTGGGTGGCGCAGGGCGCAACTGCTTCCACTACTCAGAAGCATACTGGCAGCTACAGCGCTTATCTCGGCACCGGCAACAACATTTCGAACTTCATCATGACGGTTGACCCTTACCCGGTTCAGCCGGGTGATAGCCTGATCTACTGGATTTGGTATAACGTTGAGAGCAACTACGACGTAACAATTGCGGAGGTTTCGCTTGAGGGTAAGGAGTGGATTCAACTCCATGACCGTTTCACCGGCAATTCAAATGGGTGGCTGCGTAAGGCTTGGTCACTTGAACCGTGGGTCGGTAAGTCGGTCTATGTCCGCTTCCGTTACATGACGGACGATGGAACTACGAATGCCGGAGTTTACATCGATGACGTTCGACCCGTGCCTGCTTTCGCAAGCCGGACAGTCATCGCGACTGGGTTGACTGACACAATCTGCGATGTGGTCGGTAAAACACCGGGCCAGTACTGGTATCGGGTCCGGGGACACAACGTGGCGTGGGGCTATGGAGACTGGGGTCCGCTGGAAGACGTCGTCGTTAGTGGAACAGGGGTGACCCAGGACCTGGAGAAGACTCGTTTGCCTTGCGAATTGCATGCTGTGCCTAATCCGGCTTCGGGGCGGGCGCTGGTGCGTTTTGTCTTACCGCGCGCTGGTAGGGCAACAGTAGCAGTTGCCGATGCAAGTGGTCGAGTGGTGAGGGCACTGGCAGCCGGTCAGTTGCCAGCCGGCGAGTTCAGCCTTGTCTGGGACGGTCGTGATGATCAGGGCAAGGAAGTTCCGGCTGGTCTATACTACGTGAGACTGAGCGGTATTGCGACGGCGACAGCGCGACTGGCCATCATCCGCTAGCGGTTTCGAATTCGTCTGCTGACGGGAGGCGCTTGTAGCGCCTCCCTTTCTTTTCTTGAGAACATGAATAGCGCGGCGGGCTTGCTCGGGCCACGTTTCCGAATAGGCTTGTCACGTGATTTCACTAAGTGGTATTACAGTTGAGTTTGGCACGCAATTGCTGTATCAGGACGTCAACCTTTTTGTCGGGCCGGACGACCGCATCGGACTGGTCGGGGCCAATGGCACGGGCAAGTCAACTATTCTCAGACTTATTGCCGGCTTGCAGGAACCATCAGCGGGTCAGGTTGACATCCGGCGGGGAACCAGGATTGCCTACCTTCCTCAGACTGGTGCGGTAGTCGGCGAACGGACAGTGCTTGAAGAGGCAATGTCGGCATTCAGTCATATTGATGAGATTCAGGCGGAGATGCATGAACTTGAGCACCGCATGACTGATCCGACAATCACTGATGACGAAATGACGGCGGTGTTGCGCCGTTACGCTGACTTGCAGCAGCATTTCGGGACCGATGCCTATGACCGCCAGTCCCGGGCCGAGAAGATGCTCAAGGACCTGGGGTTCACCGAGGACGATTTCGCCAAGCCGGCAAAGCAGCAGAGTGGTGGATTCCAGGTGAGATTGGCACTGGCTCGGATGCTGCTTGAGGACCCGGATGTGCTGTTGCTGGATGAGCCGACGAACTACCTTGATATCCGCTCGATTGAATGGCTGCAGGAGTATCTAAGCTCGTATTCAGGTGCGGTTGTTATGATTGCCCATGACCGTTATCTACTCGATGCTTTGGTCAGACGGATATGGGGGATAGAGGGGCGACGAGTTGTTGTCTTCCCAGGTAACTACTCGGACTATCTTGCGAACAAGGCAGAGCGTGACGATCAGCAGCAGCGCAAGTATGAGGAGCAGCAGGCTTTCATCAAGCGGACAGAACAGTTCATTGCCAAGTTCAAGGGCAGGAAAGATACAGCCAAGCGAGCAATGAGCCGGCAAAAGATGTTGGATAAGCTTGAGCTAATTGAACCGCCCGAGATAGCACCTTCTATCTTCTTTCGTTTCCCAGAGGCGGAGGAGGTGTATGGCAAGGCATTTGAGCTGGTCGGTGTTGCCAAGTCTTTTGGCGGCCGACAGGTTCTGACTGATGTCAATCTCGTCGTTGGTGGGGGTGAGCGCATCGGTCTGTTTGGTGCTAATGGTCAGGGCAAGACTACTTTGCTGCGAATGATTGCGGGCAAGATAGAACCTGATTCAGGCACAATTTGGCGAAGCCAGAAGACAAGTATCGCTTACTACGAGCAGGGCGCGGAGGAGAAGATCAATCCAGAACTAACGGTTCTTCAGGCCGCGGCTGAGGCTGGAGCCGGTTTCACGGAGAATGAGCTTAAGGGAGTACTGGGTACGTTTCTGTTTTCGGGTGATGCTGTGGACAAGCGAGTCGCTGTGCTCTCTGGTGGCGAGCGTAGTCGGCTGGCGATTGTTCGGGCATTGCTGACTCCGTCCAATTTGCTGATTCTTGATGAGCCTACCAACCATCTTGATATTCAGTCACGGGAGATACTGTTCGAGGCTATTGCTCGCTACCGGCGAACCGTGGTGTTCGCTGCTCACGACCGATTCATGCTGGACAAGCTGGCTGACAAGACCGTTCGGGTCGAGGGTGGCGCAGCAATACTTTTCCCGGGGAATTACAGCTATGCATCCGGTCGGGCAAAGGCCACGCCGGCCCGTGTGGCGCAGCGACCGACCACCGTCGAGCGACCAGAGATATCAGCCAGGACAAAGAATCAGCAGCCGCCTAGTGGTGCAGTGAAGCCTCCCCCTGTCCGTCAGCCGCAGCGGAAAGGCGCAGGAGGACCGGCTGACCGCATTGCCGCAATCCGAGCCAGGCTTGATCAGTTGCAGCTTGAGTACGAAAAGGCGCGGCAGTCATTGGACTTTGCCCGAGCACGCGAGTTGAACGAGGAGCGGCGGGCGCTGGAAACCGAGCTGGCCCAACGTCAGGCTGATGAGCTGGCTGATTCGGGTGCTTGATGGAGTTCGGGGTTTCGGCTGGCAAAGCGAATGCGCTTGCACTACTGATGCGGCGGCTCGGTATTCGCGAGGAGGATATCGAGGAGCGGTTTGTAAGAGCAGCCGGGCCGGGCGGTCAGAATGTGAACAAGACCGCGACCGCAGTGTTCCTGCGGCACCGGCCCAGCGGCATCGAGGTCAAGTGCCAAAAGACGCGGTCGCAGGCGTTGAACCGGTTTCTTGCTCGGCGGCTACTCTGTCACAGGCTGCAGGAGATAGTCGAAGGCCGACGTAGTGCTGAGCAGGCGCGAATCGCCCGGTTGCGGCGGCAGAAACGTCGTCGTTCGAGAAGGGCTCAGCAAAAGGTGCTGGAGAACAAGCGCCGACGCGCTTTGGTAAAGGAGCAGCGTCGGTCGCCCACCGAGTGATACAGCTTGGTGAAGGCATCTAGAACGTCTTAAGAAGTCGCTATTTCTATCACTGAGGAGCGATGTCGGTTTTCATGTCAAGGAAACTATTCCAACTCACTATTCGGCGGCGGCAATGCCAACAGCCTAGAAGAAAGAAGACCCGCCGTCGGCCGAAAACCGGGCGAGTAGCCGACTGCTGTTCAGCAGTCTCATTTGACAGCGTCAGGCCTGCGCCTAGTATCAGTCACAAGCGTGCGATTCGGATTTCATGTCTCGATTGCCGGCGGGTTTGCCCTTGTCGGTGAGCGGGCGACTGCGCTCGGGTGCGAGACATTGCAACTCTTCACATCCAATCCGCGTGGCTGGCAGGTGAGTGAACTTGCTGAGGCTGATGTCAGCGCTTTTCGCGCCGACATGAAGACCCGCGGGATTAGGCCACTGTTTGGTCACGTTCCTTATCTTCCCAACTTGGCGGCGGCGGGAGCAACGCGCCGTCGTTCGCTGGCAGCAATTGAGGAACAGCTCCGACGTTGCGCGGTTCTTGGTCTTGACTATCTCGTGTGTCATATCGGCAAGGCTCTTGGCCAGAGCGAACGAGCAGCTCTGCAACAGGTGGCGATTAATGTCAATGAGATTCTGGGGCGGGTGCGCGGCAATCGGGTGCTACTGTTACTCGAGAATACTGCTGGAATGGGCACTGAGGTTGGCTACCGTTTTGAGCAGATTGCCAGTGTCCTTAGTGAGATCGAGCAGCGCAGCCGTGTTGGTGTTTTGCTTGACACGGCCCATGCATTTGCTGCCGGCTATGAATGGCGCACGAAGTTTGGAATTGACCAGACGCTGCGTGAGTTCGACCGAACTATCGGCCTGGCACGACTCTATGGTCTGCACCTGAATGATTCGCGGTCCGGGCTCGGTTCACGCAAGGACCGGCACTGGCATATAGGTCAGGGCGAAATCGGTCAGGCTGGATTTCGGTTGATCATCAATCACCCATTGCTGCGGCACTTACCAGCAGTGCTGGAGACTCCCCGTAAGGATGAACGTGATGACCAGCGCAATCTGGCGATGGTTAGGAGTCTGGCGGAATGAAGCTACGGTTCTGGGGTGGGGTCAGAACCGTGACTGGCTCGAAACACCTGCTTACTTCAGGCAAGCAGCGGTTGCTGTTGGAGTGCGGTTTGTTTCAGGGGCACCGGGATGAGGCCGAGTACACCAATCGTCATTTTCCGTTCAAGGCGCGAGAGATTGATAACTGCGTCATTAGCCACGCCCACATTGACCACGTTGGTAACGTTCCCAATCTGGTTAAGTTCGGGTTCCGAGGCCCAATCCTGATGACCAAGGGCAGTGTTGCCTTGTCTCGGCTGCTGTTGCTCGATTCGGCTAAGATTCAGGAATCGGACGTCCGCTATGTGAACAGGCATATGCGCGATAAGGACGCAGCGCCGCGCACGCCGGTTTATACGACCGAAGACGCCCAGGAGTCATTACGCTACCTGGAAGGCCTGAGCTATGCCAAGCGCAAGAAGCTGAACGGTTTCACGATTACGCTTCACGATGCCGGTCATATCCTTGGTTCGGCGCTGGTTGATATTGAGTGCGAGGGTCGGCGGCTCCTTTTTACTGGTGATCTAGGCCGACGGAAGATGCCAATAATCAATGATCCGGTGCAAGTTACCGAGGCTGACTTTCTGATAATTGAGGCGACCTATGGCAACCGTCGGCACGGCGACTACCGTGAGGTGAGTAATCGGCTGGCCGAGGTAATTAACCGGGTTGCGGCTCGCGGTGGGCGGGTCATCATTCCCGCTTTTGCTGTTGAGCGTTCGCAGGAGATTGTCTATACGCTCAATCGTCTGCGGCAGAACAACCTGATACCGGAACTGCCGGTCTATGTTGACTCGCCGCTGGCGAGCGATGTCACTGAGGTCTATCGCAATTACCCGCAGTATTACGATGAGGAAGCGCGGCAGCTACTGAACGGGCATCAGAATCTTTTTGACTTTCCGGGGTTGCGCTACGTGCAGTCGGTCGAAGAATCAAAGGCGCTGAACGACTCCACTGAGCCATGTGTGATAATCTCGGCTTCAGGAATGTGTGAGGCCGGTAGAGTACTGCATCACCTAAAGCATGCTATTGGTGATGAACGCAATCTGGTGCTGATCGTTTCCTACCAGGCAGAGAACACGTTGGGGCGGCGAATTGCCGAGCGACAGCCGGTTGTGCGCATCTACGGCGAGGAATACGCGTTGCGGGCTGAGGTTGTGGTGATGGATGAGTTCAGTGCCCATGCCGACCGTGATGGTTTGCTACAATATGTGGCGGCAATGAATCGGCAGCGGCTGAAGAAGGCCTTTATTGTCCATTCTGAACTTGAGGCAGCTCAGGCGATGGTTGAGCCATTGCTCAGCTTGGGCGTGCGCGAGGTTATCATTCCGGAGGTAGGCGATGAATACGAATTGTAAGGGCAGGTGGTGGCTAGTACTTGGGCTCTTGCTCGCTGTTACTGGCTGCGACTGGCTGATATCGCAGGACCACACACCGCCAGTGTGTACCATTGTCAGTCCAGCCGACTCAACGCTCGTAAGCGGAACCGAGATAGTGCAGGCCACTGCGACCGACTCATTGGGTGTGCTCAAGGTTGACTTCTACGTAGATGATGTCCTCACCGGCACCGACACCCTCGAACCGTACACATTTGTCTGGTCAACTGCCGGACTGGCACAGAACTCCTGGCACCGGCTAGTCTGCAAGGCGACGGACTACAATAGCAATGTTGGGACAAGCAATACGGTCAACGTGCAGGTCTATGTCGGTGGGCAACGGGGCGTTGTCCATGGCCAGTTCGACATTGATGGCGGCTACTTCCTTGGTATCGGCTTTACGGCAAATGCCGGTGATACCTTGACTGGGGATGTGCTTGTTACTGCTGGGGGTGCTTTGAGTACATTCATGTGGCTTGACCGGCAGAACTATGCAGCGTTTCGCAGCAGCAGCTCGTATTCGTCCATTCTGCGACAGGACAACTTTGCCTCACTGTCCGTACGCCAGGCAGTGCCGGCCAGCGATTCTTTCTATCTTGTGTACCTGAACTCGGGTACCAGCACGCGTCGCGTGTGGACTCGTTTTGTACTGGAGTAAGTCATGACTATCCTGCTACTCTGTGTTGCTCTCTGGTCACGGCCGGCTTTGGTGCCCGTAACCGAACAGGACCTTGACCGGGCAGACCGAATTCAGACTGATTTGGCCTTGACCGACGATGCTCCGCGACTCGCTGCTAGCGGTCAAGTGCCGGGCAGGTTTGTGGTCGGATTCGAGCGCAAGGAGGTCATTGCCGATATCGTTGGTTTGATCCGGCGCATTGACGAAGCCGGGAGGTTTGCCGTAGTTGACATCGGCGACGACCCAAAGGCCGAGGCAGCGTTGCTGAGCCTGAAGAACCGGCCGGGAATTCGCTACGTCGAGCCGGATTATGAGGTGCGGGCTGCGGGCCTGCCCAATGACCCACTGTTCCTCGGATATCAATGGGACAAGTGGGTGATGTATGCTGACCAGGCTTGGGATATTACGACCGGTCAGGCCACTGTGAAGGTTGCCATCGTTGACAACGGTTCTGATTACCAGCACGTTGACCTGCAGCCGAACTTTCGCGCTGGCCAGTATGGCCGCGATTTCATCGACGGTGACGACGACCCGCGACCGGTCAATACCAGTCAGCCGGCGTCATTCCACGGTACGCACGTTGCCGGCATCGTCGGCGCAGCAATCAACAACAATACCGGAATCGCCGGTTGGGCCCAGTGTCAGCTTGTGGCGGTGCGGGTGCTCAATGACTCGGGCTCTGGTCTAACATCAGACCTTGCTTCGGGAATCCGCTGGGCTGCCGACAATGGCTGTCGGATAATCAACATGAGTCTGACCGCCGCTTCGGCGCCGACCGATGTGGTCGAAGCCTGCCAGTATGCTGCGAGCAGGGGTTGTTTGCTTGTGGCGGCGTCTGGTAATGATGGGGCAGCCAATATTGGGTATCCGGCCGGACTGGCGACAGTCATTGCGGTTGGCGCAATTGATCAGAACTCAGGCCGGGCCTCATACTCAAACTACGGGCCTGGTCAGGAGCTGGTTGCCTGCGGAACCTACATCCATTCGACTGTGCCGGGTAATCTCTATATGGAATTGAGTGGGACCTCGATGGCCACGCCCCAGGTTTCGGGCATTGCGGCGCTGATGATGAGCGTTGACCAAAACCTGAGCGCAGGCCGGGTACGGGCGCTACTCGCAGCAGCGGCGATTGATATGGGAACAGAAGGTCGTGACCAGTTCTATGGCTACGGCCTGGTCAATGCGCGGCGCGCAGTTGAGCTTGCGGCGATGGACCGGCAACGTGGGTTTGGTCGTCTGTTTCCCAGGGTGACTGGAACTACAATCATCAGTCGTGAGTTCCGGTTGCCTCCGTGGGTGGAGCAGGTGACTGCATTTGACCCGAGCGGCCGCGGCCGCAGGTTGGTTGTCCAGTCCGGCACTGTTTCGCTTTGGCCCGGAGTCTGGTTTGCCCGACTCGAAGGCAAGGGGCGGGTCGAGACCAAGCGGCTGGTCGTGCGCTAGTCCGGCCGGTATTCGGCCCAAGAGTAGTCGGTTTCCCAGACCCGGACGGCTGTCACCGGATAGGCCTTACTCATCTCCTCAAAGAACCGACGGGCTAGATTCTCGGCGGTCGGATTGAAGTCATAGACCTCGTTCAGCATCTGGTGGTCAGGCAGGATACTTTCGAGCTTCGCTCCGACGGCGGTGAAGTCGGCGACCATCCCCGGTTTGCGCAAGCGTTTGGCTGCCAGTTCAACTTCCACACGATAGTTGTGGCCATGGACATTCTCGCACTTGCTGTCACTTTCGTGAATCCAGTGCGCTCCGCTGAAGGTTCGACTGACACAGATGGTGTACATCTTGTCCTCCTTAGCGAATGATAGGTTGATGACAGGACGGGGTCAAGCTAGGACGGATGTGTCATCCTGAGGCCATAGTGGTCGAGTGGTGGTACTCGGATAGGGAAGTGCAGTTACAGTTGCGGGGTGCGAGAGTGGTTCTGGTGGCGTGACGTTTGTCTAGTCGAATCGTGGTCGGAATGAGTTTCTTCTCAGGCAAACGTAGATACTCTTGCCGCAAGGTGTGGCAGTGAGATGAAAAAGGACAATTATGGCTAGTTCCAATGGGATACTCAGTTGGGAGCAGCTAGGCGATGCTTGGGTGTTGATGCTATTGCAAGGTTAGTGACACAAGTGTCGAATTGTCTTTGAATTAGCCGGTGGAATGATTGTTTCTTGCTTCACCCAGGGTATTGTCCCGGGGATGGTCTCGGTAGCCTATTGCGAGGGAGTCTCTGATGGTGATTCCTGATGAACCAGTGATTGGGCTTCGGTGTTTGTCTGCGGTTCTGTCTTGGGTGGTCTTTGTGGCAAGGTTGGATAGGGTGTGGGTGAGGGTGTTTGGCTGAGTGTCTGCTGCTGGGACTTAGCAGTGGTTTTCCAGCTTGTGACAAGGGCGGTCTCGAACGGGCTTTGTTCGGTTCTTGTCAATTAGGCTCTGGTCTGGGCTGCTACTGTTCTTCCGACTGCTTATAGCGAAAGCGGCAGCAAGTGCTGCCGCTTTCGCTAGCTATCTCTTGGTGGTGCTAGAAGCGCAGGAAAGCGCCGAGTCCGCCGTTGCGGGCGAGTTCTTCGCCGGGTGGGCCCTTGATTACCTCGACGGGAACGTTGTAGTTCAGCACCAATCGGGGTAGGGCTGCGGTAAGCGCTGACTTGTTTAGTTCATCGGCGCTACAACGCGGACAGGTACGGCCGTCAGCCGGAGCGACGTAGTTGCACTTCCGGCATTCGCTCATGGTTCGCTCGAAGTCGCGGGCGATGAGCAGGCGAGCAGCCCGGCCTTCCTGAATCAGTTTGACTACTGGCTCAACACCGACTGCTGCTTTGTTGGAGATTGAGGCGGCGTCGAGCAGTTCAGTGACAATGCGGGCCTGGCGGTCGGTCTCCCATTCAACAATCTTGGGGTAGATTCTCTTGACCGCGTCAGCCGGACTGGAGAAAGTCTCAAGCGGGACCTGCGTGACGACTGCTGCGGCCAGGCTTGGGTTGAGGGACCGGGCAAACTCGGGCAGCAGCGACTTGTTGCCGGCAAGAACCAGCCGCTTGACATGGTAGCGGTCGAGGAGCTCGGCCAGTGGCTTCTGAATCGAACGCCAGAATGCCTGAAGCCGTTCCATGTAGCGAGCGTTGAAGGCGTTGGTGTCGGCCCGACCACGGGGTTTGCCTCGGCCGCTGCCACCGGCAGCGATAGTTGGCTTGCGCCAGTCGTTGGTGTCAATCTCGATGCTGAACTCGCGGTATTCCTCGAACTCGTTCATCCGGACCGCGAGGAAACGAACGTGCTGGCGGTCAACGATGAGGACGCCATAGGGTCGGTATTCTTCGAGCAGCCAGAGTAGCTGGCTGACGTCAGGGCGGCCCCAGTGGAGTTCGTCACGCACCGGCACACGGGAGACGAACTGCTGCCAGGAGTTGCGGGTAGCGTACGCCAGAAACGAGTTGCCCTGGGGCTGATATTGCTTCAGGAAGTTTTCAACTCGGGCAACCGCGGCGGTGAATGCGCGGCGGTCCTGGCTCGGCACGGTTGGGTCAATTCGCCGGACGAGGTTCTTGAACCGCGTCAGCCAGGCGCTCCGCTGGTCATTGGGGCCAGTGTTGAAATAGAGCGTCAGGCACTGCTTCTCTGGGCTCTGGGCGAGTTGACGTACAGTGTCAGGTGGGATCATTGGTGCTCCTTGTGATTCAAGCAGCTTGTTGGGTTATGGTAGCAGGGGAGCGGCCAAAGTCAAATGCAGCCGGCCCGGATACTGGTTATGCGGCTGGGGTTGACAGCCCAAACGGGGATTCTAGAATCTGTCACAGCTTCGCGGCTCGGTCAATGTTGTTCACACTTCTGATTGTTCTGCTGTGCATCGGGTTCGGCGTAGCAGAATACAGCCTGCATCGGCGACGGCTGATGGCCATACCGGTGCGCATCCAGGTTAACGGTACTCGGGGAAAGTCTTCAGTAACGCGCTTGATAGCTGCCGGTTTGCGGGCAAGTGGCCGACGGGTCGTCGCCAAAGTGACGGGCACTAAGCCGCGGTTCATTATTAGCGATACCGAAGAGCATCCGGTGCGGCGGCTGGGCAAGGCGAACATCAGCGAGGAGATGCGAATCGTGCGGCTGGCTTGGGAGCGACGAGCCGAGGCACTGGTGATTGAGTGTATGGCCTTGGTGCCGCATTATCAGGAACTGGAACGGCGCATGCTCATCCGGCCAACCCACGGTGTCATCACTAATGTGCGGGCTGACCATCTCGATGTGATGGGGCCGACCGTGACTGATGTCGGCAAGGCGTTGGCTAACACGATCCCTGACAAAGGAATGTTTTTCACTGCCGAGCGCGGGCCGCTACAGGCTGTGTTGCGGGAGCGGGTGCCGGCCGGTACCAAGATGATTGTCAGTGACCCGGCCACGGTGAGCGATGAGGAGATGCAGGGCTTTTCCTACATTGAACATAAGGAGAATGTTGCGTTAGCCCTGGCTGTTTGTGAGAGTTTCGGTATTGACCGGGCAACGGCTTTGGCTGGAATGAAGCGAACTCGACCCGACTCGGGAGTTATGCGCATCATCCGGGTAGAGGACCGCGGCAAGGTGATTGAGCTCGTGAATACTTTGGCAGCCAACGACCCGGATTCGATCCGGATGCTCTGGCAGATGATGGTTAGTCGGGCGAGCGATCGGATAGTACTGGTGAACTGTCGGCGTGATCGCCTGGACCGGTCGCGGCAACTGGCCGAACTGGTTGCGGGCTGGGACTGTCGGGTAATCGTGGCGACCGGCGGACTGCCGAGGGTGTTTATCCAGCGCGGTCGCGAGTTGGGCATTCCGGCAGCCAAGCTCGTTGACCTTGGTGATGAGCGGCCGCCAGCCGAAGTTTATGAGCGGGTTCACGAACTAGCCGGCAATCAGACCATGGTCTTTGCTACTGGTAACACAGTTGGGTATGGTGACAGCCTGATCGCTTTTTTCGAACAGCGTTCGCAAACAGGGAGTACTAACCGGTGATTGTTGAAGCGATTGGTCTAGGAATGGTTGCGTCTTTTGCTCTCACTGAGACGGTCGGCCTGGCGGCTGGTGGTATCGTTGTGCCCGGGTACTTTGCCTTGACCCTGACCGAACCGGTGCGAGTGGTGGTGACTCTGCTGGTTGCGCTTGGAGTACTGGTTGTTCTGAAGATATTGGACCGTTATACTTTACTCTTTGGACGCCGTTTGCTGCTTATCAGCGTGCTCGTCGGTTACCTGCTTGGCTACGCTACTAAAACGGTCCAACCGGTGAGCTTCAACGGGGCTCATTTCGAGCTGAGTGTTATCGGTTATGCAATTCCTGGGCTGGTAGCCTACTGGATGCATCGGCAGGGAGTTATTGAGACCGTGGCGACGATGTTCATCGCTGCGGTGCTAACGCGGCTGGTGATAACCGTGATTTCGGGC
This sequence comes from Caldifarciminota bacterium, assembly GCA_965649295.1. GTDB lineage: Bacteria > Hydrothermota > Tepidihabitantia > Tepidihabitantales > Tepidihabitantaceae > CBFGKH01. The sequence continues at coordinate 40,626 of CBFGKH010000011.1, forward strand.
GGAGCGTTCTGATGCGACGCCGGCAGGGACGGGTTAATCGCTGGGTGCTGGTAGGACTAGCCTTGATAGCACTCGCTTCTTTCTACGTTGTCACCCGAACCACGCGGACGATTCGCAGCCGAGGTTTTGAGGCCAAACAGACAGCGGCGCGACTGGCAGCTCAGGCGCTGAAGGCAGTCGGTCAGTATCGGCAGCAACTCGGTGTGCCGGTTGATAGCGTCAACGATCCGAACGGGACCGGTCTCATTGGTCTGCAGTTCAGCCAGCTAACTTACGGGCGCAGCGACTTGAGTGCGGCTTTGACTACGACTAACCCGAACGTTGCCGCAGCCTTGGTGGAGATGCTGTTGCGGGCTGGGGCAAGGGCTGGGGACACGGTCGGCGTAAGCTGGGACGGAACCTATCCGGCGCTGAACATTGAGTTTTTGGCAGCCTGCCAAGCCCTGCGACTAGTGCCAGTGATTGTGACCGCGCAAAGCGCGGGGATGTGGGGAGCCAACTACCCCGGGCTTTCATGGCTTGATATCGAGCGACTGCTGGTGCGTCAGGGTATTTGGAACTATCGTAGTCAACTGGCCACGCTTGGCGGTGAGGATGACAATGGTCGCGGACTTTCACCTGAAGGTAGAGACTTGCTGGCAATTGCCGCTGAGTCGGCAGGTGTGCGGTTGGTTGAACCGGAGTCGCTGGCCGATGGCGTGGCCTTGCGAACCGCTGTCTATTGCCGACCGCGGGTTTTTGTTTCGCTCGGCCGGGCGGTTGTTGATATCGGCGATCCGCTGGCCAGGGTACCATCGGGACTGATCAGCGGTCGGCTGCGGCGCGACCGATATCAGGGCTTGATTGGCCGAATGCGGCAGCAGAACGTGCCGGTTATTCACATCGCCAACCCCAATCGGATTGCTCTTGACTACCGGCTGCCGATAGCGCCGGTGCCGTTGCCAGAGCCGGGGCGAGGCCGGTTGTTCTTTGAGCGTCGCTATTCAGTGCCACTGGCCGCGGCTTTTGCTCTGCTATTGGCGGTGTTGCTCTTTCTGGTTGTGCGCTACGACATTGAATCATATTTCGGCGTGAAGCGCGAGCCGACAGAGAAGGAGGCAGTTTGAGAATAGTGCGAGGAGAGAGGTGTGGAGTGCAGTGTGGTCGTTGTCTCGCAATCATCGACGGCAAAAAGCTTTGGGGTAGCTGTCTAGTTGTCCTGGTGCTAATGGTGAGTGGTGCAATAGCTCTGCCGGTGCAGGTGGCAGGTGATGCTAGGACTGTCAATATCAGCATCGTTCGGCGGGTCGAGGTGCCATACTACGTCATAACCAAGGCTCGGCCACTTGAGTTTGAAGCTACTGGACCAGCCTGGCTGCGAATCTACACTCGGGCGTGGTGGCCGCAGGGCAAGACCGGCGATATTCACATCAAGCTGGCGTTGTGGCAGGACGATGTTGAGCGACCGATCCAGTTTGATATGCCAGCCTCAAGTTCGAGCTTTGGCCCGGGTCGGCGGCCGCTCAGTGCCTGGCGTTCGTTCTTTATCCAAGTTCCGGCCGGCGCGAATCGGTATCGGTTGGCACTCGAAGAAGGGCCAACCGATACGGTTGGCGTGAGGATTGTCGAGCAGCAGCCCAGGGCCTGGGAAGAAGTGCCAATCAGCGATGGCCAGGCTTTGACCCTGATAGAAGGAGCTGATACGAGCCGTTTCTTTGCGATTGCCAAAGGCATACCGCAGCCAGTCGCGATTGACGGACCCTGCCGGGTACGAGTGCGGGTCCGACTTGGATTTGAGCCAAGCATGGACGGAGCGCAGAGCTTTGTGCTGACGGTGTCGCAGCGTGGACGTCAGTTGGCGCGACGCAGTTTCCGGACGACACGGTCATTGGCAGCGGCGTTTCGTGAGCGGCCAGGAGTTGTGCCAGCGGTGGAGCGTACCTTGCAGTTCAATCTGTCCGAGGGTAGGCAGCAGCTTGAGCTGCTGCTTTCCGGTACGCTCGCACGCACCGCCGGCGTCCGAGTTGAGCGGTTGACTGGTGAAAAGTATGAGTAGCCGATGAACTGGACCATAGCCACCAGCGATCGCGTCGGTAATGCTGTCGTTCTAACGTGGCTAGTAGTGGCTGTCCTCTTTTCGGCTACGCCGGCAGTCGAGCTATCGTGGCAGGCGCAGCTCGGCGCAACCTACGATGACAACCTTTTCTGCTACTCAGCCACTGATATTGATCGGTTTGAGCGGCGGGTTGCGCCAGAGCAATTCCCGATTCAGACTATTGACGACGTTGACCTGAATACGGTCTTCGTACTCACGGCCCGCTACCGTCTTCAGTCGCGCGCCGGTTCGGTTCGGGTCAGAACCACCGTTCATCACTACGTGGCGAACACGCCGAAGAGTTATTCGCTCGGCGAGGTTGGTGTTAGGCAGGAGTTCTGGCGCGACGGTGTGGTGAATCTGGAGTATCGCTATCTGCCCAACTACTTGCTGCGCTTCTATCGGCGACGGGACGGCATGGCGAGTGACTATGCAGCCTGCCGTTTTGCCGAGCACCTTGCTCGGATTCGTTTGCGGCAGCGGTTGGGTCGGTTTGCCGTTGTTCCGTCATACGGGTTCGAGATTGATGATTACGTGGCAGTTTTCGATTACTACGATACGAGAGCACACCGACCGGCATTGGGTCTGGAGTGGGAGGTGTCCTGGGGAGTTGTCTTTTCGGCTGGTTATGAGCTGAAGTTGGCTCGGGCAGCAGGGCCGATTCCAGATATCTCCTATCGGCAGCACGAGGGTCGGCTAGAGCTTGAGTATCGGCCCTGGCAGCTCCGACGGTTGAGCGTGGCGACCGAGTTTACGCTGGCCAAGCGTCAATTCACGACGAAAGAGGTTGCGATAGACCCGGCGCACGCCGGTCGAACCGACCTGATTGGTGGCGTTGGCGTAGAAGTAAGGTATCGAATCGGACAGGCAGCAGTTGTTGCTGCTTATCAATATGAGAATCGCTCGACCGACTCACCTAACAAAGCAACGGTTGAAGAGATCAAGCAGTATGCGGCCAACCGTTTCAGTCTAGGCGTAGTGGTTGAGTCGCGAAAGGTGAACTAGAATATGAGGCGTCGCTTGGTCTGGTTTGTGGTGCTCGCTGTGGTTTTGAGATGCCATCGGCCCTTGCCGTTGCCAGCGAATGTTGAACTGGTAGCGCCAGCAGATGGAGCGGTAGTGCGGCGGACAATGCTTCTGCTCCAGTGGCGGACAACAGAGCCGCAATCGCAGGTCCAGGTGAGTACGAGCAGCCGTTTCACGACCATGCTGTTCGATACTTTGGTCACTGACGAGTCGGTGCAGGTCAGACTTCCGACTGACGGCAGCTACTTCTGGCGGGTGCGGCCCGTGTCGGCTGACAGCGTTAGGGGGGAGTGGTCGGACGCGCGGAGCCTGCGGCTGGAGCGCTTTCGAATTCTTACTAGTGTACGAACTCAGGGTTATCCGCACGATGTGGCGGTTGTCGGCAATCGGGCGTATGTCGCCGACGGCGAGGCCGGGCTGGCAGTTTTTGATGTCAGCAACCCGGAGCTGCCAGTGTTGCTGGGAAGTAAGCTTGATTCGTTGAACGTGGCTTGGGGAGTGGCTGCCCGCGATAGTCTTGCCTATATTGCCTATGGCTACAAGGAGTTGATGATTGTCAATGCCGCTCGACCTGAGAGCATGGTGACGCTCGGAGTGCTCGAGTATCCGCAGCCCGGAACCGGCTATGACGTTGCCCTGGCTGATTCATTTGCTTTTGTCGCAGCCGGTGCCCAGTTCCTCAAGGTTGGCATCAGTGATCCGCGTTACCCCAATCTTGTGTATCAAGGATACTACCCACGCGACTGCTACGGTGTGAGCATAGTTGGCCCAGTTGCTTGCGTTGCGCTTGGTCAGCTGGGAATGGCCTGCTGGCGTATTGATACTGTTCCACCGATGCAAGTTGGCTGGCTCGATACTCAGGGCAAGGCACGGGCGATCGCGGCAGCCGGCCGATTTGCCTTTGTCGCAGATGGGCTGAACGGCTTGGTAGTTGTTGATATCTCGAATCCGACGCAACCAAGCTTTGTTGCCAAGTTGGCGCTCAAAGGCTATGCCAATGGGGTAGCGGTTCAGGATACACTTGTCTATGTTACTTGTGGAGCCGGGGGCATTGCTGTGGTCAATATTGCTGACCGAGCAAGGCCGCAGCTCGTCACCCAGTTGCCAGGCGGCTACGCAATGGGCGTCTGTCCCGCTGGTCAGTACGTTTTTGCGGGCGACCGTGACTTTGGTCTGGTCGTTCTCAAGCAGGAGGAATAGTTGCGTTTTCTGCTCATTGTACTTGCCGGATTTGCCGTAGCCCACGCTGGGGTTAGCATAGCCTCAGGCCCGCGTCAACTCGAGCTTACCTACGACTTCGCGGTTGAGGATGAGTCGGTGACTGCATTGGCCCAGCTTGTGCCCGTTTGCCAAGGGCAGCTGCCTCTGGTGTTAGCGAGCGATGGTGCGCCTGAGTTCGGTTCGATCGTTAGAGCAGCTGGACTGGAGCTTGTGCCGCTTGTCGTAAAGAGAGAACAGACGGACCGCAGCCAGATGGTTGTCAAGCTGAACTATCCGACCGGGCTAGAGCCGCCGGCACGGCTGAATGCTATGGGACGTTTCATGGCTAGACGCTGCGGTTTGCCGACGACTGGCCATGCCGATGCTGATGTTTATCTGATTGTTGTACCGGATGAGTTCTATAGTAATGTTCTGCCACTGGCAGCCTGGAAAGAGCGGATGGGATATCGGGTGCTGGTACGACGGACCTCGCAGATTGGCGGCACGCGTGATCAGATTCGTGCTTACATCCAGCGACTCTATCAGCAGCCTGATTCGATGCCCAGCTTCGTCTTGTTGGTGGGTGCGGTCAACAAGATACCGGCCTTTGTCAATGTCGGGACACCCTGTGTTACTGACCATCCGTATGCCTGCGTTGACGGCAACGACTTTCTGGCTGACCTTTTTGTTGGTCGGTTTCCGGCAGCCAATGCTTCGGAGCTGGATGTGATGGTTGCGAAGACGGTTGGGTACGAGTCATCGCCGCTGCTGACCGATACTTCGTGGTATCGGCGGGCATTGATGGTCGGGACATCCTATCAGGAAGGCGGCACACCGGCGGTGACTGCACTGGTGACCAAACGGCTGATTCGCGAGCGCATGCTCGGCCACGGATTTGTCCAGATAGACACGGTTTTCTATCCGCCAACAGCTGGCGGCCGGGGAACAGTTGACACAGCCGTGAACCGTGGCGTGCTTTTTGTTAACGGTCGGGGCTGGGGTAACTACGAGGGCTGGCGTTATCCTTCGTTTCTCATTAGCGATGTTGCCGCGTTGCGCAATGGTTGGAAGTTGCCGGTGGTTACGAGCATCTACTGTGGTACGGGCAACTATCAGGCCAACCCGTGTTTCGGCGAGATGTGGTTGCGAGCCGGGGTGCCGACTGATCCGCGAGGCGGAGTCGCTTTTTGGGGCAGTTCATACACCGGGACATCCACCCGTTGGAACAACAGTATGGACTACGGGATCTACGAGGAAATCTTCAACCGGGGCGAGCACGGGTGTGGGGCAGCAATGTACGCTGGCAAGCTGACACAGTATGAGAATTTCCCACTGCCTGAGGACTCAGTTGAGCTGCGCAATTACTTCCATGTCTATAATCTGCTCGGTGACCCGGCGTTGCGGATGTGGACCGGCGTACCGCGGCCCCTTGCGGTCAGTTACAATTCGTGGGTGCACGAGGGGTCAAGCTTGTTTGAGGTGACGGTGCGTGACAATCATGGTCAGCCGGTGCCGAACGCCCTTGTCTGTCTTTCGCGTACCCCAGAGGTCCACGCGGTCACTGTTACAGACAACTGGGGTACAGCTCGGTTTCGCCTGGCGCCGACGGGGCCGGGCGCAATCCTTGTTACTGTGACTGGCGACAACTTGGCAACTCACCTCGGGCAGATTGTTGTGGGACAGTCTGAGATATTCGTTGGCTACAATACGCACCAGCCGACAGCAGTTGGGCCTGGCCAGAATGTTGTTCTTGATGTGACCGTCCGTAATTTCGGTGTGAGCCAGACTGCGACCGGTGTTTCGGCAGTGTTACGCTCTGCAAGCAGTGCGGCGATTGTGACTGACTCGGTATGTGCACTTGGCGACATCGGACCAGGAGCCGTCAGTACGGCAAGCTTTGGGGTTCGGACAGTACCGTCATGTGTTGGCGGACAGCGCCTGCCGATGGTGTTGGTGACAAGGTCTGCTCAGGGAGAGTGGTATTCAGGATTTGACCTGGTGGTTGACGGGCCGATGCTCGAGTACCGACGCTATGCGGTGCACGACGCGAATGGCTGGCTTGACCCGGGTGAGGCAGCTGAACTGTCGGTTGTGGTACGTAATCACGGCAGCGCTGCTGCTGGGCTTGTTGCAGTCCTGAGATCGCTCAATCCTCAGGCAGTCACAGTGCTTGACTCATTCGGCACTTTCGGTGACCTGGCCCCAGGCGAATCGGCGTCGAACGGGACCGATCGATTTCGTGTCCAAGCGGCTGCTGGGATTGGTGTTGGTCGGCAGTTTTCATTACGGCTCGTGCTGCGATGCACGGGCGGGTTCGAGCAGTACTGGGACTTCGTTCTGACCGTGGGGCAGCCAGTGACGAGTGCACCGCTTGGGCCGGATCGGCATGGCTACTATGCCTACGACGACACCGACGTAGGTTATCCGGAACGGCCGAGTTACGACTGGGTTGAGATTGACCCGAACTTCGGTGGCAGTGGCAGCAGACTGAGCGTTGGCAACGATACCTGTGTTCCGGTCAGCTTGCCATTTGTGTTTCGTTTCTATGGCCGCGATTACAGCGTCGTATCAGTGAGCGATAATGGGTTCATCGCGCCTGGCACGCAGTGGATAGGCGATATTTACAACTGGCGCATTCCATCGCCTTCTGGCACAGATGGTGTGATTGCGCCGTTCTGGGATGATTTCCGAACGGACACGCTAGGTGCGTCCGGTGTCTACACCTGGCACGATGTCGCGAATCATCGGTTCATCATCGAATGGAGCCGGTGCGTTCACGTGCATGGTTACCGACCGCCCTATCTGGGTGAACAGCAGACATTCCAACTGCACCTCTGTGACCCAGCGTTCCACGCGACACCGACTGGTGACGGTCCGATTCTTTTTCAATACCATACGGTGTTCAATGACGACACTCTGTTCGAGAACAATCACAACTTCGCGACGGTCGGCATCGAGTCGCCGGACAATGCTTTTGGCCTAGAGTACACCTATGCCAATTCCTACCCGGCTGCGGCAGCGCCGGTTGTCGCGGGACGGGCGATTCGTCTCACAACAGTGGCACCGGACACATTTGTGGCGATTCATGAGACCAATCCAGTCCGACGAAGTGAGGCATTGCAAGTTCGGCCGCAACCAGCACGCAAGCGAGTGAAGATTGTGCTGCCTTATGTTCATGGGGAGATACTGGCGGTGTTTGATATTGGCGGCCGGCTAGTACGGCGAATTCGATTGGAGAGGGACGCCGGTGTTGCCGAGTGGGACTTGCGTGATAACGTCGGGCAGCGAGTTCCGGCCGGTATCTACAATGTGGCTTTGACTTCTGTTGCTGGGCGGGGTACGATTTCTTGTCTCATTCGAGTACTTGACTAGCTGTAAGGAGAAAGCGTGAGCAGACGATGTTTGGTCTTGTTAGTTGCGCTGGTTTGTTCTGGAAGCGCTACAGCGTTGATCTATCATGGCGTGGCGTTGGCACCGGACGGTCAGAACGGTTGGGTGGTGACAATTGAGACGACGGCAGTATATCACACGACAGACGGCGGTGCCAGTTGGGAGCCACAGAACGTACCGACCGTGAGAGATTTCTTTGATGTGTTCTTTCTTGACGGGCTTTCCGGTTGGACTTGCGGCCGAATCGGTGACATCTGGCATACGACAAACGGTGGCAATGACTGGTATCGGCAGAATCTTGGTGGTCCCAAGTTTGCAACGCGAATGCAGTTCATTGATGAGAACTTCGGTTGGGCTGCTGGCGGTGAGGCAATCCTGATGCATTCGACTAACGGTGGCTCAGAGTGGCAGCTTGAGTTTTTCCCCAACCCACCCTACCCGTCGTCAATTGTTGACTTTCAGGGCCTGTCGCTGCTCGGACCTAACAACGGTTGGCTGGTTGCCGGCCGCTATCCGGAAGGCGACTCTTTCTGGGGCGGTCAAGGTTACATTGTCCACGTGCGAGCCGATGCTGATTCTTTCATCAAGAACTTAGTCAGGCTCGACACGATATACGATTTCTTCGGCGTTGACTTCGTGAATGAACAGACCGGTTGGGTTGTGGGTGGTTATGACCGCAACATGCGAGCAGTGGTTCTCCACACGACCGATGGCGGTGCGAACTGGACAGAGCAGTCGTTGCCGGCCTCAGCCAAGTATCTGCGGGCGGTTGACTTCGTTGACGCCGAGAACGGGTGGGCTTGTGGCCGCCATGGAACGATTATCCGTACAAGTGACGGCGGGGCAACCTGGGTGGCCCAGTATTGTCCGGCAGACACAACTCTTTTTGATATCCAATTTGTTGACGCGACGCGAGGTCTGTGTGCGGGGAACTCGCTTGTGCTGTACACAACTGATGGCGGCGAGCATTGGATTAGGAGTATGGGCGGTGTAGCAGAGCAGGTTGGACCATCCTTGCCGAGCGAAGGTCCGTTGATTGCCGTTACTCGTTCGCCGGCGCGGGGCAGAGTTGAGTTGCGTTTTGCCGGCGCGGGGCAGATTGCGATTCACAATCCGGCCGGCAGACTCGTTCGGAAGATCAGCGGCGATAACTGTGTGGTCTGGGATGGGCGTGATGATTACGGTAGGCCGGTAGAGAATGGTCTGTATGTAGCGCGGCTGACGACCACCGCTGTCGCGGCCGCGACAACTAGGTTTGTTTACCTGAAAGAGTAGGGACGCACAAGTGAAGAAGAGAACACTGGCAGTTGTTCTGCTGCTGCTGGCAGCATACACGCTTGGCATGGCTGAGCGGGGGGCCAAGTATTTGATCATTGCCGCGGACGCATTCACCGATATTGTTCAGCCGCTGGCGCAATGGCGAACTAAGAAGGGTTTACTGGCTAAGGTTGTGTCGGTTTCGCAGGCTGGAGGTAGTGCCAGTGCCATCCAGTCGTACATCAGGAATGCTTACAACACTTGGCCGGTGCGACCAGAGTTCGTCGTGCTTGTTGGCGGCCCAGCTCAGGTCCCGCCTTACAATTCTTCAACCGACTGTCCGTACGGTGACATGACCGGTGATTACCTAATGGAGATATCGGTCGGTCGGTTGTATGCAACCACGGCCCGCGAATGCAGTCTGCAAGTGAATAAGGTGCTCGCATATGAGAAGCCGGTTTGGACTGGCGATACTCTTTGGTTCCTGCGAGGTACTACTTGTGTGCGTGAGGACAACTCAGCTGACGACACGATCTACTGGAACGATACTCGGCTTGCGCATAGCTACTGGGTGGACCGCGGTTATGTGGCGATCGATTCGTTCAGCTCGAATAGGGGCAATAATAGCGCGCAGGTGAACGCGGCCTGCAGTGAAGGCCGCACCTTCGTGACCTACCGAGGGCAAGGAGTGTCAACTTGGTGGTCGCCATTTAGCTCGATCACGCCATCGAGTTGGACAAACGGTGCGAGGATGCCGATTGCGGTCGGCGCGACCTGTGCGACAATGTCTCTTTCTCCGGGAGAGTCGATGTATGGAGACCAGTTCGTTCGTGCCGGCACGCCAAACGGACTGGGGGGCGCGATTGCCTACTTTGGTACGACCGGAGTAATCTCGCGCGGTGCTTTCTACCGTAGCGCAGTCTTCCGCGGGTTTTTTACGGCGCTGTTCGGGGAGAAGAACGCATGGCTGGGGCCAGCCACTGTTCGGGGGCGCTATCGAGTTGATTCACTTTACCGCGTCCAGGCTCGGTATCAGGAGTGGAATCTGTTTGGTGACCCGGGACTTTTGGTTTGGACCGGCCGACCAATGCACCCACAAATTAGCTACGACTCGGTCATTCCACTTGGACCGCAGACGTACAATGTAGTGGTGAGGGGCAATGGAACGCCGGTGCAGGACGCGCTCGTCTGCTTGATGATGGACACAACTGTTTATGCTACCGCCTTGACTAATGGCGCGGGTGAGGCGCAGTTGTCAATTAACCCGCCGGTTGTGGGTACACTCTATCTAACAATCACTGGTGCTAATCTACTGCCGTTTGAGACAACTGTAAGGACGATCGTTTCGGGCGAGCCCTATCTTGTTTCAGGTGGTCTTGAAATTGACGATTTCGGTGGCAACAACGATCAGGTTGCGAACCCGGGCGAGAGACTCCGGTTGCGTGTGGGCCTCCGGAACTTGGGGACAGTGACTGCGACAGGCGTGACTGCAGTGCTGCGGATGAATCAGTCTGGCGTGACCGTTCTTGACAGCACGGCGACATACGGCACGGTGCCGGCTGAGAGTGTAGTCTTCGGTGAGAGTTTCGAACTCGTCCTCGACACGGTTCTCACCGAGGGGCAGACTTTTGCAGGTACAGTGGTGGCAAGGGACAGCGTGGGCCGAAGTTGGAACTGCTCAGTTTTGCTCGTTGTTCACGCTGGCCGGATTGTCTTCAGTGGTGTGACCTTACTTGACGCGCCGCCGGGCGGCAACAACAATGGTCGTTTGGGGCGAGGCGAGAGTGGCCGGCTCGAACTAGCCATCACCAACAGTGGTGGTGCTGGGCTTGGGTCGGTGCGGGCGGTTGTCCGTTGTCTCAATCCGGATGTTGTTCTCACTGACTCCACCAGCTGGTATGGTACACTCAGCGCTGGCGGCTCAGCGTCTGGTGCTCAGGATCGGCTAGCGTTACAGGCTCCTCTCAATCTGGCGCGAAACCAGCCGGTGACATTTCGTGCGTTTGTCTGGGCCGATGGCGGCACCTACCATCACTGGGATACCCTTGAGTTCCAGGTGCAAGGTGAACAGGGAGTTACAAGCGATCCGACTGGGCCAGATGCTTATGGCTACTGGTGTTATGACAACACCGATATCGAAACCGGGCAGGCACCGACCTATAGCTGGTTCGACATCTCTAGCATTGGGACGGTGATTCCGGCCGTGTCGGATTCAGATGCGGCCACACGGGCCCTGACTATGCCATTCACCTTCCGGTACTACGGCCGCGCCGGCACGACAATGTCAGCCTGTTCGAATGGTTGGCTCTGTTTCGGTACAACAACTTCACGCCGGGGTACCAACAATCCGATGCCAGACACCGGTAGTGCGGCTGCAATGATTGCGCCGTTTTGGGATGACCTCAATCCCGATGAGAACAACAATGGCTATGGCACAGCCTATCAGTACTACGACGTAGCCAACCACCGTTGGATTGTTCAGTATCAGGATTTCGCGCACATTAATCAACCCAACATCCGCGAGACATTTCAGGCCATTTTCTATGACCCGGCCTATCACCCGACGCCGACCGGCGACGGTGAGATTGTGTTTCAGTACAACCGGGTCTCACTAAATTCCAGTTGTACGGTTGGTATTGAGGATTCTACAGAGACGATTGGTCTGCAATACCTTTACAACAACAGTTATGCACCGACGGCTGCCTATCTGCAGGCTGGCCGGGCTCTCAAGTTCACGACCCATCCGCCAAGCAGCCTGACTCTACCATGGCTTGTGCTGAGCGGTGTCACAGTCAGCGATGCCTTATACGGAAACAACAACGGCGTTGCCGAACCTAATGAGTTGCTGACAGTAGTGGTTGATATCAGAAACTCAGGTGCCGGTGCAGCGAGTAACATCTCAGCACTGCTGCGGGCAATGGACAGCGAGGGGACGGTGGTTGATTCCGCCGCCCAGCTTGGTGACATCGCTGCCAACGGCCAAGCTGCAAATATTGCCGAACCGTTTACCTACCGGGTCGCGGCGCTGCCGGGTGATTCAGTAGCTGAGCTTGGGGTGGTGCTGAGCGGCAACGGTTACAGTGGTATTGCCTACTTCTCATTCGGTCTAGGAGTACCGATGGGAGTGACGGTGTCACCGGAGCAGCTCGGTCCCGGCGCCGGACTTACGGCAATCTGGCCGAATCCAGCCGTACGGGCCGTTCGAGTAAATTACGGTCTCAGGAGAGCAGCGACTGTTGAGCTCGGTCTGTTTGATGCTACCGGGCGGCGCGTCTTGGAATTGGTTAACGGCCAGCAGCCCGCTGGTCAGTACGGGCTGCTGGTGCCGATTGATGGACTGAGTCAGGGGGTCTATTTCTGCCGGCTCGTTGTGACCGATCGTGCGGGAAGTCAAGAGTTCGTTCGTAAGTTGCAGGTGGCAAGGTAGGTCTGGAGTTGTTTTGCTCTCTGCCGCCACCGATGGTGGGGGCAGGACCTTGACTCGTTCGGAGAAGGCAGTATTATCACAGCCCAAAGGCCCCAGTAGCTCAGAAGGATAGAGCGGCGGTTTCCTAAACCGCAGGTCGAGCGTTCGAATCGCTCCTGGGGTAGAAACGAAGAGGAACATGCAATTCAAAGGCAAGCACTATGTCCGCAAAGAGGACCTGAAAGAGGACCGGTTCCAGCTTTTCGTTGAACGGGTTATTACCGCTTACTACAAGGACCGACAGAAATTCTGGATTGGGGCCGGGGTAGCAGTGGCAGTGATAATCGGCGCCATTCTGCTCTTACAGAATCGCTCAGGCGGTGGCGTCAACCCACAGGCAGAGGTGATGTTCACCCAAGCGCTCGGCATCTATTCCACCGGCGACATGACCCAGGCTGAGGCGGCAATGAAGGAGGTTGCTGGCCGGTTCGGTCGTGACTTTGTAGGGGCTAAGGCCCGCTACTATCTCGGTAACATATACTACAGTCAAGGCAAGTATGGCGAGGCAAAGCAGGAGTTTGGCCGGTTCCTTAGTCGGGTAAAGAAAGACCCACTACTTTCACCAGCGGCCCAGTTTGGTATCGGCAACTGTGAGGAGCAGCTTGGCAACAGTCAGGCGGCGGCCCGGGCTTATGAAGCAGTCGCCAAGCGCTGGCCCAAGTCGCCATTGGCTTTTGATGCCTGGATGGCTGCGGCTCGTGTCTATCGCAACGCTGGTTCTTACGCTCAGGCCCAGCAGATCTACGAACGGTTGCTCAAGGACAAAGGGATTGGGCCCAAGGGCGAGGAAGTCAAAACCCAGCTTGCCTTTGTTCAGGCTCTACAGAATAAGTTCTAGCAGTAACTCACAAGCCGCCTGGCAGGACTCCCTTGCTACTTCTGCCAGGCGGCTTTCCATCGTTGATGCTCAAGGGGTGGCTGGCGCTGCCCCCGGTGACAGATAGTTCTGACTGGCAGCCCAGTCGGAAGTCCCGTCAGATGGTCTGCAAGACCTTAATCGACAACCAGCGCCTCACGGCTCAATGTGGTCAGCTCCAAGAACAGAGTCTGGTCTGCCGGCAACAATCCGGCCGATGCTTTACAATCGCGGCGGACTAACTACAATTGCCAATGGCGGCGTGCACTCTCTTTAACACATTCCTGTGCCCGGATTGGCCGGCTGGTGCCGGTGCAGCGCTCATGAACGGAGGCTAGGATGAGGATGAAGGAGTCTTTGACATTTGACGATGTACTGCTTGTTCCACAGCGGTCAGCGGTACTCCCTCAGGAAGTAAGTACGGATTCGCTGTTTACGAGGGGCATAATGGTCAAGCTGCCGCTTGTCAGTGCGGCGATGGATACGGTTACAGAAGAGCGAATGGCAATCGCCATGGCCCAGGCTGGCGGCATCGGTGTCATTCACAAGAATCTGACAATTGCGGAGCAGGCAGCAGCGGTAGCGAAGGTCAAACGGGCTGAGAGTTCGATGATTACTGATCCGATTGCAATCACGCCCGACAAGACAATCGCCGACGCCCGGGCTTTGATGCAGCAGTTTGGAATCTCAGGACTGCCGGTGGTTGACGGCACTGGCCGATTGGTGGGAATGCTGACTAGGCGGGACCTGCTTTTTGAGGATGACCCGCAACGACGTGTGGCCGAAGTAATGACGGCAGACGGACTGGTGACTGCGCCGGTGGGTACTACCTTGAAACAGGCCCGCGAGATTCTCCGCAAGAATCGGATTGAGAAGCTGCCGATCGTCGGGCCGGGTCGTAAGCTGAAGGGGTTGATTACAACTAAGGATATATTGAAACGAGTTGAGCATCCTAAGGCAACTTTGGATCGGCTACGGCGGCTAAGAGTGGCCGCAGCCGTTGGCGTGGGGCGGGATGCGCTCGAGCGGGCAACAGCATTGGTGAATGCTGATGTTGATGCGATTGTAATTGACACGGCTCATGGTGATTCAGAAAAGGTGATTGAGACAGCACGAGCTCTACGCCGGCGGTTCCCAAGACTGCAGCTTGTGGCAGGAAACGTTGGTACCGCGGCTGGTGCTTTGGCCTTGGCTGAGGCTGGTTGCGACGCGGTGAAAGTTGGGGTGGGACCGGGCTCGATTTGCACAACAAGGATTGTCGCTGGCGTTGGCGTGGCCCAATTGTCAGCAGTGATGGAGTGTGCGCGGGCCCTGCGTCGGCGCAGGATACCGGTGATCGCTGATGGCGGGATTCGTTACTCCGGTGACGTTGCTAAGGCTCTAGCTGCCGGTGCTGCAACGGTAATGATGGGAAATCTGTTGGCCGGCACTGACGAAAGCCCAGGCGAGGATGTCCTGCTCGAAGGCCGGCGGTATAAGGTTTATCGCGGAATGGGATCGCTGGACGCAATGAGGAAAGGTTCGGCTGATCGTTACTTTCAGGAGGGACAGACCAAGCTAGTGCCAGAAGGGATTGTTGGTCGTGTCCCATATCGTGGTTCAGTGCGGGATGTGCTGTTTCAGCTTGAAGGCGGGTTGCGAGCAGCGATGGGGTTCTGCGGAGCGGCTACGCTGGTTCAGTTTCGACGGCGCGCCAAATTCGTGCGGATTACTAACGCCGGGTTACGCGAAAGCCATCCGCATGACGTGACGATTACCAAGGAGGCACCGAACTACGAGGTACCAGAGAGTAGAGAATAGGGGCCTGCCAATTCTGCCGGACTCGTTTGAGTAAAGCGGGGCGGCCTTCTGGCCGCCCCGTCTGATTGGAGCAGTGTTCTAGCTTGCGGGTGCCGGTGGAATGAAGCCTTCTTTCATCATCCACTGAGTTAGCTCGCGGGCTTGCTTGATTGTTGTGCTAGCCTTCTTGAACAGTTCGTCGCGACTCATAGTGATGCGGGCAACTCCCTGTTCGATGGCCTTCATCCCGACTGCTACAGCTTCGCGTGGAAATACCTCCCAGTCATCCATCGTTGGCACCAAGTAGTCCTGCCGGAGGCCGCGGTCTTCGGCAACTTTGGCCAGTTCGAGGGCAGCGGCAATACACATTTCATCGGTAATAGTGCGGGCGTTGACGTCGAGCGCGCCGCGGAAGATGCCAGGGAATCCGAGCGAGTTGTTGACCTGATTGGGGAAGTCAGAGCGGCCAGTGGCGACAACTGCGGCTCCAGCTTCGAGAGCCTCCCATGGCCAGATTTCTGGTATCGGGTTAGCGCAAACGAAGACTATTGGGTCCTTCGCCATGGACTGAATCCATTCCGGTTTGACAACATCGGGGCCGGGCGTGGAGAGAGCGATCAGTACGTCAGCCCCTTTCATGGCATCGGCGATCGTACCACGCACGTCCCACTTGTTTGATATCTCGCACATGTGCCACTTCTCTTTGAAGTTCTCCCTGAGCTCAGTGCGGCCTTTGTGCAGGGTGCCTTTGGTATCGCACATAATGATATTCTCGGCAGTGACGCCACCCTTGATGCAGACCCGAGCGATAGCAATATTCGAGGCGCCGGCACCGAGCATTGCCACTTTGACCTTGCTGATATCCTTGCCTACGAATTTGAGGGCGTTGACAAGGCCGGCATAGGTAACAGCCGCCGTGCCCTGCTGGTCGTCGTGCCAGACGGGAACGTTCATCTCTGCCCGCAGGGTGTCGAGAATACGGAAGCACTTGGGTTGGGCGATGTCTTCGAGGTTGAAGCCGCCGAAAGATGGTTCGAGCAGCTTGGCGGTGCGGATGAATTCGTCCGGGTCTTTGGTGCGCAGGGCGATGGGCACCGCATCAACTCCGCCGAGGTACTTGAAGAGCAGGGCTTTGCCTTCCATTACGGGCATTGAAGCTTCAGGTCCAATGTCACCGAGCCCGAGCACGCGAGTGCCGTCAGTAAGAACGCAAATGGTGTTGGCTCGATTGGTGTGCACAAACGATTTCTCGGGATGGGCTTCAATGTCTTTGCAGGGTGCAGCTACGCCGGGTGTGTACCAGATAGCAAAGTCGTTGAAGTCGCGAATGCAGCACTTGGGCACGGTCTGGTACTTACCCTTATAGAACGGATGCAGCAGCATTGCGTCGGCAGAAGGCTTCTTTGCTTTGGCAATGAGCTGGTCAATTTCGGCCTGTGACAGTCGTTTCATAGTCTTCTCCTTTGCCGCCGATCAGGCTTTCTTCGGCGGCCTGATGAGCAATGTCAGGAATACGGCAACGACGCACATCGCGCCCGCGACAAGGAACGCGAGACGGTAGTTGCCGACGGTGAAGGTCTCCTCAACAATGTTGCCGGCCGCGTCCGCGACCTGGTAGGGAACCGTGGCCGAAACGCGCATCAGCCTGGCGGCGAGGAACGGGCCGACGATGCCGCCGATGCCGTAGGCCGAGAACATCCAGCCGTAGTTGATGCCGTAGTGCTTGGTGCCAAAGAAGTCGGCAGTGAATGCGGGAAAGAGCGCCAGGTAGCCGCCGAAGCAGAGTCCGACGACCGAGACGCCGATGAGGTAGAGTGCGTAGGAGCGGAAGAAGTCGAGCGCGAACATCGCGGCGGCGCAGATGATGAGCATTATCACGAGCGTCGGCTTGCGGCCGATGCTGTCGGATATCTTGCCCCAGAGAATCCGGCCGAGCGAGTTGAAGATGGCGAGAATCGAGACGGCCATCGCGGCGGCCGAGCTGATGGCGCCGAATGTCGTCGGGTCGACCGGCGGCTGGCAGGCGCCGATGGCGCAGGACTGCCAGACCGGCGACGCCTTCATTATCACCTGCAGGCCGGTGGTGCAGCCGGCCAGGTAGACGAGCCAGAGCAGCCAGAACTGCGGAGTTCCGAGCATCTGGCCCGGCGTGTAGTCAATCCTGGGCGCGGTGCCGGTCTTGGGCTGCGGTGGATTCCAGCCGGCAGGCTTGTACCCGGCCGGCGGGTTGCGCAGGAGCTGGGCCGCGAGCACGACCGCCACGAGGAAGATGATGCCCAAAGTCATGAAGGTGTTGAACACGCCGAGCTTGGGCAGGCCGAACAGGCTCGCGCCGAGAATCTGGTACTTGCCGCCGGTGATGAGGCCCTTGGCCAGCGGTGCGAAGAAGAACGCGCCCGCGCCGAATCCGGCAACCGCGAGTCCGGTGATGAGACCGCGCTTGTCCGGGAACCACTTCACGCAGGTGGCAATCGGGCAGACGTAGGCCATTCCGATGCCGAGCCCGCCGAGGACCGAGAAGGTCAGGATCAGCCAGAACAGGGCGGTGCCGGCAGGGAAGCTGCCGGTGAAGCGGGCAAGGATGAGCCCTATACCGAGCACGAGCCCGCCGATGCTCGCGATGACGCGCGGGCCGAACCGGTCCTGGAACCGGCCGCCGAAGATGACGGCGATTGCGAACGCGGCAAGGACGATCTGGGCGGGCAGGGTGACTTGCGTTTCGGTCCAGGTCGGGAAGAACGCCTTGAGCGGGCTCTGGAACACACTCCAGATGTAGACGGCGCCCAGGCTGACCTGGATTACCAGCGCACCGACGACAACCAGCCAGCGGTTGAAGACTTTCGTTTCTGCCATCGAGCCTCCTTGGTGCGGACAGGAATCAAGGAATCAAGGATTCAAGGAGTCCAGTGACCGGACCCTCGAATCCTTGAATCCCCGGATCCTCTCTTTACTCGTCGAGCGTCGAGATATCGCCAACTTCCTTGCCGAGGGCCTCGGCCTTGAGTAGACGGCGCATAATCTTGCCCGAACGGGTCTTGGGCAGTTTATCACGGAACTCGATTGAGTCGGGCCGGGCAATTGGCCCAATCTCACTCGCGACCCACTTCTTCAGTTCCTCTTTGAGCGCATCGGTTTTCTCAAACCCGACCTTGAGCGTGACATAGGCCTTAGGAACGTCGCCCTTGATTGGGTCAGGAACGCCGATGACCGCAGCTTCGGCAACAGCGGGATGGGCGACGAGCGCTGATTCGATCTCAGCGGTGCCAAGCCGATGGCCGGCCACGTTGAGAACCTCGTCGGCGCGGCCGCGGAACCAGAAGTAACCGTCGGCATCCTTGGTGCAGGAATCACCGGTAAGGTATTTGCCTGGGAAGCGCGACCAGTAGGCTTCCTTGTAGCGCTCTGGGTCCTTATAGAGGGTGCGTAGCATCGCCGGCCAGGGTTTCAAGAGAACTGCAAAGCCGTTCTCCATCGCTTTGACAGGTCGGCCTTCGCCATCAACCACATCGGCTATGATGCCGGGCAGCGGCCGGGTTGCCGATCCAGCCTTGAGCGGCGTGATCGGTAGTGGCGAAATCATGAAGTTACCAGTCTCGGTCTGCCACCAGGTGTCCATGATCGGCAGCTTGTCGGCACCAATATTGGCCCGATACCAGCGCCAGGCCTCAGGGTTGATCGGTTCACCGACCGAGCCCAGTAGCCGTAGGCTGGAAAGGTCGTGCTTTCTCGGGAACTCTTCGCCAAAGCGCATGAACATTCGGATGGCTGTTGGCGAGGTATAGAGAATGGTGACCTTCTCGCGGGCGATGACGCTCCACCAGCGGTCAGGAGCCGGAAAGTCGGGTGCGCCCTCATACAGGATCGACGTCGCACCATTCATCAGTGGCGCATAGACGATGTAGGAGTGACCAGTGACCCAACCGACATCAGCTGCACACCAGTAGATGTCCTCGGGCTTGATGTCGAAGACGAAGCGCAGAGTCGAGTACGTGCCGACCGCGTAACCGCCGTGGACGTGGACAATGCCTTTTGGTTTCCCAGTCGTGCCAGAAGTGTAGAGAATATAGAGTGGGTCCTCGGGATCGAGCTGTTCGGTCGGACATTCGTCGGACTCGTTTGCCGTGAGTTCGTGCCACCAGAGGTCGCGGCCTGGTTTCATCTCGACCGGGTTGCCGGCGCGTTTGAAGACGATGCAGTGCTGGAGTGACGGACAATCGGCGATTCCAGGGTCAGCGTTCGCCTTAAGTGTCACAATCTTGCCGCGGCGATAGCCGCCGTCAGCTGTAATCAGCAGCTTGGCTTCGGCATCGTTGATGCGGTCGCGCAAGGAGGCAGATGAGAAGCCGGAGAAGACGACTGAGTGAATGGCGCCGAGCTTGGCGCAAGCAAGCATTGCCACCGGCAGTTGTGGAATCATCGGCATGAAGATGGTGACACGATCTCCCTTCTTGATGCCGAGTTTCTTCATTGCATTGGCCAGCTTGTTCACCTCGCGGTAGAGCATCGCGTAGGTCCAGCGCTCGACCGGTTGGTCAGTGGGCTCCGGTTCGTAGATATAGGCAACCTTGTCTTTGACGGCAGTCTTCATGTGCCGGTCGAGGCAGTTGTGGACGATGTTGAAGCTACCGCCAGTGAACCACTTATAGAAAGGGGCGTTGGAGTCGTCGAGGATTCGAGTGTAGGGTTTATACCACTCTAGTTCCTGGGCAACCTCGTTCCAATACCAGTTGTGATCTTCGGCCCGTTTGAGAAGCCCGTCAAGGTCGGCGATGCCGTGCTTCTTCATGAAGGCCATTATGTTCGATTTCTCGACCAGCTCCTGGGGGGGCTGGAATATCTGCTCATCGGCCATCGTGGGTTCCTCCTTTAAGAGTGCTGACCAACTAAGTCGTTTCAGACTCGCTGATATTGCCAGGATATCGGTTTAAAGGTGCCCTGCAGCGAAGCAGGACGTCAGGCGGAAGTATATGGTAAAGGGTTTGGCCGGTCAAGCCTGCAGGCTAGCGTTGATTGACACTGTTGGGGCTAGTGGTATGGTTAGTTCTGTGACCGCTAAGTTGGATTCGGACCGGCTGGTGATTCTTGGCTCAGGAGGAGCAAGGATTGTTGTTGCTCGTCAACTGCGGGCCAGTGGCGGTCTCTGGTTCTCGCTGAACGGTACCAAGTTCCTTGTTGATCCAGGACCAGGTGCGTTGGTCAGAATGACCGGCAGTCGGCACGGGCTGCGACCGACCGAACTCGCAGGTATCCTACTGTCGCACCGGCATCTTGACCATGCCGGCGATGTAAACAACATGATTGAGGCAATGACTCTGGGCGGGACTAGTCCCCGCGGCAGGCTCTATGCTCCGACCGATGCGTTGGAAGGAGAGGATGCGGTTGTCCTCCGCTATCTACGTAGTTTCCTAGAGGAGGTTGTGCCGCTTCGTGAAGGAGGGAAGTATCGGCTGGGGACAATTGAGTTCACCACGCCGGTTCGGCACCGTCACCGCGGTGAAGTCTATGGGTTTCGATTTAGCGCACCAGGGCTGAGCGTTGCTTACATTGCTGACACGAGTCCATTTCCGGAACTGGCGACCGCTTATCGGGCTGACGTTGTTCTGCTCAACGTGGTTCGAACCGAGCGACTGGAACTTGACCATCTTGATGTACCGAGTGCGACCGAGCTCATCCGTCAGCTTCAGCCAAGGCTGGCCATTATTACCCATTTTGGGATGCAGGTCATCCGGGCCAAACCATGGGAGGTGGCAGCGGCGATGAGTAGGGCAAGCGGTTGTGTGGTAAGGGCGGCGAGCGACGGTATGCTCGTTGATCTGAGCGAGTATCGGCACGAAGGCTTGTGAATAGTGGCCCGCGCTAGTCTATCATGGCCGAGGTGATGCGTAGGCCGGTGCGGTTACTGCCCGATGATGTTGTACGCCGGATTGCTGCCGGTGAGGTAATCGTCCGTCCGGCGAGTGCGGTCAAGGAGTTGATTGAGAATGCCCTTGATGCCGGCGCGAGTTCGATCCGAATCGAAATCAAGGCCGGCGGCAGGAACCTGATTCGAGTTTCAGACAACGGTTGTGGAATGGTGCGTGAAGACGCGCGGCTGGCAGTCGCGAGGCACGCCACAAGCAAGCTGATGCTGGTCGAAGACTTGACCAGGATTCAAAGCTACGGTTTTCGCGGCGAAGCGCTGGCCGCTATTGCGGCAGTTAGTCGGCTGACGCTTGAGACTAATGCCGACGACTCGGGGCCGGGTACGGCGATAGATGTGGAAGGTGGAGAAATCAAGGCGGTGCGTGAAATAGCTCGGGCTCAGGGGACGACCGTGACCTGCCGCATGCTTTTCTACAACCTGCCGGTGCGGCGGGCCTTTCTTAAGTCAGAATCCTACGAGACAAAGCTTGTAACCGAGGTTGTGCGCAGTTATGCGATCGCCTATCCGCAGGTCGGTTTTGAGTTTCTGGCCGACGAAAGGTTAGTCGCTAAGCTCGGACCGGTGGCCAATACTCGCCAGCGGCTAGCGGCGCTTCTGGAGAAACGGGTGGTCGAGAGTCTCGTCGAGGTGAAGGTTGACAATCCACTACTGACCCTGCGGGGATTCTGTGCTGATCCGAGTCAGGCGCGGGGTTACTATGATGTACAGGCGGTCTATTTCAACCGCCGGCCTGTTCGTAGCACAACTGTGGTTCGAGCAATTTATGACGGCTACGGCCCAACCCTGGCCAACAACAATCCGAACTTCATTGTTTTCATCGAGACCGATCCGGCGCGGCTTGATGTGAACATTCATCCGACAAAACAGGAAGTCAGGTTTGTTGACGAGCGGTTTCTCTTTGACTTTGTTTCAGAGGCGATTCGGCAGGGCCTTGGGATTCAGCGACCAGCCGGGACCAGTGATGCTGACTTTCTCTATCAACGTGGCTTTGCACCGGAGGATACCGCACCACAGGATTTCTGGCAGCTTCACAATAGCTACATCTTGGCACAGGTAGCCTCAGGCTATGTGATTGTTGACCAGCATGCTGCTCACGAAAGGATCATCTACGAGACCGTTGTTGCTGGCCGCGAACGTGCTCAGCCTCAGGGATTATTGTTTCCGATTACAGTTGAATTGAGTGCCGATGAGTTTACGGCTTTTGAGCGGGTACAGGAGCGGCTGACCCAGATGGGTATCGAGGCGCGGCCGTTCGGTGGCACCACCGTGGTTGTCGAGACGGTACCGGCCGGGACATATCTCGGTAAGGACGAGGTGCGTGAGCTTTTCGCCGAGCTGACCAAGGTTGCAGCCAAGGACGTCAGAATTGAGCACGAGCTTGCCAAACTCGTTGCCTGCAAGGCTGCGGTCAAGGCTGGACAACGGCTGGCAGCGCCAGAAATGGAGTCGCTCATCAACCGACTCTTTGCCTGTCGAGAGCCGTACTTTTGTCCGCACGGACGACCGGCGATCATTAAAATTGCGGTTGCGGAACTCGATCGTCGCTTTGGGCGAACCTAACAAGTTGAGTCAGTTGTGAGGCGGGTGCTGGTTCTCTGTGGGCCAACCGGGGTTGGCAAGACCGACATTGCCGTCGCGTTGGCGCAGCGCCACAACCTCGAAATCATCTCGGCTGATTCGCGTCAGGTCTATCAGTTACTTGACATTGGGTCGGCCAAGCCGTCAGTAGCGATTCGTCGCAAGGTTCCGATCCACCTTGTGGATGTGGTGCTGCCAGGGCAGGTCTATTCGGCCGCTGACTATGCTCGCGACGCGCTGGCTCTGATGCGGCGTCTGAGCAGTGAAGGCAAGAGTTTCATCGTTGTCGGCGGAGCGGGTTTCTATCTGCGGGCTTTGTTTCAGCCGTTCTTCGCGGCGCCAAAGCCTGATCCGGCACTGCGGGCCCGGCTGATGGCCAAACCGGTTGCCGAGTTATATGCAAGGCTGCAGCAGGTCGATCCCGACCGGGCGGTTAGGCTTCATCCGAATGACCGGCAGCGAATCGTCCGGGCGTTAGAGCTATACGAGCAGACCGGCAAAACCATGAGTTCGTTCTGCAGAGAAGTGGTACGGTCGGGTGAGTTCTGTCCGGTCTATGTTGTGCTGACGATGCCACGACAACTACTCTATCAGCGTATCAACGAGCGGTTCGATGCGATGCTGGCGGCTGGTTTGCTCGATGAGGTGCGCCGGTTGGCTGCAGCCGGGTATGGCAATGCGACTGGTGTGGCTGACGCCTACGGATATGCCGAACTTTTAGAGTATCTTGCTGGCAGGCTTTCACTGGAGCAGGCAGTGGCACAGGCTAAGACCAGGACCCGCGCCTATGCCCGACGCCAGCTCACTTGGTTTCGAGCCCTGCCTGGGGCAGAGTGGATAGACGGCAGTGACGTTGAGTCTGCCCTGACACGGGTTGAAGAGTTACTGCTAGTGCTGCTAGCTGGTTTGACCTAGGGCAAGAGGTTGGATATCATTAGCAAAGTGTCGCGATGTCACTCGGTTGCACAACCGGTGGTTTTGGGAGCGGTCTTCGGTAGTAAGGGTCTGCTGCTGATTCAGCGGGCTAGGGCGCCATTTGCCGGGTTGTGGGGAATGCCCGGCGGCAAGGTTCAGTTTGGTGAGGGTATTGATGAGGCGGTGGAGCGTGAGTTGGCTGAGGAGGCGGGAATCAGGGCCAGATTTGAGGAACTGTGTGGCGTCGTATCAGAACGGCTTGTTGACGGCCAGCAGTTGCTCCAACACTACATCCTTTTCGTTTGTCGGCTACGTGCTTTGAGTGCGGCGGTACGGCCGTCGGGCGAGGGGATTCTACAATGGCTACCGGTGCCGGCGGTGAGATTGTTCAGAGGCGAGATTATTCCCAGTGACCGGTTGATGCTCGAACGACTGGTACTGGGCCAACCACAGCAGCGCTATTACCGTTGTGTGGTGGCAGTGGTGAAGAACCGTTATCGGGTGAAGAGATTTGGCTAGAGGAGTATCACTTCTATGCGAACAAGTCTGACTTCGGAGTCAGTGGCTGAGGGTCATCCGGACAAAGTCTGTGATCAGATATCAGATTCGGTACTCGACGAGGTGCTGCGGCAGGACCCAAGTGCCCGGGTAGCGTGCGAGACATTTGTTACGGTCGGCACAGTGCTGGTTGGTGGTGAGATAACCACGCGGGCCTGGGTTGACCTACCGGAGCTGGTTCGACGTGTGCTCAGTGAGATTGGCTATACCGACGACAGGACCGGGCTTTCTGCGCATAGCTGTGCGGTACTTAATGCGATCGGTCGGCAGTCGCCAGATATCGCTCAGGGCGTTGACAGGGGTGGTGCTGGTGATCAAGGAGTGATGTTCGGCTACGCTTGCAAGGATACGCCGGAGCTGATGCCTCTGCCAATCATGCTGGCACATCGGTTGGTCCAGCGGCTGGCTGAGGTGCGCAAGAAGGGAATCCTGCCTTATCTGCGGCCGGACGGAAAATCGCAGGTGACAGTTGAGTATGTCGATGGTGTGCCGGCACGGGTCGATAGCGTTGTGATTGCTGCTCAACACGACGAGTCAATTCTCGACAAGTCAGGCCGGAACATCACCAAGGTTGCACGGCAGGAGATTATTGACCTGGTCGCACTGCATGTGGTGCCGCCGCAGTTTGTGGACAAACGAACCAAGTTCTATGTGAACGAGACCGGCAAGTTTGTCATTGGCGGACCGCAGTCCGACACCGGCGTGACCGGTCGGAAGATTATTGTTGACACATACGGCGGAATTGCTCGTCATGGCGGCGGCGCATTCTCTGGCAAAGACCCAAGCAAGGTTGATCGTTCGGCTTCCTATATGGCAAGATATGCGGCCAAGAATCTGGTAGCGGCTGGGCTGTGCCGGGAGGTTGAGGTCAGGCTCGCCTATGTCATCGGCCGAGCCGATCCGACCGACGTTGCAGTGCAGTCGTTCGGCACCGGACTTCTGCCCGATGACCGGCTGGTCAAGCTTGTCCGCGAGGTATTCCCGTTGCGGCCACGGGAGATGATCAGACATCTTAATCTGCGTCAACCAATCTATCGGCCGACAGCTGCCTATGGTCATTTCGGACGTGAATATAGGCGTGTGCGCGGTCCAAAGGGCGAGCGGATTGAGTTTTTCTCATGGGAGAAGACCGACAAGGCGGCAGAGTTGCGTCGGGCGCTATAGTTAGGAGCTTTTGGTCATGGTAGATTGCGATATCCGTAACATCAAGTTGGCCGATGCGGGTAAGACCCGAATCGAGTGGGCGGGCCGGTTCATGCCGGTTCTTGCCGCCATTGCCAAGCGTTTTGCCCGGGAGCGGCCGCTTCGGGGCGTCAGGATGGCCTGCTGTCTGCACGTGACTTCGGAGACTGCTAACCTCGTGCGTACATTGAAAGCCGGTGGCGCGATGGTCAGGCTGTGTGCATCGAATCCGCTTTCTACGCAGGATGAAGTGGCCGCATCACTGGTGAAGCACGACAAGATACCGGTCTTCGCTATCAAGGGCGAGAACCGCCAGCAGTATTATCAACACCTTGAGGCAGTACTTGAACACGGGCCGATGGTCACGACCGATGACGGCGCAGACCTAGTCTCGTTGCTGCATAATCGCCAAGGCAAACTGCTGGCTGGCGTGATTGGTGGTACTGAGGAGACAACGACTGGCGTCATTCGGCTGAAGAGCATGGAACGCGACGGGGTGCTGGCCTATCCGATTATTGCCGTCAATGATTCGGAGACGAAGTTCATGTTCGACAACCGCTACGGTACTGGTCAGTCATCACTCGACGGTATCCTGCGGGCTACGAATGTGCTTTTCTCGGGCTCGACGCTGGTCGTGTGCGGCTATGGTTGGTGTGGTAAGGGTGTGGCAATGCGGGCACGAGGTCTGGGTGCGAGTGTCATCGTCACTGAAGTCAATCCGGTGCGAGCTTTGGAAGCGCAGATGGATGGTCTGCGGGTGATGCGGCTAATTGACGCTGCCCGGGTTGGCGACATTTTCATCACGGTTACCGGTGATATCAATGTGATTGACCGACAGCACATGCTGGCGATGAAGGACGGCGCGATTATCTGCAACTCCGGTCACTTCGATGCCGAGATTAACAAGGCAGCGCTGGCCAAGATAACGAGAAAGCGGCGGGAGCTGCGGCCTTTCTGCGTTGAGCACACGCTGATCAACGGCCGGCGGCTGATTCTGCTGGCAGAAGGAAGACTTGTTAATTTGGCGGCGGCCGAAGGCCATCCGGCGATGGTGATGGATATGTCATTTGCTAATCAGGCGCTGGCTGCTGAGTATATTGTTAAGAATCAGGGCAAGCTCCAGAAGCGGGTGTACAAGCTACCCGAGGAACTTGATAGGAAGATTGCGCAATTGAAGCTCGATACGCTGGGCGTCCGCATTGACAGGCTTACTGCGGAGCAGGCAGCGTATCTGGCAAGCTGGCAGCATGGAACCTAAGTTAGTCGGTCACTGTTCTCGAAAATAGGGGACAGAGCCGACCAGCAGCGGGGTTGGTTTAGGTGGACGCCGGCTTAACCGGTCGGCAGTATCCGGGGGTCGCGAGATGCTTGGGTCCTGCTGTTCGGGCGGTCACCCCCCGGCCCGGACACGGTTAACCGGCGTCTGCTGTTTTCTATCGGTTAGTAGATAATCGTGATGCCCGAAGGAATGACGCGAAGGCGAACCTGTCGGATGCGGTCTGAGCGCCGGGCATAGCAGCGGATGCGGTAGCGATAGCCGGTGGCCGGCTCAAACCCAACGATGTCGCGGTCAGAGCGGGCAAGGCCGCGCGATGAACCTTCCCAGACAAAGACAATTAGCTCAAGGGTCGCCATCGGGTCGTTCTGGAACGACTCTCGGTCTTCGTCCGAGATGCCACGAAAAACGGCGCCCGCAATCTCGACATGCGAATGGAAACTGCCGATAAAACGCAGCCGCATCTTTCGGGCCAGTTCGATGCGTCGTCGCGCAACACGACGGACAGCTGCCCAGTCTTTGAATACCACACCGGTACGAGTCTTGGTTCCGCCGCGGTAGTAGCAGGAGCGCCGGATAATCAGTCGGCCCTGGCGAGTCAGCGTACCGTAGAGAAAACCATAGGTCTCGCGTTTCATTGGGGTGTTGTAGCCGTTGCGCGCCAGGCGGCAGAGTTCACGAACCGCATCTTCACCGATCAGCACCGGTCCGCGAAAACGAGCGTGATAGCGCCTGACCAACTGCTGCCATCTCGTGCTATTACGGTTATGCTCGTCTGTTGTCGGCATCATGAGATTGTAGTCACTGGCAGGGTGCTGACAACGATGGTTTCATCGTATCTGTGGTAGGTCGATTGCTCAGCGGTTGGGTTACAGGGACTCGGCGTATGACGCGGGCTCGAGGGATTGCGCACGTCGTACTCTGGCCACACTATGTTATACGCGTCAGTTGGCGATTCGTTGCAGGAAATACGGCTAGTCAGAGTCAGGCTTGTGCGGCGAGTGACAACCATGTGTACTTTGAAGTATACAGACACAGTGTTGGGGCTTGATGCTTAAGTGATGGCATCGCAAGCTGTTATGAATAGGCAGCGATTTGCCGCACCCCATCCCGGGGACTGTCCCCGGAGTGGTCTTGAGGGCCGATGTTCGGAGTGTTTCTCAATCTGTCTTGGTGGCAGATTGTACGAGCGTGGGTAATTGGGCTTTGTTGTGCATTGGGTACGAAGTCTCGTGATGAACCGGCGAATCGGTCTGTTGGAATCGTCGCGCGACTGCTGCGAGAAGTTCCTGCAGATTGACTTTAACAGTGGCTTTGGTAGTTGGTTGCGAATGCGCATGTGACTAGGTTTGGGAATAGGCTAGGGACATTGTTTCCGACCGGCCTCGTCAATGAACCCATGGTCGGTCAGTCTGGAGGTACTGGCACTTTGACTGTTAGCGCTTGACGAGTTGGTCTGGTTTGGGAATATTGGACGGTGCCGGCAGGATGCCCTGTCTGGCTGACCGGTCGCGCAAAGCTTGTGCGGGGTGGTTTAGCCGGCTGATGGACAGAACTGGTGTTCCAGAAAGGAGCGGAATGGAATTTCGATATTTGCTAGTGAGCAAGGCCGATGGTATCGGCTGGGTGCGGTTCAACCGGCCGCCAGTGAATGCGCTCAACACGGCCCTCGTGCTCGAGCTGGAACAAGCGATTGACTGGATGGCGGTACAGGATGATGTGTTGGTCATAATTCTTACCGGTGAGGGTAGAGCGTTTGTTGCCGGTGCTGACATCGCCGAGATGTCGAGCTTTACGCCGTTGCAGGCGAGGGTGTTTGCCCAAAACGGGCACCGGGCGCTGGGCAAGATTGCTCAAGTCGAAAAGCCGGTGATTGCCGCGGTGAATGGGTTTGCGCTCGGCGGCGGGTGCGAGATCGCTCTGGCCTGTGACATCCGTGTGCTTGCAGATACGGCCAAGATTGGCCAACCGGAAGTGAACCTTGGTCTCATCCCTGGTTTCGGCGGTACGCAACGGCTGGCAAGACTGGTTGGCCCTGGCATTGCCAAAGAGCTGATTATGACCGCAGATACCTTGGATGCAGCCGAGGCCTTTCGGATTGGGCTGGCTAACAAGGTTGTGCTAGCTGATCAGTTGATTCCGGTCGTCACTGAGATTGCCAAGAAGATAGCGAGCAAGGGTCCAACCGCGGTGCGGTTGGCCAAGACTTGCATCAACCGCGGTCTGGATTGCGACCTCGGTACTGGGAACGCATTTGAGATAGAAGCGTTCGGCGTGTGTTTTGCTTCGCAGGAGCCGCGGGAGGGAACCAAGGCTTTTCTCGAAAAGCGCAAGCCGGACTGGACTAAAACAAAGGAGTAGCAGATGACAATCGGCAAAGCAAAGGATACAGTAATTGTCGGCGCAGCGCGAACTGCCATTGGCCGCTTTCTTGGCGGGCTGGCGGCGCTGCGGGCGCCTGATCTCGGTGCGGCTACAATCAAGGCGGCGGTCGAGCGTTCGGGCATTGATCCGAAGCAGGTTGAAGGTGTGATAATGGGCAATGTCTGTCCGGCCGGGATCGGCCAGAACCCGGCGCGGCAGGCGGCAGTTCATGCTGGGCTACCGGTAGAGGTGCCGGCACTGACTGTAAATAAGGTCTGCGGCTCAGGGATGATTGCGGCTGCACTCGGGTGTCAGATGATCAAGGCCGGTGATGCCAAGCTCGTTGTTGCCGGTGGCCAGGAGTCGATGTCGAACGTGCCGTATTACTTGAAGAGCTTGCGCAACGGCAACAAGATGGGCGATGTCAAGCTTCAGGACGGAATGATCTATGATGGCATCTGGGACTATTTCGGTGACGTGCATATGGGCGAGCTTGGTGATTTCACGGCCAAGGAAGCCGGCGTGACGCGAGAAGAGCAGGACAAGTGGGCTGCACGTAGTCACGCCAACGCTGTGGCGGCAATCAAGGCGGGTAAGTTCAAGGCTGAGATAGTGCCGGTCAAGATTCCCCAGCGCAAGGGTGATCCGATTGTTTTTGATACCGACGAAGGGCCGCGTGCGGCTACGACGCTTGAAAAGCTCGCCCAGCTCAAGCCGGTATTCACAAAGGACGGCACAGTGACGGCGGGCAATGCTTCGTCGATCAACGACGGTGCGGCAGCGATGGTGATTGCCGACGCGAGCTATGCCAAGGCCAACGGCCTAAAGCCGCTGGCGCGGATCGTGGCCTATGCCACCGGTACCGTTGAACCGAAGCGGCTCTTTTTCGCTCCGATTACTGCGGTGCAGAATCTGCTCAAGGTGCAGGGAGTCGGCATTGACCACTTCGACCTGATCGAAATCAACGAGGCTTTCGCGTCCCAGGTGTTGGCTGATGGTAAGGCCCTGGGCTGGAACTGGGACAGGGTGAACGTCAATGGTGGGGCAATATCGCTTGGTCATCCAATTGGTTGCTCCGGTGCGCGTATCATTGTATCGTTGGTTTATGCCTTGCAGGATCGAGGGTTGCGGACCGGGCTCGCGACCGCCTGTCTCGGTGGCGGTGAGGCGACGGCTATTAGCGTCGAACTGGTTTAGTTTTCGGGCCGCTACTTGTTCCGAACGGTGTTTCGGGTCGGGGACTGGTCTGGTTTGTTTTCGTGCCCACCAAGCCGTGCTGGTTAGCACGGAGTGAGAGCAAGAATAGTAATGACGTATGTTACACGGAGTGCAGCCGAGACCGTTGCACTTGGCCGCGGGTTGGCAACGGTGCTCAAGGCCGGCGATGTGGTGGCGTTCTATGGTGATCTTGGTGCGGGCAAGACTACGATGATCAAAGGTATCTGTGCGGGGTTGGGTGTTACTGATGTTGTGAAGAGCCCGTCGTTTGTTATCGCTTCCGAATATCAGGGGCGTTTGCCAATCTACCACATTGATCTATATCGGCTCGATACCAACAGTGATTACTCGTCATTTGGGTTTGATGACTACTTAGCCGGCGAAGGTGTCTGTTTGATTGAGTGGGCTGAGCGCGCCGAGCAGCGGTTGCCAGCCAGTACTATCCGGGTACGGTTGACGGTCGTTGGCAGTGAACGGCAGGTCGTGATTGAAGGGCTAGCGGCCGCGGTCGAGCCAGTGGAGTAGCTCGGGCATACCGCCGGTTAGACGCACGGTTTGGTCAGGGCCAACAATGGTGATGGAGTTCTGCTGGAGGCGGACCTTCAGGAGACCTAGCTGGCGACTACGCACGCGTACGAGCGCAACTGCGAAGAGCGGTTCAACCGTCGCCGGATATTGACCAAACCGGTCCACTAGCTCAGCCTTCAGTTCAGCTAGTTCGGCCTCGCTCTCCACTGCGAGGAGTCGTTTGTAGATGGCGATGCGCTCAAACGGGTCGGTCACGTAGTCATCAGGGAGGCGGGTTGACACGTCGAGGGTGAGTTCGGGTTCATGCGCAATCTCTTCACCTTTCAATCCGGCCACAGCTTCTTTGAGCATCTGAGTATAGAGGTTGAAGCCCACCCGGGCGATGTGGCCGTGTTGTTCGGTGCCGAGCAGGTTGCCGACGCCGCGGATTTCCATATCGCGCATCGCCAGTTTGAAGCCAGAGCCGAGCTTGGAATAGGCGAGGAGCGCGGATAGGCGTTTGCGGGCCTCGGGGGTTGTCTCGCGTTGTTCCGGTATGAGAAAGAGTGCATAGGCCTGTTCCTGAGACCGGCCGACACGGCCACGTAGCTGATGCAAGTCAGCAAGTCCGAAGCGATCGGCCCGGTTGACGATGATGGTGTTGACGTTGGGCATGTCGAGACCGGATTCGATGATCGCGGTAGATAGCAGTAGTGGGAAGTCGCCGGCAACGAAACTGAGGTAGGTGTTGGCCAGAGCCCGACTGGACATCCGGCCATGGCCAATGCCGATGCGCACGCCAGGCACGATGTGCTGCAACTTGCGAGCGATTGATTCGAGCGAACCAATCTCGTTATGGACAAAGAAGACTTGGCCGCCGCGATCAAGCTCGCGACTGATGTAGTCACGAATCAAGTCGTCATTCCAGGTTGCGACTTCAGTATGGATTTCGCGGCGACCTGGCGGCGGTGTATTGATCTGGGAGATGTCGCGCAGTCCGGCTAGGCCCATGTAGAGTGTTCGTGGAATTGGGGTAGCGGTAAGGGTAAGGATATCCACCGAAGCCTTGAGGGCACGGATGTGTTCCTTCTGCCGAACGCCGAATTTCTGTTCTTCGTCAATGATAACTAGGCCAAGGTCATGAAAGCGGAGGTCGGGGTCAAGCAGTTGGTGGGTGCCGATGACGATATCCACGGTACCATCGGCTAGGCCGGCGCGAATGGCGGCCTGCTTGTTAGCCCCGACAAAGCGGGAGAGCATCTCCACACGCAGTGGGAAGCGGCTGAGCCGACGGCGGAATCCAGCAAAGTGCTGGTAGCAGAGGACCGTCGTCGGCGCGAGAAAGGCCACCTGCTTGCCTGCAACAGCTGCTTTGAAGGCTGCCCGCAGGGCAATCTCGGTTTTGCCGTAGCCTACGTCACCGCAGACCAATCTGTCCATCGGTTTTGGTTGTTCCATGTCACGTTTGACCTCGGCCAGTACGCGAAGCTGGTCCTGGGTTTCTCCATAAGGGAAGGATGCCTCCAACTCGGACTGCCAGGGCGTGTCTGGCCCGAAATTGGTACCACGGGCGATTTGGCGTCGGGCATAGATATCAAGCAGTTCCCGAGCATACTCAGCGCTGGCCCGAGCAGCCTTGGCCTTGGCCATAAGCCAACTGCGGCTGCCGAGTCGATCCAGCGTCGGCGGAGAATCTTCACTGCCAATGTAGCGGTCGATAAGTCCGAGGTTTTCCACCGGCAGATAGACCCGGTCGCCGCCGTGATAGGCGAGCACAAGAAAATCTTTCTCCACTTCGCCATGTCGCATTCGACGGGTTCCCTCGAAGCGGCCGACTCCGTAGTCAATGTGAACGACGTAGTCACCCGGTCGCAGGGCGACGATGTTGTCCACCGGCAGGCCCTTGAATCTGTGGCGGACAGCCCGCGTTACTGGGTTGCCGTAGATCTCGCGTTCGGTGACAACTGCCCAGCCAGCAGCCGGACAGGCAAAACCAGCGCTCAATGGCCCAACGCGGTAAGTGGGACGGGGGCCAATCAACATTGCGAGGCGGTCGCACTGTGCTGCCGAGGCGCAGACTATGTCGGTCTGACGGTAGGTTGATAGCGCGTTCTTGAGCTGCTCGATATTACCAACGAACGAGCCAATCGGAACGAAGCCGAGATTGCAGGTCGCGTCGGCCTCACCAGTCAGTTCAATAGTGGTGAAGGCGGGTACAACCGGTCCATCGGTGATGACGATAGCATCTGATGGCAGTAGGGTTGCTGCTGGGGTGTCTAAGAGCTCAACAGGCCGGCGCGTAGGTAGCGATGATTCGGTGATACGTGCGGTTGAACGTTGTAGTAACGGATCGAATGTACGCAGTGACTCGACGGTGTCACCGACAAGCTCGACCCGTAGCGGTAGCTCGGACGATTCCGAAAAGACATCAACAATGCCACCGCGGCGAGCATATTCGCCTGGTTCAGTTACTAGGTCGGTTCGTTCATAACCGTTCTCATCCAGCCAGGCATTGATTTGGTCGATGGTGATTCGAGCACCAACCTGCAGTCGAAACTCGTACTGTTCGTTCTCCGGGGCTGGTGCTGGCCGATTCAGAGCTGGTGCCGGTACGATGATGATGCCGGCCCTGAGCGTAGCAAGCTGGCGGCGCAGTGCTGGCACGTTGGGGTCGAAGAGGAGTGGCACGGCGCCGGGAGCCAGGACAGTCACATCAGCGAGGGTGGCTCTGGCCGATCGGTCGTCGTCAAGAATCAGTACGGTTGTTCGTTCACAAACCGCACGAACTGCAGTTGCAAGTAGTGGAAGCGAGGCCCCAACAAGGCCAGTTGCAGTAACGCGGCTGCCAGGGTTGAGACGGTTAAGGAGCTCAGCAACTGCTGGCAGTTGCCGGAAGCGATCCAAAAGTTCCTGCACGAAAGTAGAGGGGCGCTGCTGCGCCCCTGCTGGAGGCGGACTCTGCGGCTACTTCTTTACGGTCTTCTTCTTAGCCGGAGTTTTCTTAGTGGTTTTCTTCACTCCGCGATTCATGCAAGGCATCGGACCTCCTTTTCAGGGCCATGTTAGCAGAGGTGCTCATTCTGTCAATTGCGGCGATGGCTAGCCTGCCAGCAGGGTCGTAGGAGTCGTCGCCGGCTTTGTATAGTGCTACCGCTCTGATCCGACCAAGGCTTTGAGTAGCGACGTTCTGTTGCAATTGTGCCCAGAAACAGATGGTCGCATGTAGCATATGTCAAACTGCAGCAATTCCATAATACCGCCACCGCAGTGAAAAACGTCATAAAGAGTCCGTTTCGGGCGACGCTGCGGCCTGTGCTTGTCGGGCAGTTGCACGGCTGCTATCGCCCCGGCCCGCTCGTGTCGGACGTGGATCGAGCCATCAAACCACTCCTGAACGGAGACCCGGGAACCGGCGATGGCAGTGCTGCGGATGTTGGATTTGAGTTGGTAGCTGCGTCCGTGGTAGCTGATGGTGTTGTTGTTTTGGATATCGCGGGTTGGACTTGGCGCAGAGGACGGTGCGCAGCTCAAGACCCGCGGGAATCGGTCGGAA
>CBFGKH010000012.1:0-40521 GCA_965649295.1 Caldifarciminota bacterium
CGTTCATCCTTCAACGCGAAGTAGCGATGTCCAGACGGATAGACCTTCAGGCCCGAAACTTCACCCGCGACCCAGATATCGCCGAGCCGCTCGCCGAGCACCGCTGCTGCCAGCCGATTGACCTGACTGACAGTCAGGACCTGCCGACTAAGCGCCGCCTCCATCCTACTTCCCGCCGCTACTTCTACCTGCCATTGGTGATAAGACTACTTTCGGTCTGCACCTCGACTCCGCGTCGTTCTCTTTGCCCTTGGTGGTCTCCCAATCGCTACTTCTTCGAGTAGTCGTAGAAACCACGGCCGGTCTTGCGACCAAGCCAGCCGGCTGCCACCATTCGACGCAGCAACGGGCAGGGCCGATACTTATCATCGCCCAGGTCCCGGTGCAGCACCGAGAGAATC
Source organism: Caldifarciminota bacterium (assembly GCA_965649295.1). Classification (GTDB taxonomy): domain Bacteria; phylum Hydrothermota; class Tepidihabitantia; order Tepidihabitantales; family Tepidihabitantaceae; genus CBFGKH01. The sequence goes on from CBFGKH010000012.1 coordinate 402, forward strand.
GCCAGACAGACATCAAGACCAATCAGGTCGGCCAGTGCCAGCGGCCCCATCGGATGATTCATACCGAGCTTCATAACGCCGTCAATTGCCTCGCGGTCGGCTACGCCTTCAGCCAGACAGTAGATAGCCTCGTTGATCATCGGCAACAGCACCCGGTTGGAGACGAACCCGGGCGAGTCGTTGACCACGATCGGTGTCTTGCCCAGTCGCTTAGTGAGCTCAACAATCTCAGCAACTACTGCCTCGTCGGTGGTCAGCGCCCTGACTACTTCAACCAGTTGCATCAGCGGTACCGGGTTCATGAAGTGCATACCCAGTACCCGAGTCGGACGCTTGGTCGCACCAGCAAGCTCGGTCACCGAGATTGTTGAAGTGTTGGTGGCAAGAATTGCCTGCGCTTCACAGACCTGATCAAGCTTTTGGAAAAGCTCACGCTTGACATCCAGGTTCTCAATCACCGCCTCCACCACGAGACCACAAGGGTTGACCGCTCCCAGCTCAAGACTGGTTTTCACTCGCGCCAGCGCCGCCGCCGCCGCATCTGCGGTCATTCGCTCCTTCTCGACGAGCTTGTTAAGCGATGAACGGATGGTGCCAAGTCCACGGTCAAGAAAACGCTGCTCGACATCGACCAGTACAACCTCGTGACCTGTCGCCGCAAACACCTGAGCTATGCCCGCGCCCATCGTGCCGGCGCCGATAACTCCAACGCTACTGTTCATTACCTTACCTCCTGATAACTGCAGACACTCACACCTAACTTAGCCTGGTGCTAACCGGTGTCAAGGCAGGCCGCTGCGCCGGCAAGCAGTGGCGGGCGGGTGCCCGTCGGCGCCGCCCGCCCGCCAGCAGGATAGTGCGACTAACGCGCGAAGACGACCTTCCGACTTAGGGTGCCGTCCGCGCTCTCCAGACGATAGCAGTAAACTCCACGGGCAACCGGCTGCCGCTGTCCGTTACTGCCGTCCCACTGAACAGTGTGGGAACCAGCCTCGACGACCCGATCCACCAGCTCAACAACCTGCCGACCAGCCATATCAAACACCGCCAGCCGGACGTGCATCCGCCGCGGCACCGCATAACTGATAGTCGTTGACAACCGGAACGGGTTGGGTCCGCTCTCACCAAAGGAAAGCTTGACCGGTGTCACTACTTCCACTCGCTCATCATTCAAACCAGTCCGCGGCAGCGGAGGATTGGTCGTGTACTTGATCGCCATCCCGGCTCCAATCGTAGCAGCACCACGGTGATAGGTCTGATCGAAAAGGCAGGTGATTCCAACTGTTGACTGCGGATTTTCGATGCCGACGGTATTGCTGGAATAGCCATTGGCCGTGAGATACTGAGTGACAATCACATTATCGCCAGTCACCGTATAGACCGATGTGTCATAGATAATCACCTGGAACCAATCAAAGACGCTTCTTGCCGAGTAGTAAGACATCGAGTCCCACTGCACCACAAAACGGTGATTGGCAGCATCGTGATAGTACCAGACGCCGTTACTCGTCGGCGGATAGAGGTCATCCCAGTTGACGGCAACGATGCCAGGACTGGCAGCATCAGGCAACCGGGCGTTCGTGTAGGTTGATGCGGTTGTCGAACCCGGCGCCACCCAGCCGTTACCGCAGATTGATATCTGGTTGAAGGACTGGCCGTAGTAACGCCAGGGACCAAAGCCGGTCGGCAAGCTCACCGTCTGCGTCTGGTCGTCGCTCAGAGTCAGCCGAGTGCCGACCCCTACGATATTCACCCACGAGAAGACCGGTGCTTCGCTGTAGAAGACGTCGGTTACGTCATAGGCATAGTACCGCGGCGCCACTCCTGGACTGTCGGGAATCGGGTCCACGGTACGAATCACACCAATGTCCAGCATAAAGACAGTGCGCGTCACGAGAGCACCGGTCGTGACAAGTAGCGTGCAGGGCACCTGTGTCTCGCGGGGAATGGCTGCGCTGGCCAGCACGCGGAATCGGTCGCCATCGTTCGTCCCCAGTGTCTCCCGAGGAATGTCGCCGAAGGCGCCAAGTGAATCGAGAACTGTCAGCCGCGCATCACCGGCACGCAACACCGCAGTCACGCCATAGGCATTGCCAAGCCCGTTGTTGCGCAGCGTGACTATCAAATCGCCACTTTCGGATGGCTCAATCATGCCGTTGCCATTGCCACCTGGCGCTGGGTCGTCGGCCCTAACCAGGACAAACTCCAGTCGCGGGGCACCAACCGTCAGTGTCACCGGCGAGACCCAGACCGAATCACTGGCATCGCGGCATTCCAAGCTGAACCGCACCACATAACCGTTCGTGCACGTTCCGGCAATCTCAAAACCAAATCCCAGCGCCCCAGAGTAGCTCGAATCCCCAGCCGGGATATTACCGAACTGCCGCACTGAGTCGGTTATTGTCACCCGCGGATCAGCCGACCGCAGTCTTGCCGTAACCCCTACTGCCGTGGCGCTGCCCCAGTTCTTCAACCAGACCGGCAGGTTGATCGTCTCACCTGGGTTGGGGATGCCGTCGCCGTTGCCAGCGGCATCATCAACCACATGACGCAGATACATCACATAGGCACCAGACGATGGCAGAGCCAGAATCGAACCAAGGTGTGGCGCAAGATTATGCCCAGTAACCGTAATCAGCACTGTGTCCGGCCGCAGGGTTGTCAGCCCAAGACTCGCAACCCCAGCCGCATTGGTATAGCCGACGGCCCGGACTGTCGAGTCGCTCACCGACATCGCACAGACGAGCGCACCCCGAACCGGACTCCCCTGAGCAGTCACCCCGACCTCAAGTGGAAAGGCGCCGACCGGGATCACCGGCGGATACGCAACCGTCAGCTCCCGCGGCTCCAGTGAATAGACATCAACCGCACCGTCACCCATCAGGTTGTACATCTCAAGATAGCGACGGGTCATGCTGGTGTTGCCCATCTGCTGGAAGTATATCAACTTGGCTTTGTTGAACCCGCCCATAATCCATGTGAAGGCTGAGTCAAACATGCAGTCGAATACTCGCCGCTCCAGCGTATCGTCCTCGGTCCAATAGGAGTTCACCGACGAAGCGATGTGCGCCAGCGCTCCCCGCCGACCGTTGCGAATCCAGGCCTCAGAAAAACACTCGGGATAGCTGGTTGAAGCATAGTTGCCCGAAACACAGGCGTACGTCTGCACATAGGGAATCAGGTCAACATTGGTCAGGGCTCGAACATCGTTATTGTCGAAATCAGGATCAGCCCAAGATGTCTCGCTACCGTGTCCCGAATAGGTCACCCACGATCGGCCACCATTGATGGCGGTGACAATCGGTGTCCCCGAGCCATAGTAAAGCCAGAGTGAGTCACAAACAATTCCCAGCGGCCGCAGCTTGTTCATCACATAGGTATGAGTCCGTTCTGCCACTTGGTGATTGCCACCATCCGACGAGGCGATGAAGTACTGCTTCTTCAGCCAGGCAGTACCGCCAGTGAGGGTTCGCTGTTCGTAGGCGACCACCCTGGCAACGAAGCTGTCCACCTGGGCAGCCGAAACCAGCGAGGCTCGACTAACATCAATATCAGGCAGATAGTCAGTACCCTGGACCAGCGCGTAGTCCAGGTCGGTATTCGGGTTACCCTGTCCTTGGCCGGTAAAATAACCAATCCTATCAACATCACCAACTAGCAGAACAAAGCTCGGTGGTACCGGCCAAGTGTTATAGGCGTTCTGGATGTAGTTCTTGATCACGGTTGCCGAGCTACCGCCGACCTGGGTTAGCGTGCGGACAAAGACATCGAACCCACGCCGTGTTCGCCAAGCAGCCAGCGGCCGGATATTAGGCTCCCAGGCATCCGGGACAATGATCAGGTACCCAATCGGCAGGGTCATCTCCGCATCGGTTGCGAACCGCTCTGCCCCATCCACCACCCCAACCAGCCGTCCAGCAAAAGCCGGCGACGCATAGCGCTGATGCATCGACCGAGTTGTTGCCCAGTCCGCATCCTCCCAGCGCAGCCGTACAGTCATCTGTGTTGCCACCTGGAGTTCATTGCGGCGTGAGTTATAGCTCACCGGCAGAATCTCAACGACCGCAAGGCGGTGGCCTCGAACCTCAACGAACTCCACGATTCTCGCGCCCAGCTCGTTTGTCGGCTTGTCAGCGCTGTAGGCATCAGCAGCGAAAGCAAACGCGGGCATCGGCCCTGACTTCGGAACTGACGGCTGAACTGGCAACAGCGGCGCTGAAAGATTCAACACTGTCGTGGACTGAACGTCCGCCACGATCGAGACAGTTCCACCATACGGCACTTCGACCAGCCGCCGCAGCACCGGTACCTGGGGCTCACCCACTCCAGCGCTGACACCGGCTCCGGGCAGCGTCAGCAACTGAAACTGACCCAGGTCAGTAGCGACCGTTGACAGAGAATAGTTGTCAGTAGAAAAGGTGTAGCTGCCGCCGTCAGGCAGGTTCGTCCACTGCAGATTCTCTCCTGCAACCGCCAGCGTCGCCAGCACGCCAAAGAACAACGACCACTTACGATACATCAAGCCTCCTAATGTGACAGCAGCCCGCGCTGCCTCTACGCCAATGGGCTCACCGACCTCGGGAGCCGGACTAGTTTGTCATTGTGGGTGGCGGTGGCCTCACACCGCTGCCCGCAGATGTCCTAACACTATAATTATAGTGTCTTGGTCGATTCCGGTCAAACAGGATAGGTCATTCCCGCTTCTCCTCCTCCGGCTCCTCTGGTAACTGTCCTATGAGCTCGAGACCAGCTTTTCTATGCCTTTCTACCCTTGGTGGTTTTGGCGGCAGCCCACTTCGACTTTGTGTCTTAGTGCCCTTGGTCGCGAACCTTCCCTTGATTCTAGACTTACTTTTCCCTCAGTAACCCTGGTGGCAAGAACGGCAGCATAGAGTCGTGAGGTTTGACAATCACTAGTTGCCTGCCTACTATGCCCCAATGGACTACGGCCGAATCTGGGCTGAGATTGACCTTGATGCATTCGAGCAGAACCTTACCGAGCTGCGGCGACTCGCCGGAACCTGTCGCTTACTACTCGCAGTCAAGGCTGAAGCCTACGGGCACGGGCTGACCGAGATTGCGAAGGCAGCAGCAGCTAAGGTAGACATGATGGGTGTCGCCAGTGTTGAAGAAGGAATCAGCATCCGTCGGGCTGGTATTGCTACCCCAGTGCTCATTCTCTCACCGGTCCCTGATGTCGACATCCCGGCCCTCTTTGAACACCAACTGACACCCGCAGTGAGCGAGTCGGCGTTCGCCGAACGACTTGCGGAAGAGGCGTCGCACCGTCACACCACAATCGGACTGCACGTCGAGGTTGACACCGGCATGGGCCGCACCGGCATTGACTGCAGTGAAGCCGCTGCCTTCATCAGTAGGCTGGTTCAGCTGCCTGGCATACGCGTCGAGGGAATCTTCACCCACTTTCCTGCTGCCGACTCAGATATCGAGTTCTCCCAGCACCAGCTCGAGCTGTACGCCGAGCTGCAGCAACAACTTGAAAAGCTAGGTGTTGGCAAATTCCTCCGCCATGCGGCCAATAGCGCTGGGCTGTTGAATATCGCTGGCTCCCGCCTCGACCTGGTACGACCGGGGCTCATCGCCTATGGAGTTCTGCCCGACTCCTATCATTCCGGTCAACGCCAGACCAACATCAAGGTGAAACCAGTGATGAGTCTACGCTCGAGGATTGTCAATCTGCGGCGAATTCCTGCCGGTCGTTCAATCGGCTACGAACGTTCGTACTTCACAAGGCGCAACTCGCTGATTGCCGTCATCACTGCCGGCTACGGTGACGGCTACCCCTGGTCGTTACGCAACCGTGGTGCCGCAATCGTTCGCGGCCGCCGCGCTCCCATAGTCGGCAGTGTCTGTATGGACCTGACCATGCTCGACGTGACCGACATACCCGAAGTTAGCCTCGGCGACTCAGTGACCCTGCTCGGCACAGCCGAAAAGGAGACAATCACTGCGAACGAACTGGCTGAATGGGCGGGAACGATTCCGTATGAGATAATCTGCCGTGTCAGCCCGCGTGTCCCGCGGATCTACCTGCGGGACAATAAGGTCGTTTCGGTGCGAACCCTGCTTGGTTACGCCCATGATGACTGGCAACACGACTGACAATCCGACAGCTGCTAGCTTCAGCTCGTTAATCATCAGCATCGCCGCCACTGCCCTAGCTTATCTCGGGCACGGTAACCTGCCGGGCACCGACAAAGTCGAGAAGAACCTCGACCTCGCCCGTCAGGCCATTGACACGATCGCGATGCTCAAGGTCAAGACCGAAGGCAACCGCACACCCGAAGAGACCAAACTGATTGATGAGCTGCTCTTCCAGCTCCGGGCGGAATACGTGCGGGCGTCCTGACCGATAGCCACAATCAGCATCTTGACACTAGGTGACTGCCGACTATCTTGAGCTCGAATGACTGCCGACCTTACTAGAGTTGTCAGCTCGCTGCTTGCCGGTTTCGTGTTCGGCTCAATCCCCTTCGGCCTGCTGATCAGCAAATCACGTGGCATTGACATCCGTCAGCACGGCTCGGGCAATATTGGTTTTACCAATGCCCTCCGGACCCTGCCCTGGCCCTGGGCCTTGGCGGTCCTTCTGCTCGATATTGCTAAAGGCGCACTGCCGGTCGCCTTGGCACCAAGATTTGGGCTCCTGACAGCGCTCGTCGGCAGCGGTGCAGTCCTTGGCCACGTGCTAACGCCCTGGCTCGGGTTCCGCGGTGGTAAGGGCGTTGCCACCGCCATCGGCGTCGCTGCCATACTCACCCCACGCAGCCTGCTGCCGGCCATGGCCCTATACCTCGGGCTGTTACTTCTCGCCGGCATCGTCTCACTCGCGTCTCTGTCCCTCGCCGTGTCATTGCCTCTGCTCACCACCGTAATCTACCCCCGCGACTGGCAGCTGCTCGGCTTCACCCTCACCACTGGCATCATCATCCTCCTCAGACATCGCTCCAACATCACCCGTCTCGCGGCCCGAACCGAGCCCCGCCTGAACATATGGCTGCGTCTGTTCCGCCGACAATGAAAAAGACGATTGGTAGTAACGAATCCTCTCCGTCAACTGGCCCGCACCCGTCTCCCTCATCGTGCCTTGGCACCTTTGATGGCAAGAAACGAACTATCGGATTCTTGGGAGCTGGACGCTGGGCCCTCACCCTCGCCGTCCATCTCGACGCCATCGGCTTCCATGTCACCCTCTGGGAAACAGAGTCAGCTGCCCTCCAGCGACTCCAGTCCACCCGTTCGCATCCAGACCTGCCACCATCTTTCGCTCTGCCCAGCTCAGTCAAAGTGACTGACTCCCTAACCGACACCCTTGCCGACGCTACGATACTCGTCTTCGCCGTGCCATCAGCAGCGCTCGCAGCCGTTGCCCAAGCTGCGGCTCAACACAACCAAACCTGTCAAACGATTGTCACCGTGACCAAAGGCCTCGAGCCACAGACCCAGGAACGGCTCTCCTGCATACTGCAGCAGGCATTCCCACAAGTACCGGTCGTAGTTCTTGCCGGCCCCGGCATACCATATGCCATGGCTGCTGGTGACCCAACATCACTGGTCGCCGCTTCCCAGAACGAGATAGCTGCTGAAGTTATTCGTGACACATTCACTGGCGGGAATCTACGCGTTTACTCACACAATGACGTCGCCGGCGTCGAACTCGGGGCAGCCCTCAAGAACGTCATAGCCATCGCTGCTGGCGTTGCCGACGGCCTTGGCCTCGGCATCAACGCCAAGGCCGCACTACTCACCCGTGGCTTGGCCGAGATAATGCGACTCGGCCAGGCACTCAACACCAACCCCCTCACCTACGCCGGCCTGACCGGCATAGGTGACCTGATTGTCACTGCTTTTTCCGAGTATTCACGAAACCACCGACTCGGCCAGTACATCGGTCAAGGTACGACACCAGCCGATGCCCTGCGCCGCCTAAACGGCGTAGCCGAAGGTGCAGTGACCTGCCGGTCAGCCCGCACGCTGGCCGCCAGGCACAACATCGAGATGCCAATCACCGAAGAAGTCTACCAACTTCTATATGCTGCGGCGGCGCCGCGAGAATCGCTAGCCCGACTGCTTGGTCGCCGACCCAAACCAGAGGTCTGGAGATGAACAAAGAGAAGTACTACAGCCTGACTCAGACCTGCGAGCGCCTGAAGGTGCCGCCCTATGTGCTTCGTTACTGGGAACGCGAGTTCGAAATCAAGGTCAAACGCAACTCTGCCGGCCGACGCATCTACTCACAGAGCCAGCTCGACCAACTCGCAACCATCAAACGACTGCTGCACGAGGAGAAGCTTACGATCAAGGGTGCCCGCCGGCGGCTGGCGCAGCAAAGTAACCAGTCAAGTCAGCCTCCAAGCGCCACTGACCTTCGCACCCAACTCGCCACAATCAAGAACGAACTTCGGGCAATCCGGGCACTACTCGAACCTTAGTTACCTTTCCTACCCCTGTTTCGTTCTAAATGCTGTTTCTACCCTCGGTGGCAGAACCTTGCCTGGCCGCCGCTGCCTACCGCATCTGCTCGACCGCTCGCTTCACCTCTTCAATTGACGCCCCGTCCTCTAGCGTCGTCAGGTCGCCGATCTTTGCTCCTTCGACAATCCCCTTCAGCACCCGCCGCATCACCTTACCTGACCTCGTCTTTGGCAGCAGCTTCACAAACTGAACGTCCCGCGGAGTGGCAATCGCCCCGATCTTCTCCCGCACCAGGTTGATAATTGACCTCCGCATCTCTGCCGATGGCTCCTGTCCCTGCTTTAGAACGACAAAAGCCACCACCGCCTGTCCCTTCAGCTCATCAGCCACACCGATCGCACTTGCCTCGGCCACCGCTGGGTGACCAGATATTACCTCCTCAACCTCCCGCGTGCCCAACCGATGACCGGCAATGTTGATTACTTCATCAGCCCGCCCCAGTACCCAGAAATAGCCTTCTTCATCGCGAATCGCAAAATCGCCAGTGTAGAAAAGTAGCTTACCAGGAAAGTGCTTCCAGTAGGTCTGCTCATAACGCTCATCATCCCCGTAGAGCGTCAAGAAAGTGCCTACCGGCAACGGCGGCCTAGCTACCAGCAAACCGCGCTGCCCAGCAAGAACCTCCTCGCCGTTCTCATTGACAACAGCCAGGTCCCACCCATAGACCGGCTTCGTGGGCGAACCCGGCTTGAACGGTAGCAGCTCGATCCCCGGCATGTTCGCCAGCATCGGCCAGCCTGACTCGGTCTGCCAGTAGTGGTCGATCACCGGCTTGCCTAGCGCGTCCTTAGCCCAGTTCCAGGTCGGCTCGTCGAGCGGCTCACCGGCGAGAAAGATGTAGCGGAGTGCCGAGAGGTCATGTTGCTGGAACCAATCCGCCGGAAACTTCCGGAGCATTCGCATTGCTGTCGGCGAGCTAAACATCACGTTGACACGGTGCTTCTCACAGACCTGCCACCAGATGCCTGGGTTAGGAAAGTCGGGTGTGCCTTCGAACACAACCGTGGTCAAACCCGCCAGCAACGGTCCGTAGCAAACATAAGAATGACCAACTGTCCAACCGAAATCCGAGGTCGAAAAATAGACGTCTCCATCTCTTGTCCCGTAAATGAGTGGCATCGAGGCGTAAAGCGCTGTCATATGTCCGCCGGTGTCTCGGACCACGCCCTTGGGCTTACCAGTTGTCCCTGAGGTATAGAGCAAATAAAGGGGGTGGGATGATTCAACCGGCACCGGGTCAACTTCGGCGCCCGCGTGCTTCGCCATCTCCTCGTACCAGAGCCGGTCTCGGCCAGCCACACGCTGCCAGCTGTTGAGACCGCGGTCTAGCACCACTACGTGCTGCACTTTGTTCTTGGCAATGGCCAATGCCCGGTCGCAGATGCCCTTCAAGTCAACCGGTTTCTGCTTACGGATACCGCCATCAGCAGTGACGACGACCTTGACCCCGGCGTCGTCAATTCGATCGGCCAGCGACTCGACACTGAACCCAGCGAAGACAACTGCATGCGGTGCACCGAGGCGAGCGCAGGCCAGCATCGCCACCATCGTCTCAGGCACCATCGGCAGGTAGATGAGAACCCGGTCACCCTTCGCCACTCCGAGCGAACGCAGTACTGCCGCAAACTGGTTGACCTCATCAAGCAGCTCACGGTAGGTTATCGTTCTCGACCTACCGGTTTCCGGGCTCTCCCAAATAACTGCCACGCGGTTGCCCCGCCCACTCGTAACATGCCGGTCCAGCGCATTGTAGCAAAGATTGGTCTCGCCACCGGTGAACCAGCGATAGAACGGTTCACGCGAACGGTCAATTACCTTATCCCACTTCCGGTACCAGTGTAGCTTCTCGGCCCATTCTGCCCAAAACTCCTCCGGCTGCTCCACTGACCGGCGATAGGTCTCCTGATAAGTCGCCACAGTTCCTCCTCTAAATGAACTATGATGGTAACCGGCTATTCGGAAGCCCAGATTCCAGGACTAGAGCGGCTCAATTAGGATGAGCGGCTGGCCATACTCAACCGATTCACCGTCGCCAACCAGGATGTCGAGAATCTTGCACTTCTTCTCTGCCTGAATCTCGTTCATCAGTTTCATCGCCTCAACGATGCAAAGCGTCTGTCCTGGCTGGACTATGTCGCCCTTACGGATGAATGGCGGCGCCTCAGGCCGGGGCCGCAGGTAGAAAGTGCCCACCATCGGCGAGGTGACCTCCTCACCGGCCGGCGGCCGTTGCTCCGCAGTCGCTGCTGGTGTCGCTGCCGACGGAGCAGGCTGCGGCTCAGTCCGAACTGGCTCTGGCTGCGGCGTAGCCGGTGTCACGACCGAAGCTACTGCTGGCAGTTCGGCCGGAACCGGACCACCGCGCTTAATTCGCACCTTGGCCTGCCCAAGCTCCCAGTCAAGTTCAGTCACACCGTGGGCACTGGCCAGCTCCACCATCAGTCGCAGCCGCCGCATCTCCGGATCCTCAGGCGGTGCCGCTGGCTGGACCGGCGCCGGCTGCGACTTGGGCTTCTCCGACGGTCTAGGTTCCTCGACCGCTGCTGTCGGGTTCTTGCGCCACTGAAAGAACCTAAGTGCAACCTCAGGAAAGATGGCATATGAAATATAGTCCTCTTCCTGCTGCACTAGGTCTTTGGCCAACTCGCGTCGCACCTTGGGCATGGCCGGTTCAAGCAGATCGGCAGGCCGGCCCTTGATAGGCTTCTCGTTGCCGAGAATCTTGGCCGCGACCGCCTCGCGAATTGGCGCTGGTGGCCGACCATACAGTCCCTTGACGTAATCCTTGACCTCTTTCGGCACCAGCTTGTACCGCTCACCGGCCAACACGTTCATCACTGCCTGCACGCCGACAATCTGACTTGTCGGCGTCACCAGCGGTGGAAACCCCAGGTCCTCACGCACCCGCGGCACTTCTTCCAGCACCTCGGCTAGCCGGGCCTCAGCCTTCTGCTCGCGCAGCTGGGAGAGCAGATTAGAGGCCATGCCACCTGGTATCTGATGGGTGATGACCATCGAGTCAATCACCTTACTGATGCCGACGCAACGCTCGCCATGGAGTTTCTCAAAATGGTTCTCGATGACTTCCATCCGACCAAGATCCAGACCAGGGTCGCGGGGCGTACCCACAAAACAGGCCAGCATTGTCTCGGCTGCCGGCTGCGAGGTCATGAATGCCAGCGGTGCAGTGGCCGTATCGATCACATCAACACCGGCCTCGGCCGCCTTGAAATAGGCGGCAACTGCCATTCCGCTTGAGGCATGACAGTGAAGCTGAACCGGCAGGCCCAGTTCCTGTTTAAGGGCGGCAACCAACTCGTAGGCAGTGGTTGGCGAGATTATGCCGGCCATGTCCTTGATGCAGATCGAGTCAATGCCCATCTCCCGCTGCTCTCGGGCTCGGGCCAAATAATACTCAATCGTGTGGACCGGACTGATGGCATAGCAGAGGGTGCCCTGCGCGTGTTTACTGTATTTCTTGACGTATTCTATTGCTCGTTCGAGGTTACGGACATCATTCAGGGCGTCAAAGATGCGGTAGATGTCCATGCCGCGCTCGGCCGAACGGGCAACAAACTCCTCGAGAACGTCGTCTGGATAGTTCTTGTAGCCGACCACATTCTGGCCGCGCAGCAACATCTGCAGCTTTGTCTTCTTGACCCGCCGCCGAATCTCTGTAAGCCGCTCCCAAGGGTCTTCGTTAAGGTAACGCAGGCAGACGTCAAAGGTCGCGCCACCCCACATCTCCAGCGAATGGTAACCGACCTCATCAAGCGTTTCGAGTATCGGCAGCATGTCTGCCAGCCGCATCCGCGTCGCCCAGAGCGACTGGTGGGCATCGCGCAAGGTCGTATCAGTGAATCTAATTTTGGCAGTCGCAGCCTGTGGCTCGATCAACTGCTCATCCTTGGTTGTCTTCATAATATCTGATAATCTCCTGACTCACAAGTTCCATTGCCATTGCCCTTGAACCCTTGACCAGGATTGTATCGCCCGGTTTGACCAAGTCAAACACCGCTCCCCTGGCTTCTTTGCTCGAATCGAAACGGACAATCCTTTCCAGGCCGGCTGCCCGCGCACCCCTTGCCGTAAACTCGCCAGCTGGCCCAACCAAGACAAGTCTATTTACAAAACCTGCTGCCAAGCTGCCCAATCGCTCATGAAACAGGGCTGAATCCTCTCCCAGTTCCAGCATATCGCCAAGAAAGGCGATACGACGTTCGACCGGACCAGCTCTACCCAGAACCTCAAGAGCTGCCGCCATGGACTGGGGATTGGCATTATAGCAGTCTTCAATTAACGTAACCGGCCCGAGCCTGATGACTCGCAGCCGCATCGGCGGTGGAACGAAACTGGCGATCGCTACTGGCATCTCGTCAAACTCCATGCCAACTGCAGCGGCTGCAGCGCAGGCAGCGAGGCAGTTCAGGACATTGTGCCGGCCCGGTATCGGTAGCACAACCTCGTGTCGGCCCTGGAGCTTGAATCGGCTGCCAACAATCCCATCATCCCTGACATCGCTAGCAAAGACAGTTGCGCGGTTCTGTAGTCCAAAGGAGATTTGTGACAAGTCTGGTCTGGCCCGGCTGATTGCCATCACTGCTGGGTCATCGGCATTGACCACCGCCACCCCATTCTCGGGCAACGCCGCGAGCAGCTCTGCTTTCTCTTGGGCAACGCCTTGCCGACTCTTCATGAACTCAAGATGGGTATCGCCGACGTTAGTGATAACTCCAATCTCAGGGCGACAGATGGCAGCCAGTCTCGCTGTACCGCCAAGCTCGTTCATCTCAATCTCAAAGATTGCCACCTCGGTCTCGCGACTCATGCGCAGAACGGTCAGCGGCACACCGATATCGTTATTGAAGCTGGCCTCGGGTTTCAGTGTCCGGAACCGCCTTCCCAAGATTGCAGCGAGCAACTCCTTCGTCGTGGTTTTGCCATTACTGCCGGTTACGGCTATCACCCGGGCTGAGAGTCGGTCACGATGCAGCGAAGCAATCCTGGCCAAGGCCGCAGTCGTGTTGGCAACAACAACTGCCAGCACCTGGTCTGGAACTGCCGCCTCAGTCTCGACGACTACTCCGACCGCCCCGCGCTCAACCGCCTGCTGGCAAAATTGGTGCCCGTCTAGCCGCCGGCCGCGAATGGCAACATAGAGGTCACCAGGTTGCAGAGTACGGGTGTCAATCGAGATACCGGTCACCTCCTGTTCCTGGCAGTTGACCAGCCTGCCACCAGTGGCAGCAACAATCTCACTCAGTCGCATTGGTTCCATGGCTAGACAATGAGCATTGCGTCGCCAAACGAGTAGAACCGGTAGCGCTGGGCAATGGCATGCTGATACGCGGCCAGCACTCGCTCCCGGCCAGCAAACGCTGCCACCAGCATTAGCAGTGTTGAACGGGGCAGGTGGAAGTTCGTCAGCAGCGCACCACAGACTCGCCAGTGGTGACCTGGGTAAATATAGAGCTGTGTCAAACCCTGACCGGCCTGTACCATCACCCCTCTGTCTGTCGTGACGGCCTGTGTCTCGAGCACACGCACCGTGGTCGTGCCAACGCAGACTACCCGCCGACCTGCAGCTAGGGCACGGTTCACCTGAACAGCACTCTCGGCCGAGAGTACAAACTCTTCCTCGTGCATTGTGTGCTCTTCAACCACTGTTGTCTTGACCGGCCGGAACGTGCCCAAACTGGCGTGCAGCGTCACCTGGGCCATTTCAACTCCCTGTTCTGCCAGCCGCGCGAGCAGCTCGGGCGTGAAATGGAGGCCAGCTGTCGGCGCTGCCACTGCGCCGGTCTGGCGGGCGTAAACTGTCTGATACCGTTCAAGGTCGGCACACTGCTGCTTGATGTACGGCGGCAGTGCCAGTTCACCGTGCTGGTCGAGCAGCCTCGCTACGTCAGCACAATCAAATCTGATAATCCGTAATCCATCTGGCTTTCGCTCCAGCACTTCGACACTGGCATCGCCGATAGTAATTCGAGTACCAGGTCTTGCCTTGCGTGCTGGCCTGGTTAGTGCTTCCCAGACATTGGCATCAACCTGCCGCACAAGCAGCAACTCGATACTGCCGCCCGTGGCCAGTCGACCAAACATCCGGGCCGGCATTACCCTTGTATCATTGAGTATAAGCAGGTCCCCTGGCCGTAGCCAATTCCCAATGTTAGCAAACCGGTCATCGTGTAGCTCGCCGGTGCTCCGCTCCAAGACCAAAAGACGCGATGCGGCCCGATCTGGCAACGGCTCTTGGGCAATCAGTTCTGGCGGTAGCTTGTAATCGAAATCGGCAACGAGCATCTAGGGCAGTTCCGCGCCGGTTAGCAACCGGTAGGCCTCGCGGTAGCGCGCGGCTGTGCCGCTAATCACTGCCGGCGGCAGATGCGGTGCTGGCGGCTTCCTGTCCCAGCCGCTGGCAATGAGAAAGTCGCGCACAAACTGCTTGTCAAAGCTCGCTGGCGAGCTGCCCACCTGATACTCGGCCCGCGACCAGAACCGCGACGAATCGGGTGTCAACGCCTCATCAATCCAGATGAGCTTGCCGTCGAGCAGCCCAAACTCGAACTTCGTATCGGCAATGATGATGCCACGACCGAGCGCATACTCGGCTGCCTCACGGTAGATGCGCAACGAAACCTCCCTGACCTGGCTGGCCAGCTCGCTACCAATAAGTTCAGCTGCCTGCTCAAAACTGATGTTCTCATCATGACCGGTCTGAGCCTTGGTCGAGGGAGTGAAAATCGGCTCCGGCAGTCGCTCTGCTTGCCTTAACCCTGCTGGCAACTGCTGGCCGCAGACCGTGCCGGTTCGCTGATAGTCATTCCAGCCACTGCCGGCCAGGTAGCCGCGCACCACGCACTCAATCGGCAGCGGCTGGCAGCGCCGGACCAACATTGCCCGACCATCCAGAGTATCTCCGAACTGCTGTAGCACCGTCGGGAAATCAGCCACGTCAGTTGTCACAAGGTGATTGGGCACTGTCTCGCGGAAACGCTCAAACCAAAATCGAGACAACTGGGTCAGTACCCGGCCCTTGTCTGGAATCGGGTCGGGCAGCACAACATCGAATGCCGACAACCGATCGGTACAAACAATCAGCAAGTACTCACCGACCGCAAAGATGTCTCTGACCTTACCCCTGCCAACCTGTTTGATACCTGGCAGCTCAACCTTTGAAAGAAGCATGCTACTACCTCCTCGGTACACCCACCGGCATCAGGTATAGCGGTTCGAACCTGCCACCGGTCAACCGCTTCACCTCCTGATCAGCAAACGCTCCGACCATCACCGTGCCTAGTCCCAGTGCCACACACTGCAAATGAACGTTCTGGCCGACGTGACCAGCTTCCATGTGCACATACCGCCGACCTCGTTCGCCATAGCGCCTCGTGGTGCGGCTGTAGTCTGCAGCTAGCACGACAACTGCGGCCGCATCCACCACCCACTTCTGACCATAGGCCGCACTACCGAGTTCGGCACGCAGGTCCTTAGTGCCTAACCGATGCAGGGTATGGTCGCTCCCATCATACCGATAGAGTCCTGACCCCAGCCCACGCACCCGACCGGAAGCTACAAAGACCTGCAGCGGATAGGTTGCACCAGCTGATGGTGCGGTGCGGCTACCCGGCTTTGCCGAATTGCCTTGTGCTGCCCAGAGAAGCTGACCCAGTTGCGACAGCGAAAGCGACTCCGGGCCGAAACTGCGTACCGACCGCCGGGACCAGAGCGCTCGCTCCACAGAAACCGCGCCGATGGTGTCTGGCGCCGGCAGCCGCACAACCGAATCCATGGACAAGGGAGCGGCCAGCAAAGCTAACAACCAAAGCATCATTGCCGGCGGCCAAGCTCCTTATCCTTCTTCGCCACCTCCTTGGCCATGCCCCGGCGGTAGGCGACGAGCTTCTGCGCCAGCGACTGGTCACCAAGCGCCAATATTGCAACTGCCAGCATACCGGCATTGGCCGCTCCGGCCTTGCCGACAGCCATGCAGGCCACCGGCACGCCAGCCGGCATCTGCACGGTCGAAAGCAGAGCGTCGAGGCCGTTCATTCCAGCATCAAGCGGTACCCCAATCACCGGCAGTGTGGTATGCGCGGCCACAAACCCAGCCAGATGCGCAGCCTTGCCAGCACCGCAGATGATGACCCGCACCCCTTGGCTCGCTGCCCGCACAGCAAACTGCCGACAGCGGTCTGGTGTCCGGTGTGCGGATATTACATGTAGCTCATAGGGAACACCGAAACGGTCGAGAATCTGACAGGCTTCTGCCATTACTGGTTCGTCGGCGATACTACCCATCAAGACGGCTACTAGCGGCTTGTTCACATTCATAACCCAATTCTAGCTGCCGAGCGTGGTTTGTAAAGCGCCCGGCCATAGCTATAATCAGCCTGTGCGCTTCAAACTCGCCTACGGTACGACAACCCAACCGCTGCTGGTGCCCGAACGCAACCTTCTTGCCGTGATTGAACCACTTGACCCTGGCCCGGCGCCGGATGCCGCTAGTGCCATCGAACAGGCTGCGGCTAAGTGCCAGCAGTTTCTTGGCAGTGCTCGCCGCGTCCTCGTGCTCGTCAACGACTACACCCGTCCCACACCCAACTCACCGATTCTGGCTGCGCTGCAACCCGTGCTCAGTGACCGCAGTGTCAGCTATCTTGTCTGCTCTGGAACCCACCGTCCGCCCAGCGAGCGAGAATACGAGGCCATCTTTGGCCCGACGTTCTGGGCCGAGCACCGTCACCAGGTCCGCAGCCACGATTGCTACAACCGAACTGGTCTCTACTTCCTCGGCCGCACCCGATTCGGCACCGATGTCTGGCTAAACAAGGCCGTCGCCCAGGCCGATGCGGTCATCACCATCAACTCCATCGAACCACACTATTTTGCCGGCTACACCGGTGGCCGCAAAGGATTCCTGCCTGGTGTTGCTGGACTGGAGACAATCAGCCACAACCACAACATGGTTACTCACCCGGCAGCGCTGCCCTTCAGCCTGGCTGGCAACCCAGTGCACGAGGATATGACCGAGGCTGCCCAGATGGTCACCACTCCGGTCTTCTCGATTCAGGTTGTCCAGGACCGTCATCACCGCGTCTTTGGTATCCACGCTGGTGACCTCTTCGAATCGTTCCGCACTGCCAGTGCTGCTGCCTACCGGCTCTTTGCCGTACCGGTGAGTGCGCAAGCTGACATTATCATCAGTGTTCTCCGGCCGCCCTACGACATCAACTTCTACCAGGCACAGCGGGCAGTTGAGTTCTGCCGGGCCTGCCTCAAAAATCCCTCGATTCAGATAACCGTCTCTCCTTGCCGCGACGGCATCGGCAACGACGGATTCATCCAATGCTTCCGCAACTGCCAGACACCGGCTGACCTGCTTCGAACTGCCGTAACAGAACAGGTGCTAGAGACAGCAAGGCACCAATCCGACTCCCTACGAACAAGTACCCCTTCGTGTCTTAGTGGCTGTAGTGATAAGGAATCCTCTCCTCACCTCGCCTTTGGCTGGCACAAGTCTGCCCGACTGGCTCAGATTATGGCAACAACCGAACTCTACACCGTGATGGGCATTGACAGTGCCGTTGTCCGCTCGGTCTTCATGACGCCTTTCCCCACAGTCCAGCAGGCTCTGGACGCCGCACTAGCGAAGCTCGGGCCCGAAGCGACAGTAATTGTCATCCCTGACGCCGGTTCGGTGGTACCGGTACTCACCTGAATTCGCTGGCCGTTGGTCGGCGCGCAATCGCCGCAACCAAGACCCACACAACGGTCTTCACCTGCCTGGACAACAAGCTAACCCGAAACGCCGACGCTGGCTAGTCCGCAGACCGAACCAGCAGCCCAAGCCATCATACCTAGCCTAGCAACGTTCTAAACAGAACGAGTAGCACCGCCGATACCAGCCTGGCAAGCCTCAGCACCAGCAACGAGACTGACAATAATGCTGAGATAGCCGCAGACATGCTGTAGGGTATGGCCACAAGCTGCTTGGCCAGGAACCTGAATCACTTACTGGCCAACCTCTACCGAAAGAGTCTGGGGAACCATCCCGGGGACAGCCCACTGGATGGGGTTACCAGCATAGCCGTCAGGACGTAACCAGCAGAACTACAAACGGTTGCAATAATGCAAGCACACGTTCAGACACCTAACTTTGATCTCTCGCGGCAAGGCCCGGGATTCTCTGCACCAAACGGCCTTATCTTGCGTATAACCTAATGTCCGGGTAGCACGGACGAACAAGGCAGTTATCCGACTGAGTCTGTTTCCTGCCCACTGACCAGGGCAGCTGACAGTGTTGCGATTCCTTGACTCCTGTCTAGCCCAGGCCTACCATCGTTCATGAAACCACGTGGTATTGTCGGTGCCGTTCTTGGCAGTCTGCTTCTGCTCTTTGGCCTCTTGATACTAATCGGCTCACGTCAGCTTGGTGGTATCATCCCAACCCTCATCGGCGCAACACTCGTCTATCTTGGATTCCGGCCTGGCCGACATTCACTGGCCCTGTTCGGCCATGCCTGCATCGCCACCGGCTGCATGCTGGTGGCGTGGGGCATCTACCTGCTGCCCTACTCACCACCCACGTTTGCGACTATCTTCACCCGACCGCTGTTCTGGGGTCTCTTCTCAATCCTCGGCGGAGTCTGCGCCAACTACCATGCTTTCTGTAACTGTGTCCGGCGCCACGAACCAGCCACCTGCCACCAGCCTGGCCCTAGCAGGCCGCAGTCCTAGACTTCTATCTTGATAGTCCGCACCCTGCTCCCCTTGGTGCGACTATTGTCTTTGGGCCAAACCCCTAGTTGTCACCCAACTGCCGTCGTAGTTCAACCAGCAGGCTGAAGGCTTGGAGCGGCGAGAGCTCATCGGGATTGACTTCAAGCAACCGCTTCAACACCGGATGCATTTCCAGCGGCCTGTCCGCAGCCAGAGCAATGTCCGGTTCAGACGGACCAAGCCGCGCGATTGACACCCGCTCTCCACTCTCGAATCCAGCCAGAACCTCTTCGGCGCGTTTGATTACCGACATTGGCAGCCCGGCCAGCCTGGCCACCGCAATCCCATAGCTTTTGTCAGCAGCTCCCGGTCTGAGCTTGCGCAAGAAGAGCACAGTGTCGCGCTGCTCCTTCACCGCGAAAGAAAAGTTGCGAGCCCGCGGCAGCAATGTTGTGATATCGGTCAACTCATGATAGTGGGTAGCAAACAGCGTCTTGGGCCGCAGCTTGTCGCCGTGTAGATACTCAACCGCCGCCCACGCCAGTGCCAGACCATCATTGGTAGAGGTCCCTCGACCGACTTCGTCGAGAATGACCAAACTGCGGGTCGTGGCATTGTTAAGGATATTGGCGGTCTCGGTCATCTCCGCAAGAAAAGTCGAGACTCCGCGCGAGAGGTCATCAGATGCACCGATGCGAGTGAATATCTTATCGACGATACCGATGCGGGCCCGCTTTGCTGGCACAAACGAACCGAGCTGAGCCATAATGACGATCAGCGCGACTTGCCGCAGATAAGTGGACTTACCGGCCATGTTCGGTCCGGTGATAATTGCTAGTTGACAATCTTCCGTATCAAGCCGGGTGTCGTTGGCGATAAACTGGCCACCAAGCATCGTCTCGACAACCGGATGACGACCGGCCTCAATCTCGAGTACCGTCGAATCGTCAACCAGCGGCCGAACGTAGTCATGCTCGCTGGCGGCCTGGGCCAGACTCGCCAGCGCATCGAGCTCGGCCAGCAAACCGGAAAGATCCAGCATCCGCGGCACTTCCCGACCGATTCGCCGTCGCAGCTCAACCAGCAGTTCAAACTCAAGCCGCTTGCTCCGTTCCTCGGCATGCAGCACGCGAGTCTCGTACTCTTTCAGCTCCGGTGTGATAAACCGCTCCGCGCCGACCACGGTTTGCTTGCGAAGATAGTGTTTCGGCACTAGATGCAGATTCGACTTGGTGACCTCAATGTAGTAGCCAAACACCGAGTTGAAACGGACGCGCAGATTGGCAATGCCGGTCCGCTGCCGCTCGGTCTCCTGCAGCTCAGCAATGTAGGCCTTGCCATTGGCTGCCAGCGAACGGAGCTCGTCCAGTTCGGCGCTGGCTCCGGCTCGAATCAGGCCACCGTCAGTCAGCGAGAGTGGCGGGTCATCGACCAGCGTTCGACTGATGTCGCTGACGACCGCATCGAAATCCTCAATACCATCGCCAATCCGCCGCAAGATTGCCGATCGGCAGTTACTCAGCCGACTCTTGATTCGCGGCGCAGCTCCCAGCCAGTTGCGCAGGGCAATAATCTCCCGGCCATTCGCCCGTTCCAGTGCAACCCGACTTGCCACTCGTTCGATATCACCGATACTGGCAAGGTCTGCTTGCAGTTCAGCCAGTAGCCCGGTAGGGCCGAGAAGCTCGCTAATCGCGTCCTGGCGCTCGACTATCTTCTGCACATCAAGCAACGGTGCCAGTAACCAGCGCCGCAGTAGTCGAGCTCCGGCTGGCGTCCTGGTTCGGTCTAACACTCCCAGCAAAGTCAGTTGCGCACCGGTCTTGCCATCATCGTGCTGGACCCGTTCGACGAGCTCCAGGTTGCGCCGCGACACCCTGTCAACAAGCAGGCAGTCAGCCGCAAAATAGGCGGCTATTTTGCGAACGTGACCAAGCGCTGCCTTCTGGGTCTCTTCTAGATAGTGGAGCACCGCGCCGGCCGCACCAATTCCTTCGGTCATGTGCGCCACGCCGAACCCCTCCAGCCCGGCCACACCAAAATGACTCGTCAGCTTGTCAAACGAATACTCCTCAGTGAAGTAGTAGTCATCAAGCTTTGTCAGATGTAACCGCTGAGGCAGAATCTCGGCTGTCCAGGTTTGCGGCACCAGCACCTCGGCCGGTTCAACCTTCTGAATCTCCTCAACCAGGCCGGTAGCATCAGTCTCCCCAATGCTGAACTCGCCGGTCGAGACATCACAGAAGGCTATCCCGTATTTCCCGGCTGCTGGCGCCACGGCCAGCAAATAGTTGCTCCGGGCTGGTTCGAGCAGATTCGGCGCAGTCACTGTTCCGGGCGTGACGACCTCGACGACCTCGCGCCTAACAACCGGCTTGCCCTTCTGTGGCAGTTCGAGCTGATCGCAGACCGCCACTTTGAAGCCCTGCGCCACCAACCGGCCGATGTAGGTATCAACTGCCTTGGCTGGGACCCCGGCCAGGGGCACACGATGGTCCGGCCCGTGTGGCCGCGATGTCAGCACCAACCCCAGTGCCTTGGCACCAACTGCGGCATCCTCGTAGAACATCTCGTAGAAATCACCCACCCGGAAAAGCAGCAACACACCCGGATGCTGCTCCTTGATGCGACGATACTGGGCGAGTAGTGGTGTAAGCTTCTCAGCCATCAGCAGGAAGACGCTGCAGCCTCACGTCACCGTCTCTAGGCCGCCGACCGCTATTGTACCGGCTCAAGCCCCATCATCCTGCGAAACTCTGCGTATTTCTCTTGGCTAGGCAGCGTTGCTCAATTTGGTAATAACCTCACCAAGGATTCGGCGGGCCCGAGCAACGTCGCCTTTGTCAATGTAGAGCGCCGCCAGTGCCAACCGGGCCAGCAAGTTGGCGTCTTGGGCCCCGCCGCTACGTTCAAGCAAACGCAAGGCAGCCGGCAGGTCCTCCTTCTTTTGGTATATCTCGGCCAGCGCCACCGCCAGACCGGCATCATCTGGTACTCGTCGCAGCAACTGCTCATACAGTCTGGCCACATCTTCGAACCGACCCGCCTCATAATAGGCCCGCTCAAGCCGGTCACGTACCAGTCGGTTCTGCTCCGGTGCGATACTGACAACCTCGCCCCAGGTGCGGATGGCCCCCTCACTGTCACCCTGAGCCAGTTGCAGGTCACCGAGGGCCACCCGTGCCTCCAGTTGCCGTGGGTCGAGTTTGATGGCTTCTTCCAACCAGACTCGGGCCTGGTCTGGCTCCAGCTTAGCCCGGGCCCGGCCAAACAGGGTGTAGAGTCGAGCCGCTGTCTGCCGCTGCGCTGGATTGCGGCCGATCTCCCGCAACAGACCTTCAGCCTTCTCCCACGCGCCGGTCTCAACGTAGAGCTCAAGTAGTCGCTCGCGACTGGCCATGTCCTGCTTGTCCATATGAACTAGCTCTTCAAGAATGGCAATCGCCTTCACCTTACGATCGGTTCGGGTATAGTCGCGCACCAGAGTCTGATAGACCCGACGTTCGTCCGCTGGTGCCAGATTGCGCCGCAACGCGAGGTTCTCATGAATCCGTAGCGCCCGCTCGACGTCGCCCTTCTGCATGAACAGGTCACCAAGCCGGATGTAGGCATCAACATTGTCGGTATCACTATTGACCGCGTCCTTCAGCCGGGCAATCGCTTCATCGATCCGGCCATCAATCATCAGCCGCAGACCCTCAACATAATCAGGAACCGCCTGCCGCCGCTGGCGCAGAAAGTCGCGCACAACCGGGTACAGCGCGACCGCCAGTACCGCGAGCACGACGATGACCAGCCAGGTCATGATGCCTCCCTCGCCGACTTGCTCGCACTCTCAGCGGTGCCGTTCTCCAGCGGTGCGTTGCGGAGCTGACGCAGCTCCTCCATCAGCCCCTCCCGCTCCTTACGCTCACGATAGAGCCGGGTGCGCAACTGCACCTCAGAAACGAGTGTAAAAATGCCGACGCAAAGTGCGCCGAAGGCAAAGGAGTAGAGCATGATAAACGCCACCGGCACGTCATAGTAGGTACGGTTGAAGACAACAGCTGTGGCCGTGTTCTGTGAGTTCAACAGCGCCAGCACCAGCACCACCACAAACGCCAACAAAATGAGAATCACCCGTAGTATAACCATTGTTTCCTCCCTAGCCGGCCGCCGTGACCGCTACCTGACACTCAGCCACTGGGGTCCAGCCTTTGACGTGCGTCACCCGGCATTTGACCAGTGCGCCGGGCACTACCCGACCATTGACAATCACCGGCTTGCCGCCACGCGTCCGACCCAACCAGCCGTGGCCGCGCCGGCTCGGCTCCTCAATCAGCACTTGGTAATCCTGGCCGACCATTTGCCGATTCCGCTCCCGCGTAACCCTATTCTGCACCTCAATCAGCCGGGCCAACCGGCTTCCTGCCTCCGCCTCAGGCACCCGCGGCTCGATTTGCGCCGCCTGAGTGCCGGGCCGTTCTGAGTAACGATACATGTAAGCCGAATCAAACCGCAGCTCCTGCACCAAGTCGAGCGTTGCGGCGAAATCATCTTTTGTCTCAGTTGGGAATCCAACGATGATATCAGTCGAAAGGACAAGCTCCGGGAGCCGACTGCGAACCGCCTGCACTTTCGCGACATACTCTGCCCGGGTGTAACCGCGGTTCATCAGCCTGAGAATTCGATCCGAACCCGATTGTAACGGTAAGTGCAGTCCCGGACAGACACTACCCAGCCGTTCCATTGCCGCAATCACCCGCTCATCAAAGTCACGCGGATGCGAGGTAAGAAAACGAATGCGCGTCGAACCGGCGATCCTGTCCACCGCCTCCAGCAGCGCCACAAAGTCGTGACCGGCATCACTGTAGGCCAGCACATTCTGACCGAGCAGCGTGATATCCTTCACCCCGCTCTCAATCAGTGCAGCGACCTCGGCTAGTACGCGACCAATCGGTCGCGAGCGCGCCCGACCCTTAACCAACGGGACGATGCAGTATGAGCAGTTGTTGTCGCAGCCGCGCATGATCGTGACAAAGGCAGTCTGCCGCCGGTCCGGCCAGGGCTGAATCTCATCGTAACACTCGTTGCCGAGTTCGGTGCAGACCAGCCCCTGCTCGCCAGCCTGCAGCCGGTTCAGCAAACCCGGCAGTTGCCGATAACAATCCGGGCCGACAACGAGGTCAACCAACTCATTAGTCACCAGTTCACGGCCGTAACGCTGGGCCATGCAACCCAGCACGCCAATCAGCCGTCCCGGCCGGGCTGCCCGCAGCCAGCGCAACGTGCCCAGCCGTCCCAGCGCCCTAGCCTCAGCATGGCTACGCACCGAACAGGTCATCAGCAACAACACGTCGGCTTCGTCCGCAACCTTGGTCTCTACCAACCCGGCGTCAGCCAGAATCCGCCGAACCACGCCGGCTTCATACACATTCATCTGACAACCGTAGGTCTGAAGGTAGAATCTAGTCAACTGTCTCATTCTACGCGGACTGCGGCGAAGTCAAGCCTGATGATTCAACACCGAGACTAGCACCCTCAGGACACCAAGCGAACAAGGGTTCCCCACACCCATAGCGAATGCCGGCTCCGTGGGCTTGACTTTCGCCTGTATCCTGCTATCCTCCACCCTGGCACCAAGGAAGCTTCAATGACTAGAAAACTGCTCCTGATGCTGACCTGCTGCCTGCTCACCTTGGACCCGGCCTGTGGCCGCAAGTCCGAGGCACCACAGCCGGTACGCCGACCAGCAGACTTCAGTAATCTTGCGAACCAAGCCCAGCGCCAGCCACTTCAGCCCGGGCTCTGGATTCTCGAACCGTCTGATGGTGCCAGTGTCCCCTACCGTCCAATATTCGCTGGGACGATCTCCGACACAACAATCGAAGCTGTCTGGCTCGTAGTACGGGCTGTCGGCATGCCCGACTACTGGATTCAACCACCCGCACCGGTGCGTGACGACGGCGTTTGGGTCTGTCAGCCCTACATTGGCCTTAGTAACACTCAAGCTGGGGTCAAGTTTGAAGTAAGGGCCGTGGCCGGACCCCAGAACCCGCTGGCCCCTGGCCAGAAACTTGGGACCTGGCCCAAGGGCCGCTACCAGTCCAACATTGTTGTTGTTGCCCGCGAGTAACGTTCTGCTGACTGCTTAGTTCGGTGTAAAAGTTCGGATTATCGCCTCAACCTGCGCTAGGGCATTCAGCTTACGTTGACCGGGATTGAAGACCGACCCATCCAAGAGAAAAAATCGTTCCTGATAGTTGAAAGCATAGGCGACGAACGGCCCTCCCAGTACCCGCCGGTTGTTCTGCCAGACACCAGTCACTCGCAGCGCCGGCCTGGCCAAGAACAGAATCGACTCGGCCTGAACATAACCCGGCTCAACCGAGTCACCGTCGTAGAACCGGCCGGTAACTGAGTCCCGCAGCCGCACCACTCCTGCCAGCTCGAGCGGCCGAACGGTATCCTGCCAAAAGACGAAAACACTCCGGTCCGGATAGTGACCAAAGATATAGAAGAAGCCACGTGCCAGCGAGTCATCGTTCAACCGCCAGCGCTTGGGTACGTCAATCGTGAAGCGGCAGCGCCGACCGATGCTATCTGTCAGCTCACGGTCTAGCCCCTCACGATAGACTGCCCGCTGCATCTGCAGCATCAGAATCTCTCGCAGTGAATGCCGAATCCGAGCCGCATAAAGCTCCAGCCCCGGAACGAGCAGTTCCGGCGTTCGAGCCACAAAGAGAAGAACGAACTGATTCTTGACCCAGGGATTGGTTATCCGAAAAAGACCATAGTCCTCGGCAGCCAGCGAGTCAGCCCGGCTGCCCAGCAGGGCTAGAACCAGCGAGTCGGCAGTTGTGCCAATCACCAAGAGCAGCCGGAAGCGCGAGTAGGTATCGAGCCGGTCAAGCGTACCGACGCGGAGCCGAAACTCCGGCTCTGGCTGCGGAGTAGCAACCGGTTGCTGGAGAATACTACTGACCGTCCCAGCCACAGCATCCCATTCGCGGCTGATGACCGTCACCTCGCGCAACGGCCCCAGCGGTTGATCAGAAATCGAACTGCAGCCACCTAGCCAGGCGGCAGCCAAAAGCATCGTTACCGTTGCAGTTCTCACTCTTACCATCTCTAGCCCACACGCAGCAGTTCGGCCCGACCGGCATAGCGGCCGAGCAGTGTCTGCCGAACCGACTCATTCTCCGGTTGGCTAAGCTGGGGGTCAAGCTCGACCAACCGGAAGGCATCGTGCCGCGCCCTTTCCAGTAGTTGCCGGTCGCGGCCGAGATCGGCAAGCTGCAGGTCCGGTAGACCGTGCTGCCGGGTGCCGAGTAGTTCACCTGGACCCCGTAACTGCCAATCCTTTTCTGCCAGTTTGAATCCGTCGGTCGTGCGACAGAAATACTGCAACCGCTCCAGTGTTTCCGGCAGAACACCAGTGCCCGCAATCAACAGGCAGTATGACTGGCGCTCACCTCGACCGATCCGGCCTCGCAACTGGTGTAGCTGCGCCAGTCCGAACCGCTCCGCGTGCTCAATAACCATCACCGTCGCATTAGGCACATCAACCCCAACTTCGATGACCGAGGTGGCAACCAGCACATCAATCCCACCGCTTCGGAACTCTTCCATCAGCGCAGCTCGCTCCTCAGGCCTGAGCCGGCCGTGCACCAGTCCAACTCGCCGACCGGGCAGAGCCTGTCTTGTCTGCTCGAACGTCGCCACCGCTGAAGCCAGGTCCAGCTTCTCACTCTCCTCAATCAAAGGACAGACCACAAAGACCTGCTCACCGGCAGCCAGCCGACGCTCGATGGCACCATATACCTCCTGCCGCCGACTCTCTGAGAGCAACCGAGTGACCACTGGTCGGCGACCGGGCGGTTTCTCATCGAGAATCGAGACATCAAGGTCACCATAAAGCGTCAGGGTAAGCGTACGGGGAATCGGCGTGGCGGTCATCACTAGAAAATCAGGATTCAGGCCCTTGGCCAGCAAAGCCGCACGCTGCAGCACTCCGAAACGATGCTGTTCATCGACCACTGCCACGGCCAGTTGTCGGAAACGGACACTCTCTTCGATCAGCGCATGCGTTCCAAAAAGCACCTGCACCTCACCCGACTCAAGGCCGTCTCGGATTCGCTGCCGCTCTCCAGCTTTCGTCGAACCGGTCAGTAATGCGGTTCGAACGCCAAGGTCAGCCAGCCGACTAGCCCAGTTCCGAAAATGCTGCTCCGCTAGAATCTCGGTTGGTGCCATCATCGCTGCCTGACAGTTGTTGTCCACTGCCACCAGCATCGCATGCACCGCCACCACTGTTTTGCCCGAACCGACATCTCCCTGTAACAATCGATTCATGCACCGATTGCTGGCCAGGTCGTGTTCGATCTCAGCGATAACCCGCTCCTGCGCCTGGGTCAAAGCAAAGCCCAGACTAGCCCGAAACCTCGATATCAGTCGGCCTCCAGTCAGCAGACGACGTTCCTTGGGTACTGCTGCCACTGCCTGCCGACGCAGAGCCAGCAACAGTGTGAAATAGAACAGCTCGTCATAGACGAGCCGTGCCCGCCCCTGCTCAGCACTGGCAACGTCTTGAGGAAAGTGCACCTGCTCCAGCGCCTCGGCTACCGCCGGGTAGTGATAACGCTGCCGCAGCGCTGGCGGCAGCGACTCAGGCACCAGGTGACTGTATTGATCCAACGCTATCCTGACTGCTCGCCGAATCGTCCAGATTGACAACCCCTCAGTTAGTGGATAGACCGGAATCACTTTGTTGGCAAAGGTGAACTCATCGCCCCGCAGCACTTCAAACAACGGATTGACGAGCTGGTTGTGACGATAAGCGGTGACGGTGCCCGAAACGAGTAGCTCCTGGCCAGGGCGGAACAGCTCTTGCAAGCCGGGCCGATTGAACCAGAGCACCTCGATCGTTCCGGTACCGTCCCGCAGGAGCAACGAAACAATCTGCCGGCGGCGGCGTGTTCGGCGCGAGCTAACCGTCAGGATTCGACCAACCACCGTCACCTCATTGCCGACGCGCAACTCGCCGATTGCGGCAACTCGTGAGCGATCGATGTAGCGCCGTGGCAAGAGATAGAGCAGTTGGCCAACGGTCTTTACCCCGATTCGCTCCAGCAGCGCCGCCCGTTTCGGGCCGATGCCGCGCAGATACTGAACCGGCGTATCAAGCGGACTGACTGCCACTCTCGGCTAGCGCTCGCGACCGAGCAGTCTGAGCAGCTCCTCCTCGCCAATTGTCCTGATACCCAACTGCCGCGCTCGGTCTAGCTTAGAACCCGGATTGGCACCGACGACAACAAAGTCGGTCTTCTTCGACACCGAAGTGGAAACAACCGCTCCCTGCTGCAGCAAACGCTCAGTCGCTTGCTCGCGGGTCAGATGTTCGAGCGTCCCAGTCAGAACAAACCTCTTGCCCGCCAGCGGCCTCGGCCCCGGGATTGACTTCTCCGCAAGCCGCAGGCCCGCCCGGCGCAATCGCTCAATCAGCACGCGATTCTCCTTATCTGCAAAGAAATGAACTAGTGATTCGGCCACGACTCGTCCAACACCCGGGACCTCTGCCACCTCTTCCGCTGGGGTTGCCGCCAGCCGCTCAATGGAGCCAAATGCCTGGACTAGCAGCCGCGCAGCATGGATGCCGACGTGCCGAATACCCAGACCATAAAGCACTCTTACAAATGGCCGTGACTTACTCTGTTCAATCGCCGAAAGCAGGTTACGGGCAGACTTCTCACCCATTCGCTCCAGGCTCACGAGCTCTTCGAGTCTTAGCCCATACAGGTCGGCGACGTCCCGCACTAGTTTGCGGCTTAGAAGCTGTTCAACCAACTTTTCGCCCAGGCCCTTGATATCAAGGGCCGGCCGCGAACCGAAATGAAGCAGTCGGGCCTTGAGCTGCGCCGGGCAGGACGCATTGACACAGCGCCAAGCAACCTCATCACTCTCCCGAAACAAGCCAGCGCCGCATACTGGACAGTGCTTGGGCATTCGGAAAGGCCTAGCATTGGCCGGGCGCTTTTCCTTCACGACCCGTAGCACCTGCGGGATTATCTCGCCGGCCTTGTGAATCACGACCGTATCACCCTCTCTGACATCGAGCCGACGAACTTCATCCTCATTGTGCAAACTGGCGTGCGTCACCGTCGTCCCCGAAATGAAGACTGGGTCCATCTCCGCTACCGGCGTTGCTGTTCCTAAGCGGCCGACATTGACATAGATTCGGCGGACAACCGTCTCGGCTTCTTCGGGCGGATACTTGTAGGCCACTGCCCAGCGCGGACTCTTCTCCGTCGTCCCCAGTTCTTCCCGATCCCGAAATCGGTCGACCTTGACAACCATTCCGTCGACATCATAAGGCAGCTCATGCCGCCGCTGCTGCCATTGCTCGCAGTAATCAATCACCTCTTCAATACTTGTAAACAGCTTGCCTTCTGGTGCGGTACGAAACCCTAGCTCCCGCAGCGCGGTCAGGGTTTCATGGTCGGAGTCAATCCCAGCAATCGGCCGCGGAATGGTATGTACAAAAAGGTCTATGCGCCGCTTTGCCACCTGCGTCGGATCGAGCAACTTCAGGGTGCCAGCGGTGGCATTGCGTGGATTGGCAAATACCGACAGGCCTTCATCCTCGCGCTCCTGGTTGATCCGGGCAAACTCCTGACGCGGCAGATAGACCTCGCCCCGCACCTCGAAACTACGAAACCCTGCCCATTGCGCCTCCTGACGACCAGCCACTCGCAGTCGCAGCGGCAGCGACCGCACTGTCCGCAGATTCTGCGTGATATCATCACCCTGCCGCCCGTCACCTCGCGTCGCTCCCCGCACGAAACGGAAGTTCTCGTAGCGCAAGCTAACCGCCACCCCATCAATCTTCTGCTGCACCAGGTAGGTTGGCTGGGGTACGGTCTTGCGCACCCGCGCATCGAATTCACGCAGCTCATCGTAAGAGTAGGTATTGTCAAGGGAGATCATCGGCGGGTCATGAGTTACAGTGGCAAACTCGGCCAATGGCTGCCCGCCGACACGCTGCGTCGGCGAGTCCGGTGTTACCAGGTCGGGAAACTCTTTTTCCAGCGCTGCCAGCCTGGCCACCAACTGGTCAAACTCGTAGTCGGAGATAGTTGGCTGGGCAAGAACGTAGTAGCGATAGTTGTGCTCGGCAATCTCCTGCCTTAGCCGTTCGATCTCAGCACGCGCCTCGGCCTTTCTCACGCCCCAATTCTGCCTCTTCTGCTGTCCCTGTCAATGTCAATGCCGATGACTTGCTGCTAATCGCAGTCTTGGTGACGGCCAGAATCAACTCCCTAGTGGGCGACGCGACTACTCTGGCTGCGGACGACAGACAACGGTACTGTGCAACTCCAGCCAGTCGAGCAGTTGTGACACCCGGCCCTGAGCAAGACCAATACAGGTATCGGCAGCGCCGTAGTAAACATTGATGCTGTCACCGTCATCGCCCAGTGTCGTGCCGCAGACAAAAACAACGTCACTGACATCGCCCTGCCGTTCCCACGGCTCATCCGGACCAAGCACCCACTCGTCGCTGCGGCGCAGACATCGCTCCGGCTGCTCGCGGTCCAGCAGCGCCAGGCCCTGCCGATACAGACAGCCGGCAGCGGTCTGTTTCACACCGTGGTAGAACATCAACCAGCCACGCGCTGTCTCAATCAGCGGCCCGCTCAGCCCAATCTTATTCGCATCCCACCAGGCCCCACGCCGTGGCAGTAGCACCGGTCGGTGTCTTCCCCAGTGAAGCAGGTCTGGTGACTCGGCTAGCCAGATGCTGGCACCAAGTCCGGTATGAGGCCGATGTAGCATCAGCCATCTGCCGTCAAACCGTCGTGGGAGCAGGGCCGCATCCTTATCATCGGGTGGCATAACCACCCCCAACCGTTCGAACTGACGGAAGTCGCTTGTCAGCGCCAAGCTGACTGCTGGACCAGCCGGTGAGTAAGCAGTGTAGGTGACAGCATATCTGCCAAGCTCAGGCAGATAGACAATTCGTGGGTCCTCAACGCCCCAGAGTTCTTCCGGGTGAGTATCCGGGCTGGGCACGAGTGCCGGTTCCGGGTCAATCTGCCAGTCACCGACACCGTCTCGCGACCTCGCTACCCAGAGCATCGAGATGCCCCGTCGGTCTTCAACCCGACAGAGAAGCAGGGTGGTGCCATCAGCCAATCGCACTACACCGGGGTTGAAAACGGTATTGATGGTAACCGGCCAGTCTTTGGCCGAAAGGATTGGATTGCCGGCCACCCGTCGCAACAGACCGTTATCCTGACCGGTCATCTTCCAGGTTCTCCTTCAGTAGTACCGTCCTGGCGGTCAAACCTACTGCTCACTTTGCCTCCTCAATCAGCAACTTCGTCTTACCCATGGTCAGTCGGGCCAACAGCCAGGCCAGGGTTGATTCCGCCCCCTGATTGAGGCTCACCCGGTCCGGTTCCAACCCATCATGACAGCCGCCAGTAGCGTAGTCATAGAGGGGCAGGCCAAGGTCGTTACGGCCAAAGAACCACTCAAATGCCCGCACCATCACCTGCCACCAGCGAATGTCGCGCGTCACCTGATAGGCGGCCCGGCCGGCGTCAATCATCGTCTGCGCCTCGATCGGTTGTTGGGCAAATCTCGCTCGTTCCCCGCCCCGCCGATACCAACCGTTCGAGCCAATCGGCACAAAGTGGCCTTCGGCCGCGGTTGTCACACCGACCAGCCAGTCGAGCGCTGTGAGCGCATCGTCTACCATGTCCCGACGCCCCATCGCCTGGCCCGAAACAAGCAGGGCATGGCCGAGCCGGGCATTGGCATAGGTAAGCGATTCTTCGAACCAACGCCAGTCTGCAGTTGCGTTAGCCTGATAGAGCCGATGCAGCCGCTCGGCCAACACTTCGCGCATACGCCGACCATTCGAGTCACCCGGGAACTTCCGCAGATAGTGATCGAGCCCAAGTAGCGTATAGGCCCAGGCCCGCGGACTGGTAAATAGCTCGGTTGCCGGCAGGGCTGCCGCTAGCAGGTTCATCGCTGCTGCGGCCATTGCCTCATCCGGCGATAGATTGACTACCCAGCCCAGGGCCATAAGAGCGCGGCCATGACAGTCCTCAGACCCACAGTCATCAAGCCAACGCCGGTCATAGCTCATCAGATTGTGAAATCGTCCCAACTCCGGAATGAAAGCGTAGTTGAGAAAAGCAAGATAACGCGATGTCAACACCCGCAGCTCCGACTCAGTCGGCCCAAACTCTCGACTTGCAACTGCCACCATCAATGCCCGGGCATTGTCGTCAGTTGTGTAGCCCTCAGCATAGTTTGGCACTGAGAAGCGCGCGTGCTGGAAGATACCGGTTGTATCCGACAGCCGCCGCAGGTGCGAAAGATCAACCTCAGGCAGCTCAACGTCCTGCTCAGCCAAGGTCGCGACCCGGCCGACAGGTCGTGGCCGCTGCTGCCGGTCCGCCCGTGCCCGCGCGAACAAGTCTAGGTAGCGTCTGGCTACCTCACGCCAGACCATCTGCCGACCGAAAGTGTAGGCCCGCTTGCGCATCGCGTGACGCTCCACCTCATTGTCAAAGAGCCAAATCACCTTCTCAGCGAGAGCAGTCGGATCGCGAAACGGCACGAGCACACCCCGACCTTCAGCGAGCAGGTCAATCGCATACCAGTAGGGCGTTGAGATTACCGCCTTGCCTGTGCCAAGCGCATAAGCAAGTGTACCAGAGGTGATCTGTTCCTCATTCAAATAGGGTGTCACATAGATATCAGCCGCACCCAGAAACTCGCGGAGCTCGCCGATTGACACAAACCGGTTGTGGAAAACGATACTGTCTTGCACCCCAAGCTGCCGGGCCCGCCGAGCCAAGCCCTGCCGATACTCCTCGCCATGTTCGCGCCGGACATGGGGATGGGTAGCACCGAGCACGATATAGACTACGTCCGGATACTTGGCCACGACTGCCGGCAGCGCCGCAATCATGTTCTCAATACCCTTGTTGGGCGACAGCAACCCAAACGTGAGAATCACCCGCCGGCCCTCGACTCCAAACTTGTCCTTGTAGAAGTTCGGATCAACAAAGGGCATGTCGGGAATACCGTGGTGAATCATCTCAACCTTCTCGTCCGGCACACCCCAGATTGTTCGCAAGAACTCCTGTGCCCGCTCACTCATCACGACCAGCCGGTCCGAGAGCCGACAGATTTCGTCCATCACCCGCCGTTGTTCATCATTCGGGTTCTTCAATACCGTGTGCAACGTTGTAACAATCGGCACCCGTAGTCGCCGCAGAGTAATCAGCAGGTCAGCGCCAGCCGGACCGCCAAAGATGCCATACTCATGCTGCACACAGACGAGACTCGCGCCGCCCATGTTGATGAAGTCGGCAACCTGACGGTAGCCTTCCGGGTCACGCTGCGGAACTTCAAACCTGACCCGTGCCGGGTAGTCATAGCCTTCGGCGGTGTCGTTCATCGCTACCGCGTAGCAGTCAACATCAACTGCCTCCTGGGCAACCGCCTCGCACAGGTCGGTCGTGAAAGTAGCGATGCCGCACTGCCGTGGCAGATAGTTGCCAAAGAATACTATCGAGTTGAGACCAATTGCTTTCACCACTGCCGGGACTCCTTTCGCCGGACAATTGCTGCCGATTCTAGCCTGACTACCTGTCCCAAGCAAGCCCTGGCAAACTGCCACCAGCCGTCAGAATGGCAACGACGCCGACCAGTCAAACCAAGAGCTGGGAGCGGGATGACTCCCGCTCCCAGCAAGGATAAGGCCAGCCTTAGTCTAGCGGAGCATCACCGCCCTGGTGGTCACCCGGCCAGCATCGGTTTCGAGCCGATAGAGATACGTGCCGTTTGCAACGAGCTGGCCCGCGTCATCGCGACCGTCCCATTGCACTGTATAGCTGCCAGCTTCGACCTGGCCGCTAACCAGGGTTCGGACGGCCCGACCGCTCACATCGAAGACCACGAGCCGTACCCGGCCCGGTACCGGCACCTGCCAGTTGACACCAGCGCTGGTCCGGAACGGATTGGGAGCCACTGCCAAGGCGAGGCCACGGTTCAGCCTAACACCACTAGCCGCAGCCTCCTTGACGCCCACAAACGGTGGGTCAGTCGTGAACTTGATTGCCCGGTTGGCCGTCAACGCCGAGCTACCGCGGTGGTAGTTGTTGTCGAATAGACACTGAATATAGACTCCCGTTGTGGGAACCGCCTGCTCGCCAACCGTGCACGAGGACGGGTCAGTGATTATCTGGTACTGCATCACCGCCTCGCAGTTGCCGTCCCAGGCAGCCAGGGTTGTATCATAGAGGATAATCTGGAACTTCTGATAATTCGACTGAGCACGATAGAAAGGCACCGAGTCATACTCAACGATGAAGCGATGGTTCGCCGCGTCGTGATACCACCAGACTCCACCGCCGTAGGGCGGATACATGTCGTCCCAGTGTAGGAAGAAGGCCGGCGGCAGTGAGGTGTTGGGTAAGGCCGTGTTCGTATAGGTCGAAACCGTGGTCGAACCCAACCCGACCCAACCGTTGCTGCAGATCGAGAGCGTCGTGTAGTTCTGCCCGTAGAACCGGAACGGCCCGAAGCCAGCCGGCAGGTTGATGGTGACGGTCTGGTCATCAGAAAGCGTCAGCCGTGTACCCAGGCCAGCAATCTCGACCCAGTTGTACTGCGGTGCCTCACTATACATCGTGTCGGTGTTCTCGTAAGCCCAGTAAAGTGCGGGGGTACGCGGCCCATCCGGAATCGGATCAACCGGTCTAATCTCGCCAACCATGATTGTGAACGGCATTCGCTGCACCAACGCACCGCAAGTCACAATCAGCGTACAGGAAATCGGCGTCTCCGGTGCCATCGCTAGAGTTGTGACCGCGAACCGATCTGCACTATTCGTGCCCGTGCTCTCCGCCATAATCAGGCCATAGGTACCAAGCGAGTCATCAACCAGCAACCGACTATCACCCGAACGCAACACTGCCGTCACGTTAGCAGCGTGGCCAAATCCGGTGTTGCGCAGGGTGACCATCAGTTCGGCGCTCTCACTCGGATCAATCCGGCCATTACGGTTACCGCCGGGCACATTGTCGTCAACCGCGTAACCGACATAAGCCAGGTTCGGCGCGCCAACCCGAATCATAACCCGTGATGTCCAAGTTGAATCGTTCGCATCCCGACAGACGAGCTGGAACTGAATCATATGCCCATTGGTACAGGCCGGCGCGACCGTAAATTCGTAGCCGTCTGCTCCGGTCCAGGCCGAGTCGCGCGCCAGCACTGTCCCGAAGTTATGCGTCGAGTCAGTCAGGGTAACAAACGGGTCGCTGATGCGCAATGTACCAACCAGACCCACCGCGTTTGAGTCACCATGGTTCTTCACCCAGAGCGGTAGATTGATTGTCTCTCCCGGATTGACGCTACCGTCACCGTTGCCACCGCCGACATCATCAATCGTATGCCGCAGATAGGTGACATAGGCGGTGCCTGATGTCTGCGCCAGACAAGTACCCTCAAACGGCAGGATCTTCTGTCCGGTCACGGTGACGTGGAACTCACCCGGGGTCAGAGCATTGATCGCCAAAGTAACCGTTCCCGCGGCATTGGTGTAGCCGGTGACATAGAACTCGCCCGGCTTCCACAAACAGACGAGCGCGTCCTTGACCGGTGTGCCCTGCCGAGTGACCGTTAGTGTCATGTCAAACTGCCCAAGCGGGGCGATAGGCACGTAGTCAACAGTCGGCGCTGCTGGCGCCCCGGTCCAAACACTGAGTGCTGGGTCACCGAGCCAGTAGTACATCTGCGCATTGTCAGTGCCGCCCTGTGAGCTGTAGTAGCGCTGGATATAGGCATCGGCATTGTTCAGCATCCAGCCCAGATCGTACGTCGGGCAGGAGTAGAGCCGTACTCCCGGCACGTTGTTCTGATAGGTATCGCCGAGACAGCGGAAGAGCAGCGAGTCCCAACCATGATTCGGAATCGTATAGGAGGCCTCGGAGGCGCCGACCGAGGCCACGGCTCCGCCCGGATACTTGCGCATCCAGGTTTCACCCATGCACGAAGGTGTCGAAAGGACATGATTGAGGCAGCAGCAGTTGATCACAACCGGCGTCATGTCGCCGTTGGTCAGAGCATTGACCTGGGCCGCACCCCAACTAGCACCGTTCCGGTCCCAGCCAGTCCATGACGTCTCGTCGCCATGGCCACGGTAGTTGACTACTACCCTGCCTTCGTTGATTGCACTCGTGACCATCGCATTGGTACCGTTAGCACCGCCGAAGATGGTGTCAAAGTTGTAACGGTAGAGCGGGTATGGGAAGTTAAAGATGCCGCGCGAGCAGGCCGCGTACTTCAGCGGATACTGCTCCGAGTGCGCTACCAGCGAGACCCGGCTGAACCAGTCGGGAGTCATTGGTGGGTCTTTCTGGAACTTCAGCGTCTTGAGAATCTGTTTGCGCAAGTCGGCCGTGTCCGTAACGCTGAACCGGCCCAGCCCGACATCAAAGTAGTTGTCCGGCGATGCCGGCGGGACCACATCAACGTACCAGATATCAGCACCGCCGACTGCCGGGTAGTTGTGCTGTGGAATCTGGTTGTACTCGCCAACGAGAAGCACCCAGCGCAGCACCGGCGGATTGTTGCGATTATACTCAGCCTTGACCGATTCGCGGATGGCAACATCGGTCCAGTTCGAGCCATAGATTACCCGCGTCCTGACGCCACGCTTGTAATGCCAGGCGACCAGGCTGTCAAGCCAGCTATTCTGATAAGCACTGTGCGCAATCACTAAATAGCGGACGCCCGGATTATCGTTCCAGCGGACATCAACCGGCAACTGATCGAAGTTATCAATGTGCGAGCTGTAAATCCCGGCGAGCCAAGGTTCAATCACTCGTCGCACCGGCGTACCCGGATGATTCACCCGGACGCGCAGGTGCGTATAGACGCGCAGCTCCTGCTTGGCCGCGTTGTAGGTGACTGGCGAGATTTCGATGGTAGCAAACGGCAGTTCGCGCCACTGCGACTGCAAACTCACCCGCGCGAGCTCAGCCGGATACTGAACGTCCTTGGCATAGGCTGCCGGGTCAATCGTGAACTCTGGCTCGTCGTGGTCAGTCAGTGGCCGCTGGGCCGGGTAAACAAGCACACCGGCGTAGGTCTGATACTCTGCTTCCAGCACCTCAACCGTAACTCTCGCATTGTCCGGCAATCCCAGATTGCTGACAATCTGGGGCAACGCCGGTGCCCCAATGATGCCGGTCATCGCCGGCTGCCCTGGCAGGGACAAAGCCGTGTAGGTCTGACCGGCCTCAATCTTCTGCTGGGTCTCAACGCCAGTCAGCGTGATGTCCAGCACCGTAGCACTGCTGCCCTCACTCTGCACCTGCACTCGGGGAGCAGCCGGGCTACCATTGCCCAGCCAACCGCCCACAGCGATGCCAGCCAGAGCCAGCAGCACCAGCACGAAACTAGTCTGTCTCACTTCTGCACTCCTTTCGGTCTGAAAGCCCAACGCCCGCAGCAGACAGCAGCGGTACTCTTGGGCCAATTGGATGAACTCATCCCAAGCTACCGCGTCAGCACGGCCTTGCGCGAAAGCTCACCAAGCGAACTTTCGAGCCGGTAGAAATAGATGCCAGCCGCAAGTTCACGGCCATTCTCATCAGCACCATCCCAGCTAATTGAATAGCTGCCCGCTGCCTGCTGACCGACACC
Organism: Caldifarciminota bacterium; assembly: GCA_965649295.1. GTDB lineage: Bacteria > Hydrothermota > Tepidihabitantia > Tepidihabitantales > Tepidihabitantaceae > CBFGKH01. The sequence continues at coordinate 38,331 of CBFGKH010000012.1, forward strand.
AGTATTGACAAGCTCTCGCACCACCCGGCCGGCAGCGTCATAGACCGCTAGCCGCACGCTAGCTGGCTGCGGCAGCGAGTAGCTCAGCACGACCCGACCAGCAAAAGGATTGGCTGACGGCATCAGGCTCAAACGACCAGCTGGCAGCGACGTTGGCGGTGCCGCAATGCCGACTAGTGGTTCAACCGTCAGATAGCGGGTTGCCCGGCCAGCAACAATCGGCATCGCCCCGCGGTGGTAGCTGCCATCAAAAAGCGCCTGGATAAAAATGGTTCGGCTCGGGTCTTGCTCACCGACCGTGCACGAACTCGGGTCGTCAACCCGCCGATACTGCACGACTACTTCGCAGTTTCCATCGGGTGCCGCACGCGTTGTATCGTAGAAGATAATCTCGAATGTCTCAAAGCTTGTGCGAGCACGGTATAGTGAGATTGAATCATACTGCACAATTAGCCGGTGGTTCGCCGCGTCGTGATACCAGAAGACGCCATTGCCGGTCGGCGGATAAAGGTCATCCCAGAATCCGAAGATCGCCGGCGGCAGTGAGGTGTTAGGCAGGGCCGTGTTGGTGTAGGTAGAAACCGTTGTCGAGCCCAGTCCGACCCAGCCGTTGCTGCAAATCGAAAGCATCGTATAGTTCTGGTTGTAGAACCTGAACGGTCCGAATCCGGCCGGGATAGTAATCTGCACAGTCTGGTCATCAGAAAGCGTCAGCCGTGTGCCTAGCCCGGTGATGTCAACCCAGTTATAGACCGGCGCCTGCTGGTATAGCGCATCACCATCGTCATAGGCCCAGTAGAGGGCCGGGGTTCGCGGCCCGTCACTAATCGGGTCAACCTGCGTCACCCTGCCAACAGTGATACCGAAAGCAACCGTTGTCGGCGGGTAACCGGTCTGGGTAATACGCAGTGAACAAGGAATCACAAACTCGCGCGGAATGGCGGCACTTGCCCTGACTCGGAAATGATCAGCTTCATTCATCACCCAGGAATCAGCCGGTACCAAGCCATAGACTGCGGTCGAGTCTAACACCTCAAATCGAGCATCAGCCGACACCAGCACCGCGCTTACGTCATAGCCATTACCCAGCCCCCGATTCTTCAACTGGATCGCAATGTCGCACTCCTCGCCCGGGTCAATCTTGCCGTTGACTCCGTCATACGCAAAGACCGAATCCGCAACATAGCGCGGCGTACCGACCAGAATCGAAAAACCGGTCACCCAGACTGAGTCGTTGGTATCGGTAACCGCGAGATCAAACTTCAACTCATAGCGATTGGTGCAGGATGCGGCAACGGCAAAATGGTAGCCGTCAGCACCGGTATAGCCGAGCGAATCCTCCAGAATCGAACCAAAGTAGCGCACCGAATCCGTAATCGTAATGTTCCCGTCATTCGTCCGCAGCACGCCGGTAACACCGTACGCGGTGAAATCGCAGAGATTGACAACATAGACCGGAAGGTTGATCTGCTCACCCGGGTTGACGATTCGGTCGTTATTGCCACCCAAACTGTCGTCAATAATGTGGCTGTGATATCTCACACCGAAAGGCGGTTGTGTCGCATTCACTGCGGCCAGCGCGTCAATGCGGCCAGCACCGAAATCATTGTCCTTGCCGGCCGGGCCAAGGTCAAAGGCCGTAGTTTCGAGAATCGAGTCTATCTGCCTCGGGGTCAGGTTCGGGTTCTTCTGCAGCATCAGACAGACCACCCCTGCCGTATGCGGCGTGGCCATCGAGGTGCCGTCCATCAGTTGATAGCCGCTGCCGGTGTAGCTGCACGACTTCACGGCCACACCCGGCGCCGACACATCCGGCCGCGTCAGCCCTGGCGGATAGGCATAGTCGTTATACGGCGCAACCGACTGCCAGGATGTCGGCCCGGTGCTTGAGAAGCTGGCAATCCTATCAAGACTGTCAGTCGCGCCAATCGACGTGATGCCCGACAATGCACCGGTGCCGGTGTTCTGTGGGTTCCACCACGGCGGCGGTGCATTACCCGGACAACGGCAGTTGTTCGGTGGCGGGAAGTAGCCGCGCTCGTTGCCCGCAGCCACCATCTGGGCCAGACCAGCCGCGTTCACCACATCCGCAGTCTGCCGCCACACCGCCTGCGCCGGATTCCACGAAATGTACCAGCCCAAGGACATCGTGTAGAGGTCAGCTCCGTTCGCCGGCGACAATGGCGGCGAC
>CBFGKH010000013.1:0-32116 GCA_965649295.1 Caldifarciminota bacterium
TCCTACCGCCAATCAAGGCGGACGCAGTCAAGCTCGAACACGTCTTTATCAACCTACTCGACAATGCCGTCAAGTACACGGAGAGCGGCACGGTGACGGTAGGCGTGAAGCTCGTGGCGTCGGCGACAGATAGTGGCCGGGCCTCGCTGGCAATCACAGTCAAGGATACTGGTCTGGGCATCGGTCCCGAGCATCTGCCGCGCATCTTCGAGCGTTTCTACGTGGTCGATAAATCGCGGTCGCGACGGGTGGGCGGGACCGGACTCGGACTGGCAATCGCCAAGCACATCGTCCAGCTCCACGGTGGCGAGGTTGGTGTGCAGTCGGTGCCGGGCGTAGGCACAACCTTTACTGTCTATCTGCCGGTCTAGGCAAGCGGCCACTTTGGCAGGCTTGTGCTGAGCTGATTCTCCGTTTATACAGCCCAAATCTAGCTGGTGATAATGGACTTGGTTGGGAAGGGATGTCCCGCGTTGCCATCGGGCGGGGGTGCGAACCCCCGCCCGATTTTCCGAACCAAGGCGAACCAAACGGAGCGTGGTATGAAGATTGTTCATCTGTCTGATTTGCATGTAGCCGGCGGGTATTTTGTGCCAGATTGGGCCGACCATGTGGTTGAGGCGAGTGAGAGTATCCGGCCGGACCTAACCATCATTACCGGCGACCTGACGACCGAGGGCCATATCGATGAGTATGAAAGGGCACTGCGTCTCATTAGGCAGTTGCGGACCGGTGCACTAGTGGTTGTGCCCGGCAATCACGACGCTCGTAATGAAGGCTACATGTTGTTCGAGGAGCTGTTTCGCACCCGCTATCCTTCCTATGAGGACGAGGCAGTAGTCGTGCTTGGCATTGATTCAAGCCAACCGGATATTGATGATGGTCACGTTGGCCGATCTAACTATCCGTTGATTGCTGAGCGGCTGCGACCGTCACCGCGGTTACGCGTGCTGGCGATGCACCACCATCTGATTCCGATACCGGGCACCGGTCGCGAACGACACATTCCTTCCGATTCCGGTGACGTTCTGCGGCTGTGCGTTGAGCAGGGAATTGATCTGATTCTCTCTGGGCACAAGCATCTGCCTTGGGTTTGGCGTCTGGAGAACACCTATCTTGTCACCGGTGGCACCGCGACGTCGCGTCGGCTCAAGGGACGGTCGTATCCTTCGTTCAATGTTGTCACTCTGGCCAACGGCATATTGGTTGTCGAGGAGCATAATGTTGCGACCGGCGCAGTCCGAAATGTGCTTTCGTTGCGCAGACCAGCTCAGTCCGAGCGGCCTGATATGCTCGGCGCTTGGGCCAGACCAGATATGGCTGTGACCGGCCGACTGTTGCAGCCAACCGGTGCCTAGTTAGGGTCGGCGCAGCAGGACGAGTTTGCGGATTTCGTTATTGATTCTGATAAAGTAGATGCCGGGCTGAGTCAAGTTAGCTGTCACCTTGCGACCGGTGATGTCGTAGGCCGGTTCTGCAAGTGGTCCGAGCGGTCGGTTTGTTTCCGAGCGCCGGACAGCAGAGACGGCTGAGAGTAGTGGCGACGGCGGACAGTCACCGACGGTTGGGTCAAACATCCAGAACTCGGTTGCGCCGCCGCCCTTGAAGGCGTAACATCGGCCCAGGTAGTAAGCCAGCGCGCCGCCTTCCCGGATGCGGTAACGGTGACGGGATTCAGGTAGGTCGGCAAGCTGTTGCCATTGGTCTGCCTGTCGATCGTAGCGCCAGAACTCGTTCGAGCCACCACCCTTGAAAGCATAGCAGTAGCGATTGCCGTCGCTGGTCAGGGCCGCACCCTTTCGGGCTTTGCGGTGATGGCCAGATGCACTGGTCAGGGGCAGGTTCGCACGTTGCCGCCACGAGTCACCGATCGGGAAGTATTCGTAGAACTCATTGGTGCCGCCTTTCAGGCAGAAGATTCGCCCGGCCAGGCTAGTGAGGGCGGTGCCATTGCGAGCTGGCAGCGAATCAGGTCCGGGCGGCAGCGGCCGGCGGCTGTGCCACTGGTTCTGTCTAAGCCAATAAACGAGAAACTCGCGCGTGCCGCTGCCCTTGATTGCGAAGAGTCTGTTCGTGTCACCAGCCAGATAGACTAGGTCAGACCCAAACCGAAACTCACGGGTAAAAGTTGGGATCGGAACGAGGCTCGACCACGAGTCGGCAACGGCGTCGTATTGCCAGAGCTCACGGGTTCGATTCCCCTTGATCAGAAAGACGCAGTTGCTGCCGTCTGAACATAGGGCAGCGCCATGGCGGGGATTCCGATTGGACTGACCAGGCGGCACGTCGGCGCAGCGATGCCAGGAGTCGGTAGTGGCAAAGTAGCGAAAGCAGCGGGGCCGATTCCCAGCGGTGATTGCGAACAGCCCAGCGCTGAATGGACAGAGACTACCGCCAGCGCGGACACCGCGCTGGTCGGGCACGGGTTGCAGTCCAAACCAGTGGCGATTGAGCAATGATTCGACTAGGACAGTTGTCTGCAAGGTGTCGTTGGTTCCGTTCTCGTCGCCAGCCAGTCGGACCCAGGCATGCAGCCGGAACCAGCCGGGTTGGGCGGTCCATGGACTTAGCGTCAGTGTTCTGCTCTGACCGGGAGCGACGGCGACTGTGGCTGAGTCAGCATATACTGGTTGACCAGTGTCGGCCACAATGCCCAGTAGCACATTCGGTTCGGCGGTTTCATCGCCTAGGTTGGCGATGCGCAATACGGGTACGGTTGAACCGGTTGGGATCGTGTCGGCAGGATGTTCAATTGCCGTTAGTGCGGCATCAATTGTCGCCACCCGGAAGTCGGCGCTTGTCGTATCATTGGCTGGTTGACGGTCGTTCGCGAGTTCTGTCCAGCAGACAGCGGTGTAGTTGCCGCTGTGCGTGATTTCCCAGGGAGCGAACTCGACGGTGCGACTCTCACTTGGTTCAAGCCAGACGACGAGCGACTCCTGATAGGCCGTGTCGGGAGAATTGAGAATCGTGAAACGAACCGGTACGGCTGCTGCGTCGTTACCTCGATTTGCCACGCTGGCTGCAGGCACGACCTGGCCGCGGCTAATGACCTCAAGCGGCCGCAGAATCGCAAGCGCAGCTGCGTCAACATTGCGTACCACGCAGAACCGACGATGGATAGTGTCGTTGCCGGGATGAAGGTCGCGGTCGCAGCGTAGCGAGCAGTGGAGCACGAACTCACCAGGCTCAACTCGCCACGAAGCCAGCATGACTAGGCGAGCGGTGCCGGCAGGCAGGACAACGCTCGTTGACTCAGCGTAGCCAGAGGGCTCAATCCACGCTAGTACCGATACGGTGGCACTGGCGTTGCCGCGGTTGGTTAACCAGACACCTGGCCGAAGGGTGTCGGTGAGAATTGTGTCAGCCAGGCCGACAAGGCTGTCGGCAGCAGCATCGAGTACCCGCACAAAGAGCGACTCCTGCATGGCGTTGTTACTGCGGTTCCATTCATCACTGATACCGGTTGAGCAAGCGATGGTCACGAGACCACGGTAATGCAGGAGGCATGAATCCCATGTAACACGCACCGATTCACGAGCAGCGACTGTCGGCACAATGCGTACCACGGTTGTGTCCGGAGTCGTGAACCAGATTGGGACATCGGATTCGGTGCTGTCACCATTGTTTTGTAGCCAGACAATCAGGCTACATTGCAGACCTGAATCAACAGGCATAGATGCCGACAGTCTGGCTACGCCGACATCGCGCAGACGACGATAGAATCGTCGGCAATAGATGTCAGGGCTGACCGAGCTGTTGCGCCGGTCATACCAGACAACCTGAATCGAACCATCAGGCCCGCAACTGACCGAGGGATTGTAGCGGTCGGACTGCGCTGCAGTCAGCGTGTCAATGGGCGACCAGTTCTGGCCCAAGCTGTCGCCGCAGCTATGGTGAACTTGTCTATAGTTCCCGAGTAGGGCGCACCAAGTGACGTGCGGTCGGTTGAACTCATCAACAGCAATCGATCCTGGGTCTTGGACTGTTACTGGCCGCGGTAGGAGAACGCTGTCGTGCCAGACGCCATTGCGGCACTGCCGATAGACGAGTCTGGTATCGGAGCTCGCCAATTCTGCCCAGCAGATGGTGTGAATCGTGCCGTTCGGTTCGGCAGCGACTGATGGTGCACTGTTTCTGACGTAGTCGCCAAGGAGCGTGAACGTGCTTCCCCAGCCTGAGTGCGGAGCCCAAGTTCGGGCAAATGCTTTCCCACCTGCCGCGGTTGTAATCCAGCAGACCGTCGCGCAGCTGTCATCAGCTAGCCCGGTTGCTGGCCAAATGTGATTCCCCTCGCTTGCGGTTGGACTGATCAGTTCAGGGGTGCTCCAGCCGTTGCCCGCCCTTCGACTGAAGTAGCAACCCCAATAGCTACTGGTCCGAATTGCACACCAGGCAGTGACAACGAAGCCTGGCTGACGGACAGCAATGCTGGGGCAGGCGGCGTTGGTTCGTGTCGCAACGGTTTCGACAGCAGCCCATTGTCTGTTCGACTCAAACCAACAACGGTAGTAGATTGTCGAGTCGGCCTGCCAGACGACGTGGACGTTGCCCGAATCGTCAACTGCCAGTGCCGGTCTGCGAGCGCTACTGCCAATGGGTGAGATGGTGACCACTGTGTCCCAGAGGCCGAGCCGGGCATCCCAGCGTCGGTAGCGGATAGAGTAACTGGCTCCGGTGCGGCTGTACCAGACCACACTGATGTTACCCTGTCGGTCGCAGCCGATACACTTAGCATTCACCGGTGAGGTGGAGTCAGCCACACCGGCCGAATCTGATAGCCTTTCTTCGGGCAGCCAACTGCCACTGGCAACCGAAAGGATAGCGAGAAGCAGGGCTGCAGCAGAGGCTGGTTTGGCGATTATTTTCACGCGAAGTGCTACTTGCCACAAATCTAGAGACCGCAACCCAACTGTCAACGGCGTTAGAAGCGTCTTGGATACCGTCGATCCGCAACGGAGTTTCAGGTTGTGGTAATTCTTGTGCAGAATGCATCACGGGGGCGTCTCGCAAGTTTCGCAATGGAGACTGCGGTTTGCCCCGTAGATTACTGTTATTGGCGCCTGAATGACACAGTCTACCGGGTTACTTTGCGGGAGCGCCGGTGGACGTGATGGTTGATTGGGGTCTAGAGCGTGCGGCTGATTCTAAGCCTGGCCGTCGGTCAGCCTTGACTATTGGCCGGGTTTGTCTATGCTTGGCTGCGAATTATGATGAGACGCAAAGGACCGAACCGCCGGCGGAAGTCGTGTTACTTCTGCGATAAGCGCGTGAGCGAGGTTGACTACCGTGACCCGCATCTGCGCGACTTTCTTTCCGAGAAGGGTAAGATTGTTTCGAGCAAGGTTTCCGGTGTCTGTGCTAGACATCAGCGCCGACTGGCGCGGGCCATCAAGACGGCACGGACAATGGCCTTGTTGCCTTACAATCCGATCTGATGAAGGTTATTCTACTGGCGGATGTTGACCGGGTCGGTGCACGCGGTACGGTCGTGAACGTCAAAGACGGCTATTTCCGCAACTATCTTCTTCCGCGTAAGCTGGCAATCGCAGCAACACCATCGCAGTTGCGGCAGCTCGACCGGATCAAGGAGCAGATTGAATCGCGCGAGGCCAAGATCACCAAGAAGCTGGCCGATGCAGCGAGTCGCCTGGGCCTAGTGACAATCAAGACAGCCCTGAAGATGGGACCAGAGGGTGCGTTTGGCGCGGTCACCCATGCCGACATCGCTGAACTACTGGCCAAAGAAGGTCACCCGGTTGACAAGCACGCCATTGTTCTGGACGAGCCAATCAAGGCACCGGGCGTGTACGACATCGGCATCAAGCTTGGCCATCAGGTAACTGCAACCGTCAAGCTCTGGGTCGCCGAGGGCTGACAATGGGCGCGCCACGCGCCAGCCGATGATTGAGGTCCGCGTCGTCGGCATTCTGCTCGACAGCACGAGTAATTCGCCGGTTGTGCTCCTGCGTGAGCTAGACAACGATCGGGTCTTACCGATTGTCATCGGCCCCTTGGAGGCAGCCGCGATTGACTACGCCCTGAACGGTGTTGTCGCACCGCGGCCGCTGACCTTAGATTTGATGCGCCGGCTGGTAGAGGGAATGGCAGGCAGAGTCTCGCGGGTGGTCATAACCCGGATTGAGAATGATACCTTCTTTGCCGATGTTGTCATTGAGACGGCTGAGCGCGTGGTCGCAATTGATGCTCGGCCGTCTGACTCAATTGGGCTGGCTCTGCGTTGTGGGGTTCCGGTTTTTGTCGCTGAGGAGGTAATGGAGCAGGCTGGACAGTGGATTACAGCGGCCGATGAGGAGCGGCTGCGGGAGTTGCGCGAGCGCGCTCGCAACCTGAAGCCGGAAGAGTTCGGTGACTACCGGATGCAGCAGTGAGCGAAGAGTGGCGGCAGTGACGATTGCTGACTTCAAGCGCGGAATTGATCGCCTCGAAACCGAGGCCGAGCTGGTAGCGAAGCTCGAGCAATCGCGAAGAACAGGCCGGCCGTTGCGGGTGAAGCTGGGCATTGATGCTTCGGGTCCGGATATTCATCTTGGTTTCGCGGTGCCGTTGCGCAAGCTGCGTCAGTTTCAGGATGCCGGTCACACCGCTGTGCTGATTATCGGCGACTTCACCGGTAGCATCGGCGACCCGACCGGCCGGTCCAAGACCCGGCCCCAGCTCACTGACGAGCAGATTAGGGCAAATATGGAGCGGTATCGGGAACAGGTATTCAAGATTCTTGATCCGGCGCGTTGTGAGTTCCGCTACAACTCAGAGTGGTCGAATTCGTTGGGAGGCGCCGACGTTATCAAGTTGGCCTCAAAATACACGGTTGCCCGGTTGATTGAGCGCGATGACTTCAAGAAGCGGCTCGAGGCCGGGGTACCGATCCATGTCCATGAGTTGCTCTATCCGTTGTTTCAGGGGTACGACTCGGTGGCGGTACGTTCCGATATCGAGCTCGGCGGCGCGGACCAGTATTGGAATCTGCTCGTTGGCCGGGAGTTGCAGCGCGAGTTCGGCCAGGAACCGCAGGTGGTGATGACGATGCCGTTGTTGGTAGGGTTGGATGGTGTACAGAAGATGTCGAAGTCATACGGCAACTATGTTGGTATCACCGAATCGCCGCACGAGATGTTCGGTAAGTTGATGTCAATCCCGGATAGTCTGATAATCAACTACTACACGCTTTGCACCGACCGTAGCGAGACAGAAATCAGAGCAATCGAGCAACGCTTGGCAGCCGGTGAGAACCCACGCAATGTTAAGGCAGAACTCGCCCGCGAGATTATCACTATGTATCACTCAGCCGCAGCCGCGGCCATGGCCGCGGCCGAGTTTGACCGAGTATTTCGCGAGCGACAGGCGCCAACCGAGATACCGGAGTGGAGCGTGCCGAAGGCGGGGCAGAACATTGTCGAGCTGCTGGTGGGCACGGGTCTTCTCCCCTCAAAGAGTGAGGCCCGACGCAAGCTGGCCGAGGGAGCAGTAGAGCTGGGTGATGAGCGGATTACCGATCCGGCAACGGTCGTCCGAGTGCAAGAGCCGGTCGTGCTGCGAGCGGGGAAGCGCCGTTTCCTGCGACTGGTTCCTGGTCGTTGACCGGCACAGTGATACGGGTAGCGCTAGTACTACAACTGAATTGAAAGGAGTGAGCAATGGCTGATGAAAGACAGCAACCGGCCGGACCACCGGTGCAGATTGAGATTGGCGAGAAGGAGTCGGAGGGTGTCTATTCGAACTTCGTTTTGATTGCCCACTCGCCTTCGGAGTTCATTATTGACTTTGCCAGGATCTTGCCCGGCCTACCTAAAGCCAAGGTATTCGCGCGCATCGTTATGACACCGCAGCATGCGCAACTGCTGCATAACGCGCTGGCCGACAATATCAAGAAATACGAAGACCGGTTTGGGAAGATCAAGCTCCACGGCAAAGAAGAAGACATGGCCCGCAGCATGGGCTTCTAGTCCCGCTGTTCCGGATCTGGTCAACGAGTCTGAGCTGCAGGAGTTACTGAGGCAGCTGGGCCGTATCGGCCAGACACTGGGCACGCGGACGTTTCTTGTTGGTGGACCAGTACGGGACATGCTGCTTGGCAGACCGAGTCCGGACATTGATGTTGCGGTTGAGTCGCAGCCGGCCGAGTTCGGCAAGGCCCTGGCCAGTGAGCTTGGCGGGCACTTTGTGTTTCATAAGCGGTTTCTGACCGGCACTGTCCGGCTCGCCTGCCGCCATATTGATATCAGCCAGACGCGAACTGAAACCTATCCGCGGCCGGCAGTGCTGCCTGTCGTAAGGCCTGCTTCGATTGAAGAGGACCTGCGTCGGCGCGATTTCACCATTAATGCAATCGCTTTTGAGTTGACACCAGAGTCGTTCGGTCGGTTGATTGACCCGCAGCAGGGTCAGGCCGACATCAGTCGGCGACAGGTTCGGGTGCTGCACGACCGTAGTTTTATTGATGACCCGACACGGATTTTCCGTGCCATCCGTTTTGCAGTCCGGCTCAACTTTGCCATTGAGCTGAAGACTCTAGAACTGCTGCGGCAGTCGGTGAAGGCTGGCTATCCAGGCCGACTTACCCCAGAGCGTATCCTCTACGAATTGCGTTTAGTCTGCGCCGAGCCGCTGGTGTTACCGATGTTCGAGGCAATCATCCACGAGCATGTACTCGAATCGGCTATGAACTGGCAGCGACCGCGCGGTTTCTTGCTTGAGCTACAGAAGCTCGTTCGCAACGGGGTCAAGCCGAATTCGCTATTTCTTTGGTTGCTAGGGACGCTGCCCGTGAATGAACGATTCCCAATTACTAAGGAGGAACGCGAGGCAGCGGCAGCCATGCGCTACCGGCGGCAGGTCACCCGTCAGTTGAGTAGGGTCTGCCGAGCGAGTGCGGTCTATCGGTTATTGCGACCGCTGCCTGAGGCGACGGTGCACATTCTTGGCGCGCTTGCCGGTGGTCGGGCGCGAGAGCACATCGCCAACTACCTTGGCCGCTACAAAGATACGAAGCCGTTTGTCACTGGTGCTGACCTGCGGGCACTAGGACTCAGGCCCGGGCCCGCGTACCAACGACTACTGAACCGTTTGCTTTATGCCCGGCTCGACGGTACAATCCGCACGATGGCGGACGAGTTGGCTTGGTTGCGTCGGGTAGCGCGGATTGGGACACGCTAATGATGACTAGTCTGGCAAGTGTTTTTCTTGCGGCTCCAGCAATTCTATTTGGGCTGACAATCCACGAGTTTGCTCATGGCTATGTCGCCTGGCGATTGGGTGATGCCACGGCAAGGGTAATGGGCCGGCTGACACTCAATCCATTGAAGCATCTTGACCCGATCGGCACAATCGCACTGTTTCTCTTTCGGTTCGGCTGGGCTCGGCCAGTGCCGATCAATCCAGCAAACTTTCGGCATCCGACCAGAGATATGGCAGTTGCCTCGCTGGCCGGGCCACTAGCGAACTTCCTGACGGCCGTAGTTGCCGGTACAATGCTGAGGCTCTTGAGTCTGCTCGGAATCGGTGGATTTCTGTGGACCGTCACGAACTACTTTGTCTTGTTCAATCTGATCCTCTGTTTCTTTAATTTGATACCGATACCGCCGCTGGATGGTTCACGGCTTGTCTATCATCTCTTGCCGCGTGAATTGGCTGAACGTTATGCCGCGCTCGAGCACTACGGATTCGTGATTCTTATTGGCGTGATTCTCGTTGGCCAACTGACCGGTATTTCGCTCTTCGGGCTCTACATGACGCCGTTGCTGCGGATGTTCGGTGTTGTGCTAACCGGCCGACCGCTGGCCTAGCATGGCGGCCAAGTCGAAGTCAGCAGCGACGAATTCAGGCGGCGCTAGACTTGCTTTTGGCATTGCGGTCGCCGTGCTTGTGCTGTTTGCGACAGCGAGTCTCGTCTGCCACTACTTCATCAACCGGCCACCAAGCACGAATTACTGCGGGCCGTTAGGTTGGTGGCTGGCACGGGGGCTTGATTTCTTGCTGGGTAAGTCGAGTCTCGGACTACCGTTTGTTATTGTACTGGCAGCAGTGCTCTGGTTTGGGTCGGCCAAGAACTGGCGGCGGTTGGTTGCCTTGCTGGTCGGAGCAGCTGCTCTGTTCTTAGGGCTGGCGCTAGTTTCCTATCAGCTGCCGGTCCTGTTTAGCTGGCGCCTCGTTGGGAAGGCCGGAGAGCTGCTGGGTTATCTCTTTTCCTGGCTTAGCGGATACGGAGCGTATTGTGGGCCAGTATTGCTGATGATCTGGGCTCGCAACATCTGGTCGGCCCGACCAGTTCGTCCGGACATTCTGCAATCGGTGTTCATCGCATTGATGGCAGGTTTCTTTTCCACGGCGTTGGCCTATTTTGTGCCAAGTCGGTATGTTCTGCTGGCACCCGCTGCCCGACCACTGCCGTTGGGCGGCATCATCGGGCTTCGAGTCAGGGCTGGCCTAGAGGCGTTGCTTGGTCCGGTTGGAACATTGATTGCGCTGGTTGGTCTTTTTCTTATCACGTTGGCGCTTTTCGCCAAGCTACGAGTGCCGGAGGTGGCATGGTTGCGACTAGGCTGGCTGGAACTAGTTCACTTCTTCCAACCTCGTTCCAAGGTTCGGAAGGCGGAAACAACGACTGCTGATGGCAGTACATCGGAGTCACCTCTAGCTAGACCGAAACCTCCGGCTGTGGAGCCAATAGAGGTATCGGAACGATCCGAGCCGAAGGACGCAACTACTGCACCAGGATCAGCACGAGCACGAAAAACTTTCCCTAATCCGACCAAATTCAACCTAAGCGAGTTTCAGACACGGTTTCTTGACTGTCTTGACCAGCCGACAGAGCAGGACAAGGTTAGCAAGGATCGGCGCGAATCAGAGCAGGAAGCTGTGGTTCTTCTTGACAAGCTGCGACAGTTTGGCATTGACGGTCGCATTGCTGATATCCTGTCCGGCCCGATGATTACCCGTTTCGAACTCGAGCCGGCGCCAGGCGTCAAGATTCAGAGCATTGCTAGCCGTCAAGATGACATATCGCTGGCGCTAGCCGCTGAGCGAATTCGCATTCTCGCGCCGATACCGGGCAAGAATGCTGTTGGGATTGAGGTGCCAAACAAGAACCGACGGACGGTCTATCTTCGTGAAGTGCTGACAAGTCAAGCGTTCCGAGAGGAGCGTTCGCCCCTTGGATTTGCGCTGGGCACGACCATCACCGGTGAACCGGCCTGCGCTGATTTGCGAGTGATGCCCCATGTTCTGATTGCTGGTACCACTGGTTCGGGCAAGTCGGTCTGTATCAACTCGATAATTGCATCAATTATTTATCGTTCGTCGCCGGCCGAAGTGCGATTTCTGACGATTGACCCGAAGCAGCTCGAACTGCCGGTTTACAACCCAATACCACATCTACTCAATCCGACAACCATCGATCCAACCAGGGCGGTGAATGAGCTTAACCGTATCGTGGCGATAATGGAAACTCGCTACGGTGAGTTTGCCAATCTGGGAGTGCGTGATATTGTCGGTTACAACCAGCGGGCGATGGCCGAGGGGTTCGTCCCCAAGCCCTACATCATCGTCATAATTGATGAGCTTGCTGACCTGATGCTGCGTGCTCCCAATGAGATTGAGGAGCGCATCACCCGACTGGCGCAGATGTCGCGAGCGGTTGGCATTCACTTGATTCTGGCGACCCAGCGGCCGTCGGTTGATGTCATCACTGGGCTAATCAAAGCCAATTTTCCGTGTCGGATTGCCTTCCAAGTCGCGTCCAAAACGGACTCGCGGACGATTCTCGACATGAACGGTGCTGAGTCCTTGCTGGGACGTGGCGACATGCTCTTCCTGCCGCCGGGCAAAGGTGAGCCAGCGCGACTGCACGGTTGCTTCGTTTCCGATCGTGCTGCCAAGCGAATTGTTGACCTCTGGGCTGAGACGCATCTGGCAGCGATGCTCGCCGGTTTGGTTGAGGACCCAGTCGGCCGGGCGCGACAGATTGTCGAGCGGGAAGTTGTTGATGTCTTCTACGATCGTGAGAAGTCCGGAATCAAGGCCAAGCAGGAGAATCTCCGTTCAATCTTGCCTGACGATGTAGTTGACACACTGATGGCGCGCAAATACTATGAGACACTGCCCGAGGAAAGTCCTGAGACTCTGGCTGAGCGCAGCCGGGCCCAGGCGGACGAAGGCCGCGAGCTGGATGAGAAGTTCGTCGAGGCGGCCCAGATTGTTGTCCGCCACCGAGAGGCATCGGTTTCAATGCTTCAGCGCCGGCTGGACATCGGCTGGGCACGAGCCGGCCGCATAATCGACCAACTCGAACAGTATGGGATTGTCGGGCCCTATGTGGGCTCGAAGTCACGTAAAGTGCTGGTCGAGAACGAGGCAAGCCTGGCTCAGTTGCTCTCTAAGGCAGGACGCTCGGGAGTGAAAGAACAATAAGGCAAAGATGATTGACCGCAAGACCGTTGGGCGCTGGGTGCAGGAGATTACCCGACAGATACCGGCTCACAATAACGACGAGCTACGCCGTTTCATCGAGGTCAAACCCGAGGGTAAGATCGTCTTGCCTAAACCCGAGCTCTGGGTTGACGACCACTGGTTCTCGATTCGCCGTTATCACGATGCAGTTACCGGTGAGGATATCCTTGAGGTCTATGTTGGCAATCGGGCAAATGGCGAAGAGTACATGGGCTACGACCGAATTGATCCAAGGTGGCACGACGCCGAAGGCCGCGACATGAAGCGTTGGGAACTGACACGAGCGTACATGCGGCCGAGATTCCGGGGGCGGAACTACTCGCTGTTCATGGTCGAGCTCGTGATCGCGTTGGCTCGTAAGAACAAGGCCTACTCAGTGGTTGCCTACCCACGCCACGTGGCGATGCTGGTTACACTGCTTAACTACGGGTTCAAGACCATGGAAGGGAATTATGACAGCACGCTGCACCGGATTCTTAGGCAGGGAAAGCTTTGGTACGGGCACAACACTGCCCAGCGGCAGTTGTACTACGCTCAGGAGTTCCGGCCTTTCATTCAAGACGGCAGCTTTATTATGGAGCTGCGCGTGCGGAAGGTCGGGCTTTGGGACTACCTGATGGAAAAGGTCTAGTCAGTTCAGCTCGATTCGTCTCAGTCGAGCAGCACCGACAATGCCAGCATCGTTGCCGAGCTCGGCGAAGCAAATATCAAGCCGTCGGCCGGGAAAGTTCGGAATGTAGGCGAAAACCGTTCGTTTCAAACCTCGCAATAGCGGGCTGCCAATCCGAGAAACACCGCCACCGACGACAATTTTTTCTGGATCAACAATCTGGACTGCGTTGGCTAGGCCGACTCCTAAGTGGAACGCCAGTTCGTCAACCAGTTCCACCGCCAACTTGTCGCCACGGCGAGCAGCCATGCCGATTTCACGAGTAGTGATGCGCGAATAGTCGCCACTTGCCAGTTCGAGGATTAGGCTCGGCCCATCGGCAGGCCGGACGCCAAACAGGCTAGTCTGGTTTCTATGCACTGTCAGCTTTTTTTGCTGAACACGGATACGTTTTCGTGCGCGGTCCACAAGGTAGGCAGCCCCAACATATCGCTCGACGCAGCCGCGGCTCCCGCAGCGGCAGGGTGGGCCGCCAGTAGCAATGCTGGTATGGCCCACTTCGCCGGCAGCGTGATTGGCACCAAGTAACAGTTTGCCGCCGGTAATGATGCCGCCACCAAGCCCAGTTCCGAGGGTAACACAGAGAAGGTCTTGACAACCGCGACCAGCACCGTGTAGCCATTCACCAACTGCCATCGCGTTGACGTCGTTGGCAACGAAAATTGGGACACGGAGGAGCTTAGTGAGTAATTCCTTGATTGGGGTGCCATTCCAGCCGGGCAGATTGGGGGGTACACGGACAATACCGTTGGTATGGTCAACAAGGCCAGCGATGCCGACGCCGACTGAGGCTATCCGCTTGCCTGACCGTAACTCGCTGACCGCGGCCGCGATACGCTCCAGTGTCGGTATTGGGCCGGAGTTGGCCTTGGTAGGTAACGATCTACGTGCTAGTACTCGCCCTTCGCGGTCAACCAGACCGAGCTTGATATTGGTTCCGCCAATGTCAATGCCGACGTCGATGGTCATGTTGGTGAGCGAGTTCCCGAAGGGGTGTTCGGCCGAGTTTGTTTTTGAAAGAGGACACGCAGGGCCCGTTCATAGGCCTGGCTCATCTTAACCCCGCGTCGGCTCATTACCTGCCGAGCATTCTCGATTGCTACCGCGATCGGCCAGCGGGCCTTGGTTCCCCAAGCGAACGCCGGAATCTCTTTCGGAGACAGACCAGACTCAAACCAGTTGGCGAATGTGCCGACTCGTGTGCCGGTATTGAGTAATGTGCCAATGGCAGTCTTGGCGTGGTCACCGATGAAACAGCCGACTTTGAGCAGACCTGAGTCAATAGGCTTGCCGTCAAAGAAGACCGACACTGGCTGGTATGAATTCTTCAGGTCAGAATTGGTCGTGAGGGCGCCGAGGTTTACCCACTCGCCGACGAAGCTGTGACCGATGAATCCGCTGTGGTGTTTGTTTGAGTATCCCTGGAACACGCTTGACTCGACCTCGCCACCAATCCTGCATTGGGGGCCAAAGCTACAGCCAGGACGTACCTGCGCTCCATCAATAACCGTGCCTGGGCCAATATAACATGGTCCTTCAACAAAGCTGCCCGGCCGGATAACAGCCAGACGATCGACAAATACCGGACCGGTTGCAGTCGAGATTACTGCCCCGGGCCAGAGTTCTGCCGTTTCGGCCAGGTGGAGCTTGCTTCTTGGTCCGACTAAGGTTACACCTTTCGGCAGTCGTCGGGTGCTGGTAGCTGCTTTCTGGTTCTGGTTTCCTAGTTCGCGGCGAAGCTCGGCTGCGTTCCGTTCAATGATGTCCCACGGCCACTGCATCAATCGTGCCCGGACTTGTTCTTCGGGCAATTCAGCTCGGAGAACCGCGTTTCTGGCCAACTGTTTCGCGTGCTCGGCGCCGATTCGGAATCCTACTACGTAATCATCGCAGAGTAGTACTGCATTGCGACCGTAGGGGGAGATCGGTTCGTCGAGGATTGCCCGCGCAGACAGCCAGAGTCGGCAGTTGGTGACCGGTTTGTTCACATAACAGTCAGGGTGGTTTTCGGCAGCAATTTCGGCCAGTTCATCACGCAGCCATAGGTTGAACTCTGTGGTTGGGTAGAAGCGGCGTAGCTTCTCGAGCAGAGTCAACCTTCCGCAGAGTATGTCGCATGTCGGTCTCAGGTCACACAGCGGCGATAGCCGAGCAACTTCGTCGTCCTCGTAGATGCAGATCACAGGCCTAGAATAAAAAGCGGCAGGCAGCTGTCAAGCTGCCTGCCGCCTTCTCCGCGCTGCTGCCTTGGTCTCCTTTAGTCGGGCGGGTTGGGCCGCACGCGCGGGTCAATCTTAGCGGTCACGGTGACAGCGCAGAGGTCTTGCATGGCTGGGTCACACTGTTGAATGGCGAGGCGACGTGGCAGTGTCATCTCGCCATAGCGATAACGCAACTGGGCAACGACACGTTCTTCGGCCGAGGCAGCACGGGCGCCAGGCCAGACTGCAGCCTCAAGCACGGCGCGGGCGACATCCTCGTCACTTGTCACCGAGTGGATTTCGGCGCGGAAATACTCTTCCCAAGCAGATCTTAGTTCGTCATTGTCAGGAGCCTGGTGGGTGCTTTCGCGGTCGAAAGCGTAGCGATACCAAGACGCTACCTTTCGATAGACGCGAGGTAGGTAGGGTAGGTCAGGCGTCAACATGTCGGCGAGGCGCTCCACCAGTTCGGTTTCGACACCGAGGGTATCGCAGGCCGCGACATACCGTCGTTTGGTTGTATCGAAGAGTTCGTGGATTAGCAATGGGTAGCTATCACGCTGAATCTCTTTTAGCGATCGATTGGCATCACCGAAGAAGGCCGGTATCCAGAAAGGTATGACCTCAGACCATTCGACACCGGTCGAGATTGTCAGACCGATAGGTTCGGACAGTATTTCTTGCATCTCCTGCCTCAGCACAGTTTGATCGTAGCCTCGTAGAAATTATAGGACTGTACTTCGTACTTGTCAAGCGCGCAAAGTTGCTGTTCTAGGATCAAGCTGTTTCTGGTAAGAGCGAAGCCGGCTCTCGCTAAGGAGAGCCGGCTTCAGACTAGATGTATGCTATTTGCCGGTGTTATAGACGTTTTTCATCCACTTGGGCCAGGCTGCACTCGCATCAAGGAGTTTGTCGGGATAGCCCTTCACGCAGTAGGTTGCCTGTTCACCAAGGACGATGATGTTGCCGCGACCAGTGATCGTTGGTGAGGGTGTGATATCGGCGTCGGACAGCCGGCGAGCGCGTGGTGCTGAGCTGGGCAGAACCGCGGCGCAGTCACACGTCCACTCGACGACACCGTTGTCCTGGCGGATGCAGTGGAGCTTATCGTCGTCGGTCTGTACATAGAGCAGTCCGCCAGTCACGATGATCGGCGCAGTTGATATTGCGTCGGTGAGAGTCCTCCGCCAGACAAGTGAACCGGATGTTGTCAGTGCGTAGAGTGTACCGATGTCAGTGCCAATAAATAGATACTGACCCAGTACAGGTCGCAAGCCGATACCGTCAAGAGTGTAGCTCCAGTTTACCGTCGGCGGATTCGTTGTGGGGTTGATGGAGTAAATCCGACGGGCATCGTTAGCGCAATAGATTGTACCGTCGTTGCCGAGTATCGGGCCATAGACCTCGCGAGCGCCAGGGAACTGGAGACGCCAGATGACCGTGTTGACGAGGTCATTCATCTTGTAGAGGTAGCCGGAGTCGGTACCAAAATAGACGTTACCGGCATTGTCCACAATCGGCGCATCGACGACCGAGGAGCCTAGATAGTATGGACCGCCAGCGACGACCGGTGCTTCATTGTCACCGCGATCAAGGAAGTAGTAGATGGCACCGGTACTTTCTTCCCGGCCAACGTAGATTTTGTTGCCGGATATGCAGGCGGGCCCGAATTCGTCGTAGGTGAGACTGTTGACTCCGCTGTCTGGCCAGTTCCACTTCCGGCTTGGGCCAGCACCTCTCAAGAAGTACAGTTCTCCTTCATCAGAGCCAATGATGATATGTCCGTAGGATTCGAGATAGGCAGCATGGCCCGAGAACCAGGATTCTTCGGTTGAAACATATTTTGTCTGGACTCGACCAGCGCGGTCAGCAAACCGTCGGCTATTGACCTTGAGAGTGTAGAAGTAGAAATCGTCCTCGCAACTGGCGCCGACAACTGTGTCGGTTCCATTAAAGTAGAGGACTGGCGTTGTAACTAATGGCCAACCGTCGGCGTTCCACCAGTACCAGATAACACCGCCGGCTTCGCCGATACGTACGCTTACTGACTCAGGGTTCGAAACCGCACCTTTCTTGTCCTTGGCATAGACTTTGATCCAGACTGTGCCAGTGTCTGTATAAGCGTAGGCAAGGCTGTCGGTGCTAGGGCTGGGTAGCCAGGTAGCTGAGCTGTCAGTCTTGTTTGACTTCCATTGGACGTAGATGCGCAGACTATCACCATTGGGGTCACGCGCCCAAGCCCGGACTGGCAGTTCCGCTTCCTTTGATGTGTAGCGCGATTCAACAGTCCAGATTGACTCAATTATTGGCGCGTCATTCTGAATCACGACGACTGACTTCGCTTCTGACCAGTCTGAAGCCTTGGCTGTGTTCTTGGCCAGCAGTGCCATTGCCTTAATCTGATACGTGCCTGCGACATTCCAGACGTGTCTGCCGCCGTACTGTGTGCCGCTTTCAACTGCGCCACTGGTGTCAATCTTGCCATCGCCCCAGTCGAAGACATATTGAATCTCACCGTTGGCAGTGGCTACGGTCGTATAAGTGGTATTTACTCCTGTCCACGTTGTGTCTGGACCGGTTGGTTTTGCTGGGACTGTTGGCGGCTTGTCGCAACCGACCACGACCAGCAGTGTAAATGCTATGGCTATTGCTACCAATGCTGCGGTCTTGTTTTGGTTCATTAATGGCCTCCTGAAGGTCTGCTACTTGGTCACAACCGGGCCGTGAAAAGTACCTACTTCGGGCAGGCGGCAGGTGCCACCGCGGCCGTCCTCGAAGTAGAAATAGTAGTCGTGCATTGAGCCGTACGGTAACCTAGTGCGATAGCTGTACTGGGCAAGACCGTTACGGCCGCTCCGCCGCGACATCTTGTGGGGAACGCCATCAATGTAGATGAGCGCGACAGCGGCGGGGTCGCCGTCAGCATCGCGGTAGTCAACGCGATAGCTGAAAGTCGATTTCGGCGAGCCAATTGTTGGGTCCTGGTTCGGGTCGAGCAGGACAGGTGGTTGGTTGGGCTGGCCATTCACCATTGGACCACGCAGAAAGCCTTTGGCCGGTAAGGTAACGCAGTCACCCTCACCGTCGTGGGCAACGAAATAGTAGGCGTGTGGTCCCGGCTCCAGCGTGGTCTGATAGAGATAAGTGCCGTTATTGGCCGTGCCCTTGTGCAGTTTCATCTGGTAGGGCACGCCATCGATGACCACTCGTACTGCCTGAGGTGGCTTGTCGTCATCCCGGTCGTGGTACTTCACTGTATAGGTGAAGATACTCTTGTCCGAGCCCTGTTCAAAGAAGACGCCGCCGTCAGTCAATACGGGTTGGCGATTGAGTGGCTGACGCGTACCAACAAATGGCCCGGCGATTGCTCCGTAACGAGGATAGCGTTCGCTGCCACCACGACCGTCTTCGGCATAGAAGTAGTAGTTGTGTTCGCCGGGCGGAAGAGTGAGTCGGGCGCGATAGGTTCCTCGCGCAGCCTTGCCGCCGACGAGACGCATGGGGTAGGGTTGTCCGTTGATATAGACTTCGACCTTGGCCGGGACATCGCCGTCGGCGTCTTCATACTGGACCGTCGCCACATAGACGGTTTTGGTCGTACCGTTCATGGGCGTTATTGCCGGTTTGCACAGGCATGGATTGTTGTTTTCTGGACCGGCAAGCAGGGGTGCTGCCAGTAGTAGTGTTGCTAGAACAGCCGAGGCTGCCGCGAAAGCAGAATGCTTTGTGGGCATTCTTCCTCCTTTGTCATCGCTCCGCCATTATAGGTTTGTGCTGAGAAAGTGTCAAGGTGAGTTGTCCGGGACTGGGGTTGATAAGTGTAGCTGACACCAAGAGTTTTGGACACCGATTGGCGCCGGTCGCTGCCGGCGCGGGTATATCCCGCTGGTCAGTGCAATACCCGGACACTACAACATCTTAGCGTATCATGTCTGTCTGTCAATCGCCGCGGACGCATCCACCCACTGAGAGACTGGTTTCTAGTTCGGTAAGTAACAGACAGGTAGCAGGTCATCGGGGCTGACGCGACAACGAATGAGGTGACGGGAGGTTGACTTCCGGCCAGCTTCGGGTATTGTAGGTCGCAAATAATAATACGGAGGAAACACTGTCATGCCACTGACAAAAGAGCAGAAGGGCCGATTGATTGAGGCTTATCGGTTGCACGGGTCAGATACCGGTTCGCCCGAGGTCCAGATTGCAATTCTCTCTGAGCGTATTGGGATGCTGACCGAGCATCTGAAAACGCACAAGAAGGATAAGCACTCGCGCCGCGGTTTGATAAAGCTCGTAAACGAACGGCGTCGCCATCTCGACTATCTGATTAAACACCACAAAGACCGCTACGAGAAAATCGTCAGCAGTCTCGGGCTGCGGGGCTAACGTGCACCGCGTCGAGCAAGTAGTGTGCGGCCGCACACTTTCCTTGGAGGTTGGTCGTGTGGCCAAACAAGCAGATGGCGGAGTGCTGGCTCGGTACGGCGATACGGTAATTCTGGCAAGTGCTTGCTATAGGAAAGAGTTGCCGACTGCGTATCAGGATTTTTTCCCGCTGACGGTTGATTACCGTGAGTTGGCCTACGCTGCCGGCAAGATACCAGGTGGTTTCTTCAAGCGTGAGGGGAAGCCGCGGGACAAGGAGACGCTTACCTGTCGGTTGATTGATCGGCCGATTCGACCGCTATTCCCGCCGAACTTTCGCAACGAAACGCAGATTGTCGGTTTCCTCCTTTCGACCGATATGGAGAATGAGGGCGATTTTCTGGCACTAGTCGCCGCTTCCGCTGCTTTGCATGTCTCGGATATTCCCTTCCTGGGACCGATCGGTGCCTGCCGGGTGGGCAAGTTCGGCGACGAGTTTGTACTCAATCCGGCGATGAACCGTGAGGCCGAGGCCGACATGTGGATGATTTACGTCGGCGTTGGCGAGCAGGTGATGACGATTGCCGGCCAAGCTCGGGATGCTTCGCCGGAGGATATCGACCGGGGCTGGGAGCTTGCTCTGCCGGTAATCAAGCAGACTATCGCTTTGCAGGAGGAGCTGCGGAGTCTGGCGGGTAAGCCGAAGCTAGTGATGGACAAGCCATTGGTGCCGCCAGAGCTGGCGGCGGATGTCAAGCGACTTGCGGCTGACAGGGTGAAGGCGGCGAATGACATTCAGGACAAACAAGCACGGGGAAAGGCCCGAACCGAACTCGCGAACGCTGTCATTGCCGAGCTGGCCGAGAAGTACCCGGACATGGACAAGGCAATCCGTGAGGTTCTTGATGAGATGACAGGTGCCGACATGCGACAACGGGTGCTTGGCAGTGGGGTACGACTCGATGGTCGCAAGGAGGACGAGGTGCGGCCAATTGAGTGCGCGGTTGGCGTGCTGCCCAGGACCCATGGCTCGGCGCTTTTCACTCGCGGCCAGACCCAGTCGCTGGCAGCAACAACTCTCGGCACCAAGCAGGATGAGCAGGTGATTGATGATGTGGAGCTGGAGATGGAGGAGAAGAAGTCGTTCATGCTCCACTACAATTTCCCACCGTTTTCGGTCGGGGAGGTGAAGTTCCTGCGTGGTCCGGGTCGGCGCGACATCGGTCACGGCGATCTGGCCGAGCGGGCCCTGGCAGCGGTTATGCCCCGCGAGGAGGAGTTTCCTTACACGGTGCGGGTGGTGTCGGATATTCTTGAGTCCAACGGGAGTTCCTCAATGGCCTCGGTCTGCGCTGGCTCTTTGTCGTTGATGGATGCCGGCGTACCGATTCGGGCAGCGGTTGCGGGAATGGCGATGGGACTCATTACCGACGGCGACCCGACCGTTTCCCTGGGAACAAGTCTCAGTCAAGGCGCCCAATACCGGATTGTGACCGACATCATCGGTGACGAAGACCACTATGGCTATATGGACTTCAAGGTGGCGGGAACACGGCGGGGAATCACTGCCATCCAGCTCGACCTGAAGCTGCCGGGTGTTCCGTATACCGTGTTGGCTGAGGCGTTGCGGCGGGCAACAGTCGCTCGGCTGCATGTCTTGGACATAATGGACAGGACTCTTGATAAGCCGCGGCCGGACATCTCGCGGTACGCACCGCGAATCGTCTCGATTGTAATTGATAAGGAGAAGATCGGAACGGTCATCGGGCCCGGCGGCAAGATGATTCGGAAGATTACGGAGGAGACTGGCGCCAAGATTGACATCGAAGACGATGGTACGGTAACGATTGCCGCGACCAACCCAGATGCCCTTACTGCCGCCCGCGAGTGGATCGAGTCGCTCGTGGCTGAGGTTGAGGTCGGCAAGCTCTACTACGGGATGGTAACCCGGTTGATGAACTTCGGTGCGTTTGTCGAGATTCTGCCTGGCAAAGAAGGGTTGATTCACATCTCGCAGCTTGGCCCGGAGCGCTACAACCGGGTTGAGGATGCGGTGAAGGTTGGCGACAAGGTCTGGGTCAAGGTCGTCGAGATTGACGAGCTCGGAAGAGTCAATCTCTCACGCCGCAAGGCGATGGAGGAACGAGGCGAGATCCCGCCTTCTGATGATTCTGGCCGGGCCGACCGACCACCCCGGCGGAGCGGTCCGCCCCGTGGCGGCCGGGAGCGCGACCGGGACCGGCGGGACCGACGCGGACAACGCCGGTAGGACCGGCAGACGAAGCCAGCGGTTAGAAGCTAACGTGCAGCAGGCTGCCGGACCAGAAGTAACGACTCTCCCCGGCGGCCTGGTTGTTGTTACTGAAAAGTTGCCGTATGTGCGTTCAGTCGCACTCGGAATCTCGTTTCGGGTTGGTGGTCGCGACGACCCGGCCGACAAAGTCGGGCTGGCACACATGGTTGAACACATGGTGTTCAAGGGTACGCCGGACAAAGACGCGGTGGCGATAAACATTGCCGCTGAGAGTTTGGGTGCTGAGCTCAATGCCTTCACTGACAAGGAGGGCACCTGTTTTTGGAGCCGGGCGGCTGGTGACCAGGCAGGGCCGGTTACTGAGCTGCTCTGTGAAATTGTGTCCGGTCCGGCATTTGCCGCTACTGAGCTGGAGAAAGAGAAGCTGGTTGTCGCCGAGGAGATAAGGACGGCGGCCGAGGACCCAGATTCGACTGCGGCCAGTTTGCTCTTTGAGGCGGTCTATGGCAGCCATCCGATGGGCTGGCCGATTGCCGGGACACTTGAGAGTGTGGCGAGGATAACCAGTCAGTCAATCAGCGACCACTACCACCGTTACTACGGCCCGGCGCACGGGGTGGCGGTTGCGGTCGGTGATGTCAGTCATCAGGCAATGGTTGACCGGTTTGCGCCACTGCTTGCCGAGCACAACGAATGCGTTCCCGTGGTACGCAACGCACCAACACCGGCTCAAGCCGGTCTGCGTCTTGAGACGCGACGGGAACTTAGTCAGAGCTATGTCTGTCTGGCAAAGCCAGCATTCGCCTATGCTGATTCCCGACGCTACGCCCTGTTTGTGTTGAATACGGCCTTGGGTGGCGGGGTCTCGTCCCGGTTGTTTCAGCGCTTGCGTGAGCGTGAGGCATTAGTATATTCGATTTCAAGTTTCACCGAGCTCTACGTGGATTCTGGACTGCTCGGTATCTACTTTGTGACCGACAGTCGCAAACTGGGCCGCTGCCTTGATGTCATTCGTGATGAGTTGCGGCGGCTGCGTGAGCATGGGCTCGCCATCGAGGAGTTCGAGCGGGCCCGCAACATGACCCGAAGTTCGGTGCTCCTAGCACTGGAAAGCCCGACCAGCCGGATGTTGCGGCTGGCTCGTACTTACCAGCTACTCGGCGAGGTCACGCCAGTGGATGCGACGATTGCCGGTCTTGATAGGACAACGCCAGCTGATGTTGACCGGTTGATTAGCGAGCTGCTGAGTGATGAGTTCAGGCTGGCCGGCGCGGTTAGCCCGATGAGCGAAGCTGAGTTCGCGCAGCAGCTAACTGCCAACAGCTAGCAGCGCTGACCGGAAGGCTGATAGCTGAGTAAGGAGTCGAAGCAATGCGTCAGATTACTCTCTCTCGACGCGCGGTCGAAGCACCGGCGTCGCCAATCCGCCGACTGGTGCCGCTTGCCGACCAAGCCCGGGCGCGCGGAGTCAAGGTCTATCATCTAAACATCGGTCAGCCTGATATTGAGACGCCGGCAGAGATGATGGCTGGCTACCGCAATGTCAACATCAAGGTGCTCTCCTATGGTCCGTCGCAGGGGCTGCCTGAGTATATTGGTGCGCTGGTAGGGTACTATCGTCGGGTGGGTATCAATGTCGAGACCAAAGATGTGATTATTACAACCGGTGGGTCGGAGGCAATATCCTTCGCCTTTGATGCCATCGCTGACGCCGGCGATGAGATTATCGTTCCGGAGCCGTTCTATACCAATTACGCAGGATTTGCCGCCACGGCCAGCGTGCGGCTGGTGCCGGTCACCTGCCGGGCCGAGGATGGTTTTGCTCTCCCGCCGCGTTCGGTATTTGAGGCGGTTATCACCGAGCGAACGCGGGGTATCATTTACTCCAATCCGGGTAATCCAACCGGCGTGGTGTACACCCGGGCTGAACTGGAGATGCTCGGGGACATCTGTCGGGAGCACGGCCTCTTCTTGATTGGTGACGAGGCCTACCGTGAGTTCATCTACGATGACACCGAACATACGAGCGTCCTCAACATTCCGGGCATTGAGGACCGGGCAATCCTGGTGGATAGCGTTTCGAAGCGATACAGCGCTTGCGGGGCCCGGATCGGTTGTGTGATTAGTCGCAACCACGAGCTGATGGCAGCGATGCTGCGGTTTGGGCAGGCCCGGCTCTGTCCGCCAACGATTGACCAGCTTGCGGCTGCGGCTGCGCTGCGGGTTCCGGAAAGTTACTATCAGGAGCTCAGACGTGAGTATCAGTGCCGGCGGGACGTTGTCTGCGCGGCGCTGGCCAGGCTGCCGGGCGTGATCTGTCAGAAGCCACGGGGTGCGTTCTATGTGATGGCCAAACTGCCGATTGATGATGCTGAGCGGTTTGCCAGTTTCTTGCTCAACGATTTCAGCCTTGACCGCGAGACGGTGATGGTGGCGCCGGCTGATGGCTTCTATGCGACGCCGGGGAAGGGTAAGGACGAGGTTCGTATCGCCTACGTTCTTAACTGCGCCGACCTCGAACGGGCGATGACCATTCTCGGCGCCGGGCTAGCGGCTTACCCGCGACGAAAGTAGTGATGGGGCGACCGCTGCGCATCTGCATGGTCTCGGACAACTACTATCCATACATCGGCGGAGTGGCTGAGCATGTCCATCATCTCTCGGTGGAGCTACGGCGGCGGGGGCACGAAGTAAACATTCTTACTTCCAATTTCGACAGTCGCACTATCGGTTGTCTTGAGACAGCACCAGAAGAGCAGTACATCAAGCGCATCGGTCAGGGCATCACCATTCAGTCGAACAAGTCTTTCACCCGCATTCCTATTGCGTGGCGGCCGCTGGCCCAGGTGCGGCGCTATTTTCGCGAGCGGAAGTTTGATATCATCCACACGCACGGCTCACTGGCGCCGACGTTCGTGATTACTGCCATCAATGCCTCGCGTTCAATCAATGTTTGCACATTTCATGCCGGCCACGATGCGAGTCTTGGTTACGCCTTGTTTGGTTCGCTGTTGAAACCTTATTTCCGGGCGCTGCACGGGCTGATTGCTGTTTCGGAGACAGCCAAGAGTTCGATTGCGAGGTACTTCCCTGGCGATTATCGGATTATCCCCAACGGCATTGATATTGACTTCTTCAGCCCGGATGCCGAACCGATGCCTGAACTGAACGATGGCCGACCGAGAATACTCTTCATGGGTCGGTTCGAGCCGCGTAAAGGGCTTAAGTACCTGCTGATGGCAATGCCGGAGATTGTCCGGGCGGTGCCGGATGTTGAGTTGGTCGTACTGGGTACGGGATTTCTGGGCTACTCCTACAAGTCATACCTTGACAAAGAGGTCCAGGAACACGTGCGCTGGGTTGGGCTCGTGCCAAGCGAACAGCGACCGCGCTATCTGGCAAGCTGTGATGTTTTCTGCTCACCGGCGACCGGTAACGAGAGTTTTGGTATCGTCTTGCTGGAGGCGATGGCGACTAAGACGCCAGTTGTGGCGTCGGACATTCCGGGCTACCGCTCGGTAATGACTGAGAACGAACAGGGATTGTTTGTGCCGCCTTGTGATTCCTCCGCCCTGGCCAAGGCTGTCATCCGGCTGCTCAAGGACCCGGAACTGCTGCGCCGGTTAGGCGAGGGCGGCCGCAAGCGGGCAGCCGAGTTCGCCTGGCCACGGATTGCCGAGCGGGTGGAGAAGGTCTATTACGAGTTGCTCGAACGCTATCCCTGTCCCCGTTACGGCCGCCAGCCGGTCTTGGGTTGATGGTCGAACCTAGTCCAGGGGCCCAACCGGCGCCCGGCGAGGAAATCGCCGCGCCGGAACTGGCCCAGGACACCCCCGAGACCGAGATTGCTCATCTGAATAAGAGTCAGTTTCTGCCAGTGCTGCGCAATCCTGAGTTTTCGTTGTTTTCGTTCTCGCAGGCGGTGTCGCTCTTTGGTGACAAGCTCGACTACATGGCACTGCTGGCGATGATTGCCTACTTTGCCAACGAGTATGGCTGGAACTCATCGAAAGCGATGTCGTTTCTTTCGGTCGTCATTGCGTTGCCGACAATCATCTTCGGGCCGCTGGCCGGTATCCTCGTTGACCGCTGGGACCGGCGCAAGGTGATGGTTGTTTGCGACTCGCTGCGAGCGCTGTTGGTCTTTGCGATTCCGGCGGTGGCGCTGGCAACTGCTCAACTGCCACTGGTCTATGTGCTGGCGTTCGCCGTGTTTCTGTGCGGGCTTTTCTTTCAGACCGCGCGGCTAGCAATTATTCCCAATCTTGTCGGTTCGGACCGGCTCTTGGGGGCGAACTCGTTGCTAAATCTCACCGGTCGGGTGGCCACGTTTGCCGGGGTGCTGCTCGGAGGGTTGATTGTTGACTGGTCGTTCTGGCCGCGAATCGGTGTTAGGCCGGCCTGGACTGCTGGTTTCTACATTGATGCCATCACTTATCTCGTATCGGTGGTAGCGCTAGTCGTCATCTTCAGTCGGTTGCGACAACGCTGGCACCAGAGCGGTCAGCAGGGCAGGCGACCGGCTGACGCCAGACTGTTCCTTGACCAGCAGGCCAGGATGATTCACGAAGTGCGCGAGGCCTGGGGGCTGGTGCGGCGCGAACCGGTCGTGCTCTTTGTCTATGCGGCAATCATGGTGATGGTCATACTGGGGGCGGCGGTCTTTGTGCTCTATGTGCCGCTGGTTCAGGGAGCGGGGGTAGCCGGCACTGCCGGGCTCGGCCTGGGTACGCGCGGGGTTGGCTTCATTGGGGCAATCGGTTCGGTCGGACTGGTGCTTTCGGCGATGGGGTATGGCATTATCGGACATCGTACAAACAAGCCGCTCGTGATGATTGGCTGTTTTGCTGTGCTGGGACTGGTTGCAATCAGCATGGCGTTGCTCCGGTCGTTTGTCCTGATGGCGCCGTTGGCGTTCTTGGCCGGACTGGCGCTGTCGCCAATCTATATCGGTATGGATACCTTGCTGCACGAGGCGGTGCCAGAAGCAGTGCGGGGCCGAATCTTCTCGGTGCGCGAGTGGCTGTTGCATCTCACGTTTGCCCTGGCCGCGCTGATTGTTGGCCAACTGACCAGTGTTCTGTCGAATCGACCGCTTCTGGCCGGAGTCGGCGTGTTCGTGCTGGTGGCAAGTGGTGCTGGGTTACTACTCACCCGTCGCCGCGGATTGGTTTAGAAGATGACGGCTGTTTGCGAGCGGTCAATGATTCGCTTCTGGGAGGATTGAGTGGTTGATATTCGAATAACGAGAATGGCAATGACTATTGCTCGGTATAGCCTAGCGCTGCAACCGGGCGAGCAGGTGCTGGTTCTTGCGACTGTACCGGCAATGCCGCTGGTGCGCGAGTTTTTCCGGGTAGCTCTTGAGGCCGGAGCGCTGCCGGTCGTGCGGACAATGCATCCCGAACTGGAGGAGCTACTCTACCGTTATGGCACGGATGAACAAGTGCGGTTTGTGCCGGCTGCTGAGCGGCTCGACATCGAGACCTGTCAGGCACGGCTGGCAATCCGCGGTGAGGATAATCTCGCCACCCTCGCGGGAATCGCACCAGCGCGGCTGGCAATCGGCCGCCAGGCCCGTAAGCCGCTGCTCGATATCTTTATGGAGCGAAAAGGCCGGGGCGAGCTGAAGACCTGCCTGACCCAGTATCCGACTAATGCCAGTGCGCAGCAGGCAGGAATGTCGCTTGCGGACTACGCAGACTTTGTCTTTGCCGCCTGTTTCTGCGACCGACCGGACCCGATTCAGGCCTGGCAGCAGCTTTCCCGAGAACAGCAACGCTACGTTGAGCTACTTGCTGGCGTGCGAAATATCCGCATCGAAGGGCCGGGTACCGACCTTTCACTTTCAGTGGCGGGCCGGAGATGGATCAATTCGGACGGCCGGGCAAACTTTCCGTCCGGCGAGGTCTTTACCGGTCCGATTGAAGATTCGGCGGACGGCCGGATAACTTTCGACGTGCCGACGCTTTTCAGCGGTCAACTCGTCGAGGGGATTGAGCTTGAGTTCCGAGCCGGCCGGGTAGTTGCCGCTCGGGCAAATCGTGGCGAGGCGATGCTCAGCAGTGCTCTTGACACCGATGAGCGAAGCCGTTACCTGGGTGAGTTTGCCTTTGGGCTGAACTACGCTATCCGGCGGCCGACCGGCAACATTCTCTTTGACGAGAAGATTGGCGGAACCATCCATCTTGCCATTGGTGCTGGCTATCCTGAGACTGGCAGCACCAACCGCTCGGGCATCCATTGGGATATGATCAAGGACATGAAGCAGGGTCGGGTCGTAGCTGACGGCAAGGTGGTGTACGAGAACGGAAGGTTCAAGGAATGAAATCTCAATACTTCAGTCTTAGTAGCCCGGCTGGTGCTAGCCGGCACCAGCGGCTGGGCAACCGGACACTAACAACGGAGGTGAATTATGGTTGATGCAAGAGTCGAGAAGCTGGCAAAGGTGCTGGTGAACTACAGTCTGGCTGTCAAACCCAAGCAGTGGGTAAGGATTGACGGGTCAGCTCAGGCTGCGCCGCTAATCACGGCTGCTTATGTCGAGGTGTTGAAGGCCGGGGCATATCCGATGCCGCGTGTTTCCCTGCCGGGGCTGTCTTTTCTGGGAATGAAGTATGCGAATGAGGATCAACTCCGGTTTGTGCCGCCGACCCAGAAGCTTGAGACTGAGCGGCTTGATGCCAGCCTTTCAATTTGGGGCGGCACCAATACTAAGGAGATGACCAATGTTGACCCGAAGAAAATGGCAATCGCGCGAGCTGCGAGCCGGCCGATATTCAACCGGTTCTTGAAGCGGATTGGTGATGGCAGCCTGCGTTGGTGCGGAACGCAGTTTCCGACCGAGGCTTCAGCCCAGGATGCCGAGATGTCGCTCTTTGAGTATCAGGATTTTGTCTATGGTGCGGGGATGCTGGACAAGAAGGACCCAGTGGCGGAATGGCAGCGGGTCTCGGCGCGGCAGGCGAAGATGGTAGAGTTCCTTGGCCGGCTGCGAACAATCCGAATTGTGGGGCCAGATACCGACCTGACGTTCAATGTTGCTGGTCGAAAGTGGATAAACTGCGATGGTCATGAGAACTTCCCGGACGGCGAGGGTTTCACTGGCCCGGTCGAGAGCTCAGCCGAAGGGCACATCCGCTATACATTCCCGGCCGTTTATGGCGGCAAGGAGGTGCAGAACGTCCGGCTTTGGTTCAAGCAGGGTCGGGTTGTCGAGGCAAAGGCCGACAAGGGCGAGGATTACCTGAGTTCGGTGTTAGAGACTGACACAGGTGCGCGTTATGTTGGCGAGCTGGCCTTTGGCACCAACTACGCAATCACCCGTTTCACCAAGAACACCCTCTTCGACGAGAAGATTGGCGGTACGATGCACATTGCACTTGGTGCTTCGCTGCCCGAGTCTGGCGGTAGGAACAAGTCGGCGGTCCATTGGGATATGGTTTGCGATACGCGCAACGGCTTCACTGTCTATGGTGACGGCCGGCCAATAATGAAGGACGGCAAGTGGCTTGGGTAGGTCGGCCTGAGCGAGACAAGGAGTCTTACTGGTCGTTGCCGGCGGGAGCGTAGAGTTTACCAGGAACTTTCTTTCATCGTTCGCAGTCGGCACGCAGTCCGAAATAGCAAGGGAATGACCTAAGCTGGGTCAGTCCATGACTCCGTCAAGATGGTTCTCTCCGGCATTGGGAGAGGCCGGCTACCAAGCTCGGTCAGCGGCAGAAGACAAGGGGCTTTGCCTGGGACTGATTGAGGCTTCTTCTGGGGCAGGTGGCAAGGCTCGTGGCGAGAGCGGTGCGCAAGCCCAAGCCCCAACGGCAAGTGAGGTTTGTCGGTAGAGGGCTTTGGCAGCGTGATACCGAAGACATCGGGAAGGAGCTTGGGGAACCACTCCCGGGACGGTAGAGGGGAGGTCAACGCGACTGATGTTATCCAGCTGATGAATCGTGAGTTAGGGCACTGCATCGCTGGCACGGGCCGCCGTTAGTCTGCTTGGGGGAATCAGCGGGGTGCAAGCGGCGATTTGCTGACGACTGGTGCCCACTTTTCGCCTGTAAGATTCCGCTTGACAGAGGCGAAACCTGCGTCACAATAGAGGCAGCGGCGAGGCGTTCTCGCCTCAGTCGTGAGAGGTCGATGGTTTAGCAGCAATTGCCCAAGCGGGCAGAAAGGACGTGTCAATGCCAAGAGGTGCTGCTCTGATGAAACGGACCGTCAAGCTGACGCCGGAGATGATGCCGGTCTTTGGGCCGGGCAAGGTCATCAAGGTCAGCGATCTGAATAAGAAGTTGTGGGCCTATATCAAGAAGCACAAGTTGATGACCGGCGAGGGCCCGCTGATGAAGCGCACGGTCACCGTCACCGAGCACATGAAGCCGGTGTTTGGACCGAAGAAGAGTGTCAAGATCGGTGAGATGATGAAGCTGCTCTGGGCTTATATCAAGAAGAACAAGCTGTTCTAACCCAGGGGTATTGATAGGCCGGCCGGTGTTCCCCGGCCGGCTTGCGTTTGTGGGCAGTACGGGCATAAGTTCCGTTCTTGGGAGTGCTTGCTACGCTAAGTCGGTATCTTGGTACTACAACCGAAGTGGAGATTGACCCCTTGGCTGACATAGTAATCAGTTCTGTGACACCCTCGGCCAGCGATGGGAAGTTGTCGGTAGCAACGGCTGCTGTAACTGATTACTTGGCAAGCTGTTAGCAATTTGGACGGTGGGCAAAGAAAAGCTTGCGTCGGTCGGTTTTATTGCTATGATTCCTGCTTGACTTTGCTCGAGGGTTGATTACCATACAACCGTAGGCAATCGTCAGTTTGACATTTGTTGCTCTTTGACAATTTGGAGAAGAGGCAGGCTGATATTCATCTCAAGCTACTAAGAGCGCATGGTGGATGCCTTGGCAGTTGCAGGCGATGAAGGGCGCGGTAAGCTGCGATAAGCGTCGGTGAGGAGCACACATCCTTTGACCCGGCGATCCCCGAATCGGAGAACCGGTACGGAGTCATGTCCGTACATCGTGCAATGAATCCATAGTTGCACGAGGCCAACCCGGCGAAGTGAAACATCTCAGTAACCGGAGGAAAAGAAAGAAAACTCGATTCCCCTAGTAGTGGCGAGCGAACAGGGAACAGCCCAAACCGATTCCAGTGTCAAGCCGGCAGGCGTTGCTGGAGCGGTGTAGCGGGAACCTCACGCCTACTGCTGTGCGGCGGAGGAGTCAGAAATGCCGTTGCCTAGCCGAAGACCCCTGGAAAGGGACACCAGAGACGGTGATAGTCCGGTAGGCGAAAGGCGGCGGCTCTCCTGAGGGATTCCCAAGTACCACGGAACACGAGAAATTCCGTGGGAATCTCGGACGACCACGTCCCAAGGCTAAATACTCGCAACTGACCGATAGTGAACCAGTACCGTGAGGGAAAGGTGAAAAGAACCCCTGGCGGGGAGTGAAATAGAACCTGAAACCATGTGCTTACAATCAGTGGGAGCAGCGAGCTTTTTTCCGCAAGGTTTGAAGTGAGCTGTGACCGCGTGCCTTTTGCATAATGATCCGGCGAGTGTGCGTATGCAGCGAGGCTAAGGCTCTCTGAGCCGTAACCGTAGCGAAAGCAAGTCCTAACAGGGCGTCAAGTTGCATGCGCCCGGCCCGAAACCCGGTGAGCTACCCATGGCCAGGTTGAACTTGAGGTAACACTCAAGGGAGGACCGAACCGGTGATCCTTGCAATAATCTCGGATGAGCTGTGGGTCGGAGTGAAAGGCTAACCAAACCGGGTGATAGCTGGTTCTCCCCGAAATGCCTTTAGGGGCAGTCTGTGGCGTTCAGTTGCGGAGGTAGAGCACTGGATGGGCGCTTTCCCACAATGTGGGAGAAAACCCGATCAAACTCCGAATGCCGCAACTCTAGAGCCATGGAAAGAGGCGCTGAGCTCTAAGGTCCAGTGCCGAGAGGGGAATAACCCAGACCGTCGGCTAAGGCCCCGAAGTGTATGCTAAGTCGAAAAAGAGGTGAAGCTACTCAGACAGCTGGGATGTTGGCTTAGAAGCAGCAATCATTTAAAGAGTGCGTAACAGCTCACCAGTCGAGTGGTTTTGCGCTGAAAATATATCGGGGGTCAAGCCTACCGCCGAAGCCACGGACTCGACGCAAGTCGAGTGGTAGGGGA
>CBFGKH010000014.1:0-31198 GCA_965649295.1 Caldifarciminota bacterium
AATCATGTTCACCCGAAACGCAATCTCCCGACTAAACGGAATCATCGAGAAAATCCGCCCCAGCGCCACAAACAAAGGCGTGCCCGGGGGATGCGGCACTCCCATAATGTAGGAGACGGCAATCAGCTCTCCACAGTCCCAGAAAGAAGCAGTCGGCGCAACCGTGTATAGATACACCGCCAGCGTCGTAACGAAGATAAGTCCAAAGATAATGAACCGAGTTGTTCGTTCGCCCACACTCATCAACCAGTCCTCCTGTCATTACCGCAGCATCGGTAGCTTCTCACGAGCCGATGTTCATGCCAGTGCGACAACCGTCGCGCCTCGGCCGAAACGATCACAATGCTGCTCCTAAGCCGACTCGTCACCAACCACGCATCGCCGAGTTCAAGAAATGCTGCGCAGTAGCTGCGCAGCGAGCGAGTCGGCCGGATTGCGACGCAGCCAGTCCTCTAGGACAGCCCGCGCCCGCGCCGTGTCATATAGCCGCTGCAGATAGAGCATCGCCAGCGATTGGACTGGCTCGCGCCAGCCCGGCTCCCGGCTGCCAGCATCAAGATAGGCCTGGACTGCTCTGGCAAAATCGCCCTTCTGCTCCAGCAGCCGGCCGCGCCGCAGCCAAAGCTCAGCATCGGTGATACCCAGCCGGATAATTGAATCAATCGCTACCAAGGCCAGGTCGAAGTTACCGTTGTCGCCGGCAAAGAGCATCAGGTTGTAGTAGAGTGTCACCTTACGATCGTTGTCGAGGTCAAGTCGCAGTGACCGCAACACGGCCTCTTCGGCCTCGCTCAACCGACCCTGCCGCCGAAACTCGTTAGCCAGCGCCAGGTAGCTGGCAGCGTAGGTAATCAGTAGTCCACGAGTGTTATCGTCCCGATAGACCTTCGGGTCGAGAATTGACGCCATCCGATACTCGTCATAGAGACGGCGCCTAGTCAGCTCAACATCGACCTGACCAGGTGCTGCCACACCGGTTACCCGATAGACCAAACCTTCCAGCCGCAGGTATGGCGCGACATCAACCAGTTTCTCGCGACCGACTGTCGTGGCGAAATAGACCGGCGTCCGCGGCTGATAGCCAGGCCCGAAAACTCGCGCCTGATACTCTTCGGCCGTACAGGAATAGTCTTCAGGCCACTTGAGCTTGACGCCAGCACTTGTTGCCACAATCTCCCGAATCATGATGTCCTCAAGCAGGAATGTCCGATTGTTCTTACCCACAAAGCCACGCGGCAGTCGTTCAATTTCGTCCTCACTGAAGGATATTGGCGCGCCCCAACGCTTCAACTGTTTAATGTACCAGTTGGTGTTAAGCAACGACAGGATTCCGACCCGGACGTTCTTGCCAAAATTCGGGTCATAGCCCGCAACGTAGGATGGCACGACCTGAGCAAACCAGAGAGGAAACGTGTCATTGTCACCATTAGTGAAAATTACCGCCTTCTCACCTGGACAAGAATACAACATGTTGTAGCCATACTCGGCCGGTATCCAGTTGCCATGGCGTGTCACCGTGCCCCAGTTGAGTGCAGCCGGTACAAAACCAAACGCAATTAGCATAGCTGATGCCGCATAAACTGGCAGCCGCCGACCGCGCAACCAGTCGGTCAGGTAACGCAGGAAGCCATACGCACCAATGCCAACAAAGATTGTGTAGAAGACAAACGAAAAGGCGAAGAAGTAGTCTCGCTCACGCACCTCTAGGAATCCAAGCTGTCCTTTGGCAGGATCTCCCCGTCGCGGGTCTGAAGGCGAGTACTTGAGGTTCAAGTAGGTGACGAGGCCAATCGAAGCAACCAGGAAGGCGACAAAGATTAGGACAAATGAGCGCCTCTCTCGCTTGAATTGATGCCAAATGCCCCACAACCCAAGTAATGGCGCAACAAGTCCCAGAATCGCCTGCCATCTCACTCCAAGGAAGATATCAAAGAATCGTTCGTTGCCCCACTGCCAGAAGAAGTAACGGACATAGAACTTCACCTGCTCAAAGTATGCCTGGAGCACGCCAAACCGCGGATTCTGATTGAGACGCCAGTCATCCTCAGTCAGAAACTGAGTCTTGCGCGGCAGTAGCTTCATCGGATCATATTGCTCGCGTTTCAGCACAGAGACGAAATCGCGCCAAGTCGAAGGATCAGCCTCATTGATAACTGGCTGCTGCTGGGCCCGAATCATCATGATGAATTGCACGGTGCTAGCTAGGAGCACCAGTCCTAGCATTAGCCCAACATAGCGGAGGTTAAGCCGGCCCTGCCGTCGCAGCCAGTATAGGTAGCCACCATACCCGGCCACGAGCAGAACGAACCAGAACGGTGACCGCACCCAACGTTCGACAAACGCAACTGTCGGCGACGCAAGAAACAGCACCGTGTCGTCCATTATCTTGTTGCCAGCCGCCGCGTAGCCGATAAGAAAGACAATACCAAGCAGACCGAGACCCAGAAGCATCTTCCACCAGCGATCTGAGCGCTCCAGTACCCGGACACCAAGCCAGGTTGCCCCCAACATCAGGCCCAGCGCGAGAACCATTCCCACACCCGGTTTCATCTCGGCGCCGGTGAGAACGACCAGATAGGCGGCAAAAAGCTCAAATATGCGTAGCTGGATTATCGACTCCCGATCCACAACCAGCGCAAACACCAGCACCGCAAACACCGTCATCATCGGCGTGAAGTGAATCCCCGTCGACATAAACAACAGAAATATCGCCGCCAGTATCAGCCGGTTGTCTCCCCCAGCCTGCACCTGCTCCCGCCACACCAGCGCCATGTACAGCACCAACAAGGCTATCACTACACACGGCCCATACACCTCAGCCTCAACACAGTTGTCCCAATACGAATAGGCAAACGCACACGACAAAGCACCAAAGATACCCCCCGCATGCACCAGCCAACGCAACCGCTCCCGCTCCGGCGTCGCATAGAGCGACAGCATCTTCACCACCAGCAGATAGATCAGCCCACACGAAAACGCCCCAAACAACACCGGAATCATGTTCACCCGAAA
Source organism: Caldifarciminota bacterium (assembly GCA_965649295.1). Taxonomy (GTDB): domain Bacteria; phylum Hydrothermota; class Tepidihabitantia; order Tepidihabitantales; family Tepidihabitantaceae; genus CBFGKH01. The sequence continues at coordinate 3,013 of CBFGKH010000014.1, forward strand.
CGCAATCTCCCGACTAAACGGAATCATCGAGAAAATCCGCCCCAGCGCCACAAACAAAGGCGTGCCCGGGGGATGCGGCACTCCCATAATGTAAGAAGCTGCTATTAACTCGCCGCAGTCCCAGAAAGCAGCGGTAGGCGCTACCGTCAGTAGATAAACAGTAACTACGGCAACAAAGACAACAGCGAAAACGACGAATCGAAGAGTGCGCTCGCTCATTTTGACTATATCTCCTTTTGCAATGCCTGCTGCAGGTTATAACGAAGCTGAGACGGTGTCAGATTGACCAGCAAACGTCCCCGGTTGGCAAAGCTGATTCGGCCCGTTGTTTCCGAAACAATCACCGCCACCGCATCAGTGACACCGGTAATGCCCAATCCAGCCCGATGCCGCATGCCTAGCGGCCCCTCGATATTACGCACGTCCGACAATGGCAAAGTGCAGCCTGCCGCCATCACCTGACTGCCGACAACAATCACCGCGCCGTCGTGCAGCGGCGCCGGTGGCGTGAATAGCGACGAAAGCAGGGCCGCCGAAACCCGAGCGTCCAGTCGCGTACCGGTCTCAATAAAATCACGCAGACCGACATCTCGTTCAACCACGATAAGAGCACCAACCCGCCGGTCGCGCAGTTGAGCTGCAGCATCTACAATCTCATCAATCGCCCGGGCTCTTGCCTCCTGCTTCAAGAGAAACCGTAAGGGACGGTACCGACCAAACAACGAGAGCAAGTTGCGGATTTCCGGCTGAAAGATAATTACAAATGCAACAATCCAGATCGTGGTTAGTGAGGTAACGATCAAACCCAGCGCCTTGAAATCAAGCCAGCGGGCGACAAACGAAACTGCACCCAAGAGGAGCAGCGCATATAGCATCCGAATGGCTCGCGTTCCCTTGAGAAAACGCAGAAAATAATATGCCAGCAGCGCCACCAGCAGAACATCAACCACGTCGAGAAACCTAAACCGCAGAAACGAGATCAACTACTGCCCCGCCATCACCGCATCGGCAACTGCTAGCGCTCTCTTGACCGGCAAGACATCATGCACTCGCACTATTGCCGCGCCATTCCTAGCTGCCACGACACAGGCCGCCACGGTTCCCTCCAGCCTCTCGGTCGGCTTCGTGCCGGTCAGCTCGCCAATAAAACGCTTACGCGAAGGGCCGACGAGAATCGGTCTACCTAGTGAACGCAGCTCCTTGAGTCGACGTAGAATCTCGAGGTTGTGTTTCAACTGTTTCCCAAAACCAATACCAGGGTCAACGATAAGTTGCTCAACCCCGGCAGCTGCACCTTTGGCCAGTGCCAGTTGCAGGTATGCGCAAATCTCCGCCATCAGGTCTCGGTAACTGGGGTTCTGCTGCATCGTACGCGGCCTACCCTGCATGTGCATTATCACACACGGCACGCTAGCACGGGCAACAACCTCTGCCATCTTCGGATCAGCAAAAGCAGTCACATCGTTAACCATCGCCGCGCCCTCGGCGAGTGCCTGCTCCGCCACCGCCGCGCTCGCCGTATCTACAGATATCGGCACCCTAACTTTCTTGCGTAGCAGCCGTAGTACCGGCAGCAGCCGCCGTAACTGCTCACGGACCGGCACCGGCCGAGCCCCGGGACGGGTTGACTCTGCACCTACGTCAATCACATCAGCACCTTCATCTACCATCTGCTCGGCCTGATTCAATGCTGCTGCCGGTTCAAGAAACCTACCACCATCCGAAAAAGAATCAGGTGTTACGTTAAGAATCCCCATCACATAGGTACGCCTACCCCACTCGAACCGACAGTTGCCAATAATCGTTGTCGGCAGCTTAACCAGATAGCGACCAAGTAGCTCCCGCAGCTCTGGAGCAAGCCGAGCAACACATTCAGGCTGCCTCTCCAGCGCTGGTAGCAGTCGCTCAAGTTGCCGCAGCGTCGCAAAGAGAATGGCGTCGCTTTGACGCACACGCCCCGACACAACCTTACCGTGCACCGCACAGTCTGCGCCCGCTGCCAGACAAGTTTGCTTCAGTATATTGGCAGTTGCTACCGAAAGGGCCTCGAGGCGAATCGCTACCACCTCACGCTTGGCCGCAAAAACGCTCCAGCACTCCTGATCCACACCTACTGCAGCAAGTTCGCGCCAGAGGTCCTGTTCTTGTTCGAGGGACAGAATCCGCACGAAAACTTATAGCCGATACGACCGGCAAGTCAAGGAGCAGCGGCAGATTCCGCCTGAAAGCACGCGGGGCAGCCTAGACCGCTCCCTAGTGAACCATGCTGGGACTACCGTAGCACGTCAGCAATTCGGGAAAGCGCCCAATCCATCTCATCCTTCTTGATAACTAGCGGTGGCGCAAAGCGAATAATAGTACCGTGAGTCTCCTTGGCGAGAACACCCAACTCCGCGAGTTTTTCGCAGAAGGGCCGCGCCTTGCCTGCTGCCGCGGTCAGCTCGACGCCGATGAGCAAGCCTCTACCGCGAATCTCCTTCACGTATGGCGATTTCATCTGCGCGAGTTCTCCACGCATGTACTCTCCCATTGCTAACGAGTTTTCCGACAGCTTCTCCTCGACGATCACCTCGATTGCTGCCTTCCCCACCGCACAGGCGAGTGGGTTGCCACCAAAAGTCGAACCATGGTTACCGGGTACGAACACCGACATTAGCTCATCTGATGCTAGCGCACCCGACACCGGGAAGCAGCCGCCGCCCAAAGCCTTGCCAACAATCAGCACGTCGGGTCTTATGTCATCATACTCGTAACAGAAAAGGCGCCCGGTTCGTCCCAGACCAGTCTGAATCTCATCGGTCATCAGAAGCACATTACGTTCGGTGCAAATACGGCGGCACTCAGCCAGGTAGCCATCATTCGGTACTATTATTCCGGCCTCACCCTGAATAGGCTCAACCAAGAACGCCACCGTATCGGACGTGATTGCTGCTGCCAAAGCACCGGGGTCGTCGTAAGGAATCAGCTTGAACCCGGGTGTAAACGGCCCAAAACCATCTCGATACAGCGGCTCCGAGGAAAAACCAACCTCGGTCGTAGTCCGACCATGGAAATTGTTTTCGCAGACGATGATTTCGGCCCTATCCCTAGGCACACCCTTCTTGGTGTATCCCCAGCGTCTGGCCAGCTTGATTGCCGTCTCCACACCCTCAGCCCCGGTGTTCATCAACAGCACTCGATCAAAGCCGGTCAGCTTGGTGAGAGCTTGACAGAACTCACCAAACCGATCGTGATGAAATGCGCGAGATGTGAGACAAAGCCTGTCCATCTGCTGCTGCATTGCCGCCAGGACTTTGGGATGCCGGTGCCCTTGGTTTAGGGCCGAATACGATGAAAGCATGTCTATGTACTTTTTGCCACCAACGTCCCAGACCCAGACCCCTTCGCCCCGTGCCAGCACAATCGGCAGAGGCAGGTAGTTCATCGCGCTGTACCGTTCTGCCAGACGGATGTGCTCAAACGTATCCATCAAGTCTCCTTACAATTGACAACTCGGTAAATTCAGTCTAGCCGCGACAACCGTGAAGTCAAACCGACATCCGGACTGATTACCGCCTGCGAACCTAACAAGTGCCAGAGGGAAAAGAGAGAACTGCCTGTGTGTCCTACAGGCAGCGAACATATCTCACCTACCTAGGTAGCAGCATTGCCACAGGCACCACCATCTCTTCCAGTGATATCCCACCATGTTGAAAAGTATGCTTGTACGCCTTTTCATACTCCCGCGGCTTGGTCGGATAAATGAAATAGTAGTCGGATTTGGCTATAGCAAACTTAGTGTTCGCAAACTCTGTTGGAAGCATGAAATCACCTGGGTCATGAAGCAAGATGGCATCGCGTCCCTCTACGCGCAATGCCCCACCATGCTTGTAACGCAGGTTGGCCGATATCTCGCGCGAACCGTAGATAAGCGTCGGTCGTCGCACCCGCACAAAACCGTGATCGCTTGTGATGATGACACGGCAATCGCGGTGGGCAAGGTCGCGCAGGAATTCAAACACCGGTGACGAAGCAAACCATACCCGAGTGAGTCCCACGAGTGCTGCATCATTTGGCACAAGCTCATCCAATAGTCGATTCTGACGAACCGAATGAATCAGCAGATCAAGGAAGTTGACGACGACAGCCGTGAAGCGAACATTCTTATCAAGTAGCGATGACCTGGCCGCCTGTAGCTCTTCGCCGTGCGCCACCTTCAGGTAAGAAGACCGACCGGCAAATCCCAACCGTTTTAGCTGTTCACCCAACAACTCTGCCTCATACCGGTTCTGACCGGTATCGTCAAATACCCACCAACGGGGAAATCGCCGGCTGATTTCCAGCGGCAGCAGACCGGCAAAGATGCTGTTGCGGGCATAGGGCGTAGCACTGGGCAACAAAGCACAGTAGTGCTCGGTCGTCACTACGAAGCTTTCGCGCAGCAACGGAACGATTGCCTCCCACTGGTCAAGCCGCATCGAATCGAAAACCACGAAATAAACCGGTTTGTCTTGCCAATAGGGTCTGACATGCCGTTCGATGAGTTGATGAGAGAGAACTGGTCCAGACCCGGCCAGCCAAGAACGGTAGTTCTCCTCGACATAGTGGGCAAACTCACCGTTCGCCTCACGCCGCTTGTCCAGCTCAACCTGCTGGAGGGTCGAATCAGCATGCCGACCAAGCAACCGCTGCCAGTGATTCAAACTACGGTAGAACTCTACCCATTCTATCCACCGTTCTGGCCACCTGGCATGGTTCATCGCCGCCATGTACTCGTGACCGATTCGGGTGGCGATAAGCTGCTGCTTCTCCAGCAGCCGCTTGACCACGGCCAGCAGCTGTACCGAAGTAAACGGCTTCACAACAAAATCGTCAACCAGCTTGCCATAGGCCTCATCCATCAAGGCCTCCTGATCTGACTTGGTCACCATCGCCACGAGCAGACTCGGGTCGATCTCCTTCAACTGCCGCAGTACCTCCAGACCATCCATGCCGGCCATTATCTCATCAAGCAAGATTAGGTCAAAGTCACGGCTTCGCACCAGCCCAATACCATCTGGACCATTCGTGGCCGTTACAACCTCATAGCCCCGCTCCTCGAGGGCATAGACAAACGGCCGGAACATATCGATCTCGTCGTCAATCCAGAGAATCCTCAACGTCCCTCCTTTTCCATCGACTCCGCTACCGGCAGGAGAATCGAAAAGACCGTCCGGCCCGGCCTTGACTCCTTCAGCATCAGCCGGCCGCCGTGATAACTCTCGACAATGCGCCGCGCTAGGGTCAGACCAACGCCCCAGCCATATTTCTTCGTAGTCACACCCGGGTCAAAGATTTTATCCGTCTTGACGCCTTCGCCGGTGTCGGTAATCTCGATCTCAAGGTACCGCCGGTCGAGACTGCAAGCAGTCCGTACCGTAATGGCGCCACTGTTACTGCCAATGGCGTCAACTGCGTTCTTAAGCAAGTTCTCCAGCATCCACGAGAACAGCACCCCATCAACCGGCACAAGCGGATCGTCATCTAGCCTAACCGTGAACGCTACTGCCCGTGAAGTCCGCCGTCGGACAAACGCCACCACGTGCTCAATAATCTGACCTAGCCGCTGCGGACTGAGCCGCGGCGGCAGGCCGATGCGGCTGAAACGGTCGAGAATCTCCTGCATCCTTGCCAGATCAACCGCCATCTCGTCCGCCACTTCGCCGCCAGCTCGCTGACGAACAACATCAAGCCAAGCACTGAATGAAGAGAGCGGCGTCGCCAGTTGGTGGGCAGTCTCCTTAGCCAGGGCTGTCCATATATGCTCCTGTTCTCGCCGCTTGTAGGCAAGGATGCCCCAGATGCCGACGATGACGAATCCGACCAGCAAGAAAACCTGCAACAGCGAAAAGATTCGCAACGACCGAACCGATGCTGCCAGTTGACTGCTCACGCGATGCAGCGTCACCGTCGAAGCGGAAAGGCCGTAGTAGATCTCGCCCAGCCGACGAGTCGTGTCGCCGTCAGCGACCAATAGTGGCACCGGCTCATGCTGTCGAGCCAGACTTACCTTGGCCTGTTCCAGTTCGCTTGAATCAGGCTCCGATACGGCAAGGTTACGCCAGGAGACAGGTCGGCCCTGCCCGTCAGTTATAATCACCGGGAAGTCGAGCTGACGAATGACCTCCTCGAAGATAATGTCAAGCTCAGGTGAACCGCCCTCCGAAGGTTCCGTTGCCCGGCTCATAAACTTGGCATAGATTCGTGACCGCAGCTGGGTGTCGTTTTCCAACTCAGCAGCCAGAGTATTGGCATATGTCTGCCAGAGCTGACCCAGCCGCAAAAGCAGAAATTGTGAATAGAAAAACCAGACTCCGGCCAGACCCAGCAATCCGAATACGAAATAGAGCTGCAGCAGCCTGGCACCGAGTCGAAATCGGCGACCGCGTTTAGAAGGAGTTGACAAAAACGTTGTGTTGCCCTAGATAATAGACTATCCGGCCTGACTGTCAATCACTCCTCGCTTCCCGGCCTACAGCCATTAGGCCATTTCGGTATTGATATTCTGCTGACCGATGCTACCATAGGTTAGTAGGAAGCCGGTCACAACAATGATTACCCTGCCCAGCCCTACGATCCGGCCCTTGACCCCTGACGATGGCCGTGCTGTCGGCCTGCTCATCGCCGAAATCCACAACGAACTTGGCACCAGACCGATGCTCTCGGTTGAAGCCCATGTCCACCTCTTCAAGACACCCTGGCTCGCCAATGGCGCTGGTCTGGCACTACTCTACGGCAACACCTTCTGCGGTTACGGGTTTGCTCGTCAGTCCGAATGGCCGGGGGGCCCGTGCATACAGGTCGGGCTAGCCCTGCGCCGCGGATTCCGCACGGCTGGTGTGCATGAAGTCCTAACCCGTCCGCTAATCGAACTTGCCCGCCAGCTTGGCCAGGACACCGGCGTTGAGCAGGCTGTCGTGTTCAGCCGCAGTATTGACACGATTCACCCACCCATCCTCGCCGCACTTGGCTTCCAGTCCCACCCGCTCTCACTGCTTGGCTTCTCCCATAGCCTCGCTCCTATCCCCGACCGGCCTTTGGCCCCCGGCCTTCGTCTGCGGCCAGCCTGCATTCCTGATGACTTCGAACTGATCGAGACCTTGGCCGAACGCATCTTTACCGAACCGACCACTCACGGCCGACCTCTTCACCGCTCCTACTACGAATTCGAGAGCACTCTCTCTGGCTTCTTGCCGGATCAGCTCACGATTGTCGAAGCCGGCTCCGACCCGATCGGTTATGTGTTCCTCACCCGTCAATGTGGCACCGATGGCGAATGTCTGATGCTCTCAGAACTAGGTGTAGTGCCAGCGCTGCGCCGACGCGGCATCGGCAGTGCGCTGATCTGCCACGCCCTGCGTTGGGCTCGCCTGCACGGCTCGGGCCAGCTCCTGACCGCCTGTCTCAACCAGAACCCGGTTGCTGCGCTATACTGGCGGCTCGGCTTTCGACCAGACCCGCTCCGTACCTACATCTACTACACCCGCCGCTTGACAGACTAACCGGGGCGGGCTAGATTCGCCCATGCTTTACCGTGACGCGGGCGTTGACATCGAACTGATGGACGCTGTCAAACGCCGCATCGGCCGCCTGGCCCGCTCGACTGCCACCGCCCAAGTCCTCTCTGACATCGGGCTGTTCGGCTCGTTGTTTCGGTTATCGCCGCACCATCGTGACCCAGTTCTCGTCGCCAGTTGCGACGGCGTTGGTACCAAACTACTCATCGCCCGCGCTGCTAGCCGGCTCGACGGTGTCGGCCAGGACATTGTCAATCACTCGGTCAATGACATCCTCACGCTTGGCGCCCAGCCGCTGTTCTTTCTCGACTACATCGCCCACGCCGATCTGAAGCCGTCGCAACTACTCACTATCGTCCGCGGCCTGGCTCGTGCCTGTCGGCAGAACAACTGCTCGCTCGTCGGCGGCGAGACAGCAATGATGCCTGATATCTATCGCCCCGGTGATTTCGATCTCGCCGGTTTCATCGTTGGCATCGTCGAACGCCAGCGCATCCTTGACCCATCGCGGGTCGAACCCGGTGACCTCGCCATCGGACTGCCTTCCTCCGGCCTCCACACCAATGGCTACTCACTCGCCCGTAAGGTTCTTTTCGAACGGGCCGGGCTAAAACTCGACTCACCGGTTCCTGGCACCCGCCGTCGGCTCGCTGATCTACTGCTAACTCCTCACCGGTCATACCTGAAACCGGTCTTCCCCCTGCTTGGCCGCGTCAAAGCCATCGCCCACATCACTGGTGGCGGCTTTGAGAGCAACATCGGCCGCCTGCTACCACCAGAGCGCGCCTGCGTCATTCGTCGTCGGTCATGGAGGCCCCCCGCTATCTTCCGGCTCATTCAGCGCTGCGGCGACGTGCCGACTGAAGAAATGTACCGGACATTCAATATGGGCATCGGCATGATTCTTTTTGTCGGTCCGCAGCAGGCCAACGCTATTCTCCGTCGCATCCGCGGTAGCCGGATTATCGGTGAGATTATTCGCGGGACCTTCGGCGTCGCCCTAGTCTAGCCGCGGGGGTGAAACGTTCGAATCACCTCACGCAAGTATTCCCGGTCAATGTGAGTGTAGATTTGCGTTGTCGCGATATTGGCATGCCCCAGCATCTCCTGCACTGACAGGAGGTCAGCTCCGCCCTCGAGCAGATGGGTGGCAAAAGAATGACGCAGTGTGTGCGGGGTCACTCGACGCCTGATGCCGGCCAGCGCAACACACTGCCGTAGAATCTTCCAGAGGCCCATCCGCGACAATCTGCCGCCGCGACAATTAAGAAAGAGCCAAGGGGACTGCCGGCCCCGGGCAAAGTGTGGCCTAGCTCCGGCCAGGTAGTCCTTAACAGCAGCGATTGCCAGATCACCGAGCGGCACAATGCGCTCACGGCCGCGCTTACCCAGTACCCGCACCGAACCCCCGCTGTAGTCAATGCTATCAAGCCCAAGCCCAGCAAGCTCTGACACCCGCAGCCCAGCACCATACAGCACCTCCAAGATCGCCCGACTCCGCAACGCCCAGAATCTGTCCGGAACACTACTCGTCACTTCAATGAGCCGGGCAACCTCATCCTGAGTTAGCACATCGGGAAGCCGTCGCTCCAGCCTTGGCAATACCAAGACCTCGGCAGGATTAGAACTGACCAGCCGCTCCGCCAGCAGAAACCGAAAGAACAACCGCAGACTGACAACTTTCCGGGCAATACTCGTCCTTTGCAACCCACGATCAGTCAGGCTCCGCACAAAAGCCTGCAACTGGCGGGGAGTAATGCTGGCCGGTGCTGTCTGGGCTTCGGGAACCGAACCGAGAAATTGGCGAATGTCGGTCAGGTAGCTCTCGGTCGAATTGCGAGCAACGCCGCGCTCGACCAGTAGATAGTCTGCAAAACGATCGAGCAGCGACCTAGCGGGCCGCTTCGAGCTCAGCCCGGCTGACAACTGTGTCCCGCTCATAGGCCGCATCCGCGGCTTGATGGTCAACGTTGAAGTGGAGTCCCCGCGACTCTGGCCGCCGCAGCGCGCACTCAACAATCAACCGCGCCACCGTCAGCAGGTTCACAAGCTCAAACCGTCCTGGGCCGGCTGCTGCCAAACCGCCAATCACCGCAGCAAGCTCACCAAGTCGCGTTCGGGCCCGAGCTAGCCCAGCGTCAGTGCGAATGATACCGGCCTCTCGCCACATTAGCGCTCGAATCTCAGCTAGCACCTGACCGGTCATGTCCTCATTGGACTCACGCGAGACCAATTGCGACGAAGGGCCAGCTCCAAGCTCGCATCTCCCGACCGCCACCATTCGCACCCGTTCGGCAGCACGGTCGGCAAATACCAAAGCCTCGAGCAAAGAATTCGACGCCAGCCGGTTGGCTCCGTGCAGGCCAGAGCAGGCACACTCTCCGGCAGCAAAAAGACCCTGCACCGACGTCTCTGCCCATTCATTTGTCTGCAGCCCGCCACAGATGTAATGCGCTGCTGGTACGACCGGAATCGGCTCAGCGGTAATATCAATGCCCAACTGAAGACAGGTCTGGTAGATGTGCGGGAACCGCTCCATCAGCCGTTCGCGGCCAATTGCCGTTGCATCAAGCAAGACATAGTCGTCACCGCTTCGCCGTAGCTCTGCCGCAATAGCCCGAGCAACAACATCACGCGGCGCGAGCTCGGCATCAGTATGGTATTCCGGCATGAAACGTCGGCCAGCCCGGGTAACCAAATAAGCACCCTCACCTCTAACTGCCTCGGAGATCAAGAAGGCCCGACCTTCCACCCGTCGCCCGAACAACGATGTCGGATGGAACTGAACAAACTCCATGTTGGCGACCCGGGCGCCAGCACGGTAACCCATAGCAATTCCATCGCCGGTCGCAATCGGTGGATTGGTCGTATGCTGATAGACCTGGCCGCATCCGCCGGTTGCAAGCAACGTGAACCGCGCCCTAACCAGTCGCGGTGCTTCCTCACCGGGGAGCAAGACAAACGCCCCCTTACAACTACCGTCATCAGCGACTGCCAGCTCGAGTGCATAACTCTGTTCCACAATTCGGACAGTATCTGCCGCCCGCACCACTCGTAGTAGCCCACGCTCAATCTCCGAGCCGGTCAGGTCCCGAGCGTGGACAATCCGCCGGCGACAATGGCCACCCTCGCGCCCGAGGTCGAAACTGACCCGACCAGCCGAATCCACAGCAGTCGAAAAGGAGACGCCCAAATCGTATAGCTCCCTGACGAGCTTCGGGCCTGCCTCGGTAACTAGTCGAACAATATCGGGATGCGCGATACCGGCGCCAGCAGCAATCGTATCGTTATAGTGAAGCTCGGGAGAATCATCTTGAGCAACTGCTGCCGCTATTCCGCCCTGAGCGTAGTTGGTGTTCGACTCGGTATCAGACTTCTTGGTGACAATGACGACGCGGCCGATTCCAGCGACGCGCCGGGCAAACCAGAGACCGGCAATCCCTGACCCAATTACAAGAAAATCGGTCTCAATTGCGGGTTGCAAGAGACTGCTAGAACCGATAGGCGAGCTCAAGGCCAAGACGCTCAACCGGCTGACAGACTGTCCAACGCCGTTGCCGGTCAGTTGATGAGTGGCTGTTTCTGCCCTCAGCACGGACAAAGAAGGCGCAGTCAATAACGCTTGCCAGCCGGTTCAGCACCATACCGGCAACCACAAACCCAGCCGCCTGAACTGCGCTACGGCCGCTGCGCCGAGTCTGCCAGTAGCGGATTCGAGCCGAATCCGAACTCCAGTCCCATACTGACGCGCCAAAATAGCCGACACTGTCATAGTAGGCGTGTTGGGCTGCCGGGTCATTGGGGAAACGTGACCGAGCATCAGCTCTGACCTTTTCGTTATACTCGTCAGCGTTATCATAGGCCTCCAGCGCCTTGTAATAACGCGACTCACGCTCGGCTAGGTTGGCGCCGGCCTCGCGGGCTGCAGCCAGCCGTGCTTCCTGTTCTCTTGTGCTACCGTACCAGCGTAGCCCAGCCCAAGCAACCGCAGCCGCGCCATCAAGCCAAAGCAGCGCCTCACCCCGCTTATGACTACCCAGCATTAGTTGACCAGTTCCCGGCAGCAGTGCTGAACTGGCAATTGCCAATGGCCGCAGCGATTGACGCGACCCGAGACTGTCAGCAGCAACAACCACTCTGACCATGACCAGGCACAATAGCATCAGTAGATACCGTCTCATGGTACTACGACCTTGCGACATGACCCGTTGGACACGAGGAAATAGACACCGGCGCTGGGAACCCTGACCTCGTAACCGGCCTTGGCCGGCCGCGGCTCTGCTGGCTCCAATATTCGGCCGGTCGCACTGACCAACCCGTAGCTAGAATCGGGCAAGACGAACCGCCTACCCATCGGCATAAAGACCGTAGCAGCACCAAAGACCGGTACGCTGGCTGCTGGCTCGCTGACTCCGACAAGATTCTGGTCAGTCACCTTGGCGACAATATCCCAGCCCCGGTGCCGCGGATTACCAGTCCAGGCGAATGCCACCCGGTTGCGCAGCACGACAACAGACTGACCGATGCTCCAGTGCTGTTCTTTGGGAAACCGGTTCGGCTCATTGATACACTGGTTGTTGCCGATGCGGGTTCGGTCTGACCGGAATCGCTGACAGTAATACTGTGAATTGCCAGCGACATCTCGCTCGTCATTGAAACCGACAAAAAGAGTTCCGTCATTGGCAAACGCCAAGCTGGGCGAGTAGCAATCGTTCCCGGCTATGCCGTCGCTGACTCGCTCATTATCTCCCGGACGCTGGCCGGTCGAATCGAACCACTGGAGATAAATCTCGTAGCGGTTGTCACGGCCATCCTCCCACGCCACTGCCACTCTGCCGTCGGCGGCGATAGCGCACGACGGATAGCCCTGATAGGCTCGACCGACGTCAGTATTGACGCGGATGTTCGGCCCAACCCGGCTGCCGTCTGGCCGAAACAACTGACAGTAGATATCAAAACCCGAGGCAGAAGAGTTACGGTTGTCCATCCAGCTAACAACAAACCGGCCCGAACGGTTCATCGCCACACTGGCGTAATCGGCCTCAGCCGTCGTATCCGATACAGCGAACTCCGGGCCAAAGGGATTGCCAAGGGAATCATAGCGTCGGCAGTAGATGTTAAACGGCCCGTTCCGCATATCCATCCAGACAATAGCAGCGTTGTCGGCCGAGTCCATAGCGCAGTAAGGATACCAGACAAACGCCGTCCCAGAACTGTTCACCACAAACTCCGGGCCTAGAGGATTACCGGCACCATCAAGCAGACGGGCATAGATGTTACTTGTCTGGGGCCCAGTACGAAAATCAGTCCAGGCCGCAACAAAGCGACTGCTGCCGCCAGCAACTGCCGCATAATACTGCGCTGCCCCGCCTGCCGGATCGCTGTTCAGGCGCTGATTGGGACCAAGCTCGCTGCCACTGGTGTCGAACACTGCCCGGTAGATGTCGGTTCCACCATTCCGTTCATCCTCCCAGACCACACAGAAGTTGCCAGCAGCGGTTGCACCGATTGACGACACTCGCTGGTGGGAACTGGCCCAGTCGTCGTTACGTCGGCAGCTAGGTCCGGTGGCCATACCGGCCCGGTCGAGCCTAACTCCAAACAGGTCAAAATCACCAAGACGGTCATCAAGCCATACGACCTCGTAGCCGCCATCAGGGCAGGCCGCGACAGTCGGAGACTTCTGAACAGCACTACCGACGTCGTCGTTCACCCGAAAAGAGCTTCCCAGCGCCGCACCGTTCGAGTCATAGCGACGGGCATAGATGTCAGCCGGGCCATTCCGAGAATCAGTCCAGACCACCAAAAACTCACCAAAGCTGTTAGCAGCAACTGCTGGCTCGACCTGGTCAGCGCTGCCGGCGTCATCGTTCACCCGGAAATCCGGGCCAACCGGTTGTCCTGCCGGGTTGTAGAGCCGAGCATAGATATCATACTGGCCACCAGCCCGCCGGTCCTCCCAGACAACTAGAAACTCACCCCCCGGTGTGCAAGCAACATCCGGACTCCACTGAATACTGTCATTCGTGGTCACCTGGATGTTGCTACCCAGCCGACTGCCGTCATTACTAAACCGCTGGCAGAAGATATTCCAGTCATAAGGATTGCGGCCTCGGCCGTCCATCCAGGCGACGACAAACCGACCCGAGTCGTCACCAGTCACTGCCGGCTCATACTGATTCGCCTGCCCAATGGCGTCGTCGTTCACCCGAAAGTTGGTATCGCGTCTCGTGCCGTCTGGGTTGAAGAACTGAGCGAATATGTCGCCGGTCAACCCGAACCGCCGGTCATCCCAGGCAACCAGCACAGTCCTGTTCGGTGCGGCATGGACACTAGAAAAGTCCTGGTCACCAGCAACGCCGGAATCACTCACCCGGAAGTTGGCGCCAATCGGCGAGCCGTCTGGCCCAAACCGCTGGCCAAACAGGTCAGAGTTGCCAATCTCGCGACGGTCCTCCCAGGTAGCAATGAAACCGCCATCCGCCAGCACCGCAACTGCCGGACTGCCCTGCCAGCCCAACGTGACATCATCGTTCGCCCGCAGATTTGGCCCCAGCGTAGCGCCACTCGCAGCAAACTGGCCAAACCAGACATCAGCGTCGCCATCCCGAAACTCGTGCCAGAACAGCACGCTCGTACCGTCACCCCTCACCTTCACTGCTGGTGACTGCTGCGAGGTTCCGCCGGTCGTATCGTCATTGACGACAAAGTCGTTACGCACAACACTGTCCACCACCAAACTTCTGCCCCCTGCCTTCCGCCCTCGCCAGCCTCGATTCTGCGCTCTACGCTCTTGACCCTTCTCCTCTGACCTCAGTCCCGGCACCGGCCGCAATACCCCGGCCTGCCGCTGCTGCAGCAACCACTCAACATCACTTGTCCCGGCCAGCAGCAGCACTAGCAGCAAAGTCATCGCACGATTGCCAGTTTGGTGAACTTGACCTCGGTTCGGCCGCCGTTCTCAACCTGTAGCCGCACAACATACATGCCCGGAGCGTAACGGGTGGCGTCGAGCACCAGCTCGTTATCAAGCTCAGGAACAGCCGGGCCCTGGTATTCGAGTCCGACCGGCTCAGCCGCCATATCAAAAAGCCGCACCCGGACAACACTCTGCCCTGGTCCCAGCCGATACCGAACCCGCGCCTCAGCACCAGCCGGATTGGGCCAAACATAGAACGAACTGACCATTGCTGCCGTCGGCGTCGGCAGCGAGGGCAACTCATTGTCGCACAGCAACCCGGTGTGGCACGGGTCGTGGTAGATACCAGACCAGACAATCCGGTCAGCCCGAGCCGGCAGGTTCCAGACATAAAACACACCCAAGTCTGATCCCACGGCGAGCTCAGCCGTGCCATTGCCATCAAGGTCAGCAAGCAGCGGCACGGCACTGACACTGCTAGTTGTCAGTAGCGGGAACAAATCGAGGCTCCGGCCATTAGTGCCTGAGAATCCGAGCACTCCGTATTGTGGCGAGCCGATGACGATGTCGTTTCGGCCATCACCATCAATATCAGCAATCGCTGGTGCCGACGTGTACTGAAAATAGGTCTCATACGAGATTATCCAGTTACCGGCCAGCTCGGTTGTGACAAACGTCGAGTCCTGCTCAAATGGATAGTTACTCACAAGCGTACCGTTGGGATTGAAAGCAAACAGCCGGTTCATCCCCGCAGCCAGAACATCGGGCCGACCGTCACCGTTCATATCAGCGCTGGCAGTCGCACCGGAGAAGCCGCTCGGCACCAGCTCACTCGACGCATACTCAACATTCCCTGCCAGGTCAGTAACCACCAGCCGCAGACGATTGCTGCCCGGCGCGACCACCGCAATCTCAGGACTGCCATCCCGGTCAAAGTCACCAACAATCGGCTGGGCAGTAGCATAGTAGGGTGCGGTTCCCAGTGTCAGCGGAAATCCGCTTGCCAGACTGCCGTCAGCACCGACAAGATAGAGACGGGAGTCACCGGTCAGCACAACAATCTGCGGCCTCGTCGTATCGGTAACTGCGACCGGCGCCCGAATCTCGGCGCCGATGTCCACCGGAAAGCCGGCAAGCACATTGCCCTGCCCGTCCCAAGCATAGAGGCGACCATCACCCGCACCGAGCAGAATCTCTTTCTTGCCATCACCATCAAGGTCGGATAGCACCGGCGCGGCAAAAACGTGGTCAGCCGCGTTCATTGTCACCACCGGCCCGCCGTCATTACGAATCACCACCACCCGCCCTGAGTTCTGCGCCACCACCACTTCTGGCCGGCTGTCGCCAATCACATCGCCGACTGCCGGAGCCATTCGCGTCGGGCCACCGGTATTGATAGAACGGAAGACCGTGCCCGTGTCCCGCCAGATGCGCAGCACACCAAGAGTATCCAAGGTCACCAGTTCCAGACGGTTGTCGCCATCCATGTCAGCCGCATGGGCCGAAAGAAACGGTGCGCCGGCTGCGGCGATAGGAAAACCAGTCCGGCCCAGCTCCCACTCGATTCGCACCGGTATCACCGTATCCTTCAGCCGGTCGGCCGAATCGGCATAGCCCAACAGAGTAACGGCCAATAGCGACTTGCCGGTGTAACCGTCCGAGTTCGGCGCTGTCCGGGCCGTAAACTTGTCGTTGTAGCCGCCCTTGAAGAAGGGGTCGAACTTGTAGCCGTAAATCTCGTAATCTGGAGCACGTGACCGCCAGTATGGCACATCATAGTCCTGCACGCCATCACCCTCTTCGAGGTCCACGCCCTTGTGGCCCGGGTCAATATTGACCGCGTTATACGGCCCGTAGTCAGCGATGATGCGCTCGTCCACGTGCCAGATAAGGATACCCGAACCCGGCTGGAAGAAGTCATACTCACCATAGGTGACGCTAATCATCACCCCATCTTCCATGTCAATGTCAATCGTGTCCGGCTGCCGCACATCAACCTGCCGGTTCTCAATCAGAAAATACTCGCTAGTCGTAATCGGAATCTTGACAATCGTCGGTCGCAACGTGTCATCCCAGCCGGCAAAGTTCATCGTATCCATCGCCGCCGCAAAGACCGGCACTGACTCTCGCGGCACCCTGACTACCAGCGGACTTATCCAACCCAACCAGTAGCGATGGAAGGCATCGAGGAATCCGGGAATGCTGCCGGGTGGCACACCTGCACCATAGTCACCAAGCCAGCCGCCATAGCCCATCAGACTCCACGAACCGACCCCCATCGTCACGCCCGTCACATCATAAAGGTCATAAGCTCCGAGCAGGTGGGCAAACTCGTGGCAGAGCGTGCCGGCCAATCCGGTCATTCCCAGGACATTGGTCTGGTCACCGAACATCGTGTCCTGACGCATCATCTCCGGCAGCACCGTTGCCTGCTCTATTCGCACCCGGCCCGAATCCACCAGGATATACGGCTCACCCAGGTAAGCCTCGATAGCGCCGGCCGGAATCTCACCCGCCAGCAGGTCGAACGGCGAATCCCGGCGCAGACCGAAATCAGCCTGCAGTCCTGACCCGGCGTGAAAGATGATGAACTCGTCGTAGCGGCTGAAATCAATCGCCGGGTCAAGGTCTGCCACCCGGAAAGCATCGCGCATCAATCGCACCAGGCCAAGCTCAATAGCAAAGTACGACGCCGTATCGCCATAGAACTGCATCTCCCGCGGCAGTTGATAGCAACTCTTCTCGTCCTCAGGCATCACCGTGTACTCGACATTGAGCCGGCCCAGCGACTGCGAGCGAAAGTAGTTACGCACGCCCTCCATCTGCCGCTCAAAATAACGCTTGAAGTGCGGTGGGTCGTTGAACAGTGGCATTGACTCATACCCAGCAGGATAGAACCCGAGCGTGTCCATCTTGCCATTACCGGTTGTCAGGGGCGTTGTGTCCTCGAGAAACTCAACCCGCAAACATAGCACGCGCACGGTCACATCCTGACCCGCACGCAGGCGCCCAATCCGCTCGATATCAGCCTGGGTCGGTCGGAACCGATACCGCTCGAACGGTCGGACACCCTCCTGAAAACGGTTGTAGGACTGAATGAATCGGCCTGTCTGTTCGGCCTCGCCCGCAATCGGTCGGCGCTGCGAGCGGACAAGCTGTACCCGCGCCCCATACGCCACCGCCACAAACAGCAGCAGCGGCAGAAGCCACTTCACTGCCTGTCCACTAGACGACTTGTTCACTGGACCACTTGACCACATCCGGCCACGCAATCTGGCGGAGAGAGAGGGATTTGAACCCCCGATACCCTTACGGGTATACGTGATTTCGAGTCACGCGCCATCGTCCACTCGGCCATCTCTCCGTGATTCAGTTCGCCGGCGACTGAAGAACCGCTGCAACAGCTCTGCCGCCTCATCAGCCCGCACGCCAGCACTGACAACCAGCCGATGATTGAACCGGTTGTCTGCCGCAATATCATACTGCGAGCCGAGGCAGCCGAACTTCGGGTCCGACGCCCCGAACACCACCCGTTCGGGCCGGGCCAAAATCAGCGCACCGGTACACATCAGGCAAGGCTCAATCGTCACGTAAACAGTCGCCCCGGCCAGCCGCCAGTTACCAATCGCCGCCGCGGCCGCACCAAGCGCCAGAATCTCGGCATGGGCAGTCGGGTCAAGTAACGCCTCGGTGCGGTTATGGCCGCGACCAATCACCGCTCCGGCCCGAACCACCACACAGCCGACCGGCACCTCGCCTTCGGCCTCAGCCAGCCGGGCCTCGTCCAAAGCGAGAGCCATCCAGCGTTCGTCTTCAGCCCTATTCGGTTGTAGCAAAACGCGCCCGGCGCGACTCGAACGCGCAACCTACGGATTCGTAGTCCGGCACTCTATCCAATTGAGCTACGGGCGCGTGTCTTCGGGGCTATTCTATTGGCTGGCGCTGACCAGTCAAGGACTGTCCGACTCTGGCGGCGGCAGTGGTTCCTCGGCTGACCGGAACCACTTGCCCATGCTGATAACCTCTTGTTCGACAAAGCCACACTTGCGGTAGAAATCCACCACCCCGATCTTATCCGGATCAATCTGAATCTTCACCCGCGGACAGCCCTGCTCCCGCAGCCAGTTCTCGGCATACTCGACCATCGCCCGACCGATGCCGCGGCGCTGATAATCCGGCCTTACTGCCAGCCGGTAGAGCCAGCCGCGCAGGCCGTCATAACCGACAATCACCGTTGCCACAATCTGGCCGTCATAGACTCCAACAAAGAACGAGTCCGGGCTGTGCCGCAGCTTCTTCTGAATGTCGTTGCGCGGGTTGACTGCGCCCCGCAACAGCCCAGCACTCTGCCAGACACCGAGCACGCTGTCGGTGTCCTCAATAACGAACCGGCGAATCTCAAGACCTTTCATCGTGCCGGTCAAGACTACGGCCAGCACCCGTGCCGGTCAAGTCGGCACTAGAGGTCGCGCCGCCGGGCACGCCAGCGCCGCACCACCCGATCAACATCCATCTCGTGAATACCGGCGGTCCACCACTTCGCATACTGCACATCGGCACTCTCTGGTTTGGGATTGGGGCAGTCAATCAAGACCCGGGTCGGCAAAGCCACCGCATCACCCAGAAGCAGCGCCTCACCGGTTCGCAGTGCCGGCAGCATTGCCAAGAGCCCGGCCAACGAATCCGGCACGAGCCGGCGCACATAGTCCTGGTCATCCGGATTGGTCAGCCGCATCGCCACAAAGTTGTTACACTGCGACAAGACCGTTTCCGAAAGCTCCTTTGGCCGCTGTGACACAATCACCGTACCGATGCCATACTTTCGGCCCTCCTTCATTATCCGCTCAATCGCGGTTCGGGCTGCCGAAAAGCGAGCATCCTGCCGGTTCGGCACATAATTGTGCGCCTCCTCCAGCACCAACAGCACCGGAAACCGGTCCCGCTCCGGATTCCAGAGATTGAACTCAAACACCATCCGCGAGACAACCGCCACCACCACCCCGACCGCCTCTGACGGCACGCCCGACAGGTCAATAATCGCCATTTTCTTACCGGTATTGATTGAAAGATAGTCCCGCAGCAACTGGCCCAGACTGTCATTGTCGGCATAGCGCTCGGGCGCAAACATAAACCGATACCGCGGGTCACTCACCTTCGAATCAAACCGAATCAGAAACCGGTCAAACGCGCCGTAAAGCGGCCCTGGCTCCAGCTCGCCCTTTGCATTCGGCACCATCTGAATATTCCACGACCGAATCTGACCCAAAAGGTCCTCAAGACTGAACCAGACCGGCGAATCCGCGGTCACCCTCGCCCCCTTGCGCAGATTAGCCTCGCCCACCGTGCCCTCTCGCGCCCGCAACAAGGCATCACGCAGCACCGTCACCTGATTGCGAGCAGTAGCCTCGCTCATATCAATCGTCAGGTCCTGAAACTCCTCAAAGTTCATCACCCAATACGGCATCTCCACTTTATCCGGATGCACGAACAAAACATCGTCCTCGGCAAACGCCGCTGCATACTCACCGTGCAAGTCGAGCACTACGATATGCGTATCCGGATACTTCCGCACCGCCTGTTGCAACATCGAGACCACGGCACACGACTTGCCGCAACCGGTCGTGCCCAGCACCGCCACATGCTGACCAAAGAAACGGTCAATGTTCACAAACGCTCGCTCATTCGGCGCCTGTGACGGCCGCCCAAAAGAATAACCGTATTCGTGAAACTCCGAGAAGATGTGCGACAGCTCAGCCACAGCCACCATCTGCGCCGGCTGGCCCACATTCGGATAGACCGCTACTCCCCGTTCAAACTTGCCCTGCTCTGACAGCGTCCCTATCAAAATGCAGTCGGCAATCCGGCGACAGGCCGCATCCGGCCCAGCACTGCCCAGCAAGGGCCGACCGCACTCCATCCGCACGCTCGCCACAATGCCAATAACACTGTGGTCTGCAAAAGGAATCTTCAGATGCGAACCGGGCTGGCCCGGATAATAATCTGCTGCCAGCGGCTGTGTTGGGTCAGCGGTCAGCTCAACTAGCGCCCGCTCACCACTCACCTCAACAACATAACCAATATCAGTATCAAGACGATGCATTGCCTACTCCTTCCAAAACCAGCAGACGATTGTGACCACGAGAAAAACCGACTCCGGCCAGAGCCGACAGGATGGAAAACCACAACCCAGAGAACTACGCAAGCCTCACATCATACCGGACAAACGCCAGTTACGCAAGCAATACCGGCCCTCCGCCGCTGGCCCCTAGCTTGGCCGCCTAACCCCGCGCCCTGCGGCTGAACCCTGCAGGACGGATGCTACTCCTGACACGATTGATTGCCCCAGCCCGTTGCAATCTCCTTGCCTCACGGCAATACTCACCCAACTCAGAACTCCTAAGGACAGAGAGAAACAAACATGCCTGCAGATGCACGACACAGCTCTGGCAAAGGCCAAGTTCCCGACATCTCCAGCAAGGCCGTCTGAATCTTGTACGCAGACTCAGACACAGAGAGCTCCGGCAACGTATCTGAAGACAGCTCCCCCAGCTCGTCGGCAAGTAGCTCAGAGAGGACATTCAGTGACTACTACGGCAAGCCCATCAGGGGCCATCCCCGGGACAAGGGAGGGGGGAGTTGGAAGAACTGGGCTATCAGATTACAGGCCCTGGAGTTACAGCCTACCAGCCCCAACAGCCCTTGCACCCTAAAACAGGTGCAACCGTCCGGAACACCGTCATTCCGAGGCCGCATCGCGGCCGAGGAATCGCCGCCAACGCCGCCCAAAACAGGCAGGGGCGCGGCCGCGCCCCTGCTGTTCGAGGAGGTGAGAACGTGCCTAGTCAGTCAGAACAATCTTGGCTGTCGCCCGGTCTGTACCTGCCACCAGCCGCACAAGATAAATCCCTGTCGCCAACCGCTGGCCGCGACTGTTCCTGCCGTCCCAGACAAGCAAGTGTTCACCTGCCGGCAACACGCCGTCGGCAAGGACCCGCACAAGCGTGCCGGTGCCGTCATAAACCTCAAGTCGGGACTGGGCCTCACGTCCAAGCCTCGCTTGCAGTCCGACCTGACCGAAGGCAATCGGCCAAACCCGCAGTCCAACACTGACGCGGGTCTCAGCCGACTGGGCCTCGCTCGTACCAACGGTTACCAACCGAAACTTGACCATCGGAATCGTTGGCGCCAGGTCGGGCAGCTCATACCACGAATCCTCAACCGGCGGGTCAATGTTCAGGTCAAACTCCTGTGCCCGGTCAACCGTTCCGAACACCCGTAGCCGCATCGGCCATTCTTGAACGCGCTCGAAGTCGAACGTATCGTACTCCATCGAATCGGCACCCCAGCCACGGGTGACGTAGAAATGGACACCACCGCCAACAAAAACGGCAACACTGTCAACATCCACGCGATAGCTGCCGCTGGCAAGCACACCCTGCATGAAGCGGTTCTGCGCCGGGCACAAACCGGCTAGCAGCAACAATATAGATAGCACTGATACTAAGCGCACGCAAAACTCCCTTCGCCGCCGACTTGCGGCAACTAGTGCACCATCATACCAACGAGACCCGGTTGGTCAAGAGGCCAAGATGAACGGCCCTCGTAATCCCGACCAAGCGAGTCCTCACCACTTTCTGTCATCCCGACCGGAGCGGAACGAAGTGGAGCGAAGTGGAGGGATCTTCTCCCTCTCATCCCGCGCCCAGCGATTCCTCGTCGCCCGACTCCTCCGGCTGGCAGGGACAAGCGCCTTCCCCGGCCCTTTCCGGCCCCAATCACCAGCCCTTCATTTTCCCTATTGACACCACATATAGGGGGTTTATACTGAAATCGCCGAACCGGGTTACCGGCAGAACCCGTCATAAGCACAATCTGGACGGTAAAGACACCTGCGCTCATACCGGGTGCGGTGTTCCTGCCGTAATCCGGACCGGCCTCGGTTGCTGCCGGTTTGGGCAGGCAGTAACCGGTACGAGTTGGAAGGAAAACGGTCTCCCGCGCAACGGCGGGCCGGGAGACTGCCGCACAACCGCCGGAAAGCAGTTCAAGGAGGCAAAAATGAGAAGACGTGTGACAGCTCTGCTACTCATCCTCGGAGTAGCGGCAGCGGCACTGGCCTCACCGGAACGGGTCGAACCGACAACTCAGTTCCTAGGCTTGATGCCGGGTGCTGAGTCGAAGTTCGAGCTGGATGCCACATGGCAAAACAGCCCAATCTACAGCCCCACCGGTGGAGCCACGCTGCGCGACATGGTGGTCGCGAGCAAGATCAAGGGGCCGAACGATGACACGTCCCGTGTCATTGTCGTCCAGTCCGCTTCCCCGCGCAATGTCTTGATGTACACCGACATTGCCCTGAGCGGACCGCCGGTGTGGCGCGAGGACATCATCTACACTGAACCATCAGTCGGTGGCCACGGCCTCGCGGTCGGCGACGTTGACGGCGACAACCAGAATGAAATCGTCTGGGGCCAGACCGTCAACGCCTCAGTCGCGCCGGCCCTTCGAATGGCGAAGTGGAACGGCAGCACTTTCTCGGTCTCGACTATCTACACCCACACGGCGGTCAACTTCTACATTGCCGACATAGCTATCGGCGATGCCGACAATGTTCCCGGCAACAACCTGGACATCATCTTCGCCATCGGTGCCGCATCCGCGACCGGAACCGGTCAGATCCGCCGCGCCGTCTGGACCGGCAGCACGTGGTCGAACACGCTTGTCTATTCAACACCCTACTCAGTCTATGGCGTTGCCATCGGTGACGTGGACAAGATATACCCGGGCAACGAGGTCATCGGCGTCACTCCGGGCGCAGCAACCAGCGTCAGCCTCTACCGCTCATGGTGGAACCCGGCCACGTCCACGTGGGTGAACAGCGCGCTCACCTGGTCGTTGAACAACCTCGACTTCTACGACTGCGCCATCGGCGATGTGGACCCGAACCAGCCCGGCGATGAATTGGTCGTCAACGTCACCGGCTCGCTGGTAACGACCTACGGCTCTATCGCCATGATTTACACTAGCCCGGGTGGAGTCTGGTCGTACGTTGGTCTCTATGCTCCGGCCGCGACTACTGACTGGGGCGCATTTGGTGAGATTGCAGTCGGCGACTTCAACGGCGACAAGATTGGCCAGGAGATTATTGCCACTCCCGGCGACGTTTCCGGCCGAGCGGTCCGAATGGTACGACTTGTTGACAACCAGCCCTCGCCGTGGGTGGTCAACGAGGCTGTTTACACGCCGACTGGCACCAACTACGGCGTAGCCATCGGCGATGTCAACAAGTGGCGTGGCTACAACGCCGAGCTCGTCACCGGCAACCTCACCGACCTGCGGCTGGTCGAGCAGGTCCTGCCTGCCGACAATGACGTTGGCGTGATGGGATTCTGGGTGAAGAGCTACACGGCGGTTGTTGGCGTGCCGCAGACATTCGTGGTCCGCATTGGCAACTACAGCACCAACCCAATCAGCAACATCCCGGTGTACTACGACGTCGGTTCCGGCCCGGTCACGGAAACCTACACCGGTACGATTCAGCCCAACTCCTTCTTTGATTACGAGTTCACCCCGGCCAGCAACTGGACCCCGGCTGCTACCGGTGCTCCGACCGTCACTGTCGGCGTAAACCTCACCGGCGACCCGGTTGCAGCGAACAACACGATGTCCGAGGTCGTGCCCGTCTTCGTTTCCGGTACGGTCGTTGGCCAGCTCTTCAACACCTACTACTTCCCGCGCGGCTGGTCACATCGGAACCTGGTGATTCCGCCCGGTAACTATCCGGTCTTTAGCTGGGAACACAACATCGCCGCCGCGGCAACGACCTCTCCACCCGCGACCACGCTCGAAGGCAACATGATGCGGTTCCGCTCCTACAACTTCCCGAGCGGCTACGAGGCCGAACTGAAACTGCCGACTTTCAACACCGGTCCATCACCCCAAAAAGTGATGCTCAAGTTCTACCAGTACACCTACAACATCGGCAACGACAGCATCTGGATTGACTGGTCAACCGACGGCATCAACTTCACCCCGGCCGTGGGCCTGCCCAACAACACGGGTGTGACGGCCTGGACCGCTCGGACAGTTGATGTCCGCGACTTCCCGGCAAACCGCGACGTCACGCTGCGCCTGCGCGGTGTGAGCCGTTTCGGCTACAACATGTACATTGACTCGCTGCGCTGCTACCTCGACGTACCCACGAGCCCGATGAACGACGTCGGCGTAACGCAGGTTTCGGTTCCCACGCCATTCACCATCGCTGTCGGCGCTAATGCCTACCCGCGGGTGAGAATTCAGAACTTCGGTCTCGCCCCGCAGACTTCGATTCCGATTACGTTCACTCAGGGCACGTCGGTCGTCAACTACACTTGGACCGGCATACTGCCGGATGGTGCGTTTGTTGACGTTGACTTCCCGACACCATGGGTTCCGACCACCGACGGCCAGTTGCCAATCAGCGCTACAACCAACCTGCCTGGTGACGCCAACCCGGCCAACGATGCTGCTAGCGGCACAGCCGATGTCTTTGTCGCCGGCACCGTTGTCGGCCAGCTCTTCAACGCCACGGCCTTCCCGCCACCCGGCTGGAGTCAGGTGCTGATTGCGCCGGCGACGCTCGGCTGGAGCCGGGTTACGACAACCTCCTATCCGTCCGGCTACAACCCGCTCGAAGGCGCCGGGATGACACGGTATCCCTGCTACAGCGTGAGCTCTGGCGGTGCCCGCCTCATCTCCCATCCGTTCACGCTCACTGCTGGTCAGGACGTCAATACCGACTACTGGATTCTCCACAGCACGTACTACGACTATCCCGACTCGCTCTATCTTGAATACACTATTGACGGCGGTGCTACCTGGATCAAGTTCGACAGTATCCGACCATACAACGCGAGCTATCCAACCCCAACCTGGGTCAAGTACAGCAAGCTGATCGGCACCTTTGGCCCGGGCACCACGATGCAGATTGGCTACCGCGCTCGCAGCGCTTGGTGGCTCGACATCTACCTCGACTCGCTCCGCACCTATGTGACGCCGCCGACTGCTCCCATCACCGACATCGGTGTCCAGAACATCACCCCGTTCCCGAACCCGATGTTCACCGGTACGCCCTACCCGGTCACCGTCATGCTGCGCAACTATGGGGTCACGCCAATCCCCAATCCGCAGGTGACCTACGACCCGGGTGATGGTTCAGCGTCGGTTACCGAGGTCTTCCCCGGCACGTTGCCGCCGCTGACGATGAACATCCCATTCACATTCACGACGCCTTACACACCGACGACCGCGGGCGGCCCGTACACCTTCAAGGCCTACACCAGCCTGCCCGGTGACCAGAACCTCGCTAACGATACGTCCTCGCGCTCAATCACGGTCTGCCCGTTCGCCCACACCGTCCCCTACACCAAGGACTTCGACGAAGCCTGGACCAACTCGACCAACCCGCCGTTCTGCGGCTGGACCATCATTGACGGTGGCTCCCAGTCACCACCGGTCGTGGACAACAACGACTGGCACATGTACCTCGACGCCACCAAAGGAAGTCAGGTCGCCCGTATCTACTACTCGCCAACTGAATGGTCGGATGACTGGCTCATATCCCCGCGTCTTGACTGCTCAGCTCCGCTCCAGTACACCCTGAGCTTCTATAACTACTACTACGATTACAGCTCGTCGTCCATGGACTCCGGCGACGTGATTATCTCGCTCGACGGCGGTGCCACCTTCCCGCTCGCCAACCGCGTTGCTCACTACTCCAACACCACGGTTCCGCGCGGCGTTCAGACCTATGACATCACCAACATTGTCGCCGGCCAGAATAACGTCAAGGTCGGCTTCCACTATGTCGCCTACGACGAGTGGTACTGGCTCATTGACGACTTCTCGGTCACGGCAGTGCCGTTCGCACCGGTTCTTACCGGCCCGGCCAATGGCAGTGCCATCAATGTCCAGCCGACCTTCACCTGGAACGCTTCGGCCGGCGCGAACCTCTACAAGATCGAAATCTCGACCGACGGCGTAACTTGGCCAATCTTCGACATCACTGCTAACACTTCCTACAACTACTGGGACGTCCTTGCTGACGGCACCTACTACTGGCGCGTCTCAGCCTCGGCTGACAACGGCACGACTTGGGGCTCGGCCTCGACAGTCTGGTCGTTTGACCTCGACACCGAAGTACCGGGTGCAGCCACACTGCTCACCCCTGCCAACGGTGCCACCGACGTCAGCCTGCGGCCAGAGTTCACCTGGACCGAGGTTACCTTTGCCAAGACGAAGAAAGCTGAACTCGGCAATGCGCAGTCGCTCGATGCCACGCCGGTGACCTACCGCCTGCAGGTTGCCACGAGTCCAGACTTCAGTGATCCTTACATTGATGCCCTCGGCCTCACCGACGAAACCTACACCCCTAGCTTCGACCTCGACTACGTCACCGAGTACTTCTGGCGTGTTCAGGCCTCGGACGCAGTCAATACTGGCCCGTGGAGCTCCGTCTTCAGCTTCACGACCATCCCGACCGCTGCTCCGACCCTGATTGAGCCGATTGATGGCGCTCAGCTCACCAGTGACGAAGTTCACTTTGAGTGGAACGCTTCGACTGGTGCGAACTACTACTGGCTCCAGGTCGCTACCGACGCTGGTTTCAACGACCTCGTAATTGACGAGGACGGCATTGACGACCTCTTCTACGACGACTTCTTCGATGATGGCGTTTACTACTGGCGTGTCGCTTCGTCGCCCAACGACGAAGACTACGGCCCGTGGTCGGCGGTCTGGACCTTTGAGGTTGATGCCAATGCTCCTGTGGCACCGGTGCTGGTCACGCCCGCACCCAATGCCACCGACGTCCCGATTGACGTGACGTTCGACTGGGAGCCGGTCACCCTCAAGGCCCGTAAGAACCTCGCCGCCAAGAAGGGTCTTGGCACCGACTCGCCGATTGAGGAATACCACCTCGTCGTCTCCCCCAATCCCGACTACTCTGACCCGATCTACGACGTCGCAATCCTCGGCACCGAGACCGAGTTTGCCCAGCCCGGTCCCACCTACCTGAACTACCTGACTCGCTACTACTGGAAGGTCTGGGCAGTTGACGCCTTCGGTAACGTCGGCGACCCGGCCGAGGCCACGTTCATGACCGCCGAAGAGGCCCCGGCTGCCTTCAATCTGCTCACTCCGCCCAACAACGCGACTGGTGTGGCAACGAGTGGCAACCTGACCTGGGAGCCGGCTGCTCGCGCTGTCAACTACGACGTCTATCTCAGCAAGACCAACCCGCCGACCTTGTATCAGGCCAATGTGACTGGCACCAGCCTGGCCTACACTGGCCTTGACAACAGCTCGGTTTACTACTGGCAGGTCGTGGCCAAGAATGCCGGCGGCAACACGCCTTCGGCAGTCTGGCAGTTCACGACTACCTCCGGAATGCCGGGTGGTTGGTATGCTCGCCGCGACTCAATGACCGGTGGCCCGGTCCGTGACGGCGGCGGCATCACCTACAACGCCGACAAAGGCTTGATGTATGCCATCAAGGGCGGCAAGACGAATGAGTTCTGGCAGTACAACCCGGTCGAGACGACCTGGACCAAGCTCACTGACGTCACCGCTGGCACCAAGCCGGTCAACAAAGGCGCAGCCATCACCACCGGCGGCGGGTTCGTCTATGTGCTGAAGGGCAACAACACCTACGACTTCTACAAGTACGACATCGAGGCTGGGACCTGGGCTGCCT
>CBFGKH010000015.1:0-30891 GCA_965649295.1 Caldifarciminota bacterium
GGCAAGAAGCCGTCAAGGGCGGCGGTGTCCGTGAGCTGGTGGAGCGGGTCGAAGTGCCGGTCTACGCCGGTGCGTTGGGCGTGCCGGGCGTGACGCAAATTGAGCCAGAGCGGTTGCTGGCGCTGGGTTACCGGTTGACCGGCGTAGTGCCGGTGCTTTGCCGCTGCGCAGAAGGCCGGCGGCTGGCGGCCGAGACGCCGACAGGCATCAGTTTGCCCGACAACGATACCCGCTGCTACTACGTGAGGGCAATCGCCTGTGAGGTGCGCCGACTGTTGGACACACCAATGCCCGACCCGGACGCCAAGCGACCGTTGGCTGCTCGGTTGCCAGCGTTCAAGCTGCCGCTTTGCCGCTGGTGCGGCAATACCGGAAAGCGGGAAGCTCCACCGCTTCGGCCGTCCGGGAAGCCGTTCTGGTGCTATTGCAACTGTTGCATTGGCCATCTTCTCGAGACGGCAGAGACCAGTAGTGACGCCGGCTGGGTGGCACGGGCAAGACTGGAATTGGCAAAAATACAGGAGGCGAGCAATGTCCGTTGAGTTTCGCGAGAAATATACGGGCGAGCTTGCCCACATCAAGAATCCGGCCATTCAACCGCTTGCTGACTGGCTGCTGGATTGGGCCAGACAGCACGGCGGCGAAGTGTCGGCCAACGATGTGCCGAGAGACCTGATTGAGCGCAACAACTGGCGTAATGCCGCCGGCGAGCTGTTGGGCAATTACGCTATTGGAACGGCGCTGCGGCGGTTGGAGTGGCTTGGGCTGGTCGAGCCGGTGCGCAGGATACCGGCGGGCGGTGAGAACGACTCTCACCGGCAGGTGACCGTCTACCGGTTGACCGAGCCAGTGCGGCCGCCGGTGAGCGAGCCCGATAACCGGGCGCTGGCAGAGTCGGTGGCTTGGTTGCTGTGCCGACTCCGGGAATGGCCGGCACCGCCAAAGGGCGCCACAGTTGAGTTTGTCGCCGGCTGGCGGGCGGCGCTGCGAGAGCTAAACGATTCGGTTCTGGTGTCGGCAATCCGGGAGCAACTAAGGGCCGTCGGAGTTTGGGCCGACGAGGAGGACAAATGACCGACAGTTACTGCTGGCGATGTGTCGAGTGCGGCGAACGCTTTGCGCTTGACGACCTAGTTCGGTTCTCCGACCGTTGTCCGCATTGTGGAGCGATAGGGAACCGGTTGACCCTGATAGAAGCACGAGGCAGAAGCGAGGAGCAAATGACTATGAGGCTGATACAAGATGTTTGCGACGCCGTAATTGCGCGGGCCTTTTCGGCCGCCTACGACGAGGCGGTAGCGCTGGCGAAAGAAGTCGGCATACCCGAAAGCGAAGTGACGCCTGACGCCGACCACAAGGACGAAATAGTGAACCTTGTGGTCGAAACCATAAAGCAACACCCGCCAAAGCCGGATGACAACTTGGCAATCTGGACTGTTGCGACGTCCAAGTTACTGCTCGACGTCGTAAACCGCAACCGTGAGCTGTTTTTTTCGGACTGCTCGAGCGTATCAGGGCGATGAAAGCCAGGCGACAGACGGACTAGGCAGGGCAAAGCAATGGCGGAGTGGCGGTCAACAATTAAGCCGATGGCGCCGCAGACTCGCACCGACCGCCACTCCGCACCAAAAAAACACTTGACAGACTGCGCAAGGTTAGGTAAGCTGCAATACGATGAGGCAGTCAGGAAAGGAGACCCGATGAATTGGCCCGAGAAACCCGGCGCTGTTTCGGCGCTGGTGCTAAACGACATCAAGCTGAAAATTGCGCAGGCGGCAGTTCGGCAGGCGTTCACTATCGCACACGGCCGGGCGACCAAACTAGCCGTCGAGCTAGGGCTGCCCGAACCGCAACCGGACGGCGAGAAGGCCCGTGCGATTGCTGACACAATCGCCGAGCAAATCAAGAACGCAATGCCGAACCCGCATCAGAGCCTACTAGAGTGGGCCGACGCACTGGCCCGGAAGCTGGCCGGAGAGCTAGACGAGCGGACTGACGGTGCGTTTGAGCGGTTCTACGCTGAGGCCGACGCTTTACGGGCGAGGCGAGAGGCCGAGCAGAAAGGAGGCGACTAATGCCGTGTGGTAGCCGTAGTCGTGGCCGTAGTCGTGGGCGTAAGCGGGGGCGGTAATGGTTAGGCAGTTTGCTAGAATAGTTCCAAATCGAGAGTTCGGGGCTGTAATTGCCCGACTGATTGAGCTTGGCGATGTCAAGGATGCCGTGTCGCTGGTGCGACTTGCCGGTTCAGGCGGGCGCATCAGAGTCATCGGCGAAGGCGAGAATAGGACTGTGGTAAAACAGGGCAGTTATCGGCGTATTGTGCTGTCGGAAAGCTGCCTGAGGATGGAGAGTTGACGATGAAGCGAAACATAAAGCCTAGCGAAGCGCTGGTCTGTGTGCTGCACGGATTGCCGGTAGAGGATATCGCCGAAAAGGGCAAGCCGGAGCGGCTTGTGTGTCCGGCGGGCTGCAATCGAGAAACCCGGCTGGTAGGTTGGCTGAAGACAGTGCCGAAGGCACAGGCCGAGAAGGCGCTGGCTGCGTTCAAGGAGAACCCGACCGGCTTTGTGGCAAAGCCAATACCGAAAAGGGACAAGGACAAATAGGAGGCCGTGATGAGAGCGTTGACGATTGGTCTGATTGCGCTGGCGCTTGTGTCGGCGGTGTCTATTGCCGTCGCACAGGACGCCGTTACCGGCCAACCGCCGGGCTTCCCGGACTGGTTCTGGCTGGTGCTTGGCGCAGTGCTGCCCTGGCTGTATCAGGTGCTGCTGTCGCCACTGCCCGGCTGGGCTAGGTTCGTTCTGTCGTGGGGGCTTTCGGCGGCCATCAGTGTGCTGGTTGGCGTAGTCTTCCTGCACTACGGGTTGAGCGAGCTTTTACGCAACTTCGCTTGGCTGGTGGCGGCAAGCCAGGCCGTCTACGAGCTGCTAGTCAAGCCAGCGGCGAAGGCCGGCGCTGCGGCGGGCAGGCGTAACCGGTTCACGCTGCCGTTCCTAAAAAAGTTGTCCCTGTAAGATTATCACGATGCCAGCCACTTCTTGCTGCTCCTCTGGCAATCGGGTGACGCACACCCAACACGCAACACCGGGCCGCACCGGTATGGCTGGCGTCGTTCAATCCTCTGTCGCCGGTGCGGCCCGTTCTTTCGTTGCGTTCCTGCCGGGCTGTCCCGTTCCACAGGCACGGGCGAGGCTGAGTAGGCGAGGACGCTGCTATTATCCGGCCGGTTCAATGGCATATCGGCGGCGCTTGGTGCTGTTACTGTCGGCGCTGCGAAGAGGCCAGCCGGCAATTACCGGGCCGGTGGCGCTGAGTCTGTGCTTCTGTCTGTCGAGACCCAAGGCCAAGAACGGCGGCTTGACTCCGGCCGGGCGGCGGCAGTGGCCGGACTCGGCGCACACCGGCGACCTGAGCAATTACGTCAAGCAGCTAGAGGATGCCCTCGAGACGGCCGGCATTATCGGCAACGATGCCGCTGTCGTTCGAGTTTGCGCTGATAAGCGTTGGGCTGGTGACGACCGGCAGGTCGGGGTGTCGGTGCTGGTGCAGGAGTTGGCCAATGCTAGTGGTTGACGCTGGACACGGCGGCAAGGACACCGGCGCAACGGCCGGCGGGCTGAACGAGGCGGCCGTCAACTTGTCGGTTGCCGGAATGCTGGCACGCAAGGCCGAGCGGCATTGCCCGGTTCTGGCGCCGGTTGGACTGGTGCGACCGACAAGGGCCGGAATGACGCCGGCAGAACGGCAATCGGCGATTCGGGCACTGCTGAATGCCGGGCCGCAACCGAGAGCCTTTGTATCGGTTCACTGTGACAGCTCGCCGAACCCGACCGTGCGGGGCTTTTCTGTTTGGACAACAAGGGGCGGCACGCCAAGCGATGCGCTGGCAACGGCCGTCTGGGCCAGACTCCGACAAGTCGCTTATACCCCCTACCAGATGCCAGCACGGGCGGATTACTGCGACAACGACCCGGACTACGAGGCCGACTTCTATGTCCTGCGGATTGCCGAGTCCTGCGGTGCGGCGGCGGTGCTGGTCGAGTTGGGCTTCCTAAGCAATGCTACAGATCGGGCGATATTGCGATCCGTGTCGCATCGGGGCAACATCTCTCAGGCTATTCTGTTGGGCGTGAACGACTGGGCGAGGATTCGGGCGTGATGCGGACGGTGCTGACCGTCATTGGCGCGGTGTCGATCGCCGGAGTCGTCGTGGCCACGCTGGTGCTGATGGCCGGGAAGAACGAGACGAGCGATAGGAGGAGCGATGAGCGAGACAGTCCGTAATCCCGACAAGGTCAATCTGAACGATCTTGCCAGAGCTGTAACGCTGGAGGAAGGCGGCAAGGTGAGCCTGCCGATCGGCCAAGTGCGCGAGGTGCTGCGGCTGGTGCTGCGGCGTTTGGCGACCGATTACACGGAGGCCGCTGTGCTGGCAACGCTGCGCCGCGTGCGACGCAAGGCGGCGCAATGAGCAGAGCTATCGGGCGTAGCGTCAACGAGTTGCGCGACCTAGCGAGGTCGTCGGACTTGATGAGTTTGCGACATTGGGCAGTATCGCCCGCGTCCTCGGCGTTGAGGGCAAACTACCGGAGGAGCTGTGAATGACAATTGGGTCGTGAAGCTGTGGATCGGGATGCAGGATGGGCTGTGGTTTCGCAAGTGTCCGCCGACGCTGTGCACTAGGGGCAAGTGCCCGGACTCGATTGACGACATTGCGCTGGCGCAGAGATTCGTCAGCCGCGCCGAAGCCGAGGAGTGCGCCCGCGTTCTGGCGTGGACGATGCCCGGCGTGATCAGAGCGGAGGCGGTGCGCTCGGCGCTATGACCGCTGTCGCAATGCTGGTCTTCGGTGGCTGCTGGCTGGACGAACTGAGGTGACTGTGTGGCGGTGATGATGCCTGATTCATTGAGGCCATTACTGCGGCCGATAACCGACCTGATCCCCTATGAGCGCAATGCCCGGCGGCACAAGCCGGAGGACATTGACCGATTGTGCAAGAGTCTAGAGTTCTACGGCTGGACGAGCCCGATAATCGCGTGGGCGCACGACGGCAGGCTATATATATCGGCCGGACACCTGCGTTATCAGGCAGCGTTGCGGCTCGGAATGGCCGAAGTGCCGGTGCTGGTGCGGGATGACTGGGACGAGGCAACCTTCCGGGCTTATACGATCTGGGACAATCAGTCCGTGCTGCGGGCCGAGTGGGACATCGACCTGCTACGGGACGAGTTGCAGACTCTGGACTTGGCACAGTTTGACTTGTCGCTCGCAGGGTTCGATCAGCCTGACATTCAATCGTTGGGTGTTGCCGTGTCCGCGACGGAGTGGCCAGATCTGCCAGACGCGCCGAGGCCGGAGTTCCATCAACGCACCTTCGTCCTGCACGACAGCCAAGTCCCGGTTGTAGATGCGGCGCTTAGAGCAGCAAAAGCGGCGGGCGAGTTTGACGGCCCTAACCAAAACAGCAACGGGAATGCCCTGACCAGAATCGCCGAGGCATACCTCGCGGGAGGTGAGGGTGGGCGCAGCTAAGGCGCTTGAGATCAGGCCGATACCATCTCAGGTCGCTAACGCGTTTGTGCGGCGAGTTCATTATAGCGGTAAGGTCGCACCGAACTCGCAACTTCACTTGGGGGTGTTCTGGAACGGAAGGCTCGAGGGCGCGATGCAGTTCGGCCCATCATTAGACAAGAGCAAGATTATCGGGCTGGTGCGTGGGACTGGGTGGAATCAGTTCCTTGAACTCAACCGCCTTGCGTTCACAGATGTTTTGCCACGCAACAGCGAGTCTAGGGCGTTGGGCGTGGCGTTTCGAATGATGCGGCGGCTCTATCCACATATCAAGTGGGTCGTTTCGTTCGCCGATGCGACACAATGCGGCGATGGGACAATATACCGGGCGGCAGGGTTTGTGCTGACCGCCGTCAGGCGGAATAACTCCCTTTGGGAGCTGCCTGACGATGGGCGTTTCGATTGGCTTGGAACGAAGACCAAAGCAGGCCGGCGGTTGGTGCATCTCATAGCTCCATCTGGTCGCTCAATCGTTCACGAGGTGTCCACCAGAACCGGCAAGGCTGCGCTTGATATGTTTCAAATCACCGGCGGTGCGGCTTCGACGCGTCCGCTTGCCGAGGCGGGAGCGCGGGTGCTTGATGGGTTTCAGCTACGCTATATCTATTTTCTCGACCCGACTTGGCGCGAGCGGCTGACCGTGCCGGAACTGCCATATTCGGCAATCGTCGAGGCCGGGGCGAAGATGTATCGTGGAGTGCGGCAGGCCGATAGAGGCGCGGGCAAGCCAATGTCCGAAGGCGGTGCAACCCCGACCCTGCCGCTTGAGATTGCAGACGACTGAGGGCTATCCGATAAAGGCTAAGCTAAAGGCGCGGCGTTGGCAGGATCGCTGGCGCAGACTGCGCTTTTGCTGGCTGGCAGGATGCTGACGAATGCGGACACCCGGTTATAAAAAGCGCACACTGGACATTCTGACGACAATCGAGCATCTGTGCGGGCTGGGGCATACGGTAGAGGAAGTCGCAGACTTTCTGAGCATTAGTCGGCGGACACTGCAACGGTGGCGCAAAGCGTCGCCGGCCGTAAATGACGCCCTGCTAAAAGGTCAGGCGCGGGCGAAAGTGACAGTGACTAAGGCCCTGTTTGATCTTGCGACCGGCAGGGCGGTCAGAAGCGAGACCCGCCGGCCGGTGCTGACGGCGGACGGCAGGCCGGTATACGGGCCGGACGGTCGGCCAATCGAGCAGGTTGATCGGCAGTATTACCCGCCCAATCTTGGCGCACAGGTCTTCTACCTCTGCAACCGAGACCCGGAGCGGTGGAAGAATGTCCAGCGGGTCGAGCTGTCGCAACCAACCACGCTGCTGCCGATACAGATCGTCGAGTCTGCAGGGCCAGAGCAGTCTATGCTACCACCGGGAGCTGGCGTCGGCGAGCAGCAGGATAGTCAGAGCGAGGTCGTGGCCGACTATGCCTATGAGGTAACTTGATCGATGGCTGCCGGCTGCCGCAAGCTGGAACTCTATCCGTGGCAGTTCGACGCATTGCGCCGGTTCAACAGGACAATCCTGCAGGACGGCACGGTGCGCCGGTTCTTTGCCGCCTTCTGCGGCACAGGCGCGGGCAAGAGCCGGTTTGGCTCTGTCTGGTCGTTGGTGACTCATCAGCGCATTGCAGCCGAGCTTTTGGCCGCCGGTGAAACCCGGCAGCCGCTCGGATTGATTGTCGCGCCGACCTATCGCCATCTTGAGCGATTCGCTGTCGGCGAGCTGTTGTCGGTGGTGCGCGGCACGGCCCACGCTGCACGCTACAGTCGGCACGATGGCGTCTTGGAGTTTGCGCCGGCGACCGGCGGCGGACGGGCTTACTGCGGGTCTGCCGACCGTCCTGAGTCGCTGGAAGGGGCGCATATTGACTGGGCCTGGGTTGACGAGGCGGGTCTGACAAGCGACTTGACTTGGGCCGTCATACTGGCCCGGACGCAGATACGACTCGCGCCGGTGCTGCTCACTAGCTACTGGTATTCCCTGCAATGGTGCTACACCGAGTGGTGGCAGCGATGGCAGGCTGGCGACCCGGCATATGACATCGTCAACTATCCGTCGACGGCCAACCCCAAAGTGTCAAAGGCCGAGTTTGAGCGTTTGCGGCGAGTTATGGACGAGCGCCTGTTTCAGATGCGCCACGAGGGCCGGCCGGCCCGTATGGTTGGGCAAGTGTATGCCGGCGCTTGGAACCCGGCCGACCCGGTGCTTCACTGCGACGCACCGGCCGTCGGCCCGGACTGGCTGTGCTGGCTGGGCGTAGACCAAGGATATGCTCCCGACCCGTTTCACGCTGTCGTGATGGCCGAGTGTCCCGACACCGGCGTAATCTACGCCATCGGCGAGTATCGGGCGAACGAGAAGCTCACAACCGAGAACGCTGTTGCCCTGACCCGGCTGATTGACCGGCTGGGCGTCCGGGCGCAA
Organism: Caldifarciminota bacterium; assembly: GCA_965649295.1. Taxonomy (GTDB): domain Bacteria; phylum Hydrothermota; class Tepidihabitantia; order Tepidihabitantales; family Tepidihabitantaceae; genus CBFGKH01. Next base: position 7,990 of record CBFGKH010000015.1, read on the forward strand.
ACCAAGCGAGCATATGTTGACCCGGCCAACAAACAAGGGCTCGCCGACCTGCGGGCGGCTCTGCGCAGAGTCCAGCAGGCCGACCCAACCCTGCTACCGCTTGACATTGCCGTCAACCCGGCCCATAATGCGGTCGAGGCAGGCATTGAGGCCGTCTTCGAAGCGTTCAAGTCCGGCCGTCTTCGCATTGTGCGAGGCCGTTGCCCTGCGCTGGTGCGAGAGCTGGAGCTGTATCATCGAGACCCACAAGGCGACCTCGTCAAAGCGAACGACCACGGCCCGGACGCACTGCGTTACGGGCTTTACTCTTGGCGGCGACGGGCAACGCTGGCGGAGCTTGGACTTGGGTGAGTGAGGAGGCTATGGCGAACCGATTGACCTTGTGGAAGTCGATTGCCGGACTGTTCGGGCGGCGGACGCAGAAGGTCGCTTCGACCGAGCGTGGCTGGACGACCGTCTGGGCTGACGGCCCGGTTGCGTTGGAAGGCGACGACCTCAGGACGCCGGAGCAAGCCTATCAAGTGGTGTCGTGGCTTCAGGTTGCCATCACCACAATTGCCGAGCAGGTGCAGTTGGCGCCACTGCTCATCTATCAGTCCAACCCCAGACAATTAGTCGAGGCCGGGATTGACCCGCACCGGTTGGGTTGGGTGCGCCAAGTGGCCCTTGTCGAAAACAAGGCGCTGGCCGACAGCTTACGGCCGGCCGCCGACCCACTGGAACTGCTCACAGACCCGCTACGGGACGGGTCAATGACTTGGAGCGACCTGATTGAGCAAATTACCGGCTGGTGGCATTTACGGGGCAGGGTTTGCCTTTGGTGTCCGCAATCGGCGGCTGGAACCGGGCCGCTGTTCATCAAGCCCTTGCCGCCAATGTTTGTCCGGGCAATCGCCGACTCGGCCGGCCGATTGACTCACTACGAGTATCGCCACCGTGGCGGCACGGAGCTGATACCGCAGACAGAGATGGTGGAGATGCTCCGCTGGCACCCGCAATCGGGACTATTGGGGTTGTCTCCATTCGAGGCGATAATGCACTCGGCCAATGCCGACCTGCATCAAGTTCGGTGGAACGAGAATCAGGCCCGCTACGGAATGCGCCGGGACGGGTTCTTGGTCACCGACGCCGACCTGACGAGCGACGACCGTGAGAGCTTGTCCGAGACTTTTACTGCCCGCTACGGCGGTGCTGCCAATGCTCACCGCATACCGGTGCTGTCGTCGGGTGTGCGCTGGCAGAATGTTGGGTTATCACCAAGAGAAGCTGAGTGGCTGGCGGCCCGTAAGTTCACGGCCCGAGAGATTGGCGCCATCTTCCGTGTGCCGCCGATATTTATGGGCGATTACGACCTGAGTCACTACAACATCACCGAGCAACGACGCATTCTTTGGCGCAATGCCGTTCTGCCGTTCTTGCGCCGGGTCAAACTGATGTTCGATCGGCAGTTGTTACTGAGCTGGGGCAAGGGCTACTATTGCGACTGGGACATCAGTGGAGTCGAGGAGCTGGGGCCGGAGTTGGAGAAAGCGGCGGCGACCGACGAGATTTATCTGCGCAACCGGGTATTGGCGCCGGGCGAAGTGCGTCGACGGACTTTCGGGCTGCCGGCATATCGAGGGTCGATGACCATCTACGGCAACCCGGCCGAAGTGCCGTTGGCAACCGCCGACGACATAGAACCGGCCGAAGCCGTGACGCCGGTTGGTGTCGTCAAGGCCGGCAAGTTCGCCAATCGGCATATCGTTACGGCGTCCAAGACCGACGAGCCGGTAGTTCTCTACAAGGGCCGACCGGCACGGCTGGAAGTGCCGAACCACCGGGCTGCTTTGCGGCGATATTACCGCCAGCATCAGGAATTGCTCCGGCCACAGCTCGACCGACTGGGCCGGTTGTGCCGGGCGCACACCGAGCGGATTATCAAGCGGGCGGATGCCCTGTTGGCGGACGGCGTGACCAATATCGCCGGACACCTGAGTTTGACGGAGCTGGCCGACGAGCTGGAAGAGCGGGCGCTGCCGCTTGTGCGGTCGTTTTGTCGGACTTGGGGCAATCTTGCGCTTGCCGTCGGTGAAGAACAGGAACCGGCACGGGCGGCCGGCGACACCGAGGCCAAGGGCGGGCGGCGCTTCGACATCGAAGCGTTCGAGGAGCGGGTCTTGGCGGCATTGGTAGAGGACTGGGCGAGAACGACAACCGATGTCCGTGTGCGTGAAGCGCAGGAAACGATTGACCAAATACTGACCGAAGGACTCCGGGCGAGAGAAGACCACAACGCAATCGCTGCCCGGCTGCGTGAGGTTCTCGGCACGGAATATCGGGGCGAGATGGCCAGTCGCACGCTGTTGACCGGTGCAAGCGAGGCCGCTCGAGACGAGGGCTGGCGTCAGTCGGGGCGAGTGCAGGCGACCAAGTGGCTGCCGGCTTGGCCAGACGGGCGCAACCGGAGCTGGCACTTGGCGATGGAGTCGGTTGACCCGGTGCCGCTTGGCACGCCGTTTATTCTCACGCACCCGGACGGCCGGCAGGTTCAGGCGCTCTATCCAGGCGACCCGGCCCTGCCGCTGGAAGACCGAATAAACTGCCGGTGCACAAGGCTGGCCGTGCTTGTGCCGGCGGGCGAATAGGAGGACGCTTTGAGCAACAGTTACGCCATAGGAGTAATCGAAAAGGCTTTGTCGGTCGACGAGCCGGCCGGCATAGTGGAGCATATCGTGTCGTTCGAGGCCGAAGACCGGGACGGCGATATCGTTCGACTGGACGGGCTTGACTTATCGCTTTACCGGCGCAACCCGATAGTGCTGTATCTGCACGGACTGGACCCGAAGTTCGGCACTCTGCCAATCGGCACTTCACTGAGCTTGGTGGCGGACGGGCCGAAGTTGGTTGCCAAGACCCAGTTTGCGCTCGACCTTCCCGACCCGGAGAACCGACCTAGACTGATATTCGAGGCATACAAGGTTGGCCTGCTGCGGGGTTGGAGTATTGCCTTTGCTGTGCTGGAAGCCGAAGAACGCAAGCCGTCAAGGCCGAACGCACTGTGGCCGGGACGGGACGTCAAGCGGTCAGAGCTGCGGGAATACTCGGCCGTGCCGGTGCCGGCGAACCCGTTGGCGCTGACCGAAGCGGTCAAGTCAGGGATGGATTTGGAGCTGGTGGCTCGGTCTATCGGGCTGTTTGTGCCGACCGTTGACCAGTATCAGGCCGTCAAGAACGAGCTGGACGGGTTCAGGCGGTTGGAAGAAAAACTTGCCGAGCTCGCCAGGCAGTTGAAGACACTACAACAGGGACTTGACAACACTGACCCCGTAAGCAAGAATGCGACAGTAAATGAGGCTGCAATACCGTCACCGAAACCGGCCGCAGAGCCGGGTCGACGGTTCTGGCGTAGCCGTTGAGTGGTTTGGACTAGGAGGACTAAATGAGTAACAAACTGAAACTGAGAAACGGGACGGAGCTGGAAGTCGGCCCGACTATGTTCAAGGATGTCGGCGACGACTTGGTCTTCGAGGCAATCACCGATAACGCTGTGGCTGCCGTCTGTGCGGCACTCGGCATCAAGTCCGACAAGGATGGCCGACCGTCGCTGGCGGCGACGCTGGCCGGTTCCGACCTGCTCAAAGACGCCGTGAGCGTGGCGGTGCAGGACGGCATCAAGTTGGCTGTGGCGAAGGCCGCACCGGGCGAGCCGACCCGGCCGTCGTTCACCTTTCAACAGCTGCTTCAGCATCACTGGGCCAACGACCCACGCAACCGAGTTGCCGTTGACCCGTTGCAGAAGGCGGCTCTCGAGCGGGCCGAAGCGGCTGTCAAGACCGGCTTCGACGAGGCCATCAAGACGCTGAACCTTGGCGGTGCGGCCGCCGGACTGAACCTTGTGCCGGAGTATTTCGCCACCGAGATTATCGAGTTCGCAATCGGTGCTGCTCCGACGCTCGGAATGGTCACCCGTATTCCGATGGGGTCAATGCGCAAGCTCAGCTTCCCGAGGGAGAAGTCGGCACTTTGGCTGCCCGACATCTATTGGGAGGACTACGTTGACCCGACCAAGAGCAAGACGGAAACCGCCTCGCCGGAGTTCGAGCGGGCGTCGCTGGAGCTGAAGCTCTACTACGTCCTCTGGCAGATACCGCACGACCTACTGTTGTTTACCAACACCGCAATCAACACATTCCTGCAGACCCGGATTGCACGAGCAATCGGCCGAGAACTGGAACGGCTTATTTGGCTGGGCAACACCAGCGCCGGCGACCCGTTCGACGGTGTCTACGAGACCAGCGGCGTGACGCCGGTTGACCTGAAGACGCCCGGCACGCTGACATTCGACGACATCATAGAGTTGGAGTTCGCAATCGAACCGGAATACTGGGCCAATGCCCGGTTCGTGCTTGGGCCGGGTGCGCTCAAGGAAATCGCCAAGCTCAAGGACAAGAACGACAACTACATTTGGCAGGCACCGGTTGGTAATGCGCCCGGCACTATTCACGGCCGGCCCTACACCGTTACTTCTGTAATTGGCAATAATGTCGGCGGAGCGGGCTACACCTGCATCTTCTACGGCGACCCGGCGCTCTTCTTCCTGGGCGAAGGCACCTACTCTGTGAAGGTGAGCGAGGAGGTCGGGTTCAAAGAAAACGTGACTTGGTGGAAGGTTGTCGGCTACGCTGACGGCTTCCTGTCCGTGCCGGCCGGTATGGCATTCCTGCGACTGGTGCCGGTGTCGTGATGGAGGCGACGATGAAGCGACTAATCGGCCTGGTTCTGTTGTTGGCGCTGGCGCTGCCGGCGCTGGCTGAATGGAAGCAGATTTCTGTCTTTACCAATCAGTCGGTTCTTGCGCAGGAAAGCATCGTCAGCAACTTCGTGCCGGTCAAGCCGTATGCTAACTTCTGGGTGAACTGTGTCATTGAGTCGCTGGCGACCGGCGGCCGCTGCACGCTGTCGGTGTCGGTGCGCTGGCGCTGGGCGACCCGTGCGCCGGGGTCAACGACCTACTACTACTCACCCTGGAGAGCGATACTCGCCGACTCATTGACCGTTCATCAGACGCTTTACTGGGCGCCACTGACGGGTGCGAGTTCGGGCGGCTTGGCTCAGGACACCATCGTCGGAATGGCGACCGACTTGCAGTTTTTGGTGTTTGGGCGAGGCACAAACGACTCGACAAGAGTCGCTCGGCTGTGGCTCAACCGGCTCTACTAGGCAGGTGCAACAGTGAGGCACAGGGCGGCCCGCTGGACGGCCCAGTGTGAGCATACCGCCCTGTTGACAGGCTCAGCGTGCGACATCAAGCCGGGCGGGGTGCGGTTCTGGCTCTGTCCGGCTTGGTGTCGCCGGCTACCGGAGGACGACAATGCCGACACCGGACAACAGGCTGGTGACCCTGACGCAGGTGCGTCGATTGGCGCCACAAGTAGAGGACACAGACCGCTGGAATGCGGCGCTGGACGCTGCGCTGGCGGCTGCCGACGCCTATTGTGGGCAACCGCTACTGCGACATTCGGTCACTGGTGAGCGGAGCGAAACTTGCGCCGGACGGCTTTTCTTCCGGCACCGGCCGATCATATCGGTTCAACGGTTGTTGGTGGACGGTGCCGAGCTGGACGCTGCCGACTTCCCGGTTTGGGCCGAGCGCTACCTTGACCTGAGCGAAGTTGTCGGCACGACCCGGCCGGCACTGGTGGAAGTGGACTACACCGCCGGCTGGCAGGCGGGTGAAGCTCCGGCCAACCTGCGGCTGGCGATTGCGCTGCTGACAGTCAAGAACGAGGGCCTGACCCTTATCGGGCCGGTGGACAGCGAGTCAAGCGGCGGCGAGACGACAACCTACACCGCCACACCTTACCGTGACGCTCACCGACTTCTCGATGCCTACAAGGCTTGGCGGGCGTAATGCGGCAATACTTGGTCAACGCTATCGTCAGCCTTTGGCGAGACGGCCCGACGGTCGTCACGAGCCGGGTGCGCCGACAAAAGCGGTCTAAGCCGCTGTTGAGCGGCGTCCGGGCCGCAATACAAGAACCGTCCGTGCGAGAGCGAGACAGTCTGCTGGGCCGCTTCCCCGATGTCGAGTGGCGGGTGTTGACGCCGGGCTACTGGACGGTTCTGCCGGACGACCTGATAGAAGTCGTCAAGGTTGTTCGACGCCAACACCGGTTCGGTCACCTTGCCGGGCTTTGGCTTCGGGTTCGGCAGGTGGACAACACCCACGCCGGCGCTGTTGCTTACGCCGTCGCCGACCCAACAGAAGGCAGGACTTGCTGATGGCTACCGTCAAGCTCGCTACTTCGACCAAGTGGCCGGCCCGGAGTGCGTCCGGCTGGGTCAACCCGGCGGCGGCGGTCGAGGCCGTCCGGTCAAAGCTGGTGACTTGGCTGGCCGATGTCGCCGAGGAAGGCGCGAATTACGACCGTCAAGAACTGCCAGTCAACACCGGGCAGACCCGGAGCTGGGTCAATGCGGCGGTAAATGTCGAGAAGTTGCGGGCGGCGCACGGAATTATCCGTAACGGCAAGGCCGCCGGCCCGGTGCCAACGCACGCCGCTATGATAGAGGCGGGCATTACCGGGCACCGTGTTAGCCTGAGGCACACCGGCATCAGGAATTGGATTGTCCGGGCCATCAAGCGGCCGGTCGAGAAGACTACGACGGGCCGCTGGTTCTGGCGACCCAAGCCACGAGGCCGGCCACTGTTTTACCTGCCGACTTGGTATCGAGTTGACTATCCGGGCCGCAAAGGGCCACGCCGAGAGCTGCGAGGCGGGCGGGTTGCCATTCCTTGGCTGAGCCGGGCGCAAAAGCGACTGCTGCCGTTTGCCCGGCGGCGGTTGAGGGAGCTGGGCGTGACTGCACGGAGACCCCAGTGAAGCAGACGCCGTTACCGCCGTTTACCGCCGAGCTATTGGACAGCGTCAAGGCGGCGCTGACCGAGAAAGCGACCAAGCGCTGGCGACTGTTTGACTGCTTGACTGGTGACGCACTAGACACGGCGACCGGCCCGGAGCTACTCCGGCGCCTCAAAGGCGGCCGGGTTATGGCACTGGTTGGGTTGCCCACCGGCTCGGTGACGCTGCCGTTCACGGAGTCGCACACCACACAGACGGCCGAGTATGCCATCAAGATATTGTTGGCAATGCGCCGAGAACGGACAAGTGACACTTGGCCGCTACGGATTGAGTTGGGCGGCTGGTTGGCGGCGGCGATGAAGGACTGGGCGGCGACCCTGATGCGCTCACCGCATACCGACCGAGCTATTTGTCCGAACGGTGCGCCGCTGTTTCGGCTGGCAGCGGCGCAGGTGACAGAAATCAGTTACCGGCCGGAATTAGGTGACGGCGACATCGTGGCCGGGCTTTTGTGCGTGGCCGTAACCGTTGCCGTCGAGACCGAGTTTGACAAGCAGGAGGACTAATGCTGGACATCACGACCTTTCACGAGTATGTCGACAACATCGCTTATACCGCCGGGTTGTTGGAAGCGGTAATCGGCGACACAAGCAATCCGACATCAATCAAGGGCTGTATTCAGGCCCAGCAGGACAGGACGCAGGCGTTGGCGGACGCTTCGCTGGAAGGGCCGCTTCTGGAAGCGCTGAGGACGGCCCTGACGGTGGAAGTGCCGTCAGTTCGCAACACCATACAGGCCGCTTTCGCTCGAGCATTGGTGGACGCCATTGAGCGAGAAACCGGAAGGCCCGCCTCTGAATGGTATGAGGGAGTGCGGAGTGTTGGCGACCGAGTGCCGGCAGAGTTCAAGTGGGCGCTGGAAAATGCCGGTGCCAGCTGGCCGGCTCAATTCACTCAACCGCCAGCCGGCACGGTTCTCGGTTCTCAGAAGGCACCGGGTTCGTCTTTGACGCTTGCGTTGGACGACGAGCCGATTGACACCAACGCTTACGGCGGCGGCAGCGTGGAAATTATCGTGACCGGCGATATCGTGATGTCGGCCGGTTTTGGCGCCACGCTGGCGGTGGTGATTACGGGCGAGCAGGCAGGCGGCGGGGTTGTTACCGGTTCGGCGACAATCACGCACGGCGACACCGCCGGGACGGTCATCACCGTGACCGTATCGCCGTCTGTTGCCAAATTCGTGAGGGCAACAAATATCGTTTGCACGCCGTCATCCGGCACTTGGACAAGCGGCAGTTTCGAGCTGCGCACCAAATACGACCGAGCGCCGGCGGCGTAACCGAGGAGGAGTGATGCCAAGACCAGAGCATAAAAATGCCCTACTCAAACTGCAGGGCGGGGCGACATTGCAGTGGGGAACGACAGTCATCGGCGAGTCGGCCGACGGGCTTACCATAGAGGTGGCGGAAGACTCAACGCTGTGGAATAAGGCCGACCAGATTGCCGGCGCAACCGGGCGGTTCGGGTTCGATGTGTCCGTCACCGTCCGGGCAAACTTAGAGCGGTTCACTGCCGAAAACTTGGCGCTGGCACTGGGCGGTTCGGTTCAACGCTCGGCCAATACCGAGACAGTAGAAATCAAAGCGCCGGGACTCCATCCGCAGGGCCGGTTCGTTGCCTACGGCACAAGAGCCGACGGCACCAAAGTTCGCTTGGTGCTGGAAGCTTGCTCAGTGCAGGGCGGGTTCTCGACGACTTGGGCGAAATCGGCACCGGCCGTTATTCCGGTAGTGTTCGAAGGCTACGTCACCGAAACAACCGGCCGAGTTGGCTATTTTGTCTTTGGCGAAGAGCCGAGTTCAAACACGTAGACCGTGGTAACAGGGAGAGAGTATGCCAGACAGTCAAATCCCCAGAATGGGCTTCGTCGGCGAGGCGTATTACACTGACGAGACCGGCGAGGCGGCCCTGTTGGAAGAGCTTGGTTTCAGGGTTGTGCTGCTCGACAAGCCGGGACCGAACGGCCGGTTTTACTTCAAGGTTTCGGGCGGCCCCAACACCGCCGGGCTGACCCTGCCAGACGCCGTGCGGGGCATTTACCAACCGCACCTATGGGCGGCGTCAGAGGCGGTCAAGGTTCAGTTCTACCAGTCGGTCACAAAGCGGCTACGGGCCTGGACGGCGGCGGTGAATGCCAAGCGGGCAGAGAGGAGTCAGCAATGAGCGACAATATCGGGACGACCCTCCGACTGAAAACACCGGACGAGCTTGCGACCGAAGCACGGGCGGCAATGCAGGCACGACAGGACGAGCTCGACATTCTCGCACGCCGGGAAGTGCGGCTTGCAGTTGGCGGCACAGAGCTGCGGCTGCGCACTCCGGTAATGCGGTTCTACCTTGATGCCGTTCGTGAGCTTGGGGCGATTGACGACGCCGGCGGGCTGTTTGTGCCACTGATAAAGCTGGCCAAGCAGTTGCAGGCGTCAGGCGGCAAGGCGCTGGTTGAGCCGGCGCTTCTGTCCGAGTTCGGCGCCAGTGTGCTAGAATGGCTGACGACTCGATTGGCGGCGCTCCTGCTGGACGCCAACGACAAGGCGACTCTGGCGACTGCGCTCGGGCTGGGCGCACCACTGCCACCGGACATTACACCGACGGCGCTGGCGGCAATTCTGCGAGACCGCTTGACGCTGGCGGGACTTGCTAAACTGGTTGCCAAAGCCTTAGATGTGCTGGACGCCGACTTGGTGGCCAGTTTTTTCGTCGAGGCGGCCCGCCGGCTGACGGCGGCCCGGACGTAGGGTGGGGTGATATACTCTGCACGGCGGCGGCACACTTCGGGGTTGATCCGGCGACCGCCGTCGACCGTTGGACGCCACAGCAGATCCGGTTGTTCTGTCGGTTCGTGCTTGACGACCGGGAACGACAGGCGGCGGTTCTGGTGGCGACACTGGCGAAGGCTATGACGGGCGGAGGCGCATAATGCTGAGCAGTGGCGGAGTGACGATTGCCGATATCGTTGCGATAATCCGGGCCGAAGGCGTCGAGGAAGTTGAGCGCAAGCTCAACGGACTTGGCAAGAAACTGAACGACACAAAGGCGGTAATGGAAAAGGTCGGCACGGCCGCCACTGTGTTCGGTGCGGCCCTGACCGCTACGGCTGGCGTTGCCGTCAAGCGGGCCGGAGACTTTGAGCGGTTGCAGACCCGGCTTGTGAGCATCTTCGGCTCGGTCGAGAAGGGCAGCGAGGCATTCAGGCAACTGAACGAGCTGGCCGCCAAGACGCCGTTCTCGCTGGAAGGCGTCATCGAGGCCGGCTCTATGCTGGCGGCGTATTTGGGGCGAGACCGTGACCAAGCGGTTGAGCTGACAAAGGACCTAGCCGACCTTGCGGCGTATATGGGCGACGATATCGCCGAAGCGGCACGGGCGTTCGGTATGGCAATGGCCGCCGGCGCTAGTGGCGCCGAGATGCTTCGACGGCGTGGCGTGCTGGCGGCGGTTGCGGACTTCGCAAGGCTCAAATATGGCATCAACGACCTAACCAAACTGACCCTGCCGGAGTTTCGACGGGTAATGATTGAGGCAATTCGTGACCCGTCGCTTGGCATTGCCGGGTCAACCGAGCGGTTGTCCAAGACCTTTACCGGCGCTTGGAGCAATATGACCGACGCTCTCGACCGGTTCGCTGCGTCAATGGGGCAGACCTTGCTGCCAACAGTAACCGGTGCGCTTCGGCTGATGACCCGGTTTCTTGACGCTCTGGCGGCAATGCCGTCGGGCTTCAAGGCCGTCGGCGCTGTCGTGACCGTTGTCGTTGGCGGGCTGAGTATGTTGGCCGGCACGGTGGCGCTGCTTATCCCTAAGGTGTTAGGGTTGGCGACGTCGTTGAGTAGCCTGGGCGTCACGCTTGGCGGACTGGCCGCCGCAACCGGGCCGATTGCCGCTGTTGCGCTGGCGCTGGGCGGTATCGTGGCGGTGCATTTGTCGCTGGTGGACGCCGCCAACCGTGCCGACGCCGCTTCAATCAAGTTCAGCCAGACGCAAGAGCGGTTGGCCACGACAGTGGCAAGGACAAAACAGGAAATTGACGCTTTGCGACTGGCAAAGCTCGACCTAGTGGTTCAAAGTGCGGCCGAGTCAGGGCCGTCCTGGTTGGAGCAAAAACTGTTTGGAGTCAAGGAGGCCAAGCCGGGCGCGTATGCCCTGCGGCGACTCAGGGAAGAACGGCAACGACTGCGGCGAGAGCTGGCGAAGGCGAGCAAGGAAGGGGCGGGCGAGGCCGGCGGCGAAGAAACTACGACCTTTGACCAGTTTCTCGGCGCAAGAGTGCGCAAGTTCACTGAGGCCCAACAGCGCACTATCGCAACGATGGAAGCTTGGGGCCAAAAGTGGCAGGCGGCACAGGACGCTTTACTGCGTCAACAGGAGCAAATGGCCGAGCGGGCCGAAATCCCCATAATCGGGCCGATGCTGTCGCCGGAGCAGTTACAAGCGCTAGAAGAAAAGCTGGCGGCGCAGAAGGCGGCGATTGAGTCGACCAAACAGGCGCTGGCGGCGCTGGAAGAAACTGCCTTGCGAGTCGCTCAGAATATCGGCGAGGCGTTCGGACAGATGGCCCGTGAAGGCGAGAAGGATATTGGGCAGATTATTGCGGCTTTGACAAAGATGATTATCAAGCTACTCATCGTCAAGGCCCTGCAATTGGCCCTGCCGGGCTTCGGTGGACAGTTTCTCGGTTCTGTGGCAATGGGATTCCTCGGTGCGCTCGGGTTCGACGACCCGGCGGCCGACGCCAAGGCGTGGAAGTTCGGCATTGACTTCGGCCGCAACTTTCGGGCCGGAATGATGCAGGCACTCAATCCGGCCGGTGCGTCGCTGGCCTTTGCCGGCGCTACACCGGTGCCGGTGCAGGTGCAGGTGTTTGAGCCGGGGCCGATGACTTCGGTTCGGGTTGTTCGGAGTGGGCTACGGCGAATGTCGGAGTTTGACCGATTGGACGTCCAACGCTTGGGGTTGGGCCGTGCTGGCGACCGCTGGAATGAACGCTGACAATGCACCCTGTTAGCGACGCTACTATTGCCCTGTTACGGCGGACGACCAATGCGCCAAGCCTGCGCTGGCGACTGTATGTCGTCGGCCCAGTGGGCGAGCGTCGAGACTACACCGACCGGCTGGACATTGACAGCTTACAAGCCGTCAATTGGGAGATTGAGCGGAGTTACGCCAAATTGACGCCGGGCGATGCTCGGTTCTCGGTGCTGGACAACGGCGAGGTAGAGGGGTTCGTCCAGCAGGCCAATCCGGCGTTCGTGGAGCTGTGGGCGGCCGCAACCGGCGTTGGGCCGCTGGACTGGGCTTGCGTCTTTTGCGGCTGGTTGTCGCCAAATGATGTCCAGCGGGTTGTCCGGCAGTCGGGAGAGCAGGTGCTTGACTGCTATGCCCGTTCGTTTCTCTCGGGACTGTCGGGGCAACCGGCGTCCTTGTTTGCTGGTCTGCCGCCACTGCCGTCGCTAATGACGCTGCACGAGTTTGCCGGTCGACTGGTGTTCAAGATGAATCCGGTTCTCTTGCCGATGGGGTTAGAGCTACAACCTGATGTGCTATGTCGAGCGATTGATACACCGGATGGCTCATACATCAAGAGCACTTGGCGAGAAAGCGCTTTGACTGGCGGCCCGATAAACTACGGCCCGGCGGTGTGTGTGAGCGAGACCGACGGCGACTGGCTGATTCTCTATTACGATATGCCGACTGGCCAGCTTTGGCGGCGCTGGATTGACAAGGACGGCCGGATTGTCCGGCGGCAGGAGTATGTCCGCTACTGCGGTATGTGTCGAGATGCCCGGTTTGTTCTCGCTGGCGGCCGGGTGCTCCTGGTTCTGTCGGCCGCCTGGTCTTGGTGGCCGGGTTTCGGTTACAAGGTGCGGACGATTGTTGTGTTGGACAGAGCGGGCGAGTTTCTGGGCGAATGGAACGCTGACGACTGTCGGCCGGTGCGAGGCGGCGAAACCTATCACCCGATTGGTGCGATAGTCTACGACCCGCTGTCCGACGAGGTGGTGTTTACCTGCAACCGGCTGGCCAATTTGCCGCCGTCGGGACTAAAGAACCTACGGGCGAGGATAGCGGTCGACGACCTATTGAGCGGCGGCACGCCAACCGCCGACTGGCCCGACAACGGCCACGCCCTAAGCGCTGGCGGCTTCTTTGCCGGCGAAGTCAACGGTTTCACCGGCCGCTGGGTCACGGCGGCGGTGTTGCAGATGGACGCTTGGCCCTGGACTATTAGGCACAACACCTATCGGCGGGCGATGAGTTCGGGCTACGAGTATCTTTGCACTTACAAGGTAGAGCTATTCCGTGACAGCGCTGTTGGCTGGCAGGTATCGGCCGGGCTGTTTGTGTTCACGCCGGGCGACACGGCTTTTCGGTTCTGCTTGCCGAACCCTGTCCGCTCGCCGGTGTCGACCGACGGCGCTGCCATAATGGCCAACTGCGTGCCTGACCCGGATTGTGCGCTGACCGCCTGGCATCAGGCCTGGGTGGCTTGTCCTGTTGGAAACAACGATTACCGGCTGCGGTTCTACCGTTATCATCCGCCGTCGGCAATGCTCACGGTCACGGAGTTTTCGCCGACAATTAGGCAAGAGCGGCCGAACGGGCTGAACGAGGTGCCGCTGTTCTGCTTGCTGCGCCAAGCGCCAACTTATAGCTTTCTCGGGTGGGCGCAGGACTACACCGGCAACGAGGAGCATTTGACGGTTTTAGTCGACACCGCTTTCCCGCCGGTGCTGCGGGTTGCCGGGCTGAACCTTGCCGACGGCACTCTTAGGGAGCTGTTAGAGCAGGTGGCCGAAGCGACCGGTCACTATTTGGTGTTTAGTCGCCGGACGGCGTCGGGCAAAGTGCGGTTTGTTGTTCGTCCTCGCCTCGATGCGCCGCCGTTCTATACTCTGGCGGGCGGCGATGTCGTGGCTGACTCGGTTCGGTTGCAGGCGAACGAGCCACTGTTTGTTGTCGTCAGTAGTCAGGGCGTCACGAGCCAATATCCACAGTTCGTTGTCCCGGCGGCGCTCAAACTGGTGAGCGTGAGCAATGACGCCATCCCGACAAGCGTCGTCCCGGCGATGGCCAAGTTTCTCTATCAATTGTTTACCGGCGCCGACCAAACCGTCAAAACCGAGACTGACGGCGTGTTGTGGGCGGAAATTGCTGACCCGGTAGAGTTCAGCGTCGGCGATGCGTTGGTGCAGGGCATAATTACCCGGCTGGAAGTGGACGCTAACGGCAGAGGCCAGTTGACCATCGTAGGTCGGGACGCACGAGTGAACCGGCGGCTGCCGAGACAGGTCACGGAGGACTGACGATGGGGACTCAACCGTTGCATTATCCGGTCTGGGGCGGTTGGAGCTATCCGGTGCTGCGATACGTCAAGAACGGCGCCAGCACCGTCTTCGCCACAACCGCCAAGACCGGCTTGCCTCAACTGTATGTCGAGCTGTGGATTGAGGAAGTGCGTCGACAGGTGATTGAGCTGGCAAGCGAAGGTCGCCGACACCGTCGGGCCGGGTTCACCCTTCACATCAAGGTGAAGGCCGGCAAGCCCGGCAATGCCGACCTGATGGCGTGGACAATGGGCGCTTTGAGCGCTGACGCCATTTATGTGCGGCCACGACCGGGCCAGTTGTTTGCTGCGCCGCCGTCACCGGCAACTGACGAGTGGCGGGTTGTCTTCTTCGAGCAACCGACCTGGCAGTATTTTCGTGACCGCTGGGTGGGCCACGAGTTGGAGCTCCACTTTGTCAGTGCCGACCCAATTGACCGGCCGCCGGTGAGCAATTCTCTGGCTGGGTTCGTGTCGGTGGAATATGGAGCGGACGGCGAACCGACGCCGGAGACAGCTCACACCTACTGGAACGAGCGCCAGTGGCCAATGGAGTCCGGCGGCACAACTTTGGAGGCCGACAACGAGCGAGACATAGCCTATTGGGAGGAATAATGAGCTGGAACGACAAGACCAATCTTGTGCCCAACACTTTTGCGGGCCGGCCGAACCCGAGCGACACAAGCGAAACTTACCGGGTGCGGGCCAGCACCGTAAACGAGAACTTCGTCGCCTGCGCATTAGCGACCGGTGTAACGCAGGCGCTTGGGATGACCTGCACTGACGCTGGCAGTTCATCAACCGCCTGTCGCCTGACACTGCCGGCCGGCGTGGCTGCGCCGGGCGACCTTGTCGTGGCACTGGAAGACCGGCCAACCTGCCGCAGTTGGGCGACGACTGCGGGCGTGGGCGGCACGATTGAGTTCGGCGACTCGGAGTTGCACGATGCCGGCAAGGCCGGGACGACCGACTACGACACCCTAAAAAACGACTTGTTGTTGTTGGTGGCGGCGCCACTCTGCCAGCCGTGGATACCCTACGGCGCTATCCTGCGAGGTGGAGTTCACGGGCTCAAAGGCTCTCATCTACCTTGGGATGACTCCACGACGCTGCCAATCCCTAAGACAATCAAGACCAAGTTCGAGGAATTGGAGGCCGCTATCGGCGCACTGAACGGGCCGGGCGGCGAGGACGGCTCAGTCCAATTCAACGAGGCCAGCACTTTCGGAGGTGACAACGTGCTGAAATACCACAAAGCGTTCACGGCCCTGACGCTGGGGGCCAGTATTTTGTTGAGCGGCAACGGCCGCAATCTTGCGGTTGGCGACGGGCATATTATCAGTGGAGAGAAATCGGCCGTGATTGGCGACGCCATCACGAGCCAGACAACCGCCGGGTTGTGCGTCGGTGAAAGCCACTCTGCCGCCGGCAACAACAGCGTGCTGATTGGTGTCGGTGCCGCCGACCTTGCTACTGGCGGACAGCAGGACAACCGTGCCGGCTTCTACCAAGCCGGCGGCTACGAGAATACTGTTGGCGACAGCCAGGCAAGCCGGTTTGTGCTTTACGGCACGACCGACTACAACGGCATACTCGAGCAGGACATTTACCTGCGGGACAATCGCACCTACGGCTACCAGGCGCTGATTGTGGCACGGGCGACCGACGGCACGGGTTCTTCTGCGACGTGGCGACTGGCAGGTTGCTGCGAGCAGACGGCACAAGCCGGTAGCCGTGATGTCCCTGCCGGTAATCCGCCAACAGCGACGCTTATCAAGGCCGACACTGGAGTCGGTTGGGAAGCAGTCAGTATTGTCTCCAGCGCCGAGAGTGCGCCAGAGCGGCTGCGTTTCAGTATTCACAACAGCTATCAGACGCCGGTGCCGGTGCGCTGGACAATTTTGGTGGAGCTGGTGGAAGTGGCGGCAAAAGCGCAATGACGCCGCCGGTTGCGACTGGAACGCTTCGGCAACTAGAACGAGAGCTGGTTATCGAGGCGCTCGACCTGTTGACCGCATTGCTGGCGCTGCGTAGGGTGGCGCTGGCCAAACTGGTGAGGCTGACCGATGGACGATTGGCAAACACTGCAAACGGCGCTGGACTTGCTTCGGGCCGCACGGACGGCGGTTGACGATGTTCAGCGGCAGGCACAGGCGATTGCCGAGAATGTCGCACGAATGCAAGCTGCGCAGGACGCCTGTGCCAAGCGCCAAGACGAGCGATACGCTGAGCTACGGCAGGAGCTGGACGACCGGCTGGCCAGCCTGAACGACCGTTTGACCGGCACGGCCCGGCAACGAGCAACCCTGACCGTGCTGGCGGTGCTGGTTGCCGTCGAGCTGGCCGCTGCCATCGTTGCCGGCGCTGCCCCCAGAATCATCGAGTTAGTGCGGTTGGCTCTGCTCAGAATACCATAACCCCCCCATTAGTCTGTTTTTTGTCGATTGCTGTCGTTTAGCCCAACCGAAAAAGCTTGACAAGTTGTTCAAGTTCTCTATACTATTGATGTAAGGGGGCGGCAGGCCGGCGGATGGGCCGTCGGAACTGACCAGCCCCAGAGGAGCAAAAATGCTAAGATGGAACCTCGAAAAAATCAGAAACTGGCAGTCACTCTGTCTGACCAGAGAAGGAGGAAAAGTGATAACAGTCCTAGAGCAGATGAAGGCGCTCGCCGGCCGTCACCGCCGACGAGTGCTTGGGCCAAACGACTTGTTTCAGGCCTTGGCCGAAGCACGGCGCACTGGCGTCGGTGTCCAAGCCGGCGAGACAGTGGCCAACAATTATAGCTTTCCCGCCAGCAGGATGCGACTGTTGGCGGTCAAAGCCGGCGACCGCTATGGCATCCTGATGGACTGGGGTTCGGCCCGCAAGGGGGCGACCCCAGTTCCAATTCCTGGCGGCTTGCGATCGAAAATGGGAAAAGCCATCCTTGCCGCTGCGCAGCAAGGCGAATTACTCTCGGAATATCGAGAGGTGGTTGATTATCGGCGAGAGCCGATAATTCACCGGTTTAACTGGCTGGTAGTATCGGCCAGCGAAGTGAACCGGTCACTAGCCCGGTGGCGGTGCGAGGCACGCCGCCGGCGCTGGGAAGCCTGGCCGGAAGAGCCTGACAGCGCCCTGCAAGTGACAGTCGCTGACTCGCTGGCCGCCGGCAACTGTCGGGCCGAGACCGAACGAGTCGCCGGCTGGTGGCCGGCCGGAACCGAGTCGGTATCGGCCGCTGAGCTCCGCCAGGCTATTCTCGAGCGTGAACCCACGCTGGCGGAGTATGCAAAGCGGGCCATCAAAGCGGCACGCCAGCGCCAACAGGAGGAGGAATGCCGCTAAGGGGCTTTGTTGACGACACCGGCCGTCCAGTGTCGTGGCAGGAGTTGCGAGACGGGGGCGGGCGCTTTGCCTGCCCCCGACCCGTTCTGTTGGCGCTGGCGAAATCGGCATCGGCCGAACACGATTACGCCGACCTAACTGCCAGCGCAATCGCTGGCGGACTGGTTCGGCAACGGGAGCTGATGCGCCGCTGCGACTACTACGAGTCGTGGCAGGCGCATTACTACGCTTGGCTAGGCAGTGCGGCCCACACGGTCGTGGAAAGCGCCGCCCGCTCGGCGTTCGGGGTTGGCGAGGCGACCGTAGTGGTTGCTCACAGGTCAGGGCTGACGATTGGTGGTCGGTTCGATTGGCTCGAGATAGACCCGCACGCCAAGAAGGCACGGCTATACGACTACAAGACCGTTACAGTCTATGCCGTGCGGCAGGTCTTGGCCAACGGTGTCCGGGCCGAGAAACCGGAATGGGTAACGCAACTGAACATTTATCGCTGGCTGATAGACCGGGCGGTCGGCGGTATGTCTGTCAGGTTCGATTACCGGCACCATTCTGTTGGCTTCGACCATATCGTAGCGCCCTGTAACCTCTATATCGTCGCCCTTGCTCGAGACTGGACACCGGCCAAAGCTGAAGCTTTGCCGGTCGAGCTGATTGCTGTGCCGGTGCTAGCCGATAGTGAAATCGAGGCTGTCGTTGACGCCGCCGTCGCCGACTTGCTTGCCGTTCAAGCAATCACGGACAGCAACCTGTTGCCGCCTTGCCCGACGGACAGACTGTGGTTCAATGAACGAACCGGCATTGTCCAGCGGTGCGCGAATTACTGCCCGGTATCCGACTGGTGCAATCAGTGGGCGTATACCAAACGGCTAATTGCTGAGTCCGGGACGGGCCGGGCAACTGCGGCAATGCTCGACGAGGCGGCAATCCAGATTGGCCGGAAATGACAAGGGCGCAGAGAAGTAGATATCCAATGCACACCAAGCTACTACTGGCGGCTGAGGCGCTAATGGCGTTAGTCCGAGCCTATCGGACTGACGCTAGAGATGAAGATGGCCAGCTCAGTGAGCAGGGACGGCAGATTGCTGACCGGGCCGAGCAGGCTTGCCGTCGGTTGCTTGAGCTGGCGCAAACGCTGGCAACCGAGCCAAAGGAGAAGAACAATGAGCAAGGCAAATAGCAGCCAGTCGGGGCTTGCAATCACCCGACTGGAAGTCCGTAACTATCAGAGAGTCCGGTTGGCGAGAGTCAAGCTCTCGCCGACCGGACTGACCGTCATCAAGGGCAAGAACGGTCAAGGGAAAACCAGCCTATTCAACGCTATCGCCGATGCACTGGGTGTGGCCGACCGTGACCCGGCCCGGCGAGTTGTGCGGCCGGTTCAGACCGGCGCTGCGGCCGCCAAGGTGCGGTTGGAATTGGCGCCGCAAGAGTCGCCTGATGAACCGCAGTTTGTAGTCCAAAAAACAATTACCAGCAAGGGTGAATACCTGCGGGTGACCGACGCTCGAGGGGCGGCATATAGCAAGCCCCAACAGCTGCTCGACGCACTGCTGGGGCGACTCGGCGCTTTCAACCCGCTGGACTTCGTTCGAATGCGGCCCGACGAGCAACGGCAAGAACTACTCAGGCTTATAGAATGGCCCGACATCACTGCCGACCTTGCACGACTGGAAATTGCCGTTGGCGACGGGCAGACACCGCTCGATGCGCTGGACGCTGCGGTGAATGAAGCCTACGAGTATCGCACGCAGGTCAATCGTGACCTGCGCCGGTCGCAACAGGCACTTGACGCTCTCCATTTACCGCAGGGCTGGCGGACAATGAGGCAACCCGACATCACTGGACTGTTGGCCGAGCGTGACCGGCTGTCACGACAATCACGGGAGTGGCAAGAGGCCCAGTTGGCTGTTGAGCGGGCCAGTGCCGCCGCTCACGAATCACGAGAGCGGGTAATCCAGCTGGAAGCGGCGTTACTGGCTGCCCGCAAGCGATTGGAGTCGGACGAGGCTCAGTTGGAAGCGGCCAAGAACCGATTGTCTGGACTGTCTGAACCTGATGCCAGCGAGCTGGCCCGTATAGATGCAGAGCTTGCTCAGGCCCAGACTACTAGTGCGGTGTGGGCGAGGATTGAACAGGCCCGTGCGCTGGAACACGACCGGGCGATGGCCGAAGCCGAGTCTGAGCGGCTGACCGGGCGGATTGAAGCTATCAATCGGCTCAAGGCCCGACTTGCTGCCGAGGCGAAGGCGCCAATTCCCGGACTTGCACACGACCCCACACTGGGCGTTACCTACAACGGACAACCGCTGAGTCAATGCTCTCACTCGGAACAAATCCGGGTCGGGCTGGCGCTGGCGTATGCGTCCAACCCAAAGTTGCGGTTCGTGCGATGTCCCGAGACGATGCTCGATGGACTGGACGCCGACAACCTGCGACAGTTGGAAGACGACCTTGCCCGTTACGGGTTTCAACTACTGGCCGAGCAGGTGTTGCGAGATGAGTCCGACGGGCTGATTATTGAGGACGGCGAGCTTGACGCCGACAACAACAAGGAGGACTGATGCCTATAAAGACAACAGTATCAACGCTGGCTGCAAACGCCGGCAATCTGACCGATAGAGAACCGGTCGCCGACTCGCTGGAATGTTGGGTCGTGCGGCAATTCCCCCCCAAGCAAGGCAACAAGGGCGGGCTGAGTCAAATGCTTGGTGTGAGCGACTCGCCGGACGGCAAGCAGGGCAGGGCGACGATATTCCTGAACCTGCCCGACGCCAACACTCCGGTGAAGACCACGCCCGTAAGGGTTCGGCTCGACGGCGTCACCTTTCTGCGGTTGCACTCCTATCAGAACAAGTTTGGCAAGAGCGTCAATGACCCGCAGTTCGTTGCCGAGTTCTGCGAAGTGCTGGAGCAAGGCCCGCCGGCAAAGCCTATAGACGGCAAAGCGAGCAGTAACAGCGGCGGTTGGAATGGGCTAACAAGGGACGACTCACTGCGGTGCCGGGCGTTGGAAGTGGCCGGACGCACCCTCAACACTCTCCTGATGGCGGCGCCCGACCATCCTAATTTGCTGCGAGTCGCTGACGCCGGTGCGATGCTGGCCGACCAGTATTCGCTGTGTTGCCAGTTACTTGGAATCGAGTCGCCAGCTGGCGCTGCTAGGCTTCCTGTGGATGGGCAAACAGCAACCGAGCAGACCAAGGCCCCAGGCCAGTCGGCGGGCGCCAAGCTCAGTCCTGAGGCCGCAGAGCAGGCGGCGACAATCGTCCGTCTGTGTGTCGAGATGGCCGGCGGTGATGCCGAGCTGGGGCGGCGAGTATTCACGGCCCTAACCCGCTGGACGGCACCAGACGGCCGTGATATGCCCGGCCTGACCAGTCGTGACCAGTTCAGGTCGGATGCACAAGTGCGGGCAGTGATAGCGAAAGTCGGGCCGCTTCACCACGCTTGGAAGGCGCTGAAACCGGCCGCACAGAAGCGACTGGTCAGCGTCATCACCGCCGATTACGGCACGGCGGCCGAGCTTGGCGAAGCGATACAAACCTACCTAGATGCGTTTGCCAGCGACGAGCCGGCCGTCGAACCGGCGACTGCGACCAACCCGCAACCGGCGGATGACCCGTTTGCCGAGCTGGGCGAGAACGAGTTCGTCAGCGTGACCAAGATGGCGGCGGCAGACTGGACAGCGTTTACTTCCTTGCTGGCCGCCAAAGGGTTTACTGAATCCGATGCCGACCTTGCGGCCCGGCGGTTGTTTGGCCGTGCGTATTGGGGCGAGCTAACGCATCTTACAGCAAGGGGTGCGGCCGAAGTCGTCAAGGCACTGACCCAGAACAACAAAAGGAGGAGCAAGTGAAGCGCACAATAAGCGAGCTGACAATCAAGACAAGTCATCAACCGCAGGACAACACGGCGTCGTTGGAGTTGACGGCGACGGTCGCTTCCGACCAAGATGCCCGCAACTGGTTCGGCAGAACGCTGGACTTTCTGTGGGGCATTGGCGAGCCGTTTACCTGCGAAATTTCTGAGCCATTCCTGCGGGTGTGGTTTCGGCTGACTGGAAGCACGGCCGCCGACAGGATGATGGTTCTGCTCAAGAAGCTGACCGACAACGGCTGGCAATGGGCCGAAGAATGAGAATGCGAGTAAGACAGGGCCGGTCTTCGCCGGCCGGCCCTGTCGAAACCCGAAGGACGGAGCGATGAAGCGAACAATGATTGACACCGAGCTATGGTATGACCCGGCAGTGCTGGGGTTGAGTGACCGGGCGCTACGACTACTTATGCACCTACTCACCTGTCCGGCCCGGTCGTGGTCGGGTCTTTACCGTTACCCTGTGTCACAGATGGCCGCAGGCGCTGGAATGCCCGCCAAGGCCGTGCAGGCGGCGCTGGCCGAGTTGGCGCAGACAGGCGGAAAGGCCCGAACCCTGTTTGACCCCGATACAGCATTCGTGTTTATCGCCGAAGCATTTGCAATGCAGGGGCAGTCAAACACTGAGGCCCTGCGTGGAGCGGCCGAGAATTGCCGGTTGTGTCTGCGGGCCGGCTGTTGGTTGGCGGCCGAGTTCGTCAACCGGTATCCGGCAGTAAGGAGCGAGTTGACGCCAGACGATCTAGAGGCCCTGGAGAGGGTCGCAAAGTCTTCAATAGTCCCTCAACAGACCCTCGCCAGACCCTCACCAGAGGCACAGTATAAATGTAATAATAGTTTCTTACAGTTACAGACCAGTAGAACAGAAACAGTTGAGAAGGTTCTGGTTTACTGGAATAGCTGCGAGTTTGGCGGCGAGCGACTGACACAACACCGGCCCAACGACCGGATTGTGAAGGCGGTGAGCAAAGCTATTGACCGCTGGGGACTGGCCAAGGTGTTGGAAGTCATTGATACCTACGCCACAGTTTTGCTGAGGCCGGAGTTCTATTGGAGCTATCGCTGGGGACTTGTCGAGCTGTTGACCCGGAGCAATGCCTTAGACCACTTCTGGGAGCTGTCAAGGCGGGACACCCTCAACAAGTTCCTGCGAGAAGGCCAGCCGTTGCGATTGGTTGACGAGCTGGCAGAGTTCAGGCTGCCCGACTGGGCGAAGACCGACACCAATAAGGAGGAGCAATGACAGAGCAGAGGAAACCGAGAATTGACTGGCAGGGGCCACAGCAGGCGGCCGACTCGCTGCGGGCATTCGTGGCCGCAGTTTGCGAGCGGTGCAAGGGCAACCAGGCCCGTCGGGACGAGTCCGGCGCTCACTGTCCTGCGACAGACGCACTGGAGCGGGCATACGAGGACGGCGCAAACCGGTTCTGCCCGTATTGCGGCACGCTTTGGGTTGGCAACCGACTG
>CBFGKH010000016.1:0-27180 GCA_965649295.1 Caldifarciminota bacterium
GCCTCGATGTCGTACTTGTAGAAGTCGTAGGTGTTGTTGCCCTTCAGCACATAGACGAACCCGCCGCCGGTGGTGATGGCTGCGCCTTTGTTGACCGGCTTGGTGCCAGCAGTGACGTCAGTGAGCTGAGTCCAGGTCGTCTCGACCGGGTTGTACTGCCAGAACTCATTCGTCTTGCCGCCCTTGATGGCATACATCAAGCCTTTGTCGGCGTTGTAGGTGATGCCGCCGCCGTCCTTGACTGGTACACCGGTCAGCGAGTCGGTGCGAGGATACCAACCTCTTGGTGAGCCGGTTGCGGTTGTGAATCGCCAGACCGGTGATGGCGTGCTGCCGCCGGCATTCTTGGCTACGACCTGCCAGTAGTAGGTTGTAGCTGGTAGCAGGTCAGCGTAGCCCTGACTTGTGCCAGCAGTCACTCCCAGCAGGGTGGTCGGCGCAGGATTTTGGTCGAGGTAGACATCGTAGGAGTCAGCACGGACAGCAGGTTCCCAGGTCAGGTTGCCGCTAGTAGAAACGCCAGTCGCGTTATCCTCGGGTGAGAGTAGATTGAACTGGGCTGGAGCTTGGATTATCGTCACGAAGCTGTCAGTGGCCCATTCGCCCTCATTGCCGGCAAGGTCAACTCCGCGCACGCGCCAGTAGTAGCGCGTCAGGTATTGAAGGTCGGAAGAATGCTGGTATTCGGTGCCGACCGGCTGAGCCTGGAACACAACGTCAGTGAACGCCGGGTCCCTGGCAACATCCAGGTCATAGTAGCTGATTGCAAACGACACCGGCTGCCAGACAAAAGTTGGCCGCAAGGGCACACCACTAGCGTTCGGTGCCGGCGCGACAAGCACCGGCGCTGCCGGCGGAGTGGCATCAAGGTCAAACTCGGCAACAGCGCTCCAGTCGCCGTTGATGCCGTGACTCTGGCCCCGCACGCGCCAGTAGAGATGGGTTTCGGGCAAAGGACTGGTGGTAACCGCTGCGCCGCTGATACCAGCTTGGGAGAAGACAACCGTATTGAACCCATTGTCGGTTGCCACCTGAACCTCGTAGTTCTCAGCCGCGGCAAGCGGATTCCAACGCAGTTCCGGTGTCACTGTTCGAACCCAGCCGCTGTTTGGCGCAAGACCGGTAGGTGCACCCATTACCAGGAAGTTGCCCAGCACCGAGTCGTTGGCTGGGTTCGGGTCACCGAGTAATGTCTTAGCGACCATCGTGTAGTAGCCGGGCGCGAGTGCGGGCGTTGAGACGAAGTTCACCGGCGTCGGCACATTCGGAGCAAGATCGGTCACATCCTGAACATCAACATAGGGTGTTGTGCCCTGAATGGTGAAACGGGTCTGAAATGTCTCGTTCGCCGCGCCGTAGTTCTGGACAACCGCGGTGGGCACTACCGAACTACCCGGGGCCAGCAATGCCCAGTCAGCCGGGCTAGTAATCGCCACTACTCCGACATCGCTCACAGTCGGTGGCGCACCGTGCTTGTAGTACATCTCGGTAGGCGTTGGACTATTGCGGCCATCAAGCCAAAGCACGTGGAGATGGTTATCAGCGTCGGCCTCGATTGACGGGTACTCACGTGTTCCCGGGCCATCGGTCAGTAGAACATAGGGCTGCCACACACCGCTGGCGTCCCGTTCGCGGTAGATGAGCTCGGTCTTGCTCATACCGGTATACTGCCCGGGCCAGACCACATGGGCGAGGCCATCACGCGAGCAGGCAATCTGCGGCGGTCCCTGGCTGATGGTGCTGCCGTATTCTGAAAGAGTATCACCAGGTGTCCAACCACTGGCAGTGCGGCGACTATGAATAATCCGATACTGCGTACCGCTGCCTGTTGCCGAATACCCGCGCCAGACCGCCTCTGGTTCGTTGGTAACCGGGTTCACTGTGACGTTAGGGTACATCTGATGGCGAGTGGCGTTCGATACATTCTCCGGCGCTTGCCAAACCCCGCCAACGCGACGGATAGCCATCACATTGTAGTAGGTCTGGCCGCTTGCAAAGTACCCATGGTAGATAACGCAGAGGTTGTTGTCCCGGCCGGCCGCAATCACCGGATAGACTTTGTATAGCGAATTGGTGGAGATGGTCTGCTCCGGCTGCCAGACACCACCAATCCACTCGCGGTACTTGAAGACCGACGTGCCTTCTGCCCAGCAAGCGTGGACGTGGCCATCCGGTGTTGCTGCCAGTGTCGGACAGTCCTTGGTGCCGGCAGCAGTTGAGATAACCGTCGGCGTTGGTTCCCAGCCGCCATTGCCCGGACCGGTGGGCTGACACGAGATCACATAGACAAGGTTGGTCGAAGTGTTGATCCAGCTAACCCACACGCGGCCGGTCGAGTCCACGGCAATACTTGGGTAACGGTTGCTGGTGACACCGAGGTTGCTCAGCACGGTGTCGTTAGACCAACCGACGCCAGGGTTGTAACGCATGTAGCGCACCTGGAACGAATCGGCAACAACTGGTCGGGCATACCAGACGACATGAATCCGACCGTCTGGTCCGGGCGCGATGCGGCGCTGCTCAGCCCAGTAGCACCACTCGCTGAACGAGTTGTCGGTCAGCCTGACATCCGGGTCCCAGACTGCATCCTGGCCGGCAAGGGGTTGGGGCGCGGTTGGGGCAAGTGCTGCGCCCAGCGCACTTGTCGCCAGCAGGAGGACGATCATTACGGTCAGTTCAGTCTTCACATTACCTCCTTAGGTGTTCTTGGTCTATGTCCCAGCGTAGCCAGCGGCAAAGCGACAACCTGCCGAAGCTAGTGCCGATGGTTGGGCGGGTGAGTAATGATGCGGCAGCACCGCAAATCTGTCAATAGTCATTCTGTCCTGGCTCGAGGACCGGCAGCAGGATAGGGACCTGCCAGTTTCAGGGCCGATCGGCCTAAGTCTCTTGATTGCACCTTTTTTAGGGTGCAAAGCCAAACTGACGAGAGAGGCGCTAACCGCAGCTCCTACAGCAAGATGGCGGACTGCTCCTGAAAATACCTCCCCCGTCCCCGGGATTGCCTCCATAGGTCTAGGGCCGAGTGCTGGCAAGGGCCATGCTCGATGAGGTTGGTGATAAGTGTCGAGCTGTGCTGGGTAAAGAGTTTGCAGAGGTGATGGTTAGGCTACTTGCCGCCGGGCCAGGCAAATAGCTTCGAGGCTGGCCTGCCACAGTACGCTGCCAAGGGTTGCTGGGTCGGCTGGGCAGTACCTAGCTAGCAGGCAGTGGCCTTTGGCTTACTACCGTCCGCCTACTACTGCTGGCTGAAACCATTGCCACTGATTCGCTGGTGGCTTGACTCGGGAAGGCACTGGCCTATAGTTGACGCTAGTGGCAAAACCGCTCGTTTTTGTGGTTGATGACGAACCGTTGGTGGCCAAGGCCGCGGCAATGGCCCTGACTGCGGCCGGCTATGAGGTGCGCACCTACAGCAAGGGCAGTGATGCAGTAGCAGTGGTGAAAGTCAAGCCACCGCAAGCAGTGCTGCTCGACCTGATGCTTGACGACATTGACGGACTGGCAGCATTGCGGGAGATGAAAGCGGCCGCAGCCGACATGCCGGTGGTGATGATGTCAGGCAAGGGGACGATCAGCACCGCGGTCGAGGCGATGCGGCTGGGCGCGTATGATTTCCTGGAGAAACCAGTCGAGCCGGCACGGGTGCAGGCAACCATCCGGCGGGCGCTGGAACAGCAGGAACTGGCCCGGCAGGTCTCGTCGTTGCGGCGCGAGCTGGCCGACCAGTATCTGATGGTGGGACGGTCAGCCGCACTGGCGGCGGTGCGTGACACCATCAGCCGGGTTGCACCGACCCGAGCCAGTGTGCTTATCACCGGCGAAAGTGGGGTAGGCAAGGAACTGGTGGCGCGGGCCCTGCACCTGGGCAGCGACCGAGCTGCAGCACCGTTCGTTACTCTCAACTGTGCTGCAATCCCGAAGGAGCTGATTGAGAGCGAACTGTTCGGTCACGAGCGAGGGGCGTTTACCGGCGCCCAGACCAGCCGCAAGGGTAAACTCGAACAGGCTGACGGCGGCACCTGCTTTCTGGATGAGATTGGTGACATGAGCCTGGCCGCCCAGTCGAAGCTCCTGCGGTTTCTTGAGAATGCCGAAGTGCAGCGCATTGGCCGGAACGAGGCAACGGTAGTTGACGTGCGGGTGATTGCCGCAACCAACAAGAACTTGCCTGAGGCGGTCCGGGCTGGTACGTTCCGCGAGGACCTCTATCACCGCCTGAACGTTGTTACGATTGACGTGCCGCCATTGCGGCGGCGACCAGACGATATCGAGCCGCTGGCCCGGCACTTCCTTGCGCGATTCTGTGCCCAGCACAACCGGTCAGTCGAGTTTGGCCCGGGCTGCAGCGAAGTGCTCCGGTCCCACTCCTGGCCGGGCAATGTTCGCGAGTTGCGTAACGTCATTGAGCGAACCGTAGTGCTGGCACGCAGTAACCCGGTCAATGCCGATGAGCTACGTTGCTTCATCACGAGCACACCAGCATCGGCCTGCGGTTCAACACTAGCCGCGGCAATTAGACGGGCTGAACAGGAAGCGGTGGAGTCAGCAATCAGCCTAAGCGGCGGCAATTTTACCGAGGCTGCTCGGATTCTTGATATCGAACGGGCGAGTCTCTACCGAATAATGAAAAGGTTGGGAATCGACAGAAATCAGGGCCGGCATGACGGCAACGCCGAAATCTGCAGGCCACAAACCGACTGATAACGAAGCCATCCTAAGACTGCCATCACCGTATCTCAGCGGTAACGCCCAGTAACCGAAAAGCAACAATCATCTCGCCGCCAGTACTACTAAGTGACGTAGAATCGGCATATCAATTGCTGGCACGGCTGTTGCAACTGCGGGACTGGTGCCGGTGGTTGATTCTGGAGACCACGGCCGGTTAGGGGTGGAGAGCAAGAGCCGCGAGGGCGTAGCTCAGTCCCATGTCTACTCGGCGTCGGCAGCCGCGGGTGCATCCAGCAATGCATCACTCGCAGCCTCCCTGGGTGCGCCATGCCGCTGCCGACGCTGAGAGAGATAGCTGAGCTTCGAGAACAGCATCGGCACCAGCTACGTCAGGCAAACGGGGATGCCTGGCCAGATACCGTCCAGTATGGGACAGGGGACGGCACAAGCACACGAGCAGGGGCGTAATACGCGCCCCTGCTCGGACTAACAGCCGCCGACTATTGCCGCTTGACGCCCGAGAGCCAGTTCCTATAATCGGGCGTGCATCAAGACAAGAGGGTCCAGCAGCGGCTGGGCCTTCAACTGCTTTTTGACTTCGACGACATTACTGACGCAATCGAGTATGCAGCGGCCAACGGCTTTGCGGTGCTCGAGCTGAACCTCGGCAATCTGAACTTCAGCCGCCAACTGGCAACCATCATTGGCCGCCGACGAGTGCGGCAGGCTGCTAGCCGGGCCGGCATCACGCTCTGCCTGCACGCGATTGACGGCCCTTCGTTCTTTGTACCGAGTGACCGAGTGCGACGGTGCGCGGTACAGGAACTGCGGCGTCAACTCGACTGGGCTGCGGGAATCGGTGCTGCCAATCTCGTCTGCCATCTTGGGTTTGATATGAACTTCGGGATGGACGGCGGTCGGCGTTATACCCACGAGGAGTTCCCCAGTTACTACCGGCGCGGCATTGCCGAGGCGCTCGCTGAGCTGAAAGCCCATGCTCGCGGTCGGGCCCGGCTCTGCATCGAGAACGTTGGTGGATTCCGTTATGAGCTAGTGTTGCCGATCGTCCAGCGACTGCTGGGCGGAAGTCTCGGGCTCTGTCTTGACATCGGTCATCTTAATATTCTACCGCCGGCCCAGCGCCGGCAGGAGCTCCGTTTCTTTCGTCGCAATTCGCGGCACATCTTTCACAGTCACGTCCACGACAACGCTGGTCAGCGTGATGAGCACCGGGCCCTAGGCACGGGCCGGATTGATTTTCTGCCGTTCTTTCGGCTGTTGGCCCGAACCCCGGCGCTCATCGTCTTTGAGGTCCGGCCGAAAGAGGCGGCGCTACAGAGCCGCGACTATTTCCTGCGTGAGGTTGCGCCGAAGCTGTGAATGAAAGCTCTTGTCACCGGCGCCAGCGGCTTCATTGGGTCGCACCTCTGCGACCTGTTGCTCGCCCACGGCCACCAGGTGCGCGGCCTCGTCCGTCGAACCAGCAACCAGCAGTGGTTGCAAGGCAAGGATGTCGAGCTGTGCTATGGCGAACTGCGCGACCGTCAGTCCCTGCAAACGGCCGTGGCCGGAATGGACTGGGTTTTCCACGTTGCGGCGACGCTGCGGCCTCGGCGGATTGCCGATTTTCTGCGAGTGAACTATCAGGGCACGAAAGTGCTTGCCCAGGCAGCCAGCGCTGCCGGCGTGCAACGGTTCGTCCTTTTTTCAAGTGCGGCGGCCGGCGGTCCAGCCCCCAGCCCGAAAGGGCAGATTTGCGAAGAACAGGAGCCACGTCCGGTTACTGTCTATGGTCGGGGCAAGTTGCGTGCCGAACAGGCGCTCATCGGCTGGCGCGACCAGCTCCACTCGGTCATCCTGCGGTTCCCGGCAGTGTACGGACCGCGGGACCGGGACGTCTTGATGCTATTGCGGGCCATCAAGCGCGGCATCCTGCCCGAGTTCGGTGGCACATTCTCGCTCGTCTATGTGGCCGATGCCGTGCGGGCCGCACTGCTGGCCGTCGAAAAGCCGGTGCCTTCCGGCTCGGTTTACTACATCAGCGACGGCGCCTGCCACAGCTATGCCGAGCTGGCAGCGCTGGCTGGGCGATTGCTCGGTCGGCGGCCGTTGCGGATTCGCGTTCTCCCGTGGGCGCTGCTGGCTGCTGGCTGGCTGAGCGAGCGGGTGACAAGGGACGGTGCAATCTTCAACCGGGACAAGGCACGGGAACTGGCGCAGCCTTGCTGGGTCTGCTCAATCGCCAAGGCGCGTCAGGAACTCGGCTATGAGGCAGAATACTCACTCGAAAGGGGCATGAGTGAAACATTCCGCTGGTATCAGGAGCAGGGATGGCTATGAAGGCTAGCCGCACGCTGGAACGGCTGGAGCGGCAGTGCCGCGAATTGGGAGTCCGGCTCATCTACGACGACCTGCGCAGCGAGGGTGGGCTTTGTCGCCTGCGCGACTGTTATTACATTATTATCAATCGCCGGGCCGCCATCGAGACACGCATCCGCATCATCTCCGAAGCGTTGGTGCGGGTCGAACAACGGCCGGTCCGGCCGGCGGAAGCTACGACCGAACCAACAGCCACCGCGACCGAGTCGGCTGCGACAGCACCAATGCCAGAACCACCGCCAGGGCCGCTCGTCGAGGTGCCGACACAGAAGTAGCATTCGGTTGCAAGCGTTGCGGGGCGGGTCAATTGACCCGCCCCGCCTGATTTCTTGTGAACTAGGCAATCTTGAGGAAGTGTTCTTTCTTTGCCTTGCAGATAGGACACTGGTCAGGAGCGCTGTCATAGACCGTGTTGCCGCAGACATCACAGACAAAGACGTCACGGTGGGGCAGGTCCCGGCCTTCCTCGATGGCCAGCAGGGCTTCGGAGTAGAGGTCGTGGTGAATCTTCTCAACCGCGAGGGCAAAGCGGAAGCTTGTCGCAGCGGCGTTGTTCTTCTCATCTTCGGCAATCTTTAGGAACTCGGGATACATAGCGACGAACTCGTGGTGTTCGCCGGCGATTGCGGTCTTGACGTTCTCCTTCGTCTCTTTGACTCCGCCCATAACCCGTAGGTGGGCAAGGGCATGAACGGTCTCGGCTTCGGCGGCGGCGCGAAAGAGCCGGGCGACGTTGACAAAGCCTTCCTGTTCGGCCTTCTTGGCAAAGGCGAGGTAGCGGCGGTTGGCTTGGCTTTCGCCGGCAAAGGCGGCCTGGAGGTTGTCTTGGGTGTTGGCCATAGTGGTTCCTTTCTATTTGTCCTCTATTTGAGCGAGCAATCTTCTGGCTTCGGGCTTGTCATCAAGTTCGGCGTCAGCCGGATAGCGGGGATTGGCTGTCGCGAGCAGGGCGTTCAACTGCGCTCGGGCTGTCACCCAGCGCTGCTGGCGGATGTAAACCTTGGCTAGGTCGAGACGGAGCAGGGTGTAGTTGGGGTCAGCAGCAATGCCGCGCTTGAGATACTCTTCGGACTTGTCGAGGCTGCCGCCAGCGAATCCGGGCAGCTCATAGTAAAGGACGCCGAAGGCATCGAGCGCAGTCGGATGCCGAGGGTCTAACTCGAGTGCCCGGCTAAACGCGCGTTTTAGGTCTGGGACCATAAAGAGCGAATTGAGTACGCCCCGGGTCTGCCCGATGCGCCCTTGCGCAACTCCCCACCAGCACCAGGCATCGGCGTTCCGGTCGTTATAGCTGCGCAAGGTCTCGGCCAGCGCCTTAGCCTTGGCATAGAGCTCAAGCTTGCGGGGCTTGGATTGGGCATCGTCGCCAAGCTGGATGTGGATACGGGACCAGAGATAGCGTCCACGTTCGTGGCGCGGCTCGGTGCGATTCAGCTCCGCTAGCAGGCCATAGGCCGAGTCAAGCCAGGTTCGGTTCAGGTGGCGGTGGAAGAGCAGGTATTCGGCCCGGTCGCAGATGGAGTCGGCGTTAGCAGCGGCTAGCGCGACGGTAGCAACGGCCAGCAAAGCTAGTAGCTGCTTCATCCTTCACTCCTGATAGAGTCGCTGCAGTTCTGCTTCGTAGGCAAGTGCCACCTGGGGCCGGCGCAGTTTCAGACTCGGCGTCAGCAGCCCGTTCTCAACCGTGAACGGCTCGGGGATGAGCCGAAAGTTCCGCACCTGCTCATACTGGGCAAAGCCGGTCAGAGCCGCATCAATCTCCCGGCGATACAGCTCTCTGACTTCTGGCCTGTCAAGCAGGTCCGCCGTGTCCGCAAAGTTCAGCCCATGCTGCCGGCCAAACTTCTCCAGCGCCAGCCGACTAGGAACAATCAGGGCTACGAGATAGGGCCGACGGTCGCCCCAAACCATTGCCTGTTCGATGTACTCTGAAGAACAGAGTGCCTGTTCGATCGGCACCGGCGCGATATTCTTGCCGTAGGAGTTGACGATTATCTCCTTGATGCGACCGGTGATGATGAGGTTGCCCTCGGCATCAAATCGTCCCTGGTCACCGGTATGGAACCAGCCGTCAGCGTCAATCGCCCGAGCGGTCTCCTCGGGTTTGTTCAGATAGCCCTTCATCAGATTCGGGCCACGCACCAGCACCTCGTCATCCGGCCCAATCCGAACCTCGACGCCTTCAAACGGCTTGCCGACTGTGCCGACCCGTTCCTGACCCGGGACCGCAGCGCAGACCACCGGCGATGTCTCGGTCAGTCCGTAGCCCTCCAGCAAATTGAAACCAAGCGAGCGGATGATACGGGCAAGCCGACGGTCAAGGGGTGCTCCACCCGAGACAATCAACCGCAACCGGCCACCGCCCAGCGCCACCAGCTTACGCACGACCAGTCGGCCCAGCAGCCAGTGCTTCAGTCGTAGGCCAAGCCCAATTGACTGGCCGTGGGACCGGAGCTGAGCGTAGCGGCCATAAGTCCGCAACGTGGCAATCATCAACCGCCGATTGAGCGCCGGGCCGGCCAATACTCGCTCCTGTACCGCCGAATAAACCTTCTCCAACACCCGCGGCACGACAATCATCACGGTCGGCCGCACCGCCCGGACGTCAGCAGCAACCGTCTGCACCGACTCAGCATAGGCAATCGCCCCACCGGCCAAGAGAATCGTGTAATAGCCGCAGGTGCGCTCAAACATGTGACAGAGGGGGAGAAAAGAGACCAAGACATCGTTCTCGTTGATACCGAAGAGTTTGATGGCCGGCCAGACGTTGGAAAGGATGTTACGGTGGGTGAGCATCGCGCCCTTGGGCTCGCCGGTCGTTCCCGAAGTATAGACCACTGTCAATAGGTCATCTGGCGCTGACTCATGGGGCTGGCCCAGGTTCGGGTTTTGGCGCAGGGCAGCAGCGCCCTCGGCCCGCAAACTCTCAAACGAGAAAAGCCCCTTGCCAAGTTCACTTTGCGACTCTTTGTTGAATAGTGTAATGACGTCGGTAAGCAGCGGCAGGTCCTTCATCACGCCGGCGACATTGGCAAAGAGCTCTGGTGACTCGACGACGAGCTGTCGGACCGCCGCATCCTGGAGAATGTAGCGTACCGAGTCAGCCGGCAACGTGTGGTAAACTGGCACCAGCACCGCGCCGAGTTTGGCCACGGCGAGGTCGGTTACGACCCATTCTGGTCGGTTGTAGGAGTAGATGGCGATGCGGTCGCCAGGCCGGGCACCGCGAGCGGCGAGGCCAGCGGCAACCTCATCAATTGCCTGCGCCAGTTGCCGGTAACTGATGCCGACGTATTGACCAGCGATTTTCTGCATCAGGGCAGTCCGATCAGGAAAGCGCTGGACCGTCTCAAGAAACGAGGCGTAGATAGTTGCTGCCATCTAGATAACCCTCAACTCCCGGCCTGCGAGCCGGAACTTCTCGACTGCCCGGTCAAGGTGCTCCTCGGTATGCGTCGCCATCAGGCTGATGCGGATGATTGCCTTGCCATGGGGAACAGCCGGGAAGACAACCGGATTGGCGAAGACACCCTCCTGTTCGAGCCGGCCCGCAAACTGATAGGCCTTGTCGTCGTCGTGAATGGCAATCGGCAGAATCGGCGTGCCATGACTATGAACTTCGAAACCACTGGCGCGGAGCTGCTCTGCCATGTAGCGGGCATGTTGACGCAGCCGCTCAACAAGCTCGGGATTGGCTTCAAGAACATCCAGCGCCGCAATAACCGTCGCTGGTACCGAAGGCGGCAGGCTGGCCGAGAATATTGATTGACGAGCATTGTAGCGGATGTAGTCAGTGACCGGCCGAGCCGCAGCGGTGAAACCACCGATGGCAGCTAGGGACTTGGAAAGGGTCCCGGCAGTCAAGTCCACTTTGCCTTCCATTCCGAAGTGCTCGGCAGTGCCACGGCCAGTCCTTCCCAAGACACCGGTCGCATGAGCATCATCAATCATCAAACGGGCATTGTAGGTATCGGCCAGCCGGCGCAGAGCCGGCAGGTCGCAGATGTCGCCCTCCATTGAGAAGACACCATCGGTCACGATCAACTTGGCCGCTTCAATCGGCACCTGCCTCAGCTTCGCCTCAAGGTCGGTCGGGTCGTTGTGCCGATAGACGACGGTCTGAGCGCGGGAACGACGGCAGCCGTCAATGATTGAGGCGTGGTTCAGCTCGTCCGAGAAGATGAACTCGCCCTCGTCAGCGATGGTGCTGACCGTGGCGGCAAGGGCCATGAACCCGGTCGAGAATGTGACCGCTGATTCGGCGCCTTTGAAGGCTGCCAGCCGTCGCTCCATCTCCAGGTGCAGTGGAGTTGTGCCGGTAAGCAGGCGCGAACCAGCGCTACCGGTGCCAAACCGCTCGATCGCCTCCTGTGCTGCGGCCTTGACCGCAGGATGCCCGGTCAGACCAAGGTAGTTGTTGGAACCGAGGTTGATAAGTTCACGGCCATCCCGGATCGTTACCGGTGCGGCTGCCGGCTCAATGGCACGGGAATAGAAGAACCGATTCTGAGCTCGGACGAGGCTGAGTAATTGATTGAATTTTTCGCACTTGGCAAAAAGGTCCAATGGTCCTCCGTGACGGTAGCGGTCTCCTCAGCCGGATTATAACGGGAGGTCCATGGCAGCGCAAGAAAGGAATAGTCGGCCATTCCCAATGGTAACTAGGCCGATGCAAGCCGGAGATTGCCAGAAACTTGACAGCCGCAACTTCAGTCCTACAATTAGGCGCGAGTCGCCAATGGCGATACTCCAAGCGCCCATAATTGATTGTTTACCGAGGTCCGGACTGCCGGTAAGCGGCCAGCAGTCCGGGCCAAAAGTGGTTAGTCAAGCCCACGGTCACAAGACCGTGGAGAGGAGGAAGATGTGAGAGTAGCTGTGGCCGCTCTGGCACTGCTCGCCGTCGTGTTCGTGGTGGGCTGCCAGGATACCAAGAAGGTGACCGAACTGCAGGGTCAGCTCGACAAGGCGAATCAGCAGATTAGCGACCTTGAGACGCAGGTGCAGACCCTGACTGCAACCAAGGATTCGCTGGTCAAAGTCATCGCCGACATGGAAGCCAAGGCTGCCGCAAAGGGCGGCAGCAAGATGCCGGCGCCGACGAAGAAGACCGGCGGCACTACCGGTGGCGGATTGCAGGCCCCAGTCAAGAAGTAGGCTCTGGTTTTCAACCTAAGGAGGAACAGGGACATGAAGAGACTTGCACTACTGGCCGCACTCGCCGTTCTCATTATCGGCGCGGGCTGCGATATTGTCGGCACGCTCGACAGGCCGACCGTAACCGCGACCGCGATTGATAACGGTGCCAAGCTGCGCCTGACTTGGACTGCTGTCCTCGACGCAACCGGCTACGAAATCAAGGCCGGCGATTCAACCTGGACGACAACTCTCTATGCCTTCGATGTCGCTATTCCGGTTAAGAGAATTGAAGTTCGGGCGACGAACGGTGACACCAAGAGCGAACCAGCAGTCATTGACTGCGGCGTCGTTGAGACAACGAGCTTCGAGGTTTACGGTATCAGCGATCCCGACACTACCCACCGCAGCGGCTTCGGTTTCGATGCCAACGGCAACGCGATTAGCTATTCGCTCACCTCGGGCAACTATCCGAGCATTGACTTCTACCTTGAGGACGTACAACTGCCGATGAGCCTGGTCAATGCCGGTGTCGGTGGCCGGGGCTGGAACGCCAAGGGCAATGCCTCCAAGGATGCCGGTATCACGAACTATGATAACCTGAAGATTGCTGACGCTCCGGGCACTGGCTATTCGACTCAGACTCAGCTTGCTCAGGGCGGCCTTTACTCGCTCTGGCTCGACCCGACCAACGACGGGTGGACTGCTGCTGACGACCACTTTGCCAAGCTGTCGGTCATCTCGATTCAGGGTGCCAAGGTTACCTGCAAGATCGGGTATCAGAAGATACCAGGTCTGCGCTGGCTCGTGAACTAGGTTCAGTAGCCAACGATTCTGCCGGGGAGCCACGCGGCTCCCCGGCAGTTTTGCTCAGGGTGCCAGCTTGACAGTCAGTACCACCGCTAGTAGCCTGACACTGTCTAGAACAGACGGTCAATCAAGGAGTCTCCAATGAGTCGCCATATGCTTGTAGCCGGACCGGCACTGGTGCTATTCTCGATTCTGGTTTTGATGGCTGGTTGCACGCCGCTAGGCGGGCCACCGCTCGAAGTCAAAATCGCGGCTGAGTCAGACTCAACAGTGGCAATAACCTGGTCGGTGCCAGCCGAAGGAACTGCTGATTCCTACCTCGTCTATTTCCAAGCGGTACGCGATTCAGGTTTCACCCTCATTGCCGAGACGACCGGTACCGCTTTTGTTCACAATCCCCACGGTGTGACCGGCAGGTACAAAGTCGGCGCCAAGTATGGGAATACAGTCTATGAGTCGAAGGACACAACTCTCTCGACCGTGCCGGTGCACAGTGACACGATGACTCTCTTTGAGCTGAACGCCGATTCGAGCAAGTCCGGTTACGGCTGGGATACGTTGACCGGTAAGGCCAGCCGCTTTTCGATGGTTGATTCAGCTAACGCCGCGCTGGTTGACTTCTATGTTTCTGACCTACGCAGAGGCCGCGGCCAACTGCCGTATGTCCTCATTAGTCCTAATGTGGCTCGCACCAAGGACTCCGGTGCGGTCGGCATCGTTCCTCAAGCAAACTGGCGCGTCAACGGACTGCACACGCCAATCGGTTCTGGATATGAGCACGAACCGGTTCCGCGTTACGACTCGCTACCGCCGAACTACTACGATTTCATGGAGCTACCGCTGCCTCAGCCGAACCTGGTTCCGCTCTATACGAACATGAACCGAACCGAAGACAAACGTCACTATGCGTTGGTCAAGGTTCACAGCGTTGACACCCTGACCGGAGCGGTGGTTGTCGAGTCGTGGTTTCAGCGCGTCCCACGGCTACGGCTGATGAAACACTAGTTCGGCAACAATGGCAGCATCCAGACAATTGACTCCTTTCTTTGCCGTCGCAGTTGCGGCAGGGCTGCTTATCGTCGGAGCCCTGACGTGTGACAATGTCAATCCGCGCGCACCCAGGGACCTAACCGTAGCTGCGGCAACCGACAGCACGGTGCTACTGAGTTGGGTTGAGCCGGCTGAGGGCACGCCTGACGCCTATCTTATCTACTTCCGGCCAGTGAACGACAGTCTGTTCGGTCTCGTTGCCGAAACCACTGGTCAACGTTTCGAGCACCAGCCGCTGGGCCGCACTGGTCGCTATCGGGTTGCCGCTCGCTTTGGCAGCACCAGCTATGCGGCCGAGCACGAGCCTTCGACAGTGCCGGTCGGTTCTGGGCTGGTTGCGGTGGCTGAGCTGGACGGTCAAGGCAATTCTGGTTATGGCTGGGATCGGGCATCGGGCCGAGGCCGCACCTTTTCGATGCGCCGGTCAGAGAGCAGCAGTGGGGTTGACTTCTATGTGACCGATTTCAAGCCGGCTGCTCTGCCGGAATTGCCCTATGCTGTCGCCAGTCCGACAATGGGGCCGGCTGACGCGGCTGGGGTCGTACCGGTTGCTTCTTGGCGCCGCACGCGGTTTACCGATCCGCTTGATGATGAACATACTCCCCTGCCGCCTGTCTCCCTGCCGGTCTATTACAACTACTCGGACATCAGCCGACTTCCGTGCTGCATCGGCTGTTTCACTGCCGACAGCCACTACGCACTAATCAAGGTCCTGCAGGTTGATTCAACCAATCGCTGGGCCAGGCTTCAGACCTGGTTCTCACCGATCAAGGGTCTGCGCCTACTAAGTCACTGATTGGACTGCTGCTGGTTCTACTCGGTCAGGCGCCGCCTGGCCGCGAGTTCACTCTCACGGTACAGCACGATGGTCTTGTGCGCCGGGCGGTGATACGGTTACCGGCCAGGGCTGACAGTCTTCATCCCCTGCTGCTCGTGCTTCATGGCCGCGGCGGCTCTGCCGGTTCAATTGGGCGGCTCACCGGCTTCGCTCGGCCGGCCGATTCTGCCGGCTTCATTCTTGCCTATCCGGAAGGAGTGAACCGGCGCTGGAACGACGGTCGGATTAGAAACGGGCCTGATGACGTTGGTTTTCTCACCAAGCTGGTTGACCGACTGATTGCCGGTTACCGTGCTGACCCGAACCGGGTGTATGCGACCGGAATGTCGAATGGGGCGGTGATGTGCTATTGGCTGGCCTGTGCGGCGACCAGAATGCTGGCTGCAGTTGCGCCAGTGGCCGGGGCGATGCCGCGCTCGGCTTTTGAGCACTGCCGTCCTCAGCAGGCGGTGCCGTTGCTCGCTATCAACGGAACTGCTGACCCGCTGGTCGGCTATGGCGGTGGCCGTACTCTTGCTCCGGTGCGCAAGACAGTCGAGTTCTGGGCTGGGGTGAACGGTTGCAATCCTCGGCCGGAGACTATCCCGCTACCTGACCGGGACGCAAGCGACAGCACAACTGTCCTAATTGAACGCTGGAGCGGTGAGTCGTCAGTGGAGGTCTTGCTCTACACAATTCAGGGCGGCGGCCACACTTGGCCCGGCGGTCGGTCTCGGCCTCGCCGATTTGGCCGCACCAGCCTTGACCTTGATGCGACGAGGACGGTTCTTGCGTTCTGTAGCCGGCACCGGCGGCAACGCGTTGATTCCCCCTCGGAGTCGAAATGACGCGGCGCTTTGCTATTCCAAAGAACGTAGCGACAGCAGACCGCCTCAGCCTAAGCTGGCAGCCCATTGCGATTGTCAGACGAAGGAGGCCTGGTAGCAATGCGACCGATGACGCATGATGACTGGCGCCGGACATTCGGCCAGAACGCGGTTGGTGCCTTTATTGCCTATGTGGTGATGGATGTTCTTTGTGCCGGTCTGGGTATGGGTACGCCGGCTGCCTGCATTCTACTCGGGTTTGGGGTCGGCTGGTTTGGGGCGCTGCGTGCCGAGTTTCTGCTGGGCAAGCCGGCCGCTGCTCTGCGCCGGGTAGTGCGTTACGCGGTACTGACCTCGGGGGTGACAATGGTGACAATGGCTGTTATCTGGGGGCCGCTGGTTCGATTTTTGCTCAATCCCCGTGTTGACCCTGGTTCAATGGGTCTGCCGCTCATCCTCTATGACCCGCTGGCGAGCTTTGTCGGCTGGCTGGCGCTGATGATTGTCGGTGGGCCGCTGGTGCAAATGCTCGCAACGTTGACCGGCGCCTATCTTACTTTTGCCACCCGGCTTGGTGCCGACGGTCGCACCGGCATCGGTCGCTATCTTGGGCCTTGGGCCGGCGGTCGCGAAGGAAACTAGCGCAGGCTGTCGGTAGCGGTACTCGCCGGACGCAGCCCGATCGCCGGTAACCGGAACCCAATTGTCCCGGTCAGAAGCAAGTAGGCAACTGCTGCCACTGCAGCGACAAATCCAACGGCCCCAGCCAGTCCGCCCAAGAGATTATTCAGGCGCTGCCGCCGTTCGCGAGCGAGCTGCTCGTCGTGGGCGAGCTTGTCAGCCAAGGCCTTTTGCTGCTGGGCTGCCTCGATTGCCGGCCGGCCACATTCGAGGCACAGCCGATGGGCAGAAGCAAAGCAGTTGTGGCAGACCTGCCGACCACACTGACGACACTTGTACATTGACTCGCGCCAGACAAGCACCCCGCGCGAGCAGATGTCACAAAAGACCTGAATTACTCTTTCCTCGGCCATTATTAGTGAGGTCTGCTGAATCGGCGGCGGCAGTTTGGCTGCCGGCCACAAGTTCGCGGATAATCTCAAAGTCGGCAGCCGGAATCCGCAGCGAGTTAGTGGTGTCGAGCGAATTCGTCCGGGTCACGCGCAGGGTGTTTTCGGAGTTGAGGATGAGACCGTGTGACCCGTTGGCCATGACTAGACGATTGCTTCCTCGGTGGTCGCGTCGAAGAAGTGAATGCGGTCAAGGTCAAAGCTGATTCGGACATTGTCGCCGGCACGTGGCACTGAATGGGGCGGAACCCGGGCAACAATTGTTTCCGCGCCGAGGCGTAAGTAGAGTATTGCCTCGCTGCCCATCAGCTCGACCACCTCAACTCCGGCCGGCCAACCCGAACTGTCGGTAAGCCGGATGTTCTCCGGTCTGATACCGAGCACAACCGAACGGGCCGGCCGTTCCCCAAACCGGTCAGCCGCAGACTTTGGCAGGGTCAGGGTCAGGGCCTGGTTTCGGAATACGAGCTCGGTTCCGGACTGCTCGACCGTTCCGTTCTGGAAGTTCATTGGTGGCGAGCCAATGAAACCAGCCACAAACTTGTTCACCGGTTGGTTGTAAAGGGTTATTGAGTCGGCAATCTGCAAAAGCCGGCCGTCCTTCATCACGCCGATGCGCTGGCCCAGAGTCATTGCTTCAACCTGGTCATGGGTCACATAGAAGACGGTCGTAGCAAGCTGGCGATGAATCCGCGCCAGTTCTGCCCGCATGCCGACCCGCAGCTTGGCATCGAGATTCGACAACGGCTCATCAAAGAGAAAGACCTGCGGATGGCGGACTATTGCCCGACCCACTGCCACCCGCTGGCGCTGGCCGCCGGAAAGCTGGGCCGGCTTGCGGTCAAGCAGCTCGGTGATGCCAAGAATCCGGGCGGCCTCCGCGACCCGGCGCCGAATCTCGTCTTTTGGCACCCGCCGGAGCTTGAGCGCAAAGGCCATGTTCTCGGCAACGGTCATGTGCGGATAGAGGGCGTAGTTCTGAAAGACCATCGCGATGTCTCGGTCCCGCGGCTCGACGTTGTTCACGAGCCGGTCGCCGATATAGACCTCACCTGCGGTCGGCTCCTCCAGTCCGGCAACAATGCGCAACGTCGTGGTCTTACCGCAGCCGGACGGCCCAACCAGCACAAAAAACTCCTGGTCCCGAATCTCAAACGACACGTGGTCAACCGCCACCACGCCCTTGTCATAGGTCTTGGTCAGGTCTCGGAATACTACCTTGCTCATACCAGCCGTCCTAGGTCGATTCTTTCGGCCCTGCGGCAGCCGGGTTCGACCAGAGCAGCATAAGAATCTTGCGGATTGTCTCTCTCAGGTCACGACGGGAGACAATCAGGTCGAGCATCCCGTGCCGGAGCGAGAACTCAGCGGTCTGGAATCCCTCAGGCAGCTTCTCGCCGATTGTGCCTTCAATCGTGCGCCGGCCGGCAAAGCCAATCAGCGCCCCCGGCTCAGAGATAATCACATCACCAAGCATCGCAAACGAGGCCGTGACCCCACCAGTGCAGGGGTCAACCGGCACCGATATGTAGGGAACACGGGCCGCCCGCAACAGACCAAGCTCAGCCGCAGTCTTGGCCATCTGCATCAACGAAAAGACTCCCTCATGCATTCGGGCACCGCCGGACGTGGCAATGATAATGAGCGGCCGGCGCTCGGTACGGGCGATGCGCATAATCCGAGCGAGCTTCTCGCCGACAACCGAGCCCATGCTGCCACCAAGAAACGCAAAGTCCATTGCGCCAAGCACTACCGGTATCTCGGCCAACCTTCCCCGGCCGCAGATAACAGCATCCTTATGGCCGAGCTTCTCAGCTTGCTCAGCTGCCTTGCGGGCATAGTCCGGAAACCGGAGCGGGTCAGCCGGGGCCAGGTCAGCATCGGTCTCGGCAAACGAACCGGCATCAAGCAGCAACTCGATATACTTCTCCGGCCGGATGCGGAAGTGATAACCGCAACGGGTGCAGATGAAGTAGTTGGCCTCAAGAGTCTTGCGATAAAGAATCTCGCCACAGCCATTGCAGCGAAACCAGAGCCCGCCCGGGGTCTGAGACTGGCCAATCGGCCGCGCTTGGGTCGGCACGGGTTAGTATAGAAACGCCCCCCAGCCAGTCAAGCCGGCAGACCGGAAGCCCAAGCCGACAACGAAGCCAACTGTCCAAGCCAGTAGCCAAGCCCGTTCCACAGGTAGCGAGAAGGAGTTGCCCAAGCAAGAGTCCCAAGAGTGGGGACAGCACTCTGGCCAGGCCAGTCAGAGACGGGTCGGCGAACAGCCACAGCAGCCCACTCAGTGACAATTCTGCCAACTCAGTCGGGATAGCCTGAGAGAGTACCACAACGGACCCGCCCGCAAGTAGAGCAACCAGCTCCTATGCAGAGCTCCTCGGCAAGAGTGGCAGGGGTAGTCCCCCGGACAAGGGAGGGGGTCTGGTGAACAATCAGCTATCCGATTGCACAACAAATGGTTAGGCCCTGTCGGCCAGAATCGGGCTTGCACCCTAAGGAAGGTGCAAGTGGCTGTCTTGAGCCGGGTAGAAAATCGGGTAGCCAGCTCAGTTGAGCTCGTTATGTTCAAGACCAGCCACGAGCCTGGTGGCAACAGCGATGCTTGGTTCTGGTTTGCGGCAGTTGACAGCAGGCAAGGTCAGGGCGTAAGATTGGCAAGAGCAATCTTGAGAAGCTTCCCCCAACTACTGCCGCGACTACTGTTGGTAGCACTGCTGCTGTCTGGCGGCTGCGCCTATTTCAACACCTTCTACAACGCCCGCCAGGCCTACCAGCAAGGGGTGACTTTCAAGGAGCAGGGCCAGCAGATGCAGGCCAAGGCCAAGTTCGAGAAAGCGATTGAGAAGTCGGCAATGGTAATCAAGCGCTGGCCAAGGTCACAGTGGGTTGACGATGCCCTGTTGCTCATCGGCCTCGCCTACTACCAGCAGACTCTCTATCCGAAGGCAATTCGCCATTTCGACCAACTGGCACTGGCTTTTCCCGACTCGAAACTACTGCCCGAGGCTGAGCTTTATCGCGGGCTGGCATTGTTGGCCGACAAACAGTACGGCCCGGCACGGGTAGCACTTGATAATGTCAAGCAGCGGTATCCGCGGTTGGCCGACGTTGCCGCATTTCACCTTGCCCGGTCGCTGGCTGAACGGGAGGAACGGGAGGCGGCGGTTGAATCGCTGACCGGCTTTGTCCGGCGCTATCCACGTTCCCGGTATCGAACCGAGGCCACGCGCATACTTGCTGAGCAGACCGCGGCCTTGGGCCGTCACAGCGATGCCGAACGCTGGTACCGGGAATACGGCCGGCTGACGACGGCCCCCCGCGAGCGGGCCGCTGCCAATCTGAAGGTTGCCCTGGCCCGGCTACAACAGGGCCGGCCAGCAGATGCAGCAGCAATAGCCAGAGATGTGATTGGCCGGTTTCGAGACCTCGATGATGATGCCTATCTCATATTGGGTCGGGCTCAGGCCGAGTCCGGCCAGCCGGCTGAGGCGATTGAGTCTTGGGGAATGGTGCGCGGTAACAATGACCTTGGCGCTGAGGCGGCGTTTCGGATTGCCCGATATTTCGAGGAAAACGGTGAGTTTGTCCGTGCCCGGGCTTATTATGACACGGCCCGCATCCGCAAGGCCGGCTCTGATTATGGCGTTCAGGCAGTGAAGCGACTCTCTTTGCTCGATGCCTTTGCCAGCCAGCAGGCCGGTGGCCGGGAACCGGCTGAGGCGGCTTTTCTCTTGGCCGAGGTACATAATCTTAACCTTGGCGATTATGACCGGGCAATGGTGCTTTATCA
The DNA here is from genome assembly GCA_965649295.1 of Caldifarciminota bacterium. Lineage (GTDB taxonomy): Bacteria > Hydrothermota > Tepidihabitantia > Tepidihabitantales > Tepidihabitantaceae > CBFGKH01. Next base: position 20,557 of record CBFGKH010000016.1, read on the forward strand.
GGCGGTGCGGGATTCGTTTCCGGAGAGCGACTGGGCTGCCAAGGCGCTTTTTGCTAAGGCCTGGATTTTGCGGGTTGCCAAGAAGGACACGGCTGCGGCTGAACCGGTGCTGCATCAGGTAATCAACGAGTATCCGGAGACCGAGTATGCTGATGAGGCGCGGCGCTGGCTCGGCCTACCAGTGCCGAAGCGGGCTAAGCGCGTGGCCACGCCATTGCCGGCTGACACGGCAAAGGCACCGCCAGCAGAGACGATAGCCGCCACTCCAGCGTCCAAGCCGGAGCCGCCTTCCTCTATCCCGAGTAAGGAAACCGAGTTGCGGCAGGAGCGAACCGGCGAACGGCTAGGGCCGGACAAAGCCGGTACCGAACCGCAAGCCGAGGGCAAGCGACCGGGTACAGTGCTGCCGCCGGGTCAATCGCTTACACCAGAGCCGCAAGCTCGCCCCGAGCCACCTGACCAGGCCGAAAGACCGACGGCTGAATCGGGTGCCACTGCCAAGACTCCCCAAGCACCGGAAAGCCGTGGTGAAGCGGCGCTGCCAACCATCTATTTTGGAACCGACAGCGCAACAGTCCGGCCCAGCGACTCACTGCTCCTCTCCGAGGTAGTGCCGAGGTTGCTAGCATCTGCTGGCCGGATTGTCATAACCGGCCATTGCGACCCGCGTGCCAGCGAGCGCTATAACGAGGTTCTGGGGCTGCGTCGGGCCGAGGCGGTGCGAGACTTGCTGATCAGGGCAGGAATCGGTGCTGAGCGGATTGTGGTCAGGAGTCGCGGCGAGCTGGAACGGGTCTCGTCCGGGCCGGCCGAGTATTGGCGGGACCGGAGGGTGGTATTAGCGCTGGAGTAGGGCCGCACCGGCTACCGGTCGCTGCTGCCGAGGAGATTGGCAGCGGCATCTTCTCGCTATGGCTCGACGCACCAAGACTGGCCAATGGAGTCCGGCCCGGCCAGTTCTTCAACATCCGGGTCGGTACCGGTGCTGACCCGTTGCTGCGCCGACCAATCTCGGTCTGCGACGCAGAACGCGGACAGGTGCGGATTCTGTTTCGGGTTGTTGGCCGTGGCACTGCCCTGCTCGCTCGGGTGCGGGCCGGTGATGAACTTGACGTGCTTGGGCCGCTGGGCAGGCCGGCACGACTGCCCCCAAGGGGTGCCGTTGTCTTAGTTGGCGGTGGTATTGGGATTGCGCCGCTGCTCTTGCTGGCCCGGCGTTGGCACGAGCGCCGGCAGCTGACAGTAATACTCGGCGCCCGGACAAAGGCGGGGTTGATTCTACTACCCGAGTTCCGGGCGCTTGGTGTCAACCTGCTGCTGGCAACTGATGACGGCAGCGCCGGCTACCACGGGTTTGTGACCGAGCCGGCTGCCGCGCTGGCGCGGCAGCTACCGAGCCCGACGTTCTTTGCCTGTGGGCCAGCGGCAATGCTGCGCGAGCTGGTCAGCCGACTTCGGCCGCTGCCGGTCTGGGGTTTCATCGAGGAACGGATGGGTTGCGGGACCGGCATCTGCTACTGCTGTGCGCTGCCCCAAAAGGACGGCGGCTATCTTCGCTTCTGCCAAGAGGGGCCGGTAGTGCTGCTGAACGAGGCAGTGCTGTGAACTGGTCGGTGCGAATCGGCAACACCATCTTTTCCAACCCAGTGCTGGCTGCTTCCGGCACTTTTGGGTTCGGTCTGGGATTTCCCGGGGTCGCCTCGCGGCTGGGCGGAATTGTCACCAAAGGCATCACCCTGCTGCCACGCGTCGGTAATCCGCCGCCACGGATTGCTGAGTTCACCGGCGGCATCCTGAACTCGGTTGGGCTGGAGAATCCCGGAATCGAGCGGTTCCGCCAAGAGGTATTGCCACAACTGGCCAGCCTAAAGACGAGGGTGGTGGTGAATATTGCCGGTTTTGCGGTTTCTGAGTATGCCGAGCTGGCCCGCCAGCTTGATGAGCAGCAGGTGGACGCGCTGGAGCTGAATGTCTCCTGTCCCAATGTCCGTGCTGGTGGCGCAGCCTTTGGCCAAAGTCCCAGGCAGGTTGAGCGGATTACGCAGCTAGTGCGCCGCAGCACGACGAAGACAGTAATCGTCAAGCTGACTGCCAACTTTGTTGACCCGGCCGAAACCGCCCGCGCCGCTGAGACTGCTGGTGCTGACGCCGTGACCGTGCTCAACACGCTCGTAGGAATGGTGCTTGACCGTCAGGGCCGGCCTTTGCTTGGCGCCAGAACCGGCGGCATTTCCGGACCGGCGCTCAAGCCGCACGCGCTTTTCTGCGTTGACCGGGTCGCAGCCGCGGTCAGCATCCCGGTTATCGGTTGTGGCGGGATTATGACCGGTCAGGACGCACTCGACTTTTTGGCTGTCGGCGCAAGGATGGTGCAAGTCGGCACCGCCAGTCTGGTGGACCCCAATGCTCCGGCGCGTGTCTGGGACGAATTGCGCGGACTTTGCCGCGCCGGAGGCGTGCGGTCGTGGGCCGATGTCGTTGGCCGAGCAAGGAGGAGTGAATGACAAAGCTGGTACTGGCATTGAACGTTGCTCGCAAGGAAGAGGCGGTCGGCTGGCTCGAACGGCTGGGCGGTAGCGTTGATGTTTATAAGCTCGGGATGGACCTCTACACAAGGTATGGGCCAGAGCTCGTGCGAGAGTTTGTGCGGCGCGGAGCCAGGGTCTTTCTTGACCTCAAGTTTTCTGACATTCCTTCGGTCGTGGCCAAGGCAGTGGCGGCTGCTGCTGAACTCGATGTCGCGATGCTGACTGTCCACACGATGGGCGGGCCGGCAATGCTGGCTGCAGCGGCCGAAGCGGCTTCCCGGGCCGCAGGCCGCAAGCCGCTTGTCCTCGGCGTGACCGTGCTGACGAGTATTGACGCGACCGCGCTGGCGCGGGTCTGCGGCAGCGAGCAGCCGGTAATCGAACGGGTCCGGAGTCTGGCGCTACTGGCCAAAGAGGCCGGCTGCGATGGCTGTATCTGCTCGCCGCAGGAGATACCGGTCATCCGCAGCACCTGCGGCCGGGACTTTGTCATCGTTACACCCGGCATCAGATTTGGGCCGGCCCAGGACGACCAGGCGCGAACCTTGACTCCAAGCGAGGCTGCCCAGGCCGGTGCCGATTACATCGTTGTCGGTCGGCCAATCACGGCAGCGGCTGACCCGGCTGCTGTTGTCAAGGAGATTCGAACTCAACTGGGAGGCAATGGTGACAACTGATCTGGGGAGCTTACTGCGCGAGACCGGCGTGCTGCGCGAAGGGCACTTTCTGCTGACCTCAGGCCGCCACTCGGATCGCTACTTTGAGAAGTTCCGGATTCTCGAACAGCCGGCAGTCTGTGAACAGTTCGCGCAGGCGATTGCCGAACGGTTTGCCACCAGCGGCATCACGGTTGTCTGTGGCCCGACTACCGGCGGCGTGATTATCGCCTACGAGGTAGCCCGGCAGCTTGGCGTCCGCTGCATCATTGCCGAGAAAACCGAGACCGGCCGCAAGATTGGCCGTGGGTTCCGGCTGGGGACAACCGACCGCGTGCTGGTGGTTGATGATGTGCTGACAACCGGCGGTTCAATCCGCGAGACGCTCGCAGCGCTGGCGCCTTCCGGAGCAAAGCTGGTCGGGATTGGCGTATATGTTGACCGCAGTCCCGGGGTCGAGTTTGGGACTGACTTCTATGCTGCTTTCCGGCAACCAGTGGCGACCTGGGAACCGGCCGACTGTCCGCTCTGCCGAAGTGGTGTCAAGCTCGAAGAACCTGGCCGCAGCGGCCGGCAGTAGCTAACCCCGCCGCTTCTTTGTCTTCTCGGCCTCGTAGTCGCGGCGCAGTTCCTGCCGCTCGGCTTCGAGCCGCTCAATCTCACCGAGAAGCCGGCCAATCCGTTCATCCGGGGCCAGCGGCGTGTCGGGTGAATCTGACCAGCGCTCATAGACCAGTCCACCCAACTCAGCCATTTTCTTTTCCAGCTCACGACTTACCCGCAGTAGTTCCATCTTCAGATGGCCGCGGCGGGTGAGGTCTTCGGCCTCCTTGAGCGCGGCGTTGGTCGCATCAGCCAGCCAGAGTCGCAGGTCATCCCAGAGGGTCTGAATCTCACGCTTGGGCATGGCGAAGTGTAATCTTGGGCACCTACCAGTCAAGGCCGGCACCGCTTGACAAAGACCAGCGAGTGCGATTGAATCAGGCGATAATGTGGCCAGTAATGGCCGCAACCAGGTCCTGCTACCCAACGGAGGTATTATGATTAGATTCTTGCTGACCACTACCCTGCTGGCGGTGGCCGCTTTTGGCCAGACTGATGCCGTCAGCATTCCGCAGTGCATCAACTATCAAGGCAAGCTGGCCGACCCCGCAGGAAATCCGCTCTCCGACACGTTCACGATGACTTTTCGGCTCTACGAAGGTGCGGTTGAAATCTGGAATGAGACCCAGCTCGTGACCGTGACGAATGGCGTGTTCAATGTCCTGCTGGGCAGTCTATCGCCGATAACCGAACTGCCCGGTAGCGGCAACTGCTCGCTGGCGGTTTTCGTCCGCGGCGAACAGGTCGGCAGCCGGATTCCGCTGGTCAGCGTTCCTTATGCCTACGGCGCGATGGAAGCAGACAACGCCGACCGGCTCGACGGACTGCATGCCAGTGCGTTCAGTCCGGCCGGCCACACCCACAACTACGTCCAGTCGGTAACCGCCAGCGCTCCGCTCAGTTCCAGCGGCGGCCAGAACCCGCACTTGACCCTGAACACCGCGCTTGGTGGCGACCTGGGCGGTAACTATCCTAATGCGACGGTCACCGGGCTGCAGAGCCGACCGGTTGCCGCAACCGCGCCGACTAACGGCCAGGTACTGACTTGGAACGGCACAGCTTGGGCGCCAATGGCCAGCGGTGCCGGCTCGAACTTCTGGACCAATGCCGGGACTTACATTCATCCCAACACACCGGCAAGCGGCAATTCCGGTATTCGTCTTTATCCGACTGGACCGGACTCGTTCAATCTCCACTCCCGAACCAATGCCACCAACCAATACGCCCTCTACGGTCTGGCGGCAACTACTACCGGCCAGACCGGCTACGGTGTTTGCGGCCGTGACCAGCAGTACAACGTCCGGGGCATCCTTGGCTACGGCAATCAGAATCTTTCGGTAACGCCCAAGGTCTATCCGGCCGGGGTTAGGGGCGAAGGCGGAACTCAGGGTGATGGCGTCTTCGGCACGGCGACCGGTCAGTATGTCTATGGCGTCATTGGCCGCAACCGGGGTGGCAATGGCGTCGGCGTAATTGGTGTCGGCAACGCTGCTGACACGATTCGTTGGCCAGCGGTCGGCTGTGGTGGTGCTTTCACCGGTGAGACCCTTGGCGTCTATGGCTTTGCCAACAAGTGGAACAACGCGCCGGCTGGCGGCGGCTACTTCTACCATCAGATTCCGACTGTCGGTGGAGCGCAGAACTACTGCTGGGCGGCGATGTACACATCGAGCGGGCAGGGTTACCGAACCTACGGCGCTCTCCCCTGTGCCGGCACCATGGATACGCGCGAGGGACTGAAGACCCTTGTCTCCGTCGAGATGCCGGAGCCCCGCGTTGAGGACATCGGCCGCGGCCGACTCGTCAACGGCGAGGCGCGAATTGAGCTTGATCCCCTCTACCTTGACTGCATCGAGATTAGCGATGCCGCGCCACTTGAAGTCTTTGTCCAGCTTCGCGGCGACTGCAATGGTGTCTATGTGACAACCGACAAGAGCGGTTTCGTGGTTCGCGAGCTGCGCGATGGCAAGAGCAACGTCGAGTTCAGCTACCGCGTTAGCGGCATCCGCAAGGGTGCCAGCGGCCAGCGGTTCGCGCATGGTGAGGGCCCGATTGCGACACACGCTGACAGCCGCTAGCGGGCCAGGGCACTGGAGCCGAAGATGATTCTTCTCCCAAGAACACTGCTGCTAGCGACGCTGGTCTCGGCGGCGCTGGCCCAGCCGGTACTGGTGCAGTCAACCTTCACCAGTGGCGGCACTGCTATTGGCGTGAGTCCGGGCTATCGGCTCGGTTCCTCCTTAGGGCTGCCAGTGCAGGGAGCCGGCAGTACTACCGAGCTTGTTGGCTGGTGGGGATTCTGGTACCCGGCTGACGGCAGCGTGCCGGTGCTTGATGCAAGCGCCGAAGCGATTGTGGCGCCGGTCGGCACGATTGATACGGCAGCAACGGTCATACCGCAGGCCCTGGTTCGCAATCGCAGTGCCGTCGGCGTCTCGTTTGATGTTGCCTTCTCCATTCTGCGCGCTGGCCTGCCGGTTTACGGCGACACGGTTCGAGTGGTCGGACTCGCCGGTGGCAGCCTACTGGTAGTCTCCTTCGCAGAATGGAGCCGACCTCATCCAGTCGGCCTTTATGAAGCTCGCTGCACAACGATGCTGGTTCGCGACTCTGATCCGAGCAATGATCAGTGTCACAGTAGCTTCGTCGTCGTGAACCGCATCCCTGGCCCGGGCTGGCATCCCAGCGACTCCTTGCCCGGCTTGACCAGAGTCAAGGACGGCGGCGGCATCACCTACAACGCCGACAAAGGCTTGATGTATGCCATCAAGGGCGGCAAGACGAATGAGTTCTGGCAGTACAACCCGGTCGAGACGACCTGGACCAAGCTCACTGAC
>CBFGKH010000017.1:0-18203 GCA_965649295.1 Caldifarciminota bacterium
GAGCGATAGGCTAGCGCAGCCCTCGGGCTGCCCAACCTGGCGGTGGCGGGCAGATGCCCGCCACCGCAACTGTTGGGTTTCGCAGCGCACGATTACTTGACTTAGCTGCCTGCTTCTGTATCATATATATGTCTAAGAACTTAGCTTAGTAGCGGCAGTTCCTAGATGCGAGCGGGCGACTCGGGGGAGCCGACGTCGCTTATGCTCACAACCAAAGCCGAGTGTTCGATTTGGAGGAGGTTTCTTATGCAGCGCAGGCTGGTAGTGGTCTTGCTCTCAATGCTGGTTGCGTGCGCCAGCGCTACGGTGTACAACTGGACAATCAAGCCCGGCGGTGGCGGCACGTATCCGTCATTCGTCGCGGCAATTCAGCAGTTGCGCACAATCGCCAATGGTCCTGGTATCGTTGATACCTACGATATTGTTGCCGATGTCGGTACGTACGCTGAGGCGTGCACGGTCAACTTCGCAACTGTTGACGACGGCATATCGCGTGGTTACGTCGTGTTCCGCACCGACGGCTCCGGCTACGCGACGATTACCGGCGGCGGTTCCCAGCGCGGTATCATAGTCACCGGCAATTTGCTTGAGACTAGGCGCGTCACATTTCAGAACATTGAGGTTACCGGCGGTTCGCTCAATCGCATCCAAGTCCTCCGTTCCCGGCACGTGACCTTCCGCAACTGTCTTGTGAGTCCTGGCGTTGGCGTAATAAATGACGCCGTCTATGTCGAGAACTCACCACAATTGACACTAGACAGCGTTGCAATCAGTGCTGGTGCTCCGCTCAGTTTCAGCATTTTGCGGGTCACCGGATTGGCGGCAACGCGCTCGGACTCGCTCTATGCCCGCCACTTGACCGTGACTGGCGGAACTGCCCAATACGGCATCAACCTCGACAATGCGTGGAACTGCCGGTTCGACACCGTAGCAGTGAGTGCCGGCGCGACGACGGCGTTCAGAATGCTCACTGGCCGAGTGGCCTTCATCAATGGCGGTAGCATCACCGGAACACACAGCACCTATGGCCTCCAGGTCAGCGGTTACGATTCGGTTATCGTGAGCGGACTCACGGTTGACCTGACTGGGGCTAGCAGCACCACAGCTCTCCGGTTCGATGGTTCTGATACCTGCGTGGTCAGGCAGAGCAGCATAACCGGCTCGCCGACACTTGGAACCGGAATCCATTTCAACACTTCGATTGACTGCCGGATTGATAGCTGCAATCTCACCAACATCTCCGGCACCGGGCTGCGTCTGCAGGGCACTAATAACACCCACAAGCGTGGGTCAATTACTGGCTGCAGCGTGAGTGGGCCGATTGCCAGTAATGGCATTCTGGTGGAGATGGATTCTGTTCGGATAGACAGTTGTGCAGTCACGGTGAACTCAAACCCAACAAGCGCCGGCACGCTTGCCAACATCACCCTTCCTGCTGGCGTGGGCATGGTCGGTGGTTCTACACTGCGCAAGTGCTCATTTACCACTGCTGGCGACTTCCGCACGAACTACGGCATCCAAGTTGTGCGAGCGCCGAGAGTGAGGATTGACTCCTGCGTCATCAACCTGCCTTCTGCTACCTATCCGCCGGTCTGCGGCATTCTGGATTCGCTTGGTTCGCGAGCTATCCGGATTACCGGCTGCCAGGTGACGGGTTTCTTCTCCCGTGAAGGGATTCTTATCGCCGTCAATGGTGACAGTGCCGTCATTGACAGTTGCCAGGTTACTTTCACCAATACTCGGAGTACAGCCTACGGAATTAGACTCGTGGGCACGGCAGGTTCTGAGACCGATTCCTGCACTGTCCGCAAGACAACTGTTGCCACGGTTGGCGGCGGTCCGACGCTTGGCTATGGTTTTGGCGTTGACCGCGCCCGGTTCTGTCGGTTCGACACCTGTTCCGCCAGCAACATCAGCAACACTGGCTTTGTTCTGACGAATAGCTCGTTCCGAGCCCGATTGACCGGTTGCGGTATCAGTGGGCCGTTCACAACTGCCGGTATCAGCACCAACGCCTCCGACACCCTGGTTGTTGATAGCTGCAACATCCAGTGTACTACAACCGGCGGCACGATTGCCGGTGTATTGGCAACCGGATCGAACCGAATGACCGTACGCCGGACAACGATCAACGCCAGCGGTACGAATACGATCGGCTTTGGCGTCAACGTGACCGGAGCCGCGAACGGCTGTCGTGTTGATAGCTGTGTCATCAGTAACGTCACTAATACCGGTATCCGTTTTGCCGGCGCGAGTGGTGCAAACCCGGCGAAGAACGGCCGTGTGACCGGCTGCTCGGTCAGCGGGCCGTTCACAATTGCCGGTATCGCTGCTGCCGACTACGCCGATACGCTGACAATTGACAGTTGCAGTGTGACTACGACTGCCAACATCGCCGGGCCGAACGCAATTGTTCGCGCCTACCGCTCACCTGGACTGCGCATCCGGAAGACGAGTTTGACCTCAACTGGCTCATCGCTCTATGCTGGGATCAACTTCCATTTATCAGCCGCCTGCCGGATTGATACCTGCGTCATAACGACGCCAGGAGGTTCACCGTCGTTCGGTATCCTCGACACGCTCAACTCCAACAATACTCAGGTGAACGGCTGCAACATTATTCACAGCGGCAGCGCATTGCAGCGTGGCGTGTTCGTTGCCAATTCGAGCGGTGTGACGGTGCGGGATGTCGTCTCCACGGGGTCGAACGGCATCAACACCGCGGTGTTCGAAGGCCTGAACTCCAATGGTCTGACTTTCCAGCGTTGCTCGACTTACGCAAATAGTGTGCATAAGGGGGTGCAGCTTGACGGCTGCAACTACAGCAAAGTTTATGACCTCCGCGTACCCCAGTGCTACACGGTCGGCGTACGGCTGGTTCGTTCGGACTTCTGCGGCATCCGTAACTGTCATGTTGGATTCGTGATTCCCCAGACCCCACTGCAGTCCATTCTGGTGGACTCGTCCAGTTACGACACTGTTGCTGCCTGTCGGATTGCGGGCAACGGGAATGTTGCACTGAAGTTCTACAATCCCAGCGGCGCCTCCGGCATTGGGCATTACATTGCTAACAACATGGTTCACGGTTGGGGTAACATCACGGCCGGTTCTGCCGTCGGCATTGAGCTCACTAACCAGACCGGCCCGACTCTCTACTACAACACTGTCTTCGGTCCGGACAGCAGCAACTCAAACCAGACTCAGGCTTACAACGTCAAACTGACAAGTGCGACTGGAGTCAAGTCCCGCAACAACATTTTTGTCAATCAGGGTGAGCCTGGTACTGCCTCGGCGACGTCGGCATGCTACTTTGTCTCGACCGGAATCCCGCCATCCAGTTTCACAATCTCCAACAACAACTGCTTCTGGTCATCTGGCGCCATCGCTACTAATGGTTCAAGCCAGCAATGGCTGACCCTAACCGATTGGCGAGGCTCCCCCGGCAATCCTGATACTAACAGTATCGAAGCCGATCCACTCCTTGTTGATGCCAGCCAACCCCAGCCGTTTGACCTTCACATTCTGGCCGGTTCTCCTTGTCGTTGGAAGGGAGCACCGCTTTCCGACGTTTCCACTGATTTCGACGGCGACGTTCGCGGCAGTGTTCATCCCTGCATTGGTGCTGATGAGTTCGTCGCTACCGATGTTCAGCCGCTGGCCATTCTTGCTCCTACCGGCGAAGTTGATTCCGGCACGGTCGTGACACCGCAGTGTCGGGTGGCCAGCTTCAGCAACACCGCGCAGACCTACAACATTCGAATGCGAATCGGCGGCGACTACGATAGCACCTTCACCGTCACCAACCACGTAGAAGGCGAGACCCTGACCGTTACCTTCGCTTCGCCCGAAGATGACTGGACCGCGCTCGTCCGCGGCAATCATGCCGTTCTGTGCACGACCGAACTGGTCGGTGATAATAGCGGCACCAATCGTGTTACCGGCACAGTGTTCGTGCGGGCGCACGACGCTGCTGCGGAAGCGATTCTGGCGCCGGCTAGCAACTCGGTATTTGCGCCCGGCGTTCAGGTAACGCCGCAGGCCCAGGTGCGCAATAACAGTAATGTGACCGAGAACATCCCGGTGACGTTCACGTTGACCGGAGCGACCGGCTACTCCAACTCCCAGACAGCAGACAACATCGCGCCTGGCGCTCTGGGAACGGTCAGCTTTGTTCAGAGCCCAGCGCTTGACCCCGGTTACTATACGATGACCTGCGCCACTGAGCTGGTACCGGACGGCAACCCAGCCAACAATACCGTAAGTGGCAACTTCCTTGTCATTGGCGTGCCGACGTTGATCTACCCGGTTGGCATCATGGTTAACACCGCTCAGCCGGCATTTGACTGGGACGACCTGGCGGGTGCAACGAGCTATGTCCTGCAGGCGGCAACCGACCCCGGCTTCAGCAACATCGTCTGCACCGAATACCCAACTGGTTCAACAGTAGTTCCGGGAACACCGCTGCCGGAAGGCGACATCTACTGGCGAGTACGCGGCGTGAATGTCCTCGAAGGCAGTTGGTCAACGACCGGCCACTTCGGAGTTGACCTTGGGCTACCCGACGCGCCGAATCTGCTTCAGCCACCCAGTAACGCCATGAACGTGCCGGTGACACCGACTTTTGAGTGGACCAGCGTATCCTACGACGGTCGCCAGAACTTGGTGGCTAGCCGACCGTCGAAGAAGCAGCCGATTGATGCCATTACCTATCGGATTCAGGTCGCCGATAACGTTTCGTTCAACAACCCGATTGTTGATACCACGACCCTGAACACAACTCTGGTCTCGCCAGTGACATTAGCCAACTTCGTCAAATACTACTGGCGCGTCAACGCAACCGATGACGCTAACAACACCGGACCATGGGGCGGGCCGGATAGCTTCACCACTATCATTACCGTTCCGGATGTGCCGCAACTTGTAGCACCCGAGAACGGCGCTGTGAATGTGGCGGTAGTGGGCAATCTGGAATGGGCTGAAGCCAATCTAGCTGACGAATACGACGTCTATCTCGATACTGTCAATCCGCCGGCGCAGCTACTTCAGAGCGGCGTGACCGTACCGACAATGGTTCCTTACTCCGGGCTCGAGAATGATCGCACGTATTACTGGCAGGTCGTGGCTAAGAACGTTGCCGGCACAACACCTTCGGCAGTCTGGAACTTCAGAACAATCGTTGCCGTACCAAACGCACCGTTGCTGATTGCGCCGCCAGACACGGCCCGCGAGGTCCCGCTGAACGGTGAACTTGTCTGGCATCGTGCACCGCGGGCAGCAAGCTATGATGTTTACTTTGACACGCTAAACCCGCCGGTCGCTTTGGCTGGAACAGGCCTGACTGACACCTCGTTGGCCTACTCCGGACTTCGCCGCCTGACCACCTACTACTGGTGTGTTGTCGCCCGGAACGTCGCCGGCGAGTCGGCATCAACCGTCTGGTCTTTCACGTCAGTACGACCTGTTGCCGGTGGCTGGACTTCGTTTGACACAATGACCGGTGGCCCGGTCCGTGACGGCGGCGGTATCACCTACAACGCCGACAAAGGCTTGATGTATGCCATCAAGGGCGGCAAGACGAATGAGTTCTGGCAGTACAACCCGGTAGAGACGACCTGGACCAAGCTCACCGACGTCACCGCTGGCACCAAGCCGGTCAACAAAGGCGCAGCCATCACCACTGGCGGCGGGTTCGTCTATGTGCTGAAGGGCAACAACACCTACGACTTCTACAAGTACGACATCGAGGCTGGGACCTGGGCTGCCTGCAAGCCCCTGCCCAAGGCGCTGGACCAGACTGCGACCCGGGGCAAGGCGGCCAAGGGCGGCGGCAGCCTGGCCTACGTCTATACTCGCGAGTCGAGCTTCGTCTATACGCTGAAGGGCTCAGGCACAAACGAGTTCTACCGCTACGACGTGCTCCGCGACACCTTCTTCTCGCTGGCGCCCGCGCCATACAACACCAAGCCGAAGTACGACAAAGGTAGCTGGATTGCCTACGACGGCAGCCAGTTCATCTACCTGATGCAGAACAAGTACAACGCCTTGTTCAAGTATGATGTCGTGAATGAGGCCTGGGTGACGACGCCGACGCTTGACCCGATGCCGCTGAACAGCACGGTGACGGGCAAGAACAACAAGAAGGTCGGCGACGGTTCGTGCGCGGCCTTCAACCCGGATGGCGGGTATCTGTTTGCCATGAAGGGCAACAACACGCAGGAAGCGTGGAAATACCTGCCTGGGACGAGCGACACCTGGGTGGAGCTGGAGTCGATTCCGCAGGCCTATCCTGGCGGCAAGAAGAAGAAGGTGAAGGCCGGAGCCGGAGCGGTGTACTATCCGGAGGCTGGTGTCTTCTATGTCCAGAAGGGCAACAAGAGCAACCAGTTCTGGCGTTACACCCCAGGCATCGGCGGTCCGTACTATGCCGGTCGTCCGCAGCGTGAGGGCATCGCGGTCAGTGGTGTGACGAACCTAACCCACAGTCTAGCGATAGCACCGAATCCGCTGGCTGGCGGTCAGGCAGTGGTGCGCTACACCTTGCCGCGGGCTGGGCTGGTGAGCCTGAGCGTCTGCGATGTCACTGGCCGAGTGGTGATGGAGCGGACGTTTGCGGCTGGCCGGACCGGCGTGCAGAGCCTCGACCTGCGCGGGCTCTCGGCTGGAGTGTACCTTGTCAAGCTCAATGCCGACGGGTTCACTTCGAGCCAGAAGCTCGTAGTCGAGCGCTAGGCTAACGCAGCCCTAGGGCTACCTAACCTTGCGGTGGCGGGCATCTGCCCGCCACCGCGCTTGTCAACGCTTGCGGCAGTAGTAGATGTCGGCTTCGAGTAGTCGGCTCGAATCGCCGCCAGTATAGAAGTGATGAACGAAGTAGAGATTGCCCGAGTCGTCAAGAGTCGGCTCGCCCGCAAACTGGGCAACGATTATCTCCGGTGTCTGCCAGTTGCCTGCCGAATCGGCCAGGGACCGATAGACACAAGGTCCCATCCACTGCTCGTTCCAGCCCGTGTACCAGAGTTCGCGCATATCGGATGAGACAAACGGCTGCGACTGGCTGAACGAATCGTTGATGTTCGCGTCCAGCCTGACCGGCATGCTCCAACCGGTCGCGGTCCGCTGCATCTGCCAGAGGTCAGAATTGCCAATTCCCTCAGCGCTGCCAAAGTACATCGTCTGATGGTCGCTAGTCAGATGGAACTCGCCGATGTTGTACTCGACATTGAGCTGATGCCCAGCATTGCGCCAGTCCTGCCACACGCCGTTCCTGCGCACCGCGGTGAATACGTCAATGTCACCGAGCATGTCCCGGCTGCGGATTGAGGCAAACCAGAGCGTGTCACCGACCAGTTGCTGGCAGCCGTCCAGACTGATGTCGTCATTCAGTACCACGCGCACTGGCTCGGTCCATTCGCCGCCGACCCGCTGCGAGTACCAGATACCGGTTACACTGTCTCTCAACTGCTGCTCTACCGGCACGCGCACGTCCGGCGTGAAGAAGAAAAAGAACTCAGCTCCGTCAGCAGAGATGAACGGCGAGTCCTCTGCGCCCATCGAGTTGACTGGCCCGCTCATCGGCACCGGCTCGTCGTATTCGTTCGACAGTAGCACCGGTGGAAACGGGTCGGTTGCCGGCGTTCCCTTCCTTGCATCGGCCGGAATCTTCGAGTACCGGTCGGCGATGAACGGCCACGGTTTCTCGCAGGCTGCAAGCAGTACGGTCAGAATCAGCAGTCCGGCTCGGATCACCCTACGCTCCCTTCGCGGCGAAGCCACGGGCGATGTCGCAGGCCAGCTCGACCACTTCAACCGGGTCTTTGCCCAGCAGGAAGTAGAGCGGTTCCTTGCCCCAACCCCGAGTTTCGTAACAAACCCGCGGCGGCCGGCCCAATTCCTGCACCAGCATCTTCATCTTCCACGGTATCGAGCTCTTGTCCTTGCCAATCAGTTCCTTTGGCTCAACGCTCCGGTCGACGCCGCCAATCGTAATACCGCGCTCGCGGCAGTATTGTTCGACAAAGGAGTGAATCCGCTCGTTCCAGCGGAAGTTCATCCCGGCCCTGATTGCCGGGTCATACTTGCGTGCCTCAATTACCAGTCGTGCCATATGGTCAGACACGCCTGGTCTTATCGGACCTGATGCTTTTGGCATACCGCCGACGACCGTAATGCGGCCATCAACGCCGAGCACTTCCTGCGGCCCAGCCGCATCATCCGGCGCCACTACGACATTGACCCTCACTTCCGGCATCAAGACACTGAACTCTTGGCATGACTCAAGCAGCCGTACCGCCTCAGCCAGCCTTGCTTCGCCTTCTCGTCTTGTCATTGCTCCAGCGCCTTGAAGTAGGCGTTCCAGAACGGGTCAACAATCGGGTGTTCCAGCTTCTGCTCCCGGCCTGCCTCGACCAGCACCATTCCCTTGCGCGTGACCTCGCCGATGTCGGCGGCCGGTATCCGCTTCTTGCGCAGAGCATCCAGGACCTTCGCGGCCCGATTGGGTCGCACCATCGCAATCAACGTCCCTTCGCTGATTGACTTATAGGGATCAATGCTGTAAAGGCCGCAAATCTCGGCAACACCGGGCAGCAGCGGTATCTTCTCCTTCTCGACCCGCACGCCGAATCCGCCGGCCTGGGCCATCTCATAGAGCCCACCCCAGATTCCGCACTCGGTTGCATCGTGCATCACCGTCACGCCTCGCTCCCGCACGCCCACGCTCACTGCTGCCATTGCGTCCTCAACCACGCTCATCTGCCAAAAGAGCTTCTGTGCCCGCTTTGCGAATGCCGCACCGAACTCCTGTTCCAGCCGCTTCGGGAACATCGCCGCAAAGATGCCAGCGGCCTCAACTGCTGGCCCCTTGGTCACGATGATGCGGTCACCGGGCCGCACGAATTGCGGTGCCACATAGTCCCCAAGTCCCCCTTCGGCAATCACGGTCGCGCCGCCGACCATTGGGAACCCGCAGTTACCATACCGCGCCGTATGCCCGGTCACGACCGTGACTCCATAACGCTTGCACTCGCGGTGAATCGTCTTCCAGACAATCTCCAGTTGTTCTTCGGTCGTCTGCATCGGCAGATTGAAGTCAATCGTGAGATACTTCGGGGCCAGTCCGCTCGTGACGACGTCCGAAAGCAGAATGTGGATGGCGAACCACGCGGCCCGCTCCCAGCCGTACTCGGGAACGATGAAGACTGGGTCGGTCGTCAGTGCCAAGGCTCGGTTGCCGACGCGGATGATGCCGCAGTCCACCCCATGCATCGGCCCGACCAGCACATTCCGGCTTGCCGCACCGAGCCGCGGATAGATTAGCTCTTCAAATACCTTCTGGGATATCTTGCCAATTTCGGGCAGTTTCTCTCGCATGGCGCGATTGTAGCCAGGTCGCTGAGCCGGTCAAGAAAGCTAGCGACCGAACGGCGTGAAGACGAGGGCAGCCGAGTTGAGGCAGTAGCGCAACCCGGTTGGCCGAGGTCCATCCGGAAAGACGTGGCCAAGATGGGCGTCGCAGCGTTTGCAGAGAATCTCGACCCGTTCCATCCCGAAGCTGTGGTCCGGTTTCTCAGTGATGTTCTCTTTCGCAAACGGCTGAAAGAAACTCGGCCAGCCGGTGCCTGACTCAAACTTCGCTGCTGACGAGAACAAGGGTAAGCTGCAGCAGACACACCGGTAGATGCCCGGCTCCTTGTTCGAAAGCAGTCCGCCACAGAACGCTGGCTCGGTTCCCTTGCGCCGGGTGACCCGATACTGTTCCGGAGTTAGTAGCCGCTGCCACTCTGAATCCGGCTTCACGACTTTGTCCACCTGCTGAGGCTCGGTCGGTTTGCCATCTGGCCCGGCCAGCCGGACAACCACCTTTTCTAGAGGTTCACTTTGGCTCATCTCTTTCTCCCGCGATTTGGTTCTGGTAGTTCCGCCGCAACCACTACTGACCAGCACTACTGCTGTGGCCAGCAGCAGGATAGTAACCAGTCCGCGCACTCAGTTGCTCCAGCCAGCGGGCAGGCGCGCCTCGTAGGCGTCAGTGTAGTCATCGGGTGACAGCCGGCCCCAGTTTGAGCCGAACACGACCCTTGTGCCGGCCCGGTTGATGCTCGCGAACGCCTCGGCAAAGTAGTTCGAGCGCGGCGAACTGCCGGTGTAGCAGCGGGTCCTGCAGAGCTTGTAGATACGTGGGCTCGCCTCTAGCTCCAGCATGAAGAGTAAGTTGTCCATCCACGAATGGGTCTTGCCTGGCGGCGGGTTGAGCGCGCCATAGGTAGAGACTAAGACCCACCCCGGCACCAGGTCACAGTTGCCCGAGATGTGCATGCCGATGTCCGGATTCACATCGAACGGAATCGAAAGCAACTGGGTCGCAGCGCCGGTCACCAGGTCGGCCATCTCGATATAGTCGGTCGCAACGTTCTGATAGACAATCACGTCGGTCGAATCAGCGGTTATGGCAACATCAGCATGTCCCATCGCGCCTGCCGGCATATCCACTTCGCCGGAGAAATCGAGGTTGAACGACTGAAACGGCCTTGAGTCATAGGCAATCACTACCCGATTGCCCGACACGCTCATCGTCACGTGGTTCACCGCGTCCGGGAAGCTCGTCTTGAGCCCGAGCACCGAATCTCTATCCAGGTTATACGTGCAGACCCCAAGCAGATTGAACAGGCTGTCGCAGAGCATCAACGCCCAGTAGCGCCGGTCTCGTGACGCGTCGCCCTCGACCCCGGTCGTGATGTAGCGACAGCGGTTCACCAGTCCGGCAAAGTCGTGAATGAGCGCAGAATTCGAGTTATCGAGGTCATAGGTGCGCAACTGAGTGCCGACCAAGTAGTAGAAAAGACTCGGGTCCGACTCGTGCCAGCGCGGCTCCATCTCTTGCTCGGTGCCAACCTCGCCGAGGCTGCGCACCAGCGCAAACCCGTCCTCGCGGTACAGGTAGTAGGTGCCGTCGTTACCGCGCAGCACGCAGTACGTGCCGTCGCAGTTCCAGGCATCGGCGCGGGCGTATTCGTTCTGGATGCCGTTACCGGAGTAGCCGTCACTTCTGTCGGTCATCCGGCATAACTGGGCTCCGTGGAGCGAATCGGCAAAGAAGACTCCCTTGGCCGGCAGT
The DNA here is from genome assembly GCA_965649295.1 of Caldifarciminota bacterium. GTDB lineage: Bacteria > Hydrothermota > Tepidihabitantia > Tepidihabitantales > Tepidihabitantaceae > CBFGKH01. The sequence continues at coordinate 11,114 of CBFGKH010000017.1, forward strand.
TCGGCCAGCGGTTTCTCACAGCCGGCAGCGAGCACCGCTGCCAGCGCGACCAGTATCAGCCAATTCCCTTTTGCCATAGCTAACTGTAACCCCGCGGCGCAATCCGTCAACCACCAGTGGCTACTCTGTCTTTGTCACTTGCCTGCGGCACAACTGTTGCACAAGGTATGCGCAAAGTCGCCTCAGTGATTAGCCATGCTGCCTCTTCTTGCCTCCTTTTCCGCTCGCTGTACCATTCTCCGTTGACGCACGACCATAACCACACTGCCGAGGCCCGCCAGGGCTCGAGCCTGATTGTCTCCATCGTTCTGAATCTCGGCTTTGCCGTGGTCGAGCTTGTCGCTGGGCTTGCCGCCAATTCGCTCGCGCTCGTCGCCGACGCGGTGCACGACTCAAGCGACGCGGTCGCGCTCGGCCTCTCCTACTTCGGGTTGCGGCTTTCGGCCCGCGCTCCTGACCGGCGGCGGACGTTCGGGTACAAGAAAGTCCGCATCCTGACTGCGTTCATCAATGCGCTTGTCCTCGCCCTCTTGACCGCGTTCATCGTCCGCGCCGCTGTACTCCGCATCTTTCGTCCGGAACCGGTACAGAGCCCGGTGCTCATCTTCGTGGCGATTGCCGGACTCGCCATCAACGGTGCCGCAGTTCTGCTCCTGCGCCGTGACCAGCACAGCCTGAACATCCGCGCCGCAATGTGGCATCTAATGGAGGATTTTCTAGGTTGGGTGGTCGTGCTCGTTGGCGGCATCGTCATCCACTTCACCGGCTGGTTCTGGATTGACCCGGTACTGTCGCTGCTTGTCAGTGCGTTTGTCATCTGGGGTGCCTGGTCGGTCTTCCGCGAGTCAACTCGCATCCTGATTGATTCGACACCCCAGGACCTGAGCTTCGATGAGATTCATGATTTCATCGTCGGATTCGACCCCCAGATTGCCGAGACCCACGACCTCCATATCTGGACTATCGGCGAAGGCGAGCGGGCCCTGATGGCCCACCTTGTTGTCGCTGATGGCCCGGTCAGCTCATTTCATCCCCTGCTCGCCCGGCTTGAAACCGCGCTGCATGAACGCTACGGGATTGGCCACGTGACGTTCGAGCTCGAGTGTGGTGAGTGCAAGTCGGGCGACAACGTCTGCCAGCAGTAAGGACAACCACGACCTACGGCCGGACGCGGCAATATTCTAAAGCCGGATTCGCCGCAGCCGGAGCGAGTTGGTGACGACGTTGATGGATGAGAGCGCCATCGCCGCCTCAGCGATGACCGGATGGAGCAGGCCGAGCATCGCGAGCGGAATGGCTACGACGTTGTAGAAGAAGGCCCAGAACAGATTCTGCCGAATCTTGGCAAAGGTCGCCCGCGACAACCGCACCGCAGCAACGACACCATCAAGGCTGCCGCGCACCAGTGTTACGTCGCTCGACTCGATAGCGATGTCCGTGCCCGTGCCAATGGCGATGCCAACATTTGCCGCCTTGAGTGCGGGCGCGTCGTTGATACCGTCGCCGACCATTGCCACCAGGCCAAACTCGCGCTGCAGCTCAGCGATTACCTGTTGCTTTTGGGCTGGCAGCACCTCGGCCACGATGCGGCCGATGCCCAGTTCAGCACCGATTCTGGTTGCGGTCTCGCGGTTGTCGCCGGTGAGCATTATCGGGACGATGCCGAGCGACTTTAGTGCTTCGATAGCCGTGCGCGAGTCTGGCTTGACCGTGTCAGCAGCACCGATGACTCCGGCAACCTTGTCTGCCACTCCAACGAAGAGCACAGTCCGGGCACGCGACTGCAGTTGGGCAGCGGTCGGTGCCAGCGCCTGCGTGTCGATTCCGGCCGCAGCGAGCAACTCAGCCTTACCGACAAGCGCTGGCTTGCCGTCAACCAGCCCCTTCACGCCCTTGCCGGGTATCGCCTGAACGGCGCTTGCGGCCGCTGCCGCAACTCCCTGTCTCTGGGCCGCGGTCAGCACCGCAGTGGCAATCGGATGCTCCGAACCTTGCTCCAGGGCAGCGGCAAGCCGTAGCACAGCGACTGAATCGAAGCCTGCAGCCGGCACAACATCAGTGACCTCGGGCCGACCATGAGTAATCGTACCGGTCTTATCAAAGACAATTGCCCTGACATCTTTCAGGGTCTGGATTGCCTCGACGGAACGGAACAGAATCCCTTTCTCGGCACCGACCCCTGACCCGACCAGCAGCGCGGTCGGCGTGGCCAGACCGAGCGCACACGGACAGGCGATTACCAGTACGGCAACGCCGGCAGCAAACGCGAGCGAAGCGGCTGTGAGACTGGGATCAACCCAGGGCAAGAACCCGCTGGCCCAGACCAAGACCGGCCGCAAGGCCGAGCCGAACAAAGCCCAGCCCGCTGCGGTAATCAGCGCCAGGACGATTACCACCGGCACAAATCTAGCAGTTACTCTGTCGGCCAACACCTGGATCGGAATCTTCTTGCCCTGTGCCTGCTCGACAAGTTCGATTACTTGAGCAAGAAATGTGTCCCTACCGACATGCGTTACCTCAACCTTGACTAGCCCGTTACCGTTAATGGTCCCGCCGATGACTCTGTCTCCTGGCCCGCGTTCTACCGGCAGCGACTCGCCGGTTGCCAGCGATTCATCAATGGTTGTGCTGCCCTCGATAATGCGACCGTCAGTCGGTATCTTCTCGCCTGGTCGCACAACCATTATGTCGCCGGGCTCCAGTTGCCCGACCGGTATCTCCTTTTCGCCTGTGTCGGCTACGATTCGGGCCGTGCGCGCGCCCAGCGCTACGAGCTTGCGAATCGCCTGTGAGGCGCGACCTTTGGCTGTTGTCTCGATGTACCGGCCGGTCAGAAAGATGGCCATTATCATTCCACCGACTTCGGCAAAGCTCTGGATAGGCAGCCCGGCCAGCACAGCGATACCAGATACGAGTGTTGCAATCGTGCCGAGCACAATCAGCACTTCCATTGATGCCGAACCCGCTCGCAACGAGCCCCACGCGCCCCGGATTGCTACCCAACCCGGAATGAAGAGCACAGCGGCTCCGAACAGAACCGCCAGCAGCTCGGCGAACGGCACATGCCAGCCCAGCATGTGCAGCATCATCAGTACCATCGGCGGCAGGGCCAGTGCCCAGGCGAGAATCAGTCGGGTCCGCGCCTTCTGTTGCTCTGCCGTTGCTCCTTCAGCTTCCGATTCCTCGACCTGCCTGATGTCGTATCCAACAGCAGCGACCGCCTTTGCCATATCGGCGATACTCGAAACCTTGGGGTCATACTCGACCAGCGCCTTTTCGAGGGCGAAGTTCACAGTGGCTTGCTTCACGCCTGGCAGCCGGTTCAGCGCCTTCTCAACCGTGGCAACACAGCTTGCGCACGACATTCCGCCTACTGACAATGTCACGTTTTCAGTCCTACCCAGTTCCCCTTTCGGTAGCAGCACCGGCTCCGGCAGTTCTTGGTCTGGCTGCTCAGTTCTGACCACAGCGGTCTGGGCACCCACTTCTGACTTCGCCCGGATGAACCGCTCCGGCTCGGCTTGGAATCGCTTGAGACAGTTCGGGTTACAGAAGTAGTAAGTCGTGCCCTTGTACTCCCACTTGCCCGCCTCATCTCCTTCCCGCACGCTCATCTTGCAGACCGGGTCAATGTGCACCGCAGGCTCTGCCTGCTGCTCCGGCTCAGTCGGCTGCGTTCTCGCTTCGGCACTCTCGAAGCTGACTTCGTCCGCCGGATGTAGGTATCCCTCCGGATTCCGCTGGAACTTCTCAAGGCACACTGCGCTGCAGAAGTAGTAGGTCTCGCCCTGGTATCGCCAGCGGCCGACCTCGGTTCCTTCCATCACGCCCATCTTGCAGACTGGGTCAACGTGCGACCGCGACGGCGGCAATGGCGCTTCCTTCGGTTCCGGTCGAACTGTTACGGTTACAGCCGGCCGAGCTACGGGTTTAGGTTTGGGGTGCAACACCGCCTCTGGATCCATTTCGAACCGCTGACGGCAGTTCGTGCTGCAGAAGTAGTAGGTCGTTCCCTTATACTCGACCTTTCCGGCTTCGCGGCCCTCGATGACCTTCATGCGACAGACCGGGTCAAGATGGACCATTGCCTGCCAGTCTTTTGCTTCCTCGACCCTGTCGAGAGGCTCTGACGGCTGCTCCTTGGTTTCTGTTGGTTGTTTACTGCCCTTGTGGGCTGTCGCCAGATACTCCTCAGGGTCCTGCATGAACTTCCGTGCGCAGGCCTTGCTGCAGAAGTAGTAGATTCGGCCGTCATACTCACGCCTTGCGCCCTCCTCGCCAGTTAGCAGTTGTTTGTGGCAAACTGGGTCATTGTGGACGGCCGGCTTCTTGTCCTTCATCGTCTTAGTAACGGCTAGTTACCACTTCTGCTAGTAGAAAATCTGGAACCACTCCCACCGCTACGAAGAAGCTGGGCTTCGTGGTGCGTCCCGGGCGCAGTCGAATCCCAACCTTGTGCTGTTACGGAGAGGGTGGGATTCGAACCCACGGTACCCTTACGAGTACACATGCTCTCCAGGCATGCCCGTTCGTCCACTCCGGCACCTCTCCGTGTGTGCCGTTCACAGGTTGCACTAATACGGTCAGAACCCGGGTCAGGCATCACGCTCTTAGCCTATAATCTCTCTTGCCGGTGTCAAACCTAGTGAATCAGCACGGTCGTGCCCTTACGCACGGCACTGACCACCGACCGCAGCGCAGCATCCGGCAACTCGATGTATCCGCCCTCGACTGCCTCAGCCGCGACTGCCTCCCGCACTTTACCATGAATCACAATGTCGCCGCCTAAGAAGATTTCGCCGGCGCCAAAAGCCCGCGGCACGACTCGGCTGGCTGAGTCCTTAGGCGGTACCTGTCCGTGTTTCTCATAGACCCAGTCCGGTCGGTACCAGTCAGTATTGTTTGATACTGCCAGCACTTCGAGCGTGCCGACTGGCAGTCGTGCCAGGCCTGCCTGAACCGGCCCGGCGAGCCGATAACCAGTCTCAAGCACAATCTTGTTGCCGATTGCCAGTTGTAGTTTCTGCTCACTGCGGTTGATAATCAGATAAGGGTCGCCACCGGCAATCGACGCCAGCCGTCGTTCGAGAAACTGCTCTTCCAGGGCAAGTTGTCGCCGCACTGCTGCCAGACTGTCCCGTTCCTGCTTCAGAATCTGCCAGCGGCCAGCGCTCGCTTGGAGCCCGGCCTGGAGCCCGGCCTTGCCAAACGCATCTATCAGCCGGACGAGGCCTAGCCCGACTAGCACGACAGCTGCCACTTGCCATGCCCGTCTCGTATTGGCCGCCATCAGTAAATGAACACCCTCGTGCCGATTGGCACGGAGTCGTAAAGCACTTTGAGTTCCTCTTTGCCCACCCGGATGCAGCCGTGGGTCACGCTGCGACCCAGCAGATGCTCCTGTGGTGTGCCATGAATCATCACGCCGCCGCCCAGGTCAAGCAGATAGTCGCCCAGAATCCCGCGCTCACGCCGTAACGGTGAGTTCCACGCTGGAATCGACTCACCGGCCTCAACAAATGCCCAGTCCGGCTTCAGCCAGACCGGTTTCTCTTTCTTGCGCACTACGGTCATGATGCCGCGTGGTGTCTCAAACACCCATTTACGTCGTCCACTGCGCAAGGTGTCGCCTCGGCCAGTTGAAACTCTGGCCACGAGCAACGTATCGCGGCCCCGGCGCAGGAGCAACCGATTGGTGCCCGGATTGATGGTGATGTAGAGTTCGTCGGTGACTGAACGTTCCAGACTATCGCTGAGCACGGCTACTGACTGGCCGAGTCTCTCAATCTCCCGCCGCAACTGCGGCATTTCAAGCTGTAGCCTTAGTACCCTGGCCCGCGCGTCAAGAAAACTCCGGGCGATTGCGAGCCCGTCCGTCTCAATGCTTTGCCTTACCGGCAAGCGCCACTCCGCCAAAGCCAATGCTCCGGCGCAAAACAGGGCCGCAATCAGCAGTTGTAGTGGGCCGGGTTTCATTGATGCCAGCGGGACCGACAGCCCCGGACATCAATGTGAATGAAAGGACCGCGCCAGCGGGTCCGGCTGTACCAACCGCAGCCGCCGACCAGCTCTGGATAGCGTTCTTCGAACTCGTCAACGAAAGTTGCCAAAAGCTTCGAGTCGCGCCGGTTCACAACGCCGTCGTGAGTGATATCGTCCATGTGCCAGTCCTTGTTCTGGTCAACAAAGACATCGGCCGCTCCACCATAGACGTGGGCGCTGTTCCGGCCGGTACGGTTTCGACGGTTGTAGTAGGGTGAACGGAACCCGCTTAGAATCTCCAGCCGGTCACAAGGGATTCCTTTCTCCGCCACGAAGTCTGAAAACAGTTCCAGCTTCACCAGCAATTCTTCGCGCAGAGCCATATACTTTGGGTAACCGTCCGGCTGATGGGGGGCCAGGTCGCCAAGCCGGTACCGCTGTGATATCGGAGTGTTGATATTCTCTGGCGTCACCTCAATGAAACCGCGCGGTATCTTGAAGTTCGGGAAAGAACTCGAACTTGGATACCGACCCATCAGCACGCCCCGCAGGTAGCCTTTCTTGTTCAGCTCGCTATACGGCACCATTACGAATGCATTGATGTACTTTAGAGCCGGACCGTTGCTCACCATAATCGGATACAGCCCTGGCTCGTTTGGCGCGACCCAGCAAGTCACCCCGTTGACCTCGGTCAGCTCGCCGCCTGACGCCACGAACCCCGAATGCTCGGTTGTTCCTCTGACTGCTAACCAAAGCGTTTCACCTGGCATCACAAACCGGCCGATATTGTCCCACTGATAGTCATACCCGTTCACCGTTATTGTGAACGGCGGTTTGACCATTCGGCGAACAACGTCGCCCGAAAGCGGGGACCCGATTGCCACGCTTCCGAGCGCGACTGTTAGGAGAACGAGAATACTGCGTTTCAAGACTGATCCTTAATGGCGCCGGAACGCGCCAGAACAAGACCTCGAAGTATATCGAGCAACATCCATCTGTCAAAACGCGGTGGCGGGCAGATGCCCGCCACCGCAAGGTTAGGTAGCCCTAGGGCTGCGTTAGCCTAGCGCTCGACTACGAGCTTCTGGCTCGCAGTGAACCCGTCGGC
>CBFGKH010000018.1:0-7181 GCA_965649295.1 Caldifarciminota bacterium
AGCAGACGGATTCCAGGCCAGCGTGCCTGCTATCGGCTGATTGCCGGCGCCATTGCTCGGACTCACTAGTGTCGGCACTTCCGGCGCCGCGATGATCGTCGTGAAGTGGCGCACGGCTGAGCTGCTCGTGCCACCCACGTTCCGCGCCACCACCCGCCAGTAGTAGTCGGTCAGGTTGCCGAGCCCAAGCCCACCACAGTCAAACACCGTCCCGGTCTGACTGCTCACCAGTGTCGCCGGCGGGTTGTCGGTACCAAAGTAAACGTCATACGTGTCGGCCCGCGCTGCCGGCTCCCAGACCAGGTCCACATCCAGCGGCACGTTCACTGCGTTGTCAGCCGGGCTCGTCAGTGTCACCGCACCCGGCGCCGCGATGATGGTCGTGAAGTGGCGCACGGCTGAGCTGCTCGTGCCACCCACGTTCCGCGCCACCACCCGCCAGTAGTAGTCGGTCAGGTTGCTCAGCCCCAGCCCACCGCAGTCAAAGACCGTCCCGGTCTGACTGCTCACCAGTGTCGCCGGCGGGTTGTCGGTACCAAAGTAAACGTCATACGTGTCGGCCCGCGCTGCCGGCTGCCAGACCAGGTCCACATCCAGCGGCACGTTCACCGCGTTGTCAGCCGGGCTGGTCAGTGTCACCGCTCCCGGCGCCGCGATGATTGTCGTGAAAGACCAGATATTGGATGTCGCTACCACCGTGCCGCTGCCGTTAACAGCCTCGACCTTCCAGAAGTACTGAGTGGCATTGGCAAGGCCGGAGTAATCGAACTGACTGGACGTGACCGTCCCGCGCAGCGTCGTTGGTGGATTGAAGTCATCGTAGTACACACGGTAACTTGCTGAGTTGGCCGCATCGTCCCAGTCAAGCGTTCCTGAAATTGGCTGATTGATTGCCCCATCGGGAGGCGATATCAGCCCTGGTGGTGTCTCAGTGATGTCCAACCTAATGTTCGGGCGGGTGATTATCTCCGTAAGGTAAACTGGTGCACTGCCGTTTTGTGAAGCATCACGACAACGATACGATGGCGATGTTGACGTTCGATTCCATGACGGATAACCCGAACTAAGCGCGGACTGATATCCTTTGACAATTAGCACCGCAAGGTTATCGGTGTTGTTGTAGTTGAACTCATTCGTGAGAGTAACCTCACGCCAGCCGGAACCGGCATCGTTAGGAAACGTGCCGGAATAGACCTGAGTGTAGCCGCTCGTACTGTAGTTTCCTGACGCCAGCGTCGCTTGGGTGGTATGCTTCATGTAGATGGTCACGTTGCTGAAGGTAGTAGTGTTCGTTCCCGAGTTACGATAGAGGGCAAACTTCTTGATCGTACCAGCAACATCCAGTTCGCTCCGCAGATAGATAGCCTCAGTCGCGCCATACTCACGAAACCGTGTCAAAGGTAAGTAGCGTGTGTCAGTCCCCGTGCCGATGATGTAGTAGCCATCGGTCTGCGGACCGGGCTTTGGCTCCTGCTCCAGTTCTGCATTCCCGGGCAGGACATCACTGCCCACAGTCGGCTCATCACCGATCGTCACGACCGCGGCCCGCAGCATACCGGTCATGCCAACGACAAGGAGCATCGTCAGTAGGACGAGCCCTGTCGTGCTGGTCTTCTTCTTCATTGCTGTTCCCTCCCCTATCTTCTGGCTAGTTGCTAACGACAATCTTGTGCGTCATCCTCTGTCCGTCCGAGGATAGCCGCACGATGTATGTTCCAGCTCTAAGTTCACGTAGGTCAAGACGGCAGTTGCCGGTTCGACTTGCCGCCAGTGTCCGCACGAGCACCACTCGACCGGCAATGTCGCAGACGCTCAGGCTTACCGTTCCCGGCCGCGGCAGGCTGTAGCGCACTACTGCCTGACCGCCAGCCAACGGGTTAGGAGTTATCGTCAACTGACAATCACCTGCCGTCAATCCGCTTGCGCTGATTCCCTCGCGCTGCGGCCGGCTGGTATAGGCCACAGCACCCGGCGAGTACATCCAGAACTGATTTGACTTGTTACCCTTCTGGACAAAGAAGACACCGAAGTCCGGATAGTAGGCAGCTCCGGCACCGGCCTTCACCTTCTTCTTCTTGCCGCCGGCATACGCCTGCGGGATTGTCTCAACTTCTACCCAAGTGTCATTTGCCCCAGGCAGGTATTTCCACGCTTCCTGCGTGTTGTTGCCCTTCATGGCAAACAGAAACCCGCCATCCGGGTTGAAGGCCGCGCACGAGCCGTCGCCGACCTTCTTGTTTCTGCCCAGTTGACCGACCAACGGCATTCGCTTGAGAACCGTCACCGTATCCCACTGCTCGGCCAGCACGTCATACCGGAACAAGGCGTTGTACTTGTTCTGCATCAAGTAGATAAACTGGCTGCCGTCGTAGGCAATCCAGCTGCCTTTGTCGTACTTCGGCTTGGTGACGTATGGCGCTGCAGCTAGTGAGAAGAAGGTGTCGCGGGCCACATCGTAGCGGTAGAACTCGTTCGTGCCCGAGCCTTTCAGCGCATAGACGAAGCTCGAATCGCGAGTATAGACATAGGCCAGGCTACCGCCGCCCTTGACTGCCTTGCCCCGGGTCGCCGACTGGTCAGAAGCCAGCGGTACTGATCGAGCAGGCAGCCAGGTCGAGCCGGCGACATCGTACTTGTAGAAGTCACGGGTATTGTTTCCCTTCATTACAAAGACCATGCCGCCGCCATAGGTCATTGCTGCGCCCTTGCCTACCGGCCGATTGCCGGCAGTAACGTCGGCGAGCCGGGTCCAGGCCGAGTCACTTGGACTGTACTGGTAGAACTCGTCCCGCTTGTTACCTTTGAGCGCATAAAGGCAGCCCCGGTCGGGATTGGCGACAAGTGCACCGCCGTCCTTTACTATCGGTCCTGGCAGTGTCTCTCTGGCATACCAGCCGCGCGGGAATGTCGCCCGACCGGCAGTTGTGAACGACCAGGTGCGAGTCGAAGGTGTGCTGCCGCCAGCATTACGGGCGACAACGCGCCAGAAGTAGGTTGTACCGGTAGCTAGGCCAGCATAGGTCTGGACAGTGTCCCTGACGCCCCGAGCAAACAACGTTACTGGCGGGTCAACAACATCAAGGAAGACATCATATGAATCGGCCCGGGCTGAAGCCTGCCAGACAAGTTGACCATTCGTTGGAATGTTGCCAGCGAGGTTCTCTGGCCAGCGCAGGCTGAACGGGCCAGGCGCTGCAACGATCGTGGTGAACTTTCGCACCTCCGACTGTGCGCTGCCCGCAGCATTGTTCGCCACAATTCGCCAGAAGTAGCGGGTGCCGTTCACAAGTCCAAGCTGACCGCAATCAAAGACCGTCCCGGTCTGTTCACTGACGATGGTAGTCGGTGGACTGTCCGTGCCAAAGAAGACGTCGTAGCTTTCAGTCCGCGCTGCCGGCTCCCAGACCAGGTCCACATCCAGCGGCACGTTCACCGCGTTGTCAGCCGGGCTGGTCAGCGTCACCACTCCCGGCGCCGCGATGATCGTCGTGAAGTGGCGCACGGCTGAGCTGCTCGTGCCGCCCACGTTCCGCGCCACCACCCGCCAGTAGTAGTCGGTCAGGTTGCTCAGCCCCAGCCCGCCGCAGTCAAAGACCGTCCCGGTCTGACTGCTCACCAGTGTCGCCGGCGGGTTGTCGGTACCAAAGTAAACGTCATACGTGTCGGCCCGCGCTGCCGGCTGCCAGACCAGGTCCACATCCAGCGGCACGTTCACCGCGTTGTCGGCCGGGCTCGTCAGTGTCACCGCTTCCGGCGCCGCGATGATGGTCGTGAACGTAAAGGGCGCTGCCCACTCGCCGTGATTACCGGCAAGGTCATACGCTTGAACGGTCCAGCTATGCTGGGTCAAACCAGCCAATGGAACAGCGCAGGCCCAAGTGCTGGTTTCGAGTCCAGTAGCGCTGGCGACAACGGTGTTCGACGGATCACGAACAACAATGTTGTAACGCACCGGCGCGGCATCCCGGCCGGTCAAGGCGCTATTCAGACCAAACCCAGCCTTGTTCCCATCTCCAGGCAGGACGTCGCTCCAATCGAATAGCGGTTGTACCGGCACAGCGGTCTGTCCGTCTGGCGGCGACAGCAACTGTGCCACACCTGGTGGCGTTGCATCAACCTCGAACTCGGCCGGTTCGCTCCAGGGCCCTTCAAGAACGTTGATGCCCCTGACACGCCAGGTGTAGTTGCCATCATTCAGGTCAACATTCGCTGTAACGCCAGGAGCGTCGGGCTGGGCCGTAAACACAACCATCCCGAGCTCGTCGCGCACCTCGACCAAGTAGCCTTGCGTTGCTGCCACACCGGGCAGAGGATTCCACCAGAATGACGGTCGCCGACTGTTCACGTAGCCAGCAGACTGCGGCGTCACCGACAGATTGGTTGGTGCATCCATCACCAGCAGCTGCCCGCCGACTGAATCATTGGACGGGTTCGCATCACCGGTCAGAGTCGTCTGGCAGTAGTACTCATAGTAACCGGCAGCCAGCGGTCCGGTAGGTGCAAATGTCAGTTGGGCAGTCGCGCCCGGTGCCAGCGCACCCGAAGTCTGAGTATTGGTGTAACTCCCAAGACTGAATGAAGCCGGAACCGGTTCGGTAACAGTTCCGTGATTGCGAACTCTTGCGACCGGCGCAAAACTGGGTGCCGGAGTTGCCGGATAAACACCGCTAACCGGTATCGTAATCTCATCGGTTCCAGCGTCATGGACACCGAGTGTGCCGGTCACGGCGACGTCGTCCACAAGCCAGCGTCGGATGTTATAGACATCACCAGTAGCAATCCAAGCAAAGCGGACTGCGGGCTGGTTAGTGGCTGCTGGCAGGCTGAACGACTCCGTTCCCTCAAAAGGCCCACCGCTGTGGGTATAGGAACGAAGCAGTATCGGCCAGGTCGCGCCGTCGTCAGTTGAGGCCCGTAGCTCGGCCGTGAACGACGCTTGACGGGGATCAAACGATGTCCAGCAGCTCAACGTGATGTCACTGTAACCGCTGCAGTCAATCCGTGGCGAGATGAGCGAGTCAACGGCGTTCTCGTGTCGCCCTGTCCAGATACCGACGTAGGCACCGGATTTGGACGGCAGCCCAATGTGCCGCATCCAGTCATCCTTATTCGGCTCAGTTCCGGTCCAATGCACCCGCCAGCCGCAGAACGGCGGATTGTCGGCATACGGCCCCCAGTTTTCCCCGAAGTCCTTGACAAACGGCAGAGTATGTGTCATTGGACAGACCGCATAGGCCCGACGGGCAGTGTCGTTAGGCCGATAGGCGTCGCCTGCCAATGTCGTGTAGGCTTTTAGCGTGTAGGAGCCAACGGTCGCGCACGCGAGCGGCTGAGTGAACGTGTAATCAACTGTCTGGCCAGAACCAAGGGTTCCGGGATACGTCTCGGTGACCGGCAGATTGCCGTCGCCGGGACTGTAGCTCACGGCGAAGTTCGCCTGTGCTGCAGTTCCCAGATTCTGAATCCGGGCAGTCACCGTTGCCGGCTGGCCGATCACAAGCGGCGGCGTTCCTGCCCAAACCTGAATAACTGCCAGGTCATTTGTCGGCCAGGACTGCTCAATTAGGTAGATGTCATCGCTCGAAGCTATCGCAATCTCCTCATTACGGTCGCGCCATTTGTTGAAGTTGCCGACCGCAACTCCGCAGGTCCAACCAGTCGTGGGTGTGAAGACGACTTCTGACCAGGCCTGCCCACTACCATAGTAGTCGCCCCACAGCGCCCTCGCCGAAGCGACTACCGTACCAGGGACTGCGACCACTTCCGCGCCGGGGTGTTGGGTACAGAAGTCACCAACAGCAATGTCAGCATAGTTACCCCAGCCAGAGGACGTCGGCGGCTTGTACAGACCCCAGGTCTGCGCTATACCGGCAGCATTCACCCACACCTGATACACCGCATGGCTGTTGGCCAGGTCACCACCATTGTTCACGACCAGTTCCTCACCGGGGATTGAGGCATCAATGTCACCACAGGCTATGTCATACCAGTACTGACTGCCCGGCCAGTAGTGACTCATCGTATCGTAGGTTACGCCATTGTAGTGAAGCTCGATGAAGCCATACTGATTGTTCCAGGGCGATATCGTGGCGGCAACACAGTTGTCGGTGCCGAACCGGTCATCGAACCGACCGATGGTGACGCTCGATATGCGGGCGTTGAGCGGTGAGGGATGTGTGACCAGTGTCGCCTCGGTCCAACTGCCGGCGCTGTAGATAGCTCGCAGCAGGTATGGCCCGGCAACAGCAAAGACCTCGTTATTCGTGGCTGGATTGTTGTCAGCGTCGCCAATGACGACCTCGCGGATACCGAAGTCCGTACCGACGGTTCGGGTCGCGATCGTGACAATGTTCCAGTTTCCGCCCACCCATTTCGCACACTTCAGTGCAACCGCTTGACTCGACCCAGTGGTGTTCAGTTGGCCGAAGACAATCTCGTTCTGGCCGTCACCATCAACATCACCGATTGCCACGCTGGATGCACCGAGGCCATTCGGCTGGGTCTGGATGTTCTCACTTCGCCACTTCATCACTGACGGCACAGTCGAAGTATCGGTAAACATCGAAACGACGTTGTTCGACGATGCGTTCCAGAGCGGACAGACAACGCGCGTTGTCTCGTCCGCCGTTCCCTTGATATACTTTCCAATCGCAATATCGCGGCGAGTACCGTTGTTGGCTGACGAATTGAGTATGTAGTTCGAGGTCCAGTTAGCGTCGCGACCGACAGGCAAATCTGGATCGCTCCCCCTGTTCACCTGGAGACTGGCTGTGCTCGCCATCGCTCCACTGAACACGGCAAGGACAGCACAAAGCCAGACAAATACAGTCCGTCGATTAGGCATTTCTCCTCCTCCTCACAATCGGCGCGACGTGCCTCGGCATCGGCCGAGAATCTTCTTATGCGCCCGTGTCTAAGGGACTATCAAGCGCTTGCCGGCCGCCCAGGGCCGGCACCCAGCGTCAGCTCTAGGAATGGACCACAGCCGACGCAACCACTAAATAGTACAGCAGTTGCGCGCATCCGTCAAGGGATGCGGAATAGTGACGGCGACTTAGCTGTCAGCAAAGTGACGGAAATAGCCGGTGGCGGGCATCTGCCCGCCACCGCAAGGTTGGGCAGCCCTAGGGCTGCGTTAGCCTAGCGCGCGACCACGAGCTTCTGGCGCGAAGTGAACCCAC
>CBFGKH010000019.1:0-6122 GCA_965649295.1 Caldifarciminota bacterium
GGGCACTGAGGCGACGCGGCATATTGTCGAGCATGAGTCGGAAGGGTGACCCTTACGACAACGCGGTGGCGGAGAGTTTCTTTCGGACGCTGAAGGTGGAGCTGGTCTACCGGCGGCGGTTTCGGACCCGGGCCGAAGCCCGCTCAGCGATTGTCAGCTACATCGAGTTGTTCTACAATAGCCGGCGACTGCACTCGAGCTTGGGCTACATGAGCCCGAACGACTTCGAGAAACAGACAGCAGCCGCGTGAAAACGTGTCCAACGAATCGGGGACAGATCAAGTCCAGCACAGCGTGGTCCTGTGGTTGCTGAATTGGCCTGTCTCGTCTCTGCACGCTTGCGCCTGTCTCTGCGCCAATCTGGAACCACTCGTCCAACTGCAGCTCTTGGTCTGGCATAGCTTCCTCCTTGTGCTATCTCGGTCCGTCAGGTCACTTGATGATGACGACCGGCGACTGGCCGCGGCTGCCTGCGGTTGCCCAGCGCAGGGCATAGACGCCGGTCGGAAGGTCGCGCAGCGACAGCTCCACGGACGACATGAGGTCCATAACGCGCGACATCACGAGGCGGCCCGAAACGTCGTGCAGCGTGAGTGTGACCCGGTGCTGCGCGGACACGCCCGTCCACCGGACTTGCACGTTACCCCGAGATGGGCTCGGGCCAACGGCTACACGCATCTTCCGGTATGACTGTACTTCGGTGAGCCGCTGTGGTGCCCGGCAGCCGCGGGCGAAGTAGATATCGGGCGTGGTGTCGCCGTGACGCCGGTCAGACCACGCGACCCAGACCGTGTCGGCGGGACCGGCCGCGACGTGCGGGTTGAGCACGCCGGGACTTAGCGCGGTATGGACTCGCCGACCGGGTGAGTATGTCTGCCCGGAGTCTTCGGACGAGGCAAAGTAGACGTCGCCGTAGCCGCCGTTGCGCGAGTCGTGCCAGACGGCGGCCAGCGAACCGGGCGAGTGGTACGCAGCGCTGGGCGTGTCGGACGTCCCTGCCGAGTCCAGTCGGACACGGCTGGCGAACGTTGCGCCGCGGTCGGTGCTGATGGTTGAGTAGACGTGGTGCGTGCCGCTCGGCCGGGCCTTGTAGGCGCAGACAAGCAGCGCCGCGTCCGGTGTGCCCGTCAGGCTGGGGAACGACCCGCTGAACGGCCCGGCAGAGTCCACGATGACTGGCGGGGTGAAGGTCCGGCCGCTGTCGGTGCTGGTGCTGAAGTAGACGTGGTAGTAGCGGCGAACCGTGTCTGAGCGGTCGTCGCGCCAGGCGAGATGGATGCCACCCGTCGTGTCGGCGAAGAGGCTGGGCGCCGTCGCGTGGAGATTGAGCGTCGACGGTATCAGCGTCGCGGGCGCGAATGACGCGCCGCGGTTGGTGCTGTGCGTGACGTAGATGTTGCCGTGTATCATCTGCGGTTCCTGCCAGGCGGCCCACGCGACCAGGAGCAGGCTGTCGCCGACCAGAGCGGCGCTGGGCAATTGGGGCACGTGACCGCCCTGCGAGTCGACCCGCACGGGAACGCCGAACGTACAGCCGGCATCGGTGCTCACCGAGCAGAACAGATGGTCTGTGCCGAGCGAACCATCGCCCCAGAGGACGCAGACGACCGAGTCGCCGTCGCCGGCGAGCGTTGGGTCGCGGGCAGTGTAGCCGCCGGGTTGGTTGTCAACGCGGACAGGGTCGACAAACGTCCTGCCGCCGTCACTGCTGCGCGAGAAGTAAACGTGGAAGTCCGAGCCGTTCTCCTGGTTTCCGTCCCAGACCAGTCCGGGCCCGGATTCGAGCCGGGCAATCGAACGGCCATTGGGGAAGCCGAGCACGTGCGCATACCGGCCGGGCGCGTCAGAATTCACCCTGAGTTCAGGCGTGAACTCGTACGCCGGGGCCGCGAGCGGAAGGCAGAGCAGGCTCAGCGCCAGCGGCACGACGCGCTGACCGCAGCGGAACCACCGCGACGCCTGGCAGGCAACAGACCCCGACGTCGATGGGGAGCGACCAGACCCCGGCCAATCCATAGGACATTAGCAGGCTGGCAGGCCTGTCTGTCAAGAGACGCAGAGCCCGGCGTCCTGAGCCGGCACACTGGGCTCCCGTCCTTGTCCTGTGGGGCTGGCCCGCCTCCGCGTTGTTGTCGACTGAGTTGCGGTAGAGCTATCCCGGCTCAGAGCCCTCCGGCACGGGCGGAGTTGCGGTTGTCGTGGCCGGCCGTGGGCCATGGCGCGTCGGAGAACGGGCTGGCCGTCTCTGTCTGACGGCGCAGGCCCGCCTCTTACGTCTTCGGGCCGCGGCGCGCGTGGCTTGGACCGGCCGACCGTGGCTGCATCCGTCAGTCCCTCGACCGCGTGCGTGGCATCGCGTGCCGCCATAGACTCCCTTTCCGGGCAGGCCGCAGCCTGTCCAGCGCGCGTAGTCGACAATGTCCGACTCCTCAAGCGGCCGCAGCCGCACGCGCGGCCCGGCGATGGTCAGCCCGGCCCGCGGGGTTGACGACGCTCTGTCCCGGCTCATAATGCTCGTGAGAATACTCAAGACCCCAAGGAGGCGCAATGTCTTTGCTGTCGGTCATCATCCTGCTGCCCGGTCTGTTCGTCCCGCCCGGCGCGACTGCCACCGTCTGCCGCACCACGCCCGAAGGCACGAGCCTGTACGACATCGGCCCGGGCCAGTATGACGACACGGTCATGAACCTACAGGGCCGCTGGGGCATCACGGTCAACCTCGGCAACTTCGACGCCGACCCGTGGCCTGAGTTCGTCTGCCGACTGTCCGCGCCCGCGCCCCAGAACCTCAACATCACCAAACTCGTCGTGCTCGACCACGACCTGACCGTAATGTGGCAGGACTCCTGGGGGGTTTCGGGCAACCCCGAGATGGTATCGGTCACCATCGCCGACATCGATGGCGACGGCCGCGACGACATCATAATGCCGACAGCCGAGACCCAGTACGCGACCGCGCCGCTGTACAAGGCCCGCATCTTTGCCCTCGAAGGCGCGACCGGCGCGGTCAAGCCGGGCTGGCCGTTCATCCTGCCCGGCTGGCCCGAGTACCCGTATCACAAGCCCCACTCCGAGGCCGCGGTTGCCGACATCAACGACGACGACACGCTCGAGATAATCGTCCAGGTCGACGACCTCGGCTCCATCCGCAAACCCGGAGCCGGAGTCTACGTCATCAGACCCAGTGGCGACTCGCTCTGGAAGTTCCTGTTCTACACCGATACGCTCGACCGCCACGGCGCCTACACCAGCCCGGCAATATATGACATCGACTCCGATGGCCGCAAGGAAATCATCTGTCACGTCGGCTGGTTTGCCCGCGAGTACCCCTACCCGGTCATCGAGAAGCGGCTGTTCATTCTCAACCACGACGGCACGGTTCGGCGCCACTGGCAGACCCAGGGCCCGGGCGGAACCTACTCGCCCGACTATGCCTCACCGACGGTCGGCGAAATCGCCGGCGACCCCGCGCCCGAGATACTGGTCGCGCGCCGACACGGCTGGCTTGACTGCTACGATACGCTCGGCAATATGCGGCCCGGTTTCCCGGTCGACCTGCACCGCGATGCCCGCTACCACGACTCCTACATCGGGGTGACCCGCGCCTTCTCGACCCCGGCGATCGCCGACCTCAACGGCGACCTCGCACCCGAGATAATCGTCGGCACCTCGGGCCGCGAGACCTGCAACACCCGCTGGGCCGGCCGGGTCCACGCCTTCAATGCCGACGGCTCGCCCTACCGCGGCTACCCGGTCCCGACGCGCAACGCAATCTGGTACTCGCCTGCGGCCGGCAATGTCGACGCGACCGCCAGCCTCGAGATTCTCACCGCCGGCTGTGACTCGACCTTCTACGCCCTAGACGCGCAGGGTAACAACCTGCCCGGCTGGCCCAAGACCGGTTTCCCGACCTACTGGCTGCCTGACCGCGGGTCCTATGCATTCCTCGAAGGCATCATCCCGCTGTCGCGCACGCCCTTCCTTGCCGACATCGACGCCGATGGCTTTATCGAGATTCTGATGGAAGGTTCGGATGGCACGTTCCACAAGTGGGACACCGATGCCGCCTTTGACCCGTCCCGCCTGCCCTGCCCCACCTTCCGCTTCAACCGCGAGCGCACCGGCGCCTACCACCCGGTACTGGCCGCCGTCGCCGAACACCCGGTCCGACATCGCGCCGCCGAGCCCGCCGGCCCGACCGTGCTGCGCGCCGGGACGATTAGACTGCAACTGCCCGTGGGAACGAACCAAGGCCGGATTGTAGTAAGGGACTGCGCCGGCCGGGTGCTACGCGAATGGGCGGACTGCCCGGTTGACCGCGATGGCTCGGCCCGGCTCGACCTGTCGGGCCTCGCCTCAGGCGTCGCGTTCATCCACGCGACGGGCCTTGGCCGCCCCCTGCGCGTGGTCCTGCTCGACTAGCCTGTACAGGCCCGGGCCGACCTGCTTGGCCCAACATCCGTTACCATCTGACACCAGACTACAATCATTACCCCTCAGGTCGTTAGAACGAACAGGCTGTGTATGCGCTTTGGTTGACAGCCCGCAATCGGGATCTAGAATGAATAACCATGTCCCACGAAAGAGACTTGATGTTGCTCGGCCTGACCAGTCACGAGGCCAAAGTCTACGGCGCTCTCCTCGGCATCGACCGGGCACGAGTGAGCGATCTGACCAGGCTGGTCAGCCTGCCCCGTCAGCACATTCACACCGCATTGCGGCGACTAGTCGACCGCGGGCTGGCGTTCGGTCACAAGAACAGCGTGTGGAGTTACTCGGCGGTGCCGCCCGATGTCGCCTTCGGCAAGATCCTGTCAGAAGGCAAGGCCGTTCTTGAAGCCAAGGCCGCGGCCATCAGAAAGCTGACTGACGTCTACTCCCGCCGCACTGAGACATCCGGCCCGGCCGATGTGCTCGAGGTCATCAAGGCCGGACGAACCGCGATGGACGAGCAGATGCGGCGGCTGAATTCGGCACGGCACGAGGTCCTGCACTTCTACCGCTTTGAGGGCAAGGGCGCGGAGCAGCAGGATTTCGACGCTCTCGATGAGATTGAACTGGACCAGCTCCGGCGCGGGGTCTCGGTTCGCTGTGTGTACGAGCGTGCCGCGCTTGCAGACCCGGCCAATCGTCGCCGGTTCGCAAGGATGGTAGCCCGGGGCGAGCAGGCGCGCGCGACCGAGAAGTTGCCGATGAGCATCCAGATTGTGGACGACCGCACCGCCATCTTCATCCTGACCCGGTTTCAGCAGGGCGGCACCGGATTCTTCATCAACGACCCGGAACTGGTTGGAATGCTCAGGGCAGGATTTGAGCACTTCTGGCAGCAGGGTGAGGACATCGCCGGCTACTTTTCCGAGGATGGAGGCAAGTGATGGGCGTACGCCGGCTGTTGACGGGATTGGCGCTGACCGCGCTGGGGGCCTCGGGACTGGACCTGGGGGCGGCGGGCCGGCTGCCGGCCGGCACCGAGCTGGCCGAACTGCGCGCGCCGGGCGCGCGGCACTTTTCCAATGGCGACGGCTCGATCCGCGCCGTGCTGGGCGGCGAGGAGCACGGCGACACCGACGTCCCCGACTCGCTGATCGCGGTCACCGCCGGTTTCACCGAGTACTGGATAGCTTACGGGATCCCGCTACACGTATCCACGCCCGGTGGAGAGATGAAGCTGTGGAACTTCGCCGCGCTCTTCATAGCGGTCTTCTCAAGACCCTGGGCTGAGTGGAACACCTCGTCGATACCGGACAGCGTCACGATTGACCGCGTGACGGTACGGCTGTTCGGTTCGGACATGATGGGGTTCACGCCAATCGGTGGGGTGGAGATTCACGACATCAACTGCCGACCCTCTGTCTACGGGCGGAGCCAGAACGGCGATACCGCGCGGGCGCTGTATGAGGACTGTGGTGATGGCGCTACCTACGCCAGCGCTGCCCGCCCGCGGGATTTTGTCTGGCACGACTATCGCTTGAGCCGGGACGCGGCGCGCGACCTTGAAAGGCAGCTGCCCGACAACTGGTTTGCCGTCGGCCTCAGCCCGACCGGCGTGCAGTTGCCGTTCTCCTGGGCGCGCTATGTCGGGCTGGACAGCAGCTGGCAGTTCAGACCCAAGCTGATAGTCG